>NZ_JAHEOJ010000021.1:0-115000 GCF_018595715.1 Glaciecola sp. XM2
CAAATGGACGGTGGTATCTTAGTAGTAGCTGCTACAGACGGTCCTATGCCACAAACTCGTGAGCACATCTTGTTAGGTCGCCAGGTTGGTATTCCTTACATGATCGTATTCATGAACAAATGTGACATGGTAGACGACGAAGAACTTCTAGAGCTAGTAGAGATGGAAGTACGTGAGCTATTAACTGAATATGAATTCCCTGGTGATGACTTACCGGTAATCCAAGGTTCAGCACTTAAGGCGCTAGAAGGCGACCCAGTATGGGAAGCGAAGATTGTAGAGCTAGGCGAAGCGCTAGACAACTACATTCCAGAGCCAGAGCGTGACATCGACAAGCCGTTCATTCTTCCAATCGAAGACGTATTCTCAATCTCAGGTCGTGGCACGGTTGTAACCGGTCGTGTTGAGCAAGGTATCGTTAAAGTAGGTGAAGAAGTTGAAATCGTAGGTATCAAAGACACTACGAAGACAACTTGTACGGGCGTAGAAATGTTCCGTAAGCTTCTAGACGAAGGTCGTGCTGGTGAGAACGTAGGTGTTCTATTACGTGGTACAAAGCGTGAAGACGTAGAGCGTGGTCAAGTATTGGCTAAGCCTGGTTCAATCAACCCGCATACTAAGTTTGAAGCAGAAGTATATGTACTAAGCAAAGATGAAGGTGGCCGTCATACTCCATTCTTCAAAGGCTATCGTCCACAGTTCTACTTCCGTACAACTGACGTAACAGGTGCAGTAGAGCTACCTGAAGGCGTAGAGATGGTAATGCCTGGTGATAACCTTAAATTCGTCGTAGAGCTAATTGCTCCGATAGCGATGGATGAAGGTTTACGCTTTGCAATCCGTGAAGGTGGCCGCACAGTAGGCGCCGGTGTTGTAGCTAAGATTTTAGCTTAAGCACACCGCACACGTTTTAAGAAGGCCGCATGATGCGGCCTTTTTTGTTTAACAGAAAACGTATTATGAAACCAGAATCAAAAACACTTTCACTTAAAGTTCGAATATTAATTGGTATTTTGTCCATACCTTCTGTCTTGTTGGCGGCGTTTTTAATCAATGCAGGTATTAACGGAGACTGGGATAGCGTGGGCGCATTTGAAGTGATTTATGCTGCTGTAGGTTTTTTTGCTGCGTATATCGCCTTAACCGGCAAACGCTTTTTTTGAACTTTCAGCATCTAATCTCGATATAAACCATATCATAATGCACTTTGAGCATTCCTGCTTGTAACATGAAGGGCTAATTATCGTATGCAGCAACACACATCCTATCGTTTGAAACGTAAAAATATTTTGATAATTGCAGCAATTCTAGGTGTGACGTTAACAGTGTTACTGTTCGCGAATTATCAAAACATCTACAGTTACCAAGATATGGCCGAGGATGTCAATGCCAGCCTTATCCGCGATACCAATATTGACGCAACGCTTATGACGTACAGAGATGCTCCAAATGGTGTTGAGCTAACCGTAACTCTCAACAATTTGAATAGTCCATTATCTTCATATAAAAATGACGCAATTCGTTTTGTGTGTGATCACCGAGTGCTTAAAACGAAAATAGATGAGCAAGTACCTGTTGAAGTAACCCTAGTAGCTACGCGCACAAAAGACGATAAGTATCTCAAGTTGCTGATAGATGCATCTCAATGCAACGGGTTTAACAATTAGCATGCGCCATCTTGAGGTTTTCTGGGTTTTCTTAAAACTTGGCTGCACCTCATTTGGAGGGCCAATTGCACACTTAGTATATTTTAGAGAAGCCTTTGTTCATCAGCGCAAATGGTTAACTGAATATGAATATTCTAACTTACTCACCCTTTGCCAAACTCTGCCCGGGCCGGCAAGTAGCCAAGTAGGATTCAGTATTGGCTTGATGCGCGCAGGTATTCTCGGTGCTTGTCTAGCCTTTATAGCGTTTACCCTTCCATCTGTGATCTTGCTGCTTGTCTTTGCGAATTACCTGTTTATGTTCGATGCCCAGTGGGGGCAAGCGGTATTGCAAGGTCTTGCGATACTTGCATTTGTCGTTGTGTCACATGGCGTTGTCGGTATGGGGCAGTCCAATTGTAGCGAACGTCGTTATTTTTCGATTGCATTATTTAGCTTTGTGTCTTTAATAATGCTGCCATACGCACTAACCCAGTTACTAGTCATCGCTTTGGGGGCGCTCATCGCTTATGTTTACCGAGAAAAGGCGAATATGACACAGTCCATTGACGAGCCAGAGCAAGTCATCGTGCATGTTAAATGGCTCAAAAAGGCTGCACCAATTCTAGGGTTAACCTTTGTATTGCTGCTTTTTACATTACCCATATTATCTTCAACGGCTTCTGATTTTTATCGTTCAGGAGCATTGGTATTTGGCGGTGGGCATGTGGTGTTACCGTTACTAGAATCTGCCTTTGTGTCAATCGAGCAAATCTCTCAAGCAGATTTTTTAGCGGGTTACGGCGCGACTCAGGCGGTGCCAGGACCGATGTTTTCATTTGCCGCTTATTTAGGGTATCTGCTCCCAGGTAGTGAGCGTCCATTAATTCAAGCGTTTGTTGCTACCGTATTTATCTTTCTTCCGGGTTTTCTGTTGGTAATGACGATATTACCGTCTTGGCAGAGGCTAAGCCATTCATCTAAAAACAAAGCTGCTTTTGCTGGCGCGAATGCGGCAGTTGTTGGATTACTCGCGGCTGCCTTATACGATCCCATTTTTGTGCATGCCATTACGCAACCGTTAGACATTGCGATCGCGGCGGTTGCGTATGCGGGTTTGAGCAGATATAAGGTGTCGGTACTCTATATTGTTATGTTCTGCGTGATGTCAAAGCTGTTTCTGACAATCGTATGAGCACTTTAATCATTGTTCTTGGGGTGGTACATCATACTGGGTTTGTGCAATAGATAACCTTGGACATAATCGACATTAAGCTTTTTGACGGTGTCCAACTCCGACTGCGTTTCGATAAACTCGGCAACCGTGCTTATACCTAGGTCATAAGCCAATCCGACAATGCTTCGCAAGATGGCTTGGTTATCTTCTCGCGTATCAATGTCTTGTATAAAGGTTCCATCAATTTTTAACGTGTCTATGTGCAATCGTGAGATATATCCATATGAGGACATGCCCGTACCAAAATCGTCCAGTGAAATCTTGCAACGATAACTCGACAGCTTGTTAAGCACACTGGAGGCGATATCAAAGTTTTTTATGATATTAGTTTCAGTAATTTCAAAACCAATTAATGCATGATTGATATCGCTAGATGCGAACAAAGTATCGACAAAGTCTATAAAATTGATGTCGCTTAGCGTGTTACCAGAGAGATTGACGGTATAGTGAGTGTTGTCCTCAGGGTGCTCTAGCAAATAATCAACAAGTGAAGAGAGCACGTAGCGGTCAACCTTGTCCATAAGATGAAAACGTTCAGCTGCTTGCAAAAATAACCCAGGGCTTTGGATGTTTCCTTGTTCATCTATGACACGCAGCAGTACTTCGTGATAGGTATGATGAGCATCTTCATTAAACGGCTTTATCTGTTGTTTAAACAAAGCTAAACGACATTCTTTTAGTGCGAGGTTTATCTCTGTTACCGCTCGCATTTGTTGCTGCCTAGACGATATTCTGCGGTCACTTTGATCAAACACAACATGATTATCCGGACCTAATGACTTTGCTTCTTGCAAGCACGCAAACACTTTGTTCAAAACCTGTTCACGGTTTGTATCTTCAGTTTGAGTTATACCGACAGCGCCAGCGCATGCGCTTAATGCAATCGATACTGATTGATTACTATGCTCATGTTCGGCAATCACATCAAGTAGACGACGAACGATTTTATCCACGTCAGTGTCATCATGGGTATATGCGATGACGCCTAGCGTATCACCGCCTATTCTGCAAAGCACATCTCCTTTAGAGGTGCATTGTTGGAGTTTTTGCGCTACGTTTTTGAGGTATGTGTCGCCGCCATTATTACCAAATGCCTCGTTGATCAATTTGAAATTATTTATGTCGAGAATGATCACAACGCTAGCTTTGTTACCTTTGAGCGCATCATCTATTGAATGGACAAAAAACTCTCTATTGCCTAACTCAGTCTCTTTGTCTCGAACATTTGCTTGAAGTAGCTTGTCAGTGAGTCTTAATATTAACCACAATAATGTTAACTGGATAAGTGCGAAGACTGTCCCGGAAACTACGGTAAGTTCATGTAAGCTTTGTTTGAGTCTGTCTTTCTTGGTGCCCACTTCAATGGTAACTATTTGTGAAACTTGATCTAGAGTAAAGGTAGGGGCCCTATCGATACCGCGGACCGATTTGTCGGCCATAGCTGCATCAAAATTCGAATCTTTAAATATTTCAATCGCGTCTAAATAATCAGCTAAAATAGCCTTATGTATAGTAATAAAATCAAGCGCAAGTGGCTTGGCCTCGCTGCTTGCATCGATGCGATTGTATAGGCGGTCTGCAGCAACCTGCGTATTCATGAATTCTTCACTAAAAAGTGTGGTATACAATTCAAAATCTTCGGGAGTGCTTCCGCGGAGCAAGATGTTCTTCCATTCCTGTACTTGGCGTTTAAAAAAGTATTGTAAGTCAATCGCGCTCTTTTCTATCTGATGGAGCGTTTCGAGTTCTTGTAAGTAAGCTTTATTTGTCGCGTTGTAATATTTTAGAAAGGCCAAGGTAGTAAAAGTGATCGCAGCGATAATCACTAATATCAAACCATAATATTTGAGCTTTCTTTTTTGAATATAAGTCATGGGAATGTTTGAAGGCTTCCAGCTGCTTGTGCACTCGCTATAAAGGTTATCGGTCGGCGTGAGTCATTCTTGACGTAAAACATCAAAAAAATCGAGGTCCAAACACCATAAAATTGAGCTGTATATTGTGCGTAAAACTACTTACACTAAATGTTAATTTGACATATAAGGAAATCAATCGGTGAAAACCCTTTCTTTAATCTTCATTGCAAGCGCATTGCTTGTTACTTCATTTATCAGTCTCGCAAATGCAAGTTTTAGTTTTGTTGAAACGGCTCAAGATGATGCAAACAAAGTTGTTGTGTTTGTTTCAGACGCCGCGGCGCTATCGGGGCAAGCCTTGCAGTTGAATCAACAAAGTGATGGGCGTTTTGCAGCCTTGCTTGAATTAAATGAATTCACGCCAAGTTCACAGGGTATATTACATCTGCAGATGGTGGGCGAGGTTGATGACGTATTAGTGATTGGTATTGACAGTGACAAAGCGCTAGACGGTCCGGCATTGCAAAATCTGGGTGGAAAAATTGCTGCTAGTCTTTCTTCAACATCAAAGGATGTAGAGGCGAGCGTTTTTGTTGACGGACTATCAAGCGACTCATCGATTACCGCGGCGCACCTAGCGTACGGTTATCATTTGCGTCATTACAGTTTTGATAAGTACCAAAGCAAAAAGCAAGAAGGTGAATCAAATATTACATTCGTGACGCCATCAGCGAATGAAAACGAAAACCTTTACGCGAACGACTTGAAATTCATAGCCCAAGGCGTTCATTTGGCCCGCGATCTTGCCTCTGAGCCTGGTAAAAGCATGTACCCACAATTGTTTGTTGACACCGTTAGTGCCCTATTCAAAGGCGTTGATAATGTGAAAATTGATGTGTTGGATGTCAAAGACATGGAAAAATACAACATGGGTGCGTTGATGGGTGTAGGCAAAGGCTCTATCCATGAACCTCGTATGTTAGTCATTGAATATACAGGCGGTAAAAGGGGCGACGCTCCCATAGCACTTGCAGGTAAAGGCATCACGTTTGATACAGGTGGTATTAGTATCAAACCAAATACAAATATGTGGATGATGAAGGCCGACTTATCTGGCGCTGCGGCTGTTGCTGGCACCATGCATGCACTTGCCCAGCGCGGTGAAAATGTCAATGTCATTGGTTTGATGCCACTTGCCGAAAACATGCCTGCTGAAGATGCAATTCGCCCAGGTGACGTACTGCAAACTATGCAGGGCACCACTATTGAAATTATAAGCACTGATGCTGAAGGTCGCCTCATTTTGGCAGACGCAGTGTACTATGCACAAGATAAGTATAAGCCCAAAATGCTGCTGAATATTGCGACATTAACCGGTTCTGCGGCGCGCGCGCTTGGTGATGAGTACGCTGCGTTGGTGACGCGAAATATGCCTTACTCTTTGCAAATGATGGAAGTGGGTGAGAAAAGCGGCGAGCATGTTTGGCCTTTACCGCTGCACGAAAATCACTTTGAGCAAATTAAATCTGACATCGCCGACATCAAAAACTCGGGTGCGGGTAACCCAGGCGCAAGTATTGGTGCTGCGGTGATAGGTACGTTTGTTGCTGATGATTTACCGTGGGTTCATTTAGACATCGCCGGCGTGGATTGGTTATCTAGTTCTATTGATGTTGCGCCTAAAGGCAGTCAGGGCTGGGGTGTGCGTTATATGGACCAGCTTGTGAGAGACAATAAATAAAGTATTACGTTTCAGAGCAGGTAAGCGCCAAGGGCGCTTACCTGTTTTATTGGCAAAACAACCCCTCCCTCCTCAGGTAAGTTCAGGCTGTTGCTATCGAAGTAAACTGCAACATTAAATAATACCCTGCGATAGTAATCGGTACAGATGCCAAAGTAGAAATCGCAATGATTTGTGCTGCCAACTGATGATTACCGCCTATTTTACGCACCATAACATAGCTGGCCGCAGCGGTTGGGCTGGTGGCCATTAGAAACACGACGCCAAGTGATAGGCCGGTAACATCAAATGCCAAAGATAGACCAACGAGGACCATAGGGTAAATAATACATTTACCTACGGTGGTGACTAAGACTAAAAACCAGTAGCTTCCCAAATTTCTAAACCGTAGCGCAGCACCTGTGCATAACAAAGCCAAAGGTAGGGTGAGTTGAGCGAAATATCCCAAACTATTACTAATGAAGGTAGGAAGCGTAACTGCATAGTACGAAACGCTAAGGCCCGCTATGATGCTCAAAATAATAGGGTTTGTGATAATGCCCTTAAGAATGCGTGTAGCGTTAACCGTTGAACCAGCATACACATTGAGCAAGGTTACGCACAATACGTTATATACGATGGTTAATGCACCCAAAAAGATTGAAGCGTAAGCTAGCCCCTCGCTGCCATATGCATTAGCGCAGTAAGCCAAGCCGATGATTCCCATATTCGAGCGAAATGCCCCCTGAACAATAACGCCCTTATTTAAACGATTAGGCACCCAAAAGTGTACCCAAACTAAAAAGCCTGCGCATACTATCAAGGTGCCTGAAATACCAATTCCAATTGTCTTAACTTCAGTGAGTGCGCTAATGTCGCTGATACTTATATTAACAAACAAGAGTGCGGGTAAAGCATAGTTAAAAATTAATCTAGATGCTTTTTCGACAAATGAGTCGTCTAACAATCCTTGGCGATAAAAACCATAGCCCGCAACAATAAGCAGCAGCACAGGACCGATAACGGTAATAGAAAAACTAATAAACGCTTCAAGAGGAGAGATAAGGTTGCTCGTTTGAGTTTAGACGTTGCCTTGTTTGAAATTATCGCATATCAATAGCTTTGAGAATACTCCCAAAGGCGCGCCCCCCTCCATTTTGAATTTGTTTATCAAAATACCAAGGGCCTAAAAGAGGAATTTTAATACGCCCCTGTGACTTCCAAATTACTAGCGTGCTTTCGCCAAGGTCTTTTAGAGTGATTACACCGAATTCATGTTCATACGGCAGGGGTTTTGAATATTCAATGAGGTAGGCAAGCCGAGTTGGGCGCGCAAACTCCACAATGCGCTCATGCAACACCGAAGAGCCTGCTACGACCTCACGCAGGGCGCCTAATCCATTAGGCTCCTGCTTTCCCTCTTCTAACAGCGAGGAGTCATCTATTCCCTTAAACTGTTTGTAATTTGCGTGGTCGGCTAGGGCGCTAAACACCTCATCAATAGGCTTTTTGATTTCACGTTCTACGCAAATTGAAAACATATTAAGCTCTTAGCTCCCGTCTTAGTATTTTCCCAACGGTTGATTTAGGTAACTCATCAAGTACGTTGATTTCTTTGGGTATTTTGTAGTTGGTTAGGACAGTTTTGCAGTGTGCAAGAACATCATCCTCGTTGTAGTCTGGAGTGACCGTCACATACGCGCATACACGTTCTTGTGTTTTATCATCTGCCTTTCCTACTACAGCTGCTTCTAACACACTTGGATGCTGGGTAAGCACATCTTCAACTTCGTTCGGGTACACATTAAAGCCAGATACAATGATCATATCTTTTAATCGGTCTACGATTTTTATGCAGCCATCTGTCAATATGACGCCCACATCTCCAGTTTTGAAATAGCCATCGTCGGTCATTACTTTTGCTGTTTCATCGTCGCGTTGCCAATAGCCCTTCATGACTTGTGGACCTTTTACCGCGATTTGCCCTTCTTGTCCTTGTGCAAGTGGTTGGTCATTTTCGTCCAAAATTTGAATGTCGGTATCTGTTACTGGTAACCCTACCGTACCGAGGTTTTCTTTTTTGGGTTGATTGAATGCCACAACAGGCGCGGTTTCAGATAGACCATAACCTTCTGTGACAGTGCAGCCCGTTGTTTTCATCCAAAGATCAGACGCTGAGCGAGTCAGTGCAGTGCCGCCAGAAATGGTCAGATGAAGGGTGCTGAAATCCAATGTTCTGAACTCAGGGTGTGAACAAAGCCCCATAAATAGGGTATTGATACCAGCAAACGCTGTGAATTTTTGCGGCTTAAGGGCTGCAACAAATGCATCCATATCGCGCGGGTTTGGAATAAGTACTACCATTGCCCCTTTTGCAAAGAAAGTCATCATGCACACTGTGAATGCATAGATGTGATAAAGCGGAAGAGGGCAGATAATGACTTCTTTGCCTTCTACAAACTGATCACCTAGACGTTCCAATGTTTGCTCACTATTGGCCAATACATTCTGATGAGATAATTCTGCGCCTTTTGATACGCCAGTGGTGCCTCCCGTGTATTGCAATATGCAAGGGTCATCTAACGAAATTTGAGGGCGTGGCTTGAGTGTTAGCGCGTCAGCCTCCTCAAATATTGTTGCAAAGCATGGATAGGCAGAATCCTCAACTTTCTTATTGTCGAGCAGTTGTGTCGCGCTTGTGACAATGACATGTTTAATGTTTGTTTGGTCTTTAATGCTTTCATACTTTGGCGCAAAGTCTGCCAAGATAACCAAGGCGGTTGCGCCTGAATCATTAAACTGGTGAAGCATTTCGCTTGGCGTATAAAGCGGGTTGGTATTAACCACAACTAAGCCTGCCCTTAATGCTCCGTAAACGGCGATTGGGTGCTGAATAAGGTTGGGTAATTGGATTGCGATCCTATCGCCTGGCGCTAGGCTCGTGTTGTTTTGTAACCAAGCCGCAAACTTGCCAGATAGCGCATCCATCTCAGCAAATGTTTTTTGTTGCCCTAAAGCAGAATATGCAGGGCGGTCTGCATACTTTTTAAAGGTCTCTTCAATATAATCAGCTAAGCTGTTGATGTTGTTGGGGATCAATGCGCTTCGTGCCATAACTTCCTCTTTTAACGCTATTTTTGTATGTTCTTTTTAACACAAAATTTACATCAGAGGATCAGTTTGTCACAAGCAAATTTTGACCTTGTTAGATAAGATGCAAAAAGCCTAGTTACTTAACTTGGGTTTTGAAGATAATAAGCTGGCAAAACACAGCCCTGCGATAACGCCTGCAATGATTTGCATAATAAGTCCAGCAGTGCCTCTAGCCCCGGCAATAAGTGTTACATTGAGTATGGGTTGCATAGCTAAAAGCATGACTAAAAACGCTAGCCCTCCGGCCAAGGGATAGAGATACCATGCTTTGGTGTTTAATTTTTTGTTTAAAAGTCCTGCCACCGAAAATGCAATGCCTAGCGCAATTAAAATGACTACACCATAGGTTGGAGCTAAACCCACTAAATCTTTACCCGTGGTGCTTAACCTGTCCATAAGCGGGATCACAACTCCAATGTCCGATAGACCTGCCAAGACGGACTGTGTATGCAACATACTAGCGAATAAAAATCCGACGATGCTCGCGATAAGAAAATAGCCAATACGGCGCAACCATTTCATTGTGTTTTCCAAAGGTGTATTTGATTCTAAGTTGCAAATTAGGACACTGAGCCTTACATTGTCAACCCATTACCCGTTTTGATGTAAGAGAAAAATGATGTCATACAAGCATTTAGGGAAACAGTTACTTCTTAGTTTAGGGTTTGCCTACATCAGCGTTAATAGTGTGTTGGCTGACGATTCGCTGGTTCTAAGTCCTGTTTTAGAAGGGTTACCTCCTTCATGGGCAGTTGCGGCCTCTCCTGATAATGACATGTATATCACCCATCGCGAGGGCGGCCTGAGTATCATTAACAGTGCGCTAGAGCGAAGGTCCGTGGCATTTCTACCAGATGATTTGCTAAGCGGTGGTCAAGGCGGTTTGCTCGACATCGCCTTTCACCCTGAGTTTATCACTAACGGTTGGATTTACCTTTCGTATTCTGCCGGCACCGCTAACTCAAATGCGCTCAAAGTAGTCAGATTTAAGCTCGTCGGTGAGCAAGTGCAAGAACTTGAAGATATATTTGTCGCTCATGATAAAAAAGACACGCCTGTCCACTATGGCGGCCGTTTAGCATTTGATGCGGATAACGCGCTTTATATCAGCACCGGAGACGGTTTCGATTATCGAGAAAAGGCGCAACTTAATCAGAGTCATCTAGGAAAAATTATTCGCGTCACTGACATAGGTGATGCACATCCTCGCAACCCATTTTTCACTGGTCAAACAAACAGCGCTTCCTTTATTTATTCGCTGGGTCACAGAAATCCACAGGGGCTGTTGGTTACCAAAAATAACCGGCTAATTTCTCATGAACATGGCCCCGCCGGAGGCGATGAAATCAATATCATCGCTTCGGGTAAAAACTATGGATGGCCTGTCATTACAAATGGCATGGACTATATTGGCGCAACTATTTCTCCGTTTACTGAATATGAAGGTATGGAGCAACCTGCACTAGATTGGACTCCATCTATTGCGCCTTCGGGCATGATTCATTATACACATGATAAATTTGCCTCATTGAGTGAACATTTGCTGGTTACATCTTTAAAATTTCAGCAAATCTATGCAGTGGCTTATGCCGATGGCGTGATTGGTGAGCAAAAGATAGTGCTCAATGAAAGTGGCATCAGATTGCGCGACATTGAAACAGATGCTGATGGCGATATTTGGATACTTGGCGACGGCGAACAAGCCTCGTTGTTCAAGGTGTTGCGCAAATAGGGCGGGTAACTATGGCATATAACTCGACCATTTTGTGGCGGTGAGTCGTCGAGTAAGACTAATGTATTGATGAAATGCATCCTTAAATGGTTTTCAATTACTATTATGAATATTGGTTATAACCACCTTTTCACCGACTAGCATTCATTTTTAATGCGCAAGTAGGTATAATCCGCCTACGAAAAGTCAACGCTGAGTCGCCCCAGGCTCATTTTTAATTAGAGGACGTAAAAGTGTTAGAAGAATATCGCAAGCATGTCGCAGAGCGCGAAGCACAAGGCATTCCGCCAAAGCCATTGAATCCAGAGCAAGTGGCTGGCTTAGTAGAATTGTTAAAAAATCCTCCAGCAGGTGAAGCAGAATTCTTATTAGAACTTTTGTCAGAGCGTGTACCTCCAGGTGTTGATGAAGCTGCTTACGTGAAAGCGGGCTTTTTAAGCGCTATCGCTAAAGGTGAAGAGACCTGTGACCTTATTTCTCCAGATGCAGCAGTGCAATTACTTGGAAATATGCACGGCGGTTACAATATCGAGACTTTAGTTGCTTTGCTTGATGATGCAAACCTCGCTGAGTTAGCAGCAGAAGAATTGAAGCATACCTTGCTTATGTTTGATTCGTTCCATGATGTGGAAGAAAAGCATAAAGCGGGTAATAAATATGCCACAGAAGTCATTCAATCTTGGGCAGATGGCGAGTGGTTCACATCACGAGACGATATGCCTGAAAAAATCACTGCAAGTGTGTTTAAAGTAACTGGTGAAACTAACACCGACGACCTTTCTCCTGCTCCAGATGCATGGTCACGTCCTGATATTCCTTTGCATGCAAAAGCAATGTACAAAATGACCCGCGATGGCCTAGAGCCTGAGAGTCATGGTGAAGTAGGACCTTTGAGCCAGATTGAAGCCATTAAAGCGCAAGGGCATCAAGTAGCCTTCGTAGGTGATGTTGTTGGTACGGGTTCTTCAAGAAAATCAGCGACCAACTCTGTTCTTTGGTTCTTTGGTGAAGACTTACCAGGCGTTCCTAACAAGCGTGGTGGCGGTATTTGTATTGGCTCTAAAGTCGCTCCAATCTTCTTTAACACCATGGAAGATGCTGGCGCACTTGTTTTTGAAGCCGACGTAGAAAAAATGGAAATGGGTGATGTGATTGAAATCTATCCATTCGACGGTGTGATCAAAAATGCGAAAACCGGTGAAGTAGTAGCTGAATATAGCTACAAGTCAAAAGTATTATTAGACGAAGTCCGCGCTGGTGGCCGCATCAACTTAATCATAGGCCGAGGACTAACCGATAAAGCGCGTGAGTCATTAGGACTTGGCGCAGCTGATTTGTTCCGCAAGCCTGAACTACCCACATCAAAAGCGAAAGGCTTCACACTTGCCCAAAAAATGGTCGGTAAAGCATGTGGCGTTGAAGGTATTTTACCGGGTACTTATTGCGAGCCCAAAATGACGACGGTAGGCTCTCAAGATACTACAGGTCCGATGACGCGAGATGAACTTAAAGACTTAGCTTGTTTAGGCTTTACTGCCGATTTAACCATGCAGTCTTTCTGTCATACCGCGGCTTATCCTAAGCCGGTTGATATCGACACCCAGCATACGCTGCCAGACTTCATCATGAACCGCGGCGGTGTATCACTGCGTCCAGGCGACGGCATTATCCACTCTTGGTTAAACCGCATGTTGCTTCCTGATACCGTAGGTACAGGTGGTGATTCGCATACTCGTTTCCCAATGGGTATTTCTTTCCCTGCAGGGTCTGGGTTAGTTGCATTTGCTGCAGCTACCGGTGTTATGCCGTTAGATATGCCAGAGTCAGTACTTGTTAAGTTTAAAGGGAAGATGCAGCCTGGCATCACTTTACGTGACTTAGTACATGCCATTCCATTATATGCTATCAAGCAAGGTCTATTAACCGTTGCTAAGAAAGGCAAAATCAACGCTTTCTCTGGCCGCATCCTTGAAATTGAAGGGCTTGAAGATTTAACCATTGAACAAGCGTTTGAGTTATCAGATGCATCGGCAGAGCGCTCAGCAGCAGGTTGTACTATCAAACTTTCTGAAGAGTCTGTTGCAGAGTACTTAACGTCTAACGTTACTATGTTACGTTGGATGATAAACGAAGGTTACGGCGACCCTCGTACGCTTGAGCGTCGTGCTCAGAAGATGGAAGAGTGGCTTGCTAATCCATCTCTAATGCAAGCAGATGCCGACGCTGAATATGTTGAAACCATCGAAATTGATTTGAACGACATTAAAGAGCCAATCCTTTGCTGTCCTAACGACCCTGATGATGCTAAGACCTTGTCTGACGTGGCAGGTGATAAGATTGACGAAGTATTCATCGGCTCGTGTATGACTAACATTGGTCACTTCCGTGCTGCTGGTAAATTGCTTGAGCAGTTTAACGGCACATTGCCGACGCGTTTATGGATGTCACCACCGACAAAAATGGATAAAGCGGTATTAATGGAAGAAGGCTATTACAACATTTATGGCCGTGCTGGGGTTCGTACTGAGATGCCAGGGTGTTCATTGTGTATGGGTAACCAAGCACGCGTGCTTGCAGGCGCAACCGTACTTTCAACATCGACTCGAAACTTCCCGAACCGTTTAGGGGATGGTGCAAATGTATATCTCTGTTCAGCTGAAATGGCTGCTGTAGGCGCAATCGTAGGTAAAATACCAACGTTTGATGAGTACATGGAATACGCAAGCAAAATTGAGTCAATGAGCGGTGAAGTCTTCCGTTACCTAAACTTTGATCGTATTGAGTCGTTCAAAAAAGCGGAAGAAGACGCTAAAGCGAATATTATCCCAACGCTTAACGTTGCATAATCAATCATGCCTTAGTCCATAATTTGTTTTATGGGCTTAAGACATATCAAAAGCAAAAACCCGTCTTTTGGCGGGTTTTTTAATTGCGCTTTTTCGCCTTGGCAATTACTCTTGGGCGTTATCTAACATAGAGATTTATGCTTATGAAAAAAGCACTACAGCTGGCATACATAGTGTTTGCAACTTACGTTATCGCTCAGGTTTCCTTGGCGGTGAACCTAGCATATGCACATGCACCTCTAATAAACGTTTCTGCCGATGAGAAATCAGAAGAAAGCGAAGACCTCGTTTCATTGAAATTTGAAAATGACGTAAGCATTCAGGTCGAATTTGCAAATGACCCACAAACCAGGGCACTTGGCTTAATGTACAGACGCGAAATGTGTGACGATTGCGGCATGTTGTTCAAGTTTGACTCAGTTAGAATTGCCAGCATTTGGATGAAAAATACGTATATTCCGCTCGATCTGGCTTATATCAACGCATTTGGCAAAATCGTTGACATCAAACAGTTAAAGCCACATGACTTAACTTCGGTACCGAGCTCTGTACCCGTGCTTTACGCGTTAGAGATGAATGAGGGCTGGTTCGAAACAAACGGCATTTCTGTCGGCGATAAAATTACCTTACCTAACCATATTAAATAGTTTAAAGGAACATACATGCCCTCTACATTAAATGTCGCTAAGTTTGGTGGCACGAGTGTCGCAAATTACCTAACGATTCAAAACTGCGCTGATATCGTTATCAAAAATGAAAATACTAAAGTAGTGGTGGTAAGCGCGGCTGCAGGTGTAACTAATTACTTGGTGTTGCTTGCAAATACCGCCTTGACCTCTGAGCAAATTGCAGAGGTGATTGAGAAAATTCGCATCATTGAATTAGCGATTCTCAATGAGCTTAAAAAGCCAAGCGATGTTGAAGACAAATTGTTTGCTCTTTTAGATGAGCTAGAAGAATACGCACGTCATGAAGAGATTAACTTTCGCGATGATTTAAAGGATGCACTTCTCTCGATGGGAGAAAGAATGTCATCTTTACTGGTTGCAGCGATCATTCGCGAGAAGGGCTGCCACGCCATTAATTTTGATGTCAGAAAAGTATTACGCACTGACGACCGCTATACCCAGGCAACGCCAGAGCTCGAAACTATTGGTAAACTCGCCCAGCAATTGTTGTTACCAGAGCTTGATAAAGCCATCGTGGTCACCCAAGGTTTTGTAGGGGCAGATGCTAATGGCAAGACTACAACACTGGGTCGCGGCGGCTCAGATTTTACGGCAGCCCTTTTGGCAGAAGCGCTAAATGCCTCGACCTGTGAAATTTGGACGGATGTAATAGGCGTATATACCACCGACCCTCGTATAACCGATAAAGCAAAGCCGCTACCAGAGCTTAGCTTTGAAGAAGCGGCAGAAATGGCCACGTTTGGTGCCAAAGTGTTGCACCCTGCAACGATGGAGCCGGCCTTACGCAGGGATATCAAAGTGTTTGTGGGCTCAAGTAAAGAACCCGAAAAAGGCGGTACTTGGATCCGTCGTAACTGCGAACATGAGCCGCCTTTCCGCGCAATCACGAGGCGCAAGGACCAAGTATTGGTTACCGTAAAAACGCCGAAAATGATGTATGCCCAAGGCTTCTTGGCGCGTGTATTTGAAATAATTGCAAAGCAAGACCTTAGCGTTGACTTGATCACCACATCTGAAATTGCCGTTTCTTTTACACTGGATAATCCGCCAAACAGCATTTCTGAAAAAATGAATAAAGATACGTTGAAAGCGTTGAGCGAAATCTGTGAAGTGAAAGTTGAACATGATTTTGATGCAGTTACAGTCGTTGGCAATAATATGCATAGCGCCGCGGGGGTATCATCAAAAATCTTTGCAGCGGTGTCTAACTTTAATTTGCGCATGATTTGTTTTGGCGCGAACGTGCATAACCTTTCTTTTGTCGTGCAGGATAAAGACAGTGAAGAAGTGGTGAAGGTGCTTCATGCCGCGCTATTTGAATAGCTAGCAACGCCAGAGGTATCAAATTTAAAGCATAAAAAAGGCGATCATACGATCGCCTTTTTGCTATAGATGCTCTTACTAGACTCTAAATTGACTAATAGAAGCTTGCAGTTCTTCAGCTAGTTTTGCTACTTCAGCACTAGATTCTGACGTTTGTTTTGCGCCAACTGTTGTGTGCTCTGCAATACCAACGATATTTTCTAAGCGTTCGCTAATTTGCGAAGACACGGTGTGTTGTTCCCGAGCGGCTTCTTCAATGCGAGTGCTAACTTCGTATGCTTTGTGCACAGCGTCCGTAATAAGGTTAAGTGCCGCACCTGCTTTCTCAGTTTGAGCAACACAAGCATTAGTTTGCTCTTTACCTTGATTCATCACGGTTACCGCTTTTTCAGCGCCCGCTTGAAGCACTTCAATCATGGAGTTAATTTCTTGAGTAGATTGCTGAGTGCGGCTTGCAAGCGTGCGGACCTCATCGGCTACTACTGCAAAGCCACGACCGTATTCGCCCGCTCTCGCAGCTTCGATTGCCGCGTTAAGCGCAAGTAAGTTTGTCTGGTCGGCTACGCCACGTATAACGTCAAGGATCCCGCCAATGCTCGCACTATCTTGGTGTAGCTTGTTGATAACTTCTGCAGCTTCTTGCACTTCTCGCGCTAGTACTTCAATCGTATCTTTGTTTTCCGCTGAGATTTTCTTAACCTTCTCAGCTTCGGCATCAGCATGTTTAATTTCTAGCAAAGTGTCTTTCGCGCTTGAGGAAACTAATTCAGACGTCGTATGCATCTCTGTAGTAGCGGCTGCAATTTGTGAAATCTGCGATTTTTGTTCTTCAATCGAAGTCGTTGTTTCAAGCGTGATCGTTGACGTTTCACCAGAAGCCGCTGCGAGTTGGTCAGCACGTTGATTAATGGCATTAATTAACTCTTTTAAATTATCAATCAAGGTGTTGCAGTTTTTAGCCAAGGTACCAAATTCGTCACTTGCTGAGTCATCTAATCGATGTGTAAGGTCACCAGAGGAGGCGATTTTAAGCAGTTCGTTTACGCGAGCCAACGGACGTGTAATAGCGTTAACAGTTACATATCCAACCCATCCAGCTAAACCAAATGAGATGATAACAACAATAATTATCGTAGCGGTACTTGTTGCAATTTGCGAGTCCACCGACTCCTTAATTTCAGCCGCTTTCGTATCTGCGATTGCATTTAAGGCATCTAACTCAATAATTGCTTCGGTAATTTTTTGGTCTGACGCAAGTAGTGAATCATTTGAAATGCTAATTTGCTGGAGTTCGTTTATTTTGGTGTTCAATAGGCCATCGGTAGCATTGAGTGTTTCGGCAATCTGTGCAATTAATTCGGCGACCTCATCAATTGTGCCCGATTCATCTTCTCCATTTGCAGCATCAACCATTTGTGCAAATCGCGCTTGTGTCTGTTCTAAAACGACCGCGACTTCTTTACTTCTGATCTCAGCGCGCTGCATGCTTTGAGTCTTACCGTAATCTGAGGCAACACTTAGTAATGACAGTAGATTTGACTCAACGTTGTTTGCTACTTCAGCAGCCTCGGTAAGGCTATCAGAGTCGCTGATTTCATCGAGATCTGTGAAATCCAATAAGTAAGATGATGCATCGTCGGCATTTTCTTCAAGCGAGGAAACCATCTCATTTATTGAGGTATTCAATTCAATGGCGCTAAGGTGAGCGGTGAACATTTTTGATGAGGTGTCTACATAGGATTCGTAAAGTGAATTAACATTGGCAACGGCCTCACTGAGCGCTTTGTCCTCTTTAACCACTTCATTTAATGCTGTCAGAGTCTCGATAAAACGCGCTTTACTGGCATTGAACTCTTCCTGTTTTGCCTCCACCTGGTCTTTTTGATCACTTACAAATCCTTCAAAAGAAAGGCGTCCCATATTGAGAAAAGCGACTTTTAAGTTAGAGGTGCCCGCAACTGTCGGAAGTGCTAAGGTACTAACCTCATTAGAGGCATCACCTACGTTATCCAGACTAGACATGGAAGAAAAACCAAGCAACAGTAATAAAAAGCTGATCACTGCAAAACCTGCAATGACCCGCAGTGCTACCGTTATTTTCATGTTCGCTCCTAAAGCAATAAATTCTACTAATACTTAAGTAGAGTATCGGTCAGGCAGAACATAACTTAAGCGTGATATTGAATTGTTTTTTTTGTTTCTAGGCAGGTCAAAGAGAGGGTGTTTCCCCATACATAACCGGTATCGAGGGCGCGCACGTCTGCTTTGCATCCTGGGGAGGCTGGGACTTGACCGAGTAGGGATGCCCAATGGCCGAATAGTAGGGTGTGCTTGTCAGTTAGCGACGGGTTTTCAAACATAAACCAAGGCGCCAGGCCGGTTGGAGCGCTACTCGGGTGACATTTCGTATCAAACTCTAAGGCCATATTTTTTCTGAGATAGCGCATACGAGTGCAGGCATTGACCACAAAGCGGTGCCTATCCATTGTGCTTAGCTTACTTGACCATTTGTCTGGCTCATTCCCGTACATATCTTTGAGGAAGTCGGCAGCAAATTCACCTTGCAGAATTGCCTGCACCTCATTTGATAGTGCAATTGCATCTTTTATTGACCACTTCGGATGAAGGCCAGCGTGGGTGATGAGGGTTTTCTTTGCAGGTTTAACCGCGAGGGGTTTGGTTAAAAGCCAATCGATGATGTTAGAAAACTCTTTGCTATCAATAAGGGGCTTTAACTTATCTTGTGCTTTGGGTTTTTTCAGGCCAAAAGCGATTGCGATTAAATGCAGGTCGTGGTTACCCAATACGGTTTCAAAGTGTGGGCCTAAATCACGACAAAATGAGAGGGTAGAGAGTGAATCAGGGCCTCGGGCAACGAGGTCCCCCACCGCCCAAAGTTTGTCGGCTGCTGGGTCAAAGTCTGCTTTTTTTAAGACTCTCTTCAAAGCGCGATAGCAACCTTGAATATCACCTACTACAAAATTTCTCATGGGTGATTTTTAGTGCAAAGCATGGGGAGTAGCGAGCCTAAAAATAGGAATGTTTGCTTGGTATGTTTGCTCGTTTTCAAGCTCAAACGTATAGTGGCCTTGCATATTACCCACTTCAGTTTTCATGACCGAGGCGCTGGTATACTGATAAGTTTGGTTGGGTGCAATAGTGGGCTGTTCTCCTACTACACCGTCGCCGCTTACTTCTACTTTTTCGCCATCTCCATTAGTGATTAACCAATAACGACTTTTCAGCGTCATAGGCGTTTCGCTTAAATTGGTGATACTAACGGTATAGCTAAACACAAACACATCTTGCTGTGCCTTCCTTTGTTTACCAATAAATTTTGTGTCTACCGCGATGTGAATAGGTTCACTCACCATTTGCCTCATATACATAGTTGGCGATGCGAGCGAACTCGACTAACGATAGTGTCTGTGCTCGACGCTCTGCATCAATATCTAATGTATTTAGGCTAGCTTCGCTAATAAGATTTTTCAAGCTATTGCGAATAGTTTTTCTTCTTTGATTAAATGCCGTCCCTACGGTGAGCTCAAGAGACGATACACTATGCAACTCAACAGGAGGTGTAGCATGTGGGATCAACTGGACAACTGCGGAGTCTACTTTTGGCGCCGGCTTAAACGCTGAGGGCGGAACCATGACTACAGGGGTTGCTGCGCAGTAATACTGTGCCATTACCGACAGTTTTCCATATAGCGAATCACCATCCACTGCACAAAGACGTTTAACCACCTCGAGTTGCAACATAAAGTGCATGTCTTGAATGTGCTCACTGAAGCTAAATAGATGAAACATCAACGGAGTTGATATGTTATAGGGCAGATTGCCAAACACTCTTAGTTTGTCATTCTGCGTTAAGCTAGCAAAATCAAACTTCAGCGCGTCTTGCTCAATTACGTTCAACTTATCTTGAATGAAGGGATGTTCTCTTAATCGTTTTGCTAAATCACGGTCAAGCTCGACCACATGCAAATGCTCAACAAGATTGGCAACCGGCTCTGTGAGCGCTCCTAGACCAGGACCAATCTCTACTAAGTTTTGACCAGGCTTAGGAGCGATAGCAGTCACTATTTGGTCAATTACATATTCGTCAAATAAGAAGTTTTGACCAAAACGCTTACGCGCGGTATGTCCAAGATGCGTTTTGCTCAAAGTCTTTTCTTCGCTAGTTTGATGGCTTTGCTAATAGCGCGTTTCATACTGCCGGTATCCGCTTGTCCAGTGCCCGCGAGGTCGGCGGCGGTTCCATGGTCAACAGAGGTTCGTATAAACGGCAGTCCAAGGGTAATATTGACGGAGTTGCCAAAACCTTTGAATTTTAACACCGGTAGCCCTTGGTCATGGTACATCGCTAATACTGCATCGGCCTTATCTAAGTATTTTGGCTGAAAAATAGTGTCTGCGGGTAAAGGCCCGATGATGTTAAGCCCTTGCGCTCTGAGTATATCGAGGGTAGGCGTAATCACCTGAATTTCTTCTTTGCCCAAATGGCCATCTTCACCTGCATGAGGATTTAAGCCACATACATAAATTGATGGCTGTGCGATGCCAAACTTTAATTTAAGGTCGGTGTTCATGATGCGAATGACTTTTTCTATTCGCTCAGGTGTAATTGCTTTGGAGACGTACGCAAGGGGAATATGTGTGGTGGCCAAGCAGACTCTTAGGCCGTCGGTGGCAAGCATCATAACGACATCTGCAGTATTCGACTGCTGAGCAAAATACTCAGTGTGACCGCTAAACGAAACACCCGCTTTATTAATAATGCCTTTGTGTACAGGTCCTGTCACAACCGCATCAAAATTACCTTGCATATTGGCTTCACAAGCCTGGCGCAGTGTTTCTACTACATATTGTCCGTTTGCGCTATCCAATTGACCAGCAACAACATTGACAGCTGTTGGAATGTGATGAACTATCATTTGTCCGGGTTGTTGCACGTACTCTAGCCCAGGTTCGAAGGTGATAAAATCTACCTGCAATCCCAGTTGCGCCGCGCGAGCTTCAAGCATTTTTTGGTCGGCAAAGATAACAAGCTGAGCTTCCCATTGCTGCTGGCTTAAACAAAGCATTAAGTCTGGACCAATGCCGGCTGGCTCTCCAGGAGTTACGGCAATCCGTATTGATGCAGACATTAATATTCCTTAGCTTTCAATAATTTCAATATAGGCTTGGTCGCGCATCTCTCTTAACCAGGCATCCGTCTCTTCTTGGAATTTACGATTATAGATAAGTTGATATGCGCGGTCTTCCTTGCGCTTTTCTGTGGCATCATCCATTCGACGGTCAATCAGCTGAATTAAGTGCCAACCATGCTGTGAACGAATTGGCATGCTGTATTGGTCTTTGTCGAGTTGTGCAAGTGCTTCTTTAAAGGCAGGCACATAAACATTAGGGTCATTCCAACCCAGCTCACCACCACGAAGCGCCGAGCCAGGATCTTCAGAATACTCTTTTGCTAACGCTTCGAAATCTGCTTCACCTTCTAACAGTTCGGCTCTGAATTCCATAAGCATTTGCTCAGCTTTATTGTCACTTAAAATAATCGATGGCTTAATAAGAATGTGACGAGCGTTGACTTCTTCAACTCTCACGACTTCAACGCCGCGTGTATCTTGAATTTTGAGGATGTGGAAACCTGCGCCAGACCGAATCGGTCCAATCAGCTCACCACTTTCTTTTCCCGCAACCACTTCAGCAAATAGTGTTGGCATAGAGTTGATATTCATCCACCCCATGTCCCCGCCATCTAGCGCTTCAGAGCCTGAAGATGATGCGATTGCTAAGCGCTGAAAGTCAGAACCGTTACCCAATAATTCCAGCACTTTGTCTGCGCGTTCTCTCGCCTCGGTCACTTCATCTGCGTCTGCACTAGACGGAACGCCTATCAGGATATGTCCTAAACGATACTCTGCTTGCTGTTCCCCTTGCTGGTTAATCATTCCCACTAGCACTTCAACTTCTTGTGGCGTGATGTAAATTCTGCGTCTTACGTTGGCGCGTCGCACTTCGCCCATTACCAGTTCCTTGCGAATGGACTCTCTGTAAGTTTCGTATGGGATGCCCTGTGAGGCGATTGCCTGTCTAAATTGCGCAGGTTCAATGCCTTCACTTTGTGCAATGTTTGCAATAGTTTGATCAAGTTGTGGATCGCTGATTTGTATGCCCATGCGTTCCGCCATTTGCGTTTGCAGATTTTCTAATATTAAACGCTCAATTGCTTGCGTTCTTAGTGCTCTATCAGATGGTAGCGTTTGACCGCTGGTGGCAGCGTCTGACTTCACGGTTGTGACAAGCTCATCAATTTCGCTTTCTAATATGACGCCTTGGTCAACGATAACCGATACGCGGTCGAGTAGTTCTTTAGCTTGTAATGAAAAAGCAACACACCATAGTAAGGTGATTAAACTCAGTTTTTTTAATATGTTATTCATAAGTTCTCAAGCATGTAAGGTGTTAATTTAATTATTAATTTAAAACGAAAGGCTGTCTGTAACCAAAGAGGCCCTGACTTAGCATATCAACTTTACCAGAACCGCTGCCAATACCCTTAAAGACGAATTGTAACGCAATTCCAGAATCAAATTCATCTATATCCCGAAATCCATCATTATTGAAGCGAGTTGCTAAATGACGCTGCACAGTTAAACGCAATGCCCAACAGCAGCTTTCATATTCAATGCCAACAAAGCTTTCGGTCGTGCGCGAGCGCTCAAAGTCTCGATAATATCGTCCAACCCAATGCCAATTCTGGCTAATAGGCCAACTTGCAGACACGCCGAATTGATCAATTTTCTCACCAGAGAGCTCTCTAATGTAGCGATGGTTCAATTGGATAAGTCTATTTTCGTCTAAACGATATTCTGTCGAGAAACTGCTGCGCTCGACTTTATTGGTTTGATTTCCAAGTTGAATATCAGAGTGTAAAAACCAATTTTGGTTCACTCTCCAGTCAACTTCTGCTGCAATTGCGGAGCGATTATCATCGCGTTGGCTAGATTGTAACTTGGCGTCATCTAAATATAAGATTTGACCGACGCTAGCGACCAGTAGCTCGCGGTTGTTATTATCAATAATGCGAGTGGTAGCGCCGAGCGTAAATTGGTTATTGTCGTTGATACGATCTAGGCCTGTAAATTCTTGGCCGCGGAAAATATTAGAGAACGTTGTCAGCAATTCAGTGGTGTCATACAGGCCAATGTTGGATTGGTCTTGATAACTGGTATACAAGTACTGTGCTTTTGGCTCAAACGTGATCATGTATTGATCATTTGCTACGTCCTGTGGGCGCTCAAATATTAAAGAGCCATACAATCTAGCTTGGCCAAGTGTTCGGTCAACGGTTTCTTCCAACACAGTTGTGCTTGGCTCAACAATGTCTTGATTATAGTAAGTATGCAACACACTCACCTGTGCTAGCAGCTCTCCCCAGGCGCGCTGGTAAGGAATACTTAAAGAAGGCTCGACATGTAAGCGAAATGCGTCGGGCCTCTGATCTAAACGATTATCAAAATACGCCATCTCGGATTTTACATCGAACTCAAGCCAATCATTTAATGCGGTTGAGTAACCCAATTTTGCTTCAGGTAACGCACGATAGTTATCGTCAAAATTTCCGATGGTGGTGAAATCACGGATAAACATTGAAAAGTCTAGTGAGTCGCTAAAATAGCTAAGGCCTGCTTGACGATAGAGATGAGTGTCGGCTTGATTATAATAATCGGAGCGCAAGTCGACGATGTAGTTGTTATCGCTAATGTCGCTGATATCTGCGGTAACTGACCAGTTTTCGCTAAGTTTACCTTTGTGGCTTAAGCGATAAAAATAGCGAGGCTCATCCAAGTCGGTGTCAATATCGTTGGCTAAATATTCTAATTGAAGTTCGCCGCTGTGTTGCTCGGTTAAATAACGCCATTCATTTTTGAGTTGTAAACCCCGGTTGGTCATAAACCGCGTGGAAATGGTTGTGTCTATGTTGGGTGCAATATTCCAATAAAAGGGTTGCTCATATTCTATCCCTGTGCTGCTAGTACTGCCGATTTCTGGAAACAAGAAACCTGTTTGACGTTCGGTGGTAATTGGAAACGCAAAGTAGGGTAGATAAAATACAGGTACATCTGCGATGTAAAAGCGAGTGTGCTTTGCCTCACCGAAGGGTTTTCCTTTGCGAATCGCAATTTCAGATGCTTGTATGCGCCAGTCTTCACCGCCTTTAGGGCAAGTAGTGAAAGATACATCTTCCAAAATGACGCCCTGCTCGGTGGAGATGGATAACAAGTTTGCCCCACCTCGACCGTTAATGCCTCTGATTTTATAGTCGGTAGATTGCAATTGCAGTAATTCAAGCTCTGCATTTGCCTCTATTCCTAAGCTTTCAACCTGAAGCAACTCGTCGGTATATATAACATCGCCACTTGCCACGATTGTGCGGCCATTTTCTCTCAGATTTGCGCTGTCTGCTTGAATGATGGAATCTCGAGTTTTAATCACAACATTGCCTTCGAACACTGCAAGCTCATCTTTGATAATTTGGGCGGCGTCTGAAGTGACTTCTATTGTACCATCAGCAATTTTAGGTGGGGTAAAATCAAAGCTTTGCACCTCGCAGACAAGCTGTCCGTGTGCATGTGCTGCGCACAAACCTGCGCTTAAAATTAACCCTATTTTTGCTATTTTCATTCACACTTCATGGTTGGAGAGAATATCGAATCAGTGACATTCTGATAGTGCACAGATTTTAAAGGGTAAACAAAGAAAACCCAAGGTTAAAAACATAAAAAGCGCGAAAAACTCTTATTTAAGGTATTTTTTTATGCAAAACCCTTTAAACTAGCGGTTATCTTTTAATAATTCATTGTTATATCACTAACTGTTTATGGGATATTCAGGAAAAATAATTGGTGTCTTAGTGGGCATGGCAATCTTTCGATTACCAGGCGCACTGCTTGGCTTAATTGTCGGTCATCTATTTGATGTTTACTACGCCCAAGACTTTTCTCGGCAGGGCGGGTTTGCGCGTTTCTTTTCATCAAAAGAGAATATCCAAAAAGATGCTGTTTTTTTCCATGCCTTGTTTTCAGCCTTTGGACATGTATGTAAAGCCGACGGCAAAGTCACTTCAGATGAAATTAAAGTTGCCTCCAAATTAATGGATGATATGGGCTTAGCCGGCGACATAAGACTGGAGGCACAGCAGGCCTTTCGAGAAGGTAAAGAGCGAGATTTTCCGCTTACCGACATGCTAAAAGGGTTTCGCGAACATGCCCATGGAAGAACTGACATCCTACAAGTTTTCATTGAAATTCTTATTGCTGCGGCATTCGCAGACGGTCGTTTAACCGAGCCTGAAATTCGTATACTACAAAAAGTAGCGCTTGGTCTCGGTTTTAGTCAAGTTGACTTGCAGTTTATGATCACGCGTTTTGAGGCTGCGCAACGATTTAGGCAGGGAAGCGGGTTTCATCAACGCCAGTCAGGGCAAAAAAGACAATATAATCAAGAGTATAACAAGGCTAGTGCACTAAACGATGCTTACAAAATATTAGGTGTTAGCGCAAATCAACCTGACATAGAAGTAAAAAGAGCATATAAAAAGCTCATGGCACAGCATCATCCCGACAAACTTGCATCGAAAGGGTTACCACAACAAGCCCTCGAAATGGCAAATAAGCGCACTCAAGAAATTCAGTCTGCGTACGAGCTAATCAAAGAACAGCGCGGCATTTAAGAGAGCATGTCAACCAAGCAAGGTGCAATTGAAACGAAAGCGAAGGGATCCCTTTGCGCCGCAAATCTTGCATGCATATCAGCATTTATTGACATGCTGTGGTTAGAGAAGGGGCTGAGTAAAAATACCGCTAGTGCCTATCAAACCGATCTTATGAAGTTTGCTTTGTACTGCGAATCGATTGGTGTACCTTGCATCCTCGAGTGCACTATAAAACATGTTCAATCTTATCTTTCCAATCGCCTCGAAAAAGGGCTCTCTCAGCGTTCTACAGCGCGATTTCTAAGCAGTGCGAGAGCGTTTTATCGCTATCAAATTGCATTAGGTACATGTTCAAAAAACCCTATTGATGACGTAAGTAACCCTAAGTTACCTAGCTATCTACCGGATACCTTATCGGAGCATCAGGTAGATTTACTTCTCGATGCGCCAAACAACAGCGATGCGGTGCAAATGCGGGATAAGGCCATGCTTGAACTTCTGTATGCAACAGGGTTGCGTGTGAGTGAGTTGGTCAACTTACAAATGCATGAAATTGGCATGTTGCAGGGAGTAATAAGAGTGACCGGTAAAGGCGGCAAGGAGCGTCTAGTACCAATGGGTGAGCATGCAAGTGAACACCTTCAGCTCTACTTGAAAAACGCGAGACCCGAGTTGATGAACACTCCCACAAATACGGTATTTCCCAGCAAGCGGGGGTTGACCATGACCCGTCAGACGTTTTGGCATCGAATAAAGTTTTATGCAAAAGTCGCGGGGATTCATGCGAAGCTGTCTCCGCATACCCTGCGTCATGCATTTGCAACGCATCTTTTAAATCATGGAGCCGATTTACGCGTAGTGCAAATGTTGTTGGGGCATTCAGATCTATCTACCACGCAAATTTATACGCATGTCGCCACTCAGCGCTTGCAAATTCTAGTGAAAAAACATCATCCGAGGGGATAGTACGCTAAGCCCCATATGCCATTTGAGTATGCTCAAACATACATTTAGAAATAAAAATACCTATCTTTTTCATCATAAAAGCGATTTTATTCGTATACTTACACAACATCATTCAAAAATTGATTGGCGACAGCCATATTTTTGAAATTATTATCACTAAATTCAGGTCATATCGATTCGATATGTCAATTTTGGAAGTTTTATATGTCACAACGATTTACCGCTCGCCGGTTTACAGCCCTCGTCGCAGCTTTTGTTGCATTGATTTTTAGCAGCACTTTATTTGCTCAACAAGACAATGAAGATTTAGCATTAACGCTTGGCGTGAAATTGCAGCTACGCATTGATTCGGTAGCAAACTCACCAGTACCGGGCTTACTAGAATTGTATACCGATCGTGGTTTGTTCTATGCCAGTGAAGATGGCGAGTACTTCTTGCAAGCGAGAGTGTACAACGTAGCCGACGGTATAGTTGATGTTACTGAAGAGTCGTTAAAGAAAATGCGCTTGGATGGTATTGGCCAATTTGCCGATTCTGCGATTGAGTTTACAGCAGAAAATGAGAAGTATGTCATTCATGTCTTTACCGACGCGACATGTGGATATTGCAGAAAGCTACATAATGAAATTGATCAAATCAACGACTTGGGGATCACCGTGAGATATTTGTCCTTCCCACGCGCTGGGATTAACAGCCAAGTATATTTGGATGCAGTCTCGATTTGGTGTTCTGAAAATCCACAAGAAGCTATTACAAAAGCTAAAGCCGGTGAACAAGTTGCGGATGCTTCATGCGCAAACAAAGTCTCTGAGCAATTTAGCTTTGGCCAGAAAATTGGCGTAAATGGCACGCCTAATATCGTACTGCCCGATGGTTCAGTTGTACCTGGTTATCAGCCGGCCAAACAGCTAGAACTTGCATTGCAGGCGATGAACTAAGCTTCTATTAACAGGGCCCTTACCACTAAGCGGTATTTGGATTGTAAAGTGGTACTGTTAAATGGATAACACGTTATAAGGGTGAGCGCATCGACCTGCGTTTGCGCTAACACCCCTGTTTGGTCTTGTCGAACAACGAGAACTTCAGAGACTCGATACGATTTTAATTGATTGATTGTTTCGAGCTTGATGATGTCTCCGGTCTCTATCTTTGCCAACTTCGCAAAATGCGTGTCGTTATGACCTGAAATCACACTATTTCCTTTTTCATCAAGTGGTGCGCTTTGACTCAATAAGCTTGGCCCAAATGCTAAGTTTCGGCCGCTTTCCCCGGATAAAATAAACTGCCGTTGCGATTTAAAGTGCAATACGCCAATGACTTCCGTGTCGGCCCAATGCCATGGTGCAACCGGCTTTTTTGTCTGCATTGCTTGCTGCCATGCTTCATGCATCAACCACTGAGCTACAGCTGCTTTACCTTGAATATACCCGCCTTTTGCAATCAGCAATAAACTCACCACTAGCAATACACAAGGAGCCAAGCGCTGCAGTTGCGCGAGTATGGCGGCTTTGGAAAACCTCACGTTAACGCTTGTCATCTTAAGCGCTTCTGTCATTTGACAGCCGCTTCGTTGCGAACGCCACAACCAATAGCACTAGTCCATAAAACAATAGCATTACCGAATGAGTGGCGGTTTGTGGTAACTGCACGGAGGCCGCTATCCATTGTTTTCGCTGTTCACTTAATTGCTTGGCTTGAACCGCGAGTTGCTCCAAGAGCTCTTGGGATGGGCGCGTAACTTGGTCATCAATTGCCAGCAAGCTGGTGTATTTGCTGACCAGTTTATGGGCAAGGGCGGTCTCAGTAATCTCTTGCTTGGTAAAGGTTTGAAGGGCCAAGCGTTCCTCACCTTCCGCTGCACTGGTATGAAGGGTGCGAGAGAGCTGTCGAATCTTTTCATAAGCCCACTGTTGCGTCAGCCCTGCATTTGGCTTGGCGCTCTTGGCGGGCAACTGGCTTTGCCAAAGCATGGGGGTAGAGGCATTCTTTGTAAGCGATTTATACCAATGAGCTTGAATGCTTATTCGTGCTTGGGTGTCAGCATTGTACTCTCGGCGATAGACCAATGTAAGCGGCTCACCTGCATAAGCGTCGGGCACTATTTTGGGGTAAACTTCTAATACATCGGTTGCTGGTATCGCATTCATGCTAAGCTCAATATTGGTAAGGGCGGGACGTTGAATTTTCTTGAGTAAAGTCGTCATTTTTTCATCAACTTGTGCAATGTCCCCAATAAATGTGAACGTGCCTTTACCTGCACTTGCAGCCTCGGTCATAAAATAGGTGTTTGGTGCACTTCCAATACCAATGGTAAATAAGCGTGCTTCATTTAGCTCCTTACTAATCATTTGCAAAATCTGCGCTTCATTGGTCACACTTCCATCTGTTATAAAAACAATTTGCTGCAAAAGATGGGAGGTGTCTGTTTGATTGCTCGCGTGTTGTAATGAAAAGGCGAGGGTCAGCGCATCAGCTATTTCGGTGCCACCGCTCGCTTGTAACATAGATATAAACGCAATGGCCTGCTGTTTATTTTCAGCGCTGGCAAATTGTGCTGATTGCCATAAGTTTTGCGCCCGGCTATTAAACTCAATCACATTAAAAGATTCATGTGCTTCTAAGGCCTTTATACCCGTTACAAGGGCTGCTTTTGCCTGTGAAATAGCATCTCCTACCATAGAGCCAGAGGTGTCGAGGATAAACGTTATATTGCGTGCGAATTGCGTTTTTGGCGTTTGCGGAGGCACAATTTGAATAAGACCATATTGATAACCACCTATATTTTGCGTTAAATGAATCGCCTGTGGCGCTGCAGGTTGGTCAAGTTCCCACGTCAGCACAAATTCCTCAGGAGGATGTATCGCTTTACTGTCTAATGTGACGCGATAGCCCTTATCTTCAGCGCGCCGAGTATTGATTGCATGATGTTCACTGACAATGTTTTGTAACGCCGTACCCATATTGATATCCACATTAATGCGAAGTTCTCCATGAGTTGCAAGACGTGTCTTATCGTTCATCGTCATGCTGGTTATAGCTTGGGCAGTGGTCTTGTCATCTTGTATGGTATGCGGCGTATATCGGGGTGTAATCGATGTAGGGATACGTAATTGGTAGCGCTTGTTGTCTAAGTGCAAGACTTGTTGGTACTCAATTTTGACTTCAATTGTTGATTGTGGGGCTATATTGGCAATTTTATTGATGAACATATTAGGTCGTAACTGATTCACTAGGCTAGCGCTCTTGCCATCTCGTTGGGCTTGTTTAAACGACTTTTCTGCTTGCTGTTTTTCTGTAATCACTCCCTCAATAGTTCTATTGCCTATGCGCATAAGCATCGCATCTACAACGGCATCATGCGGTAAGGGGAAAATGTAGGTACCTTGTTGCCATGTAGCCGTTGTATTGGTGAACGTTTGTGTAACGCGAGTGCGCACAATATTACCCGTAACCTGGACATCAAACTGACTATCTTGCATCGGGGTATCAATGTAGTGCGACTGCTCGTTTTCACTGGCCACTTCAAAAAACAATCCTGCCGTACCCGCTTGGTAGATGTTCTGGACAAGGGAGTGTTGTTCGCCAGTATTGAATAAGGCATTAATTTGGTTGTTTGGCCCACTCTCGCGAAGCTGCAAAGAGTCGCCTGCTGATGTATCACGTGCTTCAAGCGTTCTAAAAATATCGCTTGGGTTCAAGAACAGTTGCAGTAGGCCAACAATGGCCACTGCAACAATTAACACGCTTCCTTTTTGAAAAGGTGACATGTTGTTTTCCTTAGTTAGAGGCTGAAAGAGATGCTTTTTTCGTTAATAGTTTTACGGTAACTCGGCGGTCAAAAAACAACGCTTCGTGTGATGTATATCCGGCGTTTCCCAAGTCTGCATTTTCTGCGTTGGTTAGCTCAGCGAATGAAGCTTGTTCACCTTGTGCAAGCGTGAAAATTTGTGAAGGGTCAACGTTTTGCTTAAGCAAATAGCTTTTCACTGAATCAGCTCTTTGCTGCGAAAGTGCTTTGTTGTACTGAGAGTCACCTCTGATATCTGCAAACCCGGTTAACTGCACTTTTAAACTTGGATACTGATTAAGTAAGCCTGCCATGCTGTTTAACTGTCCTTTAAAGGTATCTTCAATATCAAAAGAAGCGGTTTTAAACTGCACGTTAGACTCAAGACTTGGTAAATCGTACATCCACTCAGTAGCCGCTTTAGTGTCAAAACTGGCGAGTTGCATCATTTGAGATTGCTCAAGCTCAACGTATTGGCGCTGTAGGGCGAGAAAATCGTTTTGTTGTGTGGTTAACGCTTGATTGGCGCTTAGTAATTGGTATTCACTGTGCTCGAGTGCGTCATGTTGATTCATATCATTTGAAATCAAAATCCCAAGAATGGCGCCAATAACGCTACCGATAGGGCCCCCTACTAATGCGCCTGTTGTTGCGCCAGCGCCAAATCCGATTAAATCGCGTTGTGTGTTGTCTGCCTTCACCGATACAGGGGCAGTCTGCTCACTATTATTGGTTTGTGCTTGTGCATATTTTGCGTTAATTCCAGTGAGTGCGATTGCTACAGCAGTAGCGATAAGTACTTTTTTCATAATATTTCCTTTGATGTCGTTTGAGGTTAATTGAAACTGTGTTGGTTCAATGAGGTCTATTAAACAAGGCAAAAACGACAATCAAAGGGGGTAAATATGGCAATCTAGCGAGCAATTGTGGCGAAAAAATGGAAATTGGGGCAATACACTTTCGTCGCTAGGAAAATTCGATATAGTGTAGGACCAAAGTAACAAGCACTTATTGCTGCGATAATAGAGTGAATAATAAATGCCCAAAAAGATTGCGTTAGTGGAGGATGATCTAGCATTGCGCGAAAACTATGTAGCTGCGTTGAGCAAGCAAGGCTATCTCGTGCATGCATATGAGACACGTCCGCAGGCTGAGCAAGCTTTTGCAAAGCAGTTGCCCGACTTAGCAATTATCGATATTGGCTTGCGCGATGAGATAGATGGCGGCTTTGCTTTGTGTCAGCAACTTAGAGGTTTATCGAAAACCTTACCCATTATTTTTTTTACCGCCAGGGATAACGACTACGATACAATTTGTGCTTTACGTATGGGGGCAGATGACTACCTCACCAAAGACATTAGCTTACCTCACCTGCTTGCGCGCATCGCGGCGCTGTTTCGCCGAAACGATTTGCTGTCACAACCGCAAAAAGCATCAGACATTGTGCAAAATGGCCCGCTGAGTATGGATGCAAACCGCATGACAGTTACCTGGCACAACACAGCTGTTGAATTAACAGTCACAGAGTTTTGGATGCTCTTTGCTATTGCTAAATATGCTGGGCATGTAAAGAGCCGGCAGCAATTAATGGACGAGTCTAAGATGGTCGTAGACGATACGACGATTACTTCCCACATCAAGCGCATCCGCAAAAAGTTTATGCAAATAGACGCGGAATTTGATTGCATTGAGACCGTCTATGGCATGGGCTACCGTTGGAAGTCAGTATAGTGGGTGAGAGCATATGAAAAAGTGGGCGGTTGGGATCCGCACAAAGCTACTGCTGTTTTCGTCCTTTCTTTTGGTTATCCCTTATTTAGGGTATCAGTTTGTATGGGAACTGGAGACTTACCTTCGCATTGGACAAGAGCAAACGCTAGTCGGCACTGCTCGAGCGGTAGCGACTGCCCTGCATGAGCGCCCTGCCTTATTTAATAATCAATCAGCCTTCTTATCGAATGTACGACCGGGCAAAGATTTATACGCGCATCGCATTGCATATCCTATTCAGCTAGACGGCAGGTTGTCGGATTGGCAAGATTATCAAGATTTAATGATTGATTATGGTAGTGAAAACTTAATTGAGCAGTCTCAGGTGTATAGGCCGCAGAGCTTAAACTTTAAGCACATGGTTGGCCAGTTTGATAAGTATTTATATGCCATGTTTGAGGTCACCGATGACAGCGTGCTCTATCGACCACAAAACGCGTTAAGAATTGATAGAAACGACTACGTACAAATTGCATTGATTAACGCACAAGGGGAGTTCAATCGATTTGCCATAGCGCCATATGGCCCCGGATGGGTGAACGCATTCCGCCTAGATGAACATGCTGAAGGCATCACGCCACTCGGTTTAGAACGAGCCATTCAGGGCCAATGGCGCGAAACGGACACCGGCTACATCCTTGAGCTGCGTTTTCCACTGAGTATGCTCTCGAGCAATATCGCTTTCGCCATTACCGACGTCGACGACCCGAATGACCGGCGGGCGGCTTATGTGATGGGTACCGCGGATCCGGCAACTTCTGATGACTTAGGCACGGTGCTTATTCCCTCTCCTAATATCGAGCGAATTATTAAAGGTTTAAAATATTCTAACGCTCGAGTGTGGGTGGTTGATAAGCATATGCGCGTGCTCGCGCGCTCGGGCGATATTCAACAATCAGCAGGGGTTGCAGAAACGAGAAGCTCTACCACTGCGACACAAACAGGATGGTTTGCTCGTTTTGAACACAGCGTGTTAAAGCCACTTTATTATCGTATTCTTACTCGCCCGCCGAATGAATTTATTGATGATTTGGCAGACGCATTTGCATTGCAAGGACAAGACATTGCCAATGCCTTACAAGGTGCTCCTGATACGCTTTGGCGTTTAAGCCCAGACAACAAAGCGGTAATTTTATCGGCTGCTCACCCTATATTCATAGACGGTGATGTCATGGGGGCGGTGGTCGTTGAACAAACCACCCATGGCATTCGAACGCTACGAAACCAAGCTTTGGAAAAACAGTTTAACTTCATCCTTGCGGTAATGCTTTTAGGGGTGGCATCGTTGTTTTTAATCGCATCACGTATATCCACTCGCATTCGCAGATTACGCGATAATACCGAGTCAGCCATTGATGCCAACGGTAAAATTATTGGCGAAATCGAAGTATCTCGCTCGAGTGACGAAATTGGCGATTTGTCGCGCAGCTTTCAGCATGTTTTGACTAAGCTTACTCAATACAATCACTATTTAGAAAATATGGCATCTCGCCTTTCCCACGAACTGCGCACGCCAGTGGCGGTGGTCAATTCATCACTAGATAATTTGATGATTGACCCTGATGCTAAAGACCGTCACATATATGTTGAGCGAGCGAAGCAGGGTATTTCACGGCTAAGTAAAATCTTAAATAGCATGAGTGAAGCCACGCGTCTTGAAGAGGCGATAAAGCGTTCAGAACATGAGAACTTTGTGTTAAACGATGTACTTAAAGGTTGTGTTGAGGGCTTTGGTATGACGCATCCTGATACGCAATATGTGTTAGAGAATAACCTTCAAAACGCCGCCTTGGCAGGTTCACCAGAGCTTTTTGCGCAAATGTTAGACAAGGTCTTGAGCAATGCAACAGAGTTCTGTGAAATCGGCCACCCAATCTCCATTCGTGTGTTTGAAAAAGATAAGCGTTTGGCGATATCTATTTCCAATAGGGGCCCTTTATTGCCGGCGAATATGCAGCAGCAATTACTGGAATCGATGGTGTCTGTAAGAGCAAGTAATGACGCAGAATCTTCTCATTTGGGACTAGGGCTGTTTATTGCCAATATGATTGTTCAGTACCATCATGGCAAACTGAGCATTGATAACTTACCCGATCATACCGGCGTGATAGTGCTGATGATGTTTGACAAGCAATAAGCACTTTCTATGGGTTTACAGTAACGCTGGTTAACAACGCGAGTGCACTTTACTTTTTCACCGGCTTGAACAATAGTCAGTACATAACGCAAAAATAGGGACGAAAATATGGCCACTTTGATCATATCGGTATTGTTAGTGATTAACGCATTGGTGTTAGGGCTAAGCGCCTTTTGGGCGGGCACGATATGGCTTTTGCTACTCTCTCTTCCCTTGCTGATAATAGCGATTCACGACGCATTACAGACCAAGCATGCGCTATGGCGTAACTTCCCTCTAATTGCTCGCGGGCGTTGGTTTATGGAAGAAATTAGACCATTCGTGCAGCAGTATTTAATAGAGTCTGAAACCGGTGGTACGCCTATCAGCAGAATGTTTAGAAACATTGTGTATCAGCGTGCTAAAGACAACCGAGATAGTGTGCCATTTGGCACACAGGTGGATACGTATAAGTCAGGTTACGAGTGGATTGGACATTCAATTTCGGCGCTCAACGTAAAAGAAGTGAACTGCCAACCTCGTATTATGGTGGGAGGAAAGCATTGTACCCAGCCTTACCAGGCTAGCATTTTAAATATTTCAGCGATGAGCTATGGCTCGCTTAGTCAAACGGCTCTGCAAGCATTAAACAAAGGCGCAGCGCTCGGAGGTTTCTATCATAATACTGGAGAGGGAGGGATCAGCTGTTTTCATCAACAGCACGGTGGAGATTTAGTCTGGCAAATCGGAACTGGCTATTTTGGTTGCAGAAACAAAGACGGCACATTTAACCCAGAAATCTTTGCGAAGAATGCCACACAGGCACAGGTAAAGATGATCGAAATAAAGCTTTCTCAAGGGGCTAAGCCTGGTCATGGTGGTATCTTACCTGCAGGTAAAAACACCCCCGAAATAGCAAAAATTCGAGGTGTTGAACCAGGCACCCAAGTGGACTCCCCCCCGTTTCATTCTGCGTTTACCACTCCCTTAGAATTAGTAGAATTTGTCCAAACATTGCGCACTCTTTCTGGCGGAAAACCGGTTGGGATAAAGCTCGCAATTGGCCGGAAAAGTGAGTTTATGGCAATTTGTAAAGCGATGGTTGAGCTCGACAACGGGCCCGATTTTATTACCGTTGATGGTGGAGAGGGCGGCACTGGGGCTGCACCTTTAGAGTATTCAAATTCCATTGGCTCGCCTCTGCGAGAGGCGCTTTCTTTCGTTGATGACGCCCTTACCGGTTTTGGTTTGCGTGAAAACGTGAAGCTGATTGCTAGTGGTAAAATTATTTCGGGTTTTCATATTGTGAAAAACTTAGCCATTGGCGCCGATATTTGCAACAGTGCGAGAGGTATGATGTTGGCGTTAGGGTGCGTGCAGTCTTTAAGCTGTAATACTAACCGCTGTCCTACCGGAGTTGCGACCCAAGACCCTAAGTTGTTCAGAGGTCTTGCCGTGCCAGAAAAGTCTGAGCGGGTGTACAAGTTTCAAAAGAAAACAGTCTTTGCTGCAGTAGACATTATGTCTTCTGCTGGCATCAAGTCACCCGATGAAGTGAACCGTACGCATATCTTCAGACGCGTAAATCAAGAGCAAGTAAAGCGTTATGATGAGATTTTCCCGCTGGTTAAGCCCGGATGCTTCCTCACGGATAATATACCTAAATGCTATGCCTTAGACCTAGCTGAATCGAGTGCAAGGAGCTTTATGCCGGCAGCTCAGTTAAGTGAAATCGATAGTAAAATGCACGCACTTAATTAACGGCTAAAGCACTTTCGAGTGTAGGTTGATGGCAAAAAATGCGGTACTCTATAGCCAGCGAAAAATAACTACACTAATGATGACATCGTGCTAATTGAACAAAGAGAGCTTGCGAGCGACACTCCCTTAGATCCGGCTCTGCCCCCCATTCTTGACCGCTTGCTACGCTTGCGCGGCATCACCAAAGCAGAGCAAACCAATACCAAGGCATCTGCGCTTCTACATTATTCTCAATTAAAAGGCGTAGATGTAGCGGCGCAGGTGTTAGCGAATGCGATACAAAACCAGCTCAATATTTGTATTGTTGGCGATTTTGATGCAGATGGTGCAACAAGTACTGCCTTGTGTATGCACGTGCTAGACGCGCTAGGTCATAAAAACTGTCAGTTTATCGTGCCTAATCGCTTCGATTTTGGTTATGGATTGACAGAGCCGGTGGTTGATATGGCACATCAGCAAGGCGCTCAGCTGATTGTGACAGTGGACAATGGTATTTCAAGTATCGATGGCGTTGCTCACGCAAAATCCCTTGGCATGCAAGTAGTCGTAACGGATCATCACTTGCCTGGCAGTCAGGTGCCTAACGCGGATGCGATAGTCAATCCGAATCAGGCTGGATGTGGGTTCGCTTCTAAGCACCTAGCGGGCGTAGGCGTCGCCTTTTATGTAATGTCTGCGTTAAAAGCGACACTTACCAGTCTTGATTATTTTGCCAAAACGGGAATTGCTGCTCCCAACCTAGCTAACTTTTTAGATATTGTCGCATTAGGCACCGTGGCAGATGTGGTGCCGCTTGACCAGAATAATCGAATACTGGTGCATCAAGGGTTGCAACGCATTCGCAGTCGTAAAACCCAACCAGGGATTTTGGCACTGCTAAAAGTAGCCGGGAGAGATCCCGCGCGCTTGGCATCTAGTGACCTAGGCTTTGTACTAGGTCCGCGTTTAAATGCCGCAGGACGCCTTCAAGATATGTCGGTAGGTATCAATTGTTTAATGGCAAAAGACCCAAGCGTCGCCCTATCCTTAGCAGCTGAACTTGATAAATTAAACAAAGAGCGGCGCGAAATTGAACAAGACATGCAAGTTGCCGCGCAGCAGTCTTTAGATAAATTGTCTATCAATGATGCATCCTTGCCGCAAGGTATTGCGTTGTATGAAAGTGACTATCATCAGGGCGTAGTGGGCATTCTGGCGGGTAGAATTAAAGAGAAATACTTTAAGCCTACGGTTGCGTTTGCAGATGAAAATGAAAGCACTATCAAAGGCTCTGCGCGCTCGATTCCGGGCGTGCACATGCGCGACCTGCTCGAACGCATTCATACGCTTCACCCAGGTTTAATCATTAAGTTCGGTGGTCACGCAATGGCGGCAGGATTATCTTTGTCCAAAGCCCGATATACCGAGTTTAAGACGGCCTTTGAAAAGCAATGTGCTGAGGCTTTGGCAGGTCTGCCGGTAGCCAATACCTTACTCTCTGATGGTGCACTGGAGGCACCGAGTATCTCCCTAGATACCGCGTGGTTACTAAAACTTTCTATGCCCTGGGGACAGCAGTTTGAAGAGCCCTTGTTTGATGATGTGTTTGAACTCATTGAGCATCGAATTGTGGGCGAAAAGCATTTAAAGCTCTTGGTAAAAAAAGATGGCAATATGCTTGATGCAATAGCGTTTAACATTGATTTATCGCTGTGGCCAAACGTCAATTGCCGCCGCGTGCACTTAGCTTACCGTCTTGATATTAATGAGTTTCGCGGGCAAGTGTCTGTGCAGCTAATCGTCTCTGCGTTAGCGCCTGCCTGATGGGATGGTAAATAGATGGCAAAACTCCAAGCCAGAGGATATGTACTGCATACTCGTGCGTACCGAGAAACTAGCGTTATTGTTGAGTTTTTTACACCACAATTTGGGCGCATCAGTGCGGTGGCCAAAGGCGCTAGAGGAAGCGGGAAGTCAGATAGAAAGAGCTTGCTTCAACCGTTACAATTATTGTCATTCGAACTTGCCGGGCGCAGTCAGTTAAAAAATCTAGGAATAGCAGAAGCAATTAGAAACCCTTGGCCGCTTCGAGGTAACTGTTTGTACAGCGCATTTTATATGAATGAGTTGCTCATGCGAGCCTTGCCAGAAACCGAGCCGGTGAGTCTGTTGTTTGAGCAATATCAAAGCAGTTTAGAGCACTTAGCAAGTCTGTCTGAAAATGATTCGCTTGTTAATATTGAACCGGTTTTACGAAGTTTTGAGCTGATGTTATTGCAAGAATTAGGCTACTTACCCGATTTAGCTCATGATGCGCAAACCGGTGAACACATTGATGCAAATCAGCATTACACTTTTATCGCCGAACAAGGGTTTTTGCCATGCCCATCGACGCAAGCCTATGCAATACAAGGTACAGACCTTATTGCCATTGAGGCGAGAGAGTTCACGCCCAGTGCCCGCAAAACAGCTAAACACATCTGTAGACAAGCCTTACTGCCAATAATTGGTGACAAGCCGCTTAAATCAAGAGAGCTATTTTTGTCACACACCGGTCAGTAGGCGTTATACTATGCACATAAATTACATGTGAATGAAGTGAGACTCACCCAATGCAGGACATTTTTTTAGGCGTAAATATTGATCATATTGCCACGCTTCGCAACGCCAGAGGTACCAACTATCCTTCGGTTGTGCATGCAGCGGATGTTGCCGAACGCGCCGGAGCCGACGGTATTACAGTACATTTAAGAGAAGACCGTCGCCATATCAAAGATAACGATGTGTTCTTGCTCAAGCAAACTATCAATACACGTTTAAACCTAGAAATGGCCGTAACCGATGAAATGCTTGCTATCGCTGCAAAAGTAGCGCCTGAATTTTGTTGTTTAGTGCCAGAAAAGCGCGAAGAGTTAACCACCGAAGGGGGTTTAGATGTCGTGGGTAATTTAGCTAAAATTACCGACGCTTGTGCGCAATTGAAAGCGCAAAATACACAAGCATCGCTTTTTATTGACGCCGATGAAGCACAAATTGAAGCCAGTGTTGAAGCTGGCGCGCCATATATCGAAATACATACCGGTCAATACGCAGAAGCTCGTGACGAGCATCAAGCTGAATATGAACTCAACAAGTTAATTACCGGAATAGAGTATGCTACTCGCTTAGGACTGAAAGTTAATGCGGGTCACGGCTTACACTATCATAACGTAAAACCCATTGCCGCAATCCCTCAGCTAATCGAACTAAATATTGGGCATGCAATCATCGCCCGTGCGGCATTTGATGGCCTAGATAAGGCAGTACGAGATATGCGTGCTTTGATGCAAGAAGCACGACTTGGCCTTGTGAATACTCGCTAATGATTGTAGGGATTGGCACCGATTTAGTCGAAATTTCGCGCATTGCCAAGGCGCTTGAAAAGTCGAACGCCTTAGCCAAACGTGTTTTAACACCCGCTGAATGGTCGGAGTTTGAAAAAAGCACTGACAAACCTCGTTATCTTGCTAAAAAGTTTGCCAGCAAAGAAGCTACTGTAAAAGCCATTGGAACAGGGATTGGTAACGGTATGGGATGGCAACACATAGAAATATCGCATGATGAACGTGGAAAACCCATGTTAAATGCACTTGGCGCGTTTAAAAAATGGTGTAGTGATAATAATGTCACCGAGCTTCACCTGAGTATTGCTGATGAACAAGCCTATGCGACGGCCTTTGTTGTGATTGAAGGTGGGGGCGTGCAGTAGACGATGGTGCAGTTTTATAAGTCAAAAAAGCCATCGTCTGGAAAATCTAATCCTCACGCTACGCTTGCCAGTAAACCCCTAAGCATTGATGTGCTAGACCAACATGCCAATGGCATTGCACTGTCAACCAAACCAATCACCATAGTGCCTAGAACGCTTCCTGGCGAGCAAGTCAGCGTTGTTAGGGTGAAGGGGAGCAAAAAAGTCCAACATGCTAAGTTATGTTCGGTCGAGGTCGCCAGTAAGATTCGACAACGGCCTCAATGCCCATATTATGAGCAATGCGGCGGATGTGCCATACAACATGCTAGCGCAAGGGATGGACTAAATCTCAAACTGCAGGCTCTTACTCGTTATATTGAGACACAGGTGAATGTGATGCAGAGCGCTTGGCTGGCTCCAATTTTGTCACAAATTGATTATGACTCGCTAGAGGGGGAGCTTGGATATCGCCGTCGGGTAAAATTTGCAATCGATGCGCGCAATGAGCAAAACGTTAAAATTGGTTATCGAAAATCGCAGTCAAATGAGGTGGTTGATATAGAGCGCTGTGCCATTTTGAGCTCATCATTGCGTGATAAATCTGCCGCAGTAATTGCTTTTCTCAAGCAATTTAATAGCCTTTCTCGCGTTGGACATTTGCAGTTGACACAAACTCACAATGGAGTGGTAGTGGATGTTTACCTTAGCCATTCTATAAGCGCGTCACAGTTAAATGCACTCGCTAAGATGAGTGATGAATGTCATGTTCGAGTCATTGTTTCATTAAAGCAAAAAGTATTGCTCGACCAAGGTATAGAACATGCTGAGCTTGTCATTAAAGATTACAATCATGTCGCTCTAGCGCTTGAGAACAATCACTTTATTCAGGTCAATCAGCCTGTGAATGCTAAAATGATTGCGCAAGCAATTGCGCTTTTAAAACCTGCACGCGGTCAACGCGTACATGATTTTTTCTGTGGCATCGGTAACTTTTCACTCGCTTTAGCCGCTGGCGGGGCCCAGGTGATTGGTTATGAAGTAGAAGCGAAAATGGTTGAGCAGGCGCGCATCAACGCCCAGAGCAATGAGCTTGAAAATGTTGAGTTCAATTGTGCCGATTTATCGCACCCGGCGACGTTAAATAATCTCGATATTCGCAGTACAGATTTGGTATTACTTGATCCTGCTAGAGCCGGAGCGCAGCAGTTGTGTGAATACTTTGTCAAAACGCCCGTGCAACACATCCTATATGTTTCTTGTAATAGCAATACCTTGATAAGAGATTTGAAAATTTTACAACCTCGCTATAAAGTAATGGCTATTGGAGCGCTGGATATGTTTCCTTTCACACAACATCTTGAGAGTATGGTTTTACTGACCGTTGCGTAAAACCTGGAGCTTTGAAGAAAGGCTTTTACTCACATAATTACGGTTAAGTCGTTGGGCATCAAACATTAATTAAGTTGGAGCAGTTCTGCATGGTTTCTATTCGCAGTGTACATCAGTCGAGCCGCCCGGCATTTGCGCAGTGGCTTGAAGACTTGCCGGTACCTGAGCTTACAAAAGAAAAACTTCGAACCATCTCAGATCAGCCAGATATCTTGCTCATTGGGCAAGAAATGGTGGAAATTCTGCATGAGCTGCACATGGACGATGAAACCTTGCAGGCAGCATTAGTCTATCCTTATTGCCAAATTCACGCGTTAAACAACGAAGATATCAGTGAAAAATTCGGTCAGGGCGTGTGCGAGTTAATCGCGGGTGTTCGCAAAATGGACGCTATCAAAACACTCACCTCTCGCAATACTTCAGACGCAGCTCAAGTCGATAAATTACGCAACATGTTACTGGCAATGGTGGAAGATGTGCGCGCGGTCGTCATTAAAATGGCTGAAAGAATTTGCACCTTACATCAAGTCAAGGAGGAGGACGAAGAGACGCGTGTTATCGTTGCTAGGGAGTGTTCAACGATTTATGCACCGTTAGCAAATCGTTTAGGAATCGGTCAGCTCAAATGGGAGCTTGAGGACTTATCCTTTAGGTATTTACACCCCCAAACATACAAAAAAATTGCCAAAATGTTAAAGGAAAAGCGTAGCGACAGGGAGCAGTACATCTCTGATTTTGTCGGGCATTTGCAAGCGCTTTTAGACGCCGAAGGTATCAATGCGCAGGTCATTGGTAGGCCGAAGCATATTTACAGCATCTATAAAAAAATGCAGAAAAAACAGTTGGATTTTGAGCAGCTATTCGACATTCGAGCTTTGCGCATTATCGCTGACAGGATGCAAGATTGTTATGCTGCACTTGGCACTGTCCATGCTAACTTTCGCCATATCCCTAAAGAGTTTGATGACTACATTGCTACGCCCAAGCAAAACGGCTATCAGAGTATTCATACAGTTGTGTTAGGACCACAAGGCAAATCTATCGAAATCCAAATTCGTACGCAGCAAATGCATCAAGATGCCGAGCTAGGTGTTGCCGCGCACTGGAAATATAAAGAGGGTAGCGCAGGTAAACAAGCAGGCATGGATGAGCGCGTGAATTGGCTACGTAAAATTCTGCAATGGCAAGAAGAAATGGCAGAGTCAGGTAACTTGGTTGAGGAATTTAGAAGCCAAGTTTTTGAAGACAGGGTGTATGTGTTTACCCCAAAAGGCGATGTAATCGATTTGCCACATGGCTCGACACCACTTGATTTCGCTTATTATATTCACAGTAATGTCGGTCATAAGTGCACTGGCGCGAAAGTAAACGATAGGATCGTGCCTTTTACCTACCGCTTACAAACCGGCGACCAAGTCAGTGTGCTTACGAGCAAAAACGGCACGCCATCACGAGATTGGATGCACCCTGGCTTAGGATATGTGCATAGCGCTAGAGCTCGCGCAACCATTCACTCTTACTTTAAGAAGCAAGACAAAGACAAAAATCGTGATGCAGGCAAAGAGCTTCTTGAGCGGGAGTTAAATAAAGCACAAATCCCTATTAAACATGCCGCAGAAGTGCTTGAAAAATACAATGTGAAAACCTTAGATGACCTATACGCAGGCATTGGGGGCGGTGATATTCGAGTTATGAATATCGTCAACACCTTGGCGCTAAAATATGCACCATTACCTGAGGAAGAAGTGACTCCAAGAGTAGTGAAAGGTCGTTCTCACAAGTCCAAACAACCGGTTATTGCCGAGGGCGTAGGGAATTTATTAAGCACACTCGCAAAATGTTGCCAACCAGTGTCGGGCGACGCCATCGTAGGTTACATAACCTTAGGCAAAGGAGTAAGTGTTCACAAAGAGAGCTGCGTTCAGTTAGAAAATTTACTGAAAATGCATCCAGAACGCGAAATTGAAGTGACGTGGGCAGACAATGATGACGGCGCTTTTAAAACGACCTTGCATGTTCATGCGAATGACAGAAATGGCATTCTTCGTGATATGACAACCGAGTTATCCAATGAAAAGATTAGCTTGCTTGGAGTGAACAGTTTGTCAAACACCAAAGACCACACAGCGTTAATCAAATTGTCGGTAGAAGTGCCTAATGCGGTCAAGCTCAGTAAGTTAATATCACGCTTGCGCAACATTAGTGATGTGATTGATGTAAGCAGACACTGATGGGGGTAGGCAACACACCAGACAATAAGGCCAATATCGCCCTATCAAAGGCGCTTCGCGTTCAACTAGACGCCCGCGAGCTTGGCTTTGACTGGACAAGCGCGCTGCCTGTCTTTGACAAAGTCCATGAGGAGTTGTTAGAGGTTAAGCAAGCGCTCCTGACGGGCGATTTGCAAGGACAAGAGGAGGAGCTCGGCGACCTGTTGTTTGCCGCGGTGAACCTAGCACGTCATCTACAAGTCAGTCCGGAACATGCATTGTTAATTGCCACGCATAAGTTTGAGTGCCGCTTTTCATTGGTGAAACAAATGGCGCGTGAGCAAAACCTCGAGCTCAATGGTTTAACCGAACAAGAGCTCGACCACCTATGGAATAAGGCCAAAGTAGACGTCGGTAAGGTATAAACGCCGCTCAATATAAGCGCTTACAAATTTTCTCAATAAAACCTATAGAGCACTCCATTTTATTGTTCCATTGCCGATAACGACTTATCTTTATATGTTTTTGCTTATGGTTCGTTATCACATTCTATGCTCTTTTTAGAACGTATTTATAAAGCACCTAACTCGGTAGCTGCTGAAGACAAGCCTACGTTTTACGCTGTACTGCTCGGCGGATGGACTGGCTTGCTAGTGCATATATGCTTCTTCTTTTTGTTTGTCTGGCAAGACGTAGAGTTGATGGTCAACGTGAATATTTTCAGCATATTGGCGTGGTCTTGGTATCTTTATTTGGCCTACAAATCTAAATGGAGCGATGCAATTTATATCGCGTGTGCAGAGATTTCGATTCATGCGGTATTCGTTGTGTCTGCCCTAGGCACTCAATACGGGTTTCAATTTTATTTAATCTCTATCGCCTGCCTACTTGTCGTTAACCCATCCATCAAAGTGATGTCAGGGTGGGTATTAAGCCTCTTTTGTTTGTTTTTATTTGCTGGTTTGTATGTGATTTTTCCAAGTGCAACTGAACAAGTGATCTTTGAAGATCATGTTTTACTTATTTTCGTCATGTGCTTCTTAAGTGCGACGTTCCCAATTGTTATTGGGATCATGATCATGAAACGAGAGTTTGTATTGCAGCAAGAGGCCTTACAGCGCCTCGCAAACCACGATATGTTAACTGATTTGCATAACCGACGCTTCTTCTACACCTATCTTAATGAACGTCATGCGCAAGCAAAAGAGAAAAACCGTTCATTCTTTTTAGCTATCGCAGATATTGATAAGTTTAAAATGGTAAACGACGTGCACGGCCATAGCCTCGGTGATGATGTGCTTGTGGTTGTGTCAAACCGACTTACACAATTGTTAAGTAAAAGCGACAATATTGCGCGATGGGGTGGTGAAGAGTTTATGTTTTATCTAGATTCAGATGATTTAAAAAGCGCATTTGAAAAGCTAGATTATCTGCGAGCGAGCATTTGCGCTGAAAGATTCACACGTAAAAGACTCAACATCACAATGAGTTTTGGTTTAGTGGAGGTCACACCGAACTTAAGCGTTGATGAGGCGATAAAAATTGCCGACGAATATCTATATACTGCAAAAAGTGAAGGTAGAAACCGAGTCATTAGCGACTCTTTCGAACAAAAACCATAAAAACACTTCGTTTTTCCTACAGAATCTGTATAATTCGCGACCTGCCCAGTTACACCCACCTTTGGGAAGGTGGAAGATCAACCGGCTCGAAGGGGTCAAGTAGTTGATAAACATAACTTTTATATTTTAATTCGGGTGAATATTAATGAAAACTTTTGTTGCAAAGCCAGAAAGCGTACAGCGCGACTGGTTTGTGGTCGACGCCACAGACAAAACGTTAGGTCGCTTAGCGGCAGAAATCGCAACGAGATTGCGTGGTAAGCATAAGCCAGAGTACACACCACACGTGGACACTGGCGACTACATCGTAGTTGTGAATGCTGAGAAAATTACTGTAACTGGCAACAAAGCCAAGGGCAAAGTATATTACTCACATTCTGGTTACCCAGGTGGCTTGAAAGAAGCGACATTTGAAAAAATGATCGAAAGAAAGCCTGAGATGGTGTTAGAGAAAGCTGTAAAAGGTATGTTACCTAAAGGCCCTCTAGGTCGTGCAATGTTCCGCAAAATGAAAGTTTTTGTAGGTCCAGAGCATACGCATCAGGCACAACAACCTCAAGCATTGGATATATAAGGAGCGAGCAACATGGCAGATACTCAATATTACGGCACAGGCCGTCGCAAAAGCTCTACCGCTCGTGTATTTCTTCGTCCAGGTAGTGGTAACATTGTAGTTAACAAACGTCCACTTGACGTGTTCTTCGGTCGTGAAACAGCACAAATGATTGTAAAACAACCATTAGAGCTTGTTGAAATGACTGAAAAGTTTGACTTATACATCACTGTTTCTGGTGGTGGTATTTCAGGTCAAGCAGGCGCAATTCGTCACGGTATTACACGTGCACTTATGGAATATGATGAAGGTCTACGTCCAGCACTTCGCAAAGCAGGTTTTGTTACCCGCGATGCTCGTAAAGTTGAACGTAAGAAAGTGGGTCTACACAAAGCGCGTAAGCGTCCACAATTCTCAAAACGTTAATTCTACGCTGCATTTATGCAAAATTAGAAAACCTCGCCTTGGTGCGAGGTTTTTTGTTTTTGCTCGAATCATTTTCCCTCAACGGACGTAATTGTTCAGCAAACGCACAAAAAGACTAATGTCGCATAGGCATATTATTTTAGGGTGTGCAAAATAGTTGACTTAAAACACCAAGAACCTGCCTTTTTTGGCACTAAATCCTTGTGTTTACTAAGTGTTTTCTTTTACCATACGCACAGAATTTTTTTAGCTTGTAATCCTACTACCAAAAAAACGCCTCGTTCGACTCTAATTTAACTGGTCGCCATAGGCACAGTAGGAAGCAATAGCAGGTGTAATGCCTGTCTAACCCTCGGAGAACAGTTGATGAGCGATGTATCAGTCGATGCCAATGAATCAGCACAACAACCCGCTGACGCGCCAAACAGTAACAGGCGTAAGTTCCTTACCGTAGCAACTTCGGTTGTCGGTGCGGTGGGTGTTGCAGGTGCTGCAGTCCCATTCATTGCTTCATGGCAGCCTAGTGAGCGTGCGAAAGCTGCTGGCGCGGATGTTGAAGTAGATATTAGTGGTGTTAGAGACGGTCAATTAATACGCGTCATGTGGCGAAGCAAGCCAGTATGGGTCGTAAAAAGAACGCCAGAGATTCTTGCATCATTAAACGTGGTTGAAGATAAGCTTAAAGATCCTAATTCAGAAGCAGAACAACAGCCAGCTTATGCGCAGAATCAACATCGTTCCATAAAAGAAGAATATCTCGTTCTTGTTGGTATTTGTACACACCTTGGATGCTCACCACAACATTTGGCTGAAGGTGCATTCACTGAGTATGAGCCGGGCGTCAATAATGGCTTCTTCTGTCCATGTCATGGGTCAAAATTTGATATGGCGGGTCGAGTGTTTCAAAACGTTCCGGCCGGTCTGAACATGGTTGTTCCACCATATTACTTCATCGATGACAGTACTATTCTGATTGGTTCTGACGGGGAGGTTGCTTAATGAACGCTATTTTAAATTGGGTTGAACAGCGCATTCCAATGATGCGCGTTGCAAACCAGCATGCTATTCAATATCCCGCACCACGCAACATGAATGTTTGGTACGTGTTTGGGTTTATGGCTACGATTGTATTGGTCAATCAAATTGTGACCGGCATCTGGTTAACCATGAACTTTGAGCCTTCAGCTGAGCGCGCTTTCGCTTCAGTTGAATACATTATGCGCGAGGTCGATTACGGTTGGCTTATTCGCTACATGCACAGCACCGGCGCTTCGGCGTTTTTCGTGGTTGTGTACCTGCATATGTTCCGCGGAATGATGTACGGTTCTTATCAGAAGCCTAGAGAGTTACTTTGGGTTTTCGGCATGCTTATTTATCTAGCGCTTATGGCAGAAGCTTTCATGGGTTATGTATTACCATGGGGCCAAATGAGTTATTGGGGCGCTCAGGTAATTGTATCGCTGTTCAGTGCGATCCCAATCATCGGCCCAGATCTCGTAGAGTGGATTCAGGGCGATTACGTTATATCTGGTGCAACGCTTAACCGTTTCTTTGCGCTTCACGTCATTGCATTACCATTAGTCATTGTAATTCTAGTATTCTTGCACATTGTTGCTTTACATGAAGTGGGTTCAAATAACCCTGATGGCGTTAACATCAAACACAAAAAAGGCAGTCTCTCAGAAGACGAGAAGACCAAATTTAAGATTCACGAGTACTACACTCAAAAATATGACATTGCAGACGATGTCGTACCTTTCTTCCCGCACATTGTGTTGAAAGACTTAGTCGCATTCGCCGTGTTCTTGTTTGTATTCTGCTACATATTATTCTTTGCTCCAGAAATGGACGGTAAGTTCCTAGAGCATCCAAACTTTGAAATTGCCAATCCATTGAAAACCCCTGAGCATATTTTCCCTGTTTGGTACTTCACGCCTTTCTACGCGATTCTAAAAGCGGTTCCAGATAAGTTAGGTGGTGTACTTACGATGTTTGCTGCTATTGGATTCTTGTTCGCGCTTCCATGGTTTGACCGCAGTAACGTTCGTTCATGGCGCTACAGAAGTGGCTTACATAAAGTCAACTTGATTGTGTTCGCCATTGTTTTCATCTTCTTAGGGTATTTGGGTGGTACGCCACAAGAAAACTGGAAAATTACTGCATCTCAAATCGGTACTGTAATGTATTTTGGTTTCTTTATTTTGTTATTTATCTACTCCAAGAATGAGAAGACCAAGCCTGTACCGACGAGGATCCCACGATGAAAAAATGGTTAGCAGTTTTATTATTGGCTCCTGGGCTTGCGTTTGCAGCAGGCTCTAACCATCCACTGGATGATGTGGATATTGATTTGACTGATAAAGCGTCCTTGCAAAACGGCGCTAAAATATTTATGAACTACTGCTTAGGTTGTCACCAAATGCAGTATCAACGTTATCAGCGTACGTTTACCGATTTAGATATCCCTGAAGATTTGGGTGTTCAGTATTTGCAGTTCACAGGTGAAAAGGTGTCTGATTACATTACCACACCAATGCCTGCTGAGGATGCTGCTGGTTGGTTTGGTGCTCCGCCACCTGATCTTACATTGGTGGCTAGAGTGAGAGGTCCAGAGTGGCTATACACCTACCTTCGTACGTTTTACGCTGATGACAGCAAAACATTTGGGGTAAATAACTTAGTATTTCCAAATGTGGGTATGCCACATGTGTTAGAAAGTTTGCAAGGTACACCACGCAAAGTTTACCGTGAAAAGATGGTAGACGGTCAAATGCAGGCTACTGAAGTTTTCGATTTGGAAGTCACAGGTGGCAGTATGTCACCCGAAGAGTATGACGCGACTATTCGTGATCTTGTGAATTTCTTAGAGTACACCGGAGAGCCAACTCGCCTTAAATCTGAAGCGATTGGGCGCGGCGTGTTAATCTTCCTCGTTATCTTCTTTGTGTTCGCGTATTTACTGAAGAAAGAATACTGGCGAGACATTAAGTAATACTCTATAATCGCGAGTCATTTTTAAGGGGCATGATGCCCCTTTTTACGCATTAGCTTTAATCATATTTTCAGTTCTTTTTTATAAAGAACGCGGAGGTTCTTAAATGGCAGTTGCCACCAATAAACGTTCTATCATGACATTGTTTTCCGACAATATTGACATCTATAGCCATCAAGTACGCATCGTACTGGCAGAAAAAGGTGTAGGCGTAGAAATTATTTTCACTGAACCCACGCAATTGAACGAAGAGCTCCTTGAGCTAAACCCGTATGGCACGGTTCCTACTCTCGTAGATAGAGAGTTAGTGTTATATAAGTCGCACATCATCATGGAATACCTTGATGAGCGTTTCCCTCATCCGCCACTTATGCCAGTTTATCCGGTTTCAAGAGGCCAAAGCCGCCTAATGATGCACCGTATTGAACAGGATTGGTATAGTCTCGCAGGGCGTATATTTAGAAATGAAGAGGGCGCTGAAGAAGCTCGTAGTGAGCTACGCGAAGCTATCCTTAGCCTTGCTCCAGTATTTAGCGAAACGCCATTTTTCATGAGTGAAGAGTTCAGCCTAGTAGACTGTTACCTAGCACCTTTGTTGTGGCGCTTACCTGCTTTAAACATCACCCTCAGTGGAACAGGTTCACGTGAAGTGAACGCTTATATGAAGCGTATTTTCGAACGTGGCTCATTTAAAGCATCACTTACCGATCAAGAGCGCGAAATCCACAACCCTCTGTAGCAAGCGGAGGTAATGTGGATAGAAGGCACTTATTGAGATGATGACGTCAAATAAACCTTATCTGGTGAAGGCTTTTTTCGATTGGATTATCGATAATGAGCTGACACCTTATATGGTGATTGATGCCAACGTTGACGGTACTCAGCTACCAGAGCAATTTGTCAAAGACGGGCAAATTGTGCTGAATGTGTCGCCTAGTGCATGTGTCAACTTTTTCATGGATCTTGAGTGGGTTTCGTTTCAAGCAAGGTTTGGTGGTCAAGCAATGATTGTGCGCTATCCTATTGCGGCGGTTACGGCTATTTATGCAAAAGAAAATGGTGCAGGTACTGTTTTTACCCCTGAAACGACTGACAATGACCCACAACCAGAGCCACCAACGCCGCCTTCAAAGCCACCTACTAAAAAGGCAAGTCTGCGGGTTGTAAAGTAATACGCAATTAGTTCGTCAATTCCATAACACGAATCACTTTAGTTACACCTGTTACATTACGTGCAACCTCAACTGCAGCAGTGGCTTCTTGTTTAGTAAGCTTGCCCATTATGAAGACTTCGCTATCTTCAACAATCAGATCTAGCTTTAACAAAGGGACATTTTCATCTGCGGTCATCAAAGTACGAATCTTAGTTCCTAACCAAATATCATTCATAGTCGCGGTTGCCGGAATAGGTGGGCCTAGGCGAATCTGATTGTGAACCTTTGTAACCTCTGGCACTTTTGATGCGACCAGAGCTGCATTATTAATAATACTTTGTTGATTTGCTTGGCCGGTTAATAAGACCTGACCGTTGTAGGCATGAACGCTGATTGCCGCGCTTTCATCGGTTCCTTCAAGCTTATTGATTGCTGAGTTAACCCGAGCTTCTATGGTCTTATCATCTATTTGCGTGCCTACTGTTCTTCTGTCACTTGCAGAGACCGCAGCGGTGCCGGCAGCGCCTACTGCAACGACAGAAACACAACCACTAAGTTGTGTGAGCAATATGAGTACTAATAGCGCGCGTAACATTCTTATGACTCCTCTGAATTAACAGGAAATAGGGCGTTGTCGATACAACTACATAGGCTATGAACAACCAGTAAATGCACTTCTTGAATACGCGCTGTTCGGGCCGATGACACTCGTATCTCAACGTCATTCACACCAATAAATCCCGCCATTTCACCTCCATCGTTACCTGTTAGCGCAATAATTGTCATATCTCGCGTAAGTGCTACCTGCATCGCGTTTATGATATTTTCCGAATTCCCGTTACTGCAAATGGCCACTAAAATATCACCGCCTTGACCAAGCGCCTTAACTTTTTTCGAGTATATATCAGCAAATGAAAAATCGTTACTAATTGCTGTAAGCGTGGTGCTTTCTCCAGATAAGCATAATGCAGGCAAGGGGGGGCGGTGCCTTTCATGACGATTGATAAGCTGAGAGGCAAGATACTGCGCAAGTGCGTCCGAGCCAGCATTACCACAAGTCATGACTTTGTTGCCTCTAATCAATGCTTCAATCATCATGTTGGCGGCTTTTTCAACCGGCTTAGGTAGTTCTTCCAATGCCGCGATCTTTGTTTGTATGCTTTCGGTGAAATCTTTTTTTATGTACTCAAGCATGCGCAATGTGGCTCCTAATAACGCTATACATTTTTAATCCAGTTAACTTCGTCGCCATCAATTGCAAACAGGTCAATCCTCATATGCGTGTGGTGAAAGTTTAAATCATGTGATTGCAAATAGCACATGATTGCACGGGTTAGTTTACGTCTTTTTCCCGTTGTGAACATTTCAGCGGCGCTGCCGTGAGTATTGTTTTCGCGATACTTCACTTCGACGAATACCCACTGCTCGTGGTCTTTAAATATGAGGTCAATCTCACCTACTTTGACGCGATAGTTTTCAGCGACAAAGTACAAGCCCTTGTCGATTAGGTATTGTTTTGCATATTGCTCTGCACAAGCCCCTCTTTTTGAGGCATACCACTGCTTCATAAAGACGATAACTTACTGACTCTGAATGCTCAAAGCGTCTAGCTCTCTTTGCACCACGCCAAAACGATTAATTGACAATTTACCACTTAGCCCCTGAGATGTAATTTGTTCAAATAAACGCATCGTTAGTGCGTGATTACTCAATTGCATGGCATCATAACCAAACGAGAATAGACGCAGAAACGTACTTGAAGGTTCATTAAAAAGCTCATCAGCCTGATTTGCTATCGGTGAGCGTCGTCCCTCTGGCAGTAAGAAAGGCATATCGACAAATACCAAATTCCGTAAATCACGCAGTGTATTGCGGTTCTGCTTATGGTTATAGCTATATGATGTGGCAAAAACAGGCAGTTGCTCCGCAGTAAACAGGCTCATGCTACTTTCGATAATGGGGTTAATCAGTTCGACTTCGTTAGGTCTTGCGAACACGACAAATGCATCCACATCACGGCGATTACGCGTGACGCTATGGACCTCTTCGTCAATCAGGTTAGACAGTTGGGTGATACGTCTCTCACTTTGTAAAACGTCCAGCGCAGACCTTATGCCCGTGCGCATTGAGGTATTATCAGAATAACGAACCGCGCTAGGCGAGGGAGTATTTACATCACGTTTTGTTGCATCCCACTGAGAAAGAAAGGCGTTCGCCATGCGGGTAGTGATGCTACTGTTATCATATATCAACACAGGGTTTCTAATGCTCTGATCTCTCATTTTCGCCACCAGTGCAATAGCCTCTTGTTCAGGCGATAGCGAAAAGTATTGTCTACTAATATCATTTCTTTGTAATTGCAAAGGACGGTCTACATCATTGAGAAAGATACGCAAAGATTGAGGGGGTGCCAAGCTGTCCACTGGATCTAAATGTGACTTTAACAACGGGCCGATGATCACGTTAAATTCACCTAAGCTTTCGCTGTTGATTGTTTCAGCAAGTTGCGACTCAGAGCCTGTATCAATAAATGTAATTAAGGGTGTGTGTTGTGTTGCATCATAACTTCTGTTCGAAACACGGTCGTAATAACCCGCGAGGATCCCTTGCTTTATTGCTTGTCCCTGACTCTCTAGACGCCCTGTTAGTGGAAGTAATACCGCAATGTTTTGTTGAGTACTAATATCTAATGTTAAGTATTGTTGTATGTGTGATGGTAAATCAGTTAAGAAGGCTTCATTCGATACATTTTGTACAAATCCAAGCATTTGCTGCTGCTTTTCAACTTCGTTAGAGGTGTCACTTTCGATAATATCGAGCAGAGCAACGTATTCTTTTAGCTGTGTAAAGCGTGCAGAAAGCGTGTACCTTTGTGAGCGATTGAGTTGCCCTAGCCAGTCAAAAACATGTTGACGCTTAAATTTATCTAAAGGACTGACGTATGCATCCTGTGACATTAAGGTGCTTAACGCATCATTGTAGTTTTGTGTGTCTGCTAATTGGTAAGCATTAACAATGTTCATGCGTGCTTGCCAAGCCAAGGGCAGTTCTGCTCTGGTTGTCATTTCCATTTTAGGCGGATTGACTTTATTGCTATGACTGTCAGCGTCGTTCCCGATTAATGAGAGTCTGTGCATGAGTGCACACTCATGGGTGACAATTTTGAGCAGTGTGCGTGAGGCTTCGGTTACAAAAATCTGGGTGGCTGTCTGTTCGATGATGTTCACGGAAAGACAGTCTTCTTGCATTTGGTATTGTTCAGCGAGGTTTAATAATTTGCTCTCAAGTGACAAAAGGTCGTTTGTAGATTCATACTGCTCAATGATGGCATCAATGCTGTCTTGCTCTAGCTCGTCGGCTACCGCCGGTGCAGTAGGTTGGCTAATAATATCTGTGCGCTCTTTTTGAGGAGCGGTTGCACAGCCAAACACAAACACAGCGCCTGCAATCAGCAATAATGAACGGGTTATTCTCACAACATTCCTTACTTGTCGATTAGGTGAACGTAAAATTCTAATACCTTTCGCAGATTCTACCTTAAAGCTAGGGTAGAATGGCATTTTTCTATCGAGTAGAGTCATTATATGTCAGACGCAGGTTGCCTGTATATTGTTCCCACGCCTATTGGAAATCTTTCTGATATCAGCGCTAGGGCCTTAACTACATTGGCAGAGGTCGATTTAATCGCCGCCGAAGACACACGCCATTCTGCTCGTTTGTTACAGCACTATCAAATTAGTACGCGTACCATTAGTTTGCATTCCCATAATGAGGCTCAGCGTTCCACGCTTTTAATCGAAAGGTTGCTCAGCGGTCAGTCGATTGCGCTTATTTCTGATGCCGGTACGCCCTTAATTAGCGACCCAGGTTATACCTTAGTCAACTTATGCAGGTCCCAAAACATTACCGTATCAGCCTTACCCGGGCCATGTGCCTTGACCACCGCTTTGAGCGCCTCGGGTTTGCCTACTGATACCTTTACATTCTTTGGTTTTTTACCGGTGAAGCAACAAGCTAAAGCCGCTAAGCTTTTAAGTGCCGCAAACTCTTGTGTGACGAGTATTTTTTATGAATCGCCGCGACGAGTCACCGATACGTTAAGAGCATGTCAGCAAGAGCTACCAAGCCATACCCGTTATGTATTGGCAAAGGAATTAAGTAAGTCCTATGAGACTTATGTGAGCGGTGACATAGCAGACTTACTTGCTTATTTAGACGCTGATGCTAGCCATCAAAAAGGTGAGTTTGTGCTGATGCTGCATTGCCCAAATCAGGTTGAGGAGGGGATACCTGAAAGAGCGGCTGCCTTACTCAATCAACTTTTGCCAATTATGCCGCCTAAAAAAGCAGCGGGTGTAGTTGCTGAGCATTATGACTTAAACAAAAAGCAGCTTTATGAATATAGCTTACAGGCCAAAAACGACGGTTAACGGGTGCTAAACACTATCAAATAGGTCTTGAACACGCTGACGTAATTCTTCTATCTTGGTAATGTCAGCAGGCGCAATGAAAATGGTATCATCCCCGGCAATGGTGCCTAATACGCCGTCTGTATGGCTTAGTGAGTCAAGCAAGCGTGCAATCAACTGCGCAGCACCTGGGCTTGTGCGAATAATTACCATAACATTATTGTGTACAATATCTAATACAAGCTGCTTGAGAGGACTCTTTGCAGTTGGCATACCTAGTTCTGGCGGAAGGCAGTAGACCATATCCCCACGAGCATCTCGCGTACGAACGGCACCAAACTTACTGAGCATACGAGACACTTTTGATTGACTTATATTGTCAAAGTTACGGGCTTTCAATGCGCTGACTATCTCACCTTGGGAGCCGTAACTCTCTGTATTGATGATTTCTTTAAATGCCTTAACAAGCGCGTCTTGTTTGTTTGAGCTCATAACTGATGTATCACACTGCCAAATTTAGGCGTTATTGTGCAGTATGCGCTTGGCTTTATCAATTTATCTGACCGTAAAAATAACTTTATGCACAATTTGCCTGCATCAGACCAATGTGTCATTGAGATATCATTTTATTTAGATTATTCTCACGCTCGAATTTAACGCCTTCAGATTAGGAGATTGAACATGAAAGTAGCCGTATTAGGCGCTGCCGGTGGTATTGGTCAAGCATTGTCACTATTACTAAAAACCCAGTTACCAGCGGGTTCTGAATTATCCTTATATGATGTTGCACCGGTGGTACCTGGTGTAGCTGTGGATTTGAGCCATATACCCACCGATGTTGCGGTGAAAGGTTTTGGAAAAGACGCTTTGGCAGATGCCCTTAGCGGATGCGATGTTGTATTGATTCCAGCGGGCGTACCAAGAAAGCCAGGCATGGATCGTTCAGACTTGTTTAATATTAACGCCGGTATCGTAAAAAACCTTATCGAAGCATGTGCTGACAATTGTCCAAATGCCTGCATTGGCGTGATTACCAACCCCGTGAATACTACGGTTGCTATTGCCGCAGAAACGCTAAAAGCCAAAGGTGTATATGATAAGAACAAACTATTTGGTGTAACTACGCTAGATGTTATTCGTTCTGAAACCTTCGTCGCTGAGCTTAAAGGTAAGAGCACATCAGATGTGCATGTACCTGTTATCGGTGGTCACTCTGGTACCACCATCCTGCCTTTGCTTTCACAAGTTGAGGGTGTAAGCTTTACGGATGATGAAATCGCGAGTTTAACTAAGCGAATTCAAAATGCTGGTACTGAAGTCGTTGAAGCAAAAGCGGGTGGCGGGTCAGCAACCTTATCTATGGGACAAGCTGCGGCGCGTTTCTGTCTATCTCTTGTAAAAGCATTACAAGGTGAGTCAGTAACCGAATACACTTATGTACAAGTAGATGGTTCTGACGATGCGGCATTTTTCGCTCACCCAGTGCGTTTAGGTAAAAATGGCGTAGAAGAAATCTTACCTTACGGTACATTAAGTGCGTTTGAAGAAAATGCGAAAAACGAAATGCTAGAAGGTCTGCGCGGCGACATTAAGTTAGGTGTCGAATTCGTTAACGGATAATCAGCACAAGAAACTGCAAAAGCCACTTGATTGATCGTTAAGTGGCTTTTTGTTTATAGCGTCATAGGTTATTGTTTTTGTCTCGGCTCTGGCGAATAAACGCATTAGAATGAGGGTATTCACGTTTTGCTAAGCGATCATAAAGCACGACATTAGCAGTTGCTGCTAAGTTCATGCTGGTGAAGGTCGGGATGTAGATGGTTTGGTCACATTGTTCAAGCACATCTGATGGCACCGAGCCATCCTCAGGCCCAAAAATATAATAAGCATTTTCTGGGTGTTCAAATTCAGGTAATGGACTAGCATTTTCAGCAAGTTCTATTGCAATGGTTGTGGCCCCTTGTGGTTTCATTGCCATCAAATCTTCCACTGCAATCGTGGGTATTTTGTGGCGCATGCCTTTCGTATCTTCTTGAAATCCTTTTGCAAAACTATAGCGCTTACCCGTATAAAATACTGATGATACGCCATAGCATCCCGCTGCTCGCAAAATAACGGCAACATTACTAGCGGATTTGGGGTTAACCAAACCAATGCTGATCCGTCCATGATTCAGTGCTGGCCCAGATGAATGTGAAGTCATTACTTACCCTGTATTACGAATACCCACGGCAATCCCAGTGATTGCCACCATCATTGCTCGCTCTAAAGTGGCGACATCGTCATCACTAAATTCAGAGGCCTCGGCTTTACGAATTCTATCGAGCAATTCAATTTGCAGGTAGTGCAGGGGCTGCAAGTAACCGGCTCTAATATTCATAGAGTTTCGGCCCAGGGGATCATCCTCCATCATGTGTTCATGCCCCGTGATCTGCAAAAGTGACTGCATACTCTCTTTGAGCTCCTCACGCAGCGCTTCGCCGAAGTGAACTAACTCTGCGGGTACTAGCCTTTTATCATAAGCCTCACTGATAGACGGGTCGGCCTTTTTAAAGACCATGTCTAACATGGATAAACGCGAAGCAAAAAACGGCCATTGTTCAATCATGTTTTGCACGTCTTGCTGGTTTTCTTGGGTATTAACAGTCTGAACTGCGCGCATTACCCCTAACCAAGAGGGCAACACAAGTCGTGTTTGAGCCCATGCAAATATCCATGGGATGGCCCGTAGGCTCTCTATTCCTCCACTGGGTTTACGTTTTGCAGGCCTGCTTCCCAAGGGCAGTTTACCCAATTCTTGCTCGGGTGTTGCGACTCTAAAATAGGGGACAAACTCTTTATCATAGCGTACGGTCTTACGATAATTTTCGCAGCCTTGCTCTGCCATTTGCGATATCAGCTCTCGCCAACGAGGCTCTGGTGCAGGAGGTGGCGACACAATCGCCTCTACAACGGCCGATGCGTATATAGATAAGCTGCGTTTAGCTAGTTGTGGCATCCCAAATTTGTAGCGAATCGTTTCACCTTGTTCGGTTACTCTGAAGCCTCCCGTGAGTGAGCCAGGTGGTTGCGAGTGTATTGCCGCTTTGGCAGGTAAACCGCCTCGGCCAATCGTACCCCCTCTGCCGTGAAAGAGTGTAAGTTGAACACCTTGTTCTTTCGCCAAGTCAACAAGTGCCTCTTGGGAGCTATACTGCGACCAACCCGCCGCTAGCGAACCCGCATCTTTTGCGGAATCTGAGTAACCAATCATGACATACTGACGCCCGTTGATATAACCGCGATACCAGTCAATATTGAGTAAGTCATGCATTACTTTAGGAGAGTGATTTAAGTCATCTAAGGTTTCAAACAATGGCGCTACCGGCATGGGCCAGTCAACACCGCATTCTTTCAACAACAATTGGACGGCAAGCACATCAGAGGGTTCGCTAGCCATAGAGATAATATAAATTCCAAACCCAGCTTTACCATGTTTAGCAATCACCTTACAGGTGTCTAAGACTTCTTGCACTTCTTCACTAGGAGACCATTTTGGTGGCATAAGCGGTCGGCGAGACGCAAGTTCGCGTAATAAAAAGGCTTGTTTGTCGACTTCCGACCACTGATTATAATCGCCTAAGCCAAGGTAGCGCGTAAGTTCGCTAAACACATCTGCATGGCGTTGTGAGTCTTGTCTAATATCCAGTTTAAGTAAATGCATGCCAAACGCATGGGCGCGGCGAATGGTATCTAACAGTGCGCCGTTAGCAATCACTTGCATGCCGCACGATAAAAGGGACTGATAGCACAAAGTCAGCGGTCTTAATAACTCTTCATTTGTTTGAAGCCACTGGTCTTCTGATGCGCGACCATCACGCGTGATTTCCATTTTATGAACAAGAGGGCGTAAAATTTCTCGGTAAGGTTCTTTTACATCCCCTACGATTGCTCTAAGCGCATCATCGCAATCGTTCATCGACAATTCTACATAGAGCTCGTTTAAATCTTGTAAAAACAGTTTGGCAGCGCGGCGCCTAGCGCGCAGTAGCACTTCCTCAGTCACTTTTGAGGTGACAAAGGGGTTGCCATCTCGATCTCCACCCATCCATGAACTAAATTGCACAGGTTTGGCATCGAGAGGAAGAGCGGTCTTGAATGTGGTTTGTAAAAAGTCGTCTAAATCTCTTAAAAAGTCGGGGATTGCCTCCCAAAGTGAGCTTTCAATCACTGAGTAACCCCAACGAGCCTCATCCACTGGCGTAGGACGAATAGAGCGAATTTCTTCTGTATGCCATGCTTGGGCGATCAAATCGCCGATTCTCGCTCTAATTTTGCGTTCTTCAACTTCGGTTAGATTTGCATTGTGTAATTTTTGTAATTGAGCCGCTAAAGCGCGATGCTTGTGGATTAGGGTGCGTCTGGTAACCTCAGTTGGGTGGGCGGTCAATACCAAGTCGATATTCAACTGTTCGATGGCTTTCAGAATGGATGCTTGTGACACCTCATCGTCAGCGCTCTTTGCATTCTCGATTAACTGATTTAGATAAATAGAGAGCGATTCGTCTTTTTGTGCAACGGTATTGAATTCTTGCTCAGCTATATTTGCCAGATTCAAAAATTGTGCAAACGCGCGTCCAATAGTGAGTAGCGACTGATTATCTAATTCAGCGATGGTGTGTGCTAAGCGCGCGGTACTATCTGAATTACCTTTAGATGAATGTCGCCCATCATGCCTAACTTGTTCAATCAGCGCTAGCCAGTCACTTCCAAGTTCTGCTTCAATCGTTTCACCGAGTGTTGCACCAAGATATTTAATGGTTTCTCTTAGTTGCGCGGAAAGCACATCTTTAGCGTCTTGTCCGCTATTTGCAGAAGTATCCGAGAGGTTCGTCTCGGTCATGGTATTGGTCGTGTTTGTCATTAAAAAGAGGTTCCAGGCGCAATATCTTGCTATCAAACATACCCATATGAAGGTGCGAAGTCTATGCCTCAAATTAAATAAATTCGTATAATTTATTATGTACTGTGGATGTAAAACTTTCAGACTGACTTTCACGTTTTACCCCCCACTGAAGGTGTTATTTCGATATAGGCTATGTTAGCCTTAGCGCCTTTAAATTATTGGGGTAGAGCAGTGACAGATAAAATTACAGGTGTTGAGCAGCAAACAAGTTATGGTATTGGTTATCAAATGGGTGAGCAGTTAGCGTCAAATCCGTTTGATGGGCTGTCGCTTGATATGGTCGCTCGCGGAATTAAAGATGGTTTCGAGCACGCTGAATCAGCTGTTGGCAGCGAAGAGTTACGTGCCGCATTCAACGAAATTCATAATCGTATGCAAGCGGCCAAGCAAGAAAAATTTGCCGCAACGGTAGAAGCGGGTAAGCAATTTTTACAAGAAAACAGTGCTCGTAAAGAAGTCACTGTGACGGCTTCTGGGCTTCAGTATGAAGTAATTAATAAAGGTGATAGCGACCAATCACCCACAGCAGCTTCGACCGTGCGCACACATTATCACGGTACTTTATTAGATGGCACTGTATTTGACAGCAGTTACGATCGTGGTCAACCAGCCGAGTTCCCGGTAGGTGGTGTAATCAAAGGCTGGACAGAGGCCTTACAAATGATGAATGTAGGTGACAAATGGCGTTTATACGTACCTTCTGAGCTAGCGTATGGAGAGCAAGGCGCTGGCGGAGCTATTGGTCCTTATGCAACGCTTATCTTTGATGTTGAATTGCTCGATATCATTGCGTAATTGATAGCGAAAATTACATGAAAAGCTGTGGACTGGTTCCGCAGCTTTTTTTTATCATTTTTGCAAGAAATCAAGCGTTTGCCTTAACGTTAAGTTGTGTCACAATGCTGTGACAAAAATATAAAAAAGTGTGTAAATGCTTCAGCAAACTGCAAATACAATTAATCACATCAATCGGATATTAGGAATATCGGTAAGTTACGCAACTATTCTGATGGCGTTGGTAACCTGCACGATTGTGGTATTGAGATACGGTTTTAATTTAGGCTGGATTGCGATGCAGGAATCGGTTATGTATCTGCACGCGGCTGTATTTTTGCTGGGCAGTGCATATACCTATCAACACAATGCTCATGTTCGAGTGGATGTGTTTTATCGACAGTTTTCAGAGCGTAAAAAGGCATGGGTAAATCTATTTGGCAGCCTTTTATTTATGTTACCTGTGTCGCTCTATATTGGCATTATATGTTTTGATTACGTGCTCGACTCATGGCGATTGTTGGAGGGGAGTCGTGAGCCAGGTGGCCTGCCCTTTGTATATATTCTTAAGTCCTTTCTACTGTTGTTCGCAATCTCTTTAGTATTGCAAGCTATATCAGACATCATATGCCAAGGATTGAAACTGGCAGGCGCCCAAGCTAAGCAAGAGGCTCGCTGATGGAGTGGTTATCTCTCGTTTTATTTGCCGCTGTATGCTTGACGCTGTTAATTGGCTACCCGGTTGCGCTGACGTTGGCGGGGGTGTCGCTCATATTTGCTGGTATAGGTGTTGCGTTTGGCGTATTTGACGCAAACTATTTGCTCACTGCACCTTCTAGATTGTTTGGTATTATAAGCAACACTACATTAATTGCCGTGCCGCTGTTTGTATTTATGGGTGTGGTGTTAGAGCGTTCAAAGATTGCTGAAGATTTATTAGTCGCAATGTCGGCAGTCCTAGGGCGCTTCAAGTCGGGTTTAGGCGTATCAGTCATCCTAGTGGGCATGCTTTTGGCTGCCAGTACCGGCATCGTTGGCGCTACTGTGGTGACAATGGGCTTATTATCTTTACCGACGATGCTCAACCGTGGATACTCGCCTGCATTGGCGACCGGCACAATTTGTGCGACAGGTACGCTGGGCCAGATTATTCCGCCTTCCATCGCACTGGTGTTGTTAGGAGATGTGTTATCAAGTGCTTATCAAAAAGCACAATTAGATATGGGTATATTCTCTCCCGATAGCGTGTCTGTTGGCGACTTGTTTGTAGGTGCATTAGTGCCAGGACTTATTTTGGTCCTTTGCTACCTAGCATATATGTGGGCGGTGAGCGCCTTTTCTCCGTCACAAGTACCCGAGCATGGTCAAAAAAATGAGCACGCATCACTCACTACGCTACTGATGGCCTTGTTACCACCGCTATTACTTATCGTTGCCGTATTAGGCACCATTTTGTTCGGTTTTGCGACGCCAACTGAGGCGGCAGGCGTTGGTGCTGTAGGTGCTTTAATATTGGCCGGTATTAAGAGGCAATTGTCTAAAAGTAACGTCAACTACGTTGTGCGAGAGACCACAAAGGTCACCTGCATGATATTTTTGATTTTAATTGGTGCTTCAATCTTCTCTCTCGTGTTCCGAGGCTTTGGTGGTGAGCGTTTACTTACAGACTTTTTCACGAGTTTACCTGGCGGCGTATTTACCGCAATGTTGCTGGTGATGTTTGTTATCTTTTTGCTTGGCTTTATTCTAGATTTTATTGAAATAACCTTTGTTGTGGTTCCTATTGTTGCGCCTATATTATTGATCATGGGTGTGGACCCAATATGGCTAGGAATTATGATTGCGGTTAATTTACAAACCTCCTTTTTAACGCCTCCGTTTGGATTTGCTCTGTTTTATTTACGCGGAGTGGCAAGTGAACTAGTGAAAACGGAGCACATTTATAAGGGCGTCATTCCCTTTATATTAATTCAAATTTCAGTGTTAATATTAATGGCAATCTGGCCAAGTATTGTGACTTGGCTACCTCATACGATTTACGGATAAGTGACCCGATAAAGGAACCCATATGAAATACTTAAGACTATTGCTCATCCTTTCTACCGCAATTGTTGTGCAAGCATGCGGCGGCGGCAACCAATCCCCTGCATCTTCAGATACAGCCAGCGCACCGCAACAAACTTATAATTGGAAGCTAGTCACCTCGTGGCCCAAAAACTTTCCTGGTTTAGGTAAAGGCCCGGAGACTTTCGCGACATACGTAAATGAAATGTCTGGTGGTCGCTTAACGGTAACTGTATATGGGGCAGGCGAACTGGTGCCGGGGTTTGAAGTGTTTAACTCAGTCGCCAACGGCAGTGCTGAAATGGGACACGCTGGCGCATATTATTGGAAGGGCTCTATTCCTGCGGCACCGATTTTTTCAGCGATCCCCTTTGGTATGAATGCTACCGAAATGAATGCATGGCTTCACTACGGCGAGGGCATGGACTTATGGCGTGAATTGTATGCTCCATTTGGTGTTATCCCATTTGCTGGTGGAAGCTCGGGAGTTCAGATGGCCGGATGGTTTAAAAAAGAGATTAATTCGTTAGAAGACCTGCAGGGTTTAAAGATGCGCATCCCTGGGCTTGGTGGTGAAGTGTTTAAACGCGTTGGTGGTTTGCCAATTACGCTTACCGGCGGTGAGTTGTTTACATCGTTACAAAGTGGCGCAATTGATGCCACAGAATGGGTGGGACCTTATAATGATTTAGCATTTGGGCTACATAAAGCTGCAAACTATTACTACCACAGCGGATGGCATGAGCCGGGTACAACCTTAGAGTTTATCGTTAATGAGGAAGCTTATGCTTCTCTACCACCTGATTTACAGAAAATTATTGAAGTGGCCACCCGCGCGGTGAACCAAGACATGCTGGATGAATACACTGCTAGAAACCATAGCGCGTTGCAACAACTGATTAATGAGCATGGCATTGATGTGCGCCCATTACCTGATGATGTCATGCAAGCGCTGAAACAGGCTACTGCTGAAGTGATTGCACAAGAACGTGCCGATGACCCCATGTTTGATAAAATCTATGCGTCTTACGATGCGTTTTATCAAAATGTTAAGCAGTACCATAAGTTGTCAGAGCAAGCTTATTATAACAATCGCTAAGCGCCATTTTTTTTAGCTGGACTGATATGTTCTTGGCGCGTTGCACTATAGAATGCGCGCCATAAATTATGGGTGAGCTTACCCACAACATTAATGTAGCAGATACAAAACACAATTTGCGCAAAGGAGCAGACATGATTATCAAGCCAAAGGTCAGAGGATTTATTTGTACAAATGCACACCCGGTAGGATGCGCAAAAAGCGTCGAGCAGCAAATAAAGTACGTGCAATCACAATCTTTTGATAAGACCGATGGCCCTAAAAATGTGTTAGTGATTGGCTGCTCCACAGGATACGGACTTGCCTCACGCATTACCGCAGCATTTGGATATGGCGCTAAAACCCTTGGTGTGTGTTTTGAAAAAGCCCCAACTGAGAGAAAGACGGGTACCGCAGGTTTTTATAATACAGCCGCATTTCACGACGCTGCAAAAGAACAGGGTTTGTTTGCAGACAGCATTAATGGCGACGCGTTTTCAGATGAAATCAAACAGCAAACGATCGAAAAGATCAAAGCTCAGATGGGCAAAATAGACCTCGTCATTTATAGTTTGGCGTCTCCACGTCGCACAGATCCAGACTCTGGAGAAACTTACAAATCGACGCTTAAACCCATCGGACAGGCGTATACGACTAAGACTTACGACACCGATAAAGACAAGGTGCATGAGGTCTCGCTTGAGCCGGCGAATGATGATGAAATTGCCCAAACCGTTAAAGTTATGGGCGGCGAAGACTGGGAGCGTTGGTTAAAACAATTAGCTGCAGCAGGCGTGCTAGCTGACGAGTGCAAAACAACCGCTTATACCTACATAGGCAAAGCGCTAACCTGGCCAATTTATGGAAATGCAACCATAGGCCGTGCGAAGGAAGACTTAGACAGAGCAGCGAGCGCAATCATGTCAGACATCGCAACGAGCAGGGTACAAGCAAACGTGTCGTCTTTAAAAGCCTTAGTGACGCAAGCGAGCTCCGCTATTCCGGTCATGCCTTTGTATATATCTCTTATTTACAAAGTCATGAAGCAAGAAGGCACCCATGAAGGATGTATTGAACAAATCGCGGGTTTGTTTGGTAAACGGCTTTATGCAAACAACCCACCTACCGATGAGTTGAATCGTTACCGGATGGACGGTATTGAGACCAACGAAGCAACACAGGCTAAAATCAAAGCTTTATGGGACCAAGTGACCCAAGATAACTTTCATGAATTAAGTGACTATGCGGGATACCATAAAGATTTCTTAAACTTATTTGGTTTTGAAATTCAAGGTGTTGATTATGAGGCCGATGTTGACCCTATGGTACATTGGTCTTAGTTTCACTAATTCCCCCTCATATACAGTAAGCTACGGCACTAGCCTGTTGTTTAGCACACGCTGTTGGTGGAATTATTTGTTCACGTTAATGATTGATTAAATACGCTTTTGGTATAATTACCATAGCCTTTTAAGGGCGGATAATGCTAAAATCGCGCCCATTCAACGACTGCATACTATCGACTACGGTCATCACAAATAGAAATGCAAGTCGGCGTGCACAACAATAAATAATAATAACAAGTACTTAAGGATGTGTCCGATTTGGTCTATGTGACTGTTTGGACGCAATGGCTTGTTTGAAATTTTATATCGTACTGTTAGGAGACAATTAAAACTTGCTTGAAATACAATCAGATGAAAGCAACAGGCGCGTTTTAATTGGTTTCTAAATTTAAGAGTAGTCAATTGCATATGATAAAGATAAAGAAAGGCTTAGATCTTCCTATCCAAGGTGCCCCTGAGCAGACTATTACCGATACGGTAACAGCCTCTAAGGTAGCCATTCTTGGACAGGAATATATTGGTATGCGACCCACCATGCACGTCCAAGTTGGGGATGTGGTGAAGAAGGGACAGATTTTATTCGAGGACAAGAAAAATCCTGGCGTAAAATTTGTTGCTCCTGCAAGTGGTGAAGTCGTTGAAGTAAACCGTGGTGATAAACGCGTATTGCAATCTGTTGTAATTAGCGTGTCTGGCAATGAAACGGTAGAGTTCACTAAATTCGACGATGCGAGTTTAGCAAACGCAGATCGTCAGGCATTGGTTGACGTGCTCGTCGACTCAGCGCTTTGGACGACAATGCGCACTAGACCATTTAGTAAAGTCCCCGCGATTGATAGCGTGCCTCATTCAATTTTTGTTACGGCGATGGATACTAATCCACTCGCAGTTGACCCTCAAATTGTGATTGCAGAGCGAGAGCAGGATTTTGCGTTTGGCTTAAAGGTACTGGCTAAATTGACGGAAGGTAAGCTGTTCGTCAACAAAGCACCTGGCGCAAACATTCCGGCTATGGGCGAACGTGTCGAAGTTAACGAATTTGCGGGTCCTCATCCTGCAGGGCTTCCTGGTACCCATATTCACTATCTAGATCCGGTTGGACCGCGCAAAAAAGTATGGCACATCAATTATCAAGATGTCATTGCAATTGGCGCTACGCTCCAGTCAGGTGATCTCGACACATCACGCGTCATCTCCATTGCTGGTCCTATGGCCAAGTCACCAAAAGTGGTTCGTACACAGCTTGGCGCAAGTGTTAATGACTTGATTGCTGATCAAACCACAGACGAACCGATTCGTGTAATTTCTGGTTCGGTTCTAAACGGAACTAATGCATCAGGTCCACACGCGTACTTGGGCCGTTACCATTATCAAGTATCACTCATTAAAGAAGATCGTGAGAAGAAGCTATTTGGCTGGATTATGCCGGGTTCAGATAAGCATTCTGTCACACGCGCTTACTTAGGGCATTTAGGCGGTAAAAAGCTGTTTGATATGACCTCAACAACAAACGGCTCCGACCGTTCCATGGTGCCTATTGGCAACTATGAGCGCATCATGCCATTGGACGTAATTCCAACCTTACTTTTGAGAGACATTTTATCGGGTGATACCGACGGCGCTCAAAACTTAGGCGCTTTGGAGTTGGACGAAGAAGATTTGTCATTGTGTACTTATGTGTGCCCAGGCAAATACGATTACGGTCCAGAATTACGAGATTGTTTAAGCAAAATTGAAGCAGAGGGTTAACTGATGGGTTTAAAAGCTTATTTAGAAAAAATCGAGCCCGATTTTGAAGCGGGCGGCAGATACGAAAAGTTCTATGCGCTTTATGAAGCCGCAGCGACTATTTTTTATACGCCGGGTAAAGTAAATAAATCTACTACTCACGTAAAAGATGGTATCGACCTTAAGCGCATCATGATCATGGTGTGGATGGCAACCTTCCCAGCAATGTTTTACGGTATGTATAACGTTGGTGCTCAAGCGCATTCAGCCATTATGTCTGGTGCGGGCGCCCTTCCTGATATTTGGCAAGCAGCATTGTTCACTGCGCTTGGCGGCAGCATGGGTGCAGATGCTACTTGGATAAGCATGATGCTTTATGGCGCCTGTTTCTTCTTACCTATCTATGCAACAACGTTCATCGTTGGTGGATTTTGGGAAGTATTGTTTGCTTCGGTGCGCAAGCATGAAGTCAATGAAGGCTTCTTTGTTACATCCGTACTCTTTGCGTTAACGCTACCGGCAACGATTCCATTATGGCAAGTGGCGTTGGGTATTACATTTGGTGTGGTGATTGCCAAAGAGATATTCGGTGGTACAGGACGTAACTTCCTAAACCCAGCGTTATCTGGACGTGCTTTCCTTTACTTTGCATACCCTGCACAAATATCTGGCGACCAAGTTTGGGTAGCCGCTGATGGATACTCAGGCGCAACTTGGCTAAGTCAATCAGCCGCAGGCGCATTGGAATATACCAATGAAAACTTCATTCAAGCTTTCTTAGGTAATATCCCTGGTTCGGTGGGTGAAGTCTCGACACTAATGATTATGATAGGTGGTTTGTTTATCATCTATCTGGGTATTGCAAGTTGGCGTATTGTTTCAGGTGTGGCCCTTGGCGTGGCGTTTTTCGGACTGTTACTCAACCTCATAGGTTCAGATACCAATGCGATGTTTAATATGCCTTTCTACTTCCATTACGTCATTGGCGGTATGGCTTTTGGTATGTTCTTTATGGCGACCGACCCGGTGTCTGCATCGTTTACTAATCAGGGTAAATGGTTGTATGGATTCTTTATCGGGTTTATGACTGTGTTGATACGTGTGCTAAACCCAGCATTCCCAGAAGGGATAATGCTAGCGATATTGTTTGCTAACTTATGGGCGCCATTGTTTGATTACTTCGTTGCCCAAAGCAACATAAAAAGGAGACTTGCACGTGTCGGCTAAAAAGGAAACATTAGGAAAAACAATGTTGGTGGTTGTTGCGGTATGTCTCGTTTGCTCGATTGTAGTATCGGGCTCCGCGGTAGGCTTACGCGAGCTTCAACAAACTAACGCCGCCCTCGATAAGAAATCAAACATTCTCGGCGCTGCGGGTTTACTTGGAGAAGCCAGCACAAAAGAAGAAATTGCTGAAATCTACCTGAACAAGGTAGAAGAGAAGTTTGTTGATTTGTCATCGGGTGAATATGTAGAGAAACCTTCGCCTGATTTTGATATGTACAAAGCGGCCAAACAACCAGAGTTTATGGTGCGTGTTGAAGGTAGTAATGTAGGATTCTTACGCCGTTCTAGCGTTGCCAGCGTTTATCATATTAAAGATGAGCAAGGCGAAGTGTCACGCATTATCTTGCCAGTGCACGGAAGTGGACTGTGGGATTTAATGTACGGGTTTTTGGCACTAGATAGCGATGGCCAAACCATCCGCGAACTCATTTATTACCAACATAAAGAGACGCCAGGATTGGGTGGAGAAATACAAAACCCTGATTGGCAAGCGAAGTGGAATGGTAAGCAACTGTTTAAAGATGGAGATGTTGCAATCAGCGTTGATAAAAACGTAGGTGATGGCAACCAATATGCAGTAGATGCACTATCTGGCGCAACATTGACCAGTAATGGTGTTGAAAATACCTTGCAATACTGGGCCAGTGAAAATGGTTACGGTACATATCTCAAACGTCAATCTTGGAAATCATAGGATACGAAAATGGCTGATACTAAAGAAATGAAACAAGCCCTCTTCGGGCCTATTATAGGTAGCAACCCCATCGCGCTTCACGTTTTGGGTATTTGCTCTGCACTTGCAATCACAACAAAGCTTGAGACTGCCTTGGTAATGTCTCTGGCATTGACCGCAGTATGTGCGTTTTCTAACTTATTTATTTCGATGATACGAAATCAGATACCTTCAAGCGTGCGCATCATCATTCAGATGACAATTATCGCCTCGTTGGTAATCGTTGTTGACCAAATCTTGAAAGCATATTCTTACGAGATATCTAAACAGCTATCGGTCTTTGTTGGTCTTATTATCACCAACTGCATCGTAATGGGTCGCGCCGAAGCTTATGCTATGAAAAGCCCGCCATTTATGAGTTTACTAGACGGTATCGGTAACGGTCTCGGTTATAGCTTCATATTAATTGTGATTGGCACAGTTAAGGAACTGTTTGGTTTCGGTACTATTTTGGGCTTCGAAATCCTACCTCTCGTGCAAAATGGCGGATGGTATCAGGGTAATGGTTTGCTTATCTTACCCTTTAGCTCTTTCATCTTGATTGGATTAATGATTTGGGGCATTCGTACTATCCGCCCTGAACAAGTTGAGCCTAAGGAATAAGACTGATGGAACATTATTTAGCACTAGCAATCAGAGCCATCTTTGTTGAAAACATGGCACTATCATTATTCTTGGGGATGTGTACTTTCTTAGCGGTATCAAAGAAGGTTAAGACTTCAATGGGACTAGGTGTTGCGGTAATCGTAGTACTCGGTATTTCAGTTCCTGTAAATCAGTTGATTTACGTCAACGTGCTTGCACCAGGTGCGCTAGCATGGGCTGGATTCCCAGATGCCGACCTAAGTTTTCTTAACTTTTTGACTTTTATCGGCGTTATTGCGGCATTGGTACAAATACTGGAAATGACACTGGACAAGTTCTTCCCAGCTTTATACAACGCACTAGGGATCTTTCTCCCTCTTATCACCGTAAACTGTGCAATATTTGGTGGCGTAGCCTTCGCAGTGCAGCGCGAGTACACGTTGTCAGAAAGCGTTGTTTACGGAGTGGGAAGTGGCATCGGTTGGGCGATGGCAATCGTATTGTTAGCTGCCGTTCGTGAAAAGCTGAAGTACGCTGACATGCCAGATGGTATCCGTGGTTTAGGTTCAGTGTTTATGATAGCTGGGCTTATGGCGCTTGGTTTCCAATCATTTACCGGTATCTCACTTTAAGTGAAGTAGGAGCATTAAGAAATGAATCAGATTGAAATATATCTTGGCGTAGGGATGTTCATTGCGATTGTTTTGATACTCGTATTGATTATTACATTCGCCAAATCAAAGCTCGTCCCAAGTGGCGACGTGAAAATCATGATCAATAACGATCCTGAAAAAGTCATTACCGCCTCTCCAGGCGGCAAGTTGCTTGGCGCTTTAGCAGACTCTGGTATTTTCGTATCGTCAGCATGTGGCGGCGGTGGCTCATGTGGTCAGTGTCGAGTTGATATCAAAGAGGGCGGTGGTGAAATTTTACCAACGGAACTCGATCACGTCACCAAGCGCGAAGCGAAGCAAGGTTGTCGCCTTTCATGTCAGGTAGCGATTAAGCAAGACATGAAAATTGAATTACCAGAAGAAGTATTTGGTATCAAGAAATGGGAATGTGAAGTGCTTTCTAACAACAACGAAGCGACCTTCATCAAAGAGCTTAAGCTTGGCATTCCTGATGGTGAAAGTGTGCCTTTCCGTGCAGGTGGCTATATTCAGATTGAAGCTCCACCACATCATGTAAAATACAAAGACTTTGATATTCCAGAAGAATATCGCCCAGATTGGGAGCGTTTTAAATTCTTCGACGTGGAATCTAAAGTAGACGAAGAAACTATTCGCGCTTACTCCATGGCAAACTATCCAGAAGAAGAAGGGATTATTTTGCTAAACGTGCGTATTGCAACGCCGCCGCCTAATAACCTTAGCTTGCCTGCCGGTAAGATGTCTTCATTTATTTGGTCATTGAAGCCAGGTGATAAAGTCACGATATCTGGTCCATTTGGTGAGTTCTTTGCAAAAGAAACAGACGCAGAAATGGTATTCGTTGGTGGTGGTGCAGGTATGGCACCGATGCGCTCACACATCTTTGATCAGCTTCGTCGAATCAAAACGGACCGTAAAATCACGTTCTGGTATGGTGCTCGTTCTTTGAGAGAGATGTTCTATGTTGAAGATTTCGATATGTTGCAAGCAGAAAACGAAAACTTTAAGTGGTATGTCGCATTATCAGATCCACAGCCTGAAGATAATTGGGAGGGTGATACAGGGTTCATTCACAATGTATTGCTTGAAAATTATCTGAAAGATCACCCTGCTCCAGAAGATTGTGAGTTTTATATGTGTGGTCCACCAATGATGAACGCAGCGGTCATAAACATGTTGAAAGACATGGGTGTGGAAGACGAAAACATTATGCTAGATGACTTTGGTGGCTAATTAGCTCAGTTATTATTGAAATTAAAAGGGGCTGTAAGCCCCTTTTTTGTGCTTAGGTAGTCACGAGGAATGTTCGTTGAACAAAACAATTTTTACTAAATCACAATGGCTTATTGCCTCACTAGCAATCTTGGTGCTCGTCGGATGTGCTAAGCAAAACGCTCAAATCGTAACAGTTAATGGTAAAACGATGGGCACGACGTACAGCGTAAAATACTTACCCTCAGATGGGAAAGGTTCGATTTCAACTCAGCAACTTACGAACTTGTTGGATGAGCGTTTGATTCAAATCAATCAGCTTATGTCGACATATATCAGCGATTCAGAGCTGTCGATGTTAAATGACGCGCCAGCGCATCAAGCGTTTCCTATTAGTGAAGAAACTGCGTCTGTCATTCGTAAAGCACTTGAGCTCTCTGAGTTAAGCGATGGCATGTTAGACATTGCGGTTGGGCCTATTGTCAATTTGTGGGGGTTTGGACCTAACCTAAGACCTGAAAAAATTCCCTCACCTGAGCAGTTGCTTGCGGCCCAGGCTTTAACAGGTGCTAAGAGTTTTGTGTTAGAGGGCAATAGTGTCATCAAGTCAAATGACGATGTATATATCGATTTGTCGACTATTGCGAAAGGGTATGCGGTGGATGAGCTGGCGTTAATCCTAGAGTCATATAACATTACCAATTATCTCGTTGAAATTGGTGGTGAGATGCGCTTATCAGGCAAAAAGCCAAACGAGCAGGACTGGGTTGTAGCTATAGAAAAACCGATTTCTCAACAGCGAGCGATTCAACGTACAATTGTGATAGGAAACAATGCAATTGCAACCTCAGGCGATTATAGAAATTACTACGAGGAGGATGGTCAACGCTTCTCGCATTTAATCGACCCCAAAACGGCATATCCTATTCAACACAATTTAGTGGCGGTAACAGTCGTTGCGCCTAGCAGCATGGAAGCGGATGGCCTCGCCACTGCGTTAATTGTTATGGGGCCAGAGACGGGAAAAGAACTAGCAGAGCGTGAAAATATTGCAGCGCTTTTTATCACTAAAGACGAAGACGGATTTAATGAATTTCGCTCCACCGCCTTTGACCGTCAGGTCAAAGTGATACAATAAATTTAGCCGACAGAGGTAATTTTGAGTACATTTATTTTAGCATTTGGTTTTTTCTTATTAATGGTCCTTGCTATGGGCGTTGGCTATATATTTCAAAAGAAAAGTATTTCTGGCTCATGCGGTGGATTAGGAGCGCTAGGGGTATCGAAGGCATGTGACTGCCCTGAACCATGCGATCGCAAAAAGGCCAGGCTGGAAAAAGAAGCCATTCGCGAGCGTAAACTTGAAGAGTGGAAGAACAATCAGATCTTGTAGTTAATACGCACATTGCAAATATTTTTGTGTAGTGGAAAATGCTGAGTATGTATAAGCTTGCGAGTCTATATGCGCAAAATCATCCATGTAGATATGGACGCCTTTTATGTCTCAGTAGAAATAAGAGACAACCCTGAATTAGCCTCGCATCCGGTCGCGGTTGGTGGAAAGACGGCTAACCGTGGCGTGTTAACGACCTGCAATTACATTGCCCGCGAGTTTGGAGTCCGCTCTGCTATGCCTGCAGCAGTTGCGTTGAGGAAATGTCCTAAGCTGCTTATCGTTCCAGGCCGCATGCAGGTATATCAAGAGGTAAGCGCACGCATACGCGAAATTTTCTCTCGTTACACGCCTATTATTGAACCTCTCTCTCTTGACGAAGCCTATCTTGACGTCACTGAATGTGAGTTATTTCATGGCTCCGCTACCCTGATAGCCCACGACATTCGAAAAACCATTGAGAATGAGCTTAATCTCACCGCCTCTGCTGGCATTGCACCAATTAAATTTGTTGCAAAGATAGCTTCTGATATGAATAAGCCGAATGGCCAATACGTTGTCACCCCGAGCGAGCTTGACCACTTTATTGAACATCTTCCACTCAATAAAATACCCGGAGTAGGCAAAGTAACCTTTGAAAAGCTACAGCAACTTGGTTTAAGCACTGGAGCTGATATTAGAGCCCTGCGAGAAAGTGAGTTGGTGGAAAAGTTTGGTAAGTTTGGGCGTTCTTTGTGGCAAAAATGCCAAGGGCGAGATTTTCGTCCTGTTGAGACCTCACGGGTTCGCAAATCTGTTGGGGTAGAGCGCACGTTTAACGTCGATCAGGTTCGCGAGGCTGATTTAGCTGAATATATGGTTCAAAAACTGATGCCCGAACTGAGCAAGCGAGCCGATAAATATATTACCAGCCGAGGCATCGACAAGATTGGCGTAAAAGTAAAATTTCATGACTTTCAGCAAACCACAAAAGAACTAAAGCATTCATGCATAGATGAGGAAGTACTGTTGTCTTTGCTCCACGAGGCACTTGCAAGAGGTGAGGGGAAACAGGTACGTCTCTTAGGGGTTCAGGTGGGTTTAAAGGACCCAGAGCCCGACGCACCCCAACTTTCATTTGACTGGGAAGATGATACGCTGACTAAGGCCAATCAGAACTAGGTCAAATACTGCGCATCATTTGGTGATATTCGCGCTATTCACTATACTACTGTGATAAGAACCAACATGGAATGCTGTTATGTCTTACCCTATACCGGTGGCCGTCGCCGACTTGCAACAAGCACACGAGAAATTTGATTTAACAATTGTCGTCTCGACAGGAACATTTCCAGAGATATTTGCTGAGTTGTCTGACGCTATCCCTAGTGCTACTAAGATAGACCCTCGCGTAGGTGTTTCGCCTTCTCTTGTAGCAACGTCTTCATTGCCCGGTGGCAGAACGCTGTATGTGCCCATCGGCGATATTTCACGTGATTATGATGATGTGAGACGTTTTTTTGATCTTGGCAAGACGATTGCTGCACTGTTGACCGATATTCATTCAGTTAAACCCTTACTAAGCGTGTTTGTAGATGAAGTGCCTAGTTACAAAAATAATGAGTTTAACTTTGCGCTGCAAAATGTTTACTTGGGGATTTGTCAGCAGTTATGGCAACCTTTAGAGGCTCGTGTCGCGCTAGATGAGAAAGTACTAGAGCCGGTAGAATGCGTGGGTATGTTTGGTCTTGACGCATCACAAGTGAGCATTATATCTGCCATTGAAGCGGGAAAACGCGTTGCCCGCGACTTATGCGGAACTGAGCCGGAAAGCATGGCACCTATTGGTTTTGTAGAATACTGCGAAGACGCTTTTACCGATACCAACATTGGTATGCATTGTATCGATGACGAAAACATCATGTTGCAAGAATATCCTTGCCTGCACGCTGTCGCTAGAGCCTCATTAGAGGTTGCCCGTCATCATCCAAGAATCCTAACATTGTCCTATGATAGTGAAGATGAGATACAGCAAACGCTTTTCTTGGCGGGTAAAGGCATTACTTTTGATACCGGTGGTGCCGATTTGAAAGTCAATGGCCATATGGCAGGGATGAGTCGAGATAAAGGCGGTGCTGCAGCGGTCGCAGGATTCATGAAGACCCTTTCGATGTTAAAACCCAAAGGGCTTAAAGTCGTCGCTACGCTAGCATTAGTCAGAAATAGCGTGGGTGCTGACGCCTATGTACCAGATGAAATAATCACGTCCCACGCCGGTATTAGAGTGCGAGTTGGTAACACTGATGCAGAAGGCCGTATGGTGTTAACGGATGTTTTATCACATATGCGCGAACAAGCCATAGATGCTATTAATCCACAAATATTCTCAGTAGCTACGCTGACTGGGCACGCTGCCATTGCCTTTGGACCATATACTGCCCTCCTTGAAAACCAGGTGGCAATTAGTCAAAGTGTGAGCCAAGGCCTTATTGATGCCGGCCATCTTTGGTCAGACCCGTGTGAGCAGTCGCGGGTCAGGCGAGAAGATTATGACTTTATTCAACCTCGTACTAAAGCTGATGATGTTTTGTCGTCAAATAATGCGCCGTCGGTCAGTACCGTGCGTGGGCATCAATTTCCGATGGCTTATTTGAGCATTGCGTCAGGGCTTGATGCACATAACATGGGCAGTGACAAACCGATAGCATACACTCACGTAGACATCGCTGGCTCCGGTGTTGAAAATTTAAATTGGCAGCACGGTAAACCTACCGCCGCGCCCCTCGCTGCCTTTACAGCTCGCTATATATTGCCTAGGCTGTGAAAGATGAATATACAAAAAGGCAAATATCGTCATTACAAAGGGCAATATTATGAAGTTATCGACCTTGTGTGCCACTCGGAAACAGAGGAATGGTTAGTGTTATATAAACCACTTTACGGTGACCAAGCATTATGGGTGCGACCTTTCGATATGTTTGTTGAAGGTGTAGAGATAAACGGCGAAATGATCCCTCGTTTTGCCTTTTGTGGCAGTGATGCGGGTAATTAATCATAAATAGGCTACAGTCTTATTTATCAGAAGGGCAAAGGAACAAAATATGAAAAAGGTTTTATTAGTATCATTAATAAGTGCGTCTTTGACGCTTGCTGCAGCCACAAGTTTCGCGCAAGATAGGTTCGCTGACGTTGAAGTCAAAAGCCTTGCAGTGGCGGGTTCGGTTCATATGCTCGTTGGCGCTGGCGGAAATATAGGGGTATCTGCTGGTGATGATGGGGTGTTAATGATTGACGATCAATATGCTCCGTTAGCGGAAAAGATAAGTGCCGCAATTAGTGAGATAACCTCACAGCCAAAACGTTTTGTGATAAACACGCATTATCATGGAGATCACGTTGGTTCTAATGCCTTTTTTGCACAAAACAAAGGTGTCACTATTTTTGCTCATGAAAATGTGCGAATTCGCCTTGCTTCGGGGGAGGATGTAAACCCAGCTATGCTGCCCGTTGTTACATACGAAGATGGCATTAAGTTTCACATGAACAACGAAACGATCCACGTTTTTCATCTAGCCGACGGTCATACCGATGGCGATAGTGCCATTTGGTTTGAAGAGCCAGATGTGCTGCATACAGGCGACTTATTCTTTAAGGACATGTTCCCATATATTGACCTAGGTGCTGGCGGCTCGGTAGCAGGTTATATTCAGTCCGTTGAGACCCTTTTGAGTAAAATAGATGACGATACTAAGGTTATCCCCGGTCATGGTGCATTAGCTGACAAGGCTGACTTGCAACGTTTTGTCGATATGATTCAGGAAACGTATGCTTACGTGCAGTCTAAAAAAGCGGAAGGTTTAAGTGAACAAGCCGTTTTAGATATGGGGCTCGAAGAAAAGTGGAACAGCTGGGCATGGCAATTTATTAATGAAGAGAGATGGATCAAGACCCTTTATCAGTGAGCATGATAAAGATTAAAAATTTATCTGTTGTTGAGAGTAAGGCGCATTATTATGCGCCTTTGCTGTCTTGGTTTACCGACGAAGTTGAGTTTATGCATTGGGCAGGCCCTCATATCCCGTTCAGGCAAACCATGCCAGAACTGGCATCTCTTATATAAAAAGGTAATTATCAGTCATATTCGCTGTTGTGCGCCGATACCCAAACCATGCTTGGTTTTGGACAAGTTCAGCTATGCCCACTAAGAGCACACCTAGGACGCTTAGTAATATCGCCAGACTACCGTGGTCTGGGACTATCTTATGAAGTAGTGAATCGGTTGATTGAGGTCGCGGTAAGACAGCAGGACATTCACATCATTTCATTATTTGTTTATGAGAGTAACAAGGCAGCCCTTACTAGCTACAATAACCTTGGTTTTGTCCCCACAGCCTACCCCAAAGATGTTTCAAGTATCAAACATTGCCAGTACATGACGTTGCGTTATTAGGTGTTGCGTCACTCAAACTGCGCAAATCGAGCGGTTTATCCGATAAATTAGTAGACCCAAGTATTAACTTAGCGTAAAACATTTCATTAACAAATGTGTGTTAACCGATTACGTAAGAGCAAGACTATGGAATCTAGCCTTTTGAATTTGCGCGTGGCGCTAGAAACAAATCCGAAATATCGTTTTTGGGTGTGGCACATTGGGTTTTGGTTGTTTCTTTGCATTGTTGGTTTTTTCACACTAATTTTATGGTATAGCGAAGTCACGTTTGCGAACGTTGCCCATATCATTATGCAGGCGGTACTGGGTTTATTTTTTTCCATATTGATGCAGGTAGCCTTCGAGAGGATGCATACCCTCAGTGTAATAAGGCTTATTTTTTATGGTCTAGTGCTCGTTTTATTCACTTCCTTGTGCTGGACCCTCATGCATATGCAAATATTTGTAATGCTTACGGGATATGCCGCAGTTTGGAACGAATTTGGAGGTTGGTATTTTAGCAGTATCTTCGTATTTTTGTGCTGGACTGGTCTATTCTATGGCATTCGTTATTATGAGTTGTCTGAGTCAGAACATAAAATAATGCTAGAAGCTGAAACAAAGTCTCGAATAGAGCACCTAAAACGTATCAGCGCACAAAGTGAGGCCGCAGATGCGAAGTTAAAAATGCTTCGTTATCAACTTAATCCACACTTTTTATGTAACACCTTAAACGCAATTAATTCACTTATTGAGATCGGTGAGTCAGATAAGGCGCAGCGAGTCACAGTGCAATTGAGCGAATTCTTGCGCTATTCTCTAAACAGTAATCCGAACTTGAAAACATCTCTAGATGAAGAAGTGTCTGCGTTAAACCTATACCTAAGAATTGAAGAAACTCGGTTTGCAGAGCGATTGAGGGTAAACATTGATATCTCCGACGAAGCGCAAGAGGCTCTGGTGCCAAGCCTATTACTACAGCCAATTATCGAAAATTCAATGAAACATGCGGTCGCAAAAAGTGTGTTAGGTGGTGAAATAGATATAAAAGCGCATGTTGAAGATGAGCAACTAGTAATACAGCTTTCTGACACCGGTAGTGATGCCAATTCTGATATGGTATGCGATCAAGTCCCCTCTGTTGGGGTTGGGTTAAAAAACATCCGCCAACGTTTGAATGTGTTATATGAGGACAACCACTCTTTGACATCAGCCCCTAACGGCGATCGCGGTTTAATGACGACTATTGTGATCCCATATGAACGCAACCAACCAGTAAGTAAAGCGCAATTATGAACAGACGCATTCGAGCTATCATTGTTGACGATGAGCCTTTAGCAATACAGTTGTTGGTAGCTAAATTAGCTAAATGGTCACATGTGGAAATTGTAGGACAATGCAAGAATGGCCAAGAGGCGTTAGCTTGTATTGCTGACCAATGTCCTGATGTGATGTTTCTCGATATTCAAATGCCCGGAATGTCGGGACTAGAGGTTATCAAAAGAGTGCAGGGCGACATAATGCCACTCGTTATATTTTCTACTGCATATGAGCAATACGCTTTGGACGCGTTTGATGCCAATGCAGTTGACTATATATTAAAACCAATTAGCGACGAATCATTGAAGCGATCAATTGACAGAGTAACCCTGCGTTTGCTCGAGCGAAGTGCTTCTCAGATCAATAAAACGTCTGTCATGAACGCCATTGCACAAATGGCAAGTGCTGAAAAAGAAGAGTCACCATCTAAAATAGTTGTAAAAGATAAAGATGAGATTCATATGTTAAACCAACGCGAAATTGAATGGATTGATGCAGCGGGTGATTATATGTGTATACATATTGGGGGAAAAACGCATGTCAAACGTATAACGATGAAGGAGTTGTTGGCAGAGCTAGATGAGTCAATCTTCAAGCGTGTACATCGCTCTACTATTGTTAACCTGAAATTTGTAAAAAAAGTTATCCCACTTTCAAAAGGTGAGTTTCACTTGGTATTAGGTGAGTACGACCAAGTGAAAGTAAGCAGGAATTACAGAGATGTTGTAAAGGGATTTTTAGCTAACTAGACTGATATATCCATTGTTATTAAGGTAAAGCATCACTGTTTGATATTGAAAAAATTAGGATTGAGTCATTATTTCAGTTTCATACAGCTAGGTCGAATGTGGAATCGGTATTATTTTTTTAGATAGTGTTTGGTTGGCACAACAAAAGCGCCGTCTATATTGACGGCGGTTCTTTTAATGCACGGATGCAAACCCAGTCATAGATACAATTCTAGAATCGATAGAGCGTGCAAGATCAACGCTTATATTTGAGTTCACCATTTACCCACGTTTCAAGCACTTGAGTATCCCGAATTGCAGCGGGTGCAGCTTCAAAAATATCCGTATCAATCACAATAAAGTCCGCTTTTTTGCCGACTTCTAGCGTGCCAATCATATCCTCTTGAAACCCAGAGTACGCCGCATCTAATGTGAAGCCTTTAAAGGCCTGTAAGCGGGTAACGGCCTCGTGAGCTAGCCAACCACCCTTTGGCTCAGAATTTGCCTGTTGTCGAGTGACTGCGGCGTGTAGGCCATGAAATGGGTTAGCGAGCTCAACGGGAAAGTCACTACCAAATGCAATGCGAGACCCTTGTGCCAAGAATGTCTGCCAGGCATACGCACCTTTAAGGCGTTCCTTTCCAACGCGATCTTCTGCCATGTTCATATCGCTGGTTGCATGTGTCGGTTGCATAGATGGAATAATACCGTGCTGTGCAAATAGTGGAATGTCTTCTACGGCGATAACTTGTGCGTGCTCAACACGATGTCGTGATACATTTTGTGGAAAGTTTTCGAATGATTTAATAAATTGTTGCAAAGCTAAACGGTTGGCTCGGTCACCGATTGCATGAAAATTTAATTGAAAATTCGCACCGATTACCGTGTTAAACAGCATCGGTAAACTCTCTTCTGGAGTAACGAGTAAGCCTACATTATCTGGATCGTCTGAATACGGTTCAAGTAAAGCTGCTCCTCTGCTACCTAACGCGCCATCGCCATAGGCCTTCACGCTACGAATAGATAAAAAACCTTGCTCGTCGTTAAAATGTCCTTCTTTTAACATTCGCTCGATATTTGGCTCTGTCGCAGATAGCATTGCGTAAATACGAAAATCTAGCTCATTGTTGTTAGCTTGCTGTATATAGAAGTTCCTGACGGTTTCTGTAATGCCAGCATCGTGTGCGCTCGTAATACCTAGCGATAGTAAGCGCTGACCAGCAAGGTTGAGCCGCTTCTTATAACCGTCGGTCGAAAGTTTAGGAATTAACTTGTATACGAGGTAGCTAGCATTATCAATGAGTAAACCAGTAGGCTGCCCTGCATCATCTTTTACAATTTCACCACCGGTAACTTGCGGGGTATCGGCATTGATCCCAGCCATTGCTAGCGCCTTTGAGTTGACCCAATCGGCATGACCGTCCACTCTGCTCATGATGACTGGCGTATCTGGAAACGCTTGATCTAAGCTCTCTTTTGATGGAAAGGTTTTGTTATCCCACAAAACTTGGTTCCATCCTCTTCCCATTATCCATCCATTGCCTTGTGAACCGCGCGCGCTAATATGGTTCTTGATGCGTTCAACGGCCTCAGCTTCACTTGTTGTGCCGCGCAGGTCCACCTGAAACAGGTTTTCTCCTAGTCCTAAAATATGTCCGTGAGCGTCAATTAAACCCGGTATAATAACCGCATTTTGCATGTCGATACGCTCAACATCGTTTGGTACCTGTAAGTTATGTCCAACGCCTTGCACAATGTCGTCCACTATATACAGCTGAGAAAAGGCAAGCATTTCACCATCGGAATTTAAGGTATAGCCGGTTGCATTAGTGTAAACGCGAGATGCCGCACCTACGTCAACAGGCGTTATAAGGGTAAGAAAGCTGATGATGAGCGTCAGCGAATAAATTAATTTCATGCTTTATATCCTTGTTGCAAGACCCAAACTGGGCAAAGTGTCCAAACAGTCATACTCCCAAATCTTATGCATGCTTGTTTGGCTGATATTGCCACCTGAGATAATAACCATTACACGCTTTTTTGTTTGTTGTTGAGATAAATAATTAACAACAGCTTGCATGGTCATCGCGCAGGTGGGTTCTATATGTAGTTTTAGTAGATGTTGTAACCATTGTGTCCAATAAATGATAGAGGATTCATCGACTTCATGAAAGGCATCGACACTTTTTAAAATCTCGAAGGTATGCTCACCAACACTTGGCGTTGCAGCGCCGTCAGCAAGTGTATTGGGCGCCTCAGTTAGGCTCATTATGCGGTTTTCTCTGAGGGAACGCGCCGCATCATTTGCTGCAAGCGGCTCTGCACCCACAACGTCAATATTCTTATTCAATGCTCGTGCGGTAACAATGGTACCGCTTAATAGACCACCGCCACCACACGGCGCTGCAATCATGTCGATATCATCGACCTGTTTTAATGCTTCAAGAGCAGCAGTGCCTTGTCCTGCGATGATATACGGATGATTAAATGGTGGTATCCAAACCACACCCTCTTGTTCGCTTGCAGCTTTAACGGCAACATCTGCCTGCACTCGAGTGTCAAAGCGGTTTAAGGTTGCGCCATATGATTCAGTTGCGGCAGCCTTGATGGGGGATATGTTTTTAGCGCTATAAATGGTCACCGGGACATTGAAGAGTCTGCCAGCATAAGCCACGGCTTGTGCATGATTACCGGATGAATTGGCAACAATATGTTTGGGTAATGCATTGTGCTTTTTTAATTGCGACAAAAAGTGGATTGCGCCTCTTAGCTTAAACGCGCCAGTCGTTTGTAAGCACTCAGCTTTAAAAAAAATCTCATGTCCCAACCACCCATTTAACAGACTCGATTGCATGATGGGGGTGCGTTGTATATATGGCGAGATAAGAGTTTGTGCCTGCTTGATATCGTCAAAAGTTACCATGATGTCAATCTCAAATTATGAATAAAGGAGCAAAGTTGGTTGATGTGTTTTTTTGGCTTTTGCTTTTTGGCCTATTAAACCGCCTGCATTAGCATTCAGCATCGCTATGCTGACAAAGGAAAATGAATAAATCGTTAAATAGACTGATCATTGGTCAGCGTTTAAGGGTATGTTAAACACACATTTAGATTAGCACAAACAGGTCTTACATGAATAAAAAATATAGCGCAATTGTGCTAGGAGCTACCGGTTTAGTTGGTAAGGCCTTGGTCAATCAATTGTGCCAAGATGATCGTTATGCCACGGTAACTTGTTTAGTCCGAGCGCCTCTAAGCCAGTCTGATTACCATGATCCAATGAAGAAAATTCAGGCGCTAGTCATCGACTTTGATTTATTGCAGGATTACCAAGGGTACTTTTCAGTTGATCATGTGTATTGTTGTTTAGGGACTACCCTGAAGCAGGCTGGCAGTAAGCGTGCTTTTAGGCGTGTCGATTTTGAGTTTGTTCATGTATGCGCTCAGCTCGCAAGAGCCCAAAGAGCCGCCAGTTTTGTATGGATTTCGTCGATAGGCGCTAATGCAAGAAGCAAGCAGTTTTATTTGCGAGTGAAAGGCGAACTCGAGAATGCGATTTTAACCATGCCGCAGTTAAACCATCCAGCAGCAGTAAGACCACCTTTGTTAGACGGACAGCGCAAATTGCACAGACCAGGGGAATCATTTGCGCTAAAACTGCTTAAAATTCTAGATCCACTCATGTTGGGACCGTTAAAAAAGTATCGTCCCGTTTTGCCTCAGCAGGTTGCCAGTGAAATGATAAATTTACAGGTTTTTTAATTCTTTAAAGATAAACGCTAAAGAAAAGCACGCGATCAGTGGATATAAAGATATACAACGAAATTATATTCAACGATGTAAAGCGGGTGATGACAATGAAAAATGCAATTCCAGCGTCTACAAAAGCGTTATTCAGCAATGTACAAGTTGAGAAGTTTTGGTGGGATGGCGTTCAGGTCAACATCCCATTTCACTGCGTTTATGCGGTAATTCCAAATCCTGTGGCGGATCATTACACTCATATAAATGGTTTTGAAGTGCCAATTTTAGCCCTTGGTAACTATCATATTCCCATTTGGGATCCCATGCATAAAGCATTAAACAGTATGCCTAAGTTTGCAGTGGTGCTTACTCATCAAGAGGGAGATAAGTTTGCGTTATATGCTTATCCAGCGGATTGTATTGATGAGCCGTTCTCTATGTCCTATGACGAATGGTTTGCGCGACAAAAGATCAGCTAGCGCATCGCACCGAAATCGTAACTTTCTCCAATCTTTAGTGGAAATCCCTTATTAAATCCGCATAATACGCACCCGTTTAGTTTTCAGGAGCCGCAGGTGGAAAATCAGTATGTCATTGCTGAGGTATTTGGTGCGATTGCGGTTGTTTTCAACTTCATTGGTTATCGACAACAAGATATCAATCGGTATCGTCTTATTTCGGCTATTGCTTTGGCTGCCGTTAGTACCCACTTTTTTATGCTTGGCGCGTTAGCCGCTGGCATTGGTACTGCGCTGGCGAGTGTTCGAAATATTATTGCTATTTATTACCGTGGCAATAGTGTTCTTGCTTTGTTTGTTGTGCTCAATATTGCCTTCTTTGTATATGAATGGGGCTATTTGGATAGCCCTTGGATTATTATTATTGCATATACCTCTTCGATGATTTTTACGGTGGGGTCTATCGTATTCACCCAGGCTGCTCAGGTAAGAAAATGGTTTATTTTTGCTGAAGGACTTGGGCTGGTTTATGCAATTTTGGTAGGAAGCATTTTTGGTACGATCTTTAACATCACAAACTTATGCAGCATTTTTTACGTGTTGTATCGTGATAAGAAAAATGCGTCGAATGATTTAGAGACAAAAAAAACGCCGGATTAACCGGCGTTCTCTCAAATATATAAACCGTTAGTCTTTCTTAACTAAGATAGAAACGTTTCTAATACCTGCTAATTTTACTTGGTCCATGACTTCTACCACAATACCATGCTCAGTATTTTCATGAGCTTGAATAGCAGCCGTTTCAGTGGCGTTTTCAGCTAGATATGTCTGCGTGTTAGCAACAACACGACGAATATCAACAATACGTCCACCCATCATGATTTGCCCTGTATCATCGATACGAATAGACAACGCTTTGCTTGGCGTGTTCGTTGGCGTGTTATCTTTTGGACGGTTCGCACTTAAACCTTTCTCAGATGAAAAAGTCGTTGTTACGATAAAAAATATTAGCATTATGAACACTATGTCTAGCATCGGTGTCATGTCGATTTGCGCGTCATCATCCGCGGCTGTATGCTTTTTTCTCTTCATTATTCACAGCTCTCTTACTTACTTATCGCTATAGTATATCTATTCAAACCAAAATGCATAGAGCAAAGGCGTAATTTTCTATAACATTTTTTAAATAATTCACATGATATTTATGCAATCTCGCATTCAGCGGCAATTTGCTTGCACCACGAGGCGATGCGCTCCTCGCTCATATCAAACTGATTTTCATCATCTAAGCTTAACCCTACAAAATATTCGCCGTCTTCGGTTACACCCTTTGAGGCAACAAACTCATACCCTGCGACAGGCCAGTAGCCGACTATGTCGCCACCTAGTACAATCAGTTCGTCATGTAGCATGCCCAATGCATCTTGAAACCAATCTGCATAACCTAGCTGATCACCTAGGCCAAAAAGTGCCAAGATTTTTCCGCTGAAGTTTAAACTAGATATGTCATCCCAAGTAGACTCCCAATCTTCTTGAAGCTCACCAAAATCCCATGTGGAAATGCCAAAAATGACGATGTCATAGTCTTGCGAGCGACTTAATGGTGTATCTTTAATGTCAAAAAGGTCAATTGCTTGGTTGGTAATAGCCTGCAATTGGGCTTGAATTTTTTCGCCGGCCATCTCTGTATAACACGTAGTAGAGCCATAAAAAATTGCCATTCGCTTATTGTTGCTCATAAAACTTTATTTCTCATCTCAATAGCTTATGCAGAAGGTTTGAACACGACCTGACTGCCATCTGCCCTTATCACTTTACAGGCTTTTTCTGTTCCGTCTTGTTCTAGTTGCAGTACGCCAATACTGCATGCATTGATCACGTCTCGCTCACTGCCTTGTGGCTTTCGCTGTTTAACCGACATATTTCGGCGTTTAGTGAGCCAGTTAAGTGGTGAACGGTGTCCATAAAGCCATCTATTCAAGCGTTCAAACCAAGTGAGTAATTTGTCTGGGAATTCATTGTGCATGCCCGAGCATGTGAATTGTAATATCTTTGGACTGTTGCGTCTAAAGCGCAAAGAAATATCGTATACAAACGAGTAGTGAACATCACCTGACAAAATGATAAACAACGGTGGTGTTTTAATATGCCTAAAAATATTTAGCATTACACTAGCGGTGCCTCTATGCGCCATCCAATTCTCTGCATCCACAATCAACGCCCCGCCAAAGGCGGTGAATACGCGTTGAATAGTTTCAATGAATTTAACCCCGTAAACAGGCGCCGCCGACACCATAATAACGGACTTTTTGCCGATGATATTTTGTTGCAACTCACATAATCCCTCCCAGTCCATCAGGCCAGAAGGTTTATTTTTATTTGATTCACTGCGCCATCTTTGGGTGCGAGTATCAAGCACATGCACCGGGGGGCTGGTGTTGAGCTGATAATGCCACTTATCGAATTCAAGCAAAGTATCTATAAATGCATCTTGTTTGTTTAGGCCATCATGAGTAAAAACAGCTTGTGCTTTTTTTACTAAAGGTTTCATTGCGGTATATGGATTGCCAAGTCCTTGGCATAAAAAATACCCACATAGTGCATTACCCACCATCCGTTTTGAAAAGGCGTTGCCGTAGACTTGTTCTTCCCAACCTCTTGTGAGATTCCAGTCGTCAGTCACATCATGATCGTCGAATATCATATAAGTAGGTACGTGGGCGAGGGCGCGCTCTACAGCGTCTAGGCTTGAACAGAAGAGTTCGATGCTTTTCGCTTCTGCGTTGTATTGTGCGGTTAGGGTTTCATTTAAGCCCTGCTTTGTTTCTTTTACAAGGGGCCACAGCCGGCTTGACCATGATAATAAGTACAGCGCAATGACTTCATTTAGCGCAATTAAGTGATTGTGAGCGTTTACCGAGGTGAAAACGGGTTTGCGGGCACCTTTAAAAAAAGCCTTGGTCAGATCATCGTTTTCATCCACTTCAGGAAATAGCTTTTCACGATCATAGAAACTAAATTTATGGTCGGCAAGTTCTGAAGAGTGCTCAATGATACTATCGGTAAAGCTTTCGTGATGTAATCCAAGCAAATCAATCACTTGATTTATGGCATGCAGCATTGGGCCGGCAACATCATCGACGTAGACTTGGTCGCCGGTAAGCAGCAGTAAATCAGGGTAGTCCTCAGGTGTTGTGCCTTGATCGCACTTTTTTAAAAGCTTATCGAGTTGCGGTAAGGCGTCACTCCCTTTGCTAAAATGTGCCTTTCGACAGCTTCCGTGCACCACATTGGTTAGATCTTTTTTCAATGCAAAAGAGAGGTTTTTTTCATATTCATAAAAAATATCAGGTAACAGTTGGTTAAGCGAAGTCAATTTGCCTTGGTCATCTTCAAGGTTCATGTTGTAAGCATACTGAGCGTTTAACGACAGCGTTTGGCTGGGCACCATGCGCACTAAGCGGATAAAACAATGCTTGCCTAAACACAGGCTTAAGACTTCGGTTTTTTTCTCGTCAATACCAATCGCCGCATCATTCTCATCGAATAACTGCGCATGGATGGGGGTGTCATCTTTGGTGACAAGCCAAATGGTAATGACCTTTTCATCAACATGACGCAACATCGGTCCAGCAATAATCGAGGGTATTGAATTATCTGACATATTTTAGTGATCAGGAGCCATAAAAGTCGGTATCATATTCACAGCATATCACGCCAGCAGAGAGATAGAAGTCAGGTGTTAACATCTAAGTGTAAAAAACTGTGTAGATTTATCGTTTGTTTAAGCCCTTTATTGATTTGGAGCTGCTCAAGTGCACAACCACCACGTGTATTGGAGGCTGTTGAGACAACTGGGCAATGGGTACTAGAAGAAAGTGGTGAAACCATGCTAGACCCGCAAACCTCAGGACTGATTAACGATGAAGTCGGACTATGGACCATTTCTGACAGAAGCGCGGATAAAAGCCAGATACAACAATTGCATTTATTAGATAGAGATAGTGGTGCAATAATTAAACGTTACGGACCGATGCGCTTAAGTGCGAAGGTAATTAACAGTTGTTTTGCTACATATCTGGGTGACAACCCAGATTATGAGGCGATTGTTTTGCATCCGTTTAAAAGGAATGCATGGCTTTTAGTCACAGAAGATGCCACGAACAGCCCAATACTAAGTGGCAAATGTGCGGATGACTTTGCCAAAACCGGCTCTACTGAGTATCCAACGCTACTCGTAGAAGTCACCAAGCAAGATGAAGAGCTAATCGTCAGCGGTGTTCGAGCGATACAGTTTCCTCACGAGGCTCAAGTAGGAGACTTTCCTAACGACGGCATAGAGGGCTTATCCATTGCAAAAGACAATACACTGTATCTAGGACTAGAAAAAGATAATGCAGGGCAGCCTAGGGTATTTAAAGTAGCCCTCTCAGCGGATGTGTTCGAGCAGACTGAGCGGTTTTTACAAGTAGAAGATGCTCAGCTCAACATGCCTGTCTTTAGTCAGGGAAATCACCCTATTAACGGCATGGATATATATTATCCGGATGATGCATCAGATGGTTATTTGCTTGCTGCCGCGAGAAATGACAACGAGCTGTGGGTGATTGATTTAACTGCACAGCAGCCAACCACTATTATTCCCCTTGTCTTTTTGGCGCAAAGCGATGATGCCCAATGCGCTACAAATTACAAAATGGATAATGCTTCGATTGAAGGGGTTGCGGTCGCAGATCAGCAACTAATACTGATCAACGACCCTTGGAAGGTTAATTACTTAAAGAATGTCACATGTGAGTCACAGCGCGAGAAGTATGAACGTATGTCTCCGCTTATATTCTCGCTGCCCATTGATTCAAACTGGTTTGTAAAGCGTTAACTTACTTTAAGCGACTAGCGAAGGTCTTTTTAAACTTCGCTAGTTTGGGTGCAACCACCATATTGCAATATACATTTTGAGGGTTATTGCTAAAGTAGTCCTGATGATAATCTTCGGCCTGAAAATATAAACCAAGTGGTTCAACTTCGGTAACCACTTCGCCAGGCCAAATTTCTGCCTCGCGTATTTCTTCAATAATTGCTAGCGCATCCTGCTTTTGTTCATTCGACTTAAAATAGATGCCACTGCGATATTGCGTACCGACATCATTACCTTGACGATTGAGCTGCGTGGGATCATGAAGCGCAAAAAATATTTCAAGAATTTCTCGTCGGCTGATAACGTCAGTATCAAAATTCACTTCAACAACCTCGTTATGCCCAGTGTTACCGGTACATACCGCCTCATAGCTAGGGTTTTCGACAGAACCGTTAGCGTAGCCTGAATAAGCACTCACTACCCCATCAACGCTGTTGAAAGCAGATTCTATGCACCAAAAACAACCGCCACCTAATACAATGGATTCTGTCGCCATATTTGTATGTCTCCTTTTACACTGTAGGATATAAGTGTGTGCCATCGATTCTCTTTTCAAGTCATCTGTTCAACAATTATTTGCGTAACCATCTTTACACTAAGCAAATCAGGTAAATGTAGTGGCATTTAAGATTTTTTATGATGGACAGTGCCCGCTGTGTGAGATTGAAATCGAACATTTGAAGAAGCGCAACACTGAAAATCGATTGGCCTTTGTAGACATCACTGCAGCAGATTTTGCTGACTCATACCCGCACCTTGACTACCAAGCACTTGATGCAAGAATTCATGGGCAACATGAGGATGGTCGGATGGTGGTTGGATTCGATGTTATGCATGAGGCATGGTCAAGAATTGGGGTACGCTGGCTGTATGGCATCACTCGCCTACCCATTTTGCGCAGTGTGTTTGATAAAATATATCTTTTGTTTGCAAAGCGAAGACATAAAATATCTTACCTGCTCACTCGTAAAGAGCGATGTGAAAGCCACTGTGAGAGCAAATTGAAATGAAAAAAAACGTATTACTAATTGGCGCAAGCGGCGGCATTGCCCAAGCACTTATTAAACAGTTTATTAATGATGCAAGCCTTGAACACTTAGTCACTGTCTCGCGGCAAGCTCTTGAACCCTTATCCGCTAACCATGAACATATTCTTATCGACTCAACAGACGAAACGCAGATTAAAGCATTTGTCGACCAGCAAAAAACGAAATTTCAGTTTACTCAGATTGTGTGTTGTACCGGAGTGTTGCATACCTCTGGTAATCAAACATTAAAGCCAGAAAAGCGGCTAGAGGATATGAATTTAGCACAGTTCGAGGAGTACTTTAAAGTTAACACGGTTGTGCCTGCACTTTGGCTCAAATACGCCGTTCATTTAGTTGATAAAGCGCATGCCGTCATTACGGTCTTTAGTGCGCGCGTTGGCAGTATTAGCGAAAATCAATTGGGCGGCTGGTATGGGTATCGCGCCTCAAAAGCTGCGCTCAACATGATTGTAAAAACTGCTGCGGTTGAATACAAAAGAAGAGCGCCAAATACAGTATTGGTGTCTTATCATCCTGGAACCGTAGACACAGAGCTTTCAAAACCGTTTCAAAGTAATGTGAAAGCCAGCAAGCTATTCACGCCAGAGTTTACCGCGCAAAAGCTTATTCTGCATACATCTAATTTAGACCCAGAGGGTTCACCCTATTATTTAGATTGGGATGGAAAAACGATTAACTGGTAGTACGCAAAAATTAAGGCATCGTCTTTGCGTGAATTATGTATTTTGCGTAAAGACTTTTTTGTTAATGGCTGTTAACATCTGCACAAAATAATAAGAAAAAAGGACAACACATGGCAGGTTCAAGAGAGCAATTTGGCTCTAAACTGGGCTTTATTTTAGCCGCAGCCGGATCGGCAGTCGGGATTGGTAACCTAGTTGGGTTTCCAGTGGGCGCTGCTAAAAACGGCGGTGGTGCATTTCTTATCATGTACGCGATTTTCGTCGCTTTCATTTGTCTACCGGTAATGATCGCTGAAATGACCGTTGGGCGGGCATCTCAGAAAGACCCTTTAGGAGCACTAACCAATCTATCAGGACATAACCGAGGTTGGCGTATGGCCGGTTGGTTGTCAATCATCACGCCTTTTATGATTGCCGTCTTTTATCTGGTCATTACGGTTTGGATTTTTGGCTATTTATTTGAATCGTCTATTGGCAACTTAGACGAGCTCGCACAGCCAGAAACCTTTGGTAACTTTATTACCAGTTCGAACCTATTTATATATATGGCCGGCGTTGTGGCAATCATCTATGCCATATTGCGCGGCGGTGTAAAAGAAGGGATTGAAAAAGCGGCGAAGATACTGATGCCAGCATTATTCATTATGCTTATCATTTTAGTGGTGTTTGTATTAACCCGCGAAAACGCTTTTGCAGGCGTTAGATACTATCTGATCCCTGATATAAGCAAAATTGATGCTGGTGTTGTCAACGGTGCGTTAGCACAAGCTTTCTTCTCACTGTCTCTTGGTATGGGGATCATGATTACCTATGGCAGTTATATTGATACGAGAGCCAACTTACCTAGCTCTGCGAAACTTGTAGCACTTACTGATACCGCTGTTGCCTTCGCTGCTGGCCTAATGATTTTACCCGCAATCTTTTCTTTCAACCCAGAAGTTAACCCAGATGAGTTAAGTGAGTCGTCGATATCGATGATCTTTTCTTACTTACCGCAAATCTTTTTAGAGTTGCAGAACTCAATTGGGTACTTTGGCGCCAGTGCAGTAGCAAGCTTCTTCTTCTTGCTTGTTTTCTTTGCTGCCATTACTTCCATTGTTTCTATATTCGAGGTGCCGGTTGCTGCACTCATGAGTGAGAAGGGGATGGAGCGGAAGAAGGCATTGTTATTATGCGTTAGCTTGCTAATTGTGTTCTCGGCGTTTTGCGCGCTGTCATTTGGCTTCGTTGAGTTCTTTACGAACTTTGTCAGCTATGCAGGCGCCGATCGTTCGTTCTTCGATTTAGTATATGACGTTTTTTACGACACAATCTTACCGTTGAATGGACTGTTAATTTGCTTGTTTGTTATTTACCGCTGGAAAAAACACAACTTTAATGAAGAATTGGACCGAGGCGCACCAGAGTTTAAAAACAGTCTGTTTGAGCGTTATGTCAACTTCTCACTGGGTACGTTTATCCCAGGCATTTTGTTGCTTATTTTTGTTAACACGGTAGCACTTAAATATTTCGGTGTAGCGCTTATTGGTTAGCGCTTATCCGATAACATATCGTAGGGACTGGGGTAGCGCAATGTTACCCCAAGGCTCTTAAAACTTTCACTTGCATCAATAATCTTACTAGCTGTATCCCCATCATTAATAAACTTAGGGCTTGATAATCCCATCTGCTGAGCCGCCCAAGTATAATAGTCTTTGCGAGTGGGATGGTCAGTTGCGCACGCATGAAATATCTTGCCTACGTGTTTGTGCTTCATAATGCTAAAAATGCACTGTATGGCGTCAAATTGATGCACTAAATTTACAACCGCGTTGCCACCGGTAATTTCCTCTCGTTTAACTAATGAGGTAACTGGATGGCGGATGTCACTTGCTTGAATATCTGCTTGGGGGCCAATTAATCCGGCTAATCGAATCACGCAAGACTTATCGGTAAATACATTCAATAGGTACTGTTCTAATTGTGAGTGCGCAATGGCGGAATTAGATACTGGCATCACTGGGCTTGATTCATTCAAAACGCCATGTTGCTCCCCGAAAACCGAGGTGGTGCTAACAAACGTTAAATGTGATGCGCCATGAGTAAATGCATGAGAAATAAGCGAGGAAATAGCATCAATGTAACGCTTTGCCTCAATATTGCGCCGTCCAGGCGCAATATTGATGATCAACTGCCTATTTTCGAAAAACGCGGCAGGAAGTTGCTCTGCAATGGCGTCATCGAACACATCAAATAATAGCGCTTTGAAACCCTCTTGCTCTAAACGCTGGCGTTTCTCGGGGGTTCTTGTAGTACCGATAACATCGCCTCCAGCGTCCTGAATATTGCGAGCTAGCGGTAATCCAAGCCACCCTAGGCCAATAATTGATGCTTGCATTAGATGTTAAGCCTTCAAACGATTTACAGCTTGGTACTCAAAGAAGTCTAAATCTTGCAGTCCGTCAATATTGTTTAGCTGACTTTCTTGTATGTCTAATAGCTCAATACTGTCACACAGCGCTTGTGCATCGTCAGCTAATTTTTGCGATTCAGTTTCGATGGTAGCTTCTAATTGGTCACCTAAATTATTCATTTTACTTTCTAACTCCTGTAGCCCTCCATTTCCTGAAAGCATACCCTTACCCAATGCGATAAACATTTCTGCCATTGCGGTAGCAAGTAAATCTTCGACCGCTGCGTCAATTTCTTTTTCTAACTCGCTTTTACCGGTTTCATTGAGTCCGAATACATCGCCTTTAAAGGTGATAGCGTTTGGCGTTTGATATATATGCGCGTCCAGTTTTTGCTTTAACGCAGTAAGCTTCTCATTTAAAAGCTTCACTAGCCTGCTGTCCTGTCCAAGTAATCCAGTAAATACCTCGGTAAGCGCAAAATTTGTTAATTCAATGGCATTTGCCGCAAGCTCAATAGCGCGCGGCACAGCGTATTCTATTCCTTCTACGTAGCTTGTCACGCGAGCTTGCTCGTTGGTGTTTAGGACGAGTGTACGACCATTGACCGTCGCTTCACCTGAACGATTTAATACAATAACCGCATCATTTTCATCCGATAAGGTAACCTGGCCGTCTACTAAGACTAAGTCTCCTTGCAGCCTAACCTCACACGCATCATTTTGTAAATTGTGTCCGACTGCGTTGTGACTAAACATTGAGATAAAGCCAACAGCGACAAGAATTGTTTTATGCATTTTCATAGTATTTCCTTAAGCAACCAAGCGGTGAAACGATAGTGCAGTTTGTGAACTGTCAATTCTGGAATAGCAAATATTAGACCAAGTAAATATGCTCTATAAAACAAACAGTTAAAAATCCAATAGAACACTTTTTTGTTAATATAGTCAGTAAAAGGTGAAAATGCGATAAAATTCGCAAAATTGACCAAGATCATTATTGTTTAAAAAATACTTTTGTCGCATAGTGATTTTTGAACGTTTCGGGCATAATAGCCGCCGTTTTTATTTAATCAGGAACCCTTATGAATGAATTAGTTGGCACGGTATTGTTTGGTGTGATGATGCTGGCATTAGTGCTTGGTTTAAGCTGTATTGTCATGGCCATTATTTCTACTAAGAAGGGCCAAGAAGCCTTCCAAGAACGCATTGAATATGGCTTTTTAGGTGTAACAGGTCTGGTGATCACTGGCTTGTTAGCTTACGCATTAAGCTAAAACCTCTATTTCAAGACAGTTTAAGCGCAAACACGAAATAAGATGACGTAATTACTTTTCCGTTTTTAACGTAGTAATTCGCTATCTTGTTTTGTGTTAGTAATGCGTTGGTATGTTCTTAAGTTAAAATAAGGCATCATTGATAAAATATGATCAAAAATATCTGCCTGAATCCCCTCGTATTCAACCCAATTCTGATTTTTACTAAAACAATACACCTCAAGCGGTAATCCGGTTTCTTTAGGTGGCAACTGACGAACCATGCAGGTCATATCGTGGTTGATGTCTTTGTGTTGTGCTAAATACTCCTTAATATAGGCTCTGAACGTGCCAATATTTGTAAGCTTGCGCCCGTTAATAATATCTAACTGTTTATTTGTTAGCTCCTTTGAGTCTTCTTCTAAAAGCAACTTTTTGCTGGCTAGATAAGGCTGCAAAATAGCGAGCTTTTGCCATCTCATTAAGTCTTCTTCGTTTGCAAATTGCAGGCTTTGCAGGTCTATATAAATCGCGCGTTTTATTCTGCGTCCACCAGACTCGCTCATCCCTCGCCAGTTTTTAATCGCTTCGGTGATAAGGCTGTATGAGGGAAGGGTGCTTATGGTTTTATCCCAATTCTGAACTTTCACGACTGTGAGGCCGATTTCGAGGATTTCACCATCAACGTTATACTTTGGCATTTCAATCCAGTCGCCAGTATTGAACATGCGGTTAGCTGCAATCTGAATGCCCGCTACAAACCCTAAAATAGTATCTCTGAAAATCAGCAGCAGCACCGCGGCAATGGCAGTAAGACCTGATAATAAGTATATCGGGCTTTTACCTAGCAACAGTGAGATGAGCAAGAAAATCAGTGCAAGGGTAAACAGTAAGCGCCCAACTTGTATAAATCCGGTGATAGGCGCTTTCTTTGCAAAGCGGGTGGACTTATATATTTGTTCTGTCGCACTTAGGCATGCTTGCGCGACAAAATAAACACCGAGCATAATATAGATAATGCTTAGGTTGTTAACGACCTGATACATCTGGCTGTCAACAATTAAGAAGGCATTTATTCCAAAGTATACGATGAGCCCTGGTACCAGCATGGCAAGTCGTCGAAACACGCCATTGTGCAACAATGTGTCGTCCCAAGTAGACTTGGAAAAGTTGACTAATCTGGCAACCTTAAAGCGCAGCACAAAAAGCGCAACCAGCCATCCTAATACAGCAGCCCCGATTAGCACCCCTAAGCCAAGCCATTGATGCACTAAACTACCCGCTTGGGTGCTTAGACCAAGATATTCGGCTAACTTGGTAATAACCTCGTTAAAATAAGAAGCGGTTTGCTGTGCTGCACTAATCGTTTGCATCTAATTCATCCAAGCACGCATGCGTGCGTTCTTCTTTTCCCAAAGCGTATTTAACCATTGTTGGAAATGGCTTTGAAACGCTTGATTATTAAAGTAATCACCGATTAACTCATCTGTAACAGGTAAGGTAGTTACATCAATTACTATCTTTGTCATTCTGCCACACAACATATCCATCATTGGGTGACGAGAGTCGGGATAAGCCAATGTTATATCAAGAATATTACTAAAAAGCTCACCCATTGCTGAAAGCGTAAAGGCAACGCCCCCAGCTTTCGGTCGCATTAGATGTGAAAAAGGACTTTGCTTGAGTTTGTGCTTTTGTGGTGTAAAACGAGTGCCTTCAACAAAGTTGATGACGGTAGTCGGTTTATGTTTGTAGCGCATACAGTATTTTTTAGTTGTTTCGATATCTTTGCCTCTTAAATGCGGATTCTTTTGCACAAAGGCTTGCGAATAGCGCCGCATAAAAGGCATGTCTAATGCCCAGGCGGCTATGCCAACAAAAGGTAGCCAAATGAGTTCTTTTTTGAGAAAAAACTTAGGAGGTGGGATACGCGGTGCGCAGAAATCGATAAGTAAAATAATATCCAGATAGCTAATATGATTGGCCGTTATCAAATACCATTTCTGTTTCGACAAGGCTTCGTCAATTTCTATGCGTATCTCTATGCGATTAAATGCTTTTATGATGGCAACGCTAAAAATGCCAAAGGAAAAATATAAGCGGTGCATCACATTTAGCAGGATTTCTTGGACACTTCTAATAGGAATAATGAGTTTAATTAACCCAAAAAATATGACTAATCCACCCCATAGTGCCAAATTACAAAGTTGAATTGTGAGATGAATAGGAAAGATTAGAAAGCTTCTAAGTTTTGTCATGTAGATTGATGCTCATCGTTAAGTTGCTGGAGTTTAGCATCTTTATCGTGCCAGAGCGCATTCACGTAGTTTTGAAAAGTTTGTTTATGCTGGTCGTCTTCAAAGTATGCTTCTGAGAAGATGCCGTCATCATAGAGTTGCTTTATGTCGATCGTTTCAATATCCACAACAATCTTATTCACTTTTCCGCTAATAAAATCCCAATAGCTAGGAATGCCATCTGGATAAAATAAAGTAACATTGACCAGTTTATCAAGGCGCTCCCCCATGGCACTTAAAACAAATGCGATACCGCCTGATTTGGGAGGCAACAGGTGTTTATATGGATCCCCTGGCTTTTGTTTGGAAGGTTCGAAGCGAGTGCCTTCTACAAAATTCATAATACTGACCGGCTTAAACTCAAATTTTTCGCATGCTCTTTTGGTAGTTTCAAGATCCTTACCTTTTAAATGTGGATGCTTTTCAAGATAAGCACGACTGTAACGTTGCATAAATGGGAAATCTAAGGCCCACCAAGCCAGTCCCAAAAATGGAACATAAATGAGATTCTTTTTGAGGAAAAACTTCAAAAATGGAATGTTTCGGTTAAAAACACGTTGGAGCACTAAAATATCCACCCAAGACTGATGATTCGAGATCACTAAATACCAATTGTTGAGAGAGAGGTCAGGCTTAGCTTTTATCTCAAACTTTGTGCGAGAAAAAATGCTTTGGTTAAGATTGTTCACGCTTATCCAAAGGGTTGCAATGCTATCTACTACTTTGGACATCCATTTGCGCCAAGTAGGCTGAGGTATAAGCTTGAAAATGGAGAAAAATAACAGCGGGATGACGAGCATGACCGTGTTGATAAAATATAACACCACTGCGATGGTGCCGTTTACTAAGTGCAAAAATGGCTTCATATTGTTTTTATTTTAGCGGCGATAGTCGCGTAATTATACTCATAAACAAGCGCAATCCTAGTCACTCAGGTTCGAAGGTTTGAGCAAACATCAGCACGATATTCAAATGTTATCGCTGTAGCCCACTGTCATTGCTGAAATTCGGTCTCTGCCGGCGCGCTTGCATTTATATAACTCTTCATCTGCAAGTTTTACAATTTCTTGTAGTTCGAGGTTGGCATTTCCCAATACGCTACAAATGCCAATACTGACGGTAAACTTAATAAGTTCGCCAGTATCTGCCTGCTTCAATGAAATGTTGCGGGTTTGCTGATGGATATTTTGCATCAGTTGATGATGTGCATGGATATTTTTACCAGACATGAGGATTACGAATTCCTCACCTCCGTATCGCCCAATAATGTCTGTATCACGCTTACAGTTTCGCTGCATTAGGGCTGAAAAGGCTTGCAGGCATTTATCGCCCATTAAATGCCCATAGTTGTCGTTAATCTTTTTAAAGTGGTCTATGTCGAGTAAGGCCATACTAAAGGGTTGCCCTAGGCGGTAGCTTGTTTTTATTGCGTTTAAGGCGAGTTCGTCAAAGCCACTGCGATTGAGCAGGTGGGTCATGCCATCTTCCCGCGCTTGCGCTGCGAGCTGTAAATTGAGTTGTTCGAGCTGCTCAGTTTTCTCAGTTACTTGTTGTTTAAGTCTATTTTCAAAGTTGCGCATAAGAAACTGTGTGCGTTTGAGTTTATTTGCTACATCTGAAAACTCTTTACTATTTGGGTAACGATTATCTAAAGAAACGGTTTCTTCATCGGCGTTTAGCATAGCGACTAATGGCTGAGTAATTTGATGTGCTAATTTATATGCAAATAATAAAAAGATACCCATAACGATAAGTAGGCACACACTGGCAATGACAAAGTTATCTCGCAAGTGTTTAGTGAAGCTACTGGACTCGGTTAAAATGTAAATATTCCAACCATAATCGGTTGTACTTCTAAAGTATGCATATCGCTTATCGTCATTATTTAAGACGGGGAGCTTACTGATAATGTAGTGATAACTAGGTAAGGGCAAGAAAGTCGATAGTGGACGGGCGATCCCTTCATCTGAAGCATAAACAGTGAGATTGTCAGAATCGGTTATTACCACAGCGGCATCTGTTGAAATTGGCTCAATGCGCGATTTGAAGGCGTTCATTGCATGAAGGTTAATAGCACCAAACACGATCCCATCAAATACGTTATTTTTAAAAATAGGTGAAGCCACCGAAATCATGGGGGCGACGACAACACCGCGACTAAGCAGTGTATTTGAAAGGGTAGTTCTTTTATTGTCGCGTGCCATTCTAAAGTATGCCCTATCAGCCACACTTTTGAGCTCATCTGGCAAGCCCGCAATTTCGGTATTCAACTTTTCTGGGGCAAAAAATAATAGCTGCCCGTTAGCATCAGCAGTAGTGAGGCTAAAAAAGGCCGGATAGTTAAGCTGGGAGACTCGCATCGATGCATGCACCTTTTCTAAAGGCGTATCATTGCTTAATAACATGGCGTGATGTTCAATGATGGTTTTGTGTTGATCGATAAAGTTTTGCGTTAGCTCTGCCACATAAACGCTGTTTGATTTTATCTTTTGTACTAAGAGTGTTTCATACTCTCTGCTTGTAAGCGCGATAAATACAAATGAAATAATGAGAACTGGCACTACCATCAAAGATGCACATAGCGAAAAGATATTCTTTGAAAGCGTCCGCTCCTTGCTCGCTAATCGAGATTGCTTGTAACTCAGTGGGATGATGGCCAGGATAGATGCCGCAATAGCGGCATTAAAAATACCATTTAAGCCATATTGGATTGCGATAACTAACGGAATTTCCTGTAAAAAAGAGGGGTTAAACTTAATTAACAGCCACAGTAATGGGGTACCCATCAATGCCCAAAACATCACAGAGGCTGTCAATATAAAAAACTGGCGTTTGAGTAAATACGCGATGACGATAATTTCTAAGATATGCGTGGCAATAAATAGCGATGGCACATTAGCAAGATAAAGACTAACTGCGCTACTCAATAAAACAATAAACATAAAGGGCGTAGGCAATAATATCAAAGACATCAGCACAAATACGCTGCCCAGCATAATAGTGACATCACCAATGACGGGAACCATCATAAAAAGGTTAACCGAAATGGTTAGTATTGCTAGGAACAGGCACCTTTGAAAGTGCTCTATTGATGTTATTTGATCGCTTGGGCTCATCGACAGTCTACGGTATCGCTTGCATCTTTTTTATTGTTTTGGATTTGAACGCCGAATGGCGCCACGATATTCGTTTGCAAGTGTACTACGCATTTATCGAATAAGGGTACTTATTTTATTTCTACCTGTGCGCTTACTAAGATAAAGCTGGTCGTCGGCGAGTTTTATCATTGATTCAAAATCTAAGGTGTAATCATCTTTAATACTTATTACCCCGGCGCTGACGGTCATGCTAGCACGATCTTCTTTCTCAATAATTTGGTTATTGGCAATGCTCTCTTTTATTAACTTAATGCGAGCATGATGCTCCACCACATCGCCTCCGACAATCATAATAATAAATTCTTCACCGCCAAATCGGCCAATGATGTCGGTATCGCGTTTGCAGTAATGTTGCAATACTTCAGCCACAGAGGTAATACATTTATCACCAAATAAGTGCCCATGAGTATCGTTGATATGCTTGAAATGGTCGATATCTATCAAAATGAGAGACATCGTTATATGGTTGCGAATACAGTTTCGATAAGATGTAAGAGCAAAGCGGTTGAAGCCGGCGCGATTCAAAAGTTGTGTTAACCCGTCTTTTTGGGCGAGTGAGTATAACTCTTGGTTAAGTTGTTTCAATTGACGCGTTTTATTATCGACCTGCTCTTTTAACTGTTGTTGAAAATCGGTCATAACTGCATGCGATGAGATTAAACGATTCGTCAACGTTACCGTTTCTTGACTAATTTTTGCGTCTTTTAATATTTGTGGATTAATTTTTTTATCAGGAAAACGTTTGGCAATATTTTCTAGAGGTTGGGTTATTTTTTTAGATAGTTGGCGAGCTATAAAAGCAAAAGAGATTAATAATAAACCGGTACTCAACAACAGAATCAAAAATCGCTGCATTAATTCTGAAATGGCTGACTCCGGAGAAGTTAACGCAATAATTTGCCAGCTATTTTCGGTGTCAATCTTCGAAAACAGGTACTCATTTTGCTCATGCCTTAATGTTGGAACAAGGTTTATTAGAGGATTTTCCTCTTCTTCAATATTGAAGGATGAGAGACTTGGCAAACTCTTCCCAAGGGATGTTAACAATACATTATTATTTGCATCGGTAATAATAAAGTCTTGTTCAGATTTAGTCTTATCTAAAACATAAGTTTGAAACCGCTCTAGCGGTATTGAGCCGCTCACTAAACCTTGAAAGCCTCTTTGGTCTGATACAGGTACAGCGATGCTAAATGTTGGCACGTTATCAAATTGAGTAGTTTGTGTGGCATTGCTATAAATAGGCTCATAACGTTGTCTAGCCAGCTGAAACGCCTCCGTATTGTTGATGTTTATATCTCCTTCTCGCATCAACTTAAGGGCATTTTTTGAAGGCGAAGCGATCACCACTTTGCCGGTATGGTCCACCACAAGCACGCTAGAAAATAGTGTGTCGCTTTCATACAGCGTTGCGATCATATCTTGGGTTTCAAGCAAGTCCGCGCCTTTTGAGAGGTAATTGGCAAGTAACGAGAGTGCCCGCGTATTCGCTGTAAGCGCGCCTTCAGTAATTAAACTTAACTCATTGGTTGTATTATTGAGTTCAGAAGAGATTGTTTTTTCATTTTGATAAGTAGCTTGGTGAATAAAAAATAAAGATATTAAAATGGCAGGCAAGGTAACTGTGAGCATGCATAAACTAAATATAAGTGCCGCAAGTTTAGGAGGCTTGTTGTAATAACTGGTGGTCAGGAAAGAGCTGGGGACGGACCAATAAAAAATTGCCGCGACCGACACGCATATCAAGCCATTAATGCCTCGGGTGAGTCCGTTGATAAAATGCACTTGCAGTGTCGCATCTGACGTAAGCGCACTCAGTGCAAGTAATAACGGTATGCCGAATAAAACCCAGTAAAGAATGACAGACTGAAGCAAAAAGAAGCCGCGTTTGAGTAACATATGGATAAAAAATATCTCAAGCGCAAAAATAATAATGAGGTTAGGGTCACCTGCATACACGGCAGTAACAAGAGAAGAAATCGCTACGGCGACGACAGCCGAATTTATACCGCGAGTTATTAAACACAGTAGTACAAATATTTGTCCAAAAAACAACGTAAAGCTACCGAAGAACGGCACACCCAAAAATGCATTTACCATCCCGCCCAGCACACCGAAATTTAGGCCATACAGCAGGTTAGGAAGCGCAAAAAATGACGTGGCAGCGTTATTATGCCGTCGTTTTATGATTATTTCCCTGTCGTTCATTCATCCCTTATATAGGTGATTTTATAATTGTCGAACGTCATTTTGGCAATCAATGATAACTCAGATGGATTCATCTCAAGTTTCATAATAATCGTAAATTAACTCACTAATTATGCATGTAATCTGCGATTTTTCAAACTTTAGTAGTGCGTGGGAGTTGATTTATTAAATCAGATCACTCACAGCAAAATGTTTTTAACGAAAGTATCGAAAATAAGCTATAATGCGCGCCGAATTTACAACGATACCCTTAATTGCCTTGAAACGAACTCTTCTGGATCACCGCTTCTCTGTCGCGCCAATGCTGGATTGGACGGACAGGCATTGCCGATATTTTTTAAGATTATTGAGCCAACATACTGTTCTGTATACAGAGATGGTGACCACGGGCGCTATCATTTATGGGAAGGGGGAATATCTAGGGTTTGATGAAGCAGAGCACCCACTTGTCTTACAGCTAGGGGGAAGCGCTCCTGATGATATGGCGCGATGTGCGAGTATTGCGCAAGAAAAAGGCTATGATGAGCTAAACATAAACGTGGGCTGCCCATCAGATCGCGTGAAAAACGGTAGTTTTGGTGCCTGCTTAATGTCTCATCCCGAGATTGTGGCAAGTTGTGTTGAAAATATGAAAGCGAGTGTGGATATTCCCATCACCGTTAAATGCAGAATTGGCATCGATGATATGGATGATGACGAAGGCTTAACAGCTTTCGTTAGTCCACTCGTCGATAGTGGTGTGGAACATTTTATTGTTCATGCCAGAAAGGCTTGGCTGCAAGGGCTTAGTCCTAAAGAAAACAGAGATATCCCACCTTTAAATTATGAGCGTGTATATCGTCTTAAAGAGCAGTTCCCACACCTTTATATTAGTATAAATGGCGGCATTACCGACTTCAGCCAAGCTAAACAACACTTAAAAAATGTTGATGGCGTAATGATGGGGCGTGAGATTTATAGTAATCCATATATTTTGGCTACAGCAGACGCTGACTTATTTTATGTAGCTGATGGCGCTGTAATAAGTCGAGAGCAAGTAATCCATCAAATGACTGATTATATTCACCATCAGGTTGCTCAAGGTGTTCGAGTTTGGCATATCGCTAGACATGTGCTCGGTCTCTTCCAAGGCCAAGTGGGGGGCAAAATATGGCGCCGCTATCTTAGTCAAAACGGCACAGGTAAGCACAATAACCCCAACTTACTGCTAGACGCATATGAGCAAGTCATCAACGCCCAAGAAAAAGCACTAAAATTTGGTCAAAATGGCTAAACCTATTGGTTAAATTCTTCATGCGTTCCTTCCTTTCAATCTGAAACTTTTAGTTTAAAAATATAAACCATTGAATTAATTGAAATAAAATTAAATTTGAACTTTTGGCACATGTTTCGCAATGCTTTGATTAAAGCCAATTGATGGCGAAGCAAGGATACAGGCAGTCAGCTATCCTCTCTTAATTTAAAGCATGAAAGGAAAGATTATGAATACTAAAACATCAATTATTGCACTCACTTTATTGGCTACTAGTTCAGCGGCTTGTGTTGCAAATGCAAACGAAACTGCAGTAAGTCAAATTGTCACCTCGATGGTAAAGCAGGCTGTATCAAGTGTTTCACAAGAGATTGACACGCAAATAGACAAAACGGTACTTACCGCAAATCATCTGTTATCGGTAAATGGCGAGCAAGTTCTAGGTACGGTAACGATCACGGATTTGGTAGCGACGACGACCGAAAAAAGCGAAGTCTCTAAGGAAGAGCAAAAAGGCGAATAAATTTAATTATCAGATATTCGGAGCTAGATTATGTTGATTCAATTAAATTTATTAGGGCTACTGCTTTCCCCTGTACTGTTTTATCTAGGAAGTGCAGCGCTTGTTATGCTGCTTTCCTATTTAAAACTTATTAATGATTAAATTTTTGTTGTATTGGAGATGCCCATGAAAACTGTTTTAAACCATCATCGTTTTTTTAGAGACGCAGCAAATGCAAAGGTTTCTGGCGTATGTGCTGGGCTTGCAAAGCAATTTGACGTAAACCCATGGCTAGTCAGAGGTGGTGCGATTTTCTGTTTTGTTTTGTTACCTGTCGCAACGGCGTTAGCCTATGTTTTGGCAATACTCTTATTGCGATATCGCTAGAGACAAAGGTACACTAAGCAACAAGCATTTACAGCGGAAGACATAATGTCATGAATATAGGTACTAAAAGCGTTTCAGCAGTCATCGCTTCAGTTTTACTGATTATCGGTTTAATTGGATTTTGGTGGGGATTTGAGCCTAGCACTTTTGATGTGGATGCAAAAGCGCTAGAGACAGCGACCGCAAACAACGAACGTGTCGTGACCGGGTATACCACCACTACTGCACTGATAGAGGTGATGGAAACGCTCATGAATAAATCAGGTGGGTACCTCTCAAATGATGTCCTACCGCCAGGTGTATTGATGGATAATATTCCTAGCTGGGAATTTGGCGCGATAGAAATGTCGAGAGACCTTGTGTTAGCTATGCGCAAAGACTTCAGCCGTTCGCAGTCTCAGTCATTAGAAAACCCTCAGCTTGTTAAAGCGTCACCCAAATTAAACTTCGATCATAATCGCTGGATATTGCCATCATCAGAAGGTGAGTTTCAGGATGGTATCGATGCATTGAAAATTTACCGTTCTGAATTAAGCGATATTGCTGAGCGCAACAGTCAGTTTTATGCGCGGGCGGATAATTTAAGAGAATATTTAAAGCAAGTTGAGAAGCGGTTGGGTAGCTTGTCGCAACAACTAAGCGCAAGTGTTGGTACAGAGGCATTCAATACCGATTTAGCCGGTGATAGCGCAGCAAGGCAGTCTACACCGCAAAGCGAGAAAATTATTACGCAAACACCTTGGATGCAATTAGATAATAATTTTTATCAAGCTCGCGGAGCTAGCTGGGCTTTGCTACACTTTCTAAAAGCCATAGAAACTGACTTTGAGGACGTGCTACAAAAGAAAAATGCTACTGTAAGCCTTGAGCAAATAATTCGCGAGCTAGAATCGACGCAAACGGCGGTTTATAGCCCTGTGATTTTAAACGGTAGTGGTTTTGGATTTTTAGCAAATCACTCATTGGTCATGGCTAATTACATCTCTCGTGCCAATGCGGCGTTGATTGAATTATCAGAACTCCTTAACCAAGGCTAAACTTATGAAAAAGAAAATTATTTTGTCTGCGATTATTGCGGGCACGTCACTTATGAGCATGTCGGCACATGCCGATACGGTGTTAGGTGGTTACATAGGCGCACAAGCTTGGAATATGAAAACCGAAGGTGGCTTTGCGCAAAATGAGTCCCTTGCAGGTTTTAGTTTTGAAGAAGAGGCAAATAACAGTTTTTATGCAGCCCTAGAGCATCCGATTCCACTAATACCTAACATTAAGGTGGCGAGAACAACGTATGATACGTCAGGCACGACTATCCTCGATTCGACTTTTACCTTTGGCGATGAAGTATTTGTCGTAAATTCTCAACTGCAAACTACCGCAGACCTGACGACCACCGACTACATCCTATATTATGAAATCTTAGATAATGATTTAGTCAGTTTAGATGTCGGCATTACCGGTAAACAAGTGGATGGAGAGTTTTTGGTTGTAGATGAGCAAACGCAACAAGCTGGCTTTGAGTCATTCGATGTAATCGTTCCTATGGTGTATTCGCGTGCGGCAGTGGGTCTGCCATTAACCGGCCTTGGTTTGTATGTAGAGGGAAGTTTCTTATCAATAGACGATAGCACCGTGAGCGATATTCAAGCTGCCATTACTTATAACTTTATGGAAACGTTAGCACTTGATATGACGATTCAAGCAGGATATCGAGTAACGACTATAGAGCTTGAGGATATCGATGATATTTATGCTGATTTAGAGTTTGATGGCGCCTACGTAGGTGTCGAGTTTGATTTTTAAGCTTCAAAAAAACATTCAGCATAAAAGAATATAAAAAATTAGTTTTAATTCTTTCACGTTATTGACAAAAACCGCTAACCTTTGGGAATATCTTCAAAGTTAGCGGTTTTTTAATGTCGTCACAACAAAACAAAATACCTTTGACATTGCTGGATTCAACCCAGCTTTCTCAAATTACTCAAGCGGTCTCAGGGTTAGACAGAGAGCAACTGATTTGGGCTAGTGGATATCTGGCGGGTTTGTCGCAAAGCGATATAAAAGCAATGGCGAGTGTTAATAATGCGGTGGCAGTGTCTCAAGAGCAAAGCGTTTTGACCGTCATGTATGGCTCACAAACCGGCAATGCTAAGCATGCTGCTATTTCCTACGCTGACTCGGTAAAGGCGCAGGGGATAAAAACCAACGTAGTAAGCATGGCTGACTACAAACCCCGCAAAATCAAAGACGAATCGCATTTGGTATTGTTCGTCAGTACTCACGGTGAAGGCGATGCGCCCGACGATGCGGTTGAATTTCATGAATTCCTTGCAAGCAAAAAAGCGCCTAACCTCGATAAATTAAAGTATGCAGTAGTAGCTTTAGGTGATACCAGTTATGAGTTTTTCTGCCAGACCGGTAAAGATTTCGATGCTCGTCTTGCAGGGCTTGGTGCTCAACCACTTATTGAAAGGCTCGATTGTGATGTGGAGTATGAGCAAGAGCTCGCGGCATGGACCATAAAAATTAATGAGATATTAGCGACAGTCATGAAAACTAGTCCGGTTGAAAAAAGTGCGCCGATAGTTGCACAACCCTCTGCTGTTGCATACACCAAGCAAAACCCGTACATCGCTACCCTAAACCAGAGTCTTAAGATAACCGGCAGGGATTCTGTGAAAGATATACGCCACGTTGAAATTTCTCTTGAAGATTCCGGTATCGTTTATCAACCTGGCGACGCGCTTGGTGTCTTTTTTCTTAATAATGAATCGTTAGTTTCAAGGATCCTGACTGCAACCAATAACCAAGCAGACGATAAAGTGCTCATCAAAGATGTTGAGTATCAACTTTTTGATGCCTTGACCGAGCATCTGGAATTAACATTGAGTTATCCCGGCTTCGTTAAAGCGTATCAGCTAGCCTCTAATAGTGAGGCCTTAGCGGCCTTGCTTAATGACAGTGCAGCACTTCGTGCATTTTTAGCAGAAAGACAAATTGTCGACATCGTCGAACAGTTTCCCGAAGATATAAGTGCTCAGGCATTAGTAGACGCGTTACGCCCGATCACACCGCGTTTGTACTCTATTGCATCGAGCCAATCTGAAGTTGAAGATGAAGTTCACTTAACGGTAGCTCATGTCGATTATGAAGCTTTCGGCACACGGCATCAGGGCGGCGCTTCTGGTTACTTATGTACAGGTTTAGAAGAGGGGGGGCAGGTCAAGGTCTACACCGAGAACAACGATAATTTTCGTCTGCCTAGCAACGCAGATACACCGATTATTATGGTCGGCCCCGGGACGGGTATCGCGCCTTTTCGCGCATTTATGCAGCAACGAGATGCGCTTGAGGCACAGGGCAAAAATTGGCTGTTTTTCGGTAACCCCAACTTTACGCAAGACTTCTTGTACCAGACTGAATGGCAAGGCTATTTGAAATCAGGTCTTTTAACCAAAATCAGTCTTGCTTTCTCTCGTGACCAAGCTGAAAAAATATATGTTCAGGATCGATTGCTTGAGAACGGCAAAGAGGTTTACGAGTGGTTAGAGTCAGGTGCACATTTTTACGTATGTGGCGATGCTCTTAGAATGGCAAAAGATGTAGAAACTGCGTTACTGAAAATTATTCAAACCTTTGGTCAGAAAACTGAGCAAGAAGCGAAGCAATATTTACTGGCGATACGCAAAGAAAAACGCTATCAGAAGGATGTTTACTAATGAGTAATGACAAAAACCTTATCGTAGAGGGTAAACTTTCTGACAATGAGCGTCTAAAAAAAGAAAGTAACTTATTGCGCGGAACGATTACGCAAGACTTAGCCGATGACGTCACTGGCGGTTTTACCGCCGATAACTTCCAGCTGATTCGTTTTCACGGCATGTATCAGCAAGATGATAGAGATATTCGTGCTGAACGTGCGAAACAAAAACTAGAGCCCTTGCATAATGTGATGTTAAGAGCCCGTCTACCTGGCGGTATGATCACCCCTAAGCAGTGGTTGGAAATTGATAAGTTTGCACAAGACTACTCTATTTATGGCAGCATTCGACTTACTACTCGGCAAACCTTTCAATTTCATGGCGTTCTAAAGCCGCATATTAAATCTATGCATCAAACCTTAAATGCAACAGGCATTGACTCTATCGCGACCGCAGGTGATGTAAATAGAAATGTATTGTGCACATCCAACCCTATTGAATCGGAAGTGCATCAACAGGCTTGGCAATGGGCAGCTAAAATTAGCGAGCACTTACTTCCTAAAACAAACGCATATGCCGAAATTTGGTTAAACGGCGAAAAAGTAGATTCGACGCAAGAAGACGAGCCTATCTTGGGCAAAAACTATCTACCAAGAAAGTTTAAGACCACGGTTGTCATTCCGCCTCATAATGATGTGGACGTACATGCTAATGATCTCAATTTTGTCGCTATTGCACAGGATGATCAACTGATTGGTTTTAACGTGCTAGTGGGTGGTGGACTGGCTATGACCCATGGAGATAAGTCAACTTTCCCGCGTAAAGCGGACGACTTTGGATTTATTCCCCTAGATAAAACACTCGATGTTGCCGCTGCGGTAGTCACTACTCAGCGTGATTGGGGTAATCGAGTTAATAGAAAGAATGCGAAAACAAAATACACGCTTGAGCGTGTTGGTGTTGAGACCTTTAAGGCTGAAGTAGAAAAACGAGCAGGGCTTACCTTTGCACCCAGTAAACCTTATGAATTCACCTCACGAGGAGACCGCTTTGGCTGGGTAGAGGGCATCGATGGCAAGCATCACCTTACTTTGTTTATCGAAAACGGTCGTATTTTGGACTATGAAAACAAACCTTTAAAAACTGGCTGCAGAGAAATTGCAAAGGTCCATCAAGGTGATTTTAGATTGACCGCAAATCAAAACTTGATCGTTGCGGGTGTGCCAACAGAGCAGAAACAAGTCATTGAAGACTTGGCGGTTAAGTATGGGCTAAAGCGAGAAGATGTTTCAAAGCAGCGTGAAGATTCTATGGCTTGTGTTTCGTTACCGACATGTCCACTCGCAATGGCGGAGGCTGAGCGTTACTTACCTGATGCGGTAAGCGAAATTGAAGCGATGCTCAACAAGCATGATGTAGGAGATGAAAGCATCATCTATCGCATTACCGGATGTCCAAACGGTTGCGGTAGAGCAATGTTAGCTGAAATTGGCTTGGTAGGAAAAGGGCCTAATAAGTATAACTTGCACCTTGGCGGTAACCGCGAAGGAACTAGAATTCCACGCATGTACAAGGAAAACATCAGTGATGTTGAAATCATGGCAATCATTGATGAACTTATAGAGAAATGGGCTAAGCAACGTCAACCCAAAGAGGCATTTGGTGACTTTGTTATTAGGGCGGGAATTGTTAAGCCTGTTATAGACTCTGCGAGGGATTTTTATGAATAATCTCGCCGAACAACATGCGATTGCGCCGCTAAATGTGATGGATTTGGTGCAAATCAATGTAAACCTAGAAACGTCTAGTGCAATTCAACGCGTAGAGTGGGCCTTAGAGCATTTGCCCAGCAAACATATTGTATCGTCTAGTTTTGGCGCACAATCAGCAGTGATGCTGCACTTACTTAATGAGGTTGCCCCAAACATCCCAGTTATTTTGACTGACACCGGCTATTTGTTTCCAGAGACATATCGGTTTATTGATGAAATGACGAATCGTTTCAACCTCAACCTGCAAGTTTATAGCGCGGCTATTTCAAGCGCGTGGCAAGAAGCTCGATTTGGAAAGTTATGGGAAAACGGACTAGAGGGAATTGAAGAGTATAACCGTATAAATAAAGTAGAACCGATGAAGCGAGCTTTGCAAGAACATAATGCAAACACATGGTTTGCGGGGCTAAGACGTTCTCAATCTCAATCTCGTGAAGATTTAGCCTATGTTCAAAAGCAAGGTGGACAATTTAAAGTGCATCCTATCGCCGATTACAGCAATAAGCAGTTGCATGAGTATATGCAGCAGAACCAATTACCGTATCATCCGCTCTGGGAAAAAGGGTATGTTTCAATTGGTGACTGGCATACAACGCGTCCATTAGAGGCGGGTATGAGCGAGCAAGACACACGTTTCTTTGGCTTGAAGCGTGAGTGCGGTTTACATGAGTTCGGGGACGGTGACGGCATATAGACAAACGTTCTTGAGTCGTATTTCTCTTAAGCTAAGGTTTGCTAATTCTGAATTGATAGGTTCGATACCTGACTTTCATTGAGCTTGGGTATATTTACCTATTATTAGTTATTTCTTTTGATACCAATATGGTGAGCGTTTTTACGGAAATGCTTCCGAGGCGCAATGATATCTGCATGTTAATCCCATATTTATAAAGCGATTTACGCTACTTCCCCTTCAATAATGAAGATGTTTTGCAAATGTGTCATGTAAATATCACTTTATTGTCATATAAATGTAATATTTCTATGATGCCCATTGTGTTTTCCTTAAACTTTACGTATACTTTGCCATAGTTATCTGTGAGGAGAATAATATGAAGATACTAGCCGCAACGCTGTTAACAGCATTTTGCTTTGGCGCTTCAGCTGCTCAAACAGACACAGTAGCTACAAATAGTTTTTCATGTATGGATAAGACATCTTTCGAGATTAACGCTTCGTGCATGAGCAATAAAATAGAAACTAACGAATCTTTTTTACAAGCACAAACTATGTTGTTTGAGCAGAATGCGAATGCCAGCGATAACGCAATGGCAACGCTAACGATAGACCCAAAAACGCTTAACATTGAAGTGGTAGCGCACAAAGACGCTTACCTTGCAAAGTTACTCAATAAGCAAAAGTAAAACACTGAATAACAGATAAAACAAAAAAGCCTTTCTATTTGAAAGGCTTTTTTTATTTTAGGAACACGACAAAAACTTAGGTCATGCCACAGCCGCTGGTGTGGTATAGAGGTCATACAGTGACTGCCATTTTTCTTTTTGTATTGAAAAAGAGTGTTTTAACTCCTTCACTTTGAAGTCGAGCTCTAATTTTTCATACGACGCCTTTATGTCATGGCCCTTATTTGCCATAACACGCTTTTTAGCCGTGTAATAATCTGTCATCCTTTGTACTAGGATGTCGTACTCATGTTGAATCTTCGCGGCAACTTCCTCTGCATTGGGTAAATTGACCAAACGCTTCTTGGCATACTTAAGCTCCATCTGAAGTTTAGCCTTTTCGATTCGCTCTTCTGGTGTAGTACGCAAGTTAGACGTTAAATTCACCCACGATAATGACTTAATCAACCATTTTGTAGGATCATATTGCCACCAACGAATACCATTGCGATAGTCGTATTCAAAGATGTGGTGATAGTTATGATAACCCTCGCCAAACGTAAAAAAGGCGATAAATCCATTATCCCTTGCAGTATTTGAATCTGTATATGGACGAGAACCCCAGATGTGCGCGAGCGAATTAATGAAAAATGTTACGTGATGCACCAATACAAGTCTTGCGACGCCAGCGATGAGTATCATCCCCAAAATATCGCCGTTTAACCAGCCTAACAAACCGGTGATGCCAAAATTGGCAATTAATACTATTGGTAGGTAATAATTATGTTGCCACATTACTACCTTGTCTTTTTGCAAATCACGGCAGTTAGAGTAATCACTGTATCGTTCAGATTGATACTCTCGTAGCATCCAACCGATGTGTGAAAACCAAAAACCGCGTTTAGCCGAGTAGGGGTCTTTATCATTAACATCTACATGGCGATGATGCACACGATGGTCTGAAGCCCAGTGCAAAATACTGTTTTGCACCGTCATGGCGCCTCCGATGGCCAAAATAACCTTTACAACGGGGTGCGCTTCATAGGCTTTATGGGACCATAGACGGTGATAGCCAGCAGTGATTGACATGCCAGTAAAAAAGAATAGGAACACACCTACAAGAATTTCGGTCAAATCAACGCCGTTAAATGCAATCCAAACAGGTACACCAATCACAGCAATGATGGTGGTTAAGGCGAAGATGGTTATATTTAGGGGGATTAATGGAGGTCTATTCACTTATTTTTCACTTTAATTTATTTCAGCGTACAACTGTACGCAGAATTTAACTTTTAGCGCAAGCAAAGGCAAGAATTTTATTGATATAAGCTCATCTGCTGTGTAAACATATGCGGATGAACAGACAGCAGCAAAAACTACAAACACGTCAAAAACTTATCGATGCCGCGTTCGCTTTGCTAGATGAGAATAAAACACTAACAGCGATTAGTTTACGCGAGATAGCTCGAGAAGCCGGTATTGCGCCCACTTCTTTTTATCGGCATTTTACCGACATTAATGAATTAGGTCTGACCTTAGTAGATGAATCAGGCCTCGCCCTCAGGCAATTAATGCGTAAGGCTCGCCAACGTATTGAAAAAGGTGGCAGTGTGATTGAGATCTCAGTGCATACCTTTATGGAATTTATTACGCAAAACAAAAACGTATTCCGCTTGCTGCTGCGTGAGCACACCGGTACATCGCTGGCGTTTCGCTCGGCGGTTATGCGAGAGATTCAATATTTCACAGAAGAATTATCTGATTATATTGTTTCTCATCTTCAGCTAGAACCTCAAATTGCTCATTTGCAGGCGGAAGCAATGGTTCGAGTTGTTTTCAGTGCAGGCGCAGAGGCACTCGATGCAAGTCAACTCGAAGTCAATAAGCTCTCTGACCGAGTCATTACACAACTTCGCTTCATACAACTGGGTGCTTCGAGCTATCAGTTAAAGTGAACGCTCAGCATCGAGTGAGGATCACGCCAGTTTCGATGTGATGTGTAAACGGGAATTGGTCAAAAAGTGCAACATCAGTCACGCGGTGGGTATTACACAGCGCTTTGAGGTTGTCTGCCAAGGTCTCTGGATTGCAAGAGATATAAATAATGTTATCGAACTTAGCAATCAGTGAAAGCGTTTCCTCATCTAAGCCAGCCCTTGGCGGGTCTACCAACACTGTCGAAAACGCATATTGGTCTAAGGATACTTCTTTTAGGCGATAAAACTCACGTACTTTTGTATACGCTTGTGTAAATTCTTCGCTGCTTAAGCGAATAATACTTAGGTTGTCGATGTGATTGCGTTCAATATTGTATTGGGCAGCGGCGACTGATGTTTTGGATATTTCAGTGGCCAACACGTGATTAAAATACTCACTTAATGGAATCGAAAAATTCCCTGCCCCGCAGTAAAGTTCAAGTAAGTCACCTGGTAAATCTTTAACATGGTCTGATACCCACTCAATCATCTTGCAATTGATTTGGGCATTTGGTTGCGTAAAACTGTTTTCAATTTGTTTGAATTCGTATTTTCTGCCATTAAGCGTTAATTTTTCTAGCACATAGTCAACCCCTATCACTCTCTTTTGTTTGCGGGCTCTGCCAATTATATTGACCTTCCCTAAACTCGATAAATGCGCTTGCAAAGCCGTAGCGGCTATATCCCACTGTTCACTAAGTGGTTTGTGGTAAAGCATTGATATAACGAGTTCATTGCTAGTGCTTGCAAGGTAGTCAATTTGAAAAAGCTTGGATCTAAGCTCATTGTTTCCATGCAAAAATGAGATTACCGCAGACATCGCTTCGTTGATTAAATCGCAAGCAGCCGGTAACGTTTTAACCTCAAATTTTTCTTTAGTATCTTGATTAAACATAATATGAAAGGTTTCTTCACCTTCATGCCACACCCTAAACTCCGCGCGCATTCGATACCCTTTCTCAGCAGAAGAAAAGGTGGTAATGCTGTGTTTATAAAACGGCGATAGTAGCGAATGCAGTCGAGTACTTTTTTCTTGTAACTGTGCTGCATATGAGATGTGCAAATCTTTAGTCAAAAATGATTACCTTTAATATGTTCAATCTGTTTTGTGGCTGAATTGTAACGTTGTTGAAAAAATTACCAACTCTTTATTAAAGAAATTACGTTTGGGCCGATAACAGATTGAGGATAGTGAGGTATCAATCATGAACACAGCAGAAGTAAAGGCTGGGTTGACAGGTGTGCCTGTTCAACAAGCCAAAAATGTGGTCGACCTAGAAAAATACGAAAGAGTAACAAAAACAGCAGATATTGCGCGTGGGGATTCGTACAGTGCATCGAGCACAGCGGATAAATTCGTTGCAAAGGTGCTGTCTTTTTCTATATCTCAACGGTTTGAATCGGAATTAAATACGAAAAGTGACCAAAGCCAATCAAAGACACCTGTTCGCCAGAGCGTGGTGTTCGATATTGATTTGGTTACAAACAATGTGATTAATTATGTCTCGTCTGCACTTCAGGACCTTTCTGCTAATGGCGCTGATGCAAATGCGTTAAGTTATTTCAGAGATAAAGCAATTGAAGGCGTCGAAACAGGAGTACAAGCGGCGAAGCAAGAATTAATAGGCATTGCTGACGATCAATTACTAGCTCAAGTCGATCTTACAAGGACGTCGATAATCGAAGGCATAGAAGCTTTATCAAATGATCCTAACGATTATAATCTGTCAAGTAACGCTTCAGAAAACTCAGCTTTAGCGCAGATAAGTGTCACTACACGCGATAACCAAACGCTCACGATTAAGTTTGGCGAGGGCGTGTTTGGAAATGATGCTAGCGATGAAAACACCGCGCAGTTTTTTACAACACAAGCTTCCAATCTTAGTTTTTCGATTGAAAATATTCTCAATGAAGCATCTGCCGAGAAATTAGCATCTTTTGTTAACAGCGCCGACGATTTGATTAATTCGTTTTATAGAGGTGGCGTAAGTACCGCATACAATAAATCCCTAGCGCTCGGTTATGACGACAAAGAATTATCGGGATTAGCAAAAAACGACGCAATGGAGCGGCTCAATGCAAAGAACGCTTATGGTGATATTAAACACTTTAAAGATGGTATGGATTCGAAGGAGCTTTCGTCACCTAAAGCCGTTGTGATGTATGTTTCAAAGCTTATGAATCTCATGGAGAAATCTAACGAGCTATTTGATGACGAAGGACAGTACAAAGATATTATTAATGGTATTGTGAATCAAATGAGTGACGTACAAGTGCCTGACATAGTCCAAGCCATCAATAAGTTCTATTCATTTAATTCTAAGTTCTCTGAATAAAAGGCGCCGCGTAATAGCGGGCCTTTTGCTCCTACAAGAAATTAACTTGCTTTATCTTTTGCGGTGCGAACCTTAATCGTTCTGTCCATAAACTCATGGTCATTGAGTCTGTCAATAAACACATCTAATTTAGATGCTTCAACTTCGACAAATCCAAAACCTTTTCGTCTACCAGTTTTTCGGTCCTTCATTAGTCTCACGGATTCAACGTGTCCGACTGCTGCAAATAATGACTTGATAGACTCTTCATTTGCTTTATAGGGCAAGTTGCCCACATATAACGTTGCCATTCCTTCTGCTGTCGTTACGCTGGACTTGGTTTTCACTCTTTTTTGAGAGGTTTGCGGCTCGCTTCCGTTAGCCATATTGGCAAACATTGATGGCAGCGCCATCAATACAAAAGTTAAAATAACAAAAATTGAGGCTATATATGGGCCAAATGATGTTGATGAAAAAGATGAATGCGCGAAAAAAGCGCCAATCGCTAGTATTGCGGTAATGATAATGGCTAGAGGAAGCCTGATAG
>NZ_JAHEOJ010000022.1 GCF_018595715.1 Glaciecola sp. XM2
TGTGCTTAAGCTAAAATCTTAGCTACAACACCGGCGCCTACTGTGCGGCCACCTTCACGGATTGCAAAGCGTAAACCTTCATCCATCGCTATCGGAGCAATTAGCTCTACGACGAATTTAAGGTTATCACCAGGCATTACCATCTCTACGCCTTCAGGTAGCTCTACTGCACCTGTTACGTCAGTTGTACGGAAGTAGAACTGTGGACGATAGCCTTTGAAGAATGGAGTATGACGGCCACCTTCATCTTTGCTTAGTACATATACTTCTGCTTCAAACTTAGTATGCGGGTTGATTGAACCAGGCTTAGCCAATACTTGACCACGCTCTACGTCTTCACGCTTTGTACCACGTAATAGAACACCTACGTTCTCACCAGCACGACCTTCGTCTAGAAGCTTACGGAACATTTCTACGCCCGTACAAGTTGTCTTCGTAGTGTCTTTGATACCTACGATTTCAACTTCTTCACCTACTTTAACGATACCTTGCTCAACACGACCGGTTACAACCGTGCCACGACCTGAGATTGAGAATACGTCTTCGATTGGAAGAATGAACGGCTTGTCGATGTCACGCTCTGGCTCTGGAATGTAGTTGTCTAGCGCTTCGCCTAGCTCTACAATCTTCGCTTCCCATACTGGGTCGCCTTCTAGCGCCTTAAGTGCTGAACCTTGGATTACCGGTAAGTCATCACCAGGGAATTCATATTCAGTTAATAGCTCACGTACTTCCATCTCTACTAGCTCTAGAAGTTCTTCGTCGTCTACCATGTCACATTTGTTCATGAATACGATCATGTAAGGAATACCAACCTGGCGACCTAACAAGATGTGCTCACGAGTTTGTGGCATAGGACCGTCTGTAGCAGCTACTACTAAGATACCACCGTCCATTTGCGCAGCACCGGTGATCATGTTTTTTACATAATCGGCGTGTCCTGGGCAATCTACGTGAGCATAGTGACGCTTAGGCGTGTCATACTCAACGTGAGAAGTTGCGATGGTGATACCACGCTCGCGCTCTTCTGGTGCGTTATCGATTTGATCAAATGCTTGGGCGCTACCACCGTAAGTCTTTGCTAGTACTGTAGTGATTGCTGCGGTTAACGTCGTTTTACCGTGGTCAACGTGGCCAATTGTACCTACGTTTACGTGCGGTTTCGTACGTTCAAACTTTTCTTTTGCCATTGCTCTTATTTCCTAAGTTTAACGCCCGTTCCAACATTAGACCGGACCGAATCAAAAATATTATTACATGCGAGAGTCAACAATGGCTTTAGCGACATTGTTGGGTGCTTCCGCATAGTTATGAAATTCCATTGAATATGACGCACGTCCTTGCGTTGCAGAACGCAAATCAGTGGCATAGCCAAACATCTCTGAAAGTGGAACCTTAGCGCGCACTATCTTAATGCCTGCTACACCCTCTTCCATTCCTTCTATCATACCCCTGCGGCGGTTGAGGTCACCTACTACGTCACCCATCCAATCCTCAGGAGTTGTTACTTCTACCTTCATTACCGGTTCAAGTAACACTGGGTTAGCCTCAGCCGCCCCTTTTTTGAATCCCATTGAAGCGGCAATTTTAAAGGCCATTTCAGAAGAGTCAACATCATGGTAAGAACCATCAAACAAAGTGACCTTAATATCGAGTACAGGATACCCTGCAACCACGCCATTTTGTAGTTGTTCTTGAATGCCCTTGTCAACCGCAGGGATAAATTCTTTGGGGACTGCGCCCCCAACAATCTCGTCGACAAATTCGTAACCACCACCTTCTTCAAGGGGTTCGATTTTAAGCCATACATGGCCAAACTGACCTCGGCCGCCCGATTGTCTTACAAATTTACCTTCTACTTCAACTTTCTTTCTAATAGTTTCGCGGTAGGCCACTTGTGGCTTACCGACGTTGCACGAAACATTGAACTCACGTTTCATACGGTCAACAATGATATCTAGATGTAATTCACCCATTCCCGATATGATTGTTTGACCTGATTCTTCATCTGTCTTAACCCTAAACGAAGGATCTTCGGCGGCTAATTTACTCAGCGCAATACCCATTTTCTCTTGATCCGCTTGAGATTTAGGCTCAACAGCGATAGAAATCACTGGATCTGGGAAATCCATACGCTCGAGGGTAATCACATGATTTGCGTCACATAAGGTTTCACCGGTGGTGACGTCTTTCAAGCCAATAGCCGCAGCAATATCACCGGCACGTACTTCTTTTAACTCTGCTCGGTCGTTTGCATGCATTTGCACCATACGACCTATGCGCTCTTTTTTACCTTTAATTGGATTATATACCGCATCGCCAGTTTTGATGACGCCTGAGTAACATCTAAAGAACGTCAAGGTGCCAACAAATGGGTCTGTCGCGATTTTAAATGCGAGGGCGGAAAACGGCTCATTATCGTCTGAATGACGCTCAGCCTCAGTCTCTTTGCCATCGTCCAGTATACCGGTAATGGCTTTAACTTCTGTAGGAGAGGGCAAATATTCTATTACTGCATCTAATACCGCTTGCACGCCTTTGTTCTTAAATGCGGAACCACAGGTCGCTAATACAATTTCATTGTTTAGGGTACGAATTCGTAGACCTTGCTTTATCTCAGCTTCGGTGAGATCTTCGCCGCCTAAGTACTTTTCCATCAAATCGTCGTTTGCTTCGGCGGCAGCTTCAATCATTTCCATGCGATATTGCTCTGCTCTATCGACATGTTCAGCTGGAATATCTTCGTAAACAAAGGTGGTACCCTTGTCTTCTTCATTCCAGTTGATGTACTTCATCTTGATTAAATCGATGACGCCGGTGAAAGTCTCTTCTGCGCCGACATTGATTTGAATTGGGACACATGTTGCGCCTAAGCGCTTGCGAATTTGTCCGATGACTCTCTCGAAATCTGCACCCGCTCGGTCCATTTTATTGACGAACACCAAACGCGGTACTTCATATTTGTTGGCTTGACGCCATACAGTCTCAGACTGTGGTTCAACACCCGATGAGCCACAAAAAACAACCACAGCGCCGTCGAGCACCCTTAAGGATCGTTCAACTTCAATGGTAAAATCAACGTGTCCTGGAGTATCTATGATATTGATTCGATGCTGTTCAAATTGCTGATCCATGCCTTGCCAGAAACAAGTGGTAGCAGCTGAAGTGATAGTAATACCACGCTCCTGCTCCTGCTCCATCCAATCCATGGTAGCCGCGCCGTCGTGTACTTCACCAATCTTGTGTGAGATCCCCGTGTAAAAAAGCACGCGCTCTGTGGTGGTGGTTTTGCCTGCATCAACGTGCGCAACAATTCCAATATTGCGATAGCGTTCTATGGGCGTTTGACGTGGCATTTATTTCTCTTTCTTTTAATTGAAAAAAAGGGGTCGGAATCAACTCATTGTTAACACTTAGTGAGTGATAAACAATTTGCTATGAACCTAATTGACTCTGACCCCTTTTCTTTTTCAGTTAGTTATTTACAAAAACAGTCTGCCTTTTACAGGCAGACTGTTGCATTGATATGACATGTTGTCAGTAGCTTACCAGCGATAATGAGCAAACGCTTTGTTAGCTTCAGCCATGCGATGAACGTCTTCACGTTTCTTCACTGCACTACCTTTGCTATCTTGTGCGTCAATCATTTCAGCTGCAAGTCTTTGCGCCATGGATTTTTCACCACGTTTACGTGCCGCTTCAACCATCCAACGCATACCTAGTGCATTACGACGAACTGGACGAACTTCTACTGGAACTTGGTAAGTAGAACCACCTACACGACGAGATTTAACCTCAACGGTAGGACGGATGTTGTCTAGCGCTTCTTCGAAGACTTCTAGGTGTGGTTTGCCGGTTTTTTCAGCAACAATTTCAAGGGCACCGTAAACGATTTTTTCAGCGGTGGACTTTTTGCCGTCTAACATGACAACGTTCATGAATTTAGCAAGTAACTCTGATCCGAACTTAGGATCTGGTAGGATTTTACGTTGACCTACGACTCTTCTTCTTGGCATCTTAATTCTCCGTGGAATTCAGGGGTTTCCCAAAACTCTAAATTAATAGTTTGGCCTTACTAACGGAGAACCGTTAAGACTTAGGCCTTTTCGCGCCGTACTTAGAACGGGCTTGTCTACGATCGCTCACGCCTGCGCAGTCTAATGTACCGCGAACTGTGTGATAACGAACACCTGGTAAGTCTTTAACACGACCACCACGAATAAGCACAACACTGTGCTCTTGAAGGTTATGACCTTCACCACCGATGTACGAAGAAACTTCGAAACCGTTAGTTAAGCGAACACGACATACTTTACGTAGTGCAGAGTTCGGCTTCTTTGGAGTGGTTGTATATACGCGAGTACACACACCACGACGTTGTGGGCAGGCTTGTAAAGCAGCTACGTTCGATTTCTCGACCGGCTTTTTACGTGGCTTGCGCACTAACTGGTTAACTGTTGCCATTAACTAGCTCCTGATTAAAACTATGAAACCCGAGGCTATTCTCATGAATGCTCGGGTGCGTATTGCAAATGCGTGTCATACCAAGTTAATAACACAGCAATTGCTGTAAATCCGTATGTTTGGATTATGAATATGATGTTTCATAAACAAAAATTCCGCGACATATTTTGGATATCCCAAAATTAGGGTCGCGGAATGTTATAGATCAACGTCAGTAATGTCAAGACAAGCCAAGCAATTACTTGGTTTGTCTTGCATATTAGCTAAGGTTTCACTTACTCGTCAGCTTCAGAATCACTATCAGCATTCAAAGCTTCAGCAAGTTGCGCTTGCGCTTCATCAGCTGATACTGAAAGTTCCTGGTGAAGTGCAAGATTTTTGCGTTCAGCGCGTTGCTGATGATATGCAAAACCGGTACCTGCAGGAATCAATCGTCCAACGATTACGTTTTCTTTCAGACCACGTAAATCATCTTCTTTTCCTTGAACTGCCGCTTCTGTAAGAACACGCGTCGTTTCTTGGAAAGAAGCTGCTGAAATAAACGACTCAGTTGAAAGCGATGCTTTGGTAATACCTAGCAACTGAATTTCGTATGTTGCTGGGATCTTACCTTGCTTCTCCATCTCACGGTTGGCAATTTTAACTGCCGATACTTCGACCTGCTCACCTGCTAAGAAGCGTGTATCACCTGAATGGGTGATCATACACTTACGCAGCATCTGGCGGATAACAACTTCAATGTGCTTATCGTTTATCTTAACCCCTTGTAAACGATAAACTTCTTGTACTTCGTTTACGATGTAGTTAGATACTGCACTCACACCACGTAGACGCAAGATGTCATGTGGAGACTCAGGCCCGTCAGAAACAACTTCCCCTTTCTCTACGCTTTCACCTTCAAACACGTTGAGTTGACGCCATTTCGGAATCATCTCTTCGTAAGCGCCATTAGCGTTCAAGTCTACTAAACGTGCTGCTTCATCATTTTTAGGTGTAATGGTAAGACGTTTCTTACCTTTGGTTTCTTTACCGAAACCAATGACACCAGAAATTTCTGCAAGGATAGCAGGCTCTTTAGGCTTACGTGCTTCAAACAAGTCAGCAACACGTGGAAGACCACCAGTAATATCACGAGTCTTCGAGCTTTCCTGTGGGATGCGCGCTAACACGTCACCTTCAACAGCCATTTTGCCATCGCTGGCTTCAATGGTAGTAAAGCTTGGCAAGCGAATTTCTTGTAGCGAGCCATTTTCGCCTTCAAGGATTAGCTTCGGCTCTTTTGCATTAGCCTTAGTTAAGTCCTTAACAACGATACGCGTTAAGCCTGTAAGCTCGTCTTGCTGCATCTCTGTGTTAGTGTCGTCGATGTCAGCAAACGTGATTTTAGATGCACGCTCAGTCACGATTGGGTGACTATGCGGGTCCCACGTAGCGACTAGGTCACCAGCACCAATTTCTGCGCCGTTATCAACCGATAAGGTCGCACCGTAAGGCACTTTATAACGCTCTTTCTCACGCCCTTGACTATCAATGACTGTCAATTCAGTAGAACGAGACACAATCACTAATTTACCATCAGAGTTGCGAACGTATTTTGCGTTGTGAAGCTTAAGTGTACCGCCAGTTTTCACTTGTACGCTGTTTTCAGCAGATGCTCTTGATGCCGCACCACCGATGTGGAATGTACGCATGGTAAGCTGTGTACCAGGCTCACCGATTGACTGAGCCGCGATAACACCAACCGCTTCACCTGAACCGACCATATGGCCACGTGCGAGGTCACGACCGTAACACTTAGCACATACACCGTGGTCGTTATCACAAGTAATAACTGAACGAACCATCACAACGTCAACAGAGTTTGCTTCAAGCATGTCTACAAGTTGCTCATCTAGTAAAACGTTACGCTCTACTAAGACTTCGTTTGTACCTGGCTTGATCACGTCTTCGGCTACAACTCGACCGAGCACTCGCTCTCTCAATGGCTCAACAACATCACCACCTTCAATAAGAGGAGTCATCTTCACGCCTTCGAAGGTACCGCAATCATCATTAGTAATTACTAAGTCTTGCGCGACATCTACCAAACGACGAGTTAAGTAACCCGAGTTAGCGGTTTTAAGTGCGGTATCGGCCAAACCTTTACGAGCACCGTGAGTAGAAATAAAGTACTGAAGAACGTTTAGACCTTCACGGAAGTTTGCCGTGATAGGTGTCTCGATGATTGAACCATCTGGTTTTGCCATCAAGCCACGCATACCAGCAAGCTGACGAATCTGCGCGGCTGAACCACGAGCACCTGAGTCGGCCATCATGTAAACCGAGTTAAACGATGGTTGCTCTTCCATTTCGCCATCGCGGTTTTCTACCGTTTCAGTTTTAAGGTTGTCCATCATTGCTTTTGCAACGTTATCATTGGCCGTTGACCAAATATCGATAACTTTGTTGTAGCGCTCACCTGCGGTAACTAGACCAGACTGGAATTGTTCCTGAATTTCAACCACTTCAGCTTCTGCTGCATCGATGATTTCTTTTTTCGCTTCAGGAATAACCATGTCGTCAATACCAACCGACGCACCAGCGATCATCGCATAGTGGAAGCCTGAGTACATGATTTGGTCAGCAGCAATAACGGTGTCTTTCAAACCAAGGGTACGATAACACTCGTTAAGCAATTTAGAGATTTGCTTTTTACCCATAGCTTGGTTGATGATTTCGAAAGGTAAACCTTTTGGTAAAATCAATGAGAAAATCGCACGCCCAACGGTAGTGTCGATGATTGACGTTTTCTCATGCTTATCGCCATTTTCGTCTACTTCATATTCAGTGATACGCACTTTTACGCGAGCGTGAAGCTCTGCAGTGTCAGTACGATAAGCTTTTTCAGCTTCGTGAGGGCTGGTAAACACCATGCCTTCACCTTTACCGTTTACACGGTCACGGGTAAGATAGTAAAGACCTAATACAACGTCCTGTGAAGGTACGATAATTGGCTCACCATTCGCAGGCGATAAGATGTTGTTAGTCGACATCATTAGGGCACGTGCTTCAAGCTGAGCTTCAATCGTCAGCGGTACGTGCACAGCCATTTGGTCACCATCGAAGTCAGCGTTGTACGCCGCACATACTAATGGGTGTAATTGAATCGCTTTACCTTCAATTAGGGTCGGTTCAAATGCTTGGATACCAAGTCTGTGTAGCGTTGGTGCACGGTTAAGTAATACTGGATGTTCACGAATAACTTCGTCTAGAACGTCCCATACTTCCGGTGCTTCGCGCTCCACTAACTTTTTAGCAGCCTTAATAGTTGTAGCTAAACCACGACCTTCTAATTTGCCGTAGATAAATGGCTTGAATAACTCAAGTGCCATTTTCTTAGGTAGACCACACTGGTGCAAACGTAATGTAGGACCAACGGTAATAACCGAACGACCGGAGTAATCAACACGCTTACCAAGAAGGTTTTGACGGAAACGACCTTGCTTACCTTTGATCATGTCGGCAAGTGATTTGAGAGGACGTTTGTTAGAACCGGTAATTGCGCGACCACGACGACCGTTATCAAGCAATGCATCTACCGCTTCTTGAAGCATACGCTTCTCATTGCGCACGATGATATCTGGTGCAGCAAGGTCTAAAAGGCGCTTCAAACGGTTGTTACGGTTGATAACACGGCGGTATAAGTCGTTCAAATCAGATGTCGCAAAGCGACCGCCGTCTAGCGGTACTAATGGACGTAATTCTGGTGGTAATACTGGAAGAACCGTTAAAATCATCCACTCTGGCTTGTTGCCAGACTGTTGGAAAGATTCTAGAAGCTTCAAACGCTTAGTGATTTTCTTACGCTTGGTCTCAGAAGTAACACTAGGAAGCTCTTCACGCATTGCAGCAACGTCAGATTCAACATCAAGGGCTTTGAGCAATTCAAATACTGCCTCTGCACCCATTTTTGCTTCAAAGTCATCACCATGCTCTTCTAAAGAATCTAAATATTCTTCTTCGTTTAGCAACTGGCTTTGCTGTAAGTCAGTCATACCTGGCTCTGTGACCACGTATGATTCAAAATATAAAACGCGTTCAATATCGCGCAATGTCATATCAAGCATCAAGCCGATGCGTGACGGTAGTGACTTAAGGAACCAAATATGCGCTACTGGGCTAGCTAGTTCGATGTGACCCATGCGCTCACGACGCACTTTCGTTAGGGTCACTTCAACGCCACATTTTTCACATATTACGCCGCGATGCTTCAAACGCTTATATTTACCACAAAGACATTCATAGTCTTTTACTGGGCCAAATATACGTGCACAAAAAAGACCGTCACGCTCAGGTTTAAACGTACGGTAGTTAATGGTTTCAGGCTTTTTCACCTCACCGAATGACCACGATCGGATCATGTCTGGCGATGCAAGACCAATTTTGATGTTATCAAATTCTTCAGTCTTGTTTTGTTGTTTAATAAACTTTAGTAAGTCTTTCACATATCTCTCCCAACGGAGTCTGTATCACGACCCAGTGGCTATAAACAAAAGCTCACTGGGCCAACCTGTCATTTTGCTATGATTCGCTCAATTGAGACGCTTACTGCTCTTCTAGCTCAATGTTAATACCCAACGAACGGATTTCTTTCAACAATACGTTGAACGATTCTGGCATGCCAGGCTCCATTCTGTGGTCGCCATCGACGATGTTTTTATACATCTTCGTACGGCCGTTAACATCGTCTGATTTCACAGTTAGCATTTCTTGCAAGGTATACGCAGCACCGTAAGCTTCTAGTGCCCACACTTCCATCTCTCCGAAGCGCTGACCACCAAATTGTGCTTTACCACCAAGTGGTTGCTGTGTCACCAAGCTGTAAGAACCAGTCGAACGAGCATGCATTTTGTCATCCACTAAGTGGTTGAGTTTAAGCATGTACATATAACCTACGGTTACTGGACGCTCAAATGCACGACCAGTACGACCGTCGAACAGGGTTATTTGACCTGACTCTGGAATGTCAGCTAACTTAAGCAATGCTTTGATTTCTTCTTCGCGAGCTCCGTCAAACACTGGCGTAGCGATAGGAACACCCTTACGGAGGTTCTCAGCTAAGCGTTTGATTTCGTCATCACTGAAGGTATCAAGATCAACTTTTTGATGCGATTCACCTGAGTCGTACACTTCTTTTAAGAAGCTACGTAACTTAGCGACTTCTTGGTGCTCTTTCACCATGCGGTCAATCTTCACACCCAGTCCATGCGCTGCCATACCTAAGTGAGTCTCTAGGATCTGACCGATGTTCATACGCGAAGGTACACCGAGCGGGTTAAGCACGATATCAACAGGCGTTCCGTTAGCATCGTAAGGCATATCTTCAACGGGTTGGATAGCTGAGATAACACCTTTGTTACCGTGACGACCAGCCATTTTATCACCAGGCTGAATGCTACGCTTAACTGCTAGATAAACTTTAACAATCTTAAGAACACCTGGCGCTAGGTCATCACCTTGAGTGATTTTACGACGCTTGGTTTCAAACTTCTTGTCAAAGTCATTTTTGGTTTCAGCATGCTGTTGTGCCGCTTGGTCTAACTCAGTTTGCGCATCTTCATCGCTCAATACTAAGTCGAACCACTTGTCGCGAGGCATGCTATCAAGCTTGGCTTGATCGATACCGGATTTAAGCAACAAGTTTTGTGCACGAGCAAAGATACCGTCTTCTAAAATGCCAAACTCATCGCCTAAGTCTTTTTTGACCTGACGAAGCTGCATTTCTTCAATCTCAACGGCACGCTTATCTTTTTCTACACCGTCACGAGTGAATACCTGAACGTCGATAACGGTTCCAGTTACACTGTTTGGTACGCGCAAAGAAGTGTCTTTTACGTCAGACGCTTTTTCACCAAAGATGGCTCTTAGTAGTTTTTCCTCAGGCGTAAGCTGCGTTTCACCTTTAGGTGTTACTTTACCAACGAGTATATCGCCGCCTTTTACTTCAGCACCGATATATACAACGCCTGATTCATCCAACTTACCTAACGCAGACTCACCAACATTTGGAATGTCTGAGCTGATTTCTTCAGGACCAAGCTTAGTATCGCGTGCAATACAGCTTAGTTCTTGAATGTGGATGGTAGTGAAACGATCTTCTTGAGCAACGCGCTCAGAAATAAGGATAGAATCCTCAAAGTTGTAACCGTTCCAAGGCATAAATGCGATGCGCATGTTTTGGCCAAGTGCCAATTCACCTAAATCGGTAGACGGGCCGTCAGCCAATACATCACCGGTCACAACTGGCTCGCCGACGTTACACGTAGGACGCTGGTTGATACAGGTGTTTTGGTTTGAACGGGTGTACTTAGTCAGATTGTAAATGTCGATACCGGCTTCGCCTGGTGTCATTTCGTTTTCATTTACTTTCACAACGATTCGGCTAGCGTCAACATAATCAACGGTGCCGCCGCGCTTAGCAATAACCGTTACACCAGAGTCAACCGCAACTGTCTTCTCCATGCCGGTTCCTACCAATGGCTTGTCAGCACGCAATGTCGGTACTGCCTGACGTTGCATGTTTGAGCCCATTAGTGCGCGGTTAGCATCATCGTGCTCTAGGAACGGGATGATACTTGCTGCTACTGATACGATTTGCTGAGGTGATACATCCATAAACGTGATGTCTTCGCGCTGAACTAAGGTAGTCTCACCGCGTAAACGACAGGGTATCAAATCTTCAACTAAACCGTTGTTTTTATCTAGTAATACGTTTGCCTGTGCAATCGCATATTGACCTTCTTCAATCGCTGATAAGTATTCGATGTCGTCTGTAACAACACCGTCTACAATTTTACGATAAGGCGTTTCTAAGAAACCGAAATCATTGGTTCTTGCAAAGCTTGCAAGTGAGTTAATCAAACCAATGTTTGGTCCTTCAGGCGTTTCAATTGGACATACACGACCGTAGTGAGTTGGATGCACGTCGCGCACCTCAAAACCAGCACGTTCACGTGTCAAACCGCCCGGGCCTAATGCAGAAATACGACGCTTGTGCGTGACTTCTGATAACGGGTTGTTTTGGTCCATAAATTGTGACAACTGACTTGAACCAAAGAACTCTTTTACCGCTGCCGAAATTGGCTTAGCGTTAATCAAGTCTTGCGGCATGATGTTGTCTAAATCACCGAGGCTAAGACGTTCTTTAACAGCACGTTCAACACGCACTAAACCAACACGGAATTGGTTCTCTGCCATTTCACCTACCGAACGAATACGGCGGTTTCCTAAGTGATCAATATCATCTACTTCGTCTTTACCATCACGGATGGTAAGAAGCTGCTGCATCACCGCAACGATATCATCTTTATCTAATGTACCGGCGCCAGTTGATTCAGCACGTCCTAAACGACGGTTGAACTTCATACGTCCTACCGCCGATAGGTCATATCTATCTTCAGAGAAGAACAAGTTATCAAACAAGTTCTCAGCCGCATCTTTTGTGGGCGGCTCGCCTGGGCGCATCATGCGATAGATTTCAACCAGTGCTTCTAAGCGATTGCTGGTTGGATCAATGCGGATGGTATCTGAGATATATGAACCGTGGTCCAGCTCATTGATATAAAGCATATGGAATTCATTGATCCCAGCTTCTTTAATCACATCTAACGCTTCTAATGTGATTTCATCATTAGCGTTTACTAGAACTTCACCCGTTTCTTCGCTAACGTAAGTGGCTGCAAACACTTTTCCTTGCAGATACTCAGCTGGGATTGGGAGTTCTTTAATTTTAGCTTTTTCTAGTGCACGAGTATGGCGAGCAGAAATTCTGCGTCCTTCTTCTACGATGACTTCGCCTTTCTTGTCTACAATGTCGAACTGCGCTGTTTCACCGCGTAAACGGTCTGCAACAACGTCCATCATGAAGTTTTCGTCACTCACACGCACAGATACTTTATCGAAGAACACATCAAGGATATCTTCTGTACCCATTTCAAGGGCGCGTAAAATAATTGTAGCAGGGAGTTTTCTGCGGCGGTCTATGCGCACAAAAAGGTTGTCTTTAGGGTCAAACTCAAAGTCTAACCAAGAGCCACGATAAGGAATAACGCGTGCGTTATACAACACTTTGCCTGAGCTGTGTGTTTTGCCTTTATCGTGATCGAAGAATACGCCCGGTGAACGGTGTAATTGAGAAACAATAACACGCTCAGTACCGTTAATTACAAAGGTACCATTTTCCGTCATTAACGGAATCTCACCCATGTAAACTTCTTGCTCCTTAATGTCTTTTACAGTGCCTGGTGCAGCTTCTTTATCAAATAAGACCAGCCTTAACTTTACACGTAATGGCGCAGAGTAGGTGACACCACGGATCTGACATTCCTTAACGTCAAATACCGGCTCACCTAAACGGTAAGACACATATTGAAGTTCCGAATTACCAGAATAACTCTTTATGGGAAACACTGAGCGGAATGCAGACTCTAAGCCATACTGGCCTTCTGTATCGAGCTCAATAAATTTCTTAAATGAATCTAGTTGTATTGATAGAAGGTATGGAATTTCCAATACCTGAGGGCGCTTGCCAAAATCCTTACGGATACGTTTCTTTTCACTATAAGAGTAAACCATGGGTTCCTCAGCCGACTGATTTTAGACCCAACCTGCTACACTACTGCTGTATTTGTGTAACAAACATCCAGTACCCTTTTAGGGACTTAGCTAAAGAATAGACCAAAACAGCCGATAATGCTGTAATAAATCATATGCTTATGCTTCTTCCCCGCGCTACTTACAATCATATATAAAAGGGCAGAAATTTTATAATTGATATAGCGCAAAAAGGCTGATGGTTAAAAACCATCAGCCTAAGCCTATAAAAGGCCAGTCAAGTAATTAAAATTAATTACTTAACTTCAACTTCAGCGCCAGCTTCTTCAAGCGTCTTCTTCAGTTCTTCTGCTTCTTCTTTAGCAACGCCTTCTTTGATTGCTTTAGGCGCTGACTCTACCACGTCTTTCGCTTCTTTCAAGCCAAGACCGGTAGCGCCACGTACAGCTTTGATTACAGCAACTTTGTTAGCGCCAAACGAAGTAAGAACTACGTCAAACTCTGTTTGCTCTTCAGCTGCTTCTGCTGCTGCCGCTGGACCTGCTGCTACAGCTACTGCTGCTTGTGCAGATACGCCGAATTTTTCTTCAGCTGCTTCAATCAATTCAACCAATTCCATTACTGGCATTTCGGCGATTGCGTTTAGTATATCTTCTTTAGTTAGAGCCATTTCTCTAAAACTCCTGGGTATAATGTTAAAAATTCAAATTGCCAAAAACGCTAATTATTTAGTGTCTTTGATAGCCGCTAATACACGTGCAAATTTAGCTGGAACTTCGTTAACTGTTTGAACGAACTTACCAACCGGTGCTTTGAAGGTTGCAAGCAATTGAGCTAGTGCTTCGTCTCTTGTTGGTAGTGATGCGACTGCGTCCAATTTCTCTGGACCCATTAGACCGCTACCAATCGTTAACGCAGTTACCTTTAACTTACCATTTCCTTTTGCGTAGTCTTTAAACAAACGCGCTGCTGCACCTGGTGCATCAATTGAGAAACCATAAATTAGAGGACCTGTTAACGCAGAATCGATATCAGCAAACTTACTGTCAGCTAAGGCACGCTTTGCAAGGGTGTTACGAATTACTTTTAAGTAAACGCCCTGCTCACGAGCTTTAACACGTAGGTCAGTAAGCTCTCCTACTTCCATACCACGGTATTCAGCGACGGCAACGGATAGTGCACGAGATGCTACTTCATTTATCTCTGCAACAATCTCTTTTTTAGCTGCTAAGCCTAATGCCACTGACTTCACCTCTTTAAATCTGACTATTTGTTATATACGAAATTGTATACTTCAAAATCATCAGTGTTTACAGATTGATACTCGCGTTTACTGTTACATAACCTTGAGTACCGCTCTACGGTGTACATTTCCCAGAGAGTCTGAGTCATATCACCGTCTGCGCAGGCAATTAATTAAGTTAGTCATTAAATGCGGGAGTTCTCTTACCTCTCCTGCTGACTGACACCTGCGGTCTTGGACGGGAATAAATGCTGTTAGGCATTTACTCCAACCCATTACCTTAAAGAGTCATAAGCTTATGCTTGTCCGATAGACCCTTGATCTAACGTTACGCCAGCACCCATTGTGGTGCTTAAGCTTACTTTTTTAATGTATACACCCTTTGCTGATGAAGGCTTAGCTTTCTTAAGCGCTTCAATCAATGACTCAAGGTTTTCTTTGATTTGGTTTGGTTCAAATGCAATCTTACCAATACTCGCGTGAATGATACCGTTCTTATCGTTACGATATCTGACCTGACCCGCTTTTGCGTTTTTAACTGCTGTTGCAACGTCTGGAGTAACCGTACCCGTTTTCGGGTTAGGCATAAGACCGCGAGGACCTAAGATTTGACCTAGCTGACCAACCACACGCATCGCGTCAGGGCTAGCAACTACTACGTCAAAATTCATTTCGCCTTTTTTCACTAACTCAGCAAGATCATCCATACCAACGATGTCAGCACCTGCTTCTTTAGCCGCTTCTGCGTTTGCGCCTTGAGTAAATACTGCTACACGTACTTCTTTACCTGTTCCGTTTGGCAGTACAGTTGCACCACGAACGTTTTGGTCAGATTTACGTGCATCAATGCCAAGGTTAACAGCAACATCAACACTTTCTGCGAACTTCACAGTGGCGAACTCTTTTAATAGCGCAACTGCTTCGTCAAATTCATATTCTTTAGCACTATCAACTTTTTCGTTGATTGCGCGCATACGTTTAGTCAATTTTGCCATTGTCTTAACCCTCTACCTTCAAACCCATGCTGCGAGCAGAACCCGCAATCGTGTTAACAGCTGCGTCCAAGCTAGCTGCAGTAAGGTCAGGCTCTTTTGTTTTCGCAATTTCTTCTAATTGCGCGCGAGTCACTGTACCTACTTTTTCAGTATTAGGGCGGCCAGAGCCACTCTTAATACCGGCCGCTTTCTTCAATAAGAAAGAAGCAGGTGGAGTTTTGGTTTCAAATGTAAACGAACGGTCTTCGTATACAGTAATAACTACTGGTACCGGTGCACCTTTCTCTAGTGATTCTGTTTTTGCGTTAAACGCCTTACAGAATTCCATGATGTTTACACCATGTTGACCTAGTGCAGGACCTACAGGTGGAGACGGATTAGCCGCACCCGCTGCGACTTGAAGCTTAATTAAGCCCGAGACTTTCTTTGCCATGTTTTTGATGCTCTCTGATTTGTGGGTTTAAACGCCTCATAGATATAGAGAATATCTATTTCTTAGGCTCCCCATCCATAAAAAAGGGCGCAAAGTATATGCTTTTTGAGTTTTTATAGCAAGGTTTTATTTGCTCTAAATGTAAAACAAAGTACTGCTAGATATATGTTCAATCAGATGTACCTATGAATCATCAGAATCAGCCCCTAGAAAACAAAAACAGCGCTTAAAAAAGCGCTGTTTCACAATAAGTAATCAATGATTAAGATTTCGGTAAAATGACCGAATCAATAACGTGAATTACACCATTGCTTGCCATGATGTCAGTCTGAACAACCGTGGCATTATCAACCATCACAGTAGACCCATCTACTTTTACGGTGATGCTCTGGCCTTGCAACGAAGTTGCAGAGTCAACTGTCACCACATCAGCCGCTAAGACTTTGCCAGGAACAACGTGATACGTCAGTACCGCAATCAACGTGTCTTTGTTTTCAGGCTTGAGTAAATCTTCTACTGTGCCTGCTGGCAACTTAGCAAACGCTTCGTTAGTCGGAGCAAATACCGTCAATGGACCTTCACCTTTTAACGCATCGACCAAGCCTGCTGCCTTTACCGCTGCAACCAGAGTGCTAAAACTCTCGTTTGATGCTGCGATATCAACAATATCCATCATAGCTTCTTTATCACCCGCATGATTGTGGGCAAACGCCGTTAGGCTTAACATTAGTGCTGCAATCGCCGTAGCGAATTTTATTGAAATTGATTTCATGCTTAAACATCCCTCTTAGAATTATGAATGACAAGTGTCGCAATGAATACCCATAATAATTTTGTTTGGACTTCACATTAACTATGTTTAATTTATGAGCAAAAACTGCAAGAGAACTCACCATAAAAACAAATTAACGTCTCATGTTTTATATGCCGGCCTGAGAAGCACACATCCACATAATGCAGAAGATACCCCTCAAATGCGCTTGTTCTGCGTAGAAGATTGATTTGGCGCTAAGAAGATGGTGAAGATATCCGAGATAAACTAGCGTTAGAATAAATGACATTAGATGGCGGGCACTTTACCCCAGAGAGCTGTTTCGGTTGTACGACAACAAAAAAACGCGCCTACAGGCGCGTTTTTTAATTTATATTCAAAGGTCACTTAAAGATTTTTCTCGCCCCAAGCCCAACCAAAACCAGCCCAAGTAGCAACACCGTAGCAGGAGCAGGAACCGGAGATACCGCGACACTATCGATATCAAACCCGCCTATTGACCGTGTATTGAGGTTTGCCGTGGTGTCGACTATTCTCAAGGTATCAAAAGGGGCGCCAAAGGTAAACTGAGCGCCAGTCTGTGCACCAGTATTGATAATGTTAGCGACAAACGTAAAGATACCTTGATATCCAACATACACGTCTGCTGACTCTAGGAAGTTACCAGGGTTACCAAAAGTCACCTCGGTCACAAATCCTTCGCCACCAAACAATTGCCCTGTTGGCATACCGAACTGCAGATCAACTGACCCACCGAGTCCTAACTCATAGAACTTACCGTCAGTACTACCAAACAAGTTATTGATATTATCTCTATCATTAGCTGTACCCTGACCAGTTCCAACAACAACACTCGGTGCCGACGTTGCGTAGATTAATGACGCGTTAGCGCTACCTACAAACAACATACATGCCGTAATGACAGCTGATAAAATAACGTTTTTTAACATTTTAACTACCCTTAAAAAATTCTTGCCATGCGTATTATAGAGGCTCCAATTGCATACCGAGGCTGGCCTAGGAGCCGTCACGGAGATTCAAAGAACGTCATATATAACACTTAACTGACACCTTGCAATAAACGTTCCAGTAATTTAACACCATAAAATCATGATGTTACGTTTCAATAAAGTAACACATGTAAAAATTTTCGACATTTTTAACAAAAATGCACGCACAAAAAAGGAGCTCTCAAAAGAACTCCTTTTTAAAATACTTACCAACGCCAGTGCACTCTTAGTGACTGAGCGCTTAAGACTTAGCCTTTTTCGACTTGACCGAACTCTAACTCAACAGGTGTTGAACGACCAAAAATCAAAACAGATACTTTTAAGCGGCTCTTTTCATAATCCACTTCTTCGACCACGCCATTAAAGTCAGCAAATGGACCGTCGGTCACTCGCACCACTTCGCCAGGCTCAAACAAGGTCTTAGGTTTAGGCTTATCTACCGACTCTTCTAAGCGGTTCAAGATAGCATCTGCTTCTTTTTTACTAATGGGCATAGGACGGTCTGAAGTGCCGCCAATAAAACCAAGTACGCGAGGAATGCTCTTGACCAAGTGCCAAGAATCTTCGTTCATTTCCATTTCAACTAGCACATAACCTGGAAAAAACTTACGCTCTGACTTACGCTTTTGGCCAGCGCGCATCTCAACTACTTCTTCAGTTGGTACTAATATCTCGCCGAAATACTGCTCCATTCCATGCATCTTGATATATTCTTCAAGCGTCTTCTTAACACGACCTTCGTATTGCGAGAATGCTTGGACGACGTACCATTTTTTATCAGACATAGTTTACGCTCCAATTCCAGTAACTAAACTAATTGCCCAAACAAGCACCATATCGATCAGATATAACATCAAACCTACCACAGCAGTTGCTGCTAGGATAATCAACGTCATACGCACGACTTCCTGACGCGAAGGCCACACTACTTTGCGCACTTCAATACGGGCATCTTTAGCAAAAGTTAAAAACGTTTGGCCTTTTTCAGTCGTTGATGCGATACCTAACGCAACTACAACAACCGTTACGGCAATGAGTGCTCTGTATAGCACAGACACTTCTGCATAGGCGCCGTAGCCATAAACTAAACCACCCAGTAATACTACTATCACCAACCACTTGACGGTATCTAAAGGGTTAGATGAACTTTCTGCCTTTTCACTCATTCGTGTTACCTTAGCAAAACATCGTTTTAATTAACGCTGTTATTAATCTTTTTCATTTCATCAGAATGGCAGGGGTGGAGGGACTCGAACCCCCAACCATCGGTTTTGGAGACCGCTGTTCTACCAATTCGAACTACACCCCTAAATTCTGATGCTCATACAATAGTTACACTACCCTTGTGAAGTTGGCTATCTGGTGGATTTCGTCAGCGTCATAAGGGAGGGACGCGTATTATACTGACACAAGCTAAGGATACAAGCGAAACTCGCCATAAATGTTCACTTTGCGCTACCAAGCAGTACATATTTATCCTAAAGTAAACACGAGCAATCAAGGAGTACTTGCATGAAAACACATGTTCAGCATCCGTTAACCGACTTTGTCGAGTATCCCCCGCAACAGATGTTGGCGCGAGCTGAAGCGTTTTATAGTGACATAAAACGCCGTCACAGCATTCGAAAGTTTAGTTCTCGAGACGTGCCGCAATCGATTATCGAAACCTGTATTAAAGCAGCAGGTACGGCGCCAAATGGGGCCAATCATCAACCATGGCATTTTGCTGCTATTTCTTCTAAAGAAGTCAAGCGGCAGGTGAGGGAGCAGGCAGAGGCGCATGAACAGCGATTTTATAACGGTGGTGCTGGCGAGCAGTGGCTTGATGCATTAAAGCCACTTGGTACTGATGCGCAAAAGCCCTACTTAGAAGATGCGCCGTGGCTAATTGCGATTTTCAGCCAAAAAAAGGGCGGCATAGAGCAGGGTCAAAAGCAACAAAACTACTATATTCATGAATCGGTTGGCATTGCGACAGGTATGCTAATAACAGCATTACATACCGCCGGCCTCGTCACACTGACGCATACACCCAAGCCCATGAGTTTTTTGTCCAAAATTTGTAAGCGGCCAGATGACGAGCGGCCCTACATGCTGCTTGTAGTCGGTTACCCAGCAGAGGACGCTACCGTACCTGATCATGCATTGAAGAAAAAATCACTGGAGCAAATCGCAAGCTTTTTGTAATAGTCGATGGGTTTAATCGTAAATATCGACTAAATGGGTATTGCACCATACACAATTGCAGGGTAACAATAACTTCGTCAACAAGACAAAGCGTGAAAATTAGGAGAGAGAATGAAATCGCTAAAGGTAGCCGACTACATGAACCATCGCCCGGTCAAATTACATGTGGATATGCCAGTCGCAGAGGCGGTAGAAAGTTTACTGTTAAGTAAGCAAGCCGGTGGTCCGGTGGTGAATGACAAAAATAAAATCGTAGGTTTTTTGTCAGAACAAGACTGCTTAAGCCAAATGATTACCTCCAGTTACTATCGAGAGCAAGTCTGCAGAGTGTCAGAAATTATGCAAACTGATGTATTGTCGGTGAAAGGCTATCACTCTGTCTTAGAATTAGCTGAAACCATGCTAAAAGCAAAACCAAAGATATATCCGGTGGCAGATGATAACGGCTGCTTAATTGGCGTAATCAATCGCTCAGAAGTACTCAACGCTATCGATGTGCAGTTACGCTCTGGCTACAAGTCATAACATAAGTTGATTGTTAAGTGACAACCAGTGTTGGTAAGCTAGTCGCTAAGATTTTGTAACACTAGCGAGATGTAGGTATTGAACATAAATTTAGCTGACTTGTCGAGCACAGGCGTATATCATTTAATGACGCAGACTATTATCCCACGCCCTATTGCGTGGGTATTGTCTGAAAACAAAGATGAAACTCTCAATCTTGCCCCTTTTTCTTATTTCAATGCCGTATGTAGCGACCCTCCGCTTTGTATGCTGTCGATGGGCAAAAAGCCTGATGGCAATCAAAAAGATACTGTTACTAATTTACAGGTGGGTGCCTATTGCATCGTGCATATCGCACAAGCTCATCAAGCAGATTTAGTCACTGCAACTGCCGCAACCATGGCATACGGCGAAAGTGAAGTAAGCGCCAATAATATCCCATTAAGTCAGCACGAGGAGTGGCCTCTCAAGCGAATCTCAACATGCCCCATTGCATATTTATGTAAAGTGCATAGCGTGCAGACAATAGGAAACGTTGACCAACATATCATTTTTGTAGAGGCACTCGAACTTTATGTAGATGATAATGTTGGCAGTGAACAAGGAAAGCGTATTGTAGTGGATGCAAGCAAAGTAGACCCACTTGCGCGGCTGGGTGCCAGCCAGTATGCCAATTTAGGGGAAGTGTTTAGCAAAGCACGACCTAAGTAACATGAGCGCTCGCAACCTTTAGATGTTGCGAACGCAGTCTATGTATCTATTCAGTCTGATTCGTTTCGCGTGCTTTTGGCATAAAGACTCTTATGCCACAAAGCCCAGCAATCGTAATAATCCCAATTAGTAGACCTAGCCATGGCTCAAATAAGCTAAATGCCATCGCAGTGATCACCATTGCCCCTCTTTCCGTTGCATCGTCTACTAGTGATAAGGCCAAAGTCGCACACGCAAAAGCGGTAAGAATGAGAGTAACGGCTAGAGCAACAGGTAAAAGCGGTTCAAGTAAGGTGACCAATGGAAGTAACACAAACAGTATTGGCAAACCAAATAGGTAGAAGCTACCGATGCTGTCAAAGATAGAGTTGAGCTTGCCTTTGCTATCTGCCCAGCGTTTGAGCAGTATGACCTGAATTCCGGTCCATAAAACACCTTGAGTACTGAAAAACGGCGCAATGATACCCATCAAGGCATTTCGAATACCAGTTGCCATATGCGCACGGCTGCTGTTGATTTCCAACTTCTCATCGGTACGAGCCTTTTGTGCATGCTCAATCATTTCATTCCCGGTGACAACATCACCAAAGAATAAAATGTAGGTGATAAGCGCTAATGGAAAAGAAGCAATAAATGTTTCAATAGGTGGCCACCCAATCATAAACGGACTGGCTTTTGCCCAAAGCGATACCGCCGCGTCTCCAACATTGAGAATTTCCCAACGAATGTTGTATTCAAATTCCCCTGTAAAATAGCCCACGGTGCCGGCAATAATGAACCCTGGAAGCAGACCAAAACCTAATATCTTTGCCAAGACTTGATTTCTAAGCGCAATCGCTTGTAGCGGTTTCGAGAATGCAAAAAGCAAACACACCACCACACCAATCGTCCCGGCGATGGGCGCAGATTGAAATACGTTCGCCGCGTCGCCATCTTTAGTGACTCGCATGAACGCAGCAATGGCCGCGCCTAAAATAATACCGCCCTTAAACACGTTAGGTACAATTTGAATTAACTTCGCCCCTAAGCCAGTTACCCCTAAAAATACCAGTACTGCCGCAAAATTCAATGACAGCGCGGTCATTGCTTGAAACTGGCTTGCATGGTCACCTAAATAGGCGGGTGCGGTAATAAATGCGACAACAAATGGAATAGCCGGCGTTAACCAACCTGGCGCATAAGGGTCACCAAAAAGCATCCATGAAAATGAAATAAGCAAACTGTGAAACATTGCCATCACAACGGCTTCTTCAAAACTTAAGCCTAGTAGCGCCATAAAGTAAGGCACTAGGGCAAGCCCTGTTGCACCTGCTACTGCAAAACCTTGTAACATATCGGGCAACGAAAACCGCATATGCACAAAGGGGATACGCATTGTAAATGGTCCCCAATTAATACCTGGTTGAACTTCTCCGTCTTGGCGCTGTTTTAGCATGTTATTATCTCTTATTATAAAGCTTCTAAATTCGCTGCAAGTCTGGTGTAATTCATGACTGCCGGCGCGAAGAAGCAACTGCTGGGAAACTAAATGTATCCCATTATTACAGCTTTTTTAACAAAAAAGACTCATAAATTTAACAAGGGAAGTCAAATGCTCAACAAAACACAAATCGCCATAATGCTCGACCTGCAAAACAAAATGAACACTAAGGTCAATCCCGATTGGCTAAACGCAGGTTACGCTTATTTAAGAGCAGCGATGATAGAGTCAGTTGAAGCAATTGAGCATCATGGTTGGAAGTGGTGGAAAGCGCAGCAGCTCGACCTTGCCCAAGTGCAAATGGAGTTGGTTGATATCTGGCATTTTGCACTATCGCATATTTTAATTGAGCACAACGGCAATATCCCAAACGCAAGCTCACAAATCGAACACGCTCTCACTTTAACAAACACTGATGTGACGTTTGACGGTCAATCTTTCGACTTAACGACGCAAACTCTCGTTGAAAACCTAGAGTTGATGGCAGGGCTTTGCGTAGTGAAGCGTTTTGACGTAAAGCTTTTCACTACCATTGTTGAACAAGCGCATATGACCTCCACATCGCTTTTTGAACAATATGTGGGTAAAAACGTGCTGAATTTCTTCCGCCAAGACCATGGCTACAAGGAAGGGACATACATAAAAATGTGGGGCGGGCGAGAAGATAACGAGCACCTTGTTGATATTATGCAAACGCTCGATAGTAGCAATCAAGACTACGCAAACTCTTTATACCAAGCGCTAGAGGAACGCTACAAAAGGGCTTAGGCACTGATTTCTTTCTCACACAAAGGTGAATACACATCTGTTAACAAAGTACTTGTCGGAATAAGCTTATAAATCACCTAGTATTTTCAACAGAATTGATGCAAAAGCAGATTGTACAAACCTTAATTGGAGGTTAATTGAAACCTATATTCCTTGTTTTTAGTGCGTGGCTGATGATGATTTTGATTTTCACAGCAAGTGTCCAAAGCACTCAGCCTCCGACACCCGCTCAAGAGCAAGAGTCTCCATCCAAAGAAGGGTTTTCAGACAGTGGGTTAGTAGCACTCGAAGCCTTTTTAGCTGACGCTGGCTCATCGTCTATGCTCATATTAAAAGATGGCGAAGAAGTGTTCCGATGGGGTAGCGTAGAAAAAAGACACGTCATTCACTCTATGCGCAAGCCTCTTATCAGCGCACTTTACGGTAAATACATTGCCGCTGGCGTAATTGATGTGGACAGCACCTTGGCACAAAATAATATCAACGATATTGCACCTGCGCTTTCGGAACAAGAGCTCTCAGCGAGCGTCTCCGATTTATTAAAATCTCGTTCTGGGGTATATCATAACGCCGCTGCAAATTCCCTTGGTATGATTCAAAATCGTCCGGTTCGAGAAACGCACCTACCTGGTAAACATTATTTTTATAACAACTGGGATTTCAATGTGCTTGGCGCCTTGTTAGAGCAAAAAACGGGGAAATCGGTCTTCACCTTGTTTTTAGAAGATATCGCGCTCCCGCTTGGCATGGCTCAATACCAAGGTCAATACACAAGAATTGATGGTGAGGACGATAATGCAAAAATCCCTACTACCGATGGTTTTTACCAATATGAGACCAGCAAATCACAGTTTCCTGCTTATCACTTTCGAATGTCTGCTCTTGATTTAGCCAAGTTTGGACAGCTGTATCTAAACAAAGGCAAATGGGCACAAGAGCAGATCATACCATCACAGTGGATTGAGCAAAGTACGCAGCCTTATTCAGTGTTTAACCCTAAATATGGGATTGCTTATGGGATGATGTGGTTTGTTTTGATGGAAACCGAAACAAGAGAGCATCGGGCGTTTTATCACACCGGCAACGGCGTTCATTTTCTTGGTGTTTATCCGCATTCAAATGTAGTAATTGTGCACCGGGTAGATACTGAAAAAGCATACCGGTTTACTCAGCAAGATTTTTACGTAATGATAAATAAAGTTTGGGGGGCTTACGGCAAAAAGTAATTAACGCCAATACGAGTATATGACTTCTGGCCTATATTAATTGCTAATCATCATGGCATACTGATGTCCATTAGAAACATACAAGCAACGCTCTATGACACTTTTTGAAAGCACCATGCGCAGTATTATCTCGGTCACCTTTTTGATGGTAGTTTTGTATCTGCCTTTCAATACCTTGGCGCAGCAGGGGCAGCCTTTATCCGCAACGTTAAGCCTGAAAGCGATTGAAGGTTTATTCCAACAGCAACAATTTTCAGATGTAATTAAAGCCATTGAAAGCATTCCTGAGTCTCAGCGAACTCAAGAGCACTATCGCTTTTTAACGTATAGCCTTTCCACTGATGACTTAGACGAGGCCGAAGAAGCGGCGCAGCGAGCTATTGCGCGTTTCCCGAACGATCCCGATGTGTATCTTGTTCATGCTAGCATCATGGGGCAACAGGCGAGTGATTCCATCTTCAGCGCCTTTGGCTATGCAAAACAGGCGCTTGCGAGCCTAAACAAAGCCGTCAGTCTAGCGCCCAATAAGACTGAATATCGCATAGCATTATTAAGTTTTCATATTAATGCCCCTAGCATTGCTGGTGGTGACCGAGACGAAGCCCTCAAGCAGGTGCAAATGATTCAAGCACTGGACCCAATTGAAGGAGTAATTAACCTTGCTTGGTATCATCGCAGCTTTGACAACCCTGGGCTCGCCAAAGAAGTCTTGTTAGCAGCAAATCAAGACTTCCCTAAAAACATTAATATTTTAAATGCCCTAGCGACAAACGCGGTTCACAGTGAAAACTACATAGAAGCTATCGAATTTTACAAACAAGTCACCGATATACAACTTGTGCGCCCCATCAATGATGAGCAAAGCGTTATGCAGCGCTTTGATGAAGCCTTGTATCGCCAACTAAATGCACACTATCAAATAGGGCGCTCAGCCTTGGTCGGAAACGTTATGCTTGATGAAGGGGTGACGCATATGCGCCAATATATGGAAACGATTCAAAATACCGAAGTTGTGGGAGCGCTAGATACTAGCGGCTTACCATCCATCCAATGGGCAAAACTCCGACTAAGTGGTTTATTACTAGCAAACAGCCAAGCAGATGCGGCCAATAAGATGTTTCAACAAGTGGTGCTAGACAAAAACGACAGCAACATGAAAACCGTGTTTGATAAAATGAAAGCTAAGCTGGATTAACTATATTGAAGTCGCTCCCTTTATATTGAGGACCTGAGAGACTTCTAGGCTTTTAGCTTTGTCCATGTATGGTGATTCTTAACTGATGACATCATGCTTTCACTTCTGCTGACCATTTCACTTGTGAGGCCGCTTATTCCATGTTATCAACGTGCTTTACATTCAACACCGATTAACGCCTTGTGGAAATAAACAAAGATATTTTATCCTTAGACAATGCATTGCATGGGCTTGTGAGCGGCATAGAAATACTCGATGCAATATCGCCGCTCAATTATAAAGAGCAAAAAGCCGTATTTTTTGAGAGCAAGTACTCTCACTCGCCAAGATTTGTATACAAGCAAAACACCTTAGATGCATTTGCTTTAAAGCGACGACTGTTTAGTTTACCGATAGAATCGCTGCAAGACGACGACCTCATCACCCTCTATACCGGCGTCATAAATTCCTACATTGATAAAGTAGACCAAGTGGTGTCCATTGGCTCAAACGACTTTTTATATGATTCATTTCGCTACTATGGCGAACCCTCTGAAAAAGACCTAAGAAACGCAGCTTTTGTGCTGCATCTGCCTACTGAAAAACAGCCTGACGAAACCTTCTACAACGCCAGTGCAATTGAAACCTACTTAAAAGAATTTGCCATCGCGCAAGGCTACGAGCACAACATCAGACTCGATGAAAACATGATTGCCAACGCCCTAGCGTCTGGCACTACTATTAAAATCAACGCCCAAGCTAAGGTCAACAAAATAGACATGACCGCCCTCGCCCATCATGAACTTGGCGTGCACTTAGCGACAACGCTCAACGGACGCAATCAGCCATTGCGCATTCTGTCATTAGGATGCCCGGCCAACACCAAGACTCAAGAAGGCTTAGCCATACTCAGTGAATACATGGCCGGATGTTTAACTGTGGGGCGCTTACGAAACTTAGCGCTAAGAGTGATGGCGGTTAACTCAATGATTAAAGAAAAGAACTTTCGCGCAAGTTTCTTGTATCTGAAAGAGGAGTTTTCCGCCAGCGATGAACAAGCCTTTTCAATCACCGCTCGCGTGTATCGCGGGGGCGGTTTTACCAAAGACTATGTGTATTTACGAGGCTTTCATGACATGCTCAACGCCTATGAAACCAGCGATTGCTTCCATAATTTATTGTGCGGCAAGACCGCCTCTGAATATTTGCCCGTTATAAATAATTTGGTCAACAAGGGCTACTTAGTTCCGCCAAAATTTATTACACCGGCGTTTGCATTGCCACAAGTCACTGACAGTATTCAAAAATTTATTGCTCATGCAATTAAATAGGAGATGCAAATGACGCGGCTTAAACAGATTAAGCAGCAACATACCATTTACTTGGTTTTACTCTCGTCTGACTAAAATGTGCATAACGATTAAATCTTTAACTCATGTTATCAATGAATAAAAATGTAACATCACACAATAAAGTATAGCACTTTGTCAACTATACGCAGTGGTTGTGCCCTTCAATCAAAGACTTAAGCTCAAGTCTGAGCCGATGCTATTAAACCGTTATTCAACACCAATGAAACCACCTGTTTGATGCGCCCACAATTTGGCATATATCCCGCCTAGTTCTAGCAATTCTGCATGGGAACCGGATTCTACGACCTTGCCATTATCGAGCACTAACAGTCGGTCCATTTGCGCGATGGTCGATAAGCGATGAGCAATTGCGACAACGGTTTTTTCCTGCATGATCTTAATCAAGCATTCCTGAATGGCGGCTTCTACCTCAGAGTCGAGCGCTGATGTTGCTTCATCCAAGATTAAAATGGGCGCATCTTTCAACATAACCCTGGCTATCGCGATACGCTGACGCTGACCGCCGGATAGTTTGACGCCGCGCTCGCCAACATGCGCATCGTAGCCCGTTCGCCCTTTTGCATCGCTTAATGAAAGTATGAAGTCATGGGCCTCAGCCTGTTTTGCAGCGGTAATCATCTGCTCTTCGGTGGCATCCATGCGGCCATATAAAATATTGTCACGCACCGAGCGATGCATTAAAGAGGTATCTTGAGTGACCATGCTAATTTGTGCGCGCAGGCTTTCTTGAGATATTTCATCAATCCCCTGATTGTCTATGCTGATGCGTCCACTTTGAATATCGTAAAATCTAAGCAGCAGATTAACGAGCGTAGATTTGCCTGCGCCAGAACGCCCGACCAACCCTACCTTTTCGCCGGGCTTGACGGCAATAGACAAATCCTTGAACACTTCAATGGTGTTCTCACTCTTTCCTGCATAAGCAAAATTAACCCCTTCAAAATCGATGCGTCCACCATCAATAACAAGGTCATTAGCATTGTCTTTATCTTTTATCTCGGCGGGGATCGCGAGAGTATCCATGCCATCTTGAACCGTTCCTATATTTTCAAAAAGCGAGGACACTTCCCACATGATCCATTGCGACATGCCGTTTAAACGCAAACTTAAACTCACTGCAATGGCAATAGCGCCGCCAGTGACGGCGCCATCGGTCCATAACAATACTGAAAGCCCTGCGATACTAAATACCAATAATGAATTAATGCTCCATACACAGGCTTGCAATAACGTGACTAAACGCATTTGTGGGTACACGGTTTGCAAGAAACCATCCATCCCCTCTTTTGCATAATGCTCTTCACGCTTGTGATGGCTAAACAGCTTAACGGTCATAATGTTGGTATAGCTATCGACAATACGCCCGGTCATCACTGAGCGCGCGTCGGCTTGCTTTTGCGAAACACGCTTCAAACGCGGTAAGAACACCCGAAGAATAATCACGTACGCCGCCAGCCATACAATAAGCGGCATGGCTAAGCGCCAGTCGGTGGTGAACACCAGCACAACAACCGAAATGAAATAAACGCTGACATATACAAACAGATTAAGAATCTTTGTCACCGTTTCACGCACCGACAGCGCAGTTTGCATTACTTTAGTGGCGACACGACCGGCAAATTCATCCTGATAAAAAGAAAGACTTTGCCCCAGCAAGTAACGATGCGCCATCCATCTGATGCGCATAGGGTAATTACCCAAGACCGACTGGTGGGTCAATAAAGATTCAAGGATGACAAATGCAGGAAGTATCAGCAGCACCAGCGCGCTCATACCAATTAAGCTCCACTTTTCTTCCTGAATAAATGTTGCTGGGTCGCGTGTTGCAAACCAGTCAACCAGTTGCCCCATAAAGCCAAATAGAGAGACTTCTAAAATCGCCACTAAGGCGCTTAAAATCGATGCCATAATCAGCACCGGCCACATGCCTTTGGAGAAGTAGCGACAAAATGCAAATAGCGTTTTTGGCGGTTGTTTTGGTGCTTCTAACGGAAACGGTTGCGTTAACTTTTCAAAAAATGAAAACATGTATACTCAGTATGAAATAAAAAGAAAATGTGTTGGGGCCATACCCTTAGCTTCAGTGCCTTGAGCACCTATTTATCGATAAAACCAAGCGCGGCTAATTTACTCTCAACGGTTTTACGATGCTGCTCCTGCCATTGTTCAATGCTCATTGCAGCATCTTTTTGTGCTCTGGCCTTTGCAATCTCAAAGCACGCTTGGGCTTTATCTTTGCCCAGGATGACTATTCCCTCCTCATCCGCCACAACAATGTCACCTTGATTTACGGTTGCCCCGCCGCACAATATACTCTGACCTAGCTCAGTAACATGGGCCTTTTTGCCTGGCTTTGGGATCACGCCACGGGCAAATACAGGGAACTGCATCTCTCGTACTTCGGCTAGGTCTCTGATAGTGCCATCGATGACAAAACCCGCTATACCGCGCTTTTGCGCAATAGCGCATACATTACCGCCGGCTAGTGCATAACTATCGTCGGCTTGGGCAACTATGATATCCCCTGGGTTTGCACGATAAATTGCAGCATGTAGCATCAAATGGTCACCAGGCGGACAGTAAACCGTGAATGCAGGTCCAGCGATACGTTTTATATTTGGATAAAGCGGTTTGATTACATAATCAACAAAACTTTCTCTTCCAACTGCATCTGCGTAGTCGCATGGCGAAACATCGGCATACATCGGCATATCAATCTGCTCCCTAGATGAATTTCGTAACAATCATAAACAGCCAGTAGGCGCTGATACCAAACTGTATTAAGAAAAATACAAAACGGGCATAAATAGCCGCGTTACTAATTGAAGCAATGTGAATAAGAGATTGAATAATCCGTGCACCTAATACTATATAAACCAGTCCGTTTGTAATAGCGGTAGAATCCGTGGCCAATGCGAGTAACAGCACACCGCAAACAAATGGAAAGCTTTCTACCGTATTTAAGTGGGCGCGAGTTAAGCGTTGTCCCAACTCATCTACGTCACTTCCATCGGCTTTAAAAACCAAAGACGTGCGCTTTTGCGATTGATTGAACACACCTCTATATAAGGCCAAGGAAAGTAACAAAACCATTAACCAAGCAATATAGCCAGCTAAACCTAATATCGTTGCGCTCATCTTTTACATCCTCTTATTTTTATTTTCGAGTTTAACATTGATGTCTTTGTGTACGAAATTTTGCTACACAAAGACTGCTTACTTTTAAGTTTATTCAAAGGGCTGATTTTCGGTGAGCATGTGCTTATGACCATCAAACATATCAAACAGCTTTTGGTGAGCGGCGAATGATAACTCATCATCTCGATGAGGATATTCGCTTATCCAAGAAATTAGCATCTCTAAATTCTCATCTTGCGCAGCCTTCGACGGATATTTATGTGGCTCCCATGGTCTTGCCTTAGCGTTATCGACGCATTGTTGAACGGGTATATTTAAAAAAACCATCTCGTTGGCGTGACCCGCCAACAGTGCGAGTAAGTCGGCATAGCACCCTTCAATCACCCAATCTTTATTGGCATGCGTAAAAGCCTCTAGTTGTTGCCGGCATGAGTCTAGAGGCGCGCGCGAGGGTGGTTCAGTGGGAAGCCATGCAATGGTATCGAGATCAAAATGGGTAAGCTGATGCTTTTGGGCAAGGTGCTTGGCCATTGTTGACTTTCCGCAACCAGAATTTCCAAAAATGAGTAATTTGCGCAATGCTTTTGCCCCTCCTGTGCGTTTGTTTGTCAGTATGAAGTCCTTTCGTATCGATTGCTACCACATTGTCTTAATCGGAAAGAAATGGCTTTTTACATTGTGAGGTTGGAAATTGCATTTTCTTACTTTTATCGATGAACCCAGCACTGGTTGGCAAACGGCTCCTTCGAGGCAGAAAGCGGTCGGTCGATATGCTCACGTCGCGATTCAGTAGCGCTCCTAACCTAAATATTCACTCCCAAATACTATTTTTTGAAGTCGAAATAAGATCGTAACATCGGAGCTATTTTCTGAATGACACTCGATACAGCAAACTATACATCACAGGAACAGCAATGAGCGTTAATACTGTAGCAAAAGCCAAACCACCCATGATAGTCACAGACATGTCTGCGAAAAATGCATCAGACAACAGAGGAGCCATGCCTAATATGGTCGTAATGGCCGCCAAGGTAACAGGTCGCAATCGACTTGCTGAGGCCTCAAGAATGGCATCTTTAATGGGCTTATCTTCTTCGATTTGTAAGTCAATTTCTTCCAGTAAAACGATGGCATTCTTGATTAACATGCCAAATAAACTTAAAAAGCCGAGCAGCGACATAAAGCCAAATGGCATGTCAGTTAACAATAAACCTGAAACAACACCGACAGTTGCCATAGGTACAATGGCCCAGATAATGAGGGGCTGTCTGGCTCTGCCAAATAGCAGTACCGATATGATGAACATGACTAAAAATCCTGCCGGTAAGCCTTTACCTAGCGCTTGCTGGGCGTCTGCCGAACTTTCATACTCGCCGCCCCACTCTAGCTTATAACCATCGGGTAATTGCATGTCTTGAATGGGCTGCCATATTCTTGCTAAGGCGTCTGCAGCGGTCTCATCACTGCCTGGCTCAGCCCAAATAGTGATGGTTGGGACACGGTCGCGACGATGGATTTGTACTTCTTCGGATTCTAACTCAATGCCTTTAGATACTTGTCGAAATGGGACATATCGGCTTTGTTGAGAGCTCCAAACTTGGCTGTTACGAATCGCATCTAATGGGTCCTGCTGAGCATTCGCCATTTTAGCACGAATAGGGTAAGCGTAATCTTCATCGTATAGCTTACCAAGCTGTAAACCTGTGGTTGCGTATTCGATGGTGTCACGAAAATCAGCGCGACTCACGCCCGCAATACCTGCGTTAATGTCATCAAATTGGGTATTCAAACTCAAACCCAACTCACGCCAGTTATGACGAACCTCTTGAATTTGACCATCAGCTTCTAGGATTTCAACTGCATTGTTGGCGAGTTCTCGGAGTACATCTCCGTTATTGCCTGAGAAACGTATGCCGATTTTTGCGCCACTGCCCGGGCCAAATTGTACGCGCTGAAAATAAAAACTGGCGTCAGGACTCACTTGTGGAAGGGCAGCTTTCATATCAGCAATGATAGTATCAATCTCATCTTTATCGTTGGCCCGAACCAGCATCATGGCGTAGCTCTCATTGGCAGGCTCTGGCGCATAGGTGAGGGTAAATCTATCTGCACCACGGCCAATAAAACTAGTGATTGATTTCACTCCTTGCTCAGAAAGCACTTCCTGTTCCACTTTTTTCATGATGCTTTCAGTGCTGCGAATATCTTCGTTTTGTTGTCCCCAATAGTGGATATAAAACAAAGGTGCATTGGATGGCGGAAAAAAGCCTTGTTTCACAAAGCCAAAACTCATAAATGCAACGAGAGTGATGCATAACAATCCAAAAAGCGTTAGCCATCGATGACGCAAGAAGCCTCTTAAAATTGATATGAAACCGTCTTGAAAACGAGAGCCATTTTGGTTCTGATCTGACGTAGGTGTTGTTTTGAAAACCAATTTGCCAAGCGTCGGTACCAAGGTAATTGCCATTACCCAACTGAGCATAAGTGATATCAACACTACGGCGAAAAGTGAATATAAGAATTCGCCGGTGGCGTCATCCGACAATCCAATACCTGAAAATGCCGCTATGCCAATGACGGTTGCACCAAGCAAAGGCCATTGTGTTCTTTTAACAATAAAGCTTGCTGCAGGTTGTGGTTTTGCGCCTTGCTTCATTTGCATCATCATGCCTTCGGCTACCACTATCGCATTGTCAACTAACATACCCATTGCAATGACCATTGCGCCTAGTGATATACGCTGCAATCTTAAATCCATTAGCCACATGATCAGTACGGTTCCCATTACCGTGACCACTAGCGTAGTGCCTACGACGAGTGCTGAACGCCAACCCATAAATAGCCAGAGAGTTAGGACCACAACAACCACTGACATGACTAAGTTTAAAATGAATCCATCGACCGACTCATCAACAATTTTTGCTTGATCATAAATCGCATCTAGCTCGATACCTGTCGGCAACTTACTGAGGATAAGCTCAATTTTCTGTCTGACTCGTTGGCCGACATCAACGATATTAACGCCGTCTTGCGCAGAGACAGCCAAGGTGATTGCCTCATTACCTTGGTGACGCAGATAGTTTGTTTGAATATCGGCTGGCTCAACTGCTAAGGTCGCGATATCTTTTACCTTGATTGACTGCGATGTCCCTGCCAATACAAGACTCAGGTTTTCAATAGCCTCGATCTGGCTGGAGGGTTGATCCACAAGCACTCGTAATTTTTTGCCATTTAATTGTACTCTACCGCCGTTAAATGGTCGGATGTTTTCCGTTAACAATTGAGATATTTGTGGAAAGCTCAAGCCCAAGCTCGCTAAGCGGTTTGTATCGATATAAACGGTAATTTGCTCTTCTCGCACACCACTCACTTGCACTTTTGCAACACCGTCAATCATCAACAGCTCGCGGCGAATTTGTTTAGCAAAGTGCCGCAATTCAGTGGCGCTAAAGTCAGGGGCAGTCAATGCGTAATAAAGTCCAAACACCTCACCAAAGTCATCAAAAACAACCGGGTCTTGTGCTCCTGGTGGCAATTGGCTCTGAACGTCTCGCAGGCGTTTGCGCAATTCATCCCATATTTGTGGCAGTTCACCACCATCAAAGTTTGGCTGCACCTCTACTGTGATATCTGAGGTACCCGGACTGGATACTGAACTCAAGCGATATAGTTGCGGCATTTGTTGGATAGTCGTTTCGAGTAATTCGGTAACTTCATCTTCGACTTGTTTTGCGCTTGCACCTGGAAAAGAGGTAATCACTTTTACTTGCTTGATAGTGAAACTGGGGTCTTCTAGTCGCCCAATATTGCTCAGTGCAATAAGCCCACCGAGCAAGCAAATAACGACAATCAGCCAGATATTAACAGGGAAGCGTAAAGCGTACTTTGCGATATCCATGAAGCTTACTCCGCCACGTATTCTGAGACGCGCAAGCCTTCACGCATTTTACTGACACCGGCAGACACAACCTTGTTTCCCTCAGATAGTTCACCTTCAATTCCGGCATAGTCACCGCGCACACTCACAACAGAAACCGCTACTTTGTTGACTTGCTTTGTTTCTTGATTGTAGCGCCACACAAAGAAGTCATCTTGTTCAGCCAGTAAGGCAGTGTAGGGAATGATAAGTTGATCAGTGCTGCCTTCTTGATCTAAGTGGACTTTTACTTTTGCTCGCGCACCTGGCGTGATTAGGTTGCTAGGGTCGGCTGACTTGCTAAAGACCACTTTATAAGTTTGAGTCACTGGATCTGGCTGAGCACTATGCTCAACATAGGAAAGATCTACCCAGTCAGTTGGTCGGGCTAAAATCGAGCCTTCCACTTTTGCTCCGTCACGGCTCGCATACAACGTGAATAAACGCTCGGGAACGTGAATATTAAAGTACACCTGTGAGCGGTCTTGTATGCTCGCAATCACTTCACCCGCTTGTACGTAACTATTGTTGTCTACGATACGTTGTGCAATTTGCCCTTTAAATGGCGCTGAAATTTGAGTATAGGCAAGATCTTGCTTGGCGTTATTGACCGCAATCTCAGCAAGTTCAAACGCGGTTTGCGCATCGTCTAAAGCAGATTGGGGAACAAGTTGCTTCTCTATTAACTGGCGAACTCTCTTTAATTCTCGATCGGCTTGAGTAAACCTTGTCTCCTGCTCCTTCACTCTCCGTTGAAATGGTTCTGGATCGAGTTTAGCAAGCACATCACCTTTATTTACTTCGTTCCCAGCTCGAAGGTTTTCTTCAATTAATCTTCCTGATACCTCAAAACGCATGTCGACGGTTTTTACCGCAGAAACTTCTGCAGGAAACTCAAAATGTTGCTCATTTTTCAATGCTTGTACTGGCGTCATTTTTACCAATACAGGCGTGATTTCATCATTAGTGGATTCGGAATTACTGTCGCTGCAGGCAGAAATGAAAAGTGCGGTTGCTAGCAGCAGACTGGTGCGAATGAAGACGTTTTTGTGCACGTTGATATCTCTTTTAAAGTAGCTTTTTTAATAACAATGATATTCAGTGTCAAATTTACGGAACACCAAAATGTAAACTATACGGTGTAGTATAATCAAAAAAATTGTAAAGTAAACTGAGCAGTGTAAAATTAAACGTAATCGGAGGAAGTACATGAGCGAAGTAAAGAAGTCGCGTAGCCAGCAGAAGCGCGAAGACATACTCAATGCAGCACTGAAGACCTTTAAAGAACAAGGCGTTCAGGCAACTAGCATGGACCAATTAGCTGAAACAGCAAATGTGTCAAAGCGAACGGTGTATAACCATTTTGATAGCAAAGAAACGCTAGTATTAAGTTTGTTGCATGAAATGTGGGAGCAGTTCATGTTGCGAGCATCGGTCGAATATACGCCAAATCAATCGATTGAAAGCCAGTTGGCTTTGCTAATTGAAGCCGAGACAAACATGATGTGCGACCATGATTTTGTTACACTCGCACGCTTAGCAATGGGGCATTTCTTTTATTCTCCTGCCAAGATGAAAGATCAGATGGATCGCATGAGAGCGCAGGAAACCACTCTGCATCGTTGGCTAAAGGCCGCCATAGCTGATGGTAAGTTCGCTATTGACGACGTTGATTATGCCGCAGAGCAAATTGGCAGTTTGCTAAAGGGGACACTTTTTTGGCCAACCGTGCTGTGCAATGATGATGCACCATCATATCAAGTTCGCCAACATGCCAAAGAGCAAACGCTACAAATGTTTATGAGCCGTTATGCCATTACTTAAGTGCATCAACAATGTGATTGCGGTAGTCGTGCTAACTTTCAATTTTAACATCAGACCTTGCGTGTGAGAGATATTGCGCTAGGAATGACTATTCGTCGCGAGCCGCTCTCTATTCTAAAAGCGGATTCAACAAAAATTGGTAGGCCTGTTCAGTTTGAAATTACTGAGCAGACTCGAGAGGCAATATAGCCCTATTGTCGATGGGTGGATAAATTCAATCGGATTAGAAGGGTCGAACCAAACCTTCTTTGATCTACAGATAGACTAAAAACATTAGGGCTTGTCAGTTGTTCCTCGGTCATTCCAAATTAGAAAGTACGGTATATATCTCTCGTCATTGCCGCCCCCATTCCTTTCCACCCATTTCTACCAACCGGGACGCGGCTCGCCGAAAGGAAAAGGCGAGGTCATTTGCGGCCGATAATTGTGCCAGTGACACGCCAATTAGACCCGTCGCCGACCACTCATAATATTTTCCCTCTTTGGTGCGAATCATGGTCGTCGCAAAGGAACTCGAGTTTCCCCCCTTATCATTGACAATCAATTCTTCATCTCCGTCACTGCTTTCGACTTGCGCTTCAAAATCGACAAACAATTCGTCGAGCGGGACTTGTGCCGTGAGTACCAAGCGGGTGCGAGATTCATAACATGCGTCAATGAGGGTAACGAAGCGTCGCGCTTCGTTGAGGTGATTGGCGTCCAGTTGAGGAACGCATTCCATGATGATGACCGGAAATCGGCGGCAGAGGGAAATATAATCGGCTGCCCCGAGCGGTTGGTAGCACAAATCGGAAAAGTCAAACCAGGCGCATCGGTCATTCAATCGGGCGACCTGGACGGTGCGACCAAAGAGGACAGGAATGCTCTCGCCCTCAGTTCCGGATGCAATGCCAGATACAGCGCCACCAAATATTTTTTCCAACTTAGCCTGGAAGTTGTGATTAATTTTATTATCGCCTTGAACTCCTTTTTTTGACCAAAAATAGGATTGGCCATCTGCTCGATTTTCGAGCCGATAATCGTTTTGGGAATCCTCCATGGAAATAATGTCGGACGTCTGTCTCAATAGGTCGATGAATGGCAAAAAGAGGGATCGGTTAATGCCTCTCTCATACAAGGTATCGGGTGCTCGATTCGAGGTGGCCACCATCACGACATTCCAATCCGATATTAATAGTGAAAACAATCGTTTCAAAATCATGGCATCGGCGATTTCTGTCACTTGAAATTCATCGAAACAGAGGAGTTGGGCCTCTTGTGCCAATTGTTGCGCAACGACGGGAATCGCATCACCTCGTGGGTGCTTCTGTTTGTAGACAAAGATTCGATGATGGACGTCTAGCATGAATTCATGAAAGTGGACACGGCGTTTGGTAATTTTTGCGTGTTTGTGGTTGTCATTATTACAGCAAGAATCATCATCAGGAACAGCAACCGACGCGTAAAATAGATCCATTAGAAAGCTTTTTCCTACCCCTACCGGTCCATGAATGTACATGCCTCGCGGTGGTGGACCAAAAAGCCAAAAATGGAACTTCTTTCGAAGAAAGGACTGGGCGGATGCTAGGGAGCGCGCCAGCAAAAGTAATAGTGAACTGCTGCTTATACAGCTTCTCTTTGTCGGATTGTACGTACGCACGGGCACTGGTGGGAGCGATGCAAGAGACTCGTGCAGGGCATCGAATTTTGCCGCCAGAGCGACTTGCGCTTCATCTCGTCGCGCCTCTCCCGCGTCCACCTTGAGTTCATAAGCCGCTGCCACGGGGCCTTTCGAGAAGCACAGCCGAGCGACGTGACGTTGTGCTATCATTGCCTTTATCATCATCTTCTTTATCATTATCGTTTTCATCATGGAATTGATGAGTTTATTAACGTGATGATATGGTACGTTAGATTTCTATATGGGTATCAAATGGATTTGTATTAGAGACTCAAGTCGACAACATGTTTAGTGCAATGTGGCAACGCCTAGGCTTCAGAGTATAGATAAAATAAAACGTCATTTTTCCTAAAATTAAAATACAAGATGCCTCGTATTTCCCATATTGACATCTAATTTGTATTCTTATGGGAGTGAAAGTCGGCTATTTTTCGTCTATTAATCAAATGTTTCAACGTAATTAGGAATTCAAAACAAGCGGCTTCTAAAGGCTTAATTCGGCCGCCGAATTGTCGCCACTCACCCTAGCCGCCTTAGTTATATCCATATCTGAAGGTAACTGCGCTCAGTTTTTTTCTAAACGTCTACGCCATCTTCATGTAAACAACAAATATATCAAAAAAAACACTCCTGGTATGAAATATGGAATTAGAACCTTGAACCAACTAAACTCGCTAAGCACTTGATACCTTTCTAGTCTCTTAGGGATATCCTCGAAAGAGATTCGATAACAGCAGACAATGTAGCAAAGAGCGATTGAGATAGGTAATATGGCCAGAAGCATACCTACACTGACCTCACCTTTATGGCTCGAAAATATACCAAATAGATTCCTTAAATAACCGTAGACATAAGATGTTTTTTCTGGAAATAAGTTTAGGAGAAATACATAAATGCCAAAAGGAATATAACTAAAAACGACAACGACAGCTCCGAATCCAGAAGCAGATGAAGGTTTTCGGTTCTCTCTTTCCGCTTCTTTGATACATATCCAATAAAACACATACAGCATATAACTGCGCATAAATGAAAACATATGGTTACTCCTTCCCCTTTTAGCCTGTATTTCTATCCTATTGGTAAATTAGTTAAACATATAGCATGGTTTCTAGAAATTTGGTGTTTTCATTATTCATACTTGAACATTATCTGTGTTACCAACCGGAGTAAAAGAAAAATAAAATATCTTTACCACTCCTTGGTTACAGTTGTCTTTTAGGCTAGCTCAGATTGTTTAAATATTGAGTTGTGTAAGTTTTGTATGACGTGTTAATTCAAAATGTCATGCGAAGGTAGGCTATTAGTAGAGGAATTGCGAAATTAAAGTGCTATGTCTGCTTTTGGATGTGAGTTGACAATCTGAAAACTGGTTTAGGATGACGTTTTGTTCAGAATATTGTGCTCATAAGTAATGTCGTTAATCTTGGACGCTGCTGCCATCTGACCGGTACAGTACCTTTCCATAGATAACGCACTTATCCACCATCTTTTGCACAAAACGGATGTATATTCATTCACTCCTCAGTTGGCAATTCCAACCTCAGAATGCAAATAGCCAATAAAAAGAAGCTGTAAACGGTTCAATTCTATATCGTAATAATCGGCAAACCCTCTAAGAGTGCCGGTTATCATGCCGTGCTGAGACCTGGTTAACACTTTCATATCGAATTCCCTTTTTTGTGCATCTAGTCGGTCATTTATGGCGCGAGTAACTGTTTGAGTAACTCACTGTGTCGCGCACTTTGATTTCCTAGCGTGAGCGTCTGGCTGTTCACAATACTGATGAGATCACGAAGGGCTAGGTGAAAGTCGTCATTCACAATCACATAATCAAACTCACGATAATGAGACATTTCAGACACGGCCTGGCGCATACGAGCGTCGATAATCTCGTTGCTGTCTTTACCGCGTCCAATTAAACGCTAGTTGTCAGGGACAGTTAATATTTAACACATCGCCTATTTTTAAAAACGACACATATGGTAGCATACAACTCGGCTTGGTTGACGCAAGAAAATAAACGGTAATAAGCAAATAAAGATACCGTTTCTCGTCAGGCAATAGCGCAACTTCATATTACGTTACCGCAATATTAGAGGAAAACATGAGTCAACAGCAGTTAGAAAGCGTTATTCAACAAGCTTCTGCAATGATGCTGGCAGAAGACTTAACGAATACACAATAGCGATATTGTGTAGACCAGAGACTTACTTATGGTTCTAAAGTAGTCTAGGCAATGATATTAGTTCTTCTCTCATATGGACACAGTGTGACTTGGTAAAAAAAGGCGCTAATTTAAGAACATCTTAAAATTGAGAGAGCAAAGGGGCCTATATTGGCGAGGCAATTTGTGCGAGTAACTCTGGCGACCGCTTATAAATCGAACAAACCTGCGATATTTCCTGCCATAGGATTTGCCCTTTTTCACCTTCGCCGGCTTTATAAGCTAACCATGCTAGGTGGCTTCTCTCTTTTAAGCCTAGCTGATTTTTTTGATTGAAAAAGCCGTTTACTTTGTCCACAAAATCATGGGTGATCGTAAAGTTATGTTTGATTTGCTTTATCTTAGTTTGGTAATAGAACTTATGGAAATCGATGCTGACATTCGCATTTTGAATAAGTTGGTCTCGCTCAGTTACTACAAGGGCTTCTGTATAATAGTGTAAAGCCTCGTCTGCGGAACCCATCCGCAAGTATACCTCGCCCAAGCTAGCCCATACTTGATGAATAGCAATTTCTGGTTGTTTTTGAATAGCTAATAACTTTTGCTCGGCAGCTTGCTTGTAACGATTTTGATAAAAATAAACTGAACCTAAATTCTCATAGCCGATGTAGTTATTTTGAAAATTATCAATGACGTCTTGATATGTCCGTACTGCATTTTCTAATTCACCAAAACACATCTGTAAAGTGCCAAGGTTTGCCAAAATAATTTCGTGCTTAACCACTTTAGAGGCAGCCGCAAACTGCTCTTTGGCTTTGCCGGTTTCCCCTCTTGCAAAATATAAATTTCCTAAGGTGTTAATAGCATGCCAATGTCGAGGAGCTAAACGCAAAGCCTTTAAAGCAAGCTCCTCAGCTCTGTCTGCATCTTCACTGTTTGACGATTGATTGTACAAGGCTAAATATGCTCCAGCCCAAGTCGATAATGAATCCGCGTCTTCTAGGTCTGGCATTATTACAGCTTCGATCGCGTTTACCGCTTTAAGAGCTTCGCCAGTATGAATCAGCAATTCGGCTCTTGCAGTCGCCACCGAAGGCACATCTGGCGAGAGTTGCTCTGCCTTATTACAATACACAGCCGCCTTTTCAAGTGATTCACTTTCATTCTGTATCCAGCTATATCTTGCAAAGGCCCTACATAATTCTGCATACGCCAATGCATCGTTCTCATCTACAAGAATGGCACGCTCAAACAGTGTAATGGCATTTTGATAAGCATCTGCAGAGTGACTTAAAAATAGAGCGTTTTTTCCCTTTGCAAAATAGGTATGAGACGCTGCCGACACAGAGTCGATGGTGTCGGTCGCTTGTCCATTAATAAACTTCAGTACTTGCTGCACAATTTTAACATTCGCAGGCCTTGCTCCTAAAGCAACTTCCGATTGATGTAAAGTAGATTGATGCAGAACTGCGTGATCTTGACTGGTGTTAATCATTGCCTCAATGCGTGTGTAATTTTCATAATCCGTTTGTGCAAGTTTTAACACTGCATGCGCTTGCCACTTCAAAAGCGCTTCCTGAGCATCTAGGTCGTAGCTGTTTGGTGAACTGGCAAGCACAGCAGTAATACTTTCGTGGGTGTTAAGTAGTTGTATCAGTTGATCTGCCGCTACTTTCATACTGTTAGGTGCCTGAACAATAAGTCTGACCACACCTAAGGGCGATTCAATTTTAGTCAAGGTATTCTCGAACGTGCTCGATTGATAACTCAACAATCCATAAGCGGCAAATACAAATAGCGATACAAAAGCGAAATAAATGAAACTCTTCTTATGAAGATATTTATGCATCAGCCCTTTGGGTTTGAAACTGGCCTGCGTAGGCTCGGTTTCTTGGCATTCTGAGGCCTTATGATTATCGGTTTGAATCTCTGACTCGTGCTCGATAGTCCTAGATTCAGCCACATTATGTTGCGTGTTTTCATCAGCCGATTGAGATTGCTGGACCTCTACCACTGCCTCAAACTCTTTGTCATCTCTAGCGAGATAAATAGTATGTGCAGATATTCCTAAGGCATTAGCAATCCGGGCGAGGTTATGGGTCGATACTGCTTGCTCTCTGAATACTTTATTGACGAGGTCTTTAGGGGGTTTGTCGATACCTTCATTTATAGCGATGTATTTTGCTAAATCGGTTTGAGTGTCAAAACCGGCGTTTAGCATTGCGGCCTCTAGCTTTTCTCTAGACGCCCTTATCCCTCTTTTTCGCTTTCTAGCATCCATATTAACTTTGGCGGCAAATAATGCGTGCTTTTTATACTATACAAACCAATGAGTTAATGCACGACTTTGTTAGATTTTACTTTTCTAAAAAACAAATACGAATAGATACTTAACGCCATATAACGACACTTAAGGGCTAAGTGACAGACCAAGAGCGAATAATGGTTTGTGTCGGTTACCGAAGCGAAGTATATCTAAGATTCCTAAGTTAAATGTATCGCTCCACGTTTACTTACCACACTGATTTACCACATTGAGGGATGAACGCATGCAAATTAAACACTCATTGATGAAACTGCAGTCTAAACAAACGATGCTCGGGATAGCATTGGCGACATCTTTATTGATAACAGGCTGTATGTCGACCACCCCGTCACTAGGCGGTAGCAGTGGCAATACCGTTACAGGCGGGGCTGCTGGCGCCAATACCGAAAACGCAAATAATTCTTTAGAGCAATGCGATGCTCCTTTAGGCACCTTAGCGCTGTTTGAAGACCGGTCTTTACCATGGTGGGGCGACTACCGTAATCGCTACCCAAATTTAGGCAGCACCGAGCCGGTTATTCGCACAATGATTCAACAATCCAATTGTTTTGTGGTGGTCGAGCGCGGTGCCGCGATGAATGCTATGAACAGAGAGCGCGAACTTATGCAGTCAGGGCAGTTGCGCTCCGGCAGTAATATTGGCGGCGGCCAAATGGTCACCGCAGATTACACCGTAAGTCCTTCCATACAGTTTTCAGCGAAGGGAACCGGCGGTTTAAAAGGTGTTGCAGGAGGTTTATTTGGAAGCATCGGCTCAGTTATTGGCGGCGGCTTAAGTAAAAACGAGGCCGCGACCACCTTACTCTTAGTTGACAACCGCTCTGGTGTTCAGGTGTCTAGTGCCGTAGGTAGCGCCGGCAATTACGACTTTGATATATTTGGTGGATTCTTTGCCGGCATCGCTGGCGGCGCAAAAGGGTTTTCGAACTCCCCCGAAGGTAAAATTATAACAGCAGCATTTGCGGATTCTTACAACCAAATGGTGATGGCGCTTCGCAACTATAAACCACAACAAGTGCAAGGTGGCCTCGGCATGGGCGGTCAACTTACCGTGGATGGTCAGCGACAAGCCACCGAGGGTGCAAGCATTGTTGCTGCCCCGCAAAATAGACCGACGGTGGTTGTCGAAACCAGAAATACTAGCAGCATTACCACAAACAGCGATTTTAAAGGGCGAATTAACGCCTATGACGAACGCGCTATGCAAAAATACTATGACCATTTAAAAAGTGCTGCTGAAACACTCTCTGGCTTTGCCGAGATAGGTAGCATGGACGCCACTGGCCCAGGCGGTATGGATTATAAAACGGCTATGCGGAGCGCTGTTAATATTTTCAGTAATCAAATCGAAAGCGCCTCGATTGAACTAGAGGCATGGCCTTCAAATGCAAAAGCTGAAGGCTGGCGCGTGCTCGGCAGCCGCATAGAGCGCTATACAGAGATGTTTTATAAAAGTCGTGACGCGGCAGTAGAGGCGGGTAAATTAACACCTGAGATATCATCAATGTTAGAGGGTATCACACTATTGAGTAAGGCTGATTTTGTAAATTAAAGCGTTACGATTTACTGAAAGGGCGATGGACTGTGTTAATGAATCTAATTTAAGCTTGGTTATTGTCGCTGGCAGACAGTCTTTGCTATGACAAATAGCAGTAACTGACAGGTTTTGGATGCAAAAATTATTAATTAAGCTTGTGGCCAAATTAGCTTTGGGTATAAGGGGAATTAACGCTGTTTACTACCCTCTGTGGCAGCTGGCCTTTTGATTTGATCGGTTTGTTGAAATGTCGAATTGTGTAAGTTTTGTATAACGTGTTAGTTTGCAATGTCTTGCGAAGATAAGCTATTGGTAAAGGAATTGGGAAGTTAGAGCGCGAATGTTCCCACCATGTAATAGTGTGTTTCTTTCACTCTTGCAGTAAAGGTAATCTATGCCCCAAAGTTGAAGTCACGTTGAATAGTAAAATCGTTTGCGTATAGTTCTGCAGGTGGTGCACGCAAAGGGGGCAACAATGTTGTTTGCGCAGACCTTGGGTACTTTTTATCTAAATGCTTCAGTATTTTTTGAATAATGTGGATATCTATTATGCAAGCGATGATGCTTACACTGTGATTTTCACATTTTTCGCATTCAGTGATGTCAATATTAAATACTCGCCTTAAGCGCTGGACCCACGTCATTCCTCGCGCATGGTAAGGTTTATCCGAATGTCCGTCCTCTATATTGACGAGTCTAGGGCTGTTCTTACCGCGTTGTGATGCGGTGATCTGTGCTCGAAGGTTACTGTTAGGCGCGAATACGCCGTAAAAACGCGTAAGGTTGAGTCTAGGTGGTGGAATGAGAGCGGCTAGTTTGCCAATAAAGTCGATAGGGTCAAAGAACACGTGTGTAGTGCCGTCACGATAAGGGGTTTTCAATTCATAGCGCACTTTTCCATGGTCAGTCATGCTTAAACGTTGCTCACTAATCGCTGGGCGGCTAATGTAGCGGCACAGTCTTTCTAATTTTTCCGTGTAACGAAAAACCTGAGGTGTTAGCCAACTGACCATATTCGCCGCCATTACTTACAGGGAGTGTCTGTAGTGTAAACACCTTTTGGCCTTGTTGAGGGCCCATCGCTATGCGATAGCTGACGGAGGCTCCTTGCAATTGGAGGAGGCGATCTTCCTCATCAACAGGCAAGTTGAGAAAACTTTTTTTTTCACGCTCAACCAAACCTACTTTCTCAAGATATCGAGCGATGCGATGACTGATGGTGTGAACTAGTTCGACCATGTCGCTATGGGACAGCGCTTTGATGCGAGTAAATGTCGTGCCACCCCATGGATTTTCGCTAATCGCGCCTTCTAAGAACAACATGTGGAAATGGATATTTAGATTGAGGGCGCTACCAATACCCAAAGAGCGGGCACGTGCTCGCTGAATAAGGGTAACTGCCCCAGTTTTCGCTTGTTTGTTGGTAAAGCCTGCTTTGTTCACAATGTGCGTGGAAATGGCGCGATGAATGATTTGCATCACTCACGTGCCCGCTCTCTGGGTATTGCTCAATTCACTTGGGTTTCTTGCTAGCAACAGCCGAAGAGGAATGGGTAAGCTTAAGACCCACTGGCGAATTGGATAACCAAGTAATACATCATCTACAAGAAGCGCTGCACTTTCTGCCATTCTTCTGGCACCACAACTAGGGCACAACAGCGATATTGCCTTTTACTCGCTTATGCAAATTAAGTAAATACTGCTCAATTGCTTCTGGCGTATGCTCAATCACGTAGTAATTACGCGCGTCAACATCGCCTACTTGCACACATAAATCGTGTTTTTTATCTGCCCAATCTAACCCTATATAGGCAGCAAACTTTGCCTTCATGCCATTCATGACAAATCTCCTAATAGTGAAATTTGCTATGTACCCTTTACTCTTCGAAATGAATATTGACAGCTATTTGTTAAAAGCACGCCCTGGGTGTTCGTTGTAAGTAAAGGCACTTGATGCATCGAAAGAAAACCGGGGATCATCGAATGATCTTGGATGGTTATTCGTATGCAACAAGCACATAAACTTAATCATCATAATTGATGAATATTTAAGGTTGAATGACAATATTTGGATGTGCTCTGTCTGTCATTTTATACCAGTCTAGTTATAGTTTTACCGGATATTTGCGTATAACACGCGTTATCTCTATGAAGTTTTCGCGCTCGATGAAATAGATGGAATACGTTTGATAGATTGCTCTGCGATATCCTTTGCGCACTTCATCAATTCGGGAAAATTGAGCAGGGTTATTAATGATTTTAGGGAATACACTGAGCAAACCTTCATAAAACTCAAGTGCCACACTAGTCCCAAAATGTGCTTCGCCGTATTCTAAAATGTCAGCGAGGTCCATTTCTGCGGCAAGAGTTAGCCTATAGTTAGACATTTCTGTGGCGCTTTTCTTTGAACTCCTGCAAAATTTGTTCAGCGGATTTGGTGGAATAGCCACTTTGCTCACCCATAATCAGCGCCTCTCTGATGACATTAATGTCTTCGTTTCGACGTTGCTCTTTGCGTATTAAGTCTCTTAGTAATTCGCTGTCGCTAGCGTATTCGCCGCTTTTTAACTGACTTTGCATCCACTCATTTTGTGTATCAGTAACAGTGATGCTCTTCTTAATCATCCTCATAATTCACCTAATAGCTTCATTGGTAGTATTTAATAGTATTATAAGTGGCATTTGTATTGCAATAAGATTCTCAACGTCTACGGTTAGACTTAATTCTGGAGAATAGTTATGTACCCACTTGCCGTTTATAAGAAAAAAGAGCCTTGGAATAAGGGAAAACTAGTTGGCCAAAAATTAGCTTTGAAACAAAAACAAATATGGGCAATTCGAATCAGGTTAGAAATTTCAGGAAATGTAAGAGACCTAGCATTATTTAGTCTTGGTCTAGATAGCAAGCTTCGAGGTTGCGATTTGGTAACCCTGCGAGTCAGAGATATAGCGCTTGGAATGAATATTCAATCGAGAGCTAAAATAATTCAGCAGAAAACAGGGAGACCTGTTCAATTTGAAATCACAGAACAAACACGAGTGGCCATAAAAGCATTGATTAGAAAAGATGCTCTTGATAATTCCGACTATCTTTTTAAATCTCGTATCAAGGATTCACCGCATCTTTCTACGAGGCAATATAGCCGTATTGTCGATGGGTGGATAAACTCAATCGGATTAGAAGGGACGCACTATGGCACTCATACGATGCGGCGAACCAAACCCTCTTTGATCTACAAAAAGACAAAAAACATTAGGGCTTGTCAGTTGCTCCTTGGTCATTCCAAATTAGAGAGTACAGTTCGATATCTGGGTATCGAAGTTGATGACGCACTAGAGATATCAGAGAGCATCGATATTTAAATCACTTTAATCGCCAACGGCGGCTTTTGGATGCATTTTGTCAGTCATTTAATTAGAAAAAACTACAAAGCATGGGTCAAGCTACCAACTTTTGCACAAAACGGACGTAAGTCCCTTTCCATTTAAATCGTTACTTCCAACCTCAAAATGCAAATAGCTAAAGAAACTAAGCGTGCTTTTTTGGCGAACAAACAGACGTCAGCAACTCTCGCTCAGAGCTTATGCTTATAATTTTCACCTCAAGTTGCCACGCTTGAATATGTCGTTTATTCTTGCATCCCTTGTTACCTACAAATAAATAAGACGCTCATGCCAAAAGCCAGTGAAGTGAAAAAGAACGCCGTAATAGAACACAATGCGAAAGTCTATTTTGTAAAAGATATTGCAAAGCTCACCCCGAGTGGTCGCGCAGGCGCCAGTCTTTATAGGATGAGACTCTACGAGGTAGCAACCGGCGCAAAAGCAGATGAGAGCTTTAAAGCCGATGAAATGATCAATCTAGTGGACTTTAGCAAGAAAAAAGCCACGTTTTCATATGTTGATGGCAACGAGTATGTGTTCATGGATAACGAAGATTACACGCCCTATTCACTCGACAAAGAAACGATTGCCGAAGAATTATTATACATCACCGAAGAGACCACCGGATTGCAGGTGTTAATTGTTGAAGATAGACCAGTGGGTATTGAGCTGCCTGCATCTGTTGATTTAGTGATTACTGAAACCGATCCCTCCATTAAAGGAGCTTCGGCAAGTGCGCGAACTAAGCCAGCAACGCTCTCTACAGGCTTGGTCATTCAAGTGCCAGAATACATATCCACTGGCGAAAAGGTCAAAGTAAATACTCTCGATGGTAAGTTCTCGAGCCGTGCCTAAGCGTTTTTTCGTCGGATAGCATGGCGGTAAGGAAGACAAATGGGCGTCATCGACATATCTGCGCAAGAAGCGAAAGCGATAATCGATAAGCAAGGCGGGGTTCTCATAGACGTAAGAGAGCCTGCTGAGCATGAAAATTCTCATATTCCTTCTTCGGCGTTGCATCCGGTTAACAGCATTCGCGCAAAAGACATCGGTGATTGCGAGCATCCGCTGGTCATCTATTGTCAGCGCGGCATTCGCGGTCAAACCGCAGGCAAAAAGCTACTGAGCGAAAATCCCACCCTACAGATTTACAATATTGCAGGGGGAATAGAGGCTTGGCAAAAAGCAGGGTATCAAACACAACAAAGCCAAAGCAGTGGCGTGTCACTAGCGGCTCAGGTAACGCTTACGCTTGGTATTGCCACCTTAATTTTTATTGCGCTTAGCATTGTAGCAACGCCTCTTTTTTGGTGGGCGTCTTGGCTAACAGGCTTGTTACTGGTGATTGAGAGCACAACGCGATTTTTCGGTCTTGCTAGGTTTTTTGCCTTGCTTCCCTGGAACCAAACATAATCCTGCGCTTACAACTTACGCGCACGAATGCGCTTACCTTTCACCCGTTCTTCTCTAAACATCGCGAGCGTGCGCTTTAAACTTCTCAGTTTGACTGCTGCAAATGATTTATGAGTGCCTACCTGTATAATCCCGATGTCTTTTGCGGGTATCTTAGCTTGCTTGGTAATGGCGCCTAAAATATCTCCTTTACTAAGCTTTTGCTTTTTACCCGCATCAATCTGTATCCCGGTATACAATGGCTCTTTTATGCGATTTGCATGGAATCGAAGCGCTTGCGCCGACTTGATGGGAATATCCTCAGGCAACTGGGCGTTAAACCCAATCAATTTAGTTTCGTCTAAATCGTCGATTAACGTTACCGCTACGCCCTTTTCACCGGCTCTTCCAGTGCGGCCAATTCTGTGGGTATGAATATCTAAATCATCGCTAATACGATAATTAATCACCAAGCCAACACTAGCAATGTCTAAACCTCTAGCCGCAACATCGGTAGCAATCATGACGTTTACGCAATCGCCTTTAAATAGCGTTATGGCATTGCTTCGTTCAAACTGCTCCATTTCGCCTTGCAACTGAACGACTGAAAACCCATCATCGGCAAGCTGACTGGCTAAATTCATCACTTCAACACGAGTCTGGCAGAATACAATCGCAGAGTCTGGCTGATATTCGCTTAGCAATGCAGCAACTGTATATTCTCGTTTATCAGGTAGCACTTTATAAGCAATTTGCTCAATGTTAGCTCGGCTATGTGCATCATCAAGCACAATGACTTCGGCGTTTCGCTGATATTGCTCGTTAAGCTTTTTGATATTACCACCAAAAGTGGCTGAAAATAATAAGGTTTGGACATCGCTCGCTTGGCGATTTAACGCGGATAATATCCAGTCCATTTGATCAGAAAAACCCATATCGAGCATGCGGTCTGCTTCATCTAAAATAAGCGTCTTCACGCCACTTAGGTCGAGTTTAGACTGCCCAATAATGTCCATGATGCGCCCAGGAGTGCCAACCACCACCGCCGGAGCGTGCCTTAAAGAATTAAGTTGCGGGGCTATGGCTACGCCACCGTACAGCGCTAGAATTTTGGTGTTAGCAATACGCTTGGCCAATAGCTGAAACTGATAGGTTACCTGTTCAGCAAGCTCTCTGGTAGGGCAAAGCACCAAAGCATGAGGGTGTTGCTCAATATTAGGTTGTGTAACAAATTTGTTTAAGGCGGTTAACGCGAATGCCAAGGTTTTTCCACTGCCAGTTTTGGCTTCTACCGCAATGTCTTTACCGCTCAAAAGCGAAGGTAAACAAGCTTGTTGAGTTGCCGTAGGTTCAGTATATTTTAAGTCCGATAGAGACACATTTAGCTCATCACATAGACCATATTGGGCAAAGTCTGACATTTAGTTTACATTCACCTGAGTCAATTTCCATGCTAGCGATTCTCCCGCAAAAAACGGCACAATATCATCACCTGTTGATAGTTTGACTATGCTTGGCACAGACCATGGTTCTTTGCTTAAGGTAATGGTACCGCTGTTGCGCTCAAGCCCATAAAAATCAGGACCATAATGACTGGCGAACCCTTCTAGCTTGTCTATGGCATCTAGGTCTTCAAACACTTTTGCATAAAGTTCAATAGCGCTCCAGGCACTGTAGCAACCGGCGCATCCACACGCCGACTCTTTATTATGCTTTTCATGAGGGGCTGAATCAGTGCCTAAGAAAAACTTTTTCGACCCACTTTTTACCGCTTCTCTAAGCGCTTGCTGATGGGTATTGCGCTTTAACACTGGCAAACAATAATTATGAGGCCTAATCCCCCCGGCCAAAAGGTCGTTGCGGTTTAACAACAAGTGTTGGGGTGTGATGGTTGCTGCCACGTTGTCTGATGCGGCAAGTACAAAATCCACGGCGTCTTTGGTAGTGATATGTTCAAACACCACTTTCAAGTCTGGGAAATGATTAACGATGTCAGTAAGGTAGCGGTCAATAAACGCTTTCTCACGGTCGAAGATGTCAATCTCACCTTCTGTTACCTCACCGTGAATAAGCAGTAACATGCCTACTTCTTGCATGGTTTCAAACACAGGATACAGTGCTTTAATCCCTTTTACAGCCGCGTCTGAGTTGGTCGTCGCCCCTGCAGGATATAGCTTACTGGCAACAATACCATTTTGCTTGGCTTTTCTGATTTCTTCACTTGTTGTGCCGTTAGTTAAATACAAAGTCACCAATGGCTCAAACAAACTGCCCTTAGGGGTCGCATCATGAATACGCTGCTTATATGCAAGCGCCATTTCAGTTGTGGTTACCGGCGGCACCAAATTTGGCATCGCAATGGCGCGGCGAAAACAGCGAGCCGTCGCAGGTACGGTTTCGTGGAGCATTTCTCCATCGCGAAAATGAAGATGCCAATCGTCAGGCGTTTGAATCGTGATTTGTTCGGTCATGGTAGGTACGTTTGCTATATGCTTTGTAAAACTAATGCCCTAATTATGCACTAGAATCACCGAAACCGCATGCTTTAGCGAGGATTTGCGCAACTATTATTCAATAATAGAAAGCGAATAACTGTGATCTTGGGTGTAACGCCTGCAAATACCGTCAATCTCAATTGACTTAGAGGGGATATGAAATAAACTGACGATGATCATGTTCTACTATAAGAGATTACCCTAGGAAGCCATAAAATACATGTCTCAAGTCATTAGCATTAACAATCTTATTGATAAATCTTCCTTGAAGACACAAGCGCTTGCTTGGGTACTCGACCGCTTGCTCGGAATTGCAAAGATGAATGAGTTGTATCAACTTCATCAAATGCAGGGACTAAGTAAAGAAGCGTTTGCTGATAAGCTCATTGCCTTATTAAAGCTCAACATAACCGGACTTGATGCGCTGAAGCAACAAATTCCTACGTCCGGTCCGGTGGTGATAGCCAGCAACCATCCTTTTGGCGGGATTGAAGGGGTTATCTTAGCCCGCGCAATTGGCGAAGTGCGTCCGGATCTAAAAGTACTCGCGAATAAAGGTTTAGGTATTTTCCGTGAATTAAAAGACTACTTTATTTTTACTAATCCACTTTCGCAAAAAGACCCTCGCAATGGTCCGAGCCTTCGCCAATGTATTTCGCATGTAAAAAACGGCAAGGCATTGCTTTTGTTTCCTGCTGGCAAAGTTTCTTATTATCAAGCACAGAAAAATGCAATTTCTGAGCACACGTGGAATAAAATTGTCGGCCGGCTTATCAGCATTAATGATGCTCAATATGTTCCGGTGTTTGTCAGCGGAGAAAATTCGAGCATGTTTTATCGCATCGAAAAAGTGTATTTTCGTTTGCGGATGCTTTTTCTTGGTCGAGAGTTACTGAATAAAACCGGCGCTCATATAGACATTCACACCGGCCACCCTATTTTAGAAAAACAGCTCAAAGGTGAAAGCTTTGAAGAGAAGGCTGCTTTTGCCAGAAGCTTAAGCTACGCCCAAGATGGAAAATGGCGATATCAATGGCCTGCAGATACCGTAACCGAATATAAGCCGCTTCACGCTCCTGTACCAAGCGCTTTAATTCGCGAAGAAATTAACGCGCTTCCTGGCGAGCAAACACTTTCAACGTTTAAAGGTTTCACCGTCTATTTTGCGTATCAGCATCAAGCGCCCAATATTGTCACTGAAATCGCAAGACTACGTGAGCTGGTATTTCGTGAACACAACGAAGGGAGCGGTGAAAGCATTGATACCGATCATTTTGACGCAACCTACACACAGCTATTTATAGTTCGTGACGAGGATGCATCCATCATTGGCGCATATCGCATTGGACGCACCGACCAATTAATTGAGCGTGATGGTCTCGATGGGCTATACCTCAATAAAATGTTTAACTTCCACCCTGAATTTATAAATAGGAAAGGCCCGAGCCTTGAACTAGGCAGGTCATTTTTAATCCCCGAATATCAAGGTTCCTATCAAGGTTTGCTACTGTTGTGGCGAGGCATTGGTGCACTTGCCTGCAAGTTCCCTCAATATCGATACTTATACGGCACTGTTTCCATTAGTAAGCTTTACGATCCTAGAAGTGTGAGCTTAATTAAACGAGTATTGATACAACAAAACCAAAGGCAGCATGTACAAGCTCGCCACCCATTTGATTTCCCCCCCCACCAAGAAATTGAAGAGTTTTGTCAGCAATATGATAGTCGTGCGCACTTATCAAGCTGGCTAAAGAGCATTGAAGCGGATGGAAAAGACATCCCAATACTTGCAAAACAATATGAGAAAATGGGCGCTCAATTTCACGCGCTTGGCATAGACACAAGCTTTAACCATACACCGGGGCTGTTGCTAAGCGTCGATTTAGTCAAAGCACCTACAAAGTTGCTTAAATTATATTTGGGCGAGCAACACGAAGCGTATTTGTCACACCACGAGTAACAATATCGTTACTCGTTCAAATCCAGACAATAACCAATTAGGCTATACGTTTACTTTATTTGCACGCACTAACTGGCGTTAGTTTGCTGCATGTGAGTGATAGTCGCTGGGGCGTAACCAAAAAGTTCAGGGATTTTTTTGTTCTGCATACCACATATAATACGAATCAAAGCGTAGTGGTGAATAGCGTGACTGCTAGCAAATACGAGTTCTCGTTCAAGGGTCGATGTGCACGTGGCAGATTTGGTGTGGTTAATATCAATTTCAGTGGTGACGAGTAATGATTGCTCACAGTCCTTGGGCGCTAAACCTAAGATCCATGATTGGATCTCAGACAAGGCATCTATTGCCGACTGGGGAAACTGCTCAACCTTGTTATGCCGATGACGGATGTTATAGTCTACATGACCCTTTTCAACGCCATTTTTCAACGCTAAAAAATGGTCCAGCACATGACGAATATGTGCTCCAACACTGCCTGAAAAATGTGGTTTTAATATTTTCTGGTATTCGGTGGGCGATATTCCTTGCAGCAACTCGATAGCTTGCTCGATAACTGCATTGTAACTATTTGACATTAAGCTTCCTTAAAGTGGGCTCATGTTCTATGTTTGAGCCCTAGTTTCCTGTGCATTGAACGCGAATCCAACACCGATGGTATTAGTGTAGACCTAGTTTTGTCCATTTTCATTTCATTTTTATGACAGCTTTTATTCAAAAACCATGCTTCACGTATATTAGTTGCTCGGTATCAAAGCCTAATTCATTCGCTTGTTGAACTAAACGGTCGACAATTTTTGCGTCTAATTGCGGCGTTCTCGCCAATATCCATAAAAAGCCTGTATCAGGTCCGGTCACGAGGGCATATTGGTAATTGTCTTTATCTAAATCAGCGATAACATAGCTTGCGTAAAACGGGCCAAAAAATGAAACTTTCAAGTGCCCTACCGACTCATCACCCACAAAATACGCCTTTCCCTCCGCGTATTCCCACTCTTGAGCTTGAGTATTAAAACCCTTGTTTAAAACATCAATGCCACCATCTTCGCGCAAAGTATAGGTGGCGGTAACTTGGTTTAGGCCCCTTTCAAACGAGTGATCTAAGCGTGCTATTTCATACCAAGTACCCAAGTATTTTTCTTTTTCAAAACCTTTTATGGGCTGCACACCTTCTGGTATCCCTGTACAGGCGCCAAGTAACATCACAAACACTAAAATTGATATTCGCTTAAACATGCATCACTCACATTTTTTTGCCGTTTAGTGCAATGTTACAAAACGGCAATATTTGTTAGACTCGCGCTATTATAGCACGCAACTTTTTTTGGAATACACGATGTCGACAATCCCCATACAAAATCACTTTAAGCACGCCAGTCGCATGATTTTTGGTGCTATGCAAATCGCTTCTGCCAGCGATGCTCAAGGCATTGAGAAAGCCGATGTAAAACGCACCCACATGCTGTTAGAGCATTGTCTATCGGTTGGCATTAACGTCATTGATTTAGCCGATATTTATGGGCTCGGTAAAGCCGAAGCATTGATCGGTAAGGTGTTTAAGCAAAACCCCAAGCTTCGCGAGCGCTTTGTTGTGCAATCAAAAGTTGGGATCCGACTCACACCAAGCGTTGATATTAAGCATTATGATTTATCGCCAGGCTACGTAACTCGCTCCCTTTATGCGAGCCTTGAAAGGCTAAATATAGACTACTTAGATATTTTATTTTTACACCGTCCCGACCCACTCATGGAGGTCAAGCCGCTTTGTGAGGCCCTACACAACCTACACCAACAGGATACCTTTGACTTTTTAGCCGTATCTAACATGCATGCTGGGCAAATGGCACTGATTCAAAGCAATACGGATATCCCTGTCATTGCTAATCAGCTGCAGATGAGTCTAGCCCACCACGGTTTTATTGAAGATGCGATCACCACAAATATGCCCGCGAACAGCCAACATGGCTTTCCTCGTGGCACCCTAGAATATTGCATGCAACAAGATATTCAGTTGCAAGCATGGGGAGCGATGGCGCAAGGCCAGTTTTGTGATTTAGAGGCGCGTGACCCAAATATTCGTGCAACCGCTGCGCTTATCAATACGATAGCTGAAGAGTTAGACTGCCATGCAAATGCGATTGTATTGGCTTGGCTGATGAAGCACCCGGCAGGTATTGCGCCTCTCATAGGCACCACGCAGTGCGAGAGAATTACGCAGGCGTCGCAAGCGATGTATGTTAACTTGAGCAATCAACAATGGTATGAGATTTTACAAACCCGAAGAGGGCAGGAAGTGCCATAAAAAAGGCTGCGTCAAAGCGCAACCTTTATAGTCTTCTACACAATACGTTTATGCTCTGAAAAACTCGCGTTTCAGGTCATTATCGCTCTTAAAAGCCCCGCCTAATGATGACGTGCGTGTGTAGGAGCTTGTATCGCGAATACCGCGAGACTTTACACAATAGTGAGTCGCATTGATGCTAACCGCCACGTCTTTAGTGCCAGTCAGCGCTTGTAGTGCCACCATCACTTGCTGCGTCAAACGCTCTTGCACTTGTGGACGCTGTGCAAAAAAGCCAACTAACCGATTGATTTTTGATAATCCAATAACGGTTTTGTTAGGGATATACGCAACAGATGCCGTACCGTCGATGGTCACAAAGTGGTGTTCACAGGTGCTTGTTAGGCTAATGTCGGTGATTTGCACTGGTTCATCTATCGACATTTTATTTTCTATTTGGGTGATTTTAGGGAAGTTGCGATAATCAAGGCCTGAGAAAATCTCATTCACATACATTTTAGCAATACGTCTAGGCGTGTCTTGTAAGCTATCATCGGCCAAATCTAAGCCCAATGTTTCCATGACTTCTTGCATGGCAGCTTGAATACGAACGCGTTTTTCTTCGTTAGAAAGCTTATTTTTAACCATCGGCGTTTCTAAACCATGAGCGACCAACGCATCACGCACAATAATTGCTTGTGGTGATAATAACGACTCTGTGGCTTCATGCATTACAATAGCTTCTTTTGCTAACATAAGTTGTCCATTTGTTGTCTTAGTAAACTGGTATACGCATATTCATGCAAAGATGGTTTACAATTTAGTCAGACTAATTAAATTTGCGCGATCTCAGACCCGTCAGATTGCGTACCCACACTACTTTGTTTATTTGAACCTTGTTTAGAATCTAGGATAAAGACTCCCCCTATGACAGCACCTATACTCATTACTGGTGGCGCACAACGTTTGGGCCTTGCCATTGCACACAGTCTGTTAGACCAAAACATGCCCGTAATTATAACATACCGCTCAGAAAAGCCATCAGTGGGAGAATTAATGCAGCGTGGAGCAATTGCTTTACAGGCAGACTTTGCAAGCGCACAAGGTGTCGATGACTGCATTGAGAAGGTCTTTAGTCATACAAAGCAGTTACGCGCCATAGTGCACAATGCATCTGACTGGGACCAAGAATCTGACAATACCAATAGCCACGAACTCTTCCAAAAAATGATGCAGGTACATGCAAACGCGCCCTATCGCATCAATTTGGCGCTTAAAGAATTGCTCATCAGCGATGACGGCTTCACCGATATCATTCACATGACAGACTACGTGCAAGAAAAAGGCAGCAAAAAACATATCGCCTATGCCGCAAGCAAAGCGGCACTGCACAATCTGACCCTTTCGTTTAGCAGTCTTTTAGCTCCCCATGTAAAGGTCAATAGTATTGCACCTGCCTTGGTGATGTTTAATGAACACGACTCTGAACAATACAAACAAAAAGCCCTGAAAAAGTCATTATTAGAAAATTGCCCGGGGGCCCAAGAAGCGGTCAAAGCGGTCAATTTTCTATTAGACAGCGACTATATCACCGGACAAACCCTGCACCTTAACGGTGGGAGACACTTAAAGTAATGATTTTTGTTAAACCGAAGAAAGTGGCTCTAACCAGTGCCCTTTGCTGTTCACTGTTTACTTTTAACGCATACGTTGGCGCAAATGACGAGATTGAAGTGGTGAGTGTCACTGCGACAAAACAAGCAAGCGCCATTGAAGATGTGCCGGCAAGCCTATCTCTAATCGACTCTGAAACACTAGCCTTGATTGAAGCGCAACACATTAATCAAGTCCTGTCTCGGGTAGCTGGCACTTGGATAAGCCGCGGCAATGGCCAAGAGCATTTAACCGCCATTCGCTCAGAAGTATTAACCGGCGCCGGCAGTTGCGGTGCTTTTTTCATGGCCGTCGATGGCTTGAGTCTGCGTGCTCCGGGGTTTTGTAATGCTAATCAACTGTTTGATGCCAATAGTGAGCAAGCCCAAAGAATAGAAGTGTTAAAGGGTCCTGCAAGTACGTTATATGGCACAAATGCGCTGCATGGCGCGATTAACATCATTAGCCCTGACGCCTTCGCTAAACCACAAAACAATGTAAGCTTACAACTTGGTGCCTACGATTTTGCGCGACTGTCTGCAGAGTATTCTTGGCAACAAGACAATCAAGCCTTTAGCGTGTTAAGTAACGTGACACAAGAAAACGGCTATCAAACCGATAGCGGCTATGACCAACAAAAAGTCACCATGATTTATCAGCGCCAAGGGCTCACATGGGACAATAAAACCCTTATTGATATTGCTAATTTGAATCAAGAAACCGCCGGTTTCATTCGTGGTTTTAAAAGCTACGAAGATGAAGGCTTCAGACGGATTAACCCTAATCCCGAAGCGTTTCGAGATGCTAAGTCATTACGAGCTTACAGCGAGTTCACCCGCGACCTTGCCGACGGTCAACTGAGCATTAGGCCGTTCATGCGTTGGAATGACATGACGTTTTTACAGCACTTTTTGCCATGGCAAGCACTTGAAGAAAACAGCCATAGCAGCGCTGGCGTGCAAACCCAGTACACCGTTGATAATGTTGCAGGCGCCAATTGGTTAAGCGGTTTTGACGTAGATTTTACGCAGGCTAATCTGCGTGAAACTCAAGCAGAAGACTTTAGCCCCAATATTCCAGCAGGCGAGCATTATGATTATGATGTAGACGCCAGCCTTTTTGCTGCCTACGTTCAAGGCACATGGCAATTTAATGCATGGTCTGTAATCGCTGGTGTGCGTGCAGAGCGCACGGAATACGACTACGATAATCTGCTCACCGATGGCAGTGCATGTGCGCCAGACGTCGCGGTATGTCGCTTCACAAGGCCCCCGGATCAAAGTGTATCGTTCACATCACTTTCAGAGACCTTGACGGTACAATACGAGGCAACAGAAAGCTGGTTACTTTATGGAAAATATGCAGATGGATATCGCGCACCTCAAGCAACTGAATTATTTCGCTTGCAGGACAATCAAATCACGGCTGATTTAGATGAAGTCGATATGTCATCGTTTGAGCTAGGTGCGCGTTACACCCTCACTAATCAACGCTTACATCTTGCGATGTACGATATGCAAAAAGAAAATGTGATCATCCGTGATACAAACCGCCAAAACATCATAGGCGGCGAGACGCAATATCGTGGCTTTGAAATAGAATATGTGTGGCAAATGGCTCAAAACTGGCGTTTTTCAACTAATTTAACCTGGCAAAAACACACCTACGAGAGCGATTTAGCTATTGCCAACACAACGATAAAAGGCAATCGCATAGATACCGCGCCTGACCAACTGCACGCGGCACAACTGTTTTACCAAGCGAGCGAAAAACTGAGCGCAGAAATGTCGCTACAATATCTATCTGACTACTATTTAGATCCTCAAAATACAGCTCAATATGATGGTCATACACTTCTCGACTTTACCTTACGCTATGCTCTGAGCGATAATATCGACACTCAAATAAACGTATTTAATATTACTGACGAAGACTATGCCGAACGCGCCGATTTTGCCTTTGGTAGATATCGCTATTTCATTGGTCAACCGAGACGAGTGTTCGCCAGTATCAATTGGAATTTTTAATGCCTAACAGCCACACATTACCTTCACTGACGCTATTGCCAGAATGGGCACGACAAGAGGCAGTAGTATTAGCTTGGCCGCATGGTCAAAGTGATTGGCTACCTTGGTTAGACCAAGCCCGTGCCACTTACGTTGAGCTGATTACCGCAATTAATGCAGCGGGGGCAGCGGTAATATTGCTTTGCGATGACAGCGAGTATGGCATTGCAAAATCTATGATCAGTATGCACGCACGCGTGCTCATTGTGAAAGCAAGCTATAACGATACTTGGACACGAGATTACGTCTTTGTGACTTGCGAAAGTGAAGCAGGTAATACGCCGGTAGAGTTTACATTTAACGGCTGGGGCCAAAAATTTAATGCCCAAAAAGATAACGAGATCAACAAAACCCTAGCGCCATTTTGCCAGCAAGCGCTTATCACCTGCGCTACTGTGCTCGAGGGCGGCGCGATAGAAATCGACCAGAACCAAATCCTGATGACAACGGCATCTTGCTTATATAATCCAAAGCGTAACGGCGATATGGACGATGCAAGCTATACATCGATGTTTTCGGATTATCTTGGTGCGCAACAAACATTTATTTTTAAACATGGACACTTAGAAGGTGACGATACAGATGGACATATCGACACCTTAGCACGCTTCACACCGCTTAGAGGCATCGTGATGCAAAGCGCATTTAATCGTCCACAAGACCCTCACTTTAGTGAATTGAACGCACTTCGCAATGAAATACAAAGCACCTTCGCCGATTACAGTCTGTTTGAACTGCCACTGCCGCATATGACCAATGCTGAGGGTGATAGGCTACCTGCATCCTACGCAAACTTTCTGATATGTAATCAGACCATACTTGCCCCCATCTACAATCAGCCTGAAGACGCAGTCGCAATCGAAGTGCTGCAAAAAGCCTTTGCCAATTATAAAATTGTACCTATCGATTGCTCAGTGATTGTGCATCAATTTGGCAGTTTACATTGCATCACCATGCAAATTCCTCACAATACGCTTAAGCCTGATATTCTTGAGCGCGTAAACAATGGAGTCGCTTCGCTATGACATCTCAAACAGCTGCCAGAAAGCTCAAAGTGGGCTTAGTTCAACAATCGGTTTCATCCAACGATAAAACCACAAACTGGCAAAAATCTGCACAGAAAGTGCGCGAACTCGCGGCAGATGGTTGTGAATGCATTTTGCTCCAAGAACTGCACTCAACGCTATATTTTTGTCAAAACGAAGACGTAAATGCCTTTGATTTAGCTGAGCCTATCCCGGGTGACGCAACTGCCTTTTTTGGCAAACTGGCAAAAGAATGCAACATCGTATTAATAACGTCTTTGTTCGAAAAGCGTGCAGCAGGTCTTTATCACAATACCGCTGTGGTCTTTGATCGAAGCGAAGCTATTGCCGGTAAATACCGCAAGATGCACATTCCAGATGATCCGGGTTTTTACGAAAAGTTTTACTTCACCCCAGGCGATTTAGGCTTTACGCCCATCGACACCTCGGTTGGCCGTCTTGGCGTATTAGTTTGCTGGGATCAGTGGTACCCAGAGGCAGCAAGATTAATGGCGATGAACGGCGCAGAAATTTTGTTTTATCCCACCGCAATAGGCTGGGATAAAACTGATACTATTGATGAAAAAAGCCGTCAACAAGGTGCTTGGGAGACGATTCAGCGCGCCCACGCGGTAGCCAACTCCTTGCCTGTAATTGTTGCTAATCGCGTTGGTTTTGAACCAGCTCCGAACCCAGATGATTCAGGCATCGATTTTTGGGGCCATAGCTTTATTGCTGGTCCACAAGGCGAGGTACTCGCGATGGCCAGTGACTCACAAGAAGCCACCTTAAGTGTAGAATTAGACTTAGCAAAAACTGAAGATATTAAACGCATCTGGCCCTATTTTAGAGACCGTCGCATTGACGCATACGACGCTATTACAAAGCGCTGGGGAAGTTAATCAAGCTCCCCCCCCTTTATATTAAATGCATCATGTAGTATGCAAGCACTTACACGCTTTACGGGTAATTACAGCATGTATAGCTTATGATGATAACTCATCAGTATTTGCGGTGAGGCGTTGCCAAACAGCTTTTTAATTACCGGATCATCACTCGACAAGCCGCCGGTGTACTTTCCAAACGCCGGCATCAACAGCAGCGTTTCGCCAACGCAGAAAGACTTACCGCTCACATATTGATTCACTAAACGATAGCGCGTTTTGGGGTGATAGTGACCCACTACCTGCGCATGGCAATGGGCATATTGCTCGAGCACTTCTGGTTCATGCACAAACAAAATGCCATCTAAGATAAGATGATGATTACGAGTGCCCAGTAGTTGCTCTGGAATGTCAGGATCATGATTGCCTAAAATCCATATCCACTGCTCTACACCTTCAACCAAGGTGTTAATTGCTTCTATTTCTTTGCGCTCAATACGCTTACCAGCATTGCCATCGTGAAAACTGTCGCCAAGGCATATTACTTTTTTAGGCTGATATTGCTGGACTAACCCCATCATCCTGTGAATGGTTTCTTTGGTATCGAAACGCGGTAAAGGGTGCGCAAATTGCGTGAGAAAACTGCCTTTTTCAAAGTGTAAATCAGAGAATACTAATACATCGTGCTTTGGCCAATAAAGCACCCCACGCCCATCGAGCACCATTCGATATTGCGCAAAGTTAACAGGGATAACCATATTTTCTAAAACTAGGTTTTTTATGATTTCAACGTTTATCATGATTTAATCTGCACCACTTAAAAGTGCACGTATATCCTCCATCATATTCTCAGCCTCTTGATACAAGTTTGCCTGCTCGAGTAGCATTTGCGTTCCAGCTCCGGTAACGATTTCACTTCTCACATCTAAAACAATGGGAATGGCCATGGGGGATGGCTTACTTAGCGCTATAAAATCAAAAGCACCGTCAAAGCGGATCAATAAATCTGCAGTGCGCGATAAGTCGAGTAACTCACGCTCAGCGTCTTCTCGCGTCACCCTTAACAGGACGTGATCTTTGTCGTACTCGCGCAGCGTATCGTAAATTAAATCGGTTGAGAAAGTCACCTGTCGCATGCTTTTTTTAGTGCTGTGATATTGTTGCTCAATTAAGCCGCTGACCACGGCAACCCTTCTAAATGAACGTTTTAACATCGCCGCTTCAAGCATCCAGTCTTCTAATTCGTCGCCTAAAATATCGGGGTTGAACAGCTTTGGAATGTGATGCTTTTCGACCTTTTCAATAGAACAAATAGACAAACCATAATCGGTAATCGAAAAGCTCAGTGGATGCAGCCCCATCTTTTCCATGCGTCGCGTGATCAGCATCCCTAAGGTTTGATTGGCCTTGCGCCCCTCAAAAGTATAAAACAATACATACTGAGCTTTACGAAACGTAAACTGCTCTATCAGCACTCGATCAGGAGCGGGGATCATAGAAAACTTACGCTGTAGCTCGAGCCATTCAATCACTTGCTTAGGGAGCTGCTGCCAAAGATCAGGGTCATTAAGCAGTGCGCGCACCGCATCAGCCAGATAGCTTGAAAGAGGCATTTGACCGCCCACATAGCTGGGTATTTTAGGCTCTTTTGCCTTACCGGGTTTTGCTTCAACCATCATATCTCGAATGCCTTCAAAACGAAGCACCTCACCGGCAAAATAAAACGTGTCTCCTTTGACTAGTTGCTGCGCAAAATACTCTTCCACCTCGCCAATGATTTTGCCTTGGTGAGCTCGGCGCAATCGCTTTACTTTTAACCTACCGGCTTCAACTATGGTCCCAATATTCTGCCGATGGCGCATAATGACCCGCTTTGACGTCGGTTTGTATACATCTGGCGCAACCTCTTGCAACCGGTTGTATCGCTCATATGCCTGCAGCGCATAGCCTCCATCTTGCGTAAACGCCCACAATTGTACGAAGGTGTTAAAATCTAGTGCGCCATACGGCGGCGCATTTAACACTTGCTGATAAATGCCTTCAACACCAGCAGGCTCGCTACACAAGCAGTTGAGAATAAACTGAGGAATAATATCTAGGGCGCCACTGGCAGGTGGATCGCCATCGAGCTCCCCTCGTTTAATTGCATGAATGGCCGACAAACACTCTAGCGCCTCAAACCGATTACCTGGGACCAACAAGGCCTTTGATGGCTCATCTAATCGGTGATTTGAGCGCCCAATTCGCTGCAATAAACGACTAACACCTTTGGGCGCACCCATTTGAATCACTAAATCCACATCCCCCCAGTCAATACCTAGCTCTAACGCAGAGGTCGCGACAATGGCTTTTAGCTTGCCTTGAGCCATCATCAATTCAGTCTTACTGCGCTGCTCTTTGCTCAAAGAGCCATGGTAAATTGCTATCGGTAGTACAAGACTATTTTCCTCCCAGAGCGCCTGAAAAATAAGCTCTGCCGTTGCCCGTGTATTGACAAACACAATGGTGGTTTGGGCATCGTTAATGGCTTTGTAGACATCCTTAATCGCATACTTAGCCATGTAGCCACCAAAAGGAATGCGTGCGTTTGTTTTAAGGATTTTCACCCGAGGCTTGATGCGTGTTTTCGCCTCAATTAACGCGCAGGGGTCGCCACTTGGTCCTAGCCAACTTGCCAACAGTTCTGGGTATGCAACCGTTGCTGATAAACCAAAGCGCACAAAGCCTTTGCACAGGTACTCTAAGCGAGCAAGTGCAAGAGAGGTAAAATCGCCGCGCTTAGTATTCGCAAAACTATGGGCCTCATCGATGATCACGCATTTGAGATTTGCAAAAATACTCGGAGCATCGGTATACGAAAGCATCAGCATTAATGATTCTGGCGTGGTGAGTAATATATGAGGCGGTGAGCGACGCTGTTTTTGTCGTTGATAAGCGGTGGTGTCTCCGGTGCGAGTGGCCACATCGATATTGAGCTGCATTTGTGAGATTGGCTGATGCAGGTTGCGCTCAATATCGTGGGTAAGTGCTTTGAGAGGCGATATATAAAGGGTGTGTAAACCAATTTTTTTGTTTGATGACGGATTTTGTTGTTGTTGAAACAAATCTATCAAGCTCGGTAAAAAACCAGAGAGTGTTTTGCCCGCGCCAGTAGGGGCAATCAATAAACTAGATTGGCCGCGCACAAAGGCAGTTACCATTTTTTTCTGGTAAGGCCGTATAGTCCACTGCTTTTGCGCAAACCAGCTTTGAAAAAGCTCTGGGATGCGCGCGCGTTTGTTTGCCTGCTGGCTGATGATGTTTTCCTTACCACATAAGTCACTACGTCAATTTTTACTGCCATTGCAGCGCTTCAGTTTACTGAACCCAGATAAAACTTTGCTTGCTCCGCTTGCGTATGCATAAACCTAAAGCGTTTGTGTGCGCATTTTAACAATCTTTACCAGAGCAAGGAGACGCCATGCCGCGGGCATCGCATCCAGAAAATTGGATTAAAACCAATCAGCAAGGCTTATATTGCCGCGCACTCGATGCCTATATTGACCCACTCGAGCCTGTTAAACGAGCCATTATTACGCATGGTCATGCAGATCATGCGCGCCCCGGACATCAGCATGTTTTTGCTACTCCCGAAACCTTAGGCATTATGAAGATACGCTACGGAGACGATTTTTGTCAGACACCGCATCCGATGCCGTACGGGCAAGTCGCCGATATTCAAAAAGGGCAACTGCACTTTGTACCCGCAGGCCATATTTTAGGCTCAGCGCAGGCAGTAGTTGATTACGCGCAGCATCGATTAGTATTATCTGGGGACTACAAACGTCATCACGACCCAACCTGCCCGCCATTTGAAGTTACCCCCTGTGACGTATTTGTGACTGAAGCAACCTTTGGCCTACCTGTTTTCAAACACCCTCACATCAATGACGAAATGAAAAAGTTACTAGACTCAATGGCGCTTTTTGAACACCGATGCCATTTAGTGGGCGTGTATGCCTTAGGAAAATGCCAACGCTTAATTCTATCGCTGAGGGAGCTCGGCTATCACAAGCCTATTTATTTACATGGCGCACTAGTTAATCTGTGCACGTTTTACGAGGAAAACGGTGTTGATTTAGGGCAATGGATACCGGTCAGTGAAGTAGAGGACATAAAATCCCTCGCCGGTGAGTTAGTACTCGCTCCGCCTTCTGCACTCAACGATAGATGGTCTCGCAAACTGCCAGATGTGATCACCGCGATGGCATCTGGATGGATGCAAATAAGAGCGCGCTCTAAGCAGCGCCGCTCAGAGTTACCCCTCATCATAAGCGATCATTGCGATTGGCCTGAGCTGATTCAAACCATCGAACAAGTTAACCCTCAAGAAGTATGGGTCACTCATGGGCGCGAACAGGCCCTTGTGCATCAAGCGCAACGCATGGGTTACAAAGCAAAAGCCTTGTCTTTAATTGGCTATGATGAGGATGAAAGCTGACTATGGAAGCCTTTGCCGCGCTTGTTGATAAGCTCTATTTTACCTCCTCAAACCTTGCGAAATCGGCTTTGATAAAAGCGTATTTAGCCAACACCCCCGACCCTGATCGCGGCTGGGCGATTGCCGCTATCGCGGGCACATTGAGTTTTGATTTTTTTAAACGAAAGTTAATCAAAGACTTGATCACCGAACGCGTTGACCCAGTGCTGTTCGACTTGAGCTATGACTACGTTGGCGAAATGAGTGAAACGGTTTCCCACTTGTGGCGAGCACAAACAGACGACCCCGCACCAATTGACATTTTGCCTTCGCTGAGCGAAGTGGTAACGCAATTTGCTAAGGGTACAAAAGCGCAAAATAAGCAGTATCTTATTACCTTGCTTAACAGCATGAACGCCCCTCAACGCTGGGCTTTATTAAAACTTGGTACCCGTGGCTTGCGCATTGGCGTGTCGGCACGTTTCTTAAAAAAAGTACTGGCCGAATACGGGCAAGTCACAGACCCAAACATTGATGTAGAGGCAGTTGAACGTTTATGGCACGGGCTCAAACCACCCTATGTGGAGCTCATGCACTGGCTTGAAGGAAAGGGCCCGCAACCAGACGTAAGCAACAGTGTTACCTTTGCCCCAGTGATGCTCTCCCACCCTTTTGAAGAGACTCAGCTACCCAGTATTACACCTGAGCACTGGCAGGCTGAATGGAAGTTTGATACACACGAGTTACAAGCCATGGCACGTACTAATTACCTATTTACTCATAGACATAAAAAAATTACTGCAACACACAAATTAGTGCTATAAGGAGAAATGCTAGATTAATTAATAAATTCCCGTTATTACGATATGGATCTAATACTTGACTCACCTAGAACGAATAAATATTAAACATCATACATTTGATCCGGAAACATCATCATGGGAACCATTAGATAAAAAAGTCTGGAAAAGTTTTCCTCAAATATTTTTTTCTAATGGTGAACCTTGGGCTGCAGCGAACAGATATGCGTTGGATAAATTCAGTTCAGGTAATAAGAAAATAAGCACGATAGTGTCTAACATGAACCACCTTTTTGCTTATGCGCGTTGGCTTGAGGAATCTAAAGAAGACTGGCGAGATTTCCCGAGAAGAAAGAAGGATAGAGTCATATTTAAATACCGAGGTTTTCTGATAGACCAACGTGATCAGAAAGGTTTATCACCAAGTACCGTCTCCAAAAGGATGGAAGCAGTTATACGTTTTTATAGATGGGCGTTACATAATGAAGAAATAGAGAAGAAAAGTCTCTGGGATGATAGCTTAGTGACGCATAAATTTGTTACAACTGTTGGGTTTGAAAGAACCTTAACAGCATTATCGAGCGAAGCCGCAATTAAGAATAGAAAGGCTCAAAACAATAGTGTGGAAGGCGGTCTATATCCTATATCAGTTGAGAATACAGACACGTTGATATCATATTTGTCCGTGAATAAGTTCGAGGAGTTATCACTCATGATTATGATTGGTTTATTTACTGGCGCAAGAAGTGAAACGATAAGAACTATTCGAATTCAAGACTTAGATATGGTTAGAAAAGATGCTGATCAAAACATTTACTATATGCGGGTGGGCCCCGGTACCTCAATAAAAACAAAATTCGATGTTGAGGGCGAAATCTTAATAGCTGAATCTTTGTTAAACAGATTAACTAAATACGCTTACTCGCCAAGACGCCTGAAACGACAAGCTATATCTCGTGATGAAGATAAAACACTATTATTTATTACCTCAAAAGGTAACCCCTATTCTGAGTCAACTTTTACTAAGTTAATAAGTGACCTTAGACGAAGAATGATATCTGATGGGCTAGGCCAGTTTCATAACTTCAAATTTCACCAGACAAGAGCGACATTTGGTACCCGTTTGATGGGTTTAGCATTGAAGTACCTTCCCTCTCAAATATCAGCACTCAACTTTGTAAAAAACGCAATGCTCCATCGTGACGCTAGCACAACTTGGAAGTACGTTCGTTTTCTGGAGCTCCAGCCTATTAAACAGCAAATTAATGACGAGTTCTTCAAGGTTTTCACCGGTGCGCTCACTGACATAAATGATTTTCTTGTATGAATTTAAGTTATTTGCAAATTGACCATGAAAGAACTCGCGACCGCTCAATGTTTAATCTCACTCGTTTCTTATATTTGGGTGGGTCTCAATTTAAATCCCAATATTTCAGAAAGAAAGTAGAAGAAGGAAAACTTGGCGAACCTTTGATGCTTAGAGAGCCGCTATTGCAAAAGTTTAAAGAAGAAGCTGAGAGTCGGTTAGCGCGCGGAGATTCGTATGTATCAGTAAAAAATATAGTTGGTGCAATTAGAAGTTTGTATCAGTTCATAGATACACACAATCTAATTGCTTCAGAGGATACTTTACAGTCTAATTTTCTGCAATGGGCTGCTTGGTTAGACCGCGTTTCAAGCTCCAAACGCAACAGAAAAATGTCAGGAAATACAGCGCATGGGATTGCAAGCAGGCTAAGTGGATTTATTGGCTCTACATTTGAGATTCCCTACGGCGAGCGTTTTATCTTTAAGACACGACTGACTAAAACGGTGCACGCAAAAAGAGCTACCGGTAGATTAGCGGAGAAGCAAAATCTCGAGGAATCATTTCTATTTGGTCGTTTTATATATGCTTTAGCTACTGGAATCAACAGAGATACCCTTTGTGATTCAAAACCTAAAGTAATTGTGCCCTTTAAGCATTTATCTCGAACAATTGACCTAACATTTGAAAAAAATTTTGTCTCGAGCAACCTTTCAAAATGCAAAAAATACCGGATTATAAACTGCCGAATTGATGCAGAGCTTCTCTTGTTCGTATCTCAAACAGGAATGATGCCGGGCGAAGCACTTAAGCTAAGAAGAACAACATATAAATATAAGCCATTGGGTGATGAGTATGAGGTAAGAGAATACAAAAATAGGAAAAGTGGGGAAGTGTTCTTTTTTATCCATAAGGAATACAGAAAACACTTTCAAAATTACGTTGAATTTATTACTGAATTCATGCCAGAGGGTGATTGTGTCTTTTCAACATATCAATTCAACAGCGTCGTTTCTGTAATTGATAATTACAGAGGGGAGAGAATCAATTTGCTTTGCAAAGAATGACCTTGACAGACAAGTTCACGGCATAAGGGGACATACGCCGCCCGAATTTGTACGAGAAAATGTGCCAATAGCGGCTATAAAATCTACAAAATACACCCTGTTGTATAGGAAAGAGTAATATTTTATTCTACCAATACTCAAAGACGCTTGATGTTTTGTGAACATTTATAAATTGGAATTAGAAATGACTGACAACACTAATACTAAACCTGAATTCTTTCTTCTTCGACCCGAAGTAGAGAATGCTTACGGCTATTCACACGCGGTTAAAATTGGCAGTAGCATAAAAGTCTCTGGAGCGGTGAGTATGGATAATGAAGGTAATCCAACGGCAATCGGGGACTTAGGACAACAAATGAAAAACTGTTATGCTGACCTTGAAAAGGTTCTAGCGCATTACGGCTGTACGTTTGATGATGTTGTTGTTGAGAATATTTTCACAACAGATATGTCAACTTTTCTTGAAAACGCAGAATACCGCACTTCGATATACAAGCAGCAATTTCCGACAGGTTCTTGGCTTGGGGTCAAAGAGCTGGCATTGCCTGAATTCATGATAGAAATTGAATTAGAAGCCCATAAACCCTGAGCGCTCAAAGCTGCCCATTAAGTCATTTTTGCAATAGTCTGCAAACTGCTAAAATTTTATTTAGGCGGCCTTACCGCAAATCTTGTCTTAGACAACTGAACGGCATGAGCGGTCGGTCAGGGTTGGTCGCCTTTCATAGATTTATGTGATCAAAAAAAACCTAATTTAGATAATCTGCATTTAGGTGCAATTTATATATTCAGCAATCAAAATTCTTTCACATCGAATACTATAAGGTCTCATACAACGGGGAATTTAGTTGCTGTATCTTTTGTTTGAATTGAGTAACTGAAACCTTCATTTTCCCAACCAGATTGCGCTCCGCCGTGTTCTCCATCAATACGTATAGCCGCCATTCCTCCGCCAAATTTATATCCGCGATCAGTTATTCGTTTTATCGCCGCTTTACAGGCGTTCTCGGGTAACACTCCTTGACGCATAAGTTCTACGGCATGATACGTTGGCAAAAAACGCATCATAACATCGCCATTTCCCGTTGCCACCGCACCACCAACGGCCTGATCGCCATAAGCTCCAGCACCAGCAATAGGCGAGTCGCCAACCCTGCCTGGAATTTTGAATTCTCTTCCGTTTGTGGAACAACCAACACATAACTGGCCCATAGCATCGAGTGCAATTGAGCCAACCGTGTCATGCCCTTGCAATGCATCTTCCGAAAATGGTTCTGGATTGAAGGCATCGGACAGTTCTCCCTTTTTTGCCCACTCTTCCCAGCGCTTTTGCGAAGTAATGTTGGTAAGAGAAGTTTCCTCAAAGCCCATGCGCGCTGCAAACCGCGTCGCGTCATCTCCAACAATCAAACTGTGCTGCGTTTTTTCCATGACTGCCCGCGCTACAGATATCGCTTTTTTAACTCGTTTGAGGCAACCGACCGCTCCGACATCGTGGGTTGGTCCCCATAAAACCATGGCATCTAAAGTTGTCTCGCCAACTTCATTTGGCACACCGCCATAACCAACCCAGTATTCATCAGGTAACAATTCGACATAATTTATAGCTGCCTCGACCGCATCTAGCGATGATCTACCTTCAGTCAACATCTTAAAAGCCAATGCATTTGCATCGGGACCGAAGTCCCAAGTTGTCAGAATAAAAGGCTTGCCGGGATTTATATCTTTAACTACGACCTCAGCTGATGATGAGGGCGCGACCGCCGACATAGCAGTCGCTTTGCCAACGCTTGCCATAGCACTTAAAACAGCTCCAATTCTCAAGAAGCTACGTCTTGTTGTATTCATCACCCGTTTATCTGAAGTCATGCATTTCTTCTTAATGTTTTTATTTTCGAATTAGTTACAACGCTTTTAGGCCTTGAGTATAAGAAAGTATTAAGCTAATTACCATCGATTATGAAAGGTCATATCAAGGTCTGAATTACGGCATTTGCAGACCTTCACCAACATTCATCCGAATAAGTGCTTTGGGCATTAGGAGACGTAGCAGTTTTCTGCAAATTAGTCTTATTTCAGCAATTTTGATAATCTAAACTAACGGAATTGAATGACAGCTCTGCCCAATAAAAGCCATAGTCACTTCCTGACTCTACCCTTTTTTTGATCGTGCATCGTTGTTAATGGTTATATTTCAAACACTTTCAATCATGAATGGAAGCAAACTGTCAGCCCTTATTTCTATTTTCATTGGCGCAGCTCTGTTTGTAAAGCACAGGCCTATTTCTTTTTATATCGTTATTAACTTCACTCAATGCATCGCGTCATTGGCGCGATTTGTCTAATCACGCGCTTATATTTCATAAACGCTTTCACGCAAGCGCAAGGTAATTGTCACGCACCATCGTGTCAGGTTTTTTTACATATTTGTGTGATTGAAAAGGAGACGCCTGATTAAGTCATTGTTATCGTTTGATTATTTTAGGTGGCACTATATTTGCTGGTAGATTTAAAAAAATAAGTTTTCTCAAAGACTAAACATCAAGGGAAAGGAAGTATCAATGAAAATCATACAAATAGTGTTCGCCATAGTAATAACGACGTTCGTCTCAGTATCTCATGCTACGGTTATTTTTATCACGGAGAAAGACGATAATGGCGATGTTATATCGTTGTTAGGCGCTGATAACGTTAACGTAAACGGTTCGTTTTACAATGTAAGGTTTAAAGATGGCACGTGTGTAGCGTTATTTAATGGCTGCGATGATGCGGGTGATTTTGTGTTTAATACACAAGCGGATGCAGTGGCAGCGTCCACAGCGTTGCTGGAGAAAGTGTTTGTTGACGGGGTCGATGGAGAGTTTGACAATGTTCCTAATTTGACAAACGGGTGCGTTGATTTGAGGGCTTGTGGTGTGTATACACCGTGGGGGTTTGTTGTCGGTAGTAGTGATTTAATAGAACTTGCTACGTCATTCAACAGTGATGATGAGATTGATGATAGGGTGTTCTCAACTCTGCGTTTTGCGTTAGTTGATTTAGATCAAGACACCGATTACACATATGCAGTATGGGAAGCTGTCGAGGTCTCGTCACCGAATGTCGCGATTATAATGGTGATGGGTATAGCTGGTTTGTTAGTATCCCAACGACGTAGAAAGGTTTAATCGAATTATCATCTATCCCTGCCACTACCCATCGTAACCAGCGGATAAAATAGTCATCAAGCGCAACGGCTCTTTTAGGGGCCGTTTGCTTTTTCTCATAAAGCCGAATAGCCATATTAACCGCGTTAGATATTGTTTTTTGTGCCACGGCTAAATGTGGAAGGCCAAAACGATATCCCAAAAAATCAAATTGTTTCTCAATCCGGCCAATAAATTTTTTATCGGGCGCTTGTTCAATTTTCAATGCATTAAAATGTTGATTGACCGTCCTGATTGCACATCGTAGATGCCAACGTGTTTTGGCTAATACAATAATGTCATCCATATATCGGCGATAAAAATATCGTTTATCTGCTTCCATTTGCTTATCCAAGCCGTTCACATAATACGCTGCGATAACCGGTGACAAAGAACAACCCCTTGATATACCGCACTGTACCGCCTTAAACGTGCCGCCTTTTTCAACACTTCGTTTTACAAATTGCGCCAATAATCGATAAATGAAAGGGTTGCCAATGTCTTCATCTAGTTGCTTAAGCAATAGGGTGTGGTCAATGGACGCATAATATCCTTTTACATCCGTTTTCATGACATAGGTATAGTCAGGCAATGCTGAGTGCAAGGTATTAACAGTGGCTTTTAATCCGCCATGCCCTTTCACATGCGTGCAGTTAGTAGATAATACCAAGGTGTCTGCAAGCGCCATGGCTAACATTTTTAATACCAGTGCATCGCATGATGACCACAAGTGAATACTTGACCCATCGGCCTTTGTCACCACGCTCTGCGGCAACAGTGTGTAGTCGTGTGTGTGAAGTGACTCAAGAAGCGCTTGACGCTGTGAGTGCCAATGAAAACGCAAGTGCCAAATATCGGCATTAGGCGGAAAATTAGCACGCTGTTTACACAACCACGAATAGGCGATATCAATATTGCCTTCAGTAAATACGTGCTGCGCATCTAACATCATCATCACTTACCTTAGTGACCGCTTTCTGATTTTAGGAGAGGATTACAGAACAGTCTGTCACTGTTCATCCTAATCTTACATGCATGAGATAAAATCTTAGCACATAATTGAACGGAGTATGACTGCTTTGGCGTGCATTTGGGGTGGAGCGTAAGGAAGGGCTATGACTCCTAATTCCCTCATAGCGGTAATAGCGATTGTAAACTGCAACGTCCGCTTCATGCCCTGTGAGTCCATCAGTGGAACGAAAAATTGTCTTTAACATGATATTTAGCTCATCTTTAGTATGTGTGGTCATTCATCCACATCAATCAAATATGAAAGAGGTGACACCATGTATCAAATTACAGTTTATAGGAAAAAGGAACCTTGGAATAAAAACAAGCTTGTTGGTCAAAAGCTCCCACTTAAACTTCAGCAAATCTGGGCTATTCGTATCCGTCTTGAGCTAGCAGGTAATATTAGAGACTTAGCACTATTTAACCTAGCTATCGACAGTAAATTGAGAGGTTGTGATCTTGTCTCTCTGAGGCTACGTGATATTGCTCATGGACTGAGTGTGCAATCCAGAGCAATGGTAGTTCAACAAAAGACCGGGCAACCTGTACAGTTCGAAATTACGAAAAACACACGTGAATCTGTATCACAGTTAATCCAACACGACCAATTGACGTCAAGTGATTACTTATTCAAATCGAGAGTGAAAGCATCTGTTCATTTATCAACGCGACAATATAGCCGGATTGTTGACCATTGGGTCGAATCGATAAACTTAGACGCGACTCAATACGGTACGCATACAATGAGGCGAACAAAGCCTTCTCTTATTTACAAAAAGACTAAGAATCTGCGAGCTTGCCAATTGTTACTCGGTCATACAAAACTTGAAAGTACTGTTAGATATCTAGGTATAGAAGTCGATGATGCACTTGAGGTATCAGAAGGTATTGATTCCTAGTAAAAGCTAGCATGCCGCTCTTCTTGCATAGAAGTGCGGCCTATCAATTACTAGCCGGAAACGTTCTGTTCGCAAAGGGCAAGTCCACGGCATTTGCTGCCATACGAGCATGAAGATAACAAATGAGCGTTTAGTGCCAGAAGCAGTCATTTCGGGCTAATCCTTTTCTTATCGATTTAAGAAAGCGGCCATATTGAGATAATTCTTATTAAAAGCTAAAACATTCTTCTTCGAATAAAAAAGTCGCTTCGCTCATATGCGAAAAGGATGGATTAATAATCGGTACAAATTCGCCGTCTATTCTCAACAAAATGATACGCAGAAAAGCCCCTACTTAGGGCGCACTGATGGCATTCCCGTTCTCATTTGAAATACTCTTTATGCCATTTAGCACATTCATCATCGTGTCAAGTGTCTACTTAACGATGCCTGAAGTAAAATCACGTAAGTCAACATAGTTTTAAGAGCCCTGTAAATCAGCCCTTTTGGTGGAGTCGAATATAAAGCTTTGTAAATAATATTTGCTAATAAATATTACATGTGTGATATTTATAAATACTACAACTGTAAGAGTTTAAAAAATGAAATATGATATTACTGATGCAGAGCTAAATATCATGCAAATTCTCTGGTCTAAAAATCAGCAGTCCTCCAAGTCAATTCATGCATGTCTTGATAAAGATTGGAACATCAAAACAACAAATACTCTTTTAAATAGACTAGTGAAAAAAGGCACACTGCGTTTTGAGAAACAAGGGCGTGAATATATCTATTTTGTGAATGTATCGAAGTCGGACTATACCGCTAGTAAGAGTGAACATTTCCTACAGAGACTATTCAACGGCAAACTATCCCCATTCGTGGCGCATTTCGCCTCATATAGAAAATTGAGCGACGACGATATTCGCGAACTTAAAAAACTCATAAATGATTGGGAGCGTCGTGATGATTGAATTTATTTATGATGCCACACTCATCTTTTCGGTGCTGTGCTTATTTATCATTGTGGCAAGAAGGCCTCTAACAAAACTGTTTGGAGCACGTCAAACATATCAATTATGGAGCAGTGTGCCCCTGGCTATATTCTTGTTAGGGCTACCTGTTTCGGCAGTATTTACTTTAAATATCACGAGCACATTTGTTGTAAATGTCACAGCGCCGTTAAACAATAACCCGCCGGTTCTGTCTCATAGTTATAGTGACCTCTTTACTATCATCTATTTTGTTGGATTTAGCTTCGGAGCTGTAGCTTATAGTTTTATCGTGCTTAAGCATACACTTATTCGCAAAAGAACCCATGTAGCTAATATGAAGAGCAGCTTTAATGAAAATGATTCGGGTTGTTTCATGTCAACGAAATTGCCCGATGTAGAATATAGCTACCCTGATGCCTCACCTTATTTAGTCGGCATTCTGCACCCACGTTTAGTTTTACCCGCTAACTTCTCAGAGATATTCTCCGAACAAGAACAGCGACTCATTATCGAGCATGAGCACACGCACTTTAGAAGAAAAGACTTAATTTGGAATCAAATCGCTCTCTTGCTACTGCTAATGTTTTGGTTCAACCCATTAGCCTGGTTTGCCTTTAATTTGTTCAGACAAGATCAAGAGCTTGCGTGCGATGAAGCAGTACTTGCATCAGCTGATAGACACACTAGAAAACTGTACGCTGATGCCTTAATAAAATCAGCGTCTCTTCGCCCCGCGTTTATTCACACAACAAATTTTGGCAATTTCGTCAAATTAGGAGAAAAAACTATGTTAACCCAACGTATTTATCACGCTATGCAAGCGCACAAATATAGCCGCTTTTTTACTTTATCATTACTTATAATTGTTGGCATTATGAGTACCACTCAACTTAATGCAGAAACATCGTTACCAGTGGATGAAAAATATTTAAAACCGATTGTTAGAATAGACCCTAGTTATCCCGAAACAGCCACACAAAACAACATAGAAGGCTGGGTAGTTTTGGAATACATGGTTTCACAAAACGGAACGGTTGAGGAAATTAGAGTAGTAGATTCAGAGCCAGCTGGTGTTTTTGATGAGTCCGCTAGAATGGCAGTAGCTAAGTGGCGATATCTCCCTAACGACACATTTAGACCTGCCGTTAATACTATTCAGCTCGACTTTAGACTCTCTGAAGAATAAAAACGAACGAGTGATTGTTCATTATCGGTAAAATTTTTACCGTGAGACTTGGACACCATACACACAGCCTACTGCTCATGTTTGGTGTCTTATTAATTAATGCAAACTGTAAGTAAATAGTCTCACTCATTGTTTAGACTTGGGGAAATAGAATTGGTCGGTAAGAGAGGATTTGGAATTCCGAACCCTTAGAGGATAAGAAGAATTAACGCTATGCACTACTCATTATAATAGCTGCACTTTCAGCCATTCTTCTGGCCCCACAGCTTGGGCAAGGATTTGCCTTGCTCTGCTAGGGTGGCGGTAAAATCTGAGTAGTAACGTTCTACCAACTCACACAGTAAGATAGTTTCAGGGCGACGTCGTTTGTACTTTTGTTGTTGCTGTATTGCCAGCACTTCCTTCATCCTTGAATAGTGGCATTCAAGGATGTCAAACAAGCGCTTAGAAAACGACTGAACAAGCAGCCTGATTTTGGTTTGTGTAGTATTGCCGTTTTAGCTTGAACGTCCGCTCCAGAGAACGAAAACTCAAAAATCCAATTTGACAGGTTCTCGAAGGCTCAGCAGTCATATTTCTTAAAAAACGACTGGCTCCTAACTGCCCAAAGCCGTCTATCACTCATCGGATTTTTAAGATTAAAAAGGTACCTTTGTTTGAGTGAAAAGTTGAACCGGCTATGATCGATTTAGGCTTGGAACAGCCAGTTTAGAAAGTTATTTTCCAACCAGTGTTAGATTTATCGATAAAAACCGGAAAAGGCACTTTCCAACCTCAGAATGCAAATAGCCCAAAAAATTAACGAATTAATTGCGCTAAGTTTTCTAAAGTGTCGGCTTCATTTGCAGGTTTGTCCCAGCGGATTCTCTTGATCCTCGGAAAGCGCATTGCCACTTTTGATTTGTGTCTATTTGAAGCGTTTACGGCATCGAAAGCAAGCTCGCAGACTAACTCCTTTTTGACTTCCTTAACTGGCCCAAAACGACCAATACTATTGCGCCTAATCCAAGTATCTAGTTTCTTAAGCTCTTCGTCCGTAAAGCCAGAATAAGCTTTACCAACAGGCAGTAATTGGCCTTCAGACCAACAACCAAAAGTATAATCCGAATAAAAGCTTGAGCGCTTTCCATGACCTCGTTGTGCGTACATCATTACTGCATCTATGACCAATGGGTCTCGTTTAAGCTTATACCATTGTCCTTTTGGACGCCCCGAGACATAAGTCCCGGACTTGAACTTAAGCATTACTCCTTCAATGTAGCCATTTGACATGTTTGTTGCCCGCTCTTTGTAATCGGTAAGTTGTGTCACTTTAGTGAAAGGCAACTGCTCTGAAATAAAAAGACCACAGTGGTTATTGGATGTTGATTCGTTGCTTGAGTTCGATATTTTTAGAATATGCGTTAATGCCGATGATAATATCTTCTGTCGCTGCTCAAAACCAACGCTTCTCAGGTCTTGCTCGTTGATTTCGAGTGCGTCGTATAAAATCAGTCCAACAGGTACCTGCTGAAGCAAACGTTTGGACGGCTTTTTCTTGTTCAGGCGTTGTTGCAATTGATTAAAACTTGCAATGCCCTCATAGTTAATCAGTTCGTCGCCGGTGCTTGTGTAGCCGGGGTTTAGGGAGATAAGCTCACCATCAAACCGGCCCACGATACCAGAATCTTTAACTCTCTCGATCAAGTCGGGAAAGCTCTCACTAATGTCATCTCCAGTGCGACTATATAAAGCCACACCACACTTGTTTATTAACAATTGAGCCCTAATTCCATCAAATTTCCACTCAATGCACCATTGCGACGGAACAATAGTATTGAGTAGTTCTGTTTGAAACGGTTGGGACAACATCACCGGTTGAAAGGTGAGTTGATCAGTAATATCTGGCTTCGCTGCATTGCCTTCTAACCATGCAAACAAATCAATGTACGGAGGTTTTACGCCATGCCAAACCTGTTCAATATCTTCTACAGTAATATATTGGTTATGTTGTTGCGCGAATTGTGCGAGTATTTTTTTCAACGCGCGCGCTGACACTCCAATTCGTAACCCGCGCGTGCCCAATTTTAAAAGAGCCCAACGTTGTGTTGATGTCATTTTATCCAATAAGGTGGACAGATAATCAGGTACTTGTTTCTTTTTCAAGGCTTGAAACTGTTCTATGATTTCCGCTAAAGCCGGTAAGTATTGTTGCGTTGAAATTGATGACTGTGTCGTAGACCACAGGTGGGCGACAGTCTCACTCAATTCGCCTACGTAGTCATAGCTCAAAGCAAATAACTCAGCGTCGACTTTCTCTAGTATGAGGTTTTTTATAGTTGCGCGTTTAAAAAATTCAAACGACAAGGTCCCCGCCATGGCAGCGATAGCCCAGCCACGTTCAGGATCTTCTGTGTGCTCTAAATACTCAATCAACACTTGAGCCTTGGCATTACTGCTATTTAAGTAATACAAGGTATTTACTAAAGCGGCAAAAGCTTCCATGGTAAAAATCTCATTTAGCATTGATAACTAAGATTTACGTGTAAAGGGTCGCACCAAGATCAGAACGAAGTATAGATTGCTATCTTGCGTTGTTAATTAGCAAGTTGTTGACTAAGGGCGTTGTACTAAATGCCCTTACATTAAAGTTAATCGCGAATACGACATAATTATCACTTATAACTAGCTAGAGATGTCAAAAATTTTAAGATCACCAATTACTGTTTCAACGAAACTTTGTAGTGGTCAACAAAATCCGTACACCGATTTAGCTAATTTCTCAGCTTTCGCTGGCGGTAGACCATCGTTAAATTGATGCGGTCGCTCCCAGTTATAATAGTTCATCAGGTAATAACCCACATCTCGTTTTGCCTCATTTGCTGATTGATAGCCGATAGTTGGCATCCATTCAGATTTTAGGCTTCTAAATACTCGCTCCATTGGGCTATTATCCCAACAGTTACCGCGTCGACTCATACTTTGTGTCATGCGATATCGCCACAAGCGCTGTCTAAATTTACGAGCACCATATTGTGAGCCTTGGTCGCTGTGAAACAGCACGCTCTGTGGCTTGCCTCGCTGCTCATAGGCCATATCTAGCGCTCTTACCGCCAGTTCAGCATCCGGCCGTTTTGATAGACTCCAACCAATTACTCGACGTGCATAAAGGTCGATGACAACCGCTGCATAATGCCAAGCATCGCCCGTCCATAAATAAGTAATATCACCACACCACGCTTGATTGGGCTGCTCTGGTACAAACTGTCGATTCAATAAGTTCGGAATATCCGGTCTCTCAACTTTAACTCGCTTATAAGCATGCTTACCAGGCTGCTTACTTGTTAGCCCTTGCTCCTGCATCAAGCGTGCGGCCTTGTAGCGACCCATCTCAATGCCTTCATCTCTCAGCATACCAACAATCGTTCGCGTACCGGCTGACTGGCGACTTTTATCAAACAAGCGCTTTACTCTTGCTCTTAAAATACGGCGCTTTGCATCTATCAATCTTCGGCGCTTTTTACGCTCGTAGTAGCTCGTCACACCCAAGCCTAACGCCGAGCACACTAGCTCTGTCGATTCATGCTCCCTCAATCGATCGACTAGCGCGTGGAGTTCAGATCGTCTGACATTAAGAGAGCTGTAGCCTTTTTTAATATCGACTTCTCTCGTTCTAAGCGATTAACCTTAGCTTCTAGCTCTTGAATCCGCTGTTGTTCAACTGACAAGGCTTTCGATTTAGGTGTTACACCAATACGCTCTGATTCAAGTTGTTTCACCCAAATCCGCAGCGTGTTTTCGTGAACTTCTATCGCTCGACTTGCTTCAGCAAATGAGTAATCTTGATCTAAAACCAAGCAAGCTGCATCGTTTTTAAATTCCGGGCTGAATGACCGGCGCTTTCTCTTTTCCATTGAACACCTCTTCTATAAGTGTAATGCTACCACTTAAAAAGGTGTACGGGTTTATTCTGCCACTACA
>NZ_JAHEOJ010000023.1 GCF_018595715.1 Glaciecola sp. XM2
TGTGCTTAAGCTAAAATCTTAGCTACAACACCGGCGCCTACTGTGCGGCCACCTTCACGGATTGCAAAGCGTAAACCTTCATCCATCGCTATCGGAGCAATTAGCTCTACGACGAATTTAAGGTTATCACCAGGCATTACCATCTCTACGCCTTCAGGTAGCTCTACTGCACCTGTTACGTCAGTTGTACGGAAGTAGAACTGTGGACGATAGCCTTTGAAGAATGGAGTATGACGGCCACCTTCATCTTTGCTTAGTACATATACTTCTGCTTCAAACTTAGTATGCGGGTTGATTGAACCAGGCTTAGCCAATACTTGACCACGCTCTACGTCTTCACGCTTTGTACCACGTAATAGAACACCTACGTTCTCACCAGCACGACCTTCGTCTAGAAGCTTACGGAACATTTCTACGCCCGTACAAGTTGTCTTCGTAGTGTCTTTGATACCTACGATTTCAACTTCTTCACCTACTTTAACGATACCTTGCTCAACACGACCGGTTACAACCGTGCCACGACCTGAGATTGAGAATACGTCTTCGATTGGAAGAATGAACGGCTTGTCGATGTCACGCTCTGGCTCTGGAATGTAGTTGTCTAGCGCTTCGCCTAGCTCTACAATCTTCGCTTCCCATACTGGGTCGCCTTCTAGCGCCTTAAGTGCTGAACCTTGGATTACCGGTAAGTCATCACCAGGGAATTCATATTCAGTTAATAGCTCACGTACTTCCATCTCTACTAGCTCTAGAAGTTCTTCGTCGTCTACCATGTCACATTTGTTCATGAATACGATCATGTAAGGAATACCAACCTGGCGACCTAACAAGATGTGCTCACGAGTTTGTGGCATAGGACCGTCTGTAGCAGCTACTACTAAGATACCACCGTCCATTTGTGCAGCACCGGTGATCATGTTTTTCACATAATCGGCGTGTCCTGGGCAATCTACGTGAGCATAGTGACGCTTAGGCGTGTCATACTCAACGTGAGAAGTTGCGATGGTGATACCACGTTCGCGCTCTTCTGGTGCGTTATCGATTTGATCAAATGCTTGGGCGCTACCACCGTAAGTCTTTGCTAGTACTGTAGTGATTGCCGCTGTAAGCGTCGTTTTACCGTGGTCAACGTGGCCAATTGTACCTACGTTTACGTGCGGTTTCGTACGTTCAAACTTTTCTTTTGCCATTTCTATTTTCCCAGCAAAGTTAACATTAAAAATTTAATCAGGAGATCGGAGAATGGTGCTGATAGGCAGATTCGAACTGCCGACCTCACCCTTACCAAGGGTGCGCTCTACCAACTGAGCTATATCAGCATCTTAGATGGAGCGAGCAGCGGGAATCGAACCCGCATCATCAGCTTGGAAGGCTGAGGTAATAGCCATTATACGATGCTCGCATTCCTATATTCTCAGACCACCTCATAAAAAAGTGGTGGAGGGGGCAGGATTCGAACCTGCGAAGGCTGAGCCGGCAGATTTACAGTCTGCTCCCGTTGACCGCTTGGGTACCCCTCCAGAGATTGATGGTGCCGACTACCGGAGTCGAACTGGTGACCTACTGATTACAAGTCAGTTGCTCTACCAACTGAGCTAAGTCGGCACTGCATCAAGTGGGTGCGCATTCTAGAGTAAGCTTTACCGCATGGCAAGAGACAAATGACAAAAATATGCCTTTTTTTGACAATTAATCTCAAGCGCTGAATAAAGCCTAATTTTTACAATGCATTATGACTCAACACTTGCACTAATTCTGGCTAAACCTGCGAGTACCAAATTGTCATGCACAAGCCAGTTATTGCTCATTGATTGGACTATCGCACCTGCATCTCCACCGCTGATGATCACCGTGAAGTCATCAGATTTAGTTTGCATCGTTAGATATGCCTGATGCGCCATGCCGACTAATTGCGCAAGTGCTCCATTTGCTACGCACTCAGCGGTACCTGTTCCTGGGATAAGTGCAGAAATGACATCCTCAAAATCAAAAACACGGTTCGCATTGGCCGCTACACTCGCTCGTAGCATTTTTAATCCTGGGGCGATCCAGCCGCCTATATGCTGACGTGAGACCACAAAATCACAGGTTACTGCGGTACCAGCATCAATGACCAAGACATCCTTGCTTGAGAGCGCATCCGCCCCCAACATGGCCAGCCACCGGTCACTTCCCATGTTAGAAACGGTTTTATAACTGTTGCTGATGCCGAATTGCAACGCTTTTGTGTGCGCTTGATAAAAAGGTACTTCTGCCGCTTTCAGTAGATGGATGATGTGCTCATTGTATGCATCTGCTTTAACACTGCAAAAATGCACAATTGGCTTATCTAACAATAGGGTATTGATGTCATCTAAAGAAATGGTCTTACCTTTAATATCTTGTAAGCTTTCCCCTTCTTGATACCAGCAGTATTTTAATTTTGTATTACCGATATCAATGAGCAATTTAGATTGGCCTGACACTGATTTCGCCCCCATGGTACGGTTTGACCTGTCCCTCACTTTCTAATAACAGAGCGCCACTGGCGTCTATACCTCGGCTAATTCCTTTGGTTACAAAATTGCCCGAGACAAGACTGACCGATGTCCCCACATATAAATCGCGCTCTGCCCACTCTGACAAAAACGGCGTTAAACCATGTTCTTGAAACTGCGGAAGCATCGTCCACAGCGATTCAATCAAACAAGCGACGAAATAGTTACGGCTCGTTTCTTCGTTCAAGCCGCTATGGATATCGGTGAATGCTTGGTCAATATCAACATTATCGGGTAGGCGAAAGTTTACGCCAATACCAATAATTGCCGTTGTCATTTCTGTCACCTGCCCTTCAACCTCAATCAAAATACCTGCTAGTTTCTTATGTTTGTGATAAATATCGTTGGGCCATTTCAATTGGCAGTCAGCAAGTCCGACTTTCAGTAAGGCTCGATTCACCGCTAGACCAACCATCAACGAAAGTCCTGCCATCGATTGGTAACCACTATCAAATCGCCACAACATGGTCAGGTAAATACTAGCACCAAAGGGAGATATCCACTTTCTACCCCTTCGGCCACGACCACTTGTTTGTGCCTCGGCCAAACATAAGCTACCTTGTGGTAACTCTAAGCTTTTACGCTTGATGACATCGTTTGTAGAATCAACAATGTTTTCGACTAGGATAGGAGCACGCTGGTCAAAACCAAAATCAACCAAGGTATTTTCGATGTGTTGTTGGTTTAACAATTCCACTTGCTTTGCCAAGCGGTAGCCACGACCTTTGACACTAAATATATCCAACCCAAGGGTATTTAATGCTCTAACATGATTTGAAACAGAGCTTCTGGTGATCGATAACTGCTGAGCAATCTCCGCCCCCGAGACAAAGTCATGCGCGCTCAAAAGCGATACAATCTGTATTCTAAGGTTATTTATACGGTTAGTTTTGTCGTCAGTGTGCTTCATAAAGTGCTTTTGTTCATAGAATGACTGCAGATTTTCTGCCCATTACTCTCACTTCGTTCTCAAGTTCAATCCCATATGTGCTTTGCACATTGTCGCGAATTTCACGCGCGAGAGCCAATAACTCTTCACCGGTTCCATTGCCATGATTAACGAGCACGAGCGCTTGATGTTCATGGCAGCCAATCCCACCTATAGATTTTCCTTTATATCCTAATTGGTCAATCATCCAAGCTGCGGGAATTTTGACTTTACCTTCTGGCGCGCTGAAATGAGGGATATTTGGATATGCTTTTTGCAACTGCACAAACTGCTCACGCGCAACGGTTGGGTTTTTAAAAAAGCTACCCGCATTGCCAATAATGGCAGGATCTGGCAGCTTACTGGTTCTAATCTCAACGACTTTGTCAAAGATATTCTCTGGCGATGGGTCTACTAATTCTGCGAGGGGTCCATAACTTGTTACCAACTGATGTTGTTTGGGCAATACAAAGTTCACCGACGTAATCACTTTGGGATTATCAGTATCGCGCTTAAACCTACTGTCTCGATAGGCAAATGCACATTCTCGATTGGTAAAATGGCCCATCAGTCCGGTGTTAATATCTAAAAACTCAACACTGTGAATAAAACGTTCGATCTCTACGCCATAAGCACCAATATTTTGAATTGGGCAGGCACCAACGGTTCCTGGAATAAGTGCAAGATTTTCGAGACCATAAATTTTTTGTGCCATACAATAACAGACCAAATCGTGCCAGTTTTCTCCCGACGCCACGTTTAAATGATAGTTATCTTCGTCCTGTGACACATGAATGCCATGTAGTTGGTTTTTTAATACCAAGCCCTCATAATCTTGTGTAAATACTGTATTGCTGCCATCACCTAACAAAATAAATGGTTTAAATTGCAACTTTGGTAAGAGCATTACTAAACTATCTATCGTATCGATAGTCTGATATTGAAAGCAGTTTGCCATTAATCCAAAGGTATGCAGTGATGATAATGGCTGCAAAACCGCATGGCTTGAATGAGCAACGTTTGGGATAATAGGGTCGTTCATAACGCTCTGATGCAAAGGCCTCTTAAATGGGATTCTAGGGGGTTTATTGTGATGTGCAAGCATTCTCGACAAAAATGCGTCTGTTTAACTATGAGCATTGGACGAACCGCAAGCATAAGTTAAGGATAATTACACCATGGTATTACTAAAGATGATGACAATGAGTTGGCGTACTCGCATAATCTAGAGAGGTTGTTTAGCGGTCTATGCAAATGAAGCAGTATTTAGCATTGTTAGTAACTGCCATCGTGCTTATGTTGTGGTGTTTCTTTGTTGAGGCACAAACAACTTTATTCGATGAGCGATTCAAAAATGAATATGCAAAGATGCGACAGCAACCTCAAGCATACGCAGAAACGTCAGGCCGTTCATCACCAGACGCCGATTTTTATACGCAGGCTCAGAATGACTACATTCTCGCTGAGGCCTATATTAAACTTGAGCGCGATAATGCCAGCATTCTTCAATTGCAAGAAGGGATCTCACGACTAGCGGCAGCGAGCCCGCAAAGCGCTCAACTACAAGCGGAATTTTTTGAGCGTTTGTCTGACCTGTATCTTCGGTCCAATGATTTATCAACCGCTCGTATCGCTATAACTGACGCTATTAACAATACTTTGCGTGGCTCACAAACCTCAGTTTTGCTGAATCGGCTACAAAAGCGCGCATTTATTGACCAACGCGCCGGCGCAAGTATTTCAGCACTACAAGATTTACAATTGGCTTTGCAACTTGCCATAAGTGAAGATGACACCTCTTCAGCGGTAATTATTTCAATTAAAATTGCGCAGCTTCATCAACAGCGAAACGAGCATGCGATCGCACTGAGTTACGCTCAACGAGCCATTACAACGGCTGAGAGCTTCAACGAGTCAACAACTATGCTAGAAGCTCTCATGGTGAGCATGCCAAGCCTTATCGCAAGTCAAAGGTGGGACGAGGCACGCTCCCAATTAGCGGCGATAAATGAGATGCTAAGTGATCAACAAAATACTCTTTACAGCGCCCGTAGTTTGCAGTTTGCGGCAGACATCGCTTTTCAAAATAATGCATTAGAAGAAACCATTGAATTGAGTTTGCGTGCGTTGGCGCTTTTAGAGGCTGATCAACAAACCTATATGGCACAATCGCATTTATTATTAAGCCGCGCTCATACCGAACTAAACGATATGGACAGCGCAATAGAGCATTTAGTTGCCGCATTTAACGCCACGCAAATCGACAATAGTGCATTTGATCTGGTCCAAAGTATTCATCTTCATAGGGCGGAATTGCTTGGGCGCTTAGACCAATTTGAAGAAGCTTTTAGAGTCACAAAAGACGTACTTGCGGCCAGAGATGTGAACAAGCCCATTGATGAAATTAAACGCATGTTAGATATACACACCAATTTTCAGCTACAACTTCAACAGCAAGAGAACGCAGAGTTAAAGCAAAAAAACCAAGTTCAAACCTCTGAAATTGAAGATAAACAAATGCTAAACAGGCTTTACTTTTTAGTCATTAGCCTTCTGTTTTGCATGACATGTTTGTTGTTATTATTATTCATCAGAAGCCGCAACCACCGTTTAAAACTCGAGTATATTGCGCATACAGATGCCCTTACTGAACTCTATTCACGCCGCCGCATAATGGAAATACTAGAGCATCAACAAGATATGTTTAATCGAAATTTATCCCCATATTGTGTGGCGATCATAGACTTGGACTTCTTTAAAAAAATCAATGATACCTATGGTCATCAATGTGGTGATGATGTATTGAAAGACGCCGCTCAGCTTGCTCGGGACACCTTTCGTAAAACCGATAGCCTAGGGCGAATAGGGGGTGAGGAGTTCTTATTCATTTTTCCAGACACCCCGATTGAACAGGGCATTAGATTGCTTGAGAAATATCGCAAGCGCGTTCATAAAATTGCGAGTAAGCGCAATATGCAACAAAGCACAACGACGTCTATTGGCCTGGTGCAAGCCATCGAAAAAGAAGATATTTCTAACATTATTAGTCGCGCCGACCGAGCACTGTACAAGGCAAAAAACAATGGGCGTGACCAAATTATAAGCGATATGAATCTAGCTCTGGACAAGGCAAAATAGCTGTAGTCTACTAGTTTACCTAGGAATCTTTTCTTAATGCTTCCTAGTCGCCCAAACTAATCAACAGGTCAATCATTTCAATGGAATATAGCAACCAAACTATTAATTTAGACGATGTGTCAGTAGAAAGTTTACCGCTCAAAGGAATCTCCACACGCTATCGAACCATACATATCTCACTCACTGTATTGGTAACAATCATTATTCTTGCCGTGTTTGCTTTTCTCGATAGCGGCATAGTGATCACCCGCCCAGAATGGATGGAGTTTTTAGGCGCAGCGATTTACGGATTAGTTTTATTTTTTGCACTTTGGAATATTCTCTATATCGTTTTTTCCTTTCAGTTCATTCAATATGCGGTGCGTGAACAAGACTTACATTTTCAATCGGGACTGTTTTTTCGAAAGCTAGTAAGCCAACCTATTTTGCGTATTCAACATATCGAACTTAATCGTGGACCTATCGAGCGAAAGGCCAACTTAGCGACGCTTCAAGTGTTTAGCGCTGGAGGTGTCTCACACACATTTGAAATTCCTGGATTGGATTATGAGGAGGCAGTGGCATTAAGAAAGTTCATCATCGACCATAAGGATTTGTCTTTAGATGAGTGATCACGCCGATATGTTAGAACGCACGCCTGACGATAGCGCTTCTGATGCGCAAATTAAACGAGAAATCGCAAGCGATGAGTGGTCTCGCGTTTCCCCCATTGCCATATTGTATTTTTTTGCCAAAACTTTATTTTTTATTATCAATAATATTGTCATTTATTCCTTACCCATCTTTGCCTTTAACTTTGCAAAAGCAAAAGAGAATATCGTATTTATAGGCTTAGGTTGTTTAGCACTTGCCATTTTGATCGCAATGGGCTCGTTATTAAAATACCTATTTTACTTTTACAGATTAAGTGCTGACCGTGTCGAAATCAAACAAGGTGTCTTTCAAAAATCCCACCTTGATTTGCCGTTTGCTAAAATTCAAAACGTTAAGATTATTCAACCGTTTTATTATCGCTTCAGCAATTTTGCCATCATTGAACTTGATACCGCCGGTTCTGCCAAGCAAGAGGCCAACATTGTTGCGATACGACTTCCCCTAGCCGAATCCTTTAAACATATTGTTCAAAGCATCATTAAAAAGCCAAACAGCGCTGATAAACATGAAACAAAAGATACTGAGGAACAAGGTAACCAGGTCCATTCAAGCGATGAAGTAGTGCTTAATAAACGCTCCATCAAAGATTTGATCATTCATGGCATCACCAATAATCGCGTATGGATTTTCTTGGGCTTTTTAGCCCCGTTTTACAATGCGATCGCCGAAAATATCGGCAATATTCTAATGTTAGTGGGTTTTGATATCGCGAGTTTCTTAGACTACGAAACCCAATCAATGGGCGTGTTCTTACTGCATCTGTTTTCCATCTTTATGCTACTGATGCTGGTACTCGTATCGTTTTCTATCATCGGCGCTATCTTTGTTTTTTTCGACTATCACCTAAGCAAGAGCGGCGGGCGTTTTATCCGACGTAGCGGCCTCTTTACCAAACATGAAGTGAGCATGAAAGGCTCTCGTATCCAACGTGCCGTTCAGCAACAAGATTGGTTAGATATCATTATTGGCAGGGTCAATCTTAGTTTTGAACAAAACTCAGCAGGTGTGCACGGAGCTAATCAAGGGGGGCAACTTAACAGCGCGACCAAACTCATTGTGCCGTCGGTGACTACTATGGAGGCCGATGAATTGACGCTTGACGTTTTTTCAGTTAATGCATTATCAAAAATCTCCTTCCAGCGAATTAGTCGACGCTTTATTGTCCGCCTCTTGCTGTACCCAATGCTAATGATTTATGCCATCCCTGCACTACTTTTAGGCGCTATGCTCATTAATGGAAGTGGCAACCCTACGGTGTTATCAGCGATTTTAATCGGCATATTAGTTTTGTTAGTCATCCTAAGTGTATTACGATGGTATCGATGGGGTTATGCAAGTGACGATACCTTTATTTATGTGAGAAAAGGGCTATTCGGGCGTGACTTTATTGTATTTCCGATACGTAAAATTCAACAAACCAAGTTTGTACAGACACCTTTTATGCGCAAAGCCAATCTAGCGACGGTGAAGTTTGTATTGGCATCAGGGGGGATAACTGTGCCGTATCTAGATAAAGCGGTCGTTACCAATATCATTGATGAAGCATTAATGGTTACCGCTAAAGAGAAGCCTGCTTGGATGTAGTAAATAACCAGCGGCCATCCGAATCGGTGCGCTTAGTCATCTGCCCATCGTAGAAAAGGTAATTGAGATGGGCGAGACCCTCCGCAATAGCAAAGAACATATTGTGTTCGTTGAGCTCTCGCTGAAACAACACGGGTAAGCAATCATTTACGCTTTTCTCTTTAATGCAAAATTCGAGTAAATCTTTCAAGTGCTTTTGGTGATGCGCGATAAGCTCATCTACCCGCGTGTGTAACCCTACAAACGGCAGTTTATGTGAAGGTAGCACCCAAGTATCGTGAGGTAAATTCTTAAATTGTGGGAGTGTATCGAAGTACAATTTAAGCGCATTGGCATCGGGCTCTGTACTATAAACACCGATGTTCGGAGAGATATTTGGCAACACATGATCACCAGAAATTAGTATATTTTTATGTTCACAATACAAACATGCATGCTCAGGTGAGTGGCCTCTCCCAATAATCACCTTCCATGTATAATCTCCAATGTCTAAGTGCATACCCTCTGTAAGTCGAATATAGCCCAGCGGGATAGGTCTCACCACTTTCTGCAGCCCCCCTTTTGAGGCAGTTGCCTGCTCAATATATGCGTCGGTCATGCCACATCGTTTAAGGTACTGACGATCATTGAAATTAGAGGCCCCACGCCCGCCAGCGACCATCGCGCGGCTCACAAAGTACTCTGACATAGTCATGTATAAAGGTACTTCGAACTTTTCAGTGAGAAATCCCGCCAGGCCAATATGGTCAGGATGCATATGGGTCACAATCACTCTTGTTAACCGAATGCCAGACTCGCTAAAGATGCGCTCCCATAACCGTTCTGTTGTCTGCGTGCCAATCCCAGTATCAAGTGCTGCATATCCATCACCATCTTTGATGAGGTAGAGATTGATGTGGTCTAATGCAAAAGGGAGAGGCATTCGCAACCAATAGACATCATCATCCACCGGCGTTAGTTGAGCGTCCTCTGGCAAATTAAGAGATAAAGGCTGAATACCGGATTTTGTCATGACTGAAACCTAGTGTTACTTCGTTTAGCTAGTGTGGACGACATCAACCTGCAAGATCAATTCAAGTATCTGAATACAACTCCATTGATTAGATGAATTAAGGCACATCTAGCTTACTCTGAAGTCTTCAAAGCTTTCATCACTCAACTGCAACAATATGCTCCTTAGGGAGAGTCATGTAATTATTCTGTCATTAAGAGCGTGTGTTAGAAAAGTGTTCTTGCAAGAGTTCGATAAAGCTAGTTTTGTGTCTGTATAGATCAAACAGCTCTGCCAATAAATGGTTAAAGCGATCCTTCAATTCTGGGTATAACGATACCGCGACACGTAGCTCATCTAGTAAATCAATGCAGCTCTGGTAGTCTTTGTTCGAGCCCAACTGCGGGTAAAGTAAACAAAGTTGCCTGTATAGATTAAATGCAGCTTTAGGCCTGTGTTCAAGACTAGCTTGCGCAATATCGTGCTGAGTGTCCATAGGTAACTCGTATTGATGATTTAACGCCAAGGCCTTATCTGCGCAATTATTACGAATGTACAGCTCAGCTAAGGATTCCACCAAAAGTGAAGGCTCTTTGCTACCAGATATACGTGCATGCGCCTGAATTTTTGATAACAATATCTCTTCAGCCTTTTGAAATACGCGAACGTTTTGCTGGCCTTCTTCCCCTTGTAGGCGCTTGATCAGCTCTATCGTCTCAATGTTTAAGGACCTGCTAAAATATTCCCATGCGTAGACTATTGCTATCCCATCGTCTTTTTGCGCTAGCGATACATCGAGCCCTAATTTTGCGACTACCTCTTCATCTTGAGGTGACTTTGCTAAGCCATTAATAACCTCTAAGTAATGTTTGGCGGTGCTAAAATCATCTGCTAAACAAGCAGCATTAACCACGTCGATATAATCATCTAAGGTTTCAGAGACGTATATACGATACTTGAGATATAACGCAAACTGCTTGCGTGAATATAAATACTCATTCAGCGCGTTTACCTTACGTTTGATTGCGATTTTGTTAGATATCTTAGTTTTTTCGTACCTAACAATGTTCTTTTCTACCCATTGTTGTAACAGTCCATAAAACGCCAAAAGTAAGTCAGCGTCATCGGCATTGATGAATTTATCGGGTAGCCCTGAAAGCTCAAAGTGAATATACTGAGTATCAAATAGCTGTAATAAAAAGTCGGCTTTTTCTGAGACGTTCATATCTAGGCGTTTAAAAGCCGAAGCGTATTTGCGCTCCAATAGAGCCAGCACCCCAAAGCGGTGACCACCAGCGTCATCTATTCGCTCAAGAATTTTATCGTATCGGGCTAACGCAAAAGCACAGAGTTCAAACTGGTCTTGAACGGATAGACTGTCGATCACCTCAAACAATCTATGCAATAATGACAGTGCACTAGCAAAATATAGCTTCACTTTGTCGTGACGCCAAATATCCTTTAGCGGTAGAGCTTTGGTAATACTCTTTTTAAGATCAGAGGGTACTAATTTGCCGGAGGCGAGATCAGCAAAAGTCAACCAGTGCTCTTGAAGCTCACTTGAAGATAAAACAACGCGTAACAGCCCAGCTTTAATGTCTTGTGGTGACAACGAATCTAGATATGCTTTGAGGCGCTCTTCCGGATTTCCCTTTGAGGCAGCTTCCAGCTTTAAAAGTCTTTTTTGATAGGTCAAAAGCGCGGCTACACAATGCCCACAGAAATCAAAACCTTCTGAGACCTCGCAGTTACAACTTCCATCAACTATGCCGTTTGATAATGTAAGCTCAACCTGATTGGTAGCGTGCGATTGCACAATGGCAGTGATCTTAGGCAGTGCGACCGTTAATTGCGTAACGGCTCCGTTAGTAAACAGTAACGTGCCATCTTTATACGCTTTATCACCGGCTAATCTAAGCGCGAGAGCTTCTAAATCGTTCATAGTGTGTGGTGATATCGGCAAACTGAGTTGTCGTTTCGTTAGGAGAATGTAAACCTTAAGCCTACGTTATTTTCGGATATTTTCAATTAAAATCAGGCAATAAAAAAGCCCCAGCATAATGCTAGGGCTTGGTATGGGAGTCTGGCGATGTGCTACTCTCACATGGGGAATCCCCACACTACCATCGC
>NZ_JAHEOJ010000024.1:0-432500 GCF_018595715.1 Glaciecola sp. XM2
CGTTGTGGCGATGTAGCAGTGTACCACCCTGACTGTAAACAGAATACGTGATTTTTGTACTGCCATTGCTACTCACAACTTGCTTAACGCGGCGTTTGTGGCCGTCGTAGAGGTAGTTAGATACACCTGAGCTATGCGTCATTTGGGTAGGTTGGTCGGAGGTATCGTAAACAAACGCAACCTTACCTGAATTGAGCGTGTTTCCACGCGTATCGTATTGATAGCTGGCGGTAAATGGGGCAGACGTAGCGGTAGGCACACCAACGCCGGTGCTGCTGGCAGATGACACTCTGTTTAAGCTGTTGTAATGAATATTGACCGTACGAGAGCCTAAGCGTTTTTGGCGAATGTTGCCCAAGGCATCATACTCAAACGAGGCATTGCCAAACGGCCCGGTTGCTGAGGTTAAACGGCTAAGGCCATCGTACCCAAAACTGCGGTTGTTGGCGCTGCTTAGACCGTCAATGATACTCGTAAGGTTACTGCGCTTATCATAACTATGCGTGTAATTGACAGCGCTCGGTTTGGAGGCATGGCTGGTCCATAACTGCCTTGGAAGTAAACGGGCATCCAGACTTTGATGCAATGTATGACCATTGCCATATCGCATTTGCGACCATGCGCCATTGGCATGATAAGCCATATTATTGGCATATACTTGGCCATTTGACGTTGCACTGAGCACTTGGCCTAAGCCATTGAGGCCATAATCTATTTTACGTCTTGAGGGCAATGTGACTGAGGTCATGTGCATGCTGTTATTATACGTATAGTCAGTTTGCCACGTGTATCCGTCTAGTCTTAGCGTTTCTTGTGTGAGGTTGTACATATTGTCATAAACGTACGTCCAATTTATCCCTGCTCTGTTTAAGGTCGCAAGGTTACCCACCGGACGGTAAGTGTAAGTAGTATCGGGGGTGCTAGGATCAGCATAATCGAGCAGGGTTAAGCGGTTGAGATTATCATAATACGACGTCACTGCTGTGTTACCAGTAGGTGAGCCGCAACCATTTAACGCGGGCAGTCCTCTGGCAACGGTTTTAGTATGGCCCGTGGGATAATAGCTATACGCGGTATCACCGGTCTCGGGTGTACGATGGCGGCAAAGGCGCATAGCATTGTCATAAAAATAATATTGGGTCTGGTCTACCGTGCGGTTATGCTGTGTGCCATGCTGACGAAGGGTCAGCATGTTGCCCCATATGGCATAGGTCATTTGTGTGGTGACAACAATATCTTCACCCAGATTGGCCTGATTGTATTGGCAGGCTTAGCCACTAAAAATGCTATTCTCATTGTTGAGTTTGCAAAAGAGCAAGAGACTCAGGGCATGAGTATTATCGAAGCGCTCGTAAATGCAGCCAAAATAAGACTACGTCCTATCTTGATGACGTCGATTGCCTTTATTATGGGTGTGTTGCCGTTAGTGTTATCCACCGGCGCCGGGGCTGAAATGCGTCAAGCTATGGGCGTAGCGGTTTTCGCCGGAATGATTGGTGTCACTTTATTTGGTTTGTTGTTAACACCTTTATTTTACAAGATAGTCGCAAAAAAGCAGCGTAATTAAACAATGTAAAAGCGTTAAACAGCGACGGCTTAGTCAATTTGTGCTCCTCACCTAATGGCTAGGCTGTCGTTTCTTATTTTATATCGCCAAAATTGTATTTCTTGTAGATATATAAACAGCACCCCTCAGTTTTAAAGCTAACGACTAACCATCTCAGTCATTGATATCTTGCTTTTTCGACAAATCCAACCGAGAAAACGTCCACAATTTGGTCTTATAAAAACAGGGCAAATGAAAACTCAATCACCGAAGTATTGATGCAAATCAAATAAAAATATGTAAATGAGATTGATTCTCATTACTGTTAGTGTTTTAATGCGCGCCTTCTCGCAACACACTTTCCTAAAAATGGAGTTTATATGCGCCACGCACTTTCCCCGGTATACCTTGCCGTTTCACTTGTTTGCTTTTCGATGAGCGCAACGGCACAAGAGCAATCAAATGTTGCTGCCAACGAGTTAAAAAAACCATCTATTATGCCCACCCTTGAGGTGATTCAAGTTGTAGGCGATACAACACCTGTTTTACTCGAGCAAACAGGCTCGGTCGTCGTAATAGGCCTAGAGCAAATAGAAAGGATTCAGCCCCTCTCTACTGATGATATCTTGCGCAGAGTTGCGGGTATTAATGTAAAAAGCGAAGAAGAAACAGCAATAGTTGCAAATTTTGGTATCAGAGGATTGTCAGCCAGTGAATCAAAATCTTTAGTGTTGGAAGACGGTGTGCCCGTCGCGCCGGGGCTCTTCATTGGCAACGATCGTTATTTCAATCCGCGTATTCAACGTATCGCGCAAGTCGAAGTATTAAAGGGCTCTGCATCTTTGCGATATGGCCCCTCGACCATAGGTGGTGTGGTCAACTATCAAACCAAAACACCCGATGACGGGGTGACCTTAACGGCTCGCGCGGGCTCATTTAATATGCAAGAGCTTAGTCTTGAAGCCGGTGGCAAAAACAGCTCAGGCGATGCTTTTGCAGGTGTAGTGGCAACTTACGCCAGTAGCGACGGCTTCATGGATAAAGATTACGAAATGACCGATGTGATGGCAAAAGCCGGTGTCATTTTTTCAAATGATCAAAAATTGGGGATCAAGGTTTCTCGCTACGAAAATGATGCGAACATCTCATACCGCGGCTTATTGCTCGGCGATTACAATAACAATGAAACCTACAATCCTGCACCCGACGATTACTTTCTCACCGACCGAACTGCCTTTGATATCAATCATGAATGGGGCATTAGTGACGATGTCATACTCAAAACGGTCGTATATTGGAGCGAGATGACGCGTGATTACTGGCGCTATAGTGTAGACACCAACGCCTCAAACGAAGCCGGTCGTTGGATTTACACCGATGCACTAACCGGTAACAACCGAGCGTTTGAGCGCCAAGGCATTGAAACCCGGTTGAGCGTGGAGCATACCCTATTTGGACTGAGCGCTAGCAGTGAGTTTGGTTTGCGTTTTATGCACGAAGAGTCCGACGATACGCGCATACGAGCAACTCGCAGCGCGGATCGCACAGGCATAAACGACCGGCATCGACAAGATTCTGCGAACAGTTTGGCCGGCTATGCGCAAAGCCGTATTGAGCTAAGCGATAACTTTGCCCTTACACCTGGCCTGCGCATTGAATCGTATGAACAAAAACGCGAGATTTTAACGGATGACAACGCAACCGCTGAAACAAGCAATACTGAGTTCCTTCCAGGTATTGGCATGACCTATGACCTTAGCGGCTCAGATCAACTTTACGGTGGAGTGTATAGAGCGTTTTCACCAGCGACTAATGGTGTGGCATTAGACGGCCTAGCCGATCAACAATTAGATGCTGAACGCTCTACTAACTTTGAGCTCGGTTTGCGCGGCAAAAAGCGTGACTTCTCATATGAAGTTGCCGCATTTTTCATGGACTTCAGTAACCAAGTGGTCACCGGCAACAGCAATCCTAACTTGTCTCAATCTAACGCGGGTGAAACCGAACATTATGGTATGGAGTTTATGTTCGCTTACTCGTTTGGTGGCGGTTTCAGCCTTGATACCAATGCCACATGGGTGCCTAACTCTGACTTTAAAACTGGCAGCAACGAAGGTAACCGCCTTCCTTACGCGCCAAAGGTAGTGGCTAATGCAGCGTTAAGTTATCAGCGTGATAAATTGAGCACGGTGTTGAGTGCCCATCATCGAGGCGAGCAGTTTGGAGATGCACAGAACACCGCGGAAATTCCAAGCGATGCTGCAGGTGGGATCTGGGGGGGGTTAATGCCTTCTTATACAGTACTTGATTTTACGGCTCAGTATGAGCTGGCGGATAATGTTCGCGTGTTTGGTGCGATTAAAAACCTTGCCGATAAACGATATATTACCGGACTTCGTCAAGGTATTTATGTAGGGCCAGAGCGTTCGTTTGAGCTGGGCATTACTTACGACTTTTAAGCAACACATCTTAAAGCTGTAAACTGAGTTAGGAGCGAGGCGAATAGCCGCGCTCCTCAAGTGAAAACGCCAATCTAAGCTATAAGATGGTCCTTCACAGCCTTAATTGCGGTAGCGCGTTAAACCATTTTAACGCGCAACACACCAACATCCATTTGTACCACTTTTACTTTACTACCTGCTTTAATCGGCACATCTGCACTTAAATGCCAATTCACACCGGAGTATTGATGCGTCGGAAGCTGGTCGACTGGAGTGGTTGGGTCGATATCTGCCGGGCAAATAAAACTATGGCCAATCATGTCATTCTCGGCGCGCTTTAAATCGACCTTTGACTGCAACGCGCGCAGTTTATTCCATAACAAAGCTGCAAACACTGCCGTAAATACGGCAATACTCATTAATGACGAAAGCCATGTATCTGGGATAAGGCCAAAGTAAATCAGTGCAGAGGTTACGATGGTTGCCAGCCCCACAAAAAAGATAAAGAAGGTACTAAAACCAAGCACAAGCACTTCAATAGCCAACAATATAATGCCTATGACTAACAGGGTCTCAGCATAGTGTTCAGAGAACCACCCCATATTATGCCCCCTTAGAACCTTGCAAAGACTTTATAATGGTCATTGCCTGAGCCACTACAGAGCCCGCCTCGGTGCTCGAGTCTGGTAGTAATACCACTGATGACTCTTTAGCGATGGCTTGTTTGGCCTCAATCGCTTTAGTCGCTAGGTCAAGCTCTATTGCCTTTTGCCCTTCTTCTGTATTAGCGGCTTTACCCACTTTATGCAGCGCTTCGGCTTGGGCTTCAGCAACTGCCACAATCGCTGATGCTTCACCTTGTGCTCTGAGGATTTGCTCATCTTTTTCAGCCTCTGCTGCAAGTACGACAGATGCCTTTTCACCCTCAGCACGGTTGATTGCGGCTTGACGATCACCCTCTGATTCAAGAATTTGCGCACGTTTTACACGTTCGGCTTTCATTTGCGCTTCCATCGCTTCCATAACAGAACTTGGGGGTACGATGTCTTTAATTTCATAGCGCATTACCTGTATACCCCAAGGGCCTGCCGCGGTATTGATTGCGCTCACAATATTGGTGTTTAAGATGTCGCGCTCTTCAAAGGTTTTATCGAGCTCCATTTTACCGAGCTCAGAACGCATGGTAGTTTGAGCAAGCTGAGTCACGGCAAAAATATAATCTTCAACCCCATAAGTTGCCTTGTAAGGGTCTAGCACCCTAAAGTACAACACACCGTCCACTGCCAACGAAATGTTATCTCGGGTAATTGCGCTTTGCTCAGGTACATCTACTGCTTGTTCTTTTAGCGAGCGGTCTGCGGCTACTCGGTCAACAAAGGGTAAGATAAAATTCAAACCCGCTTCTTTCGTTGACTGAAACTTGCCGAAGCGCTCGATAATAAACGCGCGGTTTTGTGGCACAAACTTAATTGAAGTGCGTAACAAAATAACGATAAGTATAATGAGCGCAACTTCGGCTCTGAAAATAAGGTCTAATAAAGCTTCCATGTGGTTTCCTTTTGCATACAACGTTAGTCCATACATCGTCTCTTGATGTTGTATTTACCACAAGAGACGACTAAATTTAGCGATATAAGCTAATGCTAATCATACTACTTCTAGCAGCACCACATCACTAAAAACTTTTTACGATGTTATCTAGGTGTTTTTACTCTTTAATAGAATTTTAGGAATTAACAATGAGTCAACAGCGGATCGCGCAATTAAAAAAACAATTCAATCTTATCGCTCACCCTGAGGGCGGTTTTTTTTCTGAAGAATACCGCTCCGAAATGAATGTGCTGTCGCCCGTTGTCAATCAACCTCGCCCAAGCATAACGCACATCTACTTTTTGCTTGAACACAGTCAAGTGAGCCGCTGGCATCGAGTGATGCATGACGAGATATGGAACTTATATGAGGGCGACCCGCTACGGATTATTTCATTGGCAGATGGGCAGGTGAAAGACCAAGTATTAGGGGAGCTAAATAACGTCATGCGCAGCGAGTTTTTCAAGCTTATTAAAGGAGGCGAATACCAGGCAGCAGAAACGACCGGTCAATACTCTTTTATGGGCTGCACGGTCGCACCAGGTTTTGACTTTAAGGACTTTTCTTACGTTGAAGACCAAGCCACTCGCGATGAAATTCTGAATTTAGGTGGTGATTACGCAAAGTTCTTGTAAGTGCGTTGCTATGGCAACCAGCCGTAGCTGAACTTCATAAATACCGACTGATTATCGGCAACCAATTCTTCTAAATTATCATTATCAAATGCAGATTGAGAGTATCCCACAAAGAACTTCGTCAATGGGTTAAGCTTATACGAATAAAGCAATTGAAAGCCTAGATCACGACTTTTACTTTGTACATCTATGGCGTAATTATCAGCATTTCTTTGAATATCTGAATAGGCCAATATCAGTCGTAAAAATTGCCGAGGATCGAATTGATAAGTAATCCTCGTATCAAGCAGGTTCGCAATAAATAAGGGCTGTTCTGCTGAGTCTAACTCGCTGTAAGTATGATCAAGGCTGACTCTCAAATGCGTGCCAATATTCAAATCTACACCCTGCTCAGCATACACCTGATCGCCCAAGCGATTATTCACCAAATCGACACGATCACCTACGCGCAAAAAGCCATAAAACTCGATTAACCCGTTGGGTTGCATTTCAAAATAAGCACTCGCAGAGCGCTCTTCAAATTGTGTGGTATTGCCATCTATCGCCAAAGACGCGCGGTTTTCTCTTAAGCCAACTCGAGTGCGCTGGTCGTAGCCGATTTCGAAATAGCTTTGCAAGTCACCGGTGATATTAAACTCCGCCTCTAGTTCTTTCTCGATTAGTTCGCCTTGGTCGTTATGGGTAATGTCCCAATCGCCATTGATTTGAATACGATTCCACCAACTATCTTCATTCCACCAGCGATAACCACCACCAAATACGTAAAGCTGACGGTCCACATTACTGATAAATCCTAAATCGCCCCTAAAATCCGCCTCGGTCACTTCTCGGCGCGCGTTGAGAAAATAATTACGCGTATCACGTTCATACTGCAGGCGATACGACAAACCTTTAATAGTATCTTGGGTTTGTGTGCGCAGTGCCGCCTCGGTGAAATCACTTTCTTGACTACAATCTCTGTTACAAAAACGCTCGAACAAATCAGGAGCGTAGTCGGTGGCCGAATGCACAATTTGCGCTCTAACAGTATCTTGCTCGCTAATTCGTAGACGCGTATCCACACCGTTGACAATGTTTCTATAGTCATCTGAATCACGAACGGTCGTGACTAGGCCAAGCGAAACATCATCTGAATAATCATAGCGGTAACGCCCAGCGAAATTCACTGAGTCTTGCTTAAGCGTTGCAACCGATGATCCTAAGTTGCCTGGCACCAAAAAACTGGTTGAAACGTCATTAGCGACAAAAACACCAATCGAATGATTTTCTACCCTACCGGTAAGCTTTGCTCCGTAATCAGGAGCGTTAATATTACGGGTGTACACAAGGTTTTGGAGAGAGGAAAAATACTCTTCATTCTCCACAAAAAATGGGCGCTGTTCGTCATTAAATAAAGCAAAATTATTATTGATGTTGAGCTGTGCTTGGTCTGCTTCAACTTGCGAAAAATCTGGGTTTAGTGTGCCTGAGAATGTTAGTTCTGGAGTAATCCCCCAGTTAATATCTAAGCCTACTTCTTGGTTTCTCTGATAGTCCCACTCTCTATCACCGAACACATCACGATTGCGATTAACGCCCGCAACAACGGTGGGTGCTAATACCAAATTAGCGCCCTGTTTGGCATCTTTAAAGCCACTAACGCTGCCCATTTGACACAAGTTGCAGCTATTGTCTCGGTCAAATGGCACCTGAGATATTCGGTAATTGTCGACGCGCGGGTAAAAACGCACAAACTCGACGCCCCACGTCTTTATCTCATTACTTTCTTGAAAGTTCATCAAACGCAGCGGGATACGCATCTCCACCACATAACCGTCAGACGTCAATTGGCCTGCTGAATCCCAAATGCCGTTCCAGCTACTGGACTCACTGCCTGTCATTTCATTTTCGATGGAATCTGTTTGAACGCCCAAAGGATTGACAAAAAACTGGTACGCTAGTCTACCGTCATTGTAGGTATCAAGCTTTACGCCAACAAACTCACCGCCAGCGTTAGTGTCACGATCTCTTAGAAAGGCCCTAATGGCTTGCGGGTTCGGATCTTTAGCAATAAATACCACAAGTAACTCAGTACCATTTTCAAAGAACTTTACCTGCGTTCTCACCGGCGGCGCGGTATTTTCAAACGGACGAGTGACAAAATTTAGGTTCGTTTCAGCGGCATTGGTCCATTCATCTTCACTATAAACACCGTCAATTGATACGTGATTATCAAGGTTTGGGATACTTAACTGAGATGTGTTTTGTTCGCTTGCTTGAATTGAGAATGAAAAGCAAAGCACCGCGAACCAGGCTAACTGATATTGCATGAAACCTCTTTTTGAGTCGGAAATTGCGGCGAAGTATATCAATGTTCTTAAACAAAACGCGAGCTCTGAGTAACAAATTTGTAACAAGTTAATAACCGTTGCTCGCGCGTCAAATCGACTAAAGTCTTATGCCGAAAAAGGGTACATAAACAATAATTTTACATGCTATTGTTTATTTTTTGTACTAAGGTGGCGCTGAGCTTCTGCACGCAAAAATATTCATGAAAAACGAACTCAGTCATAGCACAACCACATCACACGAATCACAACACACCAGCCAAACTGGTGAGAATATCCTGATAGCAGATTGCGATGGGTCGCGAACCTATTCCATTCTTGCCTCTTATAACTGTGTTGAGAGTACCACGCTGTCTTGTAGTCTAATGGTGATCAAAAACGTCTTGCAAGAAGCGACCTTACCCGATTTGATGATTATCAGTTTAGATTGCACGCACATTAATGGATTACAATTACTTCGCGACGTTAAGAAAAACCCAAAGACTGCGCATATTCCGGTAATTGTCGTTAGCGAAACCGAAGATACAAAAGAGCGCCTAATGGCATTTCAAATGGGCTGTATCGATTATTTGACCAGCGAGCTAGCTGCAATCGAAATCCATGCGCGTATTGTTGCTCACTTAAACGCTAGCCATACGCTTCATAAGCATATGCGCCTTGCTTATTTGGATGAGTTAACCGGTTTAATGAATCGCCGTGCATATAATTTAGCGTTGGAAAACGAATGGGCTCGCTGCCGCCGTGCACAAAAGCCCATTAGCTTGATGATTGTCGACATTGACAACTTCAAGCATTTTAATGACGCTTATGGTCATGACAAAGGCGATGAGTTAATAAAGCTTGTAGCCGACATTATGCAAAATAAATGCAAACGTGCCACTGATATTGTTGCACGCTATGGTGGTGATGAGTTTGTGTTTTTGCTTCCAAACAGCAACAGCGATAAAGCGGAAGAATTAGCGAATGTGTTGCTAAAAGAAGTACATGATGTATCGCGCAAAAAGCTCGGCAATAACGTACACGTACCCTTTAGCGTAAGCCTTGGTATTTCAGCTATGATCCCAGGGCGCGACCAGTTTCCCAAAACACTGTTTTATCGAGCTGACAAAGCCTTGTATGAAGCTAAACAGCTGGGCAAAAATAAATGGTGCTCATTATAATTTCACCAAAACTCGATTGCTTATTGGCAAAGCACGCCAATTCTCTTATGCTCATATTAGTTGAATAATAATAAGGGAAACACATGAACGAACCAATCAATGAACAAGGAACCGACTCATCGTCGATGGTAAAGCTAGTCTATATTCTTTATCTAGCAAGCATCGTAGTCGGCTTAACAGGTCTTATTGGCGTAATCGTTGCCTACGTAAACAAGAATGAAAGTGCACCTTGGCTACAGTCGCACTATCAGTTTCAAATAAGGACGTTTTGGATTGGCGTATTGTTTACCTTCATTGGCATCTTAACTACATTTATCTTAATCGGCTTTTTAATCCTGTTTTTTGTCGTGATTTGGATGATCATTCGATGTGTCAAAGGCCTGCAAACTCTCGATAAGCAGCAAGCACATCCTAACCCAACGACTTGGTTGTTTTAACAAGATACATATCCACAAAAGACCTTGCATTTAGGCCTTTTATTGAGCGTTGGATGCCAGTTGCATTTGCGACTGCGCAATACTGAATACTTGTAATTCAAAGTTACCAGGTGCTTTTTCAGCAAGCATAAAGCCCATCTGACTAATATCGCTAAAGGATAGTGCGGGCATGCCACGCACTAGCCTGCCTCTAAACTGTGGTGTGAAATCACTTAGCTCAAAAGTAAAGCTTTGCTCCTCACCTTTGGTTGTTTGAAACGATGTGACATAGGCAACGCCGTCCATTCTGCGGTTTGTACGCAACCTAAACTGATATTGACGGCCATCTCCCATCACTTTAATTTGCAGAGGGTTACTTGGTAGCCATGTCTTGTTATTGTAAACGCGACGCACAGAAGCAAAGCCACCGTTATTCTCAAGAGACAAATAACCTTCAAACACCAGATGGTCTTTTTCGATATCGATTCGAGCACGCGAGCGACCGCCCATGACGGTGTCGTTAACAATAACCCAGTTGTCGAGCTCTGACTTTTCTGTAAACGCGATTTCCTGCATAGTTTGTGTGTCTTGTATTTGGACCTGTTGTGCTTGGCTTGGTGATGTTACAAGCAAAAAGGCGCTGCATAACAGCATCCGTTTGATATAAGGCATCGGTTTCTCCGCAAAGTGATGATACTTATAATCGATTGCCTTGCTATTTGTTCACTCTGCGCTTTTTTAGAGAGTAGACTTTTGTTTACGTTTTAAGCCAGCATGACCTTTAACTTGCGGTGTTTGCTAAAGAGTTCATCGGCTGATTCACACTGCTTAGCACTAACTGCGAGCCAAGCAAAGAGATTAAGCAATACGCGACAAAAAAGTAAAAACCTTGCCCAACCATAGAGAGCATTTGCGTACTAATTTCAAAGTCTATGGTGAACCCGAAAAACGATAACTGATGTTGCTCTTGATTATCTGTGTGGTTTGTTGAAAGCACCGCTAAAAACACCGCCACCACAAACACATCTGCCATAGACCATTTGCCAATAGCGGCAACAAACGCGCTTATCTTGCGCTGCATTCGCTTTGTTTTAGCGAACAGCACGAAAACAATCGCACTTGTTTTAAAGATCGGAATGACGATAGAAAAGATAAAAATGAGGGCAGATACCAAGTATCTATTTTGCTCCCATAGCTCTGTCACTGTGGTAATAATAGACAGTTCTTGATTGATCAATCCCTGGTTAAACCCATTGCCTGCAACACCTAAGTTCATATCCATGCTTAATTGAAACATAGGAAGATAGACTCCTGGGATAAAACAAGCAATCGCAATAACGGTGAGACCAAAACCCACGTATTTTTGAAACAAAATGACTACTCCAAATATGCTATCTTTGCGATTTTGAGCATAAGGTCTGACGCTCGTGAGGTAAAGTAGCACCTTCAAATTCCTTGATATTTACTGTATCAAAAGATTTCAAACCTATTTTCCTGATTAACCTTTCGTGAAAATCGAGTAAATATGAGCGTTACACCATGTTACCTTCGTACCTATGATGTAATTCATCACTTTATACCTCAGGGACCAACATGACGTTCATTCAACAATCTCGCAATCTTTTCGTCAGCATCGCTGTATTAACAACGTTAGGCTGCGCTCAAACACCAGATATTGAAGTTTCACAAAGCACAAATGCGTATACAACTTCGCTTGTAACCAACGGCATCGCTATCCCTTGGGGTATGACTTGGCTCAACGAAACAGACTTACTGGTAAGCGATAAACTGGGCAGTTTGCGTATTGTCCGCAATGGGAAATTGCTCGAAGAACCCATTAGCGGACTTCCAGCAATCAGCATTAATGGTCAAGGCGGCTTACTTGATGTCGAAGTAGACCCTAACTATGCGCAAAATGGTTGGATTTACTTCGCATATTCAGGTTTTGAAGGGGAATCTGAAGGGTTTAACACCTCTGTGATGCGCGCCCAATTAGAAAACATGGCACTGGTCAATCAGCAAGTCATTTTCGATGGAGAGCCTAACTCAGATAAGCGCCAGCACTTTGGTAGCCGCCTAAGCTTTGATAACGAAGGGTATCTGTATATTACGATCGGGGATCGAGGCGAGCGCGATATTCATCCGCAGCGATTAGACCGAGATGCGGGCAAAGTGCACAGAATTTATCCTGATGGAAGCATTCCAAGCACCAACCCTTTTGTTGATAATGCTGATGCGAACAACTCCATTTATTCATACGGGCATCGCAACCCACAAGGCATGGCCGTTCATCCTGTTACTGGGAAGATATGGACGCATGAGCATGGACCTCGAGGTGGCGACGAAATCAACCTACTCCAAGCAGGGGCAAATTATGGATGGCCCATCATCACCTTCGGACGCAACTACATTGGTACCGAAATCACCGACAAAACCGAAATGGAAGGCATGATGCAACCGCAATGGCAATGGACGCCTTCTATTGCGCCATCAGGCATGCTGTTTGTGACTAGTGACCGCTACCCACAATGGCAGGGTAAAATGTTAGTTGGCTCACTGAAGTTTGGCTATTTACTGTTAATGGAAATGGATGGGGAACAAGTTGTATCGCAATCTATCGCCCTAGAGGACGTGGGGCGCCTACGCAGCATTAGCCAAGGACCAGACGGGTACATTTATGTTGGAACAGACGGGACGGGTATTTTTAAGATTGTTCCAAGGGATGCAGGCTAAAACCACCTCAGAGTAAAGCGACGTTTTCTAAGCATTCAACTGCGCTTTACTCGTACCACTTTCATGTAATCAAACGACAACCCTGCGATTTCTTCGTCACACGGATAGTAGGTAAGGTTGACCTGCGCGCCCTTTAAAGATTGATATCGTTTTTTACGCTTATATTTAAAGGGTACGTCAAAGCCTTTGATCATCAAAGTATTCAACCACCAGTCTTCATCTTCTCGCTGCACGTGGGAAGCAACGGTCATTTGTTCGCTATGAATGAGTTTGTCATGACGTTCAAGTAATGATTTGACGGGTGATTTGGGCATTGAGTCGAAGTAACCTTTGCTATGATGTGACAAGAGAAGTAGGAGTATCAAAAACGCTAAGCTCCTGTGCGATGCATGAAAGCGCTAGCGTTAGTTTGTTAAAACTAAGAAGAAAACCCCTAACCGTTTCAACTTGCACATTATAGGCGAACTTGGCGACTATGCCACCAAGAACGCATTAACTTGCGACTTTTCTGCTCGCCAATATGCCTAAAGCAAATAAAAACAGCGGAAGTCCTGCGGGTGCGGAAACTGCATTTAATTGTCGCTCGGTGACGAATAAATCCACCTCAAAATCATAACCATTAGCGCTATCACGCAGGCCATCATCGTGCATCATCATCATGAGAAAAATATTTACTTGTTTATAGACTAATATTTATGCAATTCTAATACGGCAGTAAAGGTTCAAGTGAGAAAGACAGATGAAGAATGTGCCTCAGGCGGGCAGGTTAAGTGGACAAAGCAATGAAGACAATATAATTGCTAATGGGCTATTTAAAGATGCATATGACGCATTGTTAACCCTTGCCCGAAACCAACGTCGCAGAGTAGGTCTCAGCGCAACAATGATGACACAAGATATTTTGCATAACTGTTTTCTCAAGCTCAGTGGAAAAACCATTTGGGAATCTGAAGAACAATTTATGCGCACTGCGAGCATAGCAATCCGTCAGGTAATAGTCGACCATGCTCGTAAAAAACTCACAATAAAACGCGGAAGCGGCAAACAAAATCTCACATATCAAGATAATCAAACCATCCTGCCCGAATACAACGAGACGGCTGAGCAAATATTGCTGATTAATGACCTATTAGAGCAACTCAAACAAAAACAGCCTCGACTAGCGAAAGTGGTAGATGCGAGGTATTTCGCTGGCTTGACCGAAGCTGAAACTGCGCTGGCCCTAGGCGTTTCCGATCGCACCATAAGACGGGATTGGCGCTTAGCCAAGGCGTGGCTAGCAGAAAAGTTAGAAGCTAGTATCTAAGCTTTGTTTTTAGGTGCTACATCCACCGCTGCTAATTTTTGATGGATATAACTGAGTTCCAAGTCCTTGCTGATGAGTTTAGAGTCGATAGGAAGTGAAAGATAACGCTGTTTCGCGGCATCGACACCGTCTAAATGTAAAGTGACCAACGCTTCTGCCAATAACACTCGCTGGTGCATATTCGCCGATTTTTTCAGTCCGTTGATCTGCTCACTCAACTCTCCAATCAACCCCTTGGCATTTGGTCTACCCAACGACGCAAGGATTTCCGCATGATTGATATTAATTAGTATTGTGGTGTTAGAGTCTACACTACTGTATTTCTCGGCAAGCTCGCGCGCTTTGCCAGAAAGTAAAAGCGCTTGTTCAGCTTCTCCTGATATCATATGAATCTTCGCTTTAACGGAATACGCGATACCTAATTCGCGACTTTCCCCTTTATTGTCAAAGGCTGTTTGAATCACCCTATCGGCGAGAGTTTGCGCAGCATTCAAATCTTGTGTATGCCAGAGCTCAAAATTTGCTAAATTTAATAACCCCGTATCGGTCCCAGAGATTTCTAACAGTGGTTTTGCATCAATGATATTAACCACCTCTTTCATGGCTTGATATGCCGCAGCAAAATCTCCTCTAATTTGACGCATTTTTGAAGTCTGGTTCCAGAAGTACATTCTGATTTGGTCATTCTGTTCAACTTCAAGTCCTTTTAACAAAAGCGCTTCTGCGGCTAATACATCTTCCTCTGCGCGACTGATATTGGCTATTTGTGTTGCCGCTGCAATATGATCAGGTGATGCCGCTTCAAAGCTAGACGCTAACCACTTTTCAGTTTGACGCAATAAGGGTAAGGCATCAGCTTCTCGACCTACCGCCGAATATGTCACGGCAAGCAGCTGTCGAGCATACCCTAACAGTTCAGTTGGCCCATACTCGTCTGTCACCCAAGCTTGTAAAATTTCCATCGCGGTTAAGTAGTCATTACGAAACAAGAAATGCCGGCCTATGGCATAGCTCAAAAAGGCCGCCGTATTGGGATCATCATTTCGCAAATCGTATGCCTGTTGCCAGCGCTCTTTGAGTATTTTAGTTTGCCGGTCTACATCTGCTTCACCGCCAAACATAGACTGCAGAGTATCGGCATATGCAGACTGCGTTGCATGAAACAAATCCGCTCTACTCAAAAAGAACCTGGCACGTTCCAAATTAACTTGAGATTCACTGAGCGCAACATTAGCGCGCTCAGCCTCGCTCTGTGCATGCTGAGCAAAATTGATACTACTTGCCAACCCACCTGTTAAAGACAACAAAGCAATCAATGCAAATGCATTGGCAATGGGATAACGCTTGATAAATTTTACGGTGCGATAGAACCGTCCACCCTCGCGCGCAGAGACCGGATGACAGGATAAGAAAGCAGATATGTCATCGCACATCGAAGAAACCGAGCCATATCGATTTTCAGGCTCTAGAGCTATTGCCTTATTAACAATCGCAAGAAGGTCGGGTGACATATTAGCTGAGCTGTCAGCCTGCATACCGCCACTTTCCAATCTTGTTGGTCGTTTGCCAATAAGCATCTCATGTAAAAGCAAGCCGAGAGAAAATACGTCTGTTTGAACACTGGCCACCTCACCTTTTAATTGCTCTGGAGCCGCCGTTGCCAAACTGAAAGCGCCAGTGCCAGCAATATCATCATCAAGTGTAGATGCAATTCCAAAATCAATTAATCGCGTGTTTGATTGTTCATCAACCAATACATTTTGAGGTTTTATATCACGGTGTAAGACTAACTGACCGTGGGCATGTGCGACTGATTTACATACTGATATGAACAACTGTAGTTTGGCATCTAGGTCAAGTTGATGCTTTGCAACATAATCGTCGATGGCAACTCCGTCAACAAACTCCATTGCCATGTAAGGACGACCATCGTCACTGGTGCCACCATCAATGATTCGCGCAATGCCTGGGTGATTCATTAACGCTAAACGTCTGCGCTCTACTTCAAAAAGAGCCGCGCGCGATTCTGACATACCCTGAATAAGCTTTAAGGCAACGGTCTGCTCATATAATCCATCTGCGCGGCAGGCTTTATATACCTCACCCATCCCTCCGCGACCGAGATGCTGCATAATTTTCCATGAACCAATTAGTGTCCCCGGCTCAAGCAATTCTTCATTACATGCTTGTTCACTTGCTGAGGTAGCTAAAAACCCTGTTGCATGTTGGGCGCGTTCAAGCAGTCTTTGGATATGAATTTGCTCTTGTGTGCCTTCAAATGAACTCAGGAAAGAGGTTAAAGCCTCTCCTTCTAACGTAAGCGCGTACTCCACTTTAGCCGCAATTTTTGCCCAATCAAGCATAAAAAACACTCCTTATGCCTATAATTTATACAAAGAGGGAAGTTATTCAAGCAGAATTTATCAACAGGGGGGAGGCTAGATATCAAATAGAGCGCAGTTAGGACATGACAAACTTGTTGTTGCTGATGGATTAATTTAAGTGGTTTATCACAGATAACTTCCAAAACAAAAAAGCCCCGAACATTTCTGTTCAGGGCTTCTAGAATAATGGTGCCTCGACCCGGGATCGAACCAGGGACACGCGGATTTTCAATCCGCTGCTCTACCAACTGAGCTATCGAGGCATGCACACGCGTTTCACTAAATCGCTGTGGACGCGTATTAAACGGATTTACACCCCTTAAGTCAATAGCTTTTTGCTAAAACGCAGGGATTTTTTGTGGTTTTGCTCTCCTAATAAGCAGTCTGCCCCCATTTTGTTTATTTTGTAGGCGGCACGTATCCTTCAATGCTTGGCTCAATTCCTTCGAATAAAAACGCAGTCATTTTTTCCTCCAAAAATTTACGATCCGCTTCATTCATCATATTAAGTTTTTTTTCGTTGATCAGCATGGTTTGTTTCTTTTGCCAGCCTGCAAACGCTTCTTTTGAAATGTTATCAAAGATACGTTTACCAACCTCACCCGGATACAATTGAAAATCCAGACCATCAGCCTCTTTTTTTAAATGTTCGCAATATACTGTTCTTGCCATCTTCTCACCCTTAAAAGTCTGTTTGTAAGGTTTTAATAATCTTCACGGTCGGCGCTGCTAAACCTACTTTCGACGCTTCTTGCATGTTAAACCACATCGAGCTCTCTTCATTCACCGACAACTGAGGCGCATCATGCAAGTGTAGCAGTATCGGCGATATCTCTAAATGAAAATGACTGAAAGTATGTCTAAAACCTACCAACTCATGCTTATCAAAGGTGGGAGCATTTAGATGCAAAGCAATATCGTTAATCGCTACTTCAATATCATCCTCACTTACCTCAGTAAATCCCCATAACCCACCCCAAATGCCGCTAGCAGGGCGTTTATGCATCAGCACGCTGCCTTGATAAAATGGAATGAGCATATGGGTGTGTTTGGTCGGGATCGCCTTTTTAGGCTTTTTGTGGGGCAGCTCAGCTTGCCGGCCTTGCGCAAAAGCTAGGCAGTGTGTCATTACTGGACATTTTTCACACGCTGGCTTGCTGCGAGTGCACAGCGTTGCGCCTAAATCCATCATTGCTTGGGTATAGTCACCGTGGCGTGAAGTCGGGGCAAGACTTTGCGCCTGTTGCCACATCTCATCCTCTACTTTTTTATTGCCCGGCCACCCTTCTACAGCAAAGTATCGAGCCAATACACGCTTAACATTGCCATCGAGAATGACATAGGCTTGGTCATCGGCCAACGACAAAATCGCGGCAGCGGTTGAGCGTCCTATGCCAGGCAGAGCAACTACGCTATCGAAATCAGATGGAAATTCACCGTTGTGCTCATCTCGCACGTGTATAGCGGCCTTGTGTAAGTTTCGCGCACGCGCGTAATATCCAAGCCCGGTCCATAAATGTAGCACTTCATCTACTGGCGCATTCGCTAAGTCGGTCACGGTGGGAAAGCTTTGCATAAAGCGTGTAAAGTAAGGGATAACCGTTTTCACTTGCGTCTGCTGAAGCATGATCTCCGATATCCACACCGAATAGCGCGTTTTATTTTGTTGCCAAGGGAGATCTTTGCGCCCATGACTATCAAACCAAGCGAGCGTGCGCTCACTAAAAGAAAAATCCTGAATCATGACGTTTTAAAAATACATCCTAAGGGCAATGCTTTATACTTAGCGTCACTATACGTTTGAAAGATTGCAAAGACCAAAAAAGTTTATGAGTCGTTTTACATCAGAAGAAGAAGCTCGCGCCGCAGGCGTGTATGTCGCTAAAGTGAAAAGTTTTGTTAAGCGCGAAGGCCGTTTAACCAAAGCACAAGGCAAAGCCTTGGAAGAACAATGGCCCAATATGGGTCTTAATATTGAGCAAGGCCTGCTCAACCTCGACGAAGTGTTTGGACGTAGCGCACCGCGCGTGCTAGAGATTGGCTTTGGTATGGGCAAATCGCTAGTGGAAATGGCTCAAGCTGCCCCCGATACCGACTTTATTGGCATTGAAGTGCATCGCCCTGGCGTTGGCGCTTGTTTAGCAGATGCAGCTGAAGCAAATATTACCAATCTCAAAGTCTTCGAACACGACGCCGTCGAAGTACTAGCGCAATCCATTAATGACGAGTCATTAGATCGCCTGCAGTTGTTTTTCCCCGATCCTTGGCATAAAACCCGCCATCACAAACGCCGCATAGTGCAAAGCGACTTTGTGCAGAAGGTACGCAGCAAATTGAAAATGGGTGGCGAGTTTCATATGGCAACTGATTGGGAGCCATACGCAGAACATATGCTAGAAACCATGCTAGCAGCCGAAGGCTTTGAAAATACCTCACAAACCAATACATACGTAGAGCGACCAGAATACAGACCCATCACCAAATTTGAAGTGCGCGGTCAAAAGCTCGGTCATGGCGTATGGGACATCATATTTAAGAGAGTATCGTAAATGCTATCTTTACCTAGTCAGTTGCTGCTGCGAAACGCTGAATTATTTACGACAGGTAAATGGGCGCTTGTTAACCCTGAAGACACCTTGATTTTTTCGGAGCTTTCAGGGGACATTACCGGCTTTCATCAATACTTTGATAAGTACCAAGCAGGCCTAAAACAGCAAGCTGATAAACATCATTTCGCCGCCAGCTTTAGCAACAGCGCCGAACCATTTGATGGCATTGTGATATACATGCCAAAAGCAAAGCAGCACCTTGATATGTTGTTGGCGAATATGGCTCATCTTATTAAACCCAATGGCTTGTTAATGGTGGTGGGTGAAAACAAGGGCGGCATAAAAAGTGTGCCCAAGCAGCTTGAGAAATTTGGTGTAAACATCAATAAAATAGATGGGGCTAAACACTGCGGCTTGGTAAGTTGTGAAATACAAACGCCTGCTGACACGTTTGAAATCAATAAATATTCGGTCGTGCGCAGCTATCGCGTTAACGACCATGAGCTAAAAGTGTTTTCATTACCGGGCGTTTTTGGCCATAAACAGTTTGACCCAGGCACACAATTACTCCTTCAACAATTTCGTGAGCCTGAAGAATTACGAGCTATGCGCGGCAAGCTTTATGACTTTGCCTGTGGCACGGGCATCATTGGTAGCTATTTCGCCATGGTTAACAAGAAACTAAAAGTCACCATGAGCGACATTTCTGCCCTAGCGATTTATTGTAGTGAACAGACCCTCAAACTTAATGAGTTAGAGGCACAAGTAATGGCAAGTGACGGTATGCAAGAGATACATCAGCATTTTGAGCACATCGTGAGCAACCCGCCGTTTCACGATGGTTTGAAGAACGAATATGGCATTACTCAGCGCTTTATTAAAGACGCCCACAGCAAAGCGACCCGCGGTACGCGATTAACTATTGTCGCTAACCGGTTTTTGCCATACCCTGAGCATATAGAAAAAACATTCTTTAGATTCAACACGCTGTGTAAAACCAATAAGTTTTGTGTGTATCAGGGAATAAAATAAAGATTTAAGCGCTTAGACAATGACGTCTGGCCCAATCAAAAGCGTCTAAGCGTTGTACAAATAACAACCAAGACTAATGGCTAATATGCAAAGCTGAACAATGAGCAGAAGATTTACTCTAGGATGTGTAGCTTTGCAGCGCGATAGAATGATTGTCGCGGTCATGCACAAATAGTCTTGTTTTTTATAAGAAATTCTTTGGTGTTAACAAAAAAGTTACTTTTCAAGTGCTGACTTTTTTGAAATACTGTGAAGCTAGTTATGGAAATTTGCGTGTAATTAAACATCGCAAGGAAACCACTAACTAGGTAAACACGAGACGCCACCATATTTAAACATGTATATGAGCGATACCCAATCGCAATTAAACAAGCCAACTAGAGCAATGTAAGAAGATGCAAACGCCCAATATATTAATAGTAGAAGATGAAGTAGTCACTCGTACCACGCTTAAGAGTTTGTTTGAAGCTGAAGGATACAACGTGTTTGAAGCAGAAAACGGCGAAGAAATGCATGGCTTTTTTGCAAACAACACCATCGATGTCGTGATTATGGACATCAATTTACCTGGTAAAAACGGTCTTATTCTTGCCCGTGAAGTGCGCGATCGTAAAAACGTTGGCTTAATTTTCTTAACCGGTCGCGACAACGACGTAGACCGTATATTAGGTCTAGAAATCGGCGCAGACGACTATCTCACTAAGCCGTTTAATCCAAGAGAGCTCACCATCAGAGCGCGTAACTTGCTCTCTCGCACCAGCAATGCTGCAGAAGATGATGATTTGCCAAGCAAAGTTAAGTTTAACGGTTGGACACTAGACGGCGATAGCCGCTCACTTATCTCTCCAACCAACGCTGAGTTTAGATTGCCGCGCAGTGAGTTTAGAGCCTTGCATTTATTCTTAAGCAACCCGGGCAAAATATTGACCCGCGAGCAACTTATTATGGAGATGACGGGTCGCGAATTACGCCCTAACGATAGAACGGTTGACGTGACTATTCGCCGCATTCGTAAGCATTTTGAATCTGAACCAAGTGATGAAGAGTTGATTGTCACTATCCATGGTGAAGGCTACCGCTTTTGCGGAAAGGTCGACTAAGTCCATATTGATGTAACAAAAAGGCGCTTTTATAAAGCGCCTTTTTTAGTTTCAGAAGTTTTATTGCCCGCAACCGGTCTGTATAGAGTATCGCAATCATAAAAGGCCTCGTTACGATGCAGTTTCATCAACAAATGCTGCTCCTTTCTATGTTATTAGTGCTAATAAGTGGATGCTCCTCGGCAGTGCATCGTCATGCACAAGCAGCATATCAAATCGATAAAAGTATCGACTGCTCTATGGCGCAATCACATATCGATATGTTAAAAAAAGAACGAGCAAGCACCGTAGAGAAAATTGCAAATGGCGTTGCTACGATATTACCTAGCGCTGCTATCGTTAGTTTATTTACGGGTGAGTTCAGCAGTCGCAAAGCCATTGCAACCGGTGAGTTCGACCAAATGCTATACATGAAAATTGCTAGCATTGAATCTCAGTGCATGGGTTAGTCTATCTTCGTAACATTGACTTAAAGACGCTTAAACCTCTATGATGCAGGGGTCGTTGTTTTTGAGAATTTTATGAGCATTATCTTATACGCCATTCCTGGTTTTTTTATTCTGATCGCTGCTGAGCTGATAGCTGAGAAGGTGAGAAAAACGCAGTATTATCGGCTTAATGATGCGATTACCAGCTTAAGCATTGGCGTGTTAAGCAGAATGATTGGGGTATTAAAAGCCCTCGTACCGCTAACAGTCTATGTATTAATTTTTCAACATCTTGCATTATTTGAACTTCCACAAACGGTGTGGATGTGGATAGCAGTATTCGTACTTTACGATTTTCTATATTATTGGAATCATCGTTTCGGGCATGAAATGAGTTTATTTTGGGCCGCTCATGTGGTGCATCACTCCTCTGAAGAATACAACTTAACTACCGCACTTAGACAAACCTCGGGTAGCTTTTTCAACTTTGTTTTCTTTTTACCCATGGCGTTGATAGGCGTCGACCCAGTGGTATTAGTGTCCGTCGCTTCGGTTAACTTGGTATACCAATTTTGGGTACACACTCGCCATGTTGGCAAGCTAGGCGTGCTTGAGTGGATCATGGTAACGCCTTCTAATCACAGAGTGCATCATGCGCAAAATGAAATATATTTGGATAGGAACTACGGCGGTGTATTTATTATATGGGACAGAATATTTGGTAGCTTCCAAGAAGAATTAGATACCGAAACGCCTATTTATGGAGTGCGCAAAGCCGTGCATAGCTGGAATCCATTTTTCGTCAACATCCAAGTATACAAGCAGCTTATCCACGACAGCTATCATACTAAACGATGGGCCGACAAACTTAGAGTATGGTTTGGTAGGACGGGGTGGCGTCCTGATGATGTTGCAGCCGCATATCCATTGCAAAAGGTCGATTTGCAGCAATTTACGCCCTACGACACTAGCATTACACTATCCAAAAAACTGTATTGCGTTTTGCAATATGTATTTACTGCAATAATTGGCGTGTATTTGATGATGAATACCACTACTTTGAGCATACCGCATCAAGTCGCCATTGCGATTTTTGTGGTATGTGCAAGTGTTAACATCGCATGGATTATGGAAAACCGAACCTATGCGATTTGGTTAGAATGGGTAAAAAGTGCCGTGCTGCTCGCTGGCTTAGTATTTTTTATTGGCTTAAGTCACCCTGTTGTGCTGTTATTGCCTCTAGCAGTATCTTTAAGCTTGCTGACTTGGGTGCATGCAGAGCATAAACACATTAACGTGGATTATGCACCGCTTGAGCAAGCCAAGCCAAACGCCTAGCACCCTTAACGATAGCGTCTGTTGCGCAATTTGCTGTCAAGCCATTGAGCGCTTGTGCGCATCATGCGCATACATTTTTTAAGATATGTTTTTGCTACTGGGTACTCGTGACTCAATATATACAAGCCCGGAATAATCAACAGCAACGACGGACCCGGTATGATGACAAAAATCAGTCCAAGGAGGACTAAGAAGCCTCCAATTAGACTGATCAGTGATTTTTTCATTAAGCGCATTAGCCTTCCCTAGATAAATTAGTAGTGAGTTCTCTCACCCTTTAAAGGCGCAAGTAGCCAGTAGAATACCCAGGCAAACCAAGATACAAAAATCACGGCAAGAATCCATGCGGCCTTTTCACCGCCAGACGTGCGGTTCGATGTTATTATTACCAACAGCGGAATCAACCAAATCACCGCGCCAATCAAAAATACAAAGATCCCAAATATCGCTTCCATTATTATTTTCCTCTTTTAGCATATTCAGTGTTAGCTCGTTTCGAAAAAGCTCACTGTAAAACTAACATAGCAAGGTGGATGCCAAACATTTAAGTTAATAAAAACAATGCATTACATTATTGAGAATAGTGTCACAAAGCCTGAGGTGGTCTAATACGCCAAATTGTGGTGCTTTTGTTTATTTTTACTAGTAATCGATGAATACATAACTATCACCAAGAGAATGTGGTGTTTAGTGCGTTTTGTAGCAAGATATAGGTTGGCATTAATTACCTATTTGAACCCATTTTTCAACGGAGCCCAATATGTTAAAACTCTACGGATTTGACGTAAGCAACTACTACAACATGATCAAGTTAGCGCTTGCGCTTAAAGGGCTTGATTATGAAGCGGTGATGACCTACCCGCATCAATCACCAGAGTACTTGGATATTTCACCCACTGGAAAAGTGCCCGCATTACAAACAAGCGATGGCGTCTTAATTGAGACAAATGTTGTATTGGAATATTTAGATGAGATTGCCCCTCACACCCCATTAATTTTTGGCAATGCATTTGAGCGTGCGCGCATTCGTGAACTGATGAAAATGATAGAGCTTTATGTCGAATTACCTGCTCGTAGATGTCATACCGAGGCATTTTGGGGCGTTCCGGTGCATGAAGTTACCAAAAAAGAGGTCAAAAGAGCTTTGCTTAATGGCATGCAAGCAGTTGCTAGAGCCGCATCATTTTCTCCATACATTGCTGGCGACAAGTTGAGTGCCGCAGACATCTTCTTCTTATATTCTGCTGACCTAGCCTCAAGCGTCGCTAAAAAGCTTTACGATATCGATTTGCTCGAACATGCGCCAGGCGCACAAGCATTAATGGACAAACTCAACGCCATGCCTGAAGTACAAAAAATTGCCCAAGACAGAAAAGCTGCAGGACCGGCGTTCGCCGCGTATTTAGAGAAAGCGTTTCAAAAGAAATAGAGCATTAATGGCTATGGCGCGCAATCACACTGGTATTGGGCTCATAGCTGCTATATTCTAGCGCTTTGGTTTGAACAAGAATCGCCTAGGCCCATCAAGGATGTGAAATGCAACTCTCAGTTGAGAATATCAGTAAACAATATGCCTCCGTACTAGCAGTAAATGAGCTATCGTTTTCTGTCCATACCGGTGAGATATTTGCGATTTTAGGCCCTAACGGGGCGGGTAAATCATCTACCATCCGCATGTTAATTGGCTTGACTCAAGCCGATAGCGGAACCATTGAGTTTACAAGCCGCAATGGTCAAAAACATAAGCGTTTAATAAGTGAAGACTTTGGTTATTTGCCTGAAGAGCGAGGCTTGTTTCAAGAAAGCTCACTTATAAACACCCTAGTCTATATTGGCCAACTCAAGGGCATGAGCAAACAAGAGGCGATAACCGCTAGTGAGGATTGGCTTGACCGCTTTGATTTATCATCTCGAAAAAACGATGCGCTAAAGACCCTTTCAAAAGGCAATCAGCAAAAGGTGCAACTGATCAGCGCCATCATTCACAAACCAAGTATTGCATTTTTAGATGAGCCATTCTCAGGACTCGACCCAATCAATCAAGAAAAAGTCATAGAGTTTTTAATTGCCTTAAAAGCGCAAGGCACCACTATTATTTTAAGCGCCCATCAAATGTCTTTAGTCGAAAAGCTTGCTGACCGCTTTTTACTTATGGATAAAGGCGGTGCATCTTTATATGGTGACCTCAAATCAATTCGCACGCAGTCAAATTTGGGAGCAAGCTTACAATTGCAGTTTGACACCCCAGTAGATTGCGCCGAGTTTGAAGCGCTAGACGGAGTAATAGACGTGTCTAAAGTGGATGATGCCAACATTCATATCAGTCTTACCCCAAGCGCTTCTATTCCAGATTTGTTGAAACATATTTTACAGCACCATCAAGTACAAAGCCTTCAATCGGCGCAGCCGTCATTGCATGATATTTACCTTAACAGCCTGCAAGGAGGAGCACATGAATAAGACAATGTTGGTTGCTCGCTGGGAGTTCATGCGTAATTTTAAATGGAAGCAAGAGATTATCGGCTATTTGATGATGCTAGTGATTTATCTGGCAATCTTTGCGGTACAGGTATGGGAATCTTCTAGTCAGCAAAAGCTAGTGACCCTTGGGATTATGGGGTCGGTGGAAGTCGAATTAGACGAATCTTTCACATTAAGTGAACTGCCCGATGACCTAACTAGAGCCCAAATATTTAAGGAGATTGACAATTTAAACCTAGACGCCGTTTTGCAAAAGACCGACGTAGATGCATTCACCCTGTATGCACCTCAGCAAAGCAAATGGCAAGACGAGCTTGAAGCACAACTCAGTGCACAGTTTCAAAGCCAACAGTTGTCATCACTTGCATTAACAAAAGAACAATTTGATGAATTGCTTAACCCCATATCCTTTCGCTTTGTCAATAAGGTGGAAGAAAGTGAAGGGGCCAGTACGCAAGCCTTGGGAATATTCGCTGCCATCTTGAGCGCCATTGCAGTTTTTACTAGCTTTGGACTATCAATGACCTCTGTCACACAAGAGAAACAACAGCGTATCACCGAGCAGCTTTTAACCTGTATTTCACACCAGCAATGGGTCGACGGTAAAACCCTAGGACTCTGTTTTTCGAGCTTGAAAAGCTTATTTACCACAACGGTATTTGCGTTTGTGATCATGCTAGGGATTGCAGCATTTACCCAGCAGTCGAATCTGCTTGCCGATGTCACGGTTATTATGGGCGTGAAAATACTGCTCTTTTGTACCATAGGGATCTTGTTCTGGAACTACGTATTTGTTGGCTTTTCAGCGACCATAGATGATGTAAATCACAGCGGAAAGACAAGCGTAATGCTGTTGCCAATGGTGCCGATTATGTTGGCTTTTTCTGTCACCGATGAGCCCAATGGGCAGGTTGCAACAGTGTTGTCGATGTTCCCACTTACATCCATAAGCTTTATGCCCATGCGCATTGCCTCAATGGACGTTCCGCTATGGCAAATTGCCACGTCACTAGCCTTATTGATCGCCACACTGTATTACGCGCGCTTATTCGCGTCGCGCGTCTTTCGTGCCAACATAACCCTGTTTGGCAAAGAGCCTAGTTGGACAGAGATCTGGCGCTCGATGCTAAAATCGGACTAATTATTACAGCTATTACAAAGAGGAAGTATCAATATGCTAGTGCAGCTCACCGAACACCAAGCACGCGTGATTGGCGTGTTGATTGAAAAGGAAATCACCACGCCTGACCAATACCCTTTGTCATTGAATGCGCTTACCCTTGGGTGCAATCAAAAAAGCAGTCGCGACCCTGTCATGCAGCTCTCAGAAAGCGATGTACAAGAGATTCTTGATGAGCTTAGAGCCAAAAACCTCTTGTTTGAGCATCAAAGCAGCGGCTCACGGGTGGTGAAATATAAACATCGCTTCTGTAATACCGAGTTTAGCGATTTGAAATTTACGCCGCAGCAATTAGCCATTGTATGCGTTTTGCTGTTAAGAGGCCCGCAAACGCCTGGCGAACTTCGCACAAGAACTAATCGCTTGGCACAATTTGCCAATGTCACAGAGGTAGAAGCGGCGCTTGATTCACTTACCGATTTTAATAGCGAAACATTGGTGGTAAAACTGGCAAGAGAGCCGGGGAAACGCGAATCGAGATTTGCGCACTTATTTAGTGGCGACGTGGCGTTTGAAAAAAGCACTGAATCAAACGCACACGAACAAAGCAGCTCGCACAGCAATTACGGCGCACAAGATAATGAGCTTGCGCAAGCCCTTGTGCGAATCGAAACACTAGAAGAACAAGTTACCACGCTAACGCAGCGACTAAACGACTTAGAACAAATGCTGTAAAACGTTACTCGCGGGTGAAATCAATCATCACCCGCCATTACGCTTAACTGCCCGCGACCTGCATTTCGCTGACCAATACAGAACCCGTTTGCAAGGCCCCTCTTACTTCGCGAGTTTTGCCAATGGCGACAATGTTCATAAACATCTCTTTGAGGTTGCCGGCAATAGTAATCTCGTGCACCGGATATTGAATAACACCATTTTCAACCCAAAAGCCTGCAGCCCCTCGGCTATAATCACCATTAACAATGTTCACACCCTGGCCCATGAGTTCGGTTACAATTAAACCTGTGCCCATTTCTCTAAGCAGTGCTTCGTCAGAGTGTCCGGTATCGCTCACAATACAGTTATGTATGCCGCCAGCGTGTCCGTTGGTGGTTAAGCCAAGTTTGCGCGCTGAATAGCTGGTCAACAAATAGTGCTCTAGCATACCGTTTTTAATAATGTCCATGTCGGTAGTACGCACCCCTTCGTTATCAAACGGGCTACTTGCCAAGCCGCGTGCTAAATGCGGGCGCTCTTCAATGGTTAGCCAGTCTGGAAACACTTGTGTATTGATTGAATCTAGCAAAAATGATGACTTGCGATACAAACTGCCACCGCTAACCGCACTGACAAAGTGACCAAAGAGCCCTGAAGCAATATCACGGTGAAATAACACGGGCACTTTGGCGGTGTTAATCTTTCGAGCACCTAAACGTGAAACAGTATGCTCGGCGGCCAACTTACCAACGTGCTCCGCATGGTCTAGTTTGTTTGCCTCTCTTGATACGGTATATGCATAGTCGCGCTGCATATCATCGCCTTGCTGGGCGATGAGTACACAACTTAAGCTAAAGCGGCTGCTCGGATAACCCGCATTGATGCCCTGAGTATTGCCATATACGCGCACGCCTAAATTCGCGTTATAGCTTCCGCCGTCAGAATTCACAATACGTTTGTCAGACTCTAGTCCGGCCTTTTCGGCAGCAAGCGCTTGTTCTAGCGCAAATTCAGCATCAAGATCTTGCGGATGATACAAATCTAAATCCGGAATATCTTGAGCGATCATGTCTTTATCGGCGAGCCCTGAACAGTCGTCCTCACTGGTGTATTTGGCTATTTCAATGGCTTTTTCGACCGTCAGTCGCAGTGCATCCGGACTTAAATCTGCGGTAGACGCATTGCCTTTTTTCTTGCCAACGAACACGCATACACCCAACCCACCGTCGTTAGTAAATTCAACCGTTTCGACTTCCTGCATCCGCGAGGTCACTGAAATCCCCTGCACTTTTGACATGCTTGCTTCGGCAGCTGTCGCACCTAGTTTTTTGGCCAACGCTAGGGTTTCGTCTACCACATTTTGAATTTCGCTAAGCTGCTGCTCTACCTGCATAGTATTCGTATCACTTTTTCAAACGTTAAATAAAAAGGGTGTAGCCTCTATTTGAGCGCTAACGAAGTGCGCAAAGCCCGCAAGTTATCCTGCGCGCTCAACAAGTCGTTATGCTTTCAAATGTAGCCCTGTTACAATCTCGCCAGTTTAGCATTAATGATATGAAAAAACGCCCATGAATAATGACGCTTTTGACTCTGACGAATTTAGCTCAGAGTATGACCCCAACGAATTTAGTAGTAAAACGCAGTTAAAGCAGGCATCCGAGGAACTCAAAAAGCTGGGTTTAGAATTGATGAGCCTAACCAAAGGCGAACGTCAGAAACTAGCGCTTGACGACGAACTTGAGCAAGCCCTTGAATTAGCGGCAAAGATAAACCGAAAGAAAGAGGGCTTTAGGCGCCAAGTGCAGCTCGTTGGAAAGCTATTGCGCCAGCGCGATGTCGCGCCGATTAAACTGCATTTAGACAAACTGAAAAATGCGCATACTCATGACGTACAACTTTTTCATGTCATTGAATTAAAGAGAGATCTATTGATCAAGCAAGGCGATGACGGTGTGCAATCATTGTTAGAAGACCACCCTCAACTCGATAGACAAAAGCTTAGACAATTATTGCGCACCATCAACAAAGAACAAAAAGAGAATAAGCCACCCGCTGCCTCTAGAGCATTGTTTAAATATTTGAGAGAGCACATTACCTCATAAGAGCAAACCAAGCGCGACTCACTTAATAAACGAGTGCTCAGCTAAAAGGGAACTTACCTACTATTGAGAGCCGGCTAATTGCTCATTTACATAACTTAACACTCGTTGAAACAGGCGAACACGCTGGTCATCTTCTGCAAAGTGATGATCAGCTTCTTCAAATAGCTCCCATTCAAACGCAACGTCAGTTTGCTCCATAATTAGCTTTAACCGAAACGCATGCTCCACACTCACTCGCTCATCTTTTGCACCATGGATTAACAACAACGGCACTCTCAATTGCTCAATTTGATACAAAGGTGAAATTGCATAAAGCTCATCGTAGTCATCATATGGGTCACCTACATATTCTTTGAGCCACCTTTGCTGCGACGTGTTGATATATGCACCTTTTAAAAATAAGTTAACGTCGGTAACGCCAGCGATACTCACCGCACATGCAAACAAGTCTGGGTGCTTGAGAGCGAGCATAAGTGAAGCATAACCACCATAACTCATACCAACCACGCAGGTGTTCTTCGCGTTAATATACGCCAGTGCCTGCACTTTTTGAGTTGCAGCGAAGATTTCGAGCAACATGTTTTTGCCCCATTGCTTTTTACCCGCGTCTCTATGGGCAAGTCCATATCCTCCTGAGCCTTGAAAGTTGACGCGCAAAACCGCATATCCATTTGCCGCAAAAAATTGGGTGATAGGGTCAAAATAAGGCGTATCAAATACGTCAAACGGACCGCCATGAGGCATCAAAATAAGCGGCGCTGGAGAATTATCGGTTGCACCCTCCGGCAGCGTCAGTATGTATGGGATTTGTGCACCATTGACTAACAGCTTGTCTACTATTTGACGAGACGAAAATGGTTCCGGCACCTTAGAATAGTGCCTAAGTACTTCTACTGGCTGGGCTTGCTGCTGCTCTAGCCAAAAGGATCCTGGCTCGTTGTGCGCTTCTCGATAGACCAGCGACGTTTGTGCGTTGACACTTTGATCACGCACAAACTCTAATCGCTGTGACACATTTCTCAGTGGTTGACGATCAAAATAACGCTCTTTGTACATGCCTTCTTCAACCACCACCACGCCGATAGCTTCTTTATCCGCTGAAAAAATAAGATCCTTTATCGGCACCCCATCAGAGCTATAGACGGTTTCATATTGGTCAGTTTCATAATCAACCTTGAAAAGGTTTAGCGCATCGTCAGCATGAAAATCAATAGCATAAAACGTACGCTCATCGGCAACCTTTGCGATGGGCAAAAGCAATAGCTGCTTGTCAGCTTCCTGCGTATCTTCTTGGGCATTTTGCTCAAAATTTACAGCGCTTTCGTCCCAGGTTTTTAATACTTCAATAGCATAGGTGGCGCTTTGCTCTTCTTGCTGCAAAAGGGCTAATTGCATATCGCCATCCCCGGCAAAATAGACCACGGCTTCGGGCCGTCCAGAGGATTCAAAAAACCACCTGATCGCAAACCCATCAATTTCAACGACTACATTTTTCGCTACAAATTGCCCGCCATCAACACGGGTTAACTTACTGCGCTTTTGACCCACTTTCAGCAACTTTTCCACTTCAATTTTATACACCTTCGATTTTCGTGAAGTCCTCGAAAAGTAAAAAATCCCCGCTTGCTGCGGTGCCGCTTCAATCAAACGCCCAGGCGTTGAAACTTCATAAATAATAGGTGAGTCAGCACTAGCATTCACATCAATGATTACTAGGCGAGTTTGCGAGTTACGCTCGAGTAAAGTGCTTTCAACCTCTTCTTTATCGATTAGCACCGTCGCTATGTACTGATTATCTAGCCATTTGATGTCACGTAATAGCGTGTTTTCATCAAAAACGCTGGCTAAATCTACCGTATATTTCACCGACTGGCTTGCTGAGTCATACACATCAACTCGGCTCTGTGCCACTGACACGCTCGAAATAAGATAAGCATTACCATCGGGTGATAAACGAATATCAATGTTCGGCTTTTGCCCAAATAAAGCGTCAACAAGTGTACTTGCGTTGGTTACCCCACAAAACAAAAGCAGCATTACCAAGCAAAACTGTTTAGTCATTCGTCACTTCCTCTAATTTAGAGAAAAACGAGTCTCTGTAACCGGCCCCATGTGCAATCGGCCATTGAATATCGCTAAGCGCCACAAGCTCTGTTAATTCGGCATAATGCGTAGCAAACTGGTTGAGCCAAACCGCATTGATTGTATTTTTGCTCCTCAATTTACTGACATGCACAGTACCAATGTAGCTAATGTGATCTTCGCGAACTCTAAAGCGCCAAGTATCTTCGTTATCGGTACTGAGTTTGTATGGTAAGTCAAAATGAGGAACATCTATTTGCACAATCTGGTATAGACCCCGTGCTAGATTTAATGAAACGAAGCCGTCTCTTCCAGATAAATCAACGAGGATGGTGTCGCGCTTTGCACCAATAAAAGCTAATTCTTCTAGGTCATCTCGACTGTCGGCGAGGCTGCTTTGGTTGATTCTGCGAATGCTTAACGTCACGTTAGGTTGTTCGATATCCACATATAACACTGCGATACCTGCGCCTTTAAACTTAGCGTCTGGCAAAGTGAGCTCATCCCTCACTAGCCATTTTTCTTGTGCGTGACTTACGCTGCTAACGACAATACATACACTTATTATTAGGGTACTAAAAACATTTAACCTGCCATACATAAGACTTCCGTAATCTCCTAATGTTGTATATATTGTTGTCCTACAAAGTGCATATTCATCATACGCATGTTGCTTTCTATTTGTAAATTAATTACTTAACTAGCAATACTAATGGATAGTAAGGCCCGCATTGCAGAGCCATAAAAACAAGGATTCTCATGTCATCACGTCAACTCATCACTTTCACTCTTGTCGCGTTAACCTTGCTCCTAAACGGCTGCGCCAGCAATGTTAACTTAGCTAAAAACCTAAGCGAACAAGCAAGCGTCTCACCCGAGGAAGGCATCTTAGTTGCCAGAGTGATAAATACAACCGGCTATCGCCTACCGTTTAACCAACTCTTTTTTGACCCAAAAGATGTCAATGCGTCAAAAGAAATCAAAACCATATTGGCGTACTCGGAAAACAAACCGATTGGGGATAGCACCTTGTTTGCGGTGTCTTTACCACCAGGTGAATATTCGCTAAGTACCATTCGCTCTATTATTTTCCGAGGTGAGGGTTATTACACACGCGGTATGCCAGTTGCCCCAGAGTTTGGCGTATTTGACGTTAAAGCAGGTGCGGTAACTGACTTAGGCACCATTATTTATTACGCAAAGCCAAGTGATGGCATGTACAAAGATATCGCAATACGCTTGCCAGATTCAGCAAAAGGAGAAGTGCTAACAGAGTATTTCCCAAAATATGCGACCACCCAAAATAACATTTTGACATGGCAGGCAGATGAGCGAGACGAACAACGTTTCGCACAATACGCCAGCGCTGCCCAAAACCCCATTAGTTATTCAAGTGAAATTATGGCACCAGACGGTAGCTTATATTTTTTAGGTAAATTGGGCGTTTTACTTCGTTATTCACCTGACGATGGCTTTGAAACCTTAGCCGTAGATACCGACCTGCAACTAAATGCATTCGCACAAAACGACAACGGTGTTCGTGTCGTGGGCGGGTATGAAAGCGCGTTGTTTCTGCAAACTGATGATGCAGACTGGCAGCCTTTGACGTTGCCAAAAAATGCCACGGTACAACACATTTCGTTTTATCAAGAAAACCAGTTTGACGTTGTGTATAACACCGAGGAGCATGTTTTTGTGGCGCGTTACGATGTTGAGGATGCGTCTATGTCGACAGTGTTAAATACGTTTCGCTACCTCGACGGATGGGAATATTCCACCGACGAAGTAAACCCAAAGGCAAAACCACCTAAAGCAAGAAACATAAAATCAGTATGGATAACAGACGCAGAAGGACAAAAACGGCTGAATATCAGTGGCTATACAAAAGGACAATGGAACTATTTTGATAGCACCGACGAAAAAACCTTCCGCTTTAATGAAGACTCGTGGGAAATGAGCAGTGCGAGCAACGACCAAGAAATGACCTCGGTGTTAAATGCAGGGGCGGTTCAGCTAGGAATTAAAGAAGCTGGATTTTGGTCATGGACAGGCAACCCAAGTTACTTTATTAGGCCTGCTCGCACGGCTGATTGGCAGGAAGTCTCTACATCTATTTATGCTTGCGGTGAAGGTCAAGTAAAGCGGGCAAACAACATGTGCTCTGATGGCGAGAAAAATGTCAAAGCCAAGCGCGATTCCTTTTCTTTTATCTCTAGACCATGGTTTTGGGATGAAACAAATGGTCTGGCGATTGTTAACTTTTCAAGCTATGACTTTTGGACATCACAAACAAGCTCAGAGAAAAAGATTATCCTCACAAGCGATGCTGGATTAACGTGGGAATATAGCGAACTCACCTTGCCAGAAGCATACTGCAGTGGAATTGTAGGGGACGTAAAAGACCGGATATTGTTAACGTGTAATGGTGCAACAAGTGATTTCTATGAATCAACCGATAAGGCGGTAACATGGCAGCATATTCGCCAACAACAAGACTTTTAATGAAAAGTTCTACCAATAAATAATGAAATCATTTGTAGATAAAGTCTTCGTGATCACCGGTGCGGGCTCCGGTATAGGTCTGGCGCTTGCAAAAGCGCTAGATGCTAAAGGTGCCAAATTAGCATTAAGTGATATCAATGAAAAAGCACTGCTACAAACGGCAAACGGGCTGTCTCAACCTCCCCTGACGATGACATTTTCAGTCGCAGACAAAGCCGCGTGGCAAGTATTTAAAGACACAGTCATACAAACCTATGAGCGCGTTGATGGCATCATAAATAACGCCGGTATTTCTCATGAAGCTGTAGGCGCTGAATATTTACGAGAAGCCGACCTAAACACCATCATGGATATCAATTTCCATGGCGTGGTCAACGGCACGCAAACCTTTTTACCTGAAATACAAAAGTCTCCTGAAGGCAGCATCGTTAATATATCCAGCATTTTTGGCATTACTGGAATTGGATTGCAAAGCGCCTATTGCGCGTCGAAGTTTGCCGTTAAAGGCTATACCGAAAGTTTGCGCATGGAGGCGTTAAGTTACTACCCGAACCTAACGGTATCAGTAGTGCATCCCGGCGGCATCGACACACCTATTGCTGATAATGTCATTAGCTCAGGTACCCGCACACTAGAGGAGCGAGAAGCCGACAGCCGTAACTTCAAAAAGAGTTTTATCACGCCAGCGAGTAAAGCTGCACAGGTCATCGTTGATGGTATAAAGCACAAACGAGCGCGCATAGTGATTGGGCCTGACGCTAAACTTTTGGACTTCATTGCCCGATTGATGCCGGTAAGTTATTCAAAACTGATATTGGCACAAATGAAAAAACGCGCCTTGGTCAGCAAGGACATCCCTCTTCCGCTCGATAAACGTAAGCGCTAGGGATTAAACACGCAACAACACTTGCTTATGTGTCTGCCTTAATCGTCTGCGCATGCAAGTATAAACGGTCTATCATTTCGCTAAGCTGAGTCTGCTCTTGCTCGGATAAACAATCGAGCAGTGCCTTTTCATATTGCAATGACAGCGGAGCGATTTCTGCATATACCTCGTAACCGGTTTCAGACAAGGTAATTTCAGAACGCCGTTTATCGTCTCTTGCAATGCTTCGTTGCACTAATTTACGTTTCAATAAGTTGCTGATTGCACGGCTTATTAGCGATTTTTCAATTTGCGTTTTTACTGAAATCTCATCAGCAGACACACCAGGATACTCACCTAACACCGCCATAATGCGCCATTCAGTAATGGATAGGGCAAACTTATCTTTATAAATTTGCGCCACGATGCTACTGACCTTGTTTGACACAATGGATAATCGATAAGGCATGTAGCGCTCAAGCGCAAGCAAAGTTTCCGGTTGGTTCGTCATTTATCTCTCAATCATGTTGCGCCATACAAATAGATTTTTTAAGTCAAATCTGAGCATGTTACGTAATAGTAATATACATTAAACTTGACAATAGTTGCAATTACAACTAATTTAGTTGCACTTACAACTATTTGTATCCAAATACCCTTAGCGAGTCAATCGCTATATTTGAAAGGAGTAGATAATGGCTGATTTATTTGAAAATCCAATGGGCCTTGATGGCTTTGAATTTGTTGAGTTCACGGCGTTAGAAAAAGGCGTGTTAGAGCCTGTTTTTACGATGATGGGCTTCACAGAAGTGGCACGTCACAAGTCAAAAGATGTGGCGCTATGGCGTCAAGGCGACATCAACTTTATCACTAACTACACCAAAAACAGTCCAGCCTATTATTACGCCCTAGAGCATGGTCCATCAGCGTGCGGCATGGCTTTTCGCGTTAAAAATGCTCAAAAAGCCTACAAGCTAGCCCTTGAAAAAGGTGCACAACCTATCGATATGCAAACCGGCGCAATGGAATTAAGACTGCCTGCGATTAAAGGCATCGGCGGCGCGGCGCTTTATCTGATTGACCGCTACAAAGAAAATGAAACCATTTACGATATTGATTTTGAGTGGCTTGAAGGCGTGGATAAACACCCTGAAGGTTGTGGCTTCCACACCCTTGATCATCTTACCCACAATGTCTATCGCGGCCGCATGGACCATTGGGCTAAATTCTACGAAGACCTATTTAACTTCCGCGAAATTCGCTATTTCGATATCAAAGGCGAATACACAGGTCTGCTTTCAAAAGCGATGACAGCGCCAGACGGCAAAATCCGTATTCCACTAAACGAAGAAGCCGGCGGTGGCGGCGGTGGTCAAATCGAAGAGTTTTTGATGGCATATAATGGCGAGGGTATTCAACATATCGCCTTTGCATGTGACGACTTACCAGCATGCTGGGATCGTCTTAAAAAGCTCGGAATGCAGTTTATGACAGCGCCTCCTGAAACTTACTACAGTATGCTCGAAGAGCGTTTACCGGGTCACGGTGAGCCAGTAGATGAACTTAAAGCACGCGGTATTTTGTTAGACGGCACGACCGAAGGCGGCGAGCCACGTTTGTTATTACAAATATTCTCTGCAACCCTGCTTGGCCCTGTGTTTTTTGAGTTTATCCAGCGCAAAGAAGATCAAGGTTTCGGCGAAGGTAACTTTAAAGCATTGTTTGAGTCAATTGAGCGCGACCAAGTTGAGCGTGGCGTTATCAAAGGTGGCGAGAAGGAGTCTCTATAATGGCACTGTCACGTATTCATCATGTGGCATACCGTTGTAATGATGCAAAAGAAACGGTTGCCTTTTATCAAGAAAATCTCGGGATGGATTTTCAATTAGCGATTGCTGAAGACCAAGTGCCTTCAACTAAAGCGCCCGACCCATATATGCATGTATTTTTAGATGCAGGCAATGGCAACGTGTTGGCGTTTTTTGAGTTACCTAACTCGCCTCGTATGGGACGCGATACCAATACGCCTGAATGGGTGCAACACATTGCTTTTGAAGTGCCGTCTATGGAAGAGTTGCTGGCGTCTAAAGAAAAGCTAGAGAGCAACGGCATTGATGTGCTTGGACCAACCGATCACGGCATATTTAAGTCAATTTACTTTTTTGACCCAAATGGCCATCGCATTGAATTAGCCGCAAATACTCATACACCAGAAATGATGACTGAACTTAAGCGCGTTGCACCTGAAATGCTAGAAGAATGGTCGCAAACCAAAAAAGCGCCTAAGCACGCAGATTGGTTACACAATGGTGAAGGATTTAAAGGGAGTGCAAAAGCATGAAATTAGCAAGTGTACAGCATGGCCGAGACGGACAATTAGTTATCGTCAATAAAGCCTTAACGCACATGGTATCAGCACACGACATCGCCCCAACTTTGCAGTATGCATTAGACAACTGGGAGAGCGTAAAAGGCCATTTGCAAACGCGTTTTGACGATCTAGAAAGCGGCAAGCTCGAAGGCCAAGCGTTTGACCAAGCAAAATGTGCATCACCACTGCCACGCGCCTATCAATGGGCAGACGGCAGTGCTTACGTCAATCACGTTGAGCTTGTAAGAAAGGCCCGCGGTGCAGAAATGCCAGAATCATTTTGGACAGATCCACTTATGTACCAAGGCGGCTCGGATAGCTTTCTAGGTCCTCGCGAAGATATCGTGATGCCTCAAGACGAAGGTTTTGGCATCGATTTTGAGGCTGAAGTAGCGGTTATTACGGGCGACGTACCAATGGGCGTGAGTGCCCAAGATGCATTAAATTACGTGCGCTTAGTCATGATTGTAAACGACGTATCTTTACGCGGACTTATTCCTAACGAGCTTGGTAAAGGCTTCGGTTTTTTTCAGTCAAAACCCTCAAGTGCATTTAGCCCAATTGCAGTTACGCCAGAAGAGCTTGGAGATGCATGGCAAGACGGTAAGTTACATTTACCGTTAGTCTCTCACCTAAACGGCGTTAAGTTTGGTGAGCCTCATGCAGGCATCGACATGACTTTCCACTTTGGCCAGTTGATTGCTCATGCAGCGCGCACTCGCCCGCTAGAGACCGGCACAATTATCGGCTCTGGCACAGTGTCGAATAAACTCGACGGCGGCCCAGGCAAGCCTGTTAGTGATGGCGGCGTGGGTTATAGCTGTATTGCTGAAATTCGCATGATTGAGACCATACAAACGGGCGCAGCGGCCACTCCGTTTATGAAATTTGGTGACAGTGTGAGCATTGAAATGTTCGATGCCGACAATCAATCGATTTTCGGACAAATTGCGCAAACGGTAGTCAAGCAGGGATAAACCTTCGCTATATTGATTAGTTAAAATCTCGCTTCGGCGAGATTTTTTTGCCCAATAGCTTTTACTTCATAATTTCACTCATATGCCTTACTCTAGAATAAAACCGAGTTTCAAGGACTTATCATGCGTATTTTGTTATCTATCTGCTTACTGGCGACTTTAATGCTCAGTAACCAAGCCCTCGCCAACCCATGGATTGAAATAAGAAAAGAACGCATCAATACCCTGTTACCTGATGCCATTAAAACCGCAGGGGTAGATGCATGGCTAGTAATATGCCGCGAAAATGCCAACGACCCTTTGGCCAAACATATAGGGTGTGAAAATGCAGGGAAGACAGCTGTCTTTCTGTTTTATTTTGACAACGACACGTTTAAAACCTTAGCCTTTTCACCCATTGGCGAGGCGACGGCGCTAGCTGACAATAATGTTGTGCAAACGGTTATCCCCGTCGCCAGAGATGCATCGGCAATGCAAATGGCTGGCGCTTATCTTAAAGATAAAACACTTAATACTCTTGCCATCAATAGTTTTTCAGACAACCCGCAGGCGGACGGTTTAAGCCATAGCCAATATCTATCACTCACAAAGAGCTTAGGGCCAGAGCTTAGCGAAAAGCTAGTGAGCAGCGAGCGCTTAGTTTATGAGTGGTTAGCCCGAAAGCTCCCCGCTGAGATTGAAATTATGCGTGAAGCGGCAGCGCTAACCGCAAAATGGCAGCTCGAAGCATATGCGCAAGTGGTGCCTGGGAAAACCACCGATGCCGACGTAGCTGCGTTTTTAAAGCAAAAAATGAAAGAGGCAGGCGTGACCGACGCTTGGGCACCTGATCAAAACCCCAATGTGGTATCAGGCACAGACCGTGGGCATAGCCATGCGACGAACCGCGTCATTCAACCGGGAGATGTGATCCAAACCGACTTTGGCATTCGCGTATACGACAAATGGGTCACCGATATTCAACGCTTTGCCTACGTGCTTAAACCCGGTGAAACTAAGCCACCTGCCGACATAGCCTATTACTGGGAAAGCGCTAAACAAGGTCGAGACGCCGCTTTTGATGCCATGAAGCCGGGCGCCACAGGGCAGTCTGTCGACGCCGCCCAGCGCAAAGTGATGCAAGCGACGAACTCGCGCCCCGTAATGTGGAGCACAGGTCATCCGGTAGGTTATGTTGCCCATGATTCTGGTCCAGCATTTAGTGATGGTTTAAGCGACGCACCTAGAGAAACTGCTTTGTTGCCGCTTAAGCCCGGAATGACCTTCGCTTTCGATGGCTTTCATAGCTGGTTGTTAGAAACTGGAGAACCTAAAACCATTTCAGTGGAAGAAATGGTGGTAATTACCGAAACAGGCGCTGAATATTTAGTGCCGCCGCAGATAGATTTAGTACTGATATCGAGTGAGTAGATTATATAAATGATGCTATTGATGCACCTAACATTAGGCAGGCATCAATAGCAATGTGGGGACGGTCAGCTTACTGAGTGGCTTCTTCTTTTTGCAACAAGGCAAACAGCGTATCTTTTAGCTGCACGCGCTCTAACTTTAAGCCTTCTAAATAACTATCTTCAGTCGCTTTTGTGCCGCGTTCAATTTGGAAGACCTCATGATCGATTTCATGGTAGCGATCAAAGAGTTTTTCAAAATGCTTATCGTTCATCTTTAAATGACGAATTGTATGATGATGATCAGGAAATTCTTTTAATAGGCTATGCTTTTCTAATGACATGTTTTCATCCTCTTTGTCGGTTAGATTTCAATCAACGAACGAGCTGTTAATCGGCCGTTCGTTCGTGGTAATTTGTTGCTATCTTGTTAACGAATACTATGACAAATACCGAAAGGCTTTGTTTTGATCTGCATCATTTAAACTGCGTGGACTCAAAAAGAATGACAATCAATCATCGCATTTGACACAGCCTTAAGACCTGTTACGTTTATAAGTATATTTGTTGGATAAGCATGTAAATTTGCCGTCATCACCGCACGCACTTCAAGACGTATTAATCGATATTCTAGATACCATGCAAACTCAATTTGCAGATGGCATAAGTGAATATGACTTAATATCGGTATTACAAAAACCGCCTTACGCTTTATTTGACGAAGATGCCCTGCGCGATTCAATCACGCTTTTTGAAACACACTTTGTTTTGTTCAACGCTTTGTATCAATTACGCGTTCAATGGCGCACTGAAGGCATAGGCGAACTCATTATTGGTCCGACCAATATTTATTTATCTGATATAGCCATTGCTGCCCGGGGAATTGAGTTAGATGACCCGTTAGCTCGATACTACTTGGACTGGGCGAATCTGCATGACACCACACCAGAAGATGTTGAAAATCTATTAGACAGTTTTTGGCAAAAAATGGGGGCGACGCATTCTTTAAATAGCTTTAGTCAGCAAGACATACAAGACGCATTAAATTGCTTAGCATTTGAAAGCCTTGAGGGCTTAACGCTTTTGAAGCTGAAGCAGCAATACCGACGGTTACAGCACCTAAACCACCCCGACAAAGGCGGGTGCACAGAACAATCGAAGGCCCTCACCCACGCCTATTCTCAATTACGAAAGTACATGTTAAACAATGATAATAGTGCATCATAAGCATTTAAAAGTCACAGAGACTGTTTTTTGCGCGCCGCTATTGCGCGCTTTATTGTATGCTTAACGAAATGTTTAATTGACCTGCATATCAAAGGGTTGATGTTGGTTAGAAGTGATATAGGAATAATACATGAACGCAGTATTAAAATGGGTTAGCGTAACCGTTATCAGTCTTGCAATACTTTTCGGCGCTGCTTGGTGGTACATCGGCTCAGACTGGCGCGGTTTGCTGTCAGATTTGCCTACCGACGCCAATGTGCTTTTTTGGAGTCAAAACCAACGCGAATACGCGTTCAAAATGATGGATCAATTGCCTGCGTTAGCGCAATCTAGCGTCATCGCCGCAAGTGACAATCCCAAAAAGCTCGGTGAAGGCGAGGCCATTAATTTCAATACAAATATAGAACAGTTCTTTGATGAGCAAAGCTTAGCAGGAATGTTAGTACTGCATAAAGGAGATATTCGCTTTGAACGTTATGGCCTTGGTCATTCACCAGAGAAACGATGGACAAGCTTTTCAGTAGCCAAATCTTTTACTGCAAGCTTAGTGGGTATTGCACTTAAAGAAGGTCACATCAGCAGTTTAGACGACAGCGTATCTCAGTACATTGAGGACCTGAAAGGTTCGGTATATGACGGCGTAAGTGTTTCTCAACTTCTTACCATGACCTCTGGCGTAAAGTGGAACGAGAGCTATACCGATCCACAGTCAGACGTAGCCCTATTTAATCAGCACAAAGCCGCTGATGGCCTACCTACTATTGTTAGCTATATGCAAAACGCGGAGCGCGCACATCCTGCCGAAGAAAAATGGCTTTACTCAACGGGCGAAACGAACTTAATTGGCATATTAGTCGAGCAAGCCACGGGCGTCCCGATTGCGCAATATCTTACCGAAAAAATATGGCAGCCTTATGGCATGGCCGACCAAGCAAGCTGGCTATTAGGAGCTGACGGAAACGAAATCTCGGGCTGCTGTATACAAGCAAGTTTGCGTGACTATGCTCGCTATGGATTATTCGTTCTAGACGAAGGTAAGATCGATGGTCAGTCTATACTACCTGAGGGCTTTTTAGCGGCGGCAACCACAAAGCAAGCCGATATCGGCAGTGAAGGCAAAGGTTATGGCTACCAGTGGTGGACCTTTGATGATGGCACCTTTACTGCCAGAGGTATATTTGGTCAGACCATTTTTATCGACCCAACGCGTCAGCTTGTGGTGGCGATGAACGGCAATTGGCCAAATGCTAGCGAGCCTGAACTGAACGCCAAGCGCTTTGAGTTAATCAACGAAATTCAAAACATTATCGACCAAGAAAACGTAAGCAACTAACGCCAATAACAAGCAGGATAAAATATGACCGACTCACTCGCCCAAGCACTCCCGCTTAAATGCGGTGCCACACTGCCAAACAGGCTCGGTAAAAGTGCCATGACCGAGGGATTAGCTGATGCCAAAGGCCGCCCAACACCTGCCCATAACCAGCTATATAAAACTTGGGCAGAAGGCGGTACCGGCTTGTTATTGACAGGCAACATCATGATTGACGGTCGATATCTAGAGCGAGCAGGCAATGTTGTATTAGAGAACGCCGACGACCTTCCCTTGTTTGAGGCTTGGGCAAAGGCGGCGCAAAGTAACGACAACCATTGCTGGGTGCAGTTAAGCCATCCTGGCCGTCAATGTCCTCGCTTGGTGAATGCTCATCCACTGTCCCCTTCCGATGTTCAGCTCGATATTTTAAGCAACTTTGGCAAACCGCGTCCAATGGACGAAGCGGATATTTTAGACGTGATTCAGCGTTTTGTGACCTCCGCTTCTCTGGTCAAGCAAGCGGGGTTCAAAGGTGTACAAATTCACTGCGCTCACGGCTATTTGTTGAGTCAGTTTTTGTCACCTAATACTAACAAACGTCAAGATAAATGGGGCGGCTCACTTGAGAATAGAGCGCGCATTATTCGCGAGGTGATTCGTCAGGTCAGGAAAGCCGTGGGTAGTGAATATCCCATTGCCGTTAAGCTCAATTCTGCGGATTTTCAAAAAGGCGGGTTTACCCTTGAAGAATGCATTCAAGTAGCAAGCTGGCTCACAGAGGATGGCATCGATTTGCTTGAAATCTCAGGTGGTACATACGAGCAAATGAGTTTACTCGGCGTGGAAGCCACCGAGGTCAGAGAAAGCACCCGCCGCCGTGAAGCATACTTCATTGAATACGCTGAGCAGATAAAAGCATCTGCGCAAGTACCGGTGATGATCACCGGCGGCTTTAGAAGTCGTGAGGTAATGCAAAGCGCCATAGAAAAAGGGGAAGTCGATGTTATTGGCCTTGCCCGCCCCTTATGTACCCAAACCGACTGCTCTGCCCAATTGATGAACGGCACGCTAGAACAGCTCGATGACTATGAGCAAAAGCTTGTGCTTGGCAAAGGCATTTGGGGTAACAATAGTTCATTGGATATCGTCAAAGCAATAAATGGCTTTGGCCAAGTAGGCTTTTATTATTGGCAAATTATTTTGTTATCTAAAGGACTTAAGCCCGATCCGAGTCTCGGGGTATTGAAATCGTTCTTTAAACACATCACTAACGATTTTCGACTTGCGATGCGCCGAAAACGCGCAATGAAGTAAATCGGCATGAACCCATATCTTATGGCGCACGTAATTAGCTCATAGTAAATAACCTAGGCAGTTATGGATTCGTTAACTCAAATCGCGTTGGGCGGAGCGGTTGGCTATGCCGTAATGGGCAGAAAAGTCGGTAAAAAAGCGATTTTATATGGTGCGATGCTGGGCACTCTTCCAGACCTCGATGTGTTTATTCCCTTTGAGGATCCGGTCGAATCCTTTACCTATCATCGAAGTTTTAGCCACTCTCTGTTTGTGCATTTGCTCATCAGCCCGCTGATTGCCTGGCTACTGGCCAAAATTCATGCCGGCACCGCCGCACTCAAAACACCCTGGTTTTGGATGGTTTTTTTGTGCCTGTCGACCCACGCAGTCTTAGATAGCTTTACAGTATATGGCACTCAAATGCTCTGGCCACTGACAGACTATCCCTTTGGCGTATCCAATCTATTTATTATCGACCCGCTAGTGACCTTGCCGCTGTTGATTGGCATTATCGCAGCCCTATTCGCGCACAAAAATACTCAAAGCTCGGTAAAATATAACAATATCGGGCTTATCCTAAGCTGTGTTTATATGAGCTGGACACTGGTAGCAAAAGTGTACATTGACCACAAGGTACACAGCGCAATGGCACAAAGAGGCATAGAGGCAAACGCTTACGTTAGCACACCAGCCCCTTTTAATACCTTGTTATGGCGGATAGTTGCGGTAAACGGTGATACCTATTACGAAGGCTATGCCTCTGTATTTGATACTCCTGAAGAAGTTTCTCTTGAACCTTACAGTACAACACCTGCGCTTGTTAACGATTTAAAAAACGAGTGGGCAATTGACCGACTAAAGTGGTTTACTAAAGGCGTTTATTCGGTCAATTTAAAGGGCGATGACGTAATCATGTCTGATTTACGCATGGGTATCGAATGTGCGTATGTGTTTAGTTTTGCGGTAGCCACGCAAACCGAAAATGGCATCGAGGCTAGTAAGGTAAAGGAAGTGACTCAACGCCCCGACCTATCAGAAATCAATAATATTTTTGCACGTATTACCGACCCATCTGTATCACTCGCGCCCCAAGGGACTCGCAAAGAGGCATGCTCAGCATAAATGCTTGTAGTAGGCCCTTTTTGATAAGGGCCTACTTAATTTAAGAAGCTTCTTGGCTTATTTGAGTAAGTGCCTGCACAAAAACCGAAGTAGGCTGCCCACCGCTTATTAAGTGCTTGTTGTTCACTATTACCGCTGGCACAGAGCTAATGCCGTGCTGTTGGTAAAACGTCTGTTGCTTTCGCACTTCTTGTGAGTATTCATCTGATGCCAGAATACTTTTAGCACGCTGAACATCAAGGCCTACGCTGCCGGCCGCAACCACCAGTTGCTCGTGGTCACTTGGATTACCACCGTCTTTAAAGTACAAGTCAAATAAAGCCAGCTTTAGCTCAGTTTGCTTGCCTTCTTCAGCCGCCCAATGCAATAAACGGTGTGCATCAAAGGTATTATAAATCCGGCCGCCCCCACGATGACCAAACTCGTAACCGACACTCAGGCCTCGTTGATGTATATTTTCGCGATTCGCCATAATCTGCTTTTCATCGATGCGGTATTTATTCATCAAATGTTCATCCACATCTTCGCCCTCGGTCAACATATTCGGATTAAGTTCAAAGGGTTGCCAATGAATATCCGCTTTAACAGAATCAGTTAGTTGACTTAGCGCTTGTTCGAGGGCTTTATAGCCAATGATGCACCACGGGCAAGACACGTCTGACACGATGTCTATGCGCAACTTTTGTGTATCTGAGCTCATGTTTATCCTTTTTCAAATAGTATGAGAAATACAGACCTGATAAGGGAATAGTTTATTTCATCTAATCGTCTGGTTGTATTGTTAAGAAAATCTCGATGCAATGGTCATTAAAATCTCACTATGCAGTGACGTAGGGAAAGATTACACTGTTGTTAAAAAATTGATAGGAGAGCGTTAAATGAAGCGCATTATACTACTTGCCGCGTCAGTGGCTATATTGTCTGGTTGCTCTGACAGTGAAGTTGGTGATGTCTCACTGGGTGTATTTACCACAAAAGATATCAAAATAGACGCCTTACAAGACCCGATTATCACCGGCGTTACGTGTCATATTTCTAGTATCGAAGCTAACCTCGATTTATCTGACCCATCTGATAGCTCTATTGCTTGCAGGCAAACTGGGGAGATAACCGCACAGATGATTGCGCAAATCGACACCTCAGCCTCTGGGGAGGTGGTGTTTAAAAAATCCAAGTCTATTTTTTTCAAAAATATGAAAGTACGCCGCATTTTAGACAAAGACTCGCAAACCATTATGTACGTGTCTTATTCGACCAAAGAAACCAGCGGTAGCTATAAACATAGTCTTTCAACCGTCCCTTTATGGGGAACAGCCGCTTATAATACGGTGACCGCGCCATGACCAACAATACCCATACTCTTATCGATAAAATCATGCGTTTCGAAATTGGCGATGACAGCGCCCAGTTAACCTTTGCAAAACGCTTAGCGCGCGAAAACGCATGGAGTGACGACTATGCGCAAAAGGCGATTACAGAATATAAACGCTTTGTTTGCCTCATAGCTACCACCGGCTACTCTCATACTCCGTCTGATCAAGTAGACCAAGTGTGGCATTTACATATGACCTATACACAGTCTTATTGGCAGGAGCTATGCGGTGAAATATTAGGTAAGCCCATCCATCATGGCCCAACAAAAGGGGGCTTAAAAGAGCGCATTAAATATCACGATCAGTATCAACGCACTTTGGATGCATACCACGCGCTTTTTGGGCAAGCGGCGCCCGAAGATGTTTGGCCGTCAGTTGAGCAGCGTTTTGCTAATGCAGCAGAGTTCAAACGCATAGATACGTCACAACATTGGGTTATCCCCAAGCCTTCTTTAAAACAACTGACGCTGCCGATTGCATTAACCGCGGCATTGACGACCGCTGCATGCTCTGAGCAAAGTGCTGAAAACCCAGGTATGATGGGGGCACTGGCTTTATTAGGCGCCATCGTTGCCGTGGTGGTTGTTGCCGCCGTTGTCGTGTCATTATCGGCCTCTAAAAAGACTGCTAGCACTTCTACAAGCTCCAAAAAAGCAAGTAATGACGGGGCCGTTGTCGCTGCGCCTGCGACTTCTAGCAGCAGCACAAAAAGCAAAAGTCCCGACGCCGATAGCAGTGATGCGTCTGGTTGCGGATCTGGTTGCGGATCTGGCTGCGGAGGAGCCTAGAAAACGGTCGGTTTTTGTATCGATTTGAATCAATTTTTCTATTTTAGCGTATTGAATCTATCAATGATGAGTTAATAGCGCATCCAAACAAGGTGCGCTTACTCCGTCGCCAATTCGGCTCGGTATAGAGGAAGACATGTTAAAAGGATATCGCTTAATCAAATGGCTCACGTGCACGAGCGTATTTTCCACGCTTATGGTTGCTAACGGCCTTGCGCAAGACGTTATCAACGTAGACGTTGTCTATCCGAATCAAACACAAACCAACCAAACCTTAGTGCTAACTGGCACAGTCGAAGCGAAGCAATACGCACGTTTAGCCTCTTTAGAAGCAGGCCGAGTAGACTCTTTGCAAGTGGAAATTGGTGATGTGGTTGAGCGGGGGCAAATATTGCTGAGCCTAGATAGCAAGCTTGCTGAACTAGAGGTCGAAGGCGCCAAAGCAAATCTAAACGCCGCACAGGTAAATCAAGCAGAAGCACAGCGTCTGTATCAAGAGGTATTGGCGCTTTCAAAACAACAAGTGGTCGCCCAAACCCTTATCGCCGAGCGCGCGGCTTTGCTCGCCAGTGCGCAAGCGCAGTTAGCAAATGCACAAGCGCAACTAAGCCTGCAAGAAGAGTTGCTTGTCAGGCATACGCTGCGTGCCCCCTTCGCGGGCATTATTGCTCAGCGCAACGTGGATATCGGTGAGTGGGTGACCCAGCAAAGCCCGGTATTCGACTTGGTTGCCCAAGACAATTTACGTTTAAGCCTAGCAATACCGCAAGAATACTATGCGACATTGTCACAACAAGGCGCTATCAATGTAGAAGTTCAGCCTGATACTGGCGGTGGCATGGGCTTTTCTGCTCAGTTGAGCCGTTTTGTGCCCGTGTCGAATAGCGCTACCCGCGCGTTTTTAGCTCAAGTGGATTTACCGGCACAAAGCGATATGGTGGTGGGCATGTCGGCTCGTGCACAAATCACCATTCCAAACACTAGTCGAAGCGCAATCACCTTACCTCGCTCCGCCATTAAGCAACACCCTGACGGCGGCAGCAGCGTATTTGTAGTTGAGAACGGCAAAGCAAAGCGCATTATTACTACCTACACAAACCTGCCGGGTAATATGGTACAAATCAATAATCAGGACACCGACCAAGCCTTTATTATATCTGCCGTTGAGCTACTAAGAGACGGTATGCCCGTGGTGGCAAATACCCAAGGGAGTCGCTGATCATGATTGAATCAACGGTGAAAAGGGGCACTATCGTCACTGTTGTGGTGATGATTGCCTGTATTTTGGGGATTGTTTCTGCAACCAACATTCCAGTGCAAATGATACCCGATTTAGAAGTGCGGACCATTAGTGTGCAAACCGGCTGGCCTGGGGCAACGCCTCAAGATATCGAAAAAGAAATTCTCATCGAACAAGAGCGCTACTTGCGCTCGCTTCCTAACCTGCAGCGCATGATCTCTTCTGCTGAAATGGGCTCAGCCAATATTGAGCTAGAATTTCCATTTGGTGTGGATGTAAATGACGCCTTAATCCGCGTAAGCAATGCGCTAAGCCAAGTACCCGCCTATCCTGAAAATGTTGATCAGCCGCGCCTGTTTTCAAGCTCATTTTCGAGCAATGCCTTTATGTTCTTTAGGCTATCCCCCCTTGATGGCAATCCAATGGGACTGGACATGGATATGCTCAGAGACTTTGCTGATGACTATATTCGCCCTCGTATGGAAAGCGTTGAAGGGGTTTCACAGGTTGATGTGCGTGGAGGTTCATCTCGCCAAATTCAAATTAAGGTAGACGCAGCAAGACTTGCACAGCGCGGCATTAGCTTAACGCAAGTAAGAGATGCAGTGCGTTCAAGGAATAACGATGCATCGGCAGGCGATTTAGAAAGCGGCGAAAGTCGATTTTTGCTGCGAGTCGTCGGGCGTTTTGAACAATTAAATGAATTAGAGAACTTGATTATTAGCCGCACGGGCAATGCCAACCTCTACCTAAAAGACGTTGCCGATATTAGCTTGGACCATTTTGAAACCCGCGGCATGTCGTTTTCAGATGGTAAGCGAACCCTCACTATGTCGGTACGCCGTGAAAGTGGGTCAAATGTCATTAGTATCAAAGAGCAGTTAGTGCCGGTGGTAGAAGAGCTCAATCAAAGCTTATTGTCTCAAAACGGGCTTCGCTTAAACTTGGTCAGTGACGATGTGCAATACGTCTCAAGCTCTCTGAAAAATGTTTGGCTAAATCTAGGTCTTGGGGCCTTACTAGCAACCTTAGTGATGTTCTATTTCCTGCGCTCGGGGCGCTCAACCTTGATTGGGGTAATGGGCATTCCTATTTGTACCATCGCGGCCTTTTTAGCACTCATCGCTTTTGGGCGCACCATTAATGTTATCTCACTTGCCGGTGTTGCCTTTGCCATTGGTATGACGGTAGACAACACCATTGTTGTGCTCGAATCCATCATGCAGGCGAAAAAACAAGGAAAAGACCGCTTTACAGCAGCTGTTGAGGGGGTGAAAGAAGTCTGGCCTGCGGTCTTAGCATCTACTGCAACCACGGTATTAGTGTTTGCGCCTATTTTGTTTATTGAGCAAGAAGCCGGGCAGCTATACTCCGATATTGCCATTGCTATTTCCGGTGCCATTATCGCCTCGATGCTAGTGGCTATTTTTGTTGTGCCTACGGCAATGGCCAATGTGTCTAAACAAGATGCCGGAGATACCAAGTCTTTAGAGCTTTCAAAAAAATGGCTGAGCTTGGTAGACGTATTTTGTAAGAGCAGAGCCCGCGCTCGGGTTTTAGCGGCGTCCTTTATTGTTGTGATCATGGGCAGTGCATATGCACTGATGCCTGCAGCTGAATACTTACCGGAAGGTGAAGAGCCAAAAGCCTTTTCACTGATGATTGCGCCGCCAAGCTATAACTTATCTGAAATGGAAAAAATAGGCGCCGAGCTTAGAGTATATTTTGCAGATTACTTAAATGCCGACCCCACCGCCTTTGAAAGTGGGCAAACTAATATGCCGCCACTTGCCTATTACAACATGTCGGTATCTATTGGCAGCATCTGGTTTTTAAGTGCACCGGTGGAGCCAAAATATATTGGCGAAATGATGGATGCGATTACCGAAAAATTTAGAAGCTATGACAATATGCGCGCCTTTTCATCACGCGGGTCGATTATTTCAAGCAACGATGGCGGCACGCGTGCAGTGGCAGTAGATTTAGCCGGTAACAATCTCACGGAATTATATCAAGCAGCACAAGCAGTATACGACGAGGCGGAACAACGCTTTGACAACCCGCAACTGAACTCCGATCCTGGCTCACTGACCCTTGAGCAACCCCTCATCGAAATTCGTCCGCGCTGGCAACGTCTGGCAGAGCTTGGAATTAACAACCGAGATTTTGCCTACTCTGTGGCCGCCATTAGCGATGGCGCCTACGTAGATGAATTTATTTTAAACGACGACAAAGTCGATATCTTTATGTTCTCCGATGCAGGAAACCGTCAAACCATTGGCAACTTGTCATCTGCGCCTATCGTGACACCCCAAGGTGACATCTTACCGCTAAACGCCATTGCAGATTTAGTGGAGAGCAAAAATAGCGACAGTGTGCGCAGGGTCGATGGCAATCGTACTGTCACGGTTTACATTATTCCGCCGCGAGATGTAGCGCTAGAGACTGCCGAAGCCGTTGTGCGCAATGAGTTACTTCCAGCGCTTTGGCAGCAAGGTAGCATTGCGCAAGGCATCAATGTGAGTATTAGTGGCGCTGCCGACCAACTTGAAGCGACCAAAGCGTCACTGTCGAGCAACTTCGTGGTCGCCATCGTGTTGTGCTATTTATTGTTGGTGGCCATTTTTACCCACTGGCGTTATCCACTGTTTATTCTCGCAACAGTGCCCCTTGGCATGGCGGGTGGTTTGCTGGGCCTAATTATGCTCAACGGACTTAACTCAGCGCTATCTGCTGTTGGCATAGGCGGCGCATATCAACCTTTTGACATGATTACCATGCTTGGGTTTTTGATATTGCTTGGCACCGTGGTCAATAACCCCATCTTGATTGTGGACCAAACTCGTAAATTTATTGAACGCGGCGACAATGTAAAAGATGCCGTTCGCAATGCGGTTGAAAAACGTTTGAAACCGATCCTAATGTCTACTGCAACCACTGTGTTTGGGCTAGCACCATTAGTTTTATTGCCAGGGGAAGGGACCGAGTTATATCGCGGCGTGGGAATTATAGTGCTGTGTGGCATTTTTGCTTCAACGCTATTGAGCTTAACTTTTTTGCCAGCATTGTTGATGGGCCTATTAAAGCAAGACACCACTGGCTCTATTAACACGAGCGAAGCTTCTGCCACCTGAGGTATAAACAATGCGTGACCAACAACTTCTAAGTACTGGCTAAAAGGGCGCGTTTAAAACATTAATACCCTTTGTCGAGTCTAGTGCTTAATCAACTTGAGATTAAGCACTAGCTTGTCATCTTTCTTTGATGCAAACTAGGTATATTATCGCTCAATGAATGTTGGATTCACTATGCCAAAACGCCATATCTTTGCAAGCAGTTATCTGCTACTTCTTTTTCTATCAGCTTGCTCCCAACCACCTACAGATGAGCTAAATGCGCCAGTTAGTGCAAACGTTGAAGTACCCACCCAACAAGCCGTTGCCATGCCCGACACCTTTGCAGCAAAGGTTGCTATGGATGTGCTAAATGACGGTGGTAACGCAGTTGATGCTGCAATTGCAGCGCAGTTCAGCCTGGCGGTGACGCTACCTGAGGCGGGCAATATTGGCGGCGGCGGCTTTATGGTGATTCATTATGGAGATGAAAATACCTTCATCGACTATCGCGAAACTGCACCGCAAGCAGCGTACAGAGATATGTATTTAGACGAAAATGGCGACGTTAAGCCTTTAGCTTCGATTTTTGGGGCCTTAGCATCGGGTGTGCCTGGCACCGTATCTGGTATGCACAAAGCGCATCAAAAATATGGAAGTTTGCCTTGGGAAAGGTTGGTTGCACCGGCGGTAGCGTTAGCAAAAGACGGGTTTATCGTGCCAGACAAATTGGCTCGCAATGTCACCCGATATATTGAGCGCCTTGAATCAAGGAACATCGACGTCAATTTTGCTGACTATTTTGGCGAAGTGAAGGCCGGCGAGCTGTTCGTTCAACCAGAGCTAGCCGACACCTTAATACGTATTCAACAGCAAGGTATTGCAGGATTTTATGAGGGCGAAACGGCGCAGCTAGTTGCAGATTTTATGCAAAAGCACGGCGGCTTAATTACGCAAGACGATCTTAAAGGTTATGAAGCTAAATGGCGCGAACCGATTATTTCAAGCTGGCGAGAGTATCAGTTGGTAAGCTCAGCGCCACCAAGCTCAGGCGGCATTGCAGTGTCGCAATGGCTGCGTATGTACGACCTAGTAAAGGACACAGAGGGTGTGGAATTTACCCACAATAGCGCCCAATACATCCACGTATTAGCCGAAGTGGGTAAGCGAGTATTTGCTGATAGAGCGGAATACTTAGGCGATCCTGATTTTTTTGACGTCCCAAAAACCGAATTGCTCGACCAAGATTACCTAATAACCCGCATCAGCGATATTCAGCTTGCTAGCATTTCAGACACCGAGAGCATAAAAGGCGGTTTAGCCGAAAGTGAACAAACCACTCACTTTTCTATCGTCGATAAATTTGGCAACGCCGTGTCAAACACCACTACCATCAACCTTGGGTTTGGCAGCGGTATGGTGGTAGAAGGCGCAGGCTTTTTATTAAATGATGAAATGGACGACTTCAGTGCAAAAGCGGGTGTACCAAACTACTTTGGCGCAATTGGCGGCGTGGCCAACGAAATTCAGCCCAATAAACGCATGCTAAGTTCGATGACACCCACCATTGTACTAAAGGATAACAAGCTTAAAATGGTGACCGGCTCACCCGGCGGCACCACCATCTTATCGTCAGTATATTTAAGCATATTAAACGCCATTGAGTTTAACCTGCCGATACAAGAGGTGGTAGACACACCGCGTTTTCATCACCAGCTGCTGCCAAAAGACGAAATACGATATCATGAAGGACTCACGCCCGAAGTTATCGCCGAGCTTGAAGCAATGGGCTATAGCACCCGCACCAGCCGATTCGGTGACTTACATGTGATTGTTAATCGAGATGGAAAGTTACAAGCAGCATCAGAAACCAACGGACGCGGACAAGCGCTGGTAATAGATGCCGAATAGAGTATTGTAGCGGAGGGATGGCAGGCCTTTGATACTGACTACGTTAAGCTTAATGGCGTTCTGGATAATCACCTTCAATACAGATGATATAATCGACGCCGGGATCCACAGTAATAAAATGGTCACCAAACGCCGTCTGATGCAAAGCAGGAAGCGCAAAGTTTACTCTCCCATCGCCGCCATACTTGGTGCCCAATATCGAGAAAAGAGACTGATGTTGTGATATTGATAATATCTGACCATGGCATAAGGCCCATCCTTTTGGCACGTATCCGTTAACGAATAGTCTTATTTCACCTATTGTGCCTTGCATTTTTTATTTCCTTTTTTGGTATTCTTGCGAGCAGCAAATGGATTTAAAACAAAAAATGTTTTCACTCGCCGTACTATTATTGTGAGTATAGGACAAATGAACACCACAGACTAGCTTCTGTGCCTACCGCATTTGAGCGTAGTTTTGTATTTAGTCATTTATGATCTTGAAAAAACGCCAAAATATTTGTCATTGAAATGATTAAATAAGCTGACTTTTTTAAATATTGAGTGATAGGTTGGCTGATGGTATGTACTAGTTTTAATCTTTTAAATATAAAAACTAAAGGCGCCCTTTAACCTCGCTTTCCAAACAATGCATTATCGTTATGATCGATGCTTTAAATAAAATTTAGCGTTGACGTTCTTGAGCCTGTCAGCAAGGGAGGCGAGGCTACTTGATGATCTTATCTGCAAAATTCTGATCCCGTATAAACAAAAAAGCAGCCCGTATGGGCTGCTTTGTAAATAACTGTGGCAGTGTTTATTTTCTTGAGCGTTTAAACGCTAGGCCTACAAACATAAGACCCATCAATACGATGGCAGATGGGGTAGACACCTTTGAAAACGAAATCGCTTCTACATACCCACCAGAATTATAGTTCCAGCCTGTCGCAGAAACTGCCCAATAGCGGTAAGCATCTGTTGCGTTTGTGTCTAAATAATCTCTCATTGTTGGCGACTGCTGAGAGTTAAAAACACGGGTAAAAGAATCACCGTCGACACTGAAATAAATATTAAACAGAGTATCGCCAACATCATTTCCAGAATTATCCGTAAAGCTTGTTAGCTCGGTGTGATTACCATTAAACCAAACCGTATTGAGCACCGTGTCAACACCAAAGTCGAAGAATAGTACTTCGTCACACTGTGAGGGCGAACATTGGTTAGGCGTAAGATTATCTGAATTATTGTTTTGTCCATCCCAAGCACCCAGTCCACCATGCGCCGGCGTTACATCTTGATAAACAGCTCTACCATCCATATTGACATGCGTTGAAACGGAAAAATTTGAGTTAGCAAAGTTTATAGACGAACCTTGAGCCGGCGTATTCCCCAAACCTGCAGTGACAACAAAGTCATTGAATGTAAGAGGGTCTCCAACAACATCCGTTGAATTGACCGACGTTCCCATACCGGTCTCTACTGTACCACCGGGTATATTAGCGTTTACACCACCATTGTTTCCATCAAATATGATAACTGTCGCGTTTGCACTTACTGAGCCTAACAGTAAGGCACTGGCGATAAGTTGGGTAAATTTTTTCATAAAAACTCCGTTTTCAAAGACTGTAACATGTTTTAATCGTGTTAATCCGACCAAAAGCAAATTAGATGCCAATCCAGTAACCACCTGAATTTATGATTATTTTTTTATTTTTAATAATACATTTTAAAAGAATTAGCAGAAGTTGTAAAAAGACCTGACAGTGCGCTAACTGGTGAATCAAATTTACTATCGAAGGCCTGCTTTAAGGCTTATATTAGTCTGTTGTCACCATACGGCGCATTGGAATATAAGAAGAATTACAGCTAACTACTACCCCTTGTAACAGCTGCCTTTTTGGCTAGTTTGGTTTATTGAAGTTAGGTTAAGTAGGGCAATTATTTGCGTTTTGTTCATCGGGTGAAGCATACAAATAACAATAGCGTTTATTGTGCAAAAATGAACCGTACCAGTCGTTTGATAACGTTTGCCCGTCAAGTGATTTAGACTCAAAAATGTCAGCACAAATTCACCGGACGATATTATAAAAACATTGCAGATTATTATTGTAGATTAATTTTATGCTTAACTATCCTTTCGTTCCTTGAAGTTTAAACAGCACTTAATCTAAGAGTTCAAACACGCAACCAGAAAAGGTCTTACCATTTATCAGCAGGCTAACGTGGTGCTCGCCGGCATAATATTTGCGGGTCGTCACAGGTTTAAAACTATGCACTTTCTTTAAAGTAATGGTCTTACCATTACTTATCGAACATTGTTTCCACTTGAAGACCTTAGGCGCCAAGCGCCCATTAGCTTTTTGATGATGCACTATATAGTCGAGCATGATGTTTTGTGACTTCAACGAACTTGCTGAGTCTGTAGACTGCAGTGTTACGGTAAGCTCAATACTCTCGCCACGCTTTACCTTATAAGTATTTAAAGAGAGTTCGCAACGGCTCAACTGTGGCGAAAAAAACCCAAATAACGTCAAGGCATCGGCACACCCCTCTTTTATTAAGGTTCTGCATGCATGCTTGATTAGGCGTACCCGATTAGGATTAGCGCCTTTCATCCAAGTTGTGCACAGTTTTATCACTTTATCTGGGTGGTCTTTGGCAATATCATTAAGGTTATTTGCCACCGAGCGGCGCACATATTCTGATGGGTCATCTTTTAGTAATTCGAGTAAAGTAAACAAATCATCAGGGGCTTCTATAAAGGTTTTTAACTGCATTCCCCACGGCAAGCGAGGCCGCGAGCCTTCTGAAACCAAACGACGAACGTGCTCGCTTTCATCCATGACCCAGGTACGCATAATTTCGAGCGCCAAACGCCGGTCGCGCTCAATAAAGTAACGGATGGCAAACTCCGATGTAAAACGTTTAGTCATTTCGCGTAAAAGTGACATCGATACATTAAAATCGGCTTGCCCGTATATACCAACATATTCAGCAAGGGGCATGATCACCCAACCTTTTAATAAATGCTGATGTTCATCTAAGTCACTTACTTCGTTTTTATTGCGCATCGGACACAAACACAACAACAATATCTCAGACACTAGCTCAAAGTCTTGTGGAAGGTGCGCTCGCATGGCTGCAACAATTTGCATGCTGCGCTGCTTTAATTCAAGCTGCTCTAGAGAGTGAGTTGCCTTTGACACAAATCCATGAGTATCAAAATTCGGCACGTTTTGGGCAAAACAATCAGCCATATGTTGGATAATGGCATGCGAAAATCTATGTTTAAATGCGTCTGGCATCTTGAGCAGCTTTTCTAGGCAATGTTAATAACATGTATGCTCGAACCATAGCATAAAAATGTACAAAAATTTGTTTGCGATAAGTCGATTAGGTGTATAGTAAATTAGTCGTCTTACATGAGTGCAGGTTGGTAACGAAATATGATTTAGGCGTAACCAAGAGGTAAACTAATCAATATGAAATTGCTTGTAACATTATTATTATGCCTTCAGATTTTTGGAGCCGGTGCCAAAGAGGTTGTCATGTGGAGCGGGGACTATGACACACCTCATCTTCGCGAGGTGATGCTAAACGCACTTGCGTTAACCGAAGAAGACTACGGACCATTTACCTTAGTGCCGTCGAGCCCCGTAGAGCAAGGTCGAGCGTTTTCAGAGCTAGCAAATAACAAAAACATCGATATCTTTGTGGGGGGAGTCTCTATACAAAGAGAGCAAGCTGCCCGCGCGGTGTATGTTCCTATTAGTAGGGCGCTGTTAGGCGTGAGAATTTGCTTGATACCTAGTGATAACCCCGATTTTATCAATATCAACACCATCGAAGATATTCGCGAACAAGATTTGACCTTTGGTCTTGGCATTCATTGGCCAGATTCACTCGTCTTTAAGGCGTATGCATTTAACGTGGTTGAAAGTCCGATTTACAGTAGTTTGTTTAACATGCTCAAAAAGCAGCGCTTTGATTGTTTTCCACGAAGCATTTTAGAGATAGATACAGAACTAGCGCAAGACTACGCCGAGGGTTTAAGGAGTGAAAAGCATCTTCTTATCGTATACCCACTCGCCGATTTTGTTTTTGTGAGTAAAGAAAACACCGCGTTGCATGAGCGGATTTCTGTAGGCATGCAGCGGTCGATTGAAAATGGCAGCTTCGATGAAATTTTCAATCGCTACCATATGCCCAAAATCCTACGTCACAATATTTCAGAGCGAACCATCGTGCGCCTTGAAAATAATAACATGACGCAAACTGCCGCTGATGCAATAAATAAGTATGGTTTCCGTATTGAATAGCCTACGAAACGTTGTAATTAACCTTTATTAAACACCCCAGACGATAAATACCGGTCTCCCCTGTCGCAAATAATGGCAACAATCACTGCATTTTCGACTTCTTGGCTAATTTTTAGCGCACCTGCGATGGAGCCACCTGAGGATACACCGCAAAATATGCCCTCCTCTTTAGCGAGTGCGCGCATGGTATCTTCTGCCTCTTGCTGGCCGATATCTATCACTCTGTCGACACGCTTAGGTTCAAAAATCGTGGGCAAGTACGCTTGTGGCCATCGACGAATGCCGGGGATAGAGGCTCCATCTTTTGGTTGAAGACCGATAATTTGGATATCGGGGTTTTGCTCTTTAAAGTATTTTGAACACCCCATAATGGTGCCTGTCGTACCCATAGAGCTGACAAAGTGGGTGATCTTCCCTTCGGTTTGGCGATAGATCTCAGGGCCGGTCCCATCGTAATGGCCTAAGGGGTTGTCTTGGTTGCCAAATTGATTCAGCACTAAACCTTTGCCCTGGGCCTGCATTCTTAAGGCTAGATCTCGTGCCCCTTCCATTCCCTCTTCACGAGTGACAGGAATAAGCGTTGCCCCATAAGCAGACATCGACGCTTTGCGCTCTTCGGTGGCGTTATCAGGCATTATCAAAATCATACGATACCCTTTGATAGCCGCGGCCATAGCCAAGGCAATGCCCGTGTTGCCACTAGTTGCCTCAATCAGCGTGTCACCGGGCTTAATCTTTCCACTTTTTTCAGCTTGTTGAATCATGCTAAGGGCGGGTCTATCTTTGACCGAACCCGCGGGGTTATTTCCCTCAAGTTTGCCAAGAATAATATTAGAGGTGTTGCCGGGTAAACGTTGCAATCTTACCAAAGGGGTATTGCCGACGTAGTCTTCTATCGTTTTAAAGGTCATGTTTGTTGCCAATATTTTCTATGCAGTTCATCTTATTGGCTAGTGTATCACGGTGCGTGTGATGACGATAAGACCTATACAAGAGATGCGCGATACTTTGCTTTGCGAGCTCACTTTAACTGTGCATCTTGTTGATTTAACGCAATTCCTTTACTCTGAACAGTGAATATACTCAGTAAAGAAGTATAAGGAGCGATGTAATGGGACAGTTTTTAACTAAAGACAGTTTTACGCCTGAGGATCACGATGAATTTAGAAAGCGGCTTGAGCAACAAGTAGATGATTTAAAGTCATTTGTGAGTCAGCCCAACTTTTCATCAGGGAATGCGAGTATTGGCGCAGAGCTTGAGCTTTATATTATCGACAACGACTTACAGCCTGCCCCTAAAAATGCCGCGCTTATCGAGATGATGAATCATCCGCTGCTCACCGAAGAACTTAATCAATTTAATCTGGAATTTAATCTGTCACCGGTTGATGCCGCAGGTAGCCCATTTAGTAAAATGACCGATGAACTTTCACCGGTTATGCAATCGCTACAAGAAAAAGCATCTACGCTGGGGTGCAAAATCGCCAGTATTGGCATTCTCCCTACCCTAAACAGTAATCACTTACACCGTGATTTTATGACTGACCAACCGCGTTATAGAGCATTAACCAATGAACTAAGCGCTTTAAAAGGTGAGCCCTTTTTAGTGGATATTAACGGTATCGATTCGGTCAAAATGCGCAGCAATGAGGTCACTTTGGAAGGCGCGAACACCTCTTTTCAAGTACATTTAAAAGCGCCAGCAGACCGTTTTGCACACCTATACAATGCGGCGCAACTCACTACCCCAATCGTGCTTGCTTTAGCAGGGAATTCCCCTACATTTTTAGGTCAGAGGCTTTGGCATGAAACGCGTATTGCCCTCTTCAAACAGTCTATTGATAATCGTATACCGGCACTCACTAAGTGGCGCCAGCCGGCGCGCGTATCTTTCGGTCATGGTTGGGTGCGTGATGGTGCGTGGGAGTTATTTGCTGAAAACGTGGCTTTATATAGCCCTCTTATGCCGTATGTAAGCGAAGACAACAAACCTTTTGCTGAACTCAATTTACACCACGGAACCATATGGTCATGGAACCGAGCGGTGTTTGAACCAAAGCACGGCGGGCATCTGCGCATTGAATATCGAGCATTACCTGCCGGTCCAACCACCATCGATATGATGGCCAACGCCGCATTTGCCATTGGGCTGACGCAATCATTGTCGTATCAAACCGATGATCTTTGCGCCAAGTTACCCTTCCAATATGCTGAATATAATTTTTATCGCTCAGCCAAAGAGGGATTAAACACCAATATTTTATGGCCTATGCAAAAACAACATGGCCTGCGTGAAAGTGCGATATCAGATGTTGCCGCGAGCCTTCTCAACTCAGCATCAGACGGCCTTGCTGAAATAGGCGTCGACAGCAGCGAAATTAACAAACTGATGTCGGTCATTGAGCAGCGCATTAGCAATGGTCAAACCGGTTCAAAGTGGCAGCTAGCAAGACTTGAGCATTATCATAAAAAATACGATGACGTGCAGGCGATGCGTTCCATGCTTACCGATTACATGGAACATTCACAGCTAGGAGATGAGGTTTCAACATGGCAACTATAATGTTGATTACGCGATGAGTGGGATAAAGCTTAATCATGTATCGGAAATAAGTCCGCAGCTCTTAGGGGCTAATACGCTGCAGTTTTTGTCTAACTTAGGCGGTCCAACGGTCATACATATACCCGGAAAAGATAAGAGCCGATGCAGAGTGATTGTGACGCTACTGCACGGCAACGAACCTTCAGGTTTAAAGGCTATTCACAGTCTCCTGTGCGATAACTTTGTCCCTCAGGTGAATACCAAAATCATCATCGCTTCGGTCGTTGCTTCGCTCACAGAGCCCGTATTTACTCACAGAATGCTACCCGGAAAGCGCGACTTAAACCGCTGTTTTAATCACGATGAAAAAGACTTGCAACACATGCTCGCTAACGCCATCTGTGAAGAAATAAAGGCATGCCAGCCAGAAGGGATCGTCGATATTCATAACACTTCTGGCAGCGGCCCATCATTCTCGGTTAGCATCGATAGTAGCAGGCAGCATCAAGCGATTGCGTCGTACTTTACCCATCGGTTTATTTTCACAGATATTCGCTTAGGCTCAATCATGGAAAAGGACTTTGGCTGCCCTATTGTGACGATTGAAGCTGGTGGCTCTCAAGACACTGAAGCCGATGTTACCGCCATTAATGGTATCCGCGCTTACTTGAGCGCCGACATGTTATTCGCGCAAGCCCAAGAACTTGCGCTCATCACCCACCCTCGGCGTCTAGAGCTTTGTAAAGAAAGTAGCTTGCACTATGGCGACCATCTCAATCCTGCAGTAGACATTACCTTGCGACAGGATATTGAAGGATTCAATTTTGGTAACGTGGTGCAAAACACGCCATTAGGATGGATAAAGGACAACGACCTGCATCATTTTCATTTAGATGAGCCTACACAACGAGTAGATGACTTCTTTTCTATTGTCGATGGCATGCTGGTGACCAAAAAACACTTGGTGTTGTTTATGATCACAACACGCGTAGACATCGCAAAGTCAGACTGCTTGCTTTATTTTGCTGAAAAACCGTAGCCTCAGATTGGTTTTTGATACGCCCAAACATCCCAAACCATCAAGACAATGCTTGATTGAGCGCACTACAAACACTGGTTTTTTACCCACCCATTGCTGTATAGTGCAAAGCAATTGGGCAAACACAACTATTCATTGCGAGGATTTATGCCAGGACAAGGATCAGGTGGAAATGTTATCGCTGCGATATGCAGTTTATTCATTCCGGGCTTAGGACAATTAGTACAAGGTCGCATTTTAGCTGCATTGGCGTTTTTTGTCGTTGCTGCGGGTTGCTACGCACTGTCAGCAACACTTATCTTGATATTTTTGTGGCCCGTTGGGGCAATTGCTCACCTTTGGTCTATTATTAGCGCAGCAAGATTTCGCTAGTTAGCATCCATCATTGAGCATGCAAATGCGGCAGGTCAATCATGCCGCATTTTTTGTTCGCTTGACTGCACATTCAGCCAGCAACGTTAACATATAAGGGTATAGAGAGTTTGATCACGATTATTCAAAACGCCAATGTATTTGCACCACGCGCGCTGGGAATAAAGCATTTGGTCATTGCAAACGATAAAATTGCCTATATTGGCGATACTGTGCCCGAGATTAACCTCGAGCATGAAGTTATCGACGCACAAGGCGGGGTTTTGATGCCTGGCTTTATCGATGGTCATACCCATTTAACCGGTGGCGGTGGCGAAGCTGGCTTCTCAACAAGAGTCCCCCCTGTTCCCCTCAGTCGATTTACAAGTGCAGGTGTAACCACTGCAGTAGGCTTACTTGGCACCGACGATATCACGCGTAATACCGAATCGATGGTGGCGCAAGTTTATGGTCTGCGTGAAGAAGGCTTCTCTGCTTACTGTTACACAGGCGGTTACCACTTACCGCTCACCACGCTTACCGGCTCGGTAAAAAGCGATATTGTCTTTATTGAACCTATTATTGGCGTGGGCGAACTTGCGATTAGCGATCATCGCTCAAGTCAGCCAACCCTCAACGAGATTTTAAAAATTGCGTCACAAGCGCATGTCGCGAGGCTCATGACCGGTAAGGCTGGCATGGTACATTTGCATTTAGGTGACGGTGAGCGCGGCTTATCGATGATTGAAGAGGCGCTACAAACTGCTGAAATACCGCCTAGAACATATAACCCTACTCATATAAATCGGCAGCGCTTTTTGTTTGAACAAGCCTGTGACTTGGCTAAAAAAGGCTGCTGGGTAGATGTGACCGCCTTTGAAACTGGCGAACAAGGCTACGAGCCTGCAGATGCACTCTTGCGATATATGCAGCAAGACTTACCTCAAGATAAACTCACCATCAGTTCTGACGGCGGCGGATGCCTACCAGACTTTCATGCCGATGGCAGTTTAAAACATATGAGCTTTGCGGATTCTCAGTCAATGACCGATATATTCTACGCGTTGCTCGATAATGGCGAGGCCATTGAACAGTTTTTACCGTTTTTCACTTTAAACGTCGCACAGTTAATGAACTTCCATCAAAAAGGACGTATTCAAAACGGAGCAGACGCAGATATTATTATGCTTAATCAGCACAATAGAATAGAACATGTTATGGCAATGGGCCGTTGGCATGTGAAACATCAACAGCAAATCATTAAAGGCACTTTTGAGTAAATACTATGCCATCTCCTGATATTCAAGGCACACAACGCGGGTATGTTATCCCTATTGGCGGTGCAGAAGAAAAACTAGATAACCCAGAAATTCTCGCTAAGTTTGTTGAACTATGTGGCGGCGAAGACGCTGTTATAACCGTAATACCCACCGCATCTCAGTTGGACGACACTGGCGCTCGCTATCAAAAAATATTTGAAGACATAGGCGTTAAAAAAACCTATTCACTGCCTATTGTTGAGCGCAGCGACGCACAAAACCCAGAGTATGTGAAAACCCTCGAGAAGAGCACCGGCATTTTTATCACCGGCGGTAATCAACTTCGACTTTCAACCATTTTAGGCGGTACGCCAATTGCTAAAGCGGTTAGGCAACTCAATGCGAAAGGCGTGCACTATGCAGGTACCTCAGCAGGCGCAGCGATTGTGTCGCAGCATATGATTACCGGCGGTAATACCGGCATTGTGCCCACCGAGGATGGGGTAAACCTTGCGCCGGGCATGGGTTTAATTAATACGATTGTTGTCGACCAACATTTTAATCAACGCAACCGCCTAGCACGTTTGCTTTCTGCGGTTAGCTATAACCCATTTTTAATTGGCATTGGTCTAGATGAGGACACAGCAGCCTTTATCGACCATAACAATGTGTTCACTACTGTAGGAAGCGGTGCAATAACCGTTGTTGACCCAAGCGATATTGAACACTCTTCAATGGCAGAAGCGCGCTCTGGCGATGCCCTCACGCTACTTAACCTAAAGGTCCATATTTTAGCCGCCGGTGGGCGCTTTGATATTGGCGAGCGAAAAGCCTATACAAGCTAGGTAAACAAATTGCAAAATGAGCGAAACCGATGATTAGCTCTAAAGTAAATACAAAGGTAGCGTTCGCTGCCTTTTTTATGTAGCTTTATCTATCCACGAGTGTGTTTAACGACATTACGTAATAAAGGCTGTTTGAAGGGTAACCACAATGAAGATTCTCAGTAAAAATGTGTATGTTGGTCCAAACGTATATGCAAACTTTCCCGTCATTTGCTATCAAATTGATATTGGTGAGCTAGAAAATTGGCCGTCAGTTAAGCTTGGGCACGATTTTATTGAAGGATTAGTGAACGCCCTTCCCTCTCTGCAACAACACGGTTGCTCTTATGGCGAAGAGGGCGGCTTTTTAAGACGCTTAAGAGAAGATGAGGGCACTTGGATTGGCCACATCTGGGAGCACGTTGCGCTTGAGTTACAAAACTTAGCGGGCTCACCCGTCACCTTCGGCCGCACCCGCAGTTTACAAGACAAAGGCTGTTATTACGTCGTTTACCAATATCATCAACGTGATGTTGGACTAGAAGCAGGTTCGTTAGGTTTAAAACTGCTCACACATTTGATGCCTGAAAACGTTCAACAAGCTATTAATGCAGATATCGACCCCGAATTTAACTTTGCGCACGAGCTTACCGACTTTATTAAAATGGCGCAGCGTAAGGAGTTTGGCCCAAGCACAGCATCGTTGGTGGCGGCAGCAGAAGATCGTGAAATTCCTTGGCTTCGTCTAAACAATTATAGCTTAGTGCAGTTTGGTCATGGCAAGTACCAACAGCGCATACAAGCCACCATCACCAGCGAAACCAAGCATATTGCCGTAGAAATTTCTTGCGACAAAGAAGACACGCATAATCTACTAAACGACTTAGGCCTGCCCGTTCCACAACAAATGATGGTGTACAGTGACCGTCAAGCGGTTCGCGCGGCTAAGCGTATAGGCTATCCGGTGGTACTTAAGCCGCTAAATGCAAACCATGGTCGCGGTGTGAGCATTAACTTAACCACCGATGAAGAGGTGCTTACCGCGTTTGCAGAAGCACAAAAGCACGGCACTAGTCGCGCGGTCCTCGTTGAAAGCTTTTTAACCGGCTACGATCACCGAATGTTAGTGGTCAACAACGAACTTGTTGCCGTCGCAAAACGTGTCCCAGGGCATGTTGTAGGTGATGGCATGCACAGCATCGAGCAATTAATCGAAATAGTTAACCAAGACCCGCGCAGAGGCGTAGGACATGAAAAAGTCCTCACGCGTTTAGAGCTAGATAATCAAGCAAACCGCCTGATGCAAGAAGCAGGCATTACCAAAGAGCACATTTTAGAAAAGGATGAGGTGTTTTATTTACGCTCTACCGCTAACTTATCAACCGGCGGCACTGCAATAGATGTCACCGATATTGTCCACCCCGACAACCGTGATATGGCCGTGCGAGCGATTCGCGCCATTGGCCTTGATATTGGCGGAGTAGATTTCCTGACTGACGATATCAGCAAATCATACAAAGAAATTGGTGGCGGCATATGCGAGTGTAACGCTGCACCGGGCTTTAGGATGCACGTTGCACCGAGTGAAGGGCAACCTAGAGATGTTGCTGGGAAAGTCATGGACATGCTTTTTCCTACTGGCAGCAATGCACGTATTCCGGTGGCTGGGATTACCGGCACAAACGGCAAAACAACCACCTCTAGAATGCTTGCCAGCATTATGAAAAGCGCCGGATTTACCACCGGCATGACCTCTACCGACGGCGTATATATTGATGGTCATCTAACAGTTAAAGGGGATATGACCGGCCCTACTTCCGCGCAAATTGTACTGCGCGATCCAAGTGTAGATTTTGCGATCATGGAAACTGCTCGCGGCGGTATCGTTAAACGCGGTTTAGGCTACACATCTTGTAACGTAGGGGCGTGTTTAAACATCTCAGCAGACCATCTTGGGCAACGCGGTATTGATACACTCGAACAGCTCGCGCAAATCAAACGCGTCGTGGTGGAAGTTGCGCAAGACTGCGTCGTCCTCAACGCCGACGACGTACACTGCCTGCAAATGGCTGAATTTTGTAATGCTAAACAGATTTGCTATGTCACCATGGACCCAGGCCATGGCTTAGTGCGTGAACATATCCGCAAAGGTGGTATGGCCGTGGTACTCGAAAAAGGTATTAATGGCGACATGATCACCATTTATGACAAGGGTGCTCACATTCCACTACTCTGGACGCATTTAATACCCGCAACTATTGAAGGAAAGGCAGCCCATAACGTACAAAATGCCATGTTTGCCACGGCGATGGCGTATAGCTTTGACACTTCATTAGAAGATATCAGACAAGGGCTGCGGATATTCAATACGTCTTTCTATCAGGCGCCCGGGCGTCTTAATATTTTTGATGAACATCCGTTTAAAGTGATTCTCGATTATGCGCACAACCCCGCTGCGATCAAAACAATCACCAATCTTGCTGCTAGATTAGATGTGAAAGGTAAGCGTCGAATTGTAATGGCGATGCCCGGCGATAGACGCAATGAGGATATTCAAGAAGCGGCAACCATCATTGCGAAAACCTTCGACAGTTTTGTGTGTAAAGCAGATGATGATAGGCGCGGGCGAGGACACGATGAAGTGCCTATGCTCATAAAAGATACGCTCATTTCCAATGGTGTTAGCAGCGACTGTATTGAGGTCATTCCTAGCGAAAAAGATGCAGTCGAAGCCGGATTGGCAAGCTGTGCACCTGGCGACTTGCTCATCATTTTAGGCGACAATATTACACGATGCTGGAAGCAGATCGTGCATTTCAATGGTAATGAAAATAACGTAAGCGAAACCAACGACGCGACGCCGTCACATGACTTCCCTGAAAAACTATATGAACCCATTGAGCATAAGTTTGAATTAGGCGAAGGGCAACGTATTGTGCATGACGAGCGCGGTGTGCATATTGTTGTCGACAGAGACGAAGAGTCAGATTAAGCAATTAAAGGGCGAACAATATGTCGTTTCAATTAGATGAGGTAAGGCGCTTAACCGGGCCAAATTTGTTATCTGATGAACCCGGCGCAATTGCCGATGTGCTTTTTTCTGATGCGCTCGCTCAAGACGTGCTGATGTGTTGGCAAAAGCATTTGGTTGAAACCTGTGATGCCGTTCAATGGCCTGCGCCAGTGCAATATTACCATCGCTTTTATGATGGTGGGCTAAGCCTGTCTATCTCTGCGCCCATGGATTTATTGTATAGCGCTTGCGACGTGCTCGAGTTGGCTTGGGATTTGTGTGTTAACGAGCTTTTACCGCCTCAAGACGCAAGCTTCAATCGCTCACAACGACTGACCGAACTTAAACAAAGCATCTTTGAAGAAAGACACCCTGCCTTGCTCAATTTACTCGCACAAGCAGATGCTCAAGGCGTGATATGCCTTGCAGATGATGATGACGTCAGTTTAGGCACAGGGCCGAGTGCACAGACTTGGACAATCGATAATTTGCCAGATACTGACACCATCGAATGGTCTCGTTACAAAGAAATACCCTTGGCACTTATCACCGGCACCAACGGCAAATCTACTAGCGTTCGACTTGCCGCTGAGATAGCAAAGGCTGCATCTATTAACGCTGGCGTCACATCAACCGACTTTATAAAGGTTGGCGACACCATCATTGATGAAGGTGACTACTCAGGCCCCGGTGGCGCTCGCATGCTATTGCGAGATAATCGCACTGAAATGGCGTTTTTGGAAGTGGCTCGTGGTGGGCTTCTTAGACGAGGACTACCGCTCTCACATGCAAAAGCTGCGCTTGTTACCAACGTGGCAAGCGACCATTTAGGTCAATATGGTATTAATACCGTAGACGAAATTGCTCAAGTAAAAACCATGGTAGCGAAAGCGATAGACCCATCAAGTGCCAACGCCAACAGCATATTGGTATTAAACGCTGATGATCCTCGCTTGTGTGATATTTCAAAGCATCTTAATGTGCCTATTTGCTGGTTTAGTCCAAACAAGCATAACCCGATGATAGAAGCTGCCATCGCCAATCAGCAGCCATGTGTGTATACCGATAGAGGCGCGTTTGTATACCATCATCAGCAAGCTCATGAAATTACGCAGATTCAACACGCTCCTATGACCTTCAACGGCACAGCTGCACATAATGTACAAAATGCCCTCGGCGTCATTGGCTTGTGTAAAGCATTGCAAATAGATGAACAATATATAAAAGCAGGCTTACGTTCATTTGCCAGCAGTGCCAAAGATAATCCAGGGCGCGGCAATATTTATGAGCTAGATGGCGTTAAGGTCATAGTAGACTTTGCTCACAACAGTCATAGCATGCAAGCGGTAATGGATATGGCCGCTAAAATGCCCGCTAAAAACATTCATGTGATGTTTAGTCATGCTGGCGATCGTAGCAATCAAGATATCATTGGAGTGGCAAATGCTGTGCACAATATGGCGCCAGCATCATACGTGCTCGCTGAGTTAGAGCCCTACCTTCGAGGCCGAGAGTTGGGTGAAATTTCGGCCATTGTGCACAAACACCTGCTGTCGAAAGGGGTTAATGAAAGCAATATTTTACTCGCCACCGACCCTCTAGATGGCGCTAAGCAATGCCTTGCTAGAGCTGAATCGGGCGATTTAGTATTGTTATTTGTATTAAGCGACAGAGAGCGTGTGCAAGCCTTGTTGTCTTAACAACAAGGCACTTCACTCATGCTATACAGGGCTACTCGATGAGCGTGAGCTCGCTTTATTACATACCTTGGTTAGAATCAAACATCGTTTTCATTTTGTTGGCAAAAGCGACAAACGACTCTTTCATCGTAGTTTTAATCTTAATGCTTAATTCCGAGAGCAGCACTACACCTTCAATGGTAATCGTAGGCGCTTGATTGCTTGCAATAGAGGGGGCTCTGTTTTTAACACTGCCTAAAATGCAAAAGGCCTTTGAAACAATATTGATATTCTCTGGCACATACACTTTGTCACCGCCTAGTATGCTTACTATTTTAATGGTTACATGAGGACTGCTAAAACGGGCGTTGGTGAAATCTAGAACCGAGCTTCCTAAGAAAGTATATATTTTGAGCTCTCGCGGCACGGTCCAAACACCGCTTCGGTCAGACTCACCTAATACATTAATGAGGGTTTCGGTAGCTTGCGCACCTTCGGTCGCGTAATTGACCGCAAAAGCCTCTTCTTTGTGCTTCTTAACGGTATCGTCGGGTGAGGGTTGTAAATCTTCAACTTGCGCCATCATTTCTTGATGAGAGGTACTGGTGATCACAACGTCTAGGCGACGTTCAAACGCTTCGCTAGAAATAACGCTATGGCTGTAGTTGTAAACTAGGATATCAATGACTTCTTCTTTGACTTGTTCAATTGGTCGGTCTTCTAGCTTTACATTCATCGGTAGCTCCTCATCAATAACGTAATTTATTTATAATATTTGATTCGTTTTTAACATGACTTTGGTTGCTAAAAACAAACCCTATGCGCCTCTTGTATGTCCTCATACTTAAGGGCTAAACAATCTTGTAGTTTAACTAGTAAACCTGGTAAGCACACCTAATGCCAAAATTTATGTTCAATATAAACAGTTACTTACCATATGCAGCTATTTTCAAAATTTAATATATCACTAAAAATTAGTCATTTTCGTTAACTATAACGCTTAAGCTTAATCGCTAAATGCCCCACATGATGCTTCTATCAATCTAGAAACATCATACGGGCATTTAACTTTGTAACTCAATCACCAAGGCGTGATATTCCACATCACCATTGTGATGGTGAATATGATGGTGGTTAGGGCCATAATGATAAAGCCAATCACCGAACGGCGTCTGATCTTGGTTTCTCGATGGTGTTTAAGGGTGAGCCAAATCGCGAACACGCTCATCATACCTGCTAACATGACCAGTAATGCACCTAGACCAGCAGGCGGTGCAAAGCCAGCCAAAATACTGATCGGCTCCATTTCAACAGCCGCTGAGATACCCCCACCTATTAGGCCGACTCCAAGCAATAATAAAAAAGCAGAGACGGCGCTTGCCACTCTCGGCGAAGCAGGTCCTACACTCGTGTCAACAAGTGTGCTTGAGCTGAAACGGCGGGTTAATGCACCCCAGCAAATCATGATCAAACCAATCAACGAAACGAATACTGGGGTTGCTGCCGATAAAGCAGGAAGTGCAAGTTTTTTAGGATCCTCCGCCGCCATCGCAGCAAACTTCAAAGGCATGTGCGTTTGCAAAAAATCTAAAAACTCCGGAGGCGTGGCGCCCTCTTCTAAACATGAAGTATCTAAGTCATCCAAGTTTTGTGTTGGATCATCAAAGAAATCCGTCATGACTTGTGTCGCGCACTCTGGCATTGAACGCGTTGGCCCATGGCCCGCGTATGGAACAATAATGAGTTTTCCTGCTCTGAACCCGGGTGCAATACGCTTTGCCAAGGGCGGCGGCGTAATCGGATCCCAATCGCCGTTTACAATCAGTGTGGGGATGTCGGTCTCAATCAGTTGATAATCATCTCGAGCAAGAGGTGCAAGTCCTGCTGCTACGCAGGTGTCGGCCATCAACTGTGAGCTCGCTACTGAAAATGCACCCTGTGAAAAACCAAAGTCTTCTTGTAAATCTTCTGCAGCCACGCTTGCTTCTGCGGCCATATAACCGTCGTTACAGCGAATAGCGCTACCCATGCCTTCAGAAATCCCTGAAAAGACATCAGCGCCACTCACCAAACCTTGAAATACCTGTTCGTCGCGCCCTTCAACCATATCCACAAGACTTCGCATGACTGCAGGAAGGGCCGGGTAACCGTCTTGCTCATACATCATTGCAAACGGCGCAAAGGCAACAAGCATGGGGGATACCAGCACTTCTCCAGAAGGAAAGATTTCTTTGTCCAGGGCATCCACCACTAAAGGCTCTTCGAGCAATGCGTCTCCAGCGGCATAAAAGGCCTCTTCTAAGCCATCACAAATCGACGCACCTTGGCGTTCACACTCATCAAAAATAAGCCGATGATTTCTGGCTATCCATCGATGCAGGCGCATTAAATCAACAAGATCATTAGGTACGATGGCATCCAGCACAAGCGCACGAATTCCCTCTGGGTCAACATTGACTAGCATTTGTCCGAGATGACTGCCGTAGCTAATACCCCAAACATTCCAGTTTTCAAAACCAAGTGCTAGGCGAAGCGCACGTACATCTTTTGCATTCTCTACCGTGTTGTATCCTCTTAAATCGACACCTCTTGCACTTGCAGTCTCAAAACAAGCCTGCATACGTTGTGCGCTTTCTTGTTGTTGCTCTTCAAACGTTCCCACCACTACGTTTTCTCGCGCGGTCGAGCTGTAATAGCGACAAAGCTCTTCTGAATCACCGATTCCGCGCTGATTTAAGATGTACACGTCGCGCGTTTTCGTTAAGTCGTGCTCTAAAAAACGCCCAACGTAAAACTCCATCCCCGCTCCAGGTCCCCCTGTTAGATAGACTACTGGGTCTTCTCTTACGACAAGCGGCTCTTCTTCATCCGCAGCGTCTTCATCTTCAATGCGAGCTTGGGCAACGATATGCGTAAAGGCCACGCGAATAAGGCGACTGTCTTGAGCTTCTCGGTTTTCTGGCACCGTGATAAAACCGCAGCGCACACGCTCAGGCTCGTAATCAATATCATTTTTAAATGGACAAACAAGGCTTGTAACATCACTTACGTATTGTTGGGCAACGTATTGTGCGTCCGCTTCGTTTTCTTCGCTTTGTTGCGCTAATGCAGCATGAGAAAAGCACAGTGCAATTAGCGTGACAAACCATACATGAATAACTTTAAACATCTGCGACCTCTTATTATTTTTTTAGTAGATGCGCGGCGCAAGTTAATGCTTACCTGTGCATGTTTTTTATACGATTTAACGACCATATTATATTCAGGAGCTGTGTTCAATACACAGCAGCCTTCACATTTGCGGTATTTACATCCGTTTCTTAAACTGTTCGCCAATGAGTAAGCCCACAATCATCACCACTATGAACATCAGCATTGTCGTATTAAGGCCGCCAACATTTGCGATAGCCGGTCCTGGACACACTCCCGATATACCCCAACCAATGCCAAATATACTGGCGCCAATGAGCAATTTGGCATCAATAGGGTCTTGAGATACTAGCGGTATGTCGTTATCTAGTAGCGACTTCTTTTTACCCTTTATGAACAGCCAGTAGCCCAGTCCAAATGTGATCAGTGCGCCGCCCATTACAAACATCAAGCTAGGGTCCCAGCTCCCGGCTAAATCTAAAAAGTTCTTCACTTTTTGTGGGTTGACCATCTGCGATACCGTTAGCCCGATACCAAAAATAATGCCTGCAATTAATCCAACAAACTCTTTCATATCAATAGCTCCTTGCTAGGCCAAAACGTGATTTGTGACAAACACGGTAATGATGGCAGCGACCATAAACACAGCGGTTGCAACAATAGAGCGCTTAGAAATTCTACCCATGCCGCAAATCCCATGACCACTTGTACATCCGCCCCCAAGAGCAGCTCCGATACCGACTAACAGACCACCTAACAAAATAACCGTACTTGAGAAGGTATAATCGGTTGGAAGAGAGAATTCACTGAGTGAAGACACGAACACGGGGCCCACGATCAAGCCGATAATAAAGAATACTCGCCAAGACCAATCGCCCTTAAGCAATGAAAAGGGTTTCAAGGCGCTACTTAATATACCGGAGCAACCTGCCACTCTACCCAATAAATACATGAGCATTAATGCAGATAGACCAATGAGGCTACCGCCAATGAATGCCGAAATGGGCGTAAATTCTGTCATATTTCGTTATCCTAATGTTTAATTTGCAGAGATTTTGATTAGATAAATAATAAACTGGATTGATTCACTTGTGTATTTGAAATGCATTAAAAGCGTCACTGAGTGTGGCCATGAGCATTTATTTGCACAGCTCTCTACGCTTGGTTAAGTGGGTATTCCAACATAAGCTGTTTGATTTTAGCAATTTGAGCAATACGAACGGCCTCTCCTAGCTCCACCCCTTGCTTGCCTGCAGCTATGGCTTGTTGAACAACTTGTTTAGTATCAAATTCACTGAGGCCGTTGAGTAAATGCATCCCAAGCGCTTTTTGAGGGTATGGTTTGTTCACAAAATCTTCGCCACGGCCTTGCGCATCGCACTGGCATGCATCTAAAAACTGCACAAATCGCTGTGGTTGTTTGACCGCATCAAACGACTTGATCATGATTTGATGAATGGTTTTAGGGGTTAAAGTAAAAAAATTATGGCATTTAAGATGATGCTCGCTGGTCAACATGCCCAAGGACTTTAACTTATTAGGAATGCGTAAGCGGTCACAAAACGTTTCAATCACCGGCACGCCATCAAGTTCATGTCCACGCAAGCGCCCCCTTTGTTCATAGGCAATGGGCTTACCAAAATCATGGGTGAGGGCAGCAAAACGGGTGGCAAGGTCAAAATTAAGATCGGCCGCTTGCTTTAACACAAGCATCGTATGGGTGAACACATCGCCTTCTGGATGATGCTCAACCGGTTGCACTACATCGCGCATAACATCGATTTCAGGAAAGATGCCCAGACCCAATAATGCTTCAAAATAGAGCTGGGGAGTGTCTTCACTCAAGGCTTTTTCGGTCTCCTTCCAGACGCGTTCAGGCACGAGGTGCTCGAGCTCCCCTTTAGCCTTCATTTGGTTAATGATAGCGAGCGTGTCTGGATGAATTGTCCACTGCTCACCAAACCTAGCTAAAAACCGAGCGATACGTAATACACGAACGGGGTCTTCAACAAATGCGTCGGTGGTGTGTCGTAAAACCTTAGCATGCAGGTCGGATTGACCATCAAAAGGGTCAATCAAGGTGCCGTCAGGCGCCATTGCCATCGCGTTGATGGTTAAATCGCGACGCGCCAAGTCTTCTTCGAGGGTGACTGTTTGCGCTGCATCTACTTCAAAGCCGGTATAGCCCTTCCCTGACTTACGCTCTTTGCGCGCCAATGCATATTCGTCTTTGGTTTGGGGGTGCAAAAATACCGGAAAGTCTTTTCCAACCGACGTAAAGCCCCGTTCGAGCATTTGCTCGCTAGTAGCACCGACCACCACATAATCCATATCGTGGCTAGCGCTTGTAGATACCGATGCTACATCTATCACACGCTGAGGCGACATCACGCCCCGCTTGATATCTTCTAATAAGATATCTCGCACGGCACCACCGACTAAATACACGTGTTTAAGAGGCTGCATCAGTTAATACTTCCTTTCTATGACCTGGCTACTATCTTGCCATAATACCTAATGCGCGTGATAAAGGCATCATTGGATGTATTGATTGGTGTGGCGAGACAGATAAATAGATACCTGTCGCATTTAGACGGCCCACACAAGCAATTTCATTTTTAGTTCCCTTTATTGGACTAAAGTCTTATTTCCCCTCATTCCGAAAATTCAGTAGTTTGGTACTTAGGAGCAAAAGGCATTCAATTTGGAACGAAAGACTACTCAGAAACACTCAACCAAAAAGGGTATTATCATGCTAATAAAAATCCCGATATTGTCATTAGGCCATTATGCTTTCAACGGTCCTCACACGATGAATATATTGAATTCAAACACCTCAACACAAACACACTCCATTGGAAAAGCATTGAGGTGGGCGGCATCGTTTGTGTTGATGTTTGCATTGCTTGGAGTTGCAATGCAAACATCTGCACAGCAAGTAGGTGAAATTGTAGGTAAGGTTTCAGGCACCAACGGCTTGCCACTTGAAGGCGTCACCATCGAAGCAAAAGGAGACGTGTTGCCCAAACCCCGTACAGCAGAATCTAAAGCCAACGGTAGCTTCCGTTTGCAGCTGCTACCGCCAGGTAATTACGAGGTTACCTTTACTACCGCAAGTGGCGAAACGCGTACCGTGAGCGTTTCTGTATTTCTTGACCAAACCACACCATTAAACGTGCAATTGAATGCAGGCGATGTTGAAAATATTGTGGTGTATGGCGATTCATTAACGACATCTACCAATGCTGCATTGGGGAATTCCCTTAATGCCGAAACCTTAGCGCAGTTACCCATGTTTGTGGAATACAGCTCACTGATCCGTTTAATGCCGGGCGTGCAGGTAACCTCTGATAGTGTTCGGGGGCCTAGCGCAGGTGCAAGTGGTCAAGACAATGGTTTCAGATTTGACGGCGCAAACCTTTCTGTTCCACTGTTTGGAATTTTAGCTTCCTCTCCGTCCACTCACGATGTGGCGCACGTATCGGTTGAGCGAGGCGGTGCCCGAGCCGTTGGCTTTAACAGAAATGCTGGCGTTACCCTTAACACCGAAAGTAAATCTGGAACCGACGAGTTTACAGGAGATGTAACCTATCGACTTCAAAAAGGCTCTTGGCAGGCCGAAGATAAAGATGGCTTGAGCACAGAAGATGATATCGACTTTATCACTGTTGGTGTGGGCGGCCCGATTATTCCAGAGCAATTGTATTTTTATGGCTCTTACTACACGCGTGATGATTCAAAGGAAAGTGGAACAAATGCGCGGGGCGCATTGCCCGATATTACCAACGAACGTGAAGAGTATTTTGGTAAGGTAACATGGACGCCTACCGCCGACATTCTTGTTAATGCCAGCTACCGTACGTCTGAGGTAACAAGCAGCAATCAAAGCATTGGCATTAACGATACAGCGTCTACCGCAGAAAACGGCATTGACGACTTTGAAGTGATCGTGTTTGACGCATCGTGGATCATCAACGATGACACAACGCTCAATATTTCTTATGCAGACACCACCCAATCAACAGGATCATTCCCTGTCAACGATCTTGGCTTTAGAGGTCAGGTCAATGGTAATCTAGATGTTAATGATTTGGCATCCCAGGGACTGTTTTTTGTACCCTCTTTAGAAACCCGCACCGGGGCTGATGCGCAAGAACAAGCTCTTGTAGACGCCTTCAACGCAGGGGCTGCTCCCCTTATCTCAGCATTTGGGATTGACGGCGAAGCACTTGGCGCGGTAGGCGGTGCGTCTACCGTTAACGATAATCGATATCTAGGCAACACGTTTGAAGTGTCGCTCAATCACATTATCGAAACCGACACCATGACCCACGAGCTTCACTTTGGCTACCAAGAAGAAGAAGGCGCTGAAGAGCTGTTTAGAGTATCAAATGGTTGGGGATCAATCGCTTATTGGGGCGGTTTAGACTTTGATGACGGTGGCCTGGTAGCGCCAGATGGAGATCCTGTTCCCGTTGGCACTATTTATCGAGCCACGGTGCAAACTCGCGGCTTTGACGCAGGCGGTTTAACCGGTCCACTGGTTTCTAAAACCAAATCAAAAACCATTGCCGTAAACGACACCATTTTCTGGGACGACTTTATATTTGATGTTGGATTCTTGCTTAGCCAAGACGAGTTGATTGGTCAGGGCTTGCGTCCAGCTAATACCAGCTCAGGCTATGAAGAAGCGCGCGGCAACCCTTATGTTATGAAAAAAGTAGACTTCAGCGAGACCTTCCAACCTCGTATGACGGCAACATGGAACTACAGCTATACCGCTTCAGCCTTCGTTAGCTTTGCACGATACAACCCTGCGGTGAGCTCGCTTGCACGTGCCGCTTCTTGGGATCGTAATACAGGCGGCAGTACTACTTTTGTTTACTTTGATGAAAACGGCGGGTTCCTTGATTCTGAAACGAATATTTCATCTACCGGTAAACTTTTTGCCGATGGCCTAAACCCTCGAACCATGCAAGAGTTTATTATTGGTCATCAAATGGAATGGGGTAATAATTGGAATATTCGCAACCATCTTCGCTATCGTCGCAGCTGGAACTACTGGGAAGATACCAATAACAACGCACGTATCGTCTATGACGCTGCAGACTATCAAAGCCGCTTAGCCAGTTTTGGTGACTTGTATCCGGATATTGTTGCGGCAGCAAATGCAGGCCAGTTAGACTCACCTGAGCCAAAAGAGCTTTATGTGCCGGTGAATAACTTAGTTGGTGAAGGTACCTACGTTATTGCCCAACTCGATGGCGCATATACTAAATATCTCGAAGCGAGTATGGAGTTTGACTATCGTTCTGAGAGTTTCTTCACTACAACATCGGTTGTTTGGAGCCACTATTACGGTAACTTTGACCAAGATGGAACCACGCGTTTTAACAACGACCAAGGAACCTTCATCGGTTCGTCAAATATCGCAGATAGCTGGTATGGACAGCTATGGGGTAGCTTTACGGATGGTAAAATGCGCGCCGATCGTACTTGGCAGCTCAAAAGCTTTGGCGCCTATCAGCTTCCGTGGAATGCGTCACTTGGTTATTTAGCTTACTGGCAGTCTGGTCATACTTGGGCGCATCAATGGCCAAGTACTTTCTACCTTGAGCCACGCGGCAGCAGAAGAACGCCGAGCCATTGGCAAATAGATTTGAACTACACTCAAAACTTTGATGTGAGCGACGATTATAGCGTTCAGCTACGTTTAGACGTATTCAATATCTTTGATCGCCAAACCGGTTACAACCCACAGCCACGCTACAACAGCGATGACTTAGGTGAATATCGTAGTTACGAAAACCCTCGCCGTGTTCAGGCAACCGTATCATTAAGATTCTGATATCTTAACACTGGTAAAATAGCCCTGCTTTGCGGGGCTTTTTTAATGGCACTGCCCAAGAGTGGCGGCAATGACTCGCTGCATAATAACGACTCACTTTACGCCTACCTCACCGCACACGTATGCAAACCTTGTATAGCTTAGGTTAAATCTCATAAGAATATGTTTGATCTTTCGTTGCTTTCGTTACAATAGCGCCTACAAAAGCCAACGATATATGCGGATTTATGCAACTTATCAACATAGACAAAACCAGATATCGACGCCATTTAAATCGCGTCATCGCTGCTTGTATAGCGGTATTAGTGATTGGCAGCCTGGGTATTGCACAAACCCTCATCGCCCTTTTTCCAGATCCGAGCGGCAGCCATTTCCATTGGAATCTCACTGGCGTACTTATCACCAGCATAGCCATTGGCCTTACGCTTAATAAATATCGCACCCACGACTTTATGACGGAAGTGGTGTACGTGTGGGATTTAAAGCAGTCTTTAAATAAGATAAATCGTAAAATGATGAAGTTAAAAGCAGCGGCAGAACAAGGGAATGTCGATGCGATGCTCGCTATTCAATACAGCTACGCTGGCTCGCGACTGTTATGGCAACTCGATGACAACACCATTATTATGGATGACTTAGCCATTGCGCAGGCCGAACTCGATCGCCTTGCCGAAAAATACAACTTAACCTTAAATGTAGATAATTACGACGCTAAAATATTAGAGCAGTTTTAGCATAAGTAAGGTGCCCGTGCACGTAAACCCTATCACCTAAAATGAGAGCTACTTTGAATTACTTGCAACTGACTGAACAAGAAAGCGAATACATACAAACCCATCTCGATGAAGGTGTAGTCACCATCACGATGAACAAGCCGAAAAAATTAAACGGCTGGACCAGCGAAATGATGGCGGCTTTTAGAAGTGCCTTTGAAAAGGCGAAAGCAGATGACGGATGCAAGGTCGTGATTTTTACTGGGACTGGTAACTATTACTGTGCAGGGGTGAATTTAGGCGGCACGCTAAAACTCATGGCACCGAAGAAGCTTCACACCCTAATTATTAAAAATAATGAAGCATTGTTTGACCTGTTTTTAACGTTTCCTAAACCTATCTTAGTAGCGGTGAATGGCCCAGCTATTGGCGCGAGCGTGACTTCTGCCACGCTGTGTGATGGCATTATAGCCTCTGAAACCGCCACCTTTTCCACCCCTTTCGCCGCCCTAGGCATTACGCCCGAAGGTTGTTCGAGTATCCAATTTGCCAGACTAATGGGCGAAGAAAATGCAAAGCGCATGCTGTTTAGCGAAGGTTGGCGACCCAATGCCCAAGAAGCACTAGAGGTGGGTTTAATACAACATGTTGCCCCGGCAGAAACACTACAGCAGCAAGCACAAGCAATTGCTGTTCAGTGGGTCAAAGAGAACCGTAAACGCAGCTTTTTAGGCGGTAGCAAATTAACAGAGCTTCAGGCGGTAAATGCGCGCGAATCTATTGAGCTGGCAAACTGCTTTTTAAGCGGGCCCTTTTTAAAAGGCCAAGCTAAGTTTTTGTGGAGCAAGAAAAAGCACGTACCCGCGATGATGTTCTTTTTGCTTTGGGTTTTGCGTCCACTTTGGCGATTATTTTTATAAATGTATGCCGACTTGTGCCCATTCAGCCGCAATAAACGGGGCACCTTACCTACATAAACCGAATGTTTCATGCTGGGTTAAGTAATAGCATGTGCTATTAAATAACCCATTGAATCTGTGTATCATGTCGTTTATTCTCATGGATGTTAATTTCATGCTTGCAAGGAAACAAGCAAATGACCAAGCGCCTTCTTATTATCCTCACAGCTCTTTTATGCGCCACCTTTTCAAGCACAACCCTTGCGAAAAAAGAGTACGAACCTCAAAATCCACCGCGTACGCTTACGCCCGAACAAGCCGAACGCGCATCGTCCAATTATCAAAAATATTGCTCTTTGTGCCATGGTGAAAACCGCGAAGGGTACAAGAATGATCATGCCCCCTCATTGCGATCTAAAAGCCTGTTTGAATCGGGCGTACCTCACTCAATATTAAGGCCAATCTCCTATGGACGCCAAGGCACCGCAATGGCGGGATACTTAGATGATGTAGGCGGGCCAATGTCGCTAGATGAAGTTTGGGACTTAACCTACTGGTTGTTCTGGGAGTCTGGTGCGCAGCGCGTTAAGCTTAGCGAAAACCCAGTAGAAGGTGATATCGAACGGGGCGCTGCGGTATATCAGCAACACTGCACAGCGTGCCATGGTAAAGATGGAGAAGGGGTGAATGCTCCCGCGTTAGCCAATCAGTCGGCCCTAGCGCACAACAAAGATGAATTCATCCGCTACGCTATTGAAATGGGTCGCCAGGGTACGCCAATGGTATCTTTTAGCGACATATTGTCAGAAGCTGATATCGATAACGTCACCGCGTTTCTTCGCAGCCGCGCAAATGGGTGGGAACAACAAGAAACAGTATTGCAGGGCTTACCCACACCTGATCAGTACGTGTTGAATCCAGATGGCGACGATCCCGACTTCACCCTTGCAGACGGTATGTATGTATCGTCGGTAGATTTGTACAAGGCTATTGAAGCGAACAATAAAATGATTCTGATTGATACTCGTGTGCCTTCTGTGTGGCAGCGCGCGCATATTGCCGGCGCGATCCCCTTTCCTTACTACACCGACCTAGAAGAAAAGGTGAAAGACCTCCCAAAAGACGTGCAAATTGTAGGTTATTGCTCCTGCCCTCGCGCAGCAACAGAGCACGTCGTAAGGCAGTTGCGCGATTTAGGTTACGATAAAACCGCGGTGCTATACGAGGGTATCTTCGGTTGGATGAACCTAGGGTATCCAGTAACAAGTGCAGATGCCGAAGGTGAAACGCTAGGGGCTAGCGCGCACTAGCGCTAAACCCAACCTTTTTCTCAAAACGCTACAAATTGCGTAAGTTAGGATCATCCGACATGTATTCCACAAACTCAATTTCAAAACCATCGGGGTCTGCGAAATAGATGTTTTGCCTATATTGATGTTCAGGGCCGGCCAAAGAAGGCTGATGCCCTGCGCCTTTCATCCTTGCAATTAACCCTGCAATATCTTGTGTCTCAAACCCAATGTGATTAACGTTACCAGCGCCTTGTCTTGATATAGCGAGGCCATCTTCAAATTGGTTTAAGGTAATGTAGTTGGTATCTGTTCCAAAGTGAATCCAATCATAGGGCCGGCTTCCCCAATGGGCTTTACCTTGCTCGCGCACAGACCATTGTGGAAATGCTAGCTGGTAAAACGCCAAGCTTGCCTCATGGTCTGTGACCGTCATATTAATGTGTTCCATTCTAAACATGTTCATTCTCCGGTGTTGATGCAAAAAGCCAATCACTCAAGTGATTCTTGAGTGTCTTGCGTTAATCATAAAACCTCAACTATACTTGAGGTAAAGCGTTTTATTAGAAGAACATGAAAAAACAAGCATACAGCGTTGGCGAGATTGCAAAACGGTGCGGGGTAAGAGTGTCTACCCTGCATTTTTACGAACAAAAAGGCCTTGTGAACAGTACCCGAAACCTAGGTAATCAAAGGCGCTACAAACCCGATGTGATGAGAAGGGTCGCGGTCATAAAAGCAGCGCAAAAAATCGGTATTAGTCTTGAAGAAATCAAACAAGCCTTATCTAACTTACCCAATCACCGCACTCCCACCGCCAAAGACTGGAGCGATTTATCGAGCGCATGGCAAGAGGCGCTTAATGAACGCATCATTCGCCTACAAAATTTACGAGATAAGATGGATGGCTGCATTGGTTGTGGATGTTTATCTTTGACGCATTGTCCTATTTATAATCCTGAAGATAAGTTAGCGAAACTCGGCACCGGCGGCGTAGTGTTAGAGCAAATTAATAAATTAGTTTAAGGGTGTTTTGAACCGCTACACGAGTACCAATACGCATGAATTCAAGTAAACAAGCAGTGGCCATTCAAACAATTGGTTCACGCAACAGCCCTTAACTTGCATCAATTCGAGTGTAATACCGACATGCAGTCAATAGCCAATGTTGCATCCCCTCCCCATATAATCTATGTTAAAAACACCTATCCAAATTGGTAAAAATTAATGCATAAGCGCACGTCATGGTATTCACTGTTCATACTCGTTTGTCTTCCAATTTTTCTGGCTAAGGCCGACGCTCCTGCAGATATAAAAGCATACACACAGGCCAACCAAGCTCAAATTTTGCAAGACTTTAAGGCGCTTTTAGCGATTCCCAATATCAGTGCTGTGCCTGAGGACATGTTCAAAAATGCTGATTGGATTACCGCCTATATTGCAGAGCGAGGATTTACCTCAGAAGTGGTGACCGCTGGCGGTGCCCCCTATATTTTGGCTGAAAAGAAAGTGCCCGGCGCTTCAAAAAGCATCCTGATTTATGCTCACTTTGATGGCCAACCGGTTGAACCGAGCAATTGGGCAACACCGCCGTTTGAACCGACCCTAATAGATAAGCCTATTGAACTTGGCGGTAAGCCGGTTGAATGGGACGGTAAGGCTCCTCTTAATCCACAGTGGCGTCTAGCTGCACGTTCAGCGGGGGATGACAAAGGGCCTGTGATTGCGCTAATGGCGGCGCTAGATGCCATGGAGGCACTAAATATAACGCCAAGTGTAAATATAAAGCTTGTGTTAGACGGTGAAGAAGAAATCGGCAGCCCCACGCTTGAAGCGATTTTAAAAGAACATGGACACAAGATGGATGCAGAGCTCATGCTGTTTTGCGATGGGCCAATGCACCCAAGTCGTATTCAACAGTTGGTATTTGGCATGCGCGGCAGCATGACCCTGGAGCTAACAACTTACGGTGCTCTATCACCATTGCATAGCGGGCATTACGGCAACTTCTCCCCCAACCCAACCGACCGGTTGATGCGCTTGCTCACCTCAATGACCGACACTGATGGCAACATTTTAATAAAGGGCTATAACGACCAAACTCGCCCAATAAGCCCCGCTGAGCAACAAGCCATTGATAATATTCCCAACATCGATGCGCAGTTGCGACACGATTTAGCCATTGCAGAAAGCCTTGGCAAAACCGTTCGTGTAGAAGAAGGAGTGCTCAAACCAGCGATTATTGTAAAAGGATTCCAAGCAGGAGGAGTGGGCTCCCAATCTCGTAATATTATTCAACCTGAGGCGACCGCGTCCCTTAATCTTCGATTGTCTGCGGGCCAAACCCCTGCGTTTTTGCGAGAAAAAATGGAAGCACATATTGTAGAACAAGGTTTTGTGATTACCTACGACGACCCGACCATTGAGATGCGTAGAGAAAACAAACTACTGGCGAAGTTAGAATGGCGACCAGGCCCGTATCCGGCTTTTCGTTCTGAAATCGATAGCCCAGAAGCAATAAAGCTCACAAGCATTATGGACTCACTATCAACCGAGCCCACTATTTTAACACCCACTTTAGGCGGCAGCCTACCCATCTACTTGTTTGAAGAGGCATTAGACATGCCCATAATTATTCTGCCCATTGCCAATCACGATAATAATCAGCATGGACGCAACGAAAATTTGCGTTTACAAAATTTATGGGACGCGGTTGAGATATATGCTGCGATTTTATCTGAGTATGATCGCTAAACCTGCTAGTCTCGGCTAAGGCCTAATTTCGCCCTTAACTTTTTCGCCCATGTCGGGCGCACTTTAGTATATCGGTAGGGGCTAGCCGGCACTTTTATGGCTGAGTTAGCCTTTTTGAGTGCCATAAAAAAAGCGCCGCGATCAAGTTTATAGTTATTAAGTACGAGGGGGGTATATGTGCCATCTTTCATCAATAGGCCGGTACTTAATAAATCAGAACCAGCACTTATCGTTTGTTTAAATTCAGCAATTTCATTTACATTTACGAGAAGCTCAAAATCTCCAAACGTAGGGTCAATGATGCACAACTGCGATGGCGACACCCACACGCGAATCGCTTTGTTTTTAATATAGAAATACAAGGCAAGTGCTAACAATACAAACACCACCACATAGTAAGCCGGTTGGGCTACTGCAAGCAGTTGCTCAACGGCTTGCTTATCGTCCATATTGGGCAAATATGTGAGGGCGCCATAATACATTAGCGAAGCAACACCAACATTTAACAAACATATCATTGCACTTTTTCTTTGTGGTCTTTTGTAATCAAAGTACTTGATTGTTATCTCCTAGTATTTGCCAAAAAACAAACCAACTCGTCTTTGGCACAAGCAATACCGTGCTTGCATACGATAAAACCATATTAGCGCACACCTCTATATAAGCCGGTGACCTAACGAGTAAACCTATGAAACCAGTATCTAGGGCTATAGATATTCATCACTTTATCCATATATTCTAAGTCTGATAATCGATTATCAATTTGATCTAGGGCTTGTGTTGTATCGCTACTAAAGCGCTCAAACTCATGGTCTTGGGCACTGTCTAACCCGCCACTGGCAATGAAATTACGGATATTCATCAGCTCATCTTTATCAAGCCATACTCCGCAGTGAATACATAGGTCGATCATTACCCCAGAGATGCGTTTGAATTGTTTTTTGACCATCAGTTGATTGCAGCATGCGCACGGCATATAAGATTCTGAGCCAGGAAGAGATGGCTTCTGATAATCAGGGTTGGAATTATCATCGTTGTAAACATCAAACTCTGTTGTCACAGCACGAAAGACTTCTGGTGCAATCCACATTCCCTCGCACTTGGCGCAAGTATCAATATCGTGCTCTTGATACTTATTGATATTCAACTCTATTTGACATCTAGGGCACGTACGCGGGCCATCTTCTACCACTAATTTCATGGCAGCATTGCACATAGGGCAATATCTAGAAATACCTTTCATTTCATGATCACATGAAGTGCATTGTGAAATATCCAAAGCTAGCGTCCTCAAAGTTACTTGCTTTTAAGATTAGAACAAGCGAAGTCTGTGTGCAAGACGGTTAAACGAGCGCCAGGGTGCATCACAGTGGTTTTACACTGTTAAGATAAAAGTTACATCAACGCTTAGGTCTTAGCGCAAGTTGCCCTTGCTCAACGGTGAGCTCTAACGGAATAGTAGAGAGCAGGCTCACAGCCTTATTTGAAGCATCCAGCGTATGCACCGGATTGCTTGCTAAATAAGCGTTGAGCACTTGCATAAACTCACCGCTTAATGGTGCAAGGTTGCCTCGATACCCGCCAGCATCAACCGTGCTATCTAGTAATGCTAGTGAGCGCACATAAATCGCTTTTTGTTCACTGTCGTAGTAAGGCGTGCCCTCTAACGACAGGCTTACGCTAATTGGATAGCTTAAACCAAATGCTTCAATCTTTGCGGTTGCATCGGTACCTAACTGCACCACATCTCGTCCATCAGGGCCAATCTCAACGGTCATCTCATTGACCTCTAACAATAATGGTATACCCGCAAGAGAAGCGTTGGTTTGCAAATTAGCAAGTTGATTATCTAGCAGCTGCTCAATCTCAGATTCAGATACGGTGTAAATTGACAATTGTGACAATGTCGAACAAGCGTTAGTAAAAAGTAAGGCCAATATGAGCAATAGATATTTCATAAATGTTAGGCTTGTTAAAGTTGCTTATGTGTTGCTCATTATAACCATATAAGCCCTAATCGAAATACGTATATGAACAAATAATGGGTACGCATTTGCGAGCAAAAAATCACAATTTAAAGAATGACAGCCAAGCCCAAGGTATACCCAGCCGGTGTTAAAAATTTGCGCAAATTAACTGTCAGGTTTATTTACACTTTTAAGCGAAAGGATTTTTTAATCTACATATGCCATTGAAAAATTTAGATTTATTTTTAGGTACAATACTTGCTTAGGGTATATGGCTTGCTTGTCAAGAATCATAAGAAGTATAAGAGGATTAAAAATGAGTTTATATAAAAAGATTAAGACCGTTTTTGCTGTAGTGGCTTTGACAGGTTTTGTTAGCTTTAGTAATGCGACGTTGCTTACATTGGAGCCGGTAGTAACAACTGGCGACGTAGGTGACACCATTTCTATTGATTTAGTATTTGATGGCACAAATGGTGGCACACCAACTTATTTAGGGGGTTACAACCTAGTTTTGTCTTTCGATGAAACTTTGCTTGCGTATACCGGTTTTCAAGCTGGTCCAGAAGCGTTTGATACAGGTTTTGACTTTCTATCTGGTTTCGCGGACTCGTTTGGACCAGGTACAGTTGAATTGTTTGACGTTTCATTAATTGGCGCAGCAGCAACAGCAGCAGCTCAGGATAATCTTGGAAATGTGTTCACGCTGGCCACTATTGAGTTTCAGGCGATTGCTCAGGGTATTTCATCTGTTGGTTTCTTAGGAATATTTGACCTCTCAGACGAGAACGCTGGATCCTTATTTGATGCGGGCCCCGTTTTCACTGGCCCTGGCGTATCAGTTAACGTATCAACGCCTATAGGCCTTTCTCTAATGAGCTTAAGCCTGTTAGGACTGTTGGTCGCCAGACGTCGTAAAGCATAAATACCAGAGTAAAAATAACCGTTTAGCCTGATGGCTATTACCACTTATTGTTTACTTGGCATGCAAATGTTAGAGCCCGCGATATAAATCGCGGGTTTTTTTTTCACTATCAATGCACAACCACACTTTACCGCTCCGTTATTCACGCTCATTCAATTTGTTCTAAGACCAATCCATTGGCAATGATGTCACTCGCACTATTAAATAACTTAGCATTATCTGTGTATGCACAAGGCGTATAATAGCTCTATTGGTTCAGTCAAAGTAGTTGAATCTAAAGAGTCTGGGTTATAGAAAAATTAGGGACTAAAGTATGTTTCCAGTTAGCTATCGCGATAGCGGGTAAACTAATAGATGCTAAACACAGCTCAATACTCTATTGGCGAGCCCTTAGAAGCGATTTCAGGGAGTTGATTTGATTTTCCCTATCAACACTAACAGAATGATGATTAAATCGTGAGATGAGCATATGCTGCCTTGCTACAATAAAAATTACCTCTCCTCTCAGTCAACAATAGCGTTCAGCTAATGCATGCTGTATTGGGCATAACCGCTTTACATCTAAGACCGACTTCCAGTCGTTACTTTTTTACTAACTACTCAGGTGTTAAGTAATTGAGTATGAGCCAATGCTTTATCCGCATAGTGGTTAACGAGCTCCCTATTACCCTTTACCTTTACGATACATCGCACTGTCGTTTTATATAGAAAGATAGGTGAGCATAGAAGCACTTTTGCGCTCAGCGTTTTAGTATCTGCATGAAGGAATGTTATATGAAAATTTAAGGCAAAAAAAAGGGAGTGAAAATCACTCCCTTTTTACATATATTTTAAGCTATATCTAGCCAGGTGTAGCACATCTAGGTAGCGTACACTCAAGCACTACTAAACGAGCATCTAGTACGTTAATAATACCGTCACCATTTAGGTCACGAGGATCATTAGGTCCATCAGCTAGCGTATTACGTGCTGCAAGTACTAACATAAGGTCAGCACGGTCAATAATGCCGTCACCGTTTATATCACCGCGTAGAGGTGCAGGGCCTACTGTAACTTCTAAGGCCTCTTCTACAACTTGACTACCAATGCTGTCTACTGCATTGCTTGCTGTCGAAGTTACCACTGACTCAGCAGCCGATGCGTCAACTGTAACCTGATAGGTCAATACAGCTGGGGCTGGCGAAGGTCCAACTAAGTTGAAACACACTGCCATTCCATCACTAATCGCAACATCATTGTATGCATACTGAGTACCCGATGTACCGTCTGCATTCTCAACACCAATAGTCCCGAAACCTTGAGGCGTTTGAACGTTATCAAATGCCACCATAATCTCAAAGACACCCGGAGTATCGTCTGCTACGCCGCGAATAGCCATTTGGAAGTCGACGCTATCACCGCCACCGCCTGGCCACAGTTCAAGGTTGTCATACTCAATTATAGATAGATTATCTCCAGCTGTAGCTAGCGTTACACCCGCTACGTTTCCTGGAGTACTATTCGGCGTTGGGATAACGAAGTCTCTCCATAAACCTGCAATCAATTTGTTAGGATCAGCAACGTCTGGAAGAGACTGATTAATGAACGGAACAGCTCCTGGAATCGCCGGGTCAAAGAACGCAAAACCATCATCAGTCGCGTTAAACGTACCAACAAAACTCTCACCAAAGAAGTTAAAGTTCTGGTTGGCAAATGCGCTGAACGTTATTGAATCGCCTTCAATAGTAGCCTGCGGGAGGATACCGAACTGCTCTAAGTCAACATACCCGCCACTGTTTGCAAACGGTACCGCACAGCTAGGAGTTTCCATACTCGTGGTAACTTCGTAGCCAGGTGCCACTGTAAGCAGAGAAGTCATAGTCACATCCCATGCGATACTGTTGTCAGAAACAACACCACCACCAGAAACAGAGCCCGGTACCAACGTGAATCCTTCAGGAATATCGGCCGAAACCGCATAATTACGATCTTCAGGAGTGAAGTTAGCAGCAACTTCTACGCTGAAAGTAAGTGTATCGCCCGGAGATGCAGTCTCGCTGTCCACTGAGTAAACAACGTCGTTAGCACCGCGAGTAATGGTCACAGGAATCGTACCTATACTACTAGGATTAGATGCATCAGTACCAAGGGTAACACTACCAAAGAACACGTCACCCGCGCTTGCTTCAGGAAGATCCCAAGTTAGGCGAAGATCAAATGGTGTTAGTACCGATACGGAGCTTGGTCCAGTAACAGTAAGATTGCCTTCATCAGCACCGTTAACCACTGCTGTCGTTAATGCTACTGCGTCTGGAGGCGTGGTAGATGCACCCCAGTTCTGTACTAGCACCCAGAAGTCACCGCCAGGAGATACGCCGGTTACTTCACATTGTTCGGCAGCTGTTAGGGTAGTGCTTGAACAAATCAATTCATCTGCATCTGGAAGTCCATTACCGTTAGCATCAAAACCTAAATACAGGTCAACGTCTGGTGATTCAGATGTTTCATCTTCAGTAAAGGCGATTACGCGTGCAGGGCCTGGCTGTGTTGCTAATAGCACAAAATCTACACCGTCTGATAGATCATCAAATGGAGTGGTATTGTCAGAGTCTTGCGAAAGGCTCAATCCAGTAACATTGCCACGCACTAAACCGCTAACAGACACTTGAAGGTCCGTAATTTCAGATGCTGTAAGACCTTGTACAAGGAAAGAGTCGGCGTCACGCGATGCAGTAACGGCAATCTCTTCAGGTAATTCACCACCAGCAGGCACAACAGATATTGTCAGGTGCTGGTCTGGTTGAGTTTCAACCGTTGGCAACAAGTTGACACGACCGTGCACCCACTCACCATTTGGTAAACTTGCACTGTCTACAGTCACAACGATCTCTTGCGTGTCACCTGCTGCAAGCGAGAAGCTTGTGGGTGATACAGATATCGCTGAGCTTGAAGTTGAAGTATTCCATGTACCGCTTTCGTCAGCAGTAAGCGTACGTGTCCAAGAACACGTTATAGCGCACTGTTGATTGACAAGTCCTGCGGTATTAAGCGTCTTAGGATCGCCACCTGAAGCAGGGTTAGCCGCTATAAAGTTGGCGCCACTTTCGTCTAGTAATAGAGGCGCATTTATGGCTTGGTCAATTCTGACGCGACCACCACCAAAATCAAATGGGTCAGCTTGGGTAACACCATCTTCTTTCACAAGGTCCCATGTACCAGTTGTCATAATGGCAGAAAGTACTTCAGCATCTGTCCAGTCAGGGTTAGCTTGCTTCAACAATGCCGCTGTACCAGCTATGTGCGGGCTAGACATTGATGTACCACTGATAGCACCATACTTACCTGGCACTGCTGGTGTTTCAGAAGATGTACCTGCGTAAAGCGTTGCAATAAGAGCAACCTGCTCAGGCGTTAATTCAGCACCCGCAGCGAAGATATTTGCACCTGGCGCAGCGGTATTCGGAGCAAGGATATCAAAGTCAGTATATGGACCACGCGAGCTGAAACCTGCTAGGTTATCACCGGCGGCAGGATCGCTTATTGGGCTATCAACTGCTGTAATAGTCCCTGTATGTCCACTACCACTGGCAAGCCAGCTGCGCATAGCGTCGGCATCTGCAGCGTTTATGTGAATGGCAGGAATAACATGAAGGTCATCATTAACTGAGGTTGCACCGCCAGCAGTATTGCCAAGGATGAAACCACCTGCACCACCGTCTCTAACGTTTTGTCCTTTGGCTACACGTGCAATTGCACCGCGGTCACACAAAACGATTTGACTAGATGTAAAGGTACCTGCAGGGAACGGATCTAAACACTGCTCTGGCTGTGAGTCATTCTCACTGCCGTTTTCTGTGAAGAAATCACCAGCATAAACGATTTCGCCGGTAATGCCGCCAGAAGCTGCTCGACCGGTAACATCAGCTGGTGGAGTTGTATCGCCACCCGATAAGTTATTCAACTCTTTACTCGGAAATGAACGAGGATGCGTAGTTGCCGCAACACCTGCAACCCATGGTGCGTTACCTGCTGCCGTGGCGGTAGCTGGCGCTGGTCCACTGTTACCCGCTGAGTTAGAAACGAATATGCCTGCAATACGTGCATTCAAAAATGCCGTCGCTTGAGACGAATTCCACGGGCTGCCTGCTGGAGAACCGATAGAATGGTTGAGTACGTCAACAACGCCGTCCTCTATTGCTTGGTCAACAGCAGATACAATGTCAACAAAGAAGCAGCTTGGCGCACATACTTTATACGCGACGATGTTAGCATGCGGAGCAACACCAGAAACGGCGTCAAAAACGACCGAGCTTGGATTGCCTTCAACATCTTCTAACGCTACATTAGCGACAACACTTCCTGCAGCTGTAGAAGCGACGTGCGTACCGTGACCATCGGTGTCGACAGACGGTGCATCGCCTGGTAACACAACCTCATCAGCCGGATCGCTTGTTTGTCCGTCTAAGAAAGTGTAAGCGCCGATTAACTTGGAATTACACAATCCGCTTATAGTTTGACACTCACCAAGATAGTTGCCTTCGCCTAGTGGGTTGGTAATGGTGAATCCATCTGCCCCTGTCGCCGCGAAAGAAGGATGAGAGTGATTTATACCACTGTCGATAATACCGACTACTGTACCTTCACCTAAATAAGGAACGCCTTCGGTTGCGCTGCCATCCCACACACGGTCGGCTCCAATGAACGGAACGCTAGTTGGGGTATTAAGTTCAACCGCTTGGTCTCTTTCTACAAAAGCAACGCCGGGCATGTTCATTACTTTTTTAGCAGTTGTAGGTGTCATTCTTACTATGGCTGCGTTAACCGCGTGCTGATGCGTACGCAAAACTTCTATGGCGCCCGCAGTGGACATTTGTGCCAACATTTTGCTTTGTTTGTCTCGCAATTTATCAACATAAGCCTGAGCTTGAGCTGATTTTAAGTCTAATCTGCCCTCGCTAGATGTTGTACTGCTAAACGTTCTCTCCTGTTCAGCAATAGCAAGAGGTACCGCATCACCTACAAATTGAATAATGTAGCGATGTTCTTGTTCATTAACTCCCGATAGTTCTGGCGCTTTTAGCGCTGCTTGTCGGGTTAAAGTGGCTGTGGCTGCTTCAAGAGATGGGGCTTCTTTACCTATCACAGGCAATTTCTGCTGTGAAAGGGTATCTCCGTCTGTCAGTGCTTGTGGCGCGGTCGCAACCATCATCGATAGGATGGCGGATGACGCTAGTGTAAGCGTTCGAATCATATAAATTCTCCGGTTGATTCATAGTACCTGGATTAGCAGGTGCCAAACTGATGAAACCTTCGGTATAGCTTTTAACGTCGGAACATGGTATTTCGCGAAGTCGGGGGTGAGATACGGCTCAACTATCTCCCGTAGGGTTACATCGTTTTATTATTATATATTTGGCAACCATTTGAGCACCTGAAGCAAATGCAAATATCATTCCACGAGAATATTCTTATAAATTTCAATCGCTTACTGACTTTTGGGTTTTGATCTTTAAAAATGTGTAAAAAATACTGACACGCATCTGCACTCAGTCGCCCACAGATAAACAAAATCATTGGCACCAATCAATTTGATTTTGCTAACGCCCAAAAAGCTCCCTGCTGGCTAAGGAAATGCGCCAAGAAGTGGTGTTTATAGGTAAGGACCTAGATAAGTTCAATTAGGGAAGCTCCAAGACTAACCCAAACCAACACAACTATTCCCCCCAATATTCTCCAACACCTCATCAATAATCGTATGCGCGCTACTAATCGATATTTGTTTGCATAAAAGTGCCGCTAGCAGCTTTTTTGGTTGATGCGAATGACGCACCAGCAGACTGTCGCCTTCAAATATTGTAGGTACACCATAAAGTGTCGACTCAAACAACACGGTTGAGTTGATACCATGCACGCATTTTGCCGATTTAATCAAGCTCAACGAACTTGCTGTCGACCAATAGCTATTGGTATTGCTCAACGCATATTCATTAGTATCCAGCGGGTGTGCTTTAAAAACGAGTGTTTGATAAGGATATGTTGCTTCAATATAATCAATAAACGCCTGCATACCGCTTGTAAACGAAGAATTGAGCTGAATGTTAGAGTCATGCCCTAGTTGAAGGGGTATAAAGATATAGTCTTTGCGTTCGTCAAAGGCCTCAACATTATCAAACAGCTGATGCGCTTTTTTATCAACCATTTGTGCGTAGTTGTTTGGCACCCAATCCAAATTATCATTGGCGAGGCTCGTATGTAAGTTGATGCCTTGTTTATCAAAATAAACGTGCTCTTTTTGCGTAAAAAACCCGCATTCTACAAAGCTAAACGGTATTTTAAACTGCGCGAGTGTATGTTTTAACGAGTCAAAGGTGTTTAAGCTACCGTTCCATAACAACGCGCCCTCACTTTGCTGGTGAAGCGCAATGTCTATGTTTTGCAAAGGGTGTCTTAAAATGAGCTCTATGCCGGCGCTGTTTAACCACGCTTCGATATGTTTAAGCCACATTGGATACTGCTCAACAGGGTTCAAACTATATAAAATCACATATTTTTGCACCGGCGAGGCTTTATAAAAGCAACTATTGCCTAGCACCTGCGCGGTCGCATCGAATATTGCGAGGTTGCTCATTGCGCCCTTTGCCCACCTATCAATGGCTTGAGATAGCTTAATACTCCCCCATTCACACACCGTGACTATAGCATTTATTGGCATAGCTAGCTTATTGGCTAACGCAAAATCCACAAGGGCCTTTTCTGAGAGGGCATCGGGGCTATCTATCAGCAATACGGGTTTTGTTTGCAGAGCCTTGTCTGTTTGCAATACAAGAGACAGTTTTGCATACAATTTACGTGTACATACGATAAAAAACGGCCGGTCTTTAAGGGTGGTAAGCTCTGCATAGATGGGCATTGGCTTTTTTGAATCTTGCTCATCTATATCAGAAGGCTGAATTGCTTTTTTAGTTTTGAATCGAGTGAGTGTTTTTGTTGATGCTGGGGAACAAAGCTCGGTCACTGTGGTACTTCCATAAGGCTAACTAAAGCGAAGGTGCGTTAACGCTAAATGGTTTGTGTGTCATTTTAATGAAATTTAACTGTCATGTTTCCTTCAAGCTAGTTTGATATGGTTAATCGGTAGCGTTAAATCACTCAAGGCGCATGCCGATGCCGCTTTGTTGGAGAGCCTGATGAAATTAGAAGCTGAGTTTTTAGGGGTTGGCAGCGCCATTTCTCAAGAGCTGGGCAACTCATCTCTTGTACTGCGCAAAAACAATCAGCCTTGGCTGATGATTGACTGCGGCTTTGATAGCTTAGAACGCTACAAGCAGCGATATGACGGCACGCTGCCGCCGGCGGTGTTTATCACCCATTGCCATTACGATCACATCGGTGGACTTGAGCAGCTCTATTTTCAATCTCGATTTTCGTCACACACCCCCACACTTTACCTTCCCTGCTCTTTGGTGCCGCAAATAGTAAAGCTGCTTGGTACTAGCACCATCGCCGAAGGCCAAGAAAATCTGTGGGATGTATTTAAACTCATTCCCATTGATACTAGCTTTTACCACGACGGAACGTTATTTAACGTGTATCCAGCGCGGCACCATCGTTACATGAGTGCATTTTCTTTGCATTTACCGGGTGTGCTTTTCTACTCAGGAGATAGCCGGCCCGTCCCTGAAATCATTCATCATTATTTAAGCAGCACCGAAACGATCTTTCATGACTGTGCGGTTAAAGGCAACCCTAGCCACTCTGGCATTAGCGATTTATTTGCTGAATACTCTGGCCAAATACTTCAAAGAATGATTTGTTATCACTATCATACCCATGCCGATAAACAACAATTTGAAGAAGCCGGTTTGCAATATGCCCAAATCGGTTTTAGCTATTTGCTGCAAGATATCGCTGCTATAAAGCGCCCTCAAAGCGCGACAGCGGATATTAGTAATATTGCGTAAATGCAGGCAGATAAAAGCTTACTGCCAACTTACCAGCAATGCCAATTACAAACGTCATTTAAATATTGATCTGCTCTGCTTTGATATTTAAATGGTGTTCTACAATTGATTTGACCGCACCGCTCTCATACCCACCCAACGTGAACCCATACAAAAACGCGAAACTCCCATAAGCCACAAAAATGTAAGTCTGTTAATTCACCAGTATTTAATAGTAAAAAACGCATTGATTGTAGATAATACTAATATTGTCTATTATTCAGCAGGTTAATTTGAACCTGAAAACAAAAACATTTAGGTTTTATGCAAACTAGAGCGCTACATCATGCGGGTGTTGATATAATAAAGCGAAACATAGTCCAACTTCGTCTAACGGCCAAAAAAGTAAGACACTATCTGTTTGGCCGCAAAGCTAAATCAGATACCTCGCGCTTGTTCATCTATTTAAAACAATTAAAAAGTGCTATTTATTTTATCGTCGTCTCATTTTGCTTGAGCTATGCAAGTATTTCCCATGCAACACCAATCATTCAAGAGCCTAATTTTCAGAGATTATCTACCGCAAACGGATTGTCGCAAGATACCGTCAACACCCTGGTTTTAGACAACGAAGGATTTCTTTGGTTAGGCACCGAGGCCGGATTAAATAGATATGACGGATACCAAACCATACAAGTCAAAGGGCCAAACAACGAATTTGTGGATATGCCGGTTTCTTATCTATTTCAAGATTCCAGAGGAAATATGTGGGTAAGCGAGAGTGTTGGCGGAATCCATCAATATGATTTAGGCAGTAACCGTTCAAAATTAGTAATAAGCAAACCCTACACGACAGATCCAGAATACATACAAGTAGCAAGTAAAATAACCGAGGATGCCGATGGTGATATTTGGTTTAGTTTAGACCAATCCCTTGTCAAATATTCATACGACACTCAGACAATAAGCAAAGCGTTTTCACTACCTACTGAAAAACTAGGCACTGAAATAGTCAGAAGCCATCTCGTTTTACCTGATTTTTTGTTTGTAGGCTCATCGTATGGTCTCATCGCTATAGACAGAAAAACAAAAGTACAAACTGAAATAGTGTTTTTAGCTGATGAAAACAAAAGCGTCGACAACCAAAATGTAAAAACACTCGTCACAGATCAATTTGATAATGTGTGGATTGGTACCGTGGAAGGTTTGTATCGCATGCCTTTAAGCGAACTCGTTTATTCTCTTAATCAAAAGCAACCCGCTCCTTTTGCGGAAGAAACTATAAAAGACCGTAACATTTGGGCTATCTCAGGGGACGAAACTGGCCTATTACATATCGTGACCGACCTTGGCTATTATCAATTAAACCCTGTCGATAATAAGGTCGAACAGATCTTTTTACCAACCGATAGCCGCTATACCATTTCTAACGACACATTAAAGAGCGTCGTTATAGACAACAATAATAATCTATGGATCGGCTCTGGCAATGATGGCGCTATTTATTGGACGCAATACACTACCGAGTTTAAAAACGTATTGAATCTATTTGGCGGGCGCGGCGCTAAGGTTTTTACAGACAACAATGTCTGGAGCTTGCACCAGCAGGATGCCGAAACACTGTGGGTGGGAACAAAAAACGGGCTCAATAAATACAACTTATTGACTGGCGAAACCCAACAATTTTTGGAGTCGGAAGATACGAAAGCGCAATATTCAGGCTCCTCCATACTCAATATTCATCCCGCAGGCGATGGCACGCTTTGGCTTCAAACTAATGATGGATTAATCAAGTTTGATACAAAAACCAACACAAGTTTGCCAATAATCGCAAATAATGAAGTAGATCAAGCAAAACTGGAGGTATATCTGTGGAGCTCTTACCTTGCTGATAATGGCGATTTAATGCTCATCACCGACAAGCGTTTTCTTCGTTACTCGCCTTCGTCGAATGAAGTGCAAGATCTTGAAACACTCAGTGCCTTCATTAATCATCACGAAACCGTTGGCTTTAAACCTAGCGGTAAAGAGGGTGCTTATTGGGTGAGTGTGTATGGTGAGTTGTGGGCAATGGACGAAACAAACGATACTCTTACACTGGTTCACCGCCTAGATTCAGAGCACAAGAAAGCGAGAGTCTATCCAAGCGATGTAATACTCGATGACAACAATATTTTGTGGGTTGCCTATCCAAGTTTAGGATTATTTGGTCTCGATGCGACTACCTACGAACAGAAATATTTTTTTGATAAAAGCAATGTACTCCCTACCAACGTCATCTTTGATTTAAATACCGATCAAAACGGAAATATATGGATGGCCTCAAACACAGGATTGCTGCGATTATCTACAGATAACTTGCAACTTGAACGTTTTGACCAAAACAGTGGCCTTACCAACTCTGACTTTAATTTTGACGCGAGCACAGTGCTTTACGACGGCCGCATGGTTTATGGGTCCCCAAAGGGCATCACTATTTTCAACCCACAAAATATTGAGCCGGCCTCAATTAAACACCAAGAAACGACAATCACCAACGTTACTTTATCAACTAACCCTCTAGACTTGCCGTTTAAGGCATTAAACAATCAAGTCGTCGAGTTAGCTCACGATGATGTTGGTTTAAATATATCCTTTTCTACTTTGCAGTATGAAAATCAACAAAACGTTAAATACCAATATGAGTTAAGAGGCAACGAGGATATTGTTTATCCAACGACTACTTCGTCGAGCATTATGTTTCCTAGGTTAGAGCCTGGAAGCTATGAGTTTGTAGTAGCTAAGTTCGATGCACAAAATGATAACTTTTTTAAGCCTGCATCACTGAATATTGTGGTTGCTTACCCACCGTTTTTATCGCCCTTTGCTTACGCTCTTTACGTCACATTCTTTTTGCTACTGTTAAGCGTTTTGTGGAAATATAAGCGTAAACAAAATCAGGCGTTAGCCATCGCCCATCAACAAACCTTAGAAAGTAACGACAAACTAAAACTGGCATTGAGCGCAAGTAATAGCGGTGTTTGGGAATACGACATCAATAACGATTTATTTTGGGTGAACAAGCTCTACTCTAGTACCACTCAGCTGATTACCAAAAGCTTTGACGAGCAATTGGCATTGGTGAACCCAAGTGACAAAAAGCGTTTTGAGTCAGCTTGGAAGCACTTTATAAAAACACCTAACGTCGAACTTGATATCACTTATCGGATGTTATCAAAACAAGGACAATGGTATTGGTTTAGAGATGTTGGTAAGAAAGTTAAGTTTGACGACAGCGGCACTCCAACGGTTGTGACCGGAACGTATACCAATGTAACCAGATCAATGGTTGATAAGGGTAATTTGCGCCTTTTCGGCGAAGCATTTAAGCACACATTAGACTGGGTCATTATTTACGACAGTGATTATCATGTTGTTGCCTGCAACGACGCCTTTAAAACAAAACTCAAGCTTGAAGGTGATTCAGACGCCGCCAGTAAGCTCTCTTCTATACTTGAAAGTCAACCTGACAATGCGGGTAAAACATGGAAAAAGATTCGCACGCTGAAAGCTGGAGAGCATTGGAAGGGCGAAGATAAGCTTTTACTACCAGACAATACGTTGTGCGATGTTCTGATGCATATCAATGCGGTACCTAACGAACTTCAAAAAGACAAAATTGAACATGTCTTGGTAATAATATCCGACATCACCGAACAAAAATCAGCTGAAGCGAAGTTACGTATATTGGCTAATTATGACGCTTTAACAGGTCTTCCAAATAGAACCTTATTGTTAGATCGTATTAACAGAGCCATTGAGCATGCTCAGAGAGTAGAGCGTAACTTAGCTGTTTTCTTTATCGATTTAGACAAATTTAAGCAAGTAAACGACAGCCTAGGCCACAAAGCCGGTGACGCCTTATTAAAGGTCGTTGCTGAACGGTTGAGTCGTAAAGTACGCAAAGAAGATACGGTTGCTCGTTTAGGGGGTGATGAGTTTGTCATTATGATTGAAGAGGTGGAATCAATCGAAGACATTAGTCATTTAGTATCTCAAATTAGTGCCTCTATTGATTTACCAATAAGCCTCGGCTCTCAGTCAGTAAGTGTTTCTTCTAGCATTGGTGTTTCGTTGTTTCCAGGAGATGGTAAAACCGCAGATGAACTCCTCAAAAACGCCGATATCGCTATGTACCATGCTAAAGAAAAAGGTCGTAGCAATTTTCAATTCTTTACCCAGCAAATGGACGAGCTAGTAAAAAGAAGATTGGAACTAGAAAACGAGCTGAAAGATGCACACAAAGCGAAAGTATTCCAAAACCATTATCAACCAATAATCAATACACAATCAAAAAGGATTGAAGGTTTTGAGATCTTGATGCGCTGGGAATCTAATGGCGAAATGATCCCCCCCGACATATTCATTCCAGTGTCTGAAGAACTAGGCTTAATTGAGAGCATGACCCTAGATGCAATAGAACGGGCCATGCCGATTCTCAAAACCCTACAGAAAGACGGATTCGATGGTTACATGTCGTTCAATCTCTCGGCGAAGCATTTTGAGAACCAATCATCGATTTATCTCATCATTGCTGCCCTTGAAAAAAATAATATACCCGTTGACGCTATTCGGTTTGAAATCACGGAAAGTGCGTTGATGCGTGATTACGATAGTGCTTTAAAATATATGAGCTATTTGCGCAAAAAAGGGTTTGTCATTGCACTTGACGATTTTGGCACTGGTTATTCTTCCTTAAAATATTTGAAAGAATTTCCAATCAATATCATTAAAATTGATAAAAGCTTTACCGACGATATTGGTAAAAACAAAAATAATGAAGCGATCATCTTAACCACGCTTAGCATGGCACAGCAGTTGAGCATGAGCTGTATTGCAGAGGGCATTGAGACGCTGCAACACGTTGAGTTTTTCAATCAACACAATTGCCAACACTTGCAAGGTTATTATTTTTCAAGACCTGTTCCAGGGGAGCAAGCGATAGCTTTACTTGAAAAAACGTGGGGATAGCGAGTAGAAATGGCTAACAATAATTGTAGACGAAGGTTCCTGTTGATAGGCTTGCTCATCAAGACGGGCTTAAGCTTAGACGCCTTTTAATCTAAGCAGTAGACACCCAGTAACAGTGGGTGTCGCCGCTTAAAGGGTAGATCTTATTTGATATCGGCTCGCTCAATACTTGATACTGTTACTGCGTTATACGCTACCAATCTTTGTGGCTTCTGGTACTTCTACCAACTTCCCTGTTTTGCAATCATAAATATAGCCATATACCGGAATAGTATTGGGCACTAAATTGCTAGAACGTATACGCTGAACATCTTCAACCACGCTTTTTGCGTTGTCTTTAAACGTGAGCCAGTTGATGTATTTACCGTCGGTGCTGCCACCTTCGCTTTGTTGATTGCGCCAGCCGTTTTCATCTACTGTAGCGGTCGCGAGACTCTCTTCTAGTAAATCGCCCATGATGTTGCTGTCGAACAATTCCATGCCGCAGTCGGTATGATGAATGACAAACCACTCTTTTGTGCCCAACAATTTATGAGAAATAACCAATGAACGAATGGCGTCGTCGCTAGCGCGTCCTCCAGCGTTTCTAATGACGTGGGCATCACCTTCTGCAAGGCCGGCGTATTTTGCAGGGTCGAGGCGGGCATCCATGCACGTTAAAATTGCGAAACCTCTTGCAGGGGGTAACGCTAAGTCTGCTTTGTCACCAAAGTTTTCGGCATATTGCGCATTTGCTGCTAATACTTCTGATTTAATTGTGCTCAAAAATGGGTACTCGTTCTTCTTAAAAATGATACGAAGGAGTATAGAGCCAACACGATTGCAAACGCTATCAAATCAAAAGAGCGATTTGTTGTTTATCAGTTGCTATGGTTATAGCGGCGTTATGCTATAACAGCCAACACTTGTACATAGCGTTTACGATCACCTACCCTGAGTCACGAGCGAGTCCTAACTCCGATGCTACTATCTGCTCAGACTTATTTAACAAATAACCCACTATGCCCCCGTATACATCAACCGCAATATGCAGCGCGATAACAACCCACAACACTTCAGTAAAAACAAATATAAGCGCTAGTACCAGACCAACTAAAGCCGTTCGTAGCACGTTTTTCCAACCTTGATACAGATGGCACATACCAAACAACACACTACTGACTGTTACGCTAGTCACAATCCCTATCTCTTGGCTCAGTACACCAATCAAAAACCCACGAAACAGCAATTCCTCGCAGATACCAGCCGACACTGAAAGACCAAGAGTAAACCAGCGCAGCTCAGATGTGTTTGAAGGCATCATCCAGTCGTGATTGCCCGCAATAGCCTTACGGTATGCGTGTCGTTTTTCGGCTGATTGGCCAAGCGAATACACCGAGTAAGTAAAGTACCCTATAACACCTAACGCTAAAGCTACGCCACCCCAACTGCGCCATGAGTTATGCCATGTTAAACCAAGTGCTGATGGCAGTATTGTGCCAATAAGTAGCAATAGCATTAAAAGCACGGTGGGTATCCACATAAACACCATTGCCTCTTTATATGCCCTTATCTTGGTTTTATGCCCATCTAACACCGCAACTTTTGCTTTGTCGGCCTCCCACAGGCTAAAAGCAACCATCCCTAAAATGACAACCAATAAAACCCATTCTCCCATTGGCAAATGCATGCTTTTTCTCCTCGCGCTTAGCAATGATCAAAGCGTAAAGCCTTGCACTTAATAAATAAATAGATTAATTTTTTAGTATATTTAAACTAAAGGTTTAATAATGTTGCATCCAAGAGATTTACGCATATTTTGCAAAGTTGCCGACACTGGCAATATGTCGAGAGTCGCACAAGCAGAAGCGAAGTCGGTCATGGCAATAAGTAAACAAATAGGCAGACTTGAGGCCGAGCTAAATCAGGCGCTCTTTATTCGTAGCCGTCGGACGTTGGTGTTAACTGAATTTGGCCAACAATTTAAACTAAAAACTGAAAGGCTATTGGAGCATTATCAATCGCTAGTTGATTGGGGGCAAAACAATGAAAACACAGTTAGCGGCGAGTTACGCGTTGTTTGCCAATCCAACGAAATAATTAGAGAAACCCTCGTTCCATGGCTCGCAGAGTTTGTGCAGCTGTATCCTAACCTAGGCATTACGCTCGACGTTAAGGAAGGGCTTGTTGACATTTTAGAAGATGACTTTGATATCTTTTGGGCGATAGGCCCATACTTAGGGCAGCGTTACTCGGGCCTCAAGCAAAAGTCATTATGGAAGTCAGCTTATGGGTTGTTCGCGTCGCCTGACTATTTGCGCAACGCCGGCATACCGGCAACGATTGAAGATCTAAAACAGCACAAAGTGATTGGCTATTCCCACAATCAACCTACCAATGTGCTAGTAGCGCGCGGCGACGATGGACAACCCCACTTTATTAACGCACAGTGTCAAATTAAAACCGTTACAGGTCTGCAAGAGCTCGCAGAGGCAGGGCTAGGTATTATTAATGCACCTGCTGATACTGCTACGATACGCCAGCTTGTGGCAGAAAAGCGCTTACAACCGATATTGGAAGAACACTGGTGGGAGGGCGCAGAAGTATATGCCTATTATCATCCGTCACGCCCTATTCAACCCAAAGTACGTGCTTTTTTGGATTTTTTTGCTGCCAAACGAAGTGAATGGTGTTTTTAGCGCGTGCTACAAAAATAAAACTAATTCGAGATGCTTGCGTTACTTATCAATCAATATCAACTTGCCGATTACAACGAATATTTAAGCGACATTTTAACCCCCTTAAACGAAAAATGGGGTAGAGGCCGTCAAGCATTTTTGCGGCACTACTGCATTACCCTTGACTCATCGAAGTTAAACTCAAAGCCGTTAATGTCTGCTTCTGCAACTAAGCGATGTAAGTACTGCGAAACCGCTTTTCTATGTACTTTGTCATTTAAATATTTTTTGATTTTATCTTCAACCAAATCATACGTTAGCGGCTTACCTTCAACCTTTCTAACCACTTCAACAACATGGTAGCCAAAACGTGACTCAACAGGCACTGTCATCAAGCCGATATCTGCTGCGAAAACTTGTCTTTCAAATTCGCTTACCGTTTGACCATTAGATAACTGTCCCAAATTGCCACCTTGGTCTTTTGAGGGGCAGACAGAGTACTTTTTCGCAGCTTCTGCAAAGCTGATTTCCTTAGATTTTAGCTGTTCAATAATGATTTCAGCCACGCTAAGCGTTTCTGCTCGGTGTTCCAAATCTTTGGGATCTGCTGCAAGCAAAATATGGTTTGTTTCAACTAGCGGCGATGAGGTGAACTGCTCTGGATTTGCCTTAAAGTAGCGCTCACACTCTTCCATTGTGGCCTCTGGAATATCAATCTCTAAAGCGAACAATTGATCTATCAGCTCTGGGTTGGCTTCTATCGACGCTCGGTCGGCCTTTTCGTCGATACCTTTTTCTTTTATTTGTTGGGCAATCACCTCTGCGATGATTAATGACTGAGCGGCTTGAACCATGGCCTCCCTGCGAGTTTCCGCGGGGTGATACTGTACTTCTGTGTCAATTGCAGAGGCTAAAATCAGACTGCCGTTCACGGTAATTTCTGGGGTATTAGTAAGTGACATTATTAGTTCCTATTTACGGGCGCAAAATCACATGATTTACTTAAATTCTTGCTTTCACTTTGCATTGGATAAACGAGGCGTCCTTGCCATTTTGCGGGTATTCCTCACCCTAGTTCAGCCATGAGTGTATCGTTGGTAGCTTAACGCTGTCTCACTACTTGGTAGCTTCTAAGTACATACTGCACTGGTACACTCCAAATATGTACTAAGCGGCTGAATGGGAATAACACAAACAAAGTTATGCCTAGCGTTACGTGCATCTTATATAACCAGTGTACCGAGGAGATATATTCTACAGCCTCAGCAGGTCTAAAAGTTAAGGTATAACGCGACCAGCTCATTAGGTTATACATAACTGACCCATCCATATGACCAGTCGAGATAACAATAGTGAGCATACCAATAATTAGCTGCAGGTAAATCAAGAGTAAAATACCAGTGTCCATGAGGCTGCTGTTCGCTCTTATTCTAGGGTCGAACAATCGTCTGTATACCAACATGCTTAGGCCAATAAAACATAAAATACCGAAGAAGCCACCCACGCCCATAGCAATTACCTGCTTGGCGGCCAAACTGATTCCTAGCGCGTGCCAAATCTCCCAAGGTAATACCAAGCCTGCAAAGTGCCCCAATAGAATGGCAATTATACCGACATGAAAAAGCACGCTGGCTATCCGAAAGTTTTTGCTGCTAAGCATCTGACTAGAGCCTGTCTTCCAAGTATATTGCTCGCGATCATATCGAATAAGACTACCCAAAAAGAAAATAGCCGTTGCTAAATATGGATAAATCCCAAAAAATATTGTGTCGATGATATGCATGACTAACCCCTTACACTTTCTTCGCTGCGTATGTTGTTAGCAGCATCTATAAATTGAATAGGCACATCTTGATCACGTCGTTGAGATTCAGAAGGCTTAGACGTATTGGTTGGACAACCACCATTTGTAGCATCACCGCCAAAAGTAACGGCTTCCTCTTCCCACACTTTGTCGAGGGCTTTTTTGGTGTCATCGCGTTTTTCTTCTTTTACTTGCTCGCGCAAGGCATCTAGATCGATGTCTACTTCAGACAAGTTCACTAAGGCCTGAAACAAGCTGCTATAATTACACTTTCGCTTTTCAAGCCTAACGGTGAGTAAAGCTAGTACTGGCCCAATGTCTTGCAACCATCCTTTTGCATTTTCATTCCCTTGGGTGCTGACAAACTCTAAAAATAATGGAATATAGTCAGGCAATTCACGCACGCCAATGTCAAGGCCTGCAGCTTTATATTGCTCCAGCAAGTCGACCATAGCTTGACCTCGGTCGCGGGATTCGCCGTGAATATGCTCATAAATGAGTAAAGACAGCGAACGCCCTCGCTCAAATAAACCGTCATAATCCGATTGCCAATCGAGTAAGCTATCGCCAAAGCGCTGAGCCACAAAAGCTTGCAAGGCTGTTTTATCAGACTCTGCAAGGTCTTCATTACCCGCAATATAATCACTTACATCCGCAGCGTGAGCATATAGCTCGTCGCTTGGATAATCGATGAGTCTTGAAATAAGGCTTAAAATTTTCATTAGTCGCGCACCTCTACTGGAATAACTTGACGTACTGTTTGTTTTTTACCGCCAAACAAGTCCGCTTCACTGTCGCCGCCGCTGCAGCCATTGCCGAAAGTAAAGCCACAACCAGACTTCATATCGTAAGCATCTTCCGCGTAGGCCTTATGGCTGGTTGGGATCACAAAGCGGTCTTCGTAATTGGCCAATGCCATATAGCGATACATTTCTTCAACTTGCGCTTCGGTCAAACCCACTTGGTTTAAGGCGTCTAAGTTCAATTCGCCATCGACTTGTTGTGAACGTTTAAATATACGCATTGCCATCATGCGCTCTAATGCTTTCTCTACGGGCGCTTCGTCACCAGCGGTAAGCATGTTCGCTAAATATTTCATCGGAATACGCAATGATTTTAGGTCAGGGAACACACCATTCATGGGTACCTTATTTGCAGCTACTGCATTTTGAATAGGGCTTAGAGGCGGCACATACCAAACCATTGGTAATGTTCTATATTCTGGGTGCAAAGGTAATGCAACCTTCCAATCCATTGCCATTTTGTATACCGGTGACTCTTGCGCCGATTTTAGCCACGCGTCAGGAATACCCTCTTTGCGAGCGGCTTCTTGAACACTTTCATCAAATGGGTCAAGGAAAATGTCACACTGCGCTTGATATAGGTCTTTGTCGTTTGCAACTGATGCCGCTTCTTGTACGCGATCTGCGTCATATAGCATGACGCCTAAGTAGCGAATTCGGCCTACGCAGGTTTCTGAACAAATGGTCGGTTGACCCGCTTCAATACGCGGATAGCAGAAAATACATTTTTCAGACTTACCAGTTTTCCAGTTATAGTAGATTTTTTTGTAAGGACAGCCGCTTACACACATTCTCCAACCGCGACATTTATCTTGATCAATCAAGACGATGCCGTCTTCCTCACGCTTATAAATAGCGCCTGAGGGACAAGAGGCTACGCAAGCTGGATTAATGCAATGCTCACATAAACGCGGTAGATACATCATGAAAGTTTTTTCAAACTCGCCATACATATCAGCCTGCATTTGGTTAAAGTTGCTGTCGGCCCGACGTTTTGAGAACTCAGTACCAAGAATCTCCTCCCAGTTTGGTCCCCATTCAATTTTTTCCATACGTTGACCGGTGATCAACGAGCGTGGACGGGCTACCGGTTGGTGTTTACTCTCACCCGCTTTGTGTAGATGCTGATAATCAAAATCAAACGGTTCGTAGTAATCGTCTATGCCAGGTAAATCTGGATTGGCAAAAATATTTGCGAGTATGCGCAGCTTACCGCCTTGTTTTGGCGTTAGCTTTCCATTGGCATGACGCTTCCAGCCGCCATTCCACTTCTCTTGATTCTCCCACTCTTTGGGATAACCAATACCAGGCTTAGTCTCTACGTTGTTAAACCAGGCGTATTCAACACCTTCGCGTGAGGTCCAAACATTCTTACAAGTAACTGAGCACGTGTGACAACCGATACATTTATCAAGGTTTAGCACCATGCCGATTTGAGCTCTAACTTTCATGATTAGCCCTCTACCTTATTGTTGTTAACAACACTGTTAAATTCTTCTTTGCTTTGGTCGACGCTATCATCGTCAAGCCAATCAACTTTCGCCATTTTGCGCACAATGACAAACTCATCGCGGTTACAGCCAACGGTTCCGTAGTAATTAAATCCGTAGGATTGTTGCGCATAGCCGCCAATCATGTGCGTGGGCTTCATGACCGCTCTAGTCACTGAGTTATGAATCCCGCCGCGTGTTTTAGTAAGCTCTGAGCCAGGCACGTTTACAATACGTTCTTGTGCGTGGTACATCATGCTCACCCCCTCTGGCACGCGCTGAGACACAATGGCTCTTGCCGCAATGGCACCGTTAATATTGAACACCTCAATCCAATCGTTATCCACGATGTCAGCTCTTGCTGCATCAACCTCCGACATCCACACAACAGGACCACCGCGTGACAGTGTCAGCATCAGCAAGTTGTCTGAATAGGTGCTGTGAATACCCCACTTTTGGTGTGGTGTTAAGAAGTTAAGTGCAATTTCTTTATTGCCGTTTGAGTCCTTATTCATAATGGGCTTAACGGTTTTTAAATTAATGGGTGGCTTGTATACACACATGGTTTCACCAAAGTCGCGCATCCACTCATGATCTTGATAGAACTGCTGACGACCGGTCACCGTTCTCCAAGGAATGTATTCATGCACATTGGTGTAGCCTGCATTGTAAGATACATGTTCATCTTCAAGCCCTGACCATGTGGGGGAGCTGATGATCTTACGCGGCTGAGCCTGAACGTCTCTGAAACGAATTTTCTCTTCTTCTTTCGGTTTCGCTAAATGGGTATGATCGCGCCCTGTAAACTCGCTCAACGCTGCCCATGCCTTCACGGCGACTTGTCCATTGGTTTCAGGCGCCAGTGATAAAATCATTTCTGCGGCATCAATGGCCGACTCTAGCTTCGGCCGTCCTTTATTCACACCCTCTTCTAAATGCTTATGATTTAGCTCACCTAAGAACTCCACCTCTTTTTCGGTATTCCAACTGATGCCCTTGCCGCCATTACCTAACTTTTCTAGGGCCGGACCAATAGAAGTAAAACGGGCATAAGTATTAGGATAATCACGCTCAACGACCACCATGTTAGGGGCTGTTTTACCAGGAATGAGATCACACTCACCTTTCCACCAAGCTTTTACACCAAATGGTTGGGCTATCTCCGCAGGCGTATCATGCAAAATAGGCACAGTGACTAAATCTTTCTCAACACCTAAATGCCCTTCTGCCATTTTTGAAAATGCTTTGGCGACGCCCTTAAAGATTTCCCAGTCAGAGCGAGATTCCCAAACAGGGTCAACTGCTGCACTTAGAGGGTGGATGAAAGGGTGCATGTCAGAGGTATTTAAATCATCTTTCTCATACCATGTTGCGGTAGGTAGAACGATGTCTGAATACAAACATGTGGTAGACATTCTAAAATCTAGGGTTACCAACAAGTCGACTTTACCTTCCGCAGCCTGCTTTTCGAACTTAACGTCTTCTGGCATTTTCCCGCCTTCTTCGCCTAGGTCTTTACCAAGCAAACCGTGCTTGGTGCCCAGCAAGTGACGCAGCATGTATTCATGCCCCTTACCCGATGAGCCAAGTAAATTGGAGCGCCAAATAAACATATTACGAGGGAAGTTTTTAGGGTTTTCAGGCTCCATACAAGCGAAGTCCAAGTCTCCTGATTTTAAGCGCTCTACTGCATACTCTTGAGGTGATTTTCCAGCCGCGTCTGCATCTTTACAAAGTTGTAAAGGGTTCATATTAAGTTGTGGTGCAGACGGTAACCAACCCATGCGCTCGGCGCGCGTATTGAAATCGATGATAGAACCAGACCATTTGCTCTTATCAGCAAGTGGAGAAACAACTTCGGTCATTTCTAGCTTTTCATAACGCCATTGACTGGAGTGGTTATAGAAGAACGATGTACCGTTCATATGACGTGGTGGACGCTGCCAATCCAAGCCAAATGCAAGGGGTTGCCAGCCAGTTTGTGGACGTAGCTTTTCTTGACCCACGTAGTGCGCCCATCCGCCGCCACTTTGGCCAACACAACCACACATCATTAGCATGTTGATGAGGCCACGGTAGTTCATGTCCATGTGATACCAATGGTTCATACCCGCACCCACAATGATCATAGAACGACCACGGGTTTTGTTAGCATTGTCGGCAAATTCACGAGCAATTTTAATCACCTCTGAGCGTGGTACGCCAGTGATTTGCTCTTGCCAAGCAGGAGTATAAGGAATGTCTTGATCGTAGCTTGAGGCAACGTTCGGGTCGTCATAGCCATTATCAACGCCGTAGTTTGCAATGGTTAAGTCAAACACTGTGGCGACATAGGCCTCTGTACCATCAGCAAGGGTGAGCTTTTTGGCGGGTACTTTACGCACCAAAATATCGTCATGCTCGGTGTTTTGGAAGTAGCCGAATTCATGCTCAGCGCCACCAAAATATGGGAAGCCAACCTCAACTAATTCGTCGTGAGAGCCTTTTAAACTGACGCGTAAATCAAGCTCATCACCTGACTTACCATCGGTCTGCGTAATGTTCCATTTGCCTTTTTCGCCCCAGCGATAGCCAACCGAACCTGTTGGAGAGACAAGCTCGCCATCTTTGTCGTTAATCGAAATAGTTTTCCACTCTGGGTTGTTTTCTTGGCCGAGATTCCCGTTAAGGTCAGAAGCGCGTAAGAAACGGCTTTGATGTAAAGAACCATCTTCAGCCTTTTCTAACATGACCAACACAGGGAAATCAGTGTAGCGTTTTACGTAGTCGGTGAAATACTTAGACGGATTCTCTAGGTGGAATTCTTTTAAAATGACATGACCAAAGGCCATGGCTAATGCGGCGTCTGTTCCTTGCTTCGGCGCTAGCCACTGATCGGTAAGCTTGGCCACCTCAGAGTAATCTGGCGTAATGCCGATGACTTTAGTGCCTTTATAGCGAACTTCAGTTAAAAAATGTGCGTCTGGCGTACGTGTTTGAGGTACGTTTGAGCCCCAGCAAATAATATAGTTAGAGTTATACCAATCGGCCGATTCAGGCACGTCAGTTTGCTCACCCCAAATTTGTGGTGAAGCTGGCGGAAGGTCACAATACCAATCATAAAAACTTAGGCAGTTGCCGCCAATGAGAGATAAATACCGAGCGCCCGCCGCATAAGAAACCATCGACATGGCAGGAATAGGTGAGAAGCCAGTAATACGGTCAGGTCCATAGGTTTTGGCCGTATACACGTTACTGGCCGCTATGATCTCATTGACTTCAGACCAGTTCGCGCGCACAAAGCCACCTAGCCCACGCTGCTGCTTATATTCTTTCGCTTTTTCTGGGTTTTCAACAATCGAGCCCCATGCGAGCACAGGGTCTTTATGTTCTAGCTTTGCCGCGCGCCATAACTTAACCAAGCGCTTACGAATCTTTGGATGCTTGAGGCGGTTAGCACTGTAAATGTACCAAGAGTAACTTGCCCCACGAGGACAGCCTCTAGGCTCATGATTCGGCAGATCTGGGCGGGTGCGTGGGTAATCAGTTTGCTGTGTTTCCCAAGTCACTAGACCATCTTTAACATAGATTTTCCAGCTACATGAGCCAGTGCAGTTTACACCGTGTGTAGAGCGAACGATTTTATCGTGCTGCCAGCGACGGCGGTAACCATCTTCCCAATCTCTATTTTCTTCGGTTGTTACGCCATGACCATCCGAAAACGATTCTTCTTTGCGTTTAAAAAACTGCAATCTGTCTAAAAAGTGACTCACGCCAGACTCCTTGGTTAATAAGAATGCAGCACTGAAATATCTTTCAAATAATGCTGCAAATTCAAGCTATGTCTGGATTAAAAGCCATATTTTTACGCTATACAATAGGGCTAAATGGGCATCAAACTACCTTAATACCACCAAAGAGGTAGGCGTTAATATATGCCTTTTCCTTTAGTTTAAAGGCGTATAGACTGGTGGTTCACAATTAATGATTTAAATATTTCGACCATTAGTCTTTGTAGGTATCACCTCTGACTCACACAATTTGGCCTTAGGTACATGCTTATGATGCAAAATTTTTTCCATTCCACTGTATTTAAAATTGCCGCGCTGATGTTTTCAGTAAGCTTTTTAGCAGTAGCAAGTATGTTTAGCTCTGTGTTTATAAGTGACAGTGCGCAAACTGACGCAGCATCGATAAATGTAGCCGGCTCCCTGCGCATGCAAAGCTATCGTCTGGTGAGTCATGTGCAACTGCAAGATAAATCGCCTGCGCATTTTGAGCGATTCGCCGAGCTAATAAGCGCCTTCGAAGATGACCTGACCAAAGGGATATTGGTTAACAAACAGGCTCTTATGGGTGCAAACAACTCGGAAGTACTGCTAGAACAGTTAACCACGCAGTGGTTTGGGCAAATTAAGCCCATGCTTATTGACGCTCAGAGGAGCTCTTCAGTTGATGGCGCTGAGCTTAACATTGCGACGCAAACCTTTATTGAAGAGCTCAATGAACTTGTATCGAGTTATCAAATGCACGCTGAAAGCAATATTGCAACCATCAGGCTTATTCAAAGCATCGCTTTATTTAGTACCCTGCTGCTAATCGCTTTTGCAATGATGATTGTGAATCGACATATCGATAAGCCTTTGTCTCGCCTAACCGATGTAGCAAAACAAATTGGCAGAGGGGACTTTACCGCAAGAGCTGACGAAAGTGGAAAAGATGAGCTTGCCTTGCTCGCTCGTACAATCAACAAAATGAGTGACTCTGTATACCGCTCCCGCAGTCAATTAGAGTCATTGGTAAAACAAAAAACACAAAAACTATCCCGTTCTAATGAATCTCTCGATGTGTTGTATGAGATATCGCGTCGCATGAACAACAGCGATCCAAACACGATTGATTTCAAATCACTGCTAGAACGACTAGCCAGTGTCACCGGAAACCCTGACCTAGATTTATGCATCATGACCGCACAGGGCAATGGTCCTTATGAGCATCTTGTAACCGCAAACAAAGAACTGCCAGAAAAATGCATTCGTCACCAATGCGGTGATTGTACTGAACATAATGCAATTTTCCCCAAAGCCAGCAATCAGATGCGTTATCAGCTCACTCTAGGTGAATACAATTACGGCGTATTAACGGTCAACCCCAAAGAGAGTCAGCACTTTGATGACTGGCAAAACCAACTCTTTGAATCTGTAGCCGAGCAAATTGCCAATGGGTTAAGTCGCAAGCACCGTCAAGATGAAAGCCGACGTGTGGCGTTAATGAACGAACGAACGGTCATTGCAAGAGAGCTGCACGATAGTTTAGCCCAGGCACTCTCGTATTTGAAAATACAAGTTACTCGCTTGCAACGTTTACAAAAAATGGAAAATGCACAAGAACAAATTGATTTAGTTATCAACGAGCTTAAAAACGGGTTGGGGGCGGCATACAGTGAGTTACGGGAGCTACTTACCACCTTTAGGCTTAAATTAGATGGGCAAGGCATCAAAGCAGCTTTGGAGCAAACCATAGAACAGCTCAAAACTCGCTCTGATTCATTTACCTTTACTTTGCAATACGACGTAGAAAACATACCGTTTACACCACAAGAAGAAATTCATCTATTACAAATTGCCAGAGAGGCCACTCAGAATGCTTTCTATCACTCAAAAGGGAGTGAAATCATTATCGCTATTACAAACAATACCTCATCGGAAGTTACTTTGTGCGTGACAGACAATGGCATTGGTATTCCGGGTGACCCAAATAAGCTAAATCATTATGGTTTGGCAATAATGGTGGAGCGTAGCCGAAATTTAGATGGCACGCTGAATATTGAGAAAGCCTCACCAAACGGAACTCAAGTGAGATTTAGTTTCACACCCGAATATGCTCGTGAAGAGGCGCTCTCAGCACAGAATGGATAAAAGAGTGTATGAATAAGCCGCTTTTATCTAACAAACAACACATTGTTTTCAATGAAAATATGCATATAGATGTCGTTAATAAAAGCCTGTAAACCCAAATAAAGCGCCTTCCAAGAGTTGCACGCATCTGGGTGCAACTGGATGTCGTTTGTAATTTCAAAAATGTCACTTATGTGTGATAAGTGATCATCATGCTCGCGCTTCATTACCTGAATAGGCCCAGCTGGAAGAGATAAATGCTCTTGAGCTAGCATCGGGAAAAGTACGTTCTCTTCTTTTTGCATGTGCTCTTCAAGTTCATTTTGTATTTGCACTAAATACTGGGTCAGGCCAATAGGGCAGTACTTGCTATCAACATGCGTTGTCTCAACTCTTTCTGCCAGACGAATGAGTTCAGGTAGCTGTTGCCTGTGTACATCATGAAAGCGAGTGACAATGTATTCAATAATCTGCTGTTTAGGCCATGTATCGAATTCTTGTATGTGCTCTTGCCTATCGATAATGCTTTGTAATTCGGCATAAATGCGCTCGGCATCGGCAGGCCGATTTTGCATTGCCACCCCTAAGGCTTCATGGTTCTGGGCGCAAAAGTTTATTTTATGGGCAAAAAAAACCGCCGTTGCACCTGGCAAATTTACGGCAATCTCCGAAGCGCTGGTTCGCTCAAAATTCATGATAACCTCGCTATTTATCGCCCTCTATAGAGCTAGAAGGCACAACCACTTTCAATGTTCTTTGATGCAGGGAGCATAACTATGCATGCCCCCCTTGTACGTAAAACGCTTTAACGTCATATGCTATGGGTTATAAAACTCACCGTCTTTGCGCAAATAGAACCAATAGTTAATGAGTACGCACACGCCATAAAACACCGCAAAACCTATCAGCGCCACCTCTGGTGTGGTTGCTGTTATTTGCTCACCAATCACTTTAGGGATATAAAACGCACCGTAGGCAGCAACCGCTGACGTCCAACCTAACACAGGACCAGCCTGTTCTTTTGGGAACACCATGGCGATGGTTCTAAACGTTGAGCCATTGCCTATACCAGTAGCCGCAAACAATAATAGGAATAAGACGAAAAACGGAATGAAGTACTCTTCAGGCGTAGCCGACTGATAAGCTTGCTTCATATAATAAGCAACACCTAAGGCACTGCCAATCATCACAATGGAGCACACTTGCGTCACAAAAGCGCCGCCTAATTTATCTGATATCCAACCGCCAACAGGACGAATGAGTGCACCAATAAATGGACCCATCCAAGCATACATAAGTGCACTAGGGCCATTTGCATTAATAGTATCGTGGGTCATGACCCCATCAACCATAACATGGCTATAGCCAAAGATAACCTTTATTGCCAGCGGGAAGGATGCCGCAAACCCAATGAATGAGCCAAAGGTCATAGTGTAGATAATGCTCATTACCCACGTATGTTTATTGTTGAAAATTTGATACTGACGAGTAAGGCTTTGGCCAATGGCACCCGGTAAGACTTTAAGCGCGATAACCGTAGCGGCAACAACTAGCACCAGTACAAGCTCTTTAGGCACACCAAAACCGGAGCCATTAGCGCTTTCTGGCAGCATTAACCATAAACCCACGGCGGCAATCACAAGACCAATAGTAAGCATTACCGTGATGAGTGCAAAGGATGTTAATGGGTTGCCAATATTTGGGGATACCTCTGGCGTACGGATGTTGTTCATTCCAAACCATGTTAGGAAGAATAATGGTACGAGAAGCAAGAGCCAGACAAAGCCAGCATTAGAGATATAGCTCTCGGTACCTGCAGGTATTTTACCAATAAGCGTACCCGATGCGTTAACTAACACCAGAGGGTCGCCGCTTAGCGCGCCAAAGGCAGCAAATGTCATAAATAATGGCACGACAATTTGCATGGTTGTAACACCAAAGTTGCCCAGTCCAGCGTTGAGTCCCAACGCTAAGCCCTGCTGTTTTTTGGGGAAAAAGAAGCTTATATTTGACATAGATGAGGCAAAGTTTCCTCCACCAAAACCCGACAATAGTGCTAGAAGCTGAAAATGCCACAGTGGCGTATCTGGGTTTTGCAAGGCAAATCCAGCGCCAACGGCAGGTACCATCAACAGCGCTGTAGTAAAGAACATGGTGTTGCGCCCACCACACAGCCTTATAAAAAAGCTACTAGGAATACGCAGTGTTGCGCCAGTTAATCCGGCTATTGCCATTAGGGTAAATAGCTCTGCCTTTGCAAAATCAAACCCTAAGTTGAGCATCTGCACAGTAATGATGCCCCAATATAACCAAACCGCGAAACCTGCTAATAAGCTTGGTATCGAAATCCATAGATTACGGTTAGCGATTTTTTTACCTTCTTTCTCCCAGAACTCTGTGTCTTCCGGATCCCACTTGTGTAGATCTGACATATGCATTCTCCAGTCAATGTCGTCTTCAATAAATTACATGCACTATGGTCCACACGGGCCTCACTCACAATCTGCATTGATAGGTATATCTGAGGATTATTGTAGGCAAACAAACCAAGGTAGTACTGATAAAAAACCACCTTAATTCTCTTCGAAAGCTGTCTGTAGTCCGCATCTAGTAAGGACTTGAACATGGGTAGTCAGTTACCTACTTGTAGGTAGTCGCTTTACCCCAAAGAAACTTATTGTTGATGAATATGATGATGTATAGTGGTGTCTGTAACGGTTTAATGTACGAATCGTCGCCACACACCAACGCCAAAGGAAGAACTGCATGTTTAATGATCAACCCGCGTCAATCATGATGGTAGATGACCATCCCTTATTGCGAAAGGGGCTCAATCAGCTACTTGAATTTGAAGATGATTTAACCGTTATTGGTGAGGCTTCCTCCGGCCAAGAAGCCATAGAATTAGCGCTTTCACTAGAGCCTGATCTGATAACACTTGATTTGAACATGCAAGGCATGGATGGTCTAGAAACACTGAAGATAATGCGAGACAAGGGCGTAGACTCACGCATAATCATGTTAACCGTTTCTGATAATGACGAAGATGTAGTGGAGGCTATTCGCTCCGGTGCAGACGGTTATTTATTGAAAGACATGGACCCTGAAGAACTTGTCGACAAACTAAAAGAAGCCGCGCTGGGCAAAATGGTGATGAGCGCAAAGCTCACAGAAATTCTAGCCACAGCACTTAGAAAGCCTGAACGCGCGGGTAGTCGTGCATTGGCCAGTTTAACCAGTCGAGAGCTAGAAATTCTGAAGCTAATTGCGAAAGGCATGAGCAATAAACTGATTGCTCGCGAGCTAGATATCTCCGATGGCACGGTCAAAGTGCATGTTAAACACTTTCTTAAAAAGCTCAATTTACGTTCGCGTGTAGAGGCCGCCGTATGGATGGTCAATCACCAAAACGGAGTATAAACAATGAAGTGCGGATGTGATGCGCCGGGACTAATGCCCATTGAACAAGCGAAAGATATGATTTTTCGCGCGATAACACCCATAAATGCGCGTGAGCACTGCGCGCTTCACAATGCCCTTGGAAGGGTGTTGTCTGAAGATATCGTTTCACCCATTAATGTCCCAGCCTATGATAATTCAGCAATGGATGGTTATGCGATCAGAGCAAGTGACTTGCAATTCACCGCTACCCTTAAGCAGATAGGAAAAAGCTTTGCAGGAACGGCGTTTATGGAAGAGGTGAAGGAAGGTGAGTGCGTTCGCATTATGACCGGCGCGCAAATTCCAAACGGCTCAGATACAGTGGTGATGCAAGAGAATACCAAAGCCGATGAGCTTCAAATAAGCTTCACTGGCAAGGTAAAACAAGGCGATGCTATTAGGCCTGCCGGTGATGATATAAAGCTTGGCAGTGTGGTACTGCAAAAAGGCAAACGAATCAGCCCAATTGACATTGGCTTGTTAGCTTCATTAGGCATCAATAAAGTACCTGTTGTACGCCGCCTATGTGTAGCGGTGTTTTCTACGGGTGACGAATTGTTAGCCGCCGGTGAAACGGCTAGAGAAGATCGAATCTTTGACAGTAACCGTCCAATGCTCATTGCTATGTTAGAACGTCTAGGGGCATCGGTCATTGACCTAGGCATCATCGCCGACAGTAAAGCCGATATTAAAGCAGCCTTTGAAAAGGCGAATAACCTTGCTGACTGCGTCATAACCAGTGGCGGCGTTTCTGTTGGCGAGGCTGACTACACAAGAGAAATCTTAGAAGAGTACGGCCAGATTGATTTTTGGAAGCTTGCAATAAAACCGGGCAAGCCCTTAGCGTTTGGCCGCTTAAGCGACAGCATCTTTTTTGGTTTACCGGGCAACCCAGTTTCATCGGCTGTTACTTTTGATCAAATTGCCGCCCCCGCACTTGCTTATTTGGCTGGAGAATCAAGCCCGGTGACAGTGCCACTGAAAGCTGTGGCAAAAAGTGCAATGAAAAAGCGCCCAGGCAGGACAGACTATCAAAGAGCATATTACTATGCCGACGACTCGGGGGAGCTTTGCGTCACGCCTAGTGTTTCCCAAAGTTCAGGAGTACTCTCTGGTTTTAGCGATAGCAATTGTTATGCGGTGCTAGAAAATGTGCGCGGCGCAGTGTTAGAGGGTGAATCGGTAAACATTTTACCTTTTAGCACTCTCGTCAAGTAGCCTAATGCGGCGCGGGTTCCTCTTATGTTTAGGCTGGTTATTTTTCGCGCTAGCTGTTATCGGCGTAGCTTTACCCTTAGTCCCCACTACGCCATTTTTATTGTTAGCAGCCTACTTTTTTTCACAAAGCTCTGACCGGGTTCACCAGATGCTAATGAACAATGCGTATTTTGGTCCAGTGATAAGCGATTGGCACACTAATCACATAATACGGCTCAAGACCAAATGGATTGCGAGCGTTTTAATGCTTATCATGATTTCCTACCCGCTGATTTATATGATTAACAACTATTGGGTTAGAGGACTTGTAATAAGCATCATATTGGCCGTGTTAGGATTTATTTGGTCCAAGCCGAGCGCAATTTAACCTTACTAAACCTTATATGCCTCGTCGGGTGATGCACTATACTCCTTAGTTTGTCGATGATAGTGGCGTATATCATGCTCATGTCGTCTACCTTTACTAAATGCAGAGACTCGCTTCAAGTAGCCAATCACACGCGTGCCATAATCAATATCTTTTGAATTACATGCGCTACAAGCAGATAAAGTACGTTTATCGATATGCTCGCACTCATTGCATATGGTAATTTTTACGTTAATACAAAAGTAGTTACAACCCGCTTGAGCTGCGATGTTTAAAATCCGCAGTGCGTTTTTTTCTGTTAAGGTTTCTTCTAAATTGACATGAAGCGCAGATCCACCATCGAGATAGCGCGTCATTTCATGCCCATGCATGAAAAATTTATCGAGATGATTAATACCCGCATTTTCAACGGCATAAAAATATGAGTTATAACAGTCTCGCGTGACCCAAAATCCATCTTCTCGATCCCATTTGGCATTTTTTACACCGAGGTTTTCCGCCGGCACAAACTCAGTGTTGAACATATATCCATATTCTTTGGTAGCGCGCTTATTGGCGTCGTAAATGGTTCTTAAATGTTGCTGAACAAAGTGCTTATAGTCGTTATTATTATCGACACGAATGCCTAAAAATTCGGCGGCCTCGACCATGCCATTTATGCCAATAGTAAGATACTGTTTTTTTAAATCAATGAAACCCGCGCTATACACAGAAAGCGCGCCTGCTGTTAAATACTCCTCAACGAGCGCGCGATAAGCAACTTGATACTTTTGAATATTCTCAACCGTCTTCTTAATGTCCATACCTTTCTGAATGAGTCGATTCATATTCATGGTAATGACATTAATCGAGCCTGTAGAAACGCCACCGGCACCTAAACTGTATGAAAAGGTATTGTCTGAAATTTCATTACGCAAGCGACAACATGATGCCAGAGAGTCTGGGCTGTCAGATTGATACACAAAAAATGACGCGCCTTGACTCATTGAGCGAGCGCACATTTGCGCAAAGGCTGCATCTTTAACTGCTCCATTTTCCGTCAGCATTGCAGCGGTAACGACTGGAAATGTCAAAATAGCTTTGCTTCTTTCTTGGGTAAACCAGTCAACAAAAAAGCCTTGAAGTTTTTCGATACTTTGCCACTTAGGAGCGGTCATATCAGGAAACACAAAACCTCCAAACATGGCGTCAAAGTAATACTTGTCGTATAAGGATATATTCCAAAATACGCTTTGGTAACCTCTGGCGGCTGCGGGCTGGTTAATCGCATAGACCACATGTTGTAGATGATTTTCTATCTCTTTTTTATGCGTGGTCAGATACTCGTTGCCAAGATCTTTGCGCGCAAAATAATCGAAGTACATTAAAAACTCTACTGTCGCAATGGCGCCAGCAAATTGTGCACTAATGGCAAAAACTAAGTTCACAAAGCTGCCACAAAATGATGACAGATGCTGCGGGGCTTTCGATTCGCCGCCAAGTTTGGTTAAGCCATCTAACAAGAACGGATACATGGTAATAGATGCACAATAGGGTTTTAAGCTCGTTTCGTCGTGCACATATATTTCATGTTGACGAATTTGTCGCTCATATTCTTTAGCCAACGGGGCGCCAAAAAGCGTTTGTATTTTTTGTTTGACCGACGCACGATTAACTTGAATAAAGAAGTCTTTCATAAGCTCAGCTTCTAAAGTAGCAATATTTTTACTCGTTACGTTAGCGTTTGCGTCTAAAGTCGCGCCATCGGCGGCATTGTCGGCTCCTAGATAGTTAGCAATGAAATCTAGCTTATGATTAATGTGTTCTTGATTAAGTGGTAGCATTGAGTGAAGACTCCTGAAATTTAATGTTTAATACTTGCTCATTTGCAAGCTCTATAAAGCGCTGATTAGTGTTGGGGTTTTCAAGTCCACCTAGCGTGCGAATATATGGACCTGTTTTTATATAAGTAAGTAAACTTTTAAGTGTGTCGGGTACGTCGTTAAGACCCGTATATAAACAGGTACTCATGCCGCTTTCACGTGCTTTTTTTAGTTTTGAACATAGTGCTTCTAAGCACCATTCTCCGCCGAAGAACAGCACACAGCTCACATATTGAGAGTACTGAGTTAGGTAACGGTTAAAGCGTTCATCACTCAGATGCGTACCTGCAGTGCTTGGCCAAGTATCTTTGCTATGACAGCCTTTACAACGTAAAGGGCAACCAGTAATGGTAAAGCACAAGCTAATATGATCTGGGACTTCTTGAAATAAAACCTGGGGCTCGAAAGAGTTAAACATTAACACTCCAAAACACTATATGTAGTGTTTTTATACTCTTAGAACACAACATGTAGTATGATCTGGATCAAAGTTTCACCTCTTAAAATGCGATTAAATGGTGGGTTTTCCCACAAAGCCGAGACGCCAATGACTTAGGGATTTTAAAACAATCAAGGGACGCAGAGCGCGCTAGAGGCAAGTGCTAATGTGATCGCTTATGCGATAAGGACATACAACAAAAAATACGACGATAGAAAACAGGTTTTATAATGATGAATGGGGCTCAAACCAACGCTTTATCGCTTGATGATCACTGGATTTAGTTTCCACCCATTTCAGACCTGTTGATGTGCCTTCCTGCTTCCATAAAGGCGCATTGGTTTTTAGGTAATCCATAATAAATTCTGTCGCTTCAAACGCATTCTTTCTATGTTTTGAGGTCACACCAACAAACACAATTTGTTCGGTTGCCTCAAGCTGCCCCACTCGATGAATCAAGCGAATATGACCGAGCTCCCAGCGCTTTCTTGCAGCTGAGCAGATTTTCATCAGCGACTTTTCGGTCATGCCAGGGTAATGTTCAATGACAACACTCGATACCGCACCTTGAGGATTGAACTCTCTCACCAAACCGGTGAACGTTACGATAGCGCCATCACTGTCGGCATTATCCCGAAGTGCTTGATACTCAACACAGTGCTCAAAATCCTCTTGCTGGACGCGTATCATAATTATCCACCCGTTACCGGAGGGAAAAACGCAATTTCATCCCCGTCATTTATGCGCGCATCTGCACCACAAAGCGTTTGATTTACTGCTATGAGCACATCATTTTCTTTTAATACGCTCCACTGCTCGCTTTTTTCTAATAATTCACGAAGCAGGTCACTGACAGTCCTTTGACCTGAGTACTCAAAATTCAGAGACGCTACACCAAGACGTTCTCGTAGACTTGCAAAAAATTTAATTTGGATCATTTTCTCGCCTCCAGACGCCAGACTTACCGCCTGATTTTTCTAACACTCTTATAGCATAGATGATCATGCTTGGATCTGCCGCCTTACACATATCAAATAGAGTCAATAGCGCAACAGACACCCCCGTTAACGCTTCCATTTCAACGCCTGTTACCCCATCTAATTTGCAATGACATAACACGCGAATTTCATTATGTTGTTCATCCATTTCAAAATCGATACTAACTTTACTCAACATCAATGGATGGCACAGTGGAATTAAGTTGGCACAATTCTTACTCGCCTGTATGCCGGCTATCCTAGCGGTGCTTAACACATCTCCCTTTGCCATTTTGTTCTGCTGCACTTTTAACAGTGTCTCAGCGCTCATCGAGATAGCGCCGATTGCTGTTGCCTCTCTTCTTGTCTCTTGTTTGCCTGAAACATCCACCATATTAGCCGCGCCATGCTCATCCACGTGAGTTAGGTTAGCACTGCCGATTGTGGATGTACTCATGAGCGGGACCTACAAAGCTGCTGCTGAAATTGACTTGAATCATTAGCATCTGATTTGGCAGCAACATTGACACGCTTTAGATGGGGAACAAAGTTGCAAGGTCCTTGTGCACCATCTAGCTGCTGCTTAATAATGCCGTTCCACGCTGTTTTGCATGCACCCGTCGACCCCGGTACACAAAAAATTACTGTGTTATTGGCTAAGCCAGATATTGCGCGGGATTGAATGGTCGAGGTTCCAATTTCTTGATAGCTCAAATGCCTGAAAAGTTCGCCAAAGCCTTCTACTTCCTTATCAAATAGGGGAGCGACCGCCTCAGGCGTTGAGTCTCGTTGTGTAAATCCTGTACCGCCAGTAATTAATATCGCTTGCACATTCGGATCAGCGATATACTCCGATACTCTCGCTCGAATAAGGTAAACATCGTCTATCACGATATCTCGGCGAACGACTTGATGGCCTTGGTCACTGGCGCTTACGGCCAAAAACTCGCCAGACGTATCAGTGGTTTGATCTCTTGTGTCAGATACGGTAAGTACCGCGATATTTAGCGCTTCAAACGTTTTATTAGAATGACTCATAGCGCGCCTCCTGTGTATTTGGTTGATGATTTTTCTCAAAGTGTTGCATTGCGAAGCGCCATTGTTCAGGAGTATTGGTATTAAATATTTTTGAACCGGCACTTACTCGAAGCTCTAGCATCAAAAAGTGTGAACAAAGCCGCGCAACTGAGTACGATTGCGTGCACTTAAGCGTGTAATCTAGGATTTGTCTAAATTGAGGGGTGTTTTGCACAAATAGTGGCAAATTACTGCCTTTAAATCTGACATTTTTTGATTGCTCTCGTCCACATGCAATCAATGATTCTAGGTTTTTTGTATCCATTAATGGCAGGTCTACCGGTTGAATTAACAGGTTATAATGTGGAAAGCGGGTCGCGATACTATGAATGCCAGAAAGAGGGCCCGCACCCGAGATGAGATCTGAAAAGTGAGAAGGGTTTCCATCGTTTCGACTAATCACCACTTTATCAACCGAAGTATTGCGTAATAGCCGCTCTGTGCGCTTTATCATGGTTGAAGAAGCGATTTTAAGCAGTGCCTTGTCTTTGCCCATACGAGACGAAAGGCCACCGGCAAGGACTACGCCCATCACGTTTCGGTTTTCTTGATTGTCTTTCATCTGTTGTATCCTGTTATTTCGATTTATGTTATTTATGATCAGTTTGGCTTTACCGTCGATTTTTGGTGTTAACCGCCAAGCATAGCTAACTGCTTGGTAGCGCCTGTAAAACCTTCTTGTAAGAAATGTGTCGCTTTTTTATCTTTCATAGAAAGACCAACAGCCTCTATCGTCGCATCCACATCGCCAGCTTCAAGATAGGGCAAAATGTCATGCCCTTCATTAGCAAACAGACACAAATGTAGCTTCCCTTGAGACGACACTCTCAAACGATTGCAAGTGTCACAAAAGTCTTTGCTATAAGGCATGATCAAGCCAATATTTCCGCGATAGTCAGGGTGTGAAAACTCTTGAGCAGGCCCAGCGTCACCGCCTCGAATAATGCGTTCCCAACCTTGCGTGAGTAAGGTATTTTTGATGGCTTGACCTGGCACATGATTGCGCTCAAAAAACACCTGATTATCACCCGTTTGCATTAGCTCAATAAAACGCCAAGTGACCTCATGCTGTTTTAAATAAGCCAAAAAGCTACTTAATTCTTTGTAGTTAAACTGTTTAAGCATCACGGTATTAAATTTCACCGTCTTAATCCCAGCAGCTAGCGCTGAATCCACACCCTGCAGGATATCCTCTAATTTCTTTTTACCGGTAATTGCAGCAAACATCCGAGGGTCAAGACTATCGGCACTAACATTTAGCGCATCAAGACCTGCATCTTTATACTTTTGTGCGTCCTTGTTTAAACGATAAGCATTTGTGGTCAATGCCACTTTATCTATACCAGGGGTTTGCTTGCATAGGGAAATGATATCGACCAAGTCTTTACGGAGCGCTGGCTCACCACCGGTAATACGTATTTTACTTGTCCCCATTTTTGCAAAGGCCTGCACCAAAGTCTCAATTTGGCGGATGCTAAGCCCGCCAGTGGGTGTATCGCAAGCGTTGCCATCAGGCAAACAATAGTTGCATCTAAAATTGCACAATTCAGTGATTGAAAGGCGCAGGTACTTAAATTTTCTGCCAAATGTATCTTCTAGTTGCACGTTAAACACCTTTCCAATTGCCGGGAGGCTAGCAGATTTCTCTGGTTAACCAGGCGTTGAGAAGAAATTTAATGTTTATTCGCAACGCGGCTTACATTTCATAGCTATCGCTAAACCGCAACGACACACCTTAGAAAATAAAGCTCGGAGTTAAGTAATGATTAAATTGTGGACTATAGAATGCACTTTTGTAATTAGTCTGAAGGAATACCCCCAAAGAGGTACAAGCCTGGCGGTGGGTTTTCAGTGCATTTTTGATAACAATAGGGGCTCAAATGTATGCTATTGAGCCCCCATAAAATGAGAATGTAACAATAAGGCGGCGCCTTAGAATTTGAAGTTAACCATACTCCAGAATTTGTTAGTGTCTACCGCAAAGCCATCGGCACTATAATTTGCATACTTCAATAACAAGCTTACTTTATCTGCAACAGGATAAGTCGCAATCAAATTAAGCTCATTACCGTAGTCAATTGAACCTACATCAGAGTCCAGTTGATGATACACCGCGGTAAGGTTGACTTTACCGATTTTACCCGATGCTTTGACATACAAGTCATTAACACCTACCCCCGGCGTATTTAGAAACTTGTCTGCAAAGCCTTGGAACTTATGCAAGGTTGCAAGGGGAGTAGTGAAGCCTACGCCATTATCGCTGCCAAGAGATTCGTAGCCAATACCTACATTTACTGCCGACACTTTAGTACCTAGCTCTAACGCTACATATTGCGTTGAGAAGTTATTAGGGTTATTGCCGGTGTCTGACTGAACCGCATAAGCGGCATGCAGTTTTATATCTCCAACATTACCATCGTAACTTGCCCCTACGGTGCGCGTTGAAATGGCTAAGGCAGTATCAAAGTCTAGTTCGTATGCATAAGCGGTCAGTTTATGCGTTTTATCCAAGTTATAGTTAACGTTGAGCAAATGAATATTGCCCTGTAGGTCAGCATTTGGGCTATCGGGGCCAAAAATGCGATTAACATTATACACATAGCTGTAGTCAAACTTGAATTTGCCTTCATCTGCATATTGCACTCTATAAGCGTCGTAAGTCTGTTCATTTTGACGCCACGCTACCCCACCCACAAATCGCTGGTCATTGTGATTGATGCGCTGTCGCCCAAATGACAAATCAAAACCACCTGTCTTATAACCTACAAAAGCCAAATTAACCTCGGTAAGGGTTGGGTCGGCCACCACAGGGTAAACCGTATTTCCATTTACCGTGCTGTTATAGTTTTCATTACCAATAGCGGTAATATTATCCACTTCAAACACGCCATAAAAGCCATTAAGGTCGGCACTTTTATAAGTCAGTCGAGTAAGCAAGGTAGAGGCGTTGGCGGTTTTATCAATGCTGTCTTGATCGACGCGTTCATACCGATAGCGCATGCTTATATCGGTGTCGCCCTTTGAAATAGCATTTTGCACTTCTTTCAACGTCGAGTCTTGAGCGAACACGTGGCCTGAGAGAGGAAGAGTAGCACCTAAAGTAGCTACCACCATTAAGGATGTATATTTTTTCATGTGTTTTTCCTAGTGTGAATAGTTATTGAAAATATACACCTTAACCTTATGAAAATCCTTTAAAAACAGTAAATTACCAACAATGCCCAGTCGCTATCAATAAAGGGGTAGCTACGTTACCAACGAATGAGCATTTACATCTGATGTATGAATCATTTGGCCCTATTATCACAAAGCCACTACAAGATGACCAATGGCTGGTGGGATAAGGCTACATTAACCATGTATCCATAAGTAAGAAGTGCAAATGCACCTGCAACCTTTTTTACTTTCACCGTTTTGCCGTATTTTATTGCGACACTACCCAAAACGATATACACCACCAAAGCGCATAGCTTGACCAATAACCAGGGCTGCTCACTAGGCCACAATTTCATGGTGACCATCAAGTAAATACCTAAACTCAATAAAAGCGTGTCGATACAATGAGGTAATACCCTCGCCCAGGTTTTTGTTAGGTTAGCAGAATAATTCAGTGACATGTAAAAGCGTACACAAAACAAGGTCACGCTTGCTAGCGCCAAAGTGATGTGAACGTGCTTAATGAGCGTGTATGCAATAAATGAAGACATTACGGCCCCTTAACGCCTCGCTAACCGGGTTTGCCATCTACCCGCGCGCGGCTCAGTATGGGAAAATATATAATGACAAAACAAGCAAATGCGGCACACCATAAAATACCTGAAAGCCCCCAAAGCTGGACCATCTTTTGTGGTAAAAAAGCAACGCCAATGCTTCGTGTGAGTGCCGCACAGATAATGAAGATAAAGGCCATACTCATAACTGGGTGAGCTTTTAACGGCCTTCCGCTATGCCCTAAAGACACTCGAGACATCATTGCTAAAATCATCCCTCCGATGGTACCTACCGTTAAGCTATGAATAGCAACGCTTAAATTGAACGGTGCGAACCAAAAGTGCGCTGCCATCAACCCCAGTCCAATAGGGATAAACATCATGGTAACATGCAATGACCACACTAAAGGAGTGGTAAGGGTTACCCATGGACGCCATCTTAAGCAACGATAAAAGTGTAAGAATGCACTTAGCGCGCAAACCCCCGCCAGCAGACTCGAAAAGCGTGTCAAACCCGCCGCAAAGAAAATAAAAATAATAAATAAACTCGCCATCGACGTGATCTCAAGCCACGCTTTAGGCAGCACTTTAGTCGTATTTGTGCCGTTGGCAGTAAACATGGGAATAACCCTGCCTCCCAATAAAGCCACCAACGCTGTAGTGAGCATGGTCATGCAATATAAACCTTGTGCGTTGAAGGCGTTGTCAAAGCCCAACTGCGGGAGATAAGTCAGTAAATTCGCCAAAGACATTAAGCATAATATAGGTAAAAACACCATGTTACGTGTCTGGTTTACTTTGATTAATGGAATAGCAAGAAAGACTCCTACCAGCGGCAAAAACGCTAAGTCTAATGCTATAATCCACCATGTTGAAAGGCCTATAGGAATTAAAATAAAAATCCTAGCCAAGGCCCACACTAGCACTAAAAACAATAAACGATTGCCTTTTACACTTGGCACACCAGTCCACGTTTGCACCGCGGTTAACAAAAACCCAGCAATAATAGCCGGCACAAAACCAAACAACATTTCGTGACTATGCCACCACAATACGCCGTTTAGGGGCTTTACGCTGACTGTATTGTTAAGGCTGAGAAGCCAAATCGCTATAGCCAGAAAAGCAAATAATGCACCCATTAAAAAAAATGGGCGAAACCCCAACCTCAATATGGGTATCAAGTTTTTTTCATCGCTCAGCTTGCTTACATTTATCATGACTTAATCCATCTCTAAAAAGTTTTGTTGCTTCGCTCTGAAGACTCTTTGTTGATAACGCTCTCGCTTAATGGCTAAAAACATTAAAAACATGCAGCATGCCAAGACGCCATATAACAGCATGAAGCAGGCACTGTAGACACCAATGAGCTCAACCGCCAAGCCAAACATAACGGGCAATGTGCAACCACCTAAGGCACCAAGCATGGCAACAAAGCCACCAACGCTACCCATTTGTTCGGGGTAATAATCATTTACTAATTTATAAACACTCGCTCTACCAAAACCTTGGGCAATGCCTATCACCAGCAACAGTAGCGTAAATATCCAAACGTTTATCTCAATCTGTAAATTGACGTCTTTACTGACACCATGAATAGTCATCGTTGTGGGCGGATAGCTCAGAAAAAACAGGCAGACAAGACAAATCCAAAAAACGCTCCAATTTACTTGGCGCGCACCAAATTTGTCTGCAAACCAGCCGCCAGCGGCTCTTGCCATGCTGGAGCTGGTAACAAAAAGAAGGGTCAGTAAACTCGCTTCGTTAAAGCTGAGTTGATAGGCATTGACGTAGTACTGTGGCAACCACAATAGCAGTGCTAAAAAGCTGCCAAACACAAAGTAATAGTACAAACCAAAGCGCCAGACGTTTGGTTGCGTTAAAGGCTTGATGTAAAAAGCGAGCTGCTGCGTCTTTTTTACTTGTAAATACTTAGGTGTGCTAGGCGCAAACACACCAAAAACCACACAACTTACCAAGAGCAGTGCTCCATACACCCAACCGATATACTGCGAGCCCCAAAGATTACTGATATAGGGCACCAAGATAAGGCTTAAAGCAGCCCCTGCATTACCCGCACCAAATACACCCATCGCAGTGCCTTGCTCATCGCTGTCAAACCAGTCGGTGATGTAACGAATGCCGATGGTGAATGAAGCACCTGAAACACCAATTAAAAGACCAACGAAAACGTACTCGGTAAAACTCTCTATTGCTGGTAAAAGCAGGAGCGGGGGGATCGTAATGAGCATTTGCACCAACCATAGAACCTTGGGCGAAAATCGCTCGCACAATAAACCAACGGGCAGCCTTAGCAAGGCACCAGTAAGAATGGGTGCTGATAACAATATGCCTACCTGAGTATTTGACAAGTTAAGCGTCTGTTTTAGCTCAACTATCATCACGGCAAACAGGGTCCAGGCAGAAAAGTTTACCGCAAAGGTTATGGTTGCTAATACCAGTGCAAGTGTCGCTTGACTAGCTTTTATTTGTGATGCCAAGTTGATTACCTATGGGTTAACCTTAGGCTCACTATAACCTCTGCTAGTTAGGTTCTCTAGACTTCAGTTGAGCATCAACTGACCTTAGTAAACTCGCATATACCACTTAATGAGTAGCCTGCTTAAGTCACTTAAACTGCGCAATAAAAGCGCTTTTCATGACTTTTTGAGGACTAACGAAGTCGGTTTTCATCTGCAGTGATACCTCTTAAAAGTGACAAATTACCCCCTTAATGGAATATGAATTTCAGCACCTTCATTTAGGCTTGAATAGAGACTATTTGTAAATGAATTTAGCACATTTTGTCTCCCGACCTACCCATACATATCTAAGGCTATATCCCTTACTAGGTAGCTCGGAAGCATTGTGATTACTGGCTTTCATCGCTTGATGTGGATCAATAAAGACAAAGCAGTAATGCCAATAATGAACAAAATATTACACACTCATTGAGAGACACTCATGAACAGCGAAAAATTTAACATTTTTAAATTCCATGGAAAGATGAAGGTACTGCACCTCTCTTGGATGGCATTTTTCATCACCTTTCTTGTTTGGTTTAACTTTGCACCGCTATTACAAGCAGTTAAAGAAACCTTGGGCTTAACAACAGACCAAATCAAGACACTACTTATTTTGAACGTCGCATTAACGATACCGGCTCGGGTTGTTATCGGTATGTTGACCGATAAATACGGTCCGAGGCTGGTGTATTCTTGGCTGTTAGCACTATGCTCAATTCCGTGCTTTATGTTCGCGATGGCCGATAGCTTTATTCAAGCAGCCATTGCTCGATTCCTACTTGGCTTTATTGGTGCTGGCTTTGTGATTGGTATACGCATGGTTTCAGAATGGTTCCCGCACAATGAACTAGGCACGGCTGAAGGCATTTATGGAGGTTGGGGTAACTTTGGCTCTGCAGCGGCAGCATTCACACTACCTACGGTAGCACTGCTATTTGGCGGAGAAGACGGATGGCGATATGCAATTGGCATTACAGGTGTTATCAGTTTGCTCTTTGCTTTTATTTACTACACAAACGTAACTAACACGCCAAAAGGCTCTACTTATTTTAAACCTAAAAACGTAGGCGCAATGGAAGTCACGTCAAAAGGCGACTTTTTCTTATTGCTCGTAATGAAAATCCCTATGTATGCGGCCATTGCATTACTCGCATGGAAACTCTCACCAAGCGGTGTTGACATGCTTAGTCAAACGGTTGTGACATGGATTTATGTCGGCCTAGCCGCACTGTATGCAGCGGAAGTCTATAAAGTATGGCAGGTAAACAAGGGCATCTTTACCAAAGACGTGCCAGAGCTTCATCGTTACAATTTTAAACAAGTAGCGGTGCTCGATATTCTCTATTTTACCAACTTTGGGTCAGAGCTGGCGGTAGTATCAATGTTGCCCTTATTTTTTGCCGAAACATTCAAATTAGACCCTGTGCTTGCTGGTTTAGTGGCGGGTGCATATGCGTTTATGAATCTGATGTCTAGGCCAGCAGGTGGTTGGATTTCCGATAAATTTGGCCGTAAATCGACGCTCATGATTTTAACGGCAGGTTTAGCAGTAGGATATGGCCTAATGGGCTTGGTTGATGGGCAGTGGCCTCTTTGGCTTGCCGTCGCATTAGCAATGGGATGTTCGTTCTTCGTCCAATCTGGTGAAGGTGCTGTATTTGCCGTTGTACCGCTTATAAAACGCAGAATGACTGGACAAATTGCAGGCATGACAGGTGCTTATGGAAACGTGGGGGCGGTGACCTTCCTCACCGTGTTATCTTTTGTTGACTATAGCACCTTCTTTTTTGTTATCGCTGCGACCGCGCTTGTTGGCTTATTTACCTTACTATTCATGAAAGAGCCTAGAGGCCAAATCGCTGAAGTTGCAGAAGATGGCAGCGTACATATGATTGATGTAGGCTAATCAATGAATGCTCGTTGAAGCATATGCTTTGACGAGTAATTTTGCCTAACACATAAGAGATGTAAGCAATGTCCACTATGCAAAACCCTGCCGATTGTCATTCTCAGAGCACTCAGCTGAACGTCGCGCTCGGCCATGCCTCCATCAGAGGCGTTAAAGCAATTAACGAAGATGCTGTGGCATCGCATATTCCTGAGCAGCAACATGCTTTAGTTTCAAAGGGCATTGCCATTGCAATAGCAGACGGTGTAAGCAGTGCTGAGGCAGGGCAAGAAGCAAGCGAATACGCCGTTTCACACTTCATAGAGGAATATTATCTATCTCCAGATACTTGGTCTGTAAAACATGCTGGACAAAAAACACTTTCAGCTATTAACCTGAATTTATTTAAAAAAAGCCATGTTTTTACCCATCAAGAGAAAGGCTATTTGTGTACATTTAGCGCGCTGGTGATCAAATCTCAAACCGCTCACTTTTTCCATGCGGGTGACTCTCGCATTTACCGGCTAAGAAACGGGGAGTTGACGCAGTTAACTCGTGACCATGCAATAAACATTGGTGGCGGTAAAAACATATTAGCTAGGGCTGTTGGCATGGATAACGTGCTGCAAGTGGATTATGGCAAGTCACCCTTAGAAGTGGGCGATGTGCTGCTGTTAACCACCGATGGGGTACATGATTTTGTCAGCCCTGCCGCATTAATTGACATATTGAGTCAAACAAATCCGCCACAGGTGCAGTGTGACCAAATCATAGAAATTGCTCAGGCAGCCCATAGTGACGACAATATTAGTTGTGCTATTGCTAAGGTTGTGCAACTTCCTCAGGAGAGCCGTGACGATTTTAGTAATAAGCTTACTCGCCTACCATTTCCGCCAGACCTCGAACCGGGCATGACGCTAGACGGATATAGGATTGAAAAAGCACTATTTGCGAGCAGCCGAAGCCAAGTTTATCTGGTGACCGACCTTGAAACAAGCACACAAATAGTGATGAAAACACCGTCGTTGAACTTTGAAGATGATATTCACTATATCGATAGGTTCATTCAAGAGGAGTGGATTGGTAAGCGTATAAATCATAGCTTTGTCGTTAAAATAATTACGCAAAACCGTCCTCGCTCGTGCTTATACTATCTAATGGAGTACGTTCCTGGAAAATCCCTAGATAAGTGGATGCTTGCTAATCCCTTGCCAACCCCGAAAAAAGCAATCACCTTGGTTAAGCAAATCGCAGAGGCCTTAGCGGCGTTTCATGATGCTGAGACCATCCATCAAGATTTAAAACCTGCCAACATTATGGTTGACGATGCCATGCACATCAAATTAATCGATTTTGGCTCCGTTTTTGTAGCCGGTATCGCTGAAATTTTTATTCCTATTGAACATCAAGGCGCACTTGGCACTGCAACGTACTCCGACCCTTATTACATACAAGGTCAAAACACTGGAATTCAGGGAGATATTTACTCTTTAGCTACCATCACTTACGAACTATTCACTGGCGAGTTGCCCTATGGAGATAAAATTGAGCAATCCGTTAATGCTAACGACTTTGATAAGCTTCGTTATACTTCGGCAAGTTACCACAATCCGATTATTCCAATATGGTTTGATCGCGCGCTTGAAAAAGGCACCACGTTAATTCAAGCCAATCGCTATCGTTCGTTAACAGACTTTATTAACGATATCACTCGTCCTAATCCACAGTTTCTGAAAGATGATCCTACGATTAAAAACAGTAAAGGCTTATTATTTTGGCAGCTTATGTCGGGTTTTTGGGTTGTGTTGCTGTTAATCGTAATCGTGTTGTTTTCAACGACCACGTAACGTTGGGAGCACTGAGACATGAACAATCTTATTACTCAATGTTTTAGTGTTGATCATGAAAAAATCGACTTTTTGTTTCGTATGTACCGAAAATACAAACAACATAATCGCTATCAAGCGGCGCTTCTTTTCGAAAAGTTTAGTGAGCATTTGCAACAACATATTGCTTGGGAAGAAGATTTATTGTTTCCCGCCTATGAAATTAGCACGCAAGCTAAGCATCATGACAATATCCTTCTCTTATGTCAGGAGCACCAACAAATCATAAATATAGTTGAGAGTATTAGGCAACACCTCATTGCTCAGACTGATTGCGATGCGCTCGAACAACATTTATCAGAGCTAATGCTATTGCATAATGAAAAAGAAGAACACGTTTTGTATGAGCAATGTGATCGCGAAATTAACGAAGCAAGGTGTATGGAAATTTTCTTAGATATGTAGTTCGCGCCGCAGATGTTTGAGACGCGAACAAAGAGCATTAACTAGCAATCAACTCTATAGGGTTTTCCTCCCTATCAAAGACCACATATTTACGAATATTGCTACCCGTCATAACGTCATCAGTCATTTTATCTAAATATGTTTGCGCCTCATCACTCGTTGGCGGTGTGCGCATCTGACCACTTAGACTGGCAATAAATACAAAATCCCACTCTTTGTTAATTGCATCGGCCTCTTTTACTAAAGCCTCAAATGTTGATAGCTCATCAGGTAGCTTGTCTACCACCATGGTTGGCTCGATTGTTCCTTTTTGGTCATCTCGCTTTTTGCTTTTCTTTGTTGCTTGTGCTGAGGCAAATAAAAACAATAATCGCTGAGGGTCTGGTTGTTCATTTGCCATGGAAAGCAAATCACTAAACATTGATATCATCGTAATTCCGTAAACATGTAAAGACTATGCTTAACGTTACGCTAACTTACATAAGTTGTGAATTGCAAGTAGTGGGTATGCTTGTACCTACTTTGAGGTAGATTGTGCTAGAACCTGTGAGTTTGCTAAGAGCATCGCCACGCGCAAACATAATATTCACCTGATCGCGGAGTTTATGACGGCCTTGTTCGTCATAAATTATCCAACAACGTTAGCATAGCCGCTTTAGGCCAAATGCAATCTTTTTGACCTTTAACTGTGCAAGGACGATCCGCCAAATGTGCAGCCATTCGATAAGGACTAATGTCACTAATGCTAACACGGTCATACCATAAGATATGCGCTAGCTCTTGTGACATTTGATTCATAGTGCCTTGCACTGAACGTTTGCAATCATTGCCCACTCGAATGTTGTCTATATGCCGCGCCGCCCCCTCGAATTGCGATTGTGAAGCGCCTAATTTCAGCAACGTGTTTAGTAAAGCGTCCTCAAACAGGTGGTTGAGATTAGCAAAGTCTTTTTTGACGAGGCATGTTATGAACAATGGAAAACGGGTTTGGTCGTGGAGCAAAAATATTGAGTTACGACGTTGAATTGTGAGTAGATTCGCATGCCAGTTAGACAATGGGTTGCTATTGCTTATTTGCTGATCTGCATCATTGGCAGCTGCGCTTGAGTTTAAAATAGGCAAAGTACCATCAGCGTTTATAGGGAGTTTATTGATGAGTTTTTTTGTGCTGTTTATCGTTATCATGAACCGACCTTACATTAACAAACGTAAAATGGATGCCGCTAAGAAGGTCCTTGCCTTCGCAAGGATGACGTGTTGAATGTTTCAGCTATGTTCGTGCGTCAAGCGGGGCTTGTCAGTCAAAATTCTTCGAACTAAATGCGGGGGGTTATCGTTTGCATTATCAAACTCTAGTAAAATTTATCAAACTTTATTATTGTCGGACAAAACATAGCCCCTCACCCCCCAAATCTACTCCACAGTAACACTCTTAGCCAAATTCCTAGGCTGATCTACATCCGTCCCTTTTATCAATGCCACGTAATACGACAGCAGTTGTAAAGGGAGGGTGTAAACAATCGGCGCTATCGCTTCTGAACAATGTGGCACATTCACTACGCGCATCGTCTCATCAGAAGCAAACTGCGCGTCTTTATCGGCAAAGACATACATAATGCCGCCGCGTGCCCGCACCTCTTCAACGTTTGACTGTAGTTTTTCGAGTAGCTCGTTGTTTGGTGCAACAACAATCACCGGCATATCGGCGTCGATCAGGGCGAGTGGTCCATGTTTTAGCTCACCAGAGGCATAGGCTTCTGCGTGAATGTAGGAGATTTCTTTTAGCTTTAAGGCCCCTTCCATCGCGATAGGGTATTGATCTCCGCGACCTAAGAATAAGCTGTGATGCTTGTCTGAAAACTCTTCGGCTAAGTCATCAATTTCATTGGCTAGCGCCAAGGTTTCTTCTAGCTTGCTAGGGAGCTCGGCAAGCCCTTGCAATATTGCTTGCTCTTGCTCGCTACTCATGCCTTTGTGTTTGCCAATGGCAAGCACTAACATTAAAAAGCCAGCTAGTTGAGTGGTAAATGCTTTGGTTGAGGCAACACCTATTTCAGCGCCTGCTCTGGTCATAAACGAAAGCGCCGACTCGCGTACTAACGATGAGCCATCTACGTTACAAATCGCCAAGCTCGACATGTATCCGCTTTCTTTTGCAAGCTTAAGGGCTGCTAGGGTGTCTGCCGTTTCGCCCGATTGTGAAATAGTGACCAACAGTGAGTTAGGCTTTACTACCGACTTGCGATATCTAAATTCAGAGGCAATCTCTACGTCGCACGACACGCCAGCAAACGCTTCTAACCAGTAGCGAGCAGTCATGCCAGCATGGTAGCTGGTGCCACACGCGATGATTTTAACGTGCTCGGTTTTTGCAAAAATCTCATCAGATCCACGGCCAAAGATGTCGCTCGCTACACCGTCTGGGCTAACGCGCCCTTGCAAGGTATTGCGGATAACACTTGGCTGCTCATAAATCTCTTTGAGCATATAATGACGATAACCGGCCTTATCGCCTGCATCGTGCTCAACGTTTGATTCGGTCACTTCGCGCTCAACGTCATTGCCGTTAGCATCGATAATACGCACCGACTCACGCTTAATTTCAGCCACATCGCCTTCTTCCAAAAAGATAAAGCGGCGCGTCACCGGTAATAGAGCCATTTGGTCAGAGGCAATGAAGTTTTCGCCAATACCCAATCCAATCACCAAAGGAGAACCTGAGCGGGCTACCACCATGGTAGAAGGATCGTGTTTATCGACAATCACGGTGCCATAAGCGCCATGAAAAGACTTAACTGCGCTAAGTACGGCTTCTAGTAAAGTGTCGGTGCCTTTTCTGATATCGGCTACAGTGTGGGCAATCGTTTCGGTGTCGGTGTCGGAATTAAAGCGATAGCCTTTAGCTGTTAGGCTCTCACGAAGAGATTTATGATTTTCAATAATACCGTTGTGCACAACAGCAAAACGCTCGCTGCTTACGTGCGGATGGGCATTTGCTTCGGTTACGCCACCATGGGTAGCCCAACGCGTGTGGGCAATACCTGTGGTGCCAAGGCCATTTTCATCGTTTATGGCATCGCTTAGCGCTTTGACTTTACCAATGCGACGCACGATATTCAGGTCATCGTTGTGAATCAACGCCACGCCGGCAGAGTCGTAGCCGCGATATTCGAGACGACGTAAGCCCTCAAGCAAAATTTGCACAACATTACGCTCTGCTACTGCACCTACTATTCCACACATATACTAACTTCCAAATATTATTTTTTAGTGGGCTTCTGCCAGCCCGAAATGTTGCGTTGTTTGCCACGCGCAATGGCGAGTTGTTCATCTTCTACCGACTTGGTGATAATGCTACCTGCACCCACCGTTGCGCCTTTGCCAATCACCACAGGCGCTACTAAAGAGGAATTTGAACCGATAAACACGCCGTCGTTAATTTGGGTTTTAAACTTATTCACACCATCGTAGTTACACGTAATGGTACCGGCGCCAATGTTCACCGCCTCGCCAATTTGCGCATCACCAATGTAGCTTAAGTGATTCACTTTTGAGCCTTTGCCGATAATACTCTTTTTGACTTCAACAAAGTTGCCAATTTTCACACCTGGGTGTAAATCGCTACCGGGGCGCAAACGCGCATATGGCCCTATTTGGCAGCTAGCATCCACTTTGGCATCTTCAATATGCGAAAACGCTTCGATAAAGCTACCTTCACCAATCTCACAGTTTTTGAGTACACAATTAGGGCCTATGCTCACATTATCGGCAAGTACGACTTTACCTTCGAAAACCGCGTTAATATCAATGCTGACATCACGACCCACGACAAGCGTTCCGCGCACGTCAAAACGCGCAGGGTCGGCTAAGCGCACTCCCTGCTCCATCAAGTTCTCGGCTTGCTTTAGCTGAAATGCGCGCTCTAATGAGGCGAGCTGCATACGATTGTTAATGCCTTCGACTTCGCGCTCCCACACTGGCTGCGCGGACTGCACTTTTTTACCTTCTGATGCGGCCATGGCAATCACGTCGGTCAAGTAGTATTCGCCTTGTGCGTTATCGTTAGAAAGCTTGCCTAGCCAGCGTTTAAGGTCGCTGCCCGACATAATCATCATGCCGGTGTTGATTTCTTTTATTAGGCGCTGGGCGTCGCTGGCATCTTTATGCTCGACAATCGCGGTAATATTGTCACCGTCACGAATGATGCGCCCCATGCCGGTTGGGTCGTCTAGGTTCACCGTTAACAAGGCTAAGTCACAATGGGCTTTCACCTCTACTAAGCGGGTGAGGGTTTGCGCCGATACCAATGGCGCATCGCCCACTAATATCAATACATCTTCATTATCGCTAATATGCTGCTGCGCCTGCATAACAGCATGGCCAGTACCTAACTGCTCTGATTGTAAGCACCAACTAACACTATGAGCCTGCAATGCGCTTTGAAGTTGCTCAGCGCCATGCCCGTAAACTAAATGGACGTTGTCGCAATTAATTTGCTTAACGGTGTCAATGATATGCTCAACCATTGGCTTGTTGGCGAGGGTATGCAAGACCTTAGGTAGGTCGGATTTCATTCTGGTGCCTTTCCCTGCTGCCAAAATGATAACGGATAACGCCATTTTTAATCCTCAAAAATTTAGTCGCAAAATTGTAGCGAAGCTGACCGCATTTGTCAGTATGTTTTCCTTAAGGGCATTGCTTTAAGTTTTTTTTAGTGGGTTTGAGTAACTTTTTCACTATTGATAGTGCATTAGTTGCCATCATGACACCGAGCAGTATCAAGCTTCCGCCCAAGATTGATTGCAAAGATAAAACTTCATCAAGTATCACCACACCCCAAAAAATACCGAATAACGGCACTAAATAGCCCACCGTAATAGCGCGCGATGCACCAATTTTGCTGATCAGGTCAAAATACATAACATAGGCCAAACCGGTGCATAAAAACGCCAATATTAATCCGCTCATCCATGCACTTAACGTGGGCATGGTATCGGGCAAATTCATTAGCGCGAATGGCAACAGCACAATAGCCGTAAACATCTGACTGCCTGCCGCCACAGCAAAAGGTCGAGCGTCAGCAAGGTGTTTCTTTAAATAGCTCGCGGTAATGCCATAGCAAAAGGTTGCACCAAGGGCAGCAAAAATAGGTAACAATGAGGTAATGGCGCGCGCCTGTGAGCCAGCCTTTTGCTCAAGCGAAATCATCACTACACCGGCAAAACCTAAACCGATGCCGAATAAACCTTTCCAGCCAATGGATTCTTTTAAATATAAATAGGCGATGACCACACCAAACATCGGCGCGGTGGCGTTGAGGATTGCGCCTAAACCAGCGTCTAGGTGCAATAAGGCGTAATTGAATAGGCAAAATGGGATTGCGGTGTTTATCACACCCACAAATAAGAGCTTTGGCCAATGTTTGATTAAATCGCCGCCTTGGCCTTTATAAAAAACCAATGGCATTAAACATAATGTGGCTGCCAGCGCACGTAGCTCTACCAGAGCAAAAATACCAAAAGCGGGGACGGCTTCTTTCATTAGCATAAAAGATGCTCCCCAAATCGCGCCTAACAGCAACAATTCGGCAAAATCAGATGTTTTCAATCAACGGCTCTCAAGGGTAAGTAGGTAAGATTTACGATGCATGCCACCGGCATAACCGGTTAATGCGCCGTTTGCGCCTATTATTCTATGACATGGCACCACAATAGCAATGGGATTTTTACCGTTAGCCGCGCCAACCGCTCTGCATGCTTTAGGATTGCCAATGGCTGTTGCAATATCTAAGTAGGATGCTGTCTTACCGTAGTCAATATCACAAAGTGCGTTCCAAACGTCGCTTTGAAACTGGGTCCCCGATGCTTTCAATGGCAATGAGAAGCGCTTTCGTTGGCATTTGAAATATTGTGACAGTTGCGCCGCACCTAACTCACTTATCTCATTTGACTGAACCTTTAAAGGCTCATCTGCAAAAGCAATAGATACAATATGCGTATCGTTGGCGTGAATTTGCAAAACGCCAATTGGCGTTTTTATTTGGCTGTTATACATCATAGTTCTAGGTTCCAAAGTGAAAAAGTCAGGTAGCTACGCCAAGGGGCACATTTGTCTGCGTCAATGGCTTGCCCAGCCTCTGCTAGGGCCTTGAGGCGTTGGCGAATCACTAAATCAGTATCTAGCCAAACATCAGGGTTATCAGTAGCGCGTAAATTGACATAGTTGACCGTCCAAGGGCCAATGCCTTTGATTGCTAACCATTTTTCAAAATCCGCATTGGGGTCTTCATGCATCAACTTGGCAAAGCTTCGGAGGGCATTTTTGCGTGTTTCGGGCAGTTTAATACATGCTAAATCGGATTGTGAAAGGGTGTGGGGAGACACAAATTCATGGGCACTTGGCGACAGGGCAGCATGTAATTTGTTTACCTGACTGATGGCGGCAGTCACCGACACTTGCTGCCCTAAAATAGCTCGCACCCCCGCTTCAAAGCGGCTACATATTCCCGGAATACGTAAACCCGGTCGAATTTGAGCACTTTGTAAACCACACAACTCCAAAGCAGGCGCAATCACCGACGGGTTGGCACTAATATCTAAAATCCGCGACGCCATGCTAATAATTTGCGCACAGTGATGCACATATTCATGGCTATAATCCAATTCAAAATAACTTTGCTTGGGCATGTAGCGCATTGTTACTTCAACCGCATCCCCATTGATAGAAAACGTCTTGGTAAATGCATGCTCGCTTATCTTTTCATTACCTTGAATTAAACGCTTGGCAAAAAAGTCTCTAAGCGCAGGCCAATCGTAAGGCCCCTGATACTGTAAATGCACGATAATCATATTGTCTTGCTGCGGTGTTTGCATAGGTACTCTTTTTGACTGTCTAATTTGTAAGGGTGTGAGGCCAGTCACACTTTTAATATGATTTTGAAGCTGCCGAGCGCTGTTAAAACCAACGCCATGTGCAACCTGCTCAACGCTCATGTTCGAGTAATGCAGCAAGCGTTTAGCCATTAACACCTGATGAAACACCCGATACTTTTTAGGCGGAATATCAAAATGCGCGAGCATAAGTTTATGCAGGTAGCGCGCGCTGATCCCCAGCCTTTCAGATATTTTGTCAATACTTTGATGTGGCGCTTCAACCAACATTTTGGCTGCTCTTTGCGCGGTGGTTTTCACGCCTTGCCATGCATATGAGTATGGGGATGAATCGGGACGGCATCGCAAACATGGCCGATATCCCTTGTTCATGGCTTCAATAGCAGAGAACGCATAATCTACGTTTTTCTCCAAGGGCGCTCTGACCTTACACACTGGGCGACAAAATATTCCGGTGCTGCGAACAAGGATAAAAAATCGTCCGTCAAAGCGCGGATCTCTCGCCATACGAGCACGTTGACACAGTTCTCTCGTTAACATTATTGTCCATTTAGTGATATGCTTTGCACTTGAATAGCAGTGTACGACAACAATAATAAAAAACACGTTGTTTTCGGAACTGACTATTTTATTGACAGACTAATCATATGCACAAAACAACAAAAAGAGTCGCATGAATCGAACCATCACGTCCTTTATCTTTGCTTTAAGCCTATACTTCATGTTGCCTAGTTTTGCTTGGGCCGAGATGTCGTGGGTAAACGATTTTGCTAATGATGTGCGTCAAGAGGCTCGTGATCGTAACATTCCTGGTTTTGTGTTTGTGGTGGTTGAAAAAGGCAAACCCGCCAAGTTTTACACCTTCGGACGCACTGAAAAACGTGGCGAAGCCATCAACAGTGATACCGTATTTCGACTGGCGTCGGTGTCTAAAACCTTTACCGCGGCGCTGATATCCGCTGAAAACCCCATTGCCTCTACCATTAGCTGGCAAACCCCCGTTTCAGCCCTCACACCAGAATATAATTTTGATAAATACCCCGATAAACCCCTGCTGCTGCGCCACATTATCGGCCAGTCAACGGGGTTTATGCCAAATGCATACGACAATCTGATTGAGGCGAATTATAAACGCCAACGTGTGCTTACAGAATTCACCAAGCTAGAACCGTTGTGTCAGCCAGGCTACTGTTATACCTATCAAAACGCATTGTTTGGAGTCATAGAAGAACACCTTCAGCAACGCGATACTTCTTACTCCCAACTGATGCAGATGCGCATATTCAAGCCCCTAAATATGTCGGCCAGCATTGGCAAAGAAGCACTGCAAAAATCTGAAAGCTGGGCTAAACCTCACGCCGCCATTGCCAGAAATCGATGGGCGAAAGTGAGGGTAAAAGACGATTATTATCGCTTCTCTCCAGCCGCGGGTATAAACGCCAGCGCAAGTGATATGGAAATTTGGTTACGGGCAATGTTGCTAGAATACCCTGACGTTATAACCGCCGATATGGTCACCGAAATGACTTTGCCACGCGTACAAACCAAAAATGAGCTAAACCGCCGAGCATGGCGTGGCCACCTAAAAAGCGCTCATTATGGACTTGGGTGGCGCGTATACAATTTTGACAATGTACAATTAAACTACCATGGTGGTTGGGTACAAGGATATCGTGCTGATGTGTCTTTCTCCCCTGAGCTAGGCATTGGATATGCATTTTTAATGAATGCTGAGAGTAACTTGATTAACGAAGTGACCGCTGAGTTTTGGGCAAAAGCCATCCGTTATCAAACCCCTTAATTTATTTATGTGTCGGCCGATATATTTTCGAGTATATTCATTAGTACAATCAAACCAATCTAGGTAAATTTTGACCCAAGAACATCAACCAACAAGCGTAGCGCAGAGAACTCAAAAGGATATTGTTGATCTAATTTTTGCGCCGGCAGGCAGCGTATTGATGGCACACGTGTGCACAATCAGTATTTACGGTTTTTGGTTGTATGGGGAGATTGCGTATCAAGCGTTGCTACCATGGTTAGTCTTCTCAGGTGTTATCTCAATGGCCAGATTCAGTCTCTCTGGAGCTTATCGTATCTATGCTGAAAACCGTTTTAGTCAGCGCATATGGCTGAATGCCTGGACTGCTTTAACCGTTTTATTGTCATTGTCATACGCCTATGCTGCCATAGTTCTCACCCCTCTAGATAAACCCGAGTTTGTGTTTGCAATGGGCCTACTGATCTTTGGATTATGTGGCGCAACGACGGTAAGTTACGCTGCCAGCGTTTACGCAATCGTGTGCATGGTCGTGCCCGTTTCAGCCTTAACCTCTGCATATTTATTATTTGAAGCACCTGACGAAAGAGCCATGGTAGTCGGCGTTGCTATCATTACATTTATGGTCATTTTGCTGTCGTTGATAAGAGGCGTAAATCGCGCATTTGTAAAATCGATCGAACTGAATTACCAAAATCAGCAAGAAATCGATAAGCGTAAACTGGTTGAACGCCAGCTTTATGATATTTCTCGCAGAGACTCGTTAACTAGCTTATTTAACCGGCGCTATTTTGATGAAGTGTTAGACACCGAGCTAGGCCGCGCGTATCGCAACCACACTGCATTATCGCTAGTGATGCTAGATGTCGACTATTTTAAAGAGTACAACGACCACTACGGCCACGTAGCAGGTGACAACTGCTTAATAGAAGTCGCGCAATTAATTCAGCAACAAGCCAATCGCAAAGGCGATTTAGTCGCACGATACGGCGGTGAAGAATTTGCGGTTATTTTGCCCGGCATCGATGCCAATGGCGCACTCGCATTTGCTAAACGCCTGCAAAAATATGTTGAAAGCAAGCGCTTAAAACACAGCACCACAAAGCTAACGACGCTCGATTGTGTGACCATAAGCGCCGGCGTAACCACCGTCGTTCCATTAATGAAACACTCTCCTGAACAGCTCATTTTGCAAGCCGATTCAGCCTTGTACCAAGCCAAAAAAGAAGGGCGCAATCGTGTTAAAGCATACGCCTCTTTAGGGTTTGACCAAGACCTAGTCTAACGGTATTACTTATTCGTGGTGTTCAAATAGGTATAGCCTGCCAAGCAATGCTCGTAGAAATCGGTCCATTTCACCCCTTCTCGAGGTTTAATATTCCCAGCTGCCACTTCTTTATCGATTAGCTTCTTAACGTCAATCGCCATGGCGCTTGGATGATACTGCATCACAGACAACACATGCTCTACACTCGAACCACGCACAAATTCTTCGATGTAAAAATCTTGGGGGTCATCATCGTGACTAAAAATGTGCACCTCATTCAAGCGGCCAAACAAATTGTGCATATCGCCCATCACATCTTGATAAGCACCAGTTAAAAACAAACCTAAGTAAAAAGGTTCTCCCGGGGTGATTTTAGGCATAGGAAGCACATGATCAATGGCGTGCTCGATAACAAACTTATCGATTTTTCCATCACTGTCACAGGTGATATCTACCAATGAACCGTCGTTGACGGGTGCATTTTCAAGCCCGGTAATGGGCACAACCGGCAAGATTTGATCAATCGCCCAACTATCTACCGCAGACTGGAAAATAGAAAAGTTGCATAGGTATTGCGACGATAGCGAGAAGTCTAGGGACTGCACTTCTTCTGGCACAAAATCACGGTCGGCGTAAAAATATTTAATCTTGCGCATGATTTGCCAATACAAAGTCTCAATTTTGCCAAGCTCTTCTAAACTGATTACGCGCAATTTAAACGCATCAGAAGCTTGCTCTTTATATTGGGTGGCATCGTTGTATGATTCTTGCAAATTGATATCGGCAGAAAGGTATTTAGCCAAATCACGCATATTCTTCAACAGAATATGGTCATTACTGCCTTCGCTAGTATCAAGCTGGGCACCGTCAGGTTTTATTTCGCCTACCACCTCGGTGATTACACAGCTATGGTGCGCAGTAATCGCTCTGCCGCTTTCGGTCACAATATGAGGATGAGGAACGCCCTCTAAGTCACATACTTCACGCATACCATAGATAACGTCAGCCACATATTCTTTAACACTGTAATTGCGCGAGGAGTCAGCTGTGGATTTACTGCCATCATAGTCAATGCCTAATCCACCTCCTACATCAACATATTTCAAGCCAAAGCCCATTTTGACAAGCTCTGAATATATGCGGGCGCTTTCATTTACTGCGTCTTTTATAGCGCGAATTTCAGGTAGCTGTGAGCCAATATGAAAATGCAATAACTGCAAGGTATCTGACATGCCTTCTTGCTCAAGTAAACGTGCCGCCTTGATGATTTCAGAAATGTTCAGTCCAAATTTAGCTCGCTCACCGCTTGAACCCTGCCATCTGCCTTGGCCTTTAGACTGCATTTTTGCGCGCAAGCCCACAATGGGCGAAATACCCATCTCTTTTGACACCTTGATTAGCAAGGTAAGCTCACTGAACTTTTCAATCACCACAACCACTTTACGGCCTAATTTACGCCCAAGAAGCGCGAGTTTGATGAACTCTTCATCTTTGTAGCCGTTGAGAATTGTCAACGAATTGGGGTTAGTGTTGTATGCCAGTACCGCGAGCAATTCGGGCTTAGAGCCCGCTTCAAGTCCGTAATCGTATGGCGCGCCGGCATCGACAATCTCTTCGACGACTTCGCGCATTTGGTTTACCTTAATTGGGTAAACGCCTCTGTATTTGCCTTGATAGCCTGCATCGGCAATTACTTCAGCAAAGGTTTCATTCAAGTTGACCACCTGCGAGCGCAACACATCGTGAAAGCGCACCACCACGGGAAATTGAATGTTTTCATCGCGGATCTCATCAATTACCGCCTTCAGATCGATGCGCACATTATGATGATGAGGTTCTGGAATGACATGCACGTGTCCATTTTGGCCAATTTCAAAATAACCACCGCCCCAACTAGATACGCCATAAACGCGCTCAGCATCCTCGATAGTCCATTTGTTTACGTCAGTTTGTGTGCTTTGACTCATTGCGCCACCCGTTATATTTCATAGCATGTCATTAAGGACGTGTATTATAGTCATAGATGATGTAGTTACTAGCTTTGCAACTCATCAATCCTAAAATAATTGATATATTTGCGTATTCTAAAAAAGACTTAATCTAGGTTTCGACGGTTTTCATTTGCCCCGCACTAAAAGCTAGTGTAATTTGTTATTGTCAAGACAACCACCATACGCAGTTAGTATGTGTTGAAAGCAACACAGGAGTGACTGGACATGGAAACAAAACAACATCAAAGTGAACCTCAAAAGCATCGCATCATGGTGATAGACACTGGCGAGCTTGAGCAGCAGCACTACTTCTCTGAACTAGCAAAACACTACTCTGTATCGTTTATTAACTCTACCGACCAAGCCTGGGAACTGTTAAACCGTGCACCATTGCCTGACGCTATCGTATTAGATGTATCCATCAGTGAAGCAGACAGCGCTGGGTTACAGTTTTGCCATCGAATTAAAGAAGCCCCAAGCTTTAACGATATCCCACGGGTATTTTTATCGGTGCTGATTGACCCGGTGATCAAAACTCAGGTTTTTGAACTTGGCTGTGCTGACTTTTTAGCGAAGCCTTTTGATAATGCTGAACTGTGTGCACGCCTGAATCACCATATTCATCAATATCACAAAACCAAAAAACTCGAATCACTTATTTACATTGACCCGTTGACGCATCTACCGAATGCGGCAAAATTCAATGAAGTTTTGCGCCAAGAGTGGTCACGTTGCGCAAGATATTGGCATCATTTGTCTTTGATATTTGTGCAGGTCAACAATACAGCCTTGATTAAACAAGATTATGGTTTAGATGAATACTATGCGGTCATTGCCAGCATGGCTGATGACTTGTGTAGCGTCGGCGCGAGGCCAGGCGATCTATTTGCATCACTGGATGACAACACGTTTGCGCTGCTTTTGTCTGATTGCAGCGTGCAAGGGGCGCAGCTCAAAGTATCGCAGATTCAAGACAAACTCGATCACCCACATTTTATGGCTAACCACCCTCATTCGGGCAAAAACATTGCTTGTACGGTTGCCTACACGGTAGCGGCGCCCGCCGGTGGCTCTTCTTGCGACGAGTTGATAAAGACGACTAAAGACTTGTTGATCCAAAGCGATGGCGATGTGTTTTCTACTGTACTTCACACCCCGTCAATTTTAGGGATTGATGGTATGGAGCAAAGCGTCAACCTATAACCGGTGGTTTGCGCGACTACGGTAGCTTCGACACAGGCACCAAATCGACTTGTGCGATAAACATGGGAGTTTGCTGATTTACGTAGCCAAAACATATAATGCGCTCGTTGCCGTTTTCAAGTGATACCGGACGTTTGATGAGGATATGCAAGGCATCGTTACTGCGCAGCTCCTTCAACTGGGCTTTATCCACACTTAAATGCTGGGAGGTATAGACCATTGGATGTTTGATGAGATCGTATTTTGCGGCCTGCGCTCGCTCTAATAGTGCTGACGAAATCAAAGATAAGGGGTACATCTGAGGAAAGGTCACCTTATTGGCAAACTCATCAATGTAATTGGTTTGGTCAGCAAAAGCGCTCAACAAAAAGTTTTTGGCATTGCCCACAATCATCCATTTGCGTTTTAAAAAGTATTCGCCGTCGGCAATAAAACTTCGGTCTGGCGATTCATGTAGCTCAGACAATAGCAGCTCTGGAAATTCAGGCGTTAAGGTAGGGAATTCACCGTCTCTTTTAAAGCCTACGATCGCGGGCTTGTTGTTCACTCGCAAACACACGCGACTTGAGTATTGCTTGCCATCTGGCGTATGGATGAGCCTACCTTTTTTAACCTCAGCCTCTAGTACATCGCCAAGTTTGATAATGTGCACAAAATTCAACTCAAAACTGCTGAAGCGGAGCATATCCACGGTAATATGAGGGCTGTTTTGCGGTAGGTGCGTTTCAATCACGCAACCAAGCTGAAACGCCAGAGAAATAGGACCTTTAAACGGATTGTTTCTCACCCACGACCAACGAAACTGATCATGAAACAGATTAAAATCGTCAGTGGAGTTGCGCGCCATATCAATGTGCACTTGAGAAAGGGTATACACTTCGCCTCCTGGGAGCATAAACAACCGCTAGTATGATGTGCTTTGCACACCTATAGTGGTTATCGTTCCCAGAAGGCTTTTGCTTGAATATTAATTACCAGTTAGCGTTTGTTTCGCTTTTATACAATCGCCACACAAACCCAGCGCCAATGCTGTAGGTAATATCATCTTCAAACAACGGGCTATCTTCATTCGCAGCACCCTGATGGAAGCGAAAGGAGCCGCCTAAGAACCCACGCATATTTTCCCGAATGGGAAATGAGAAACTCACGCCCAATTGCGCGCCTAAATATCCGCCTGATGCGTCATACAAGCCACGCTGACTGGTTACAAACGGCTCATCGACTTGGTAAAAATAATCATGCAGTTCTTCAGTCGCAAACACTAAACTCAAAGACGCATTTAATCCGGTGTTTTCAAACAGTCGTCCACGCTGCTGATAGGCAAGCTCCGGCTCAAACACATATCCTCTATCATCGATGCGGTCAAAGTCAGTTGAAAATACTGCGCGCGCCTGCATGCGCAAATTTAACCGTCCGTTTCCACCGCCTTCAAAATCAAAATCTTTCACGCGATATACAAGTTGAGGGCCAATTTCAAACAAGAAATCTAGCTCCGGCATGCCTTCTCGTGCAGTGTTCTCGTCACTATCGGCAGAAAATGCGCCGCCTAAGGAAATATCTATTTCCAAATTACGATCTTCTACAACCACCGCTCGGGCACCGCCTCCACCGCCAACACGAAATACATCTCCGCGGTAAATTAAATACGGCGCGGCTAGCGCAACAAAGTTTCGCTCTGATGATGCTGGGTAGTTAGGCACTTCCACAAAACCGCCACCTGCACCGAACTCCCATAGGGGCTGGCTTTCGTCTGCGGCTTCAAAACCGGTTAAATCTCTGTCTGGAGAGTCAATTTCTTCTGCTTGCGCAGAGGTGGCCGTTATCAACATTGCAGCAAGGACAGTTGTTATCGCGAATAAAGAATGACGAAGCATGGCGTTCCACTAAGGTAATAAAGTCTTGATTTATACCCCGCAGATACAAAAAAGGCACAATCATAAGTTGTGCCTTAGGTATGAAATTAACGCTTATGTTACCAAGAACCTTTATTTTCCATCGAGACCCAAGGCTCTTGAGGCGGCAGTGAGTCGCCAGCTTGTAGCAGCTCGATGGAAATACCATCGGGTGATTTTACAAAGGCCATGTGTCCGTCTCGTGGCGGGCGCAATATATCAACACCGTTATCCATTAAACGCTGGCATAATGCATAGATATCTTGCACACGATAGGCCAAATGGCCAAACGCCCTGCCATTACCATATTCCTCTTCACTATCCCAGTTGTAGGTAAGCTCAACGAGAGGAGCCTTTCGCTCTTTTGCCAACCCTAAATCATCGGGCGCTGACAAAAATACAAGGGTAAATTTACCTTTCTCATTTTCATAGCGATTGACCTCTACCAAGCCAAGTAAATCACAGAAAAAACGCAAGGTGTCGTCTAAATTACTGACGCGGATCATAGTATGAAGGTATTGCATGGTTACTCCTTCGTTATTGAACAGATTGGATTATTTTGCTTCGGTATTATTTAGTGCCTGTGCGACCACTTCTATACGAGCATGTAAGTCGTGACCTAAGTCGGTCAAATAGCCACCGTCGGCTTGGGTAACAATGCCTTTTTCGTACAGACGTTGCACTGCGGCCACCACTTCTTCACCCGCATCTTTATGGATCTTTATACCTTGTAGCAAACTGTCACTAGGGAACTTCAAAATAAGGTTAAGCTCATCGGTAAGCGCTTGATTAAACTGCATAGACTAATTCCTGTTAACGGATGAAAAGCAAGTCCCATACTAGCGTAGGTGTTTTCCTTTACACAAGGGAAATCATCGTTTAACTGCGAAGCGCAATATAGTCTTTGCTCAACACACCAAAGGATCGCCATTACCTTTTTCATGTATGCCATCTTGATTGCGATCTTCGCTGAGTCTAACGCGGCCTTGAAGACTCACAAATAGCGCGCGGTTGAGTTTTGGCACATCCCGCTCGGGGCAAATAACCAATGTTGCAGGGCTGCCAATCACGCCGTTTTCATAAAACCTAAGCGCTCGTCGAGGCCCTGTCATCGAAACCCCAGTACCTGTTTTTTGAGTGGCATAAATTAAGGCCTCATTTTCATCGCGTATGTTATTAAAATTGCGATCTGAAAAAAGCATCTTTGGCAAATTCCAATCTCGAAAGTCGCAGTCACGCAAATTATTTGTGGGGCATAAGCTGGTGCTTGTATGTTCGTCGATTGCATTGTAGCGAGTGTATTGCAGCACGCTACTGATGTGATTGACTTGCGCCGTTACTCGGCTTTTATCGATGATGTCAGCAGCACTGGGTATTACCGCGGTAAGGAGAATAGCCATGAGTGTAACCACAATCATTAGTTCTAGTAGCGTTGCTCCTTTCTGCCCAGCAAATGTAGATGAATTCACGATAATACCCTTTGTGTAAACCATTTAATTGATGGCTTAAGGATAAAAGTTTTGCTGATAGGTAAAAACTGGCCAACAGCCTAGATATCGTTTTGCGCACGTATTTATTTTCATTCTCGTAATATCATTTTTTGGTAAATCAGGGTTTTACGCTACACTATGTTTTTAATGTGCGTTAAGACAAAACCCTTTAGTTCACTATCATCACGTTTTGATAGCAATTGCAGGTTATATAATATCCTATGGAAGCACTTTCTGGCTTTATCAGTCTCATTTTGGCTGGGTTTCAAACACCCACGCTCGGTTTTTTACTCGGCGGCATGTTTATGGCCGCCATGGGCAGTCGCCTAAACATACCCGACCAAGTCTATAAATTTATTATCTTCGTGCTGCTGATGAAAATTGGCCTAAGAGGCGGCATGGAAATTCGCAATGCTAATTTGGCTGAGTTGCTTTTGCCTGCTTTTTTTGCCGTGTTAATTGGTGTCATTATTGTTTTCATCGGTAAAATCGCGTTAGCACGCTTGCCTGGCATTCGCCCTGTTGACGCTATCGCAACCGCTGGTTTATTTGGCGCCGTCTCCGCGTCTACCTTTGCAGCCGCCATGCTGCATTTAGATGATGTAGGCATGGAGTATGAGGCTTGGGTGTCGGCCCTGTATCCGTTTATGGATATCCCTGCCTTGGTATTGGCTATTGTACTTGGCCGCCTTGCAACGCAAAAAGAAGAACTCAAAAGTACCCACAAACATAAACGCAAAGAAGTAAACATCCGAGAAATTGTCATCGATAGCCTGCAGGGCTCTGCACTTTCTGCGTTGATTTTAGGTTTACTATTAGGCCTTCTTACCAAACCTGAGCCGGTTTATGAAAGCTTTTACAACCCAATGTTCCGCGGGTTCTTATCGATTCTGATGATCATTATGGGCATTGAAGCCTGGCAGCGACTGTCAGAGCTAAGACGCGTAGCACACTGGTATGCTGTGTATGCCGCGATCGCCCCGCTTTTGCACGGCGGCATCGCATTTGGCTTTGGTATTATCGCTCATCATCTCACCGGGTTTAGCCCCGGCGGCGTGGTATTGTTGGCGATTTTAGCCGCTTCAAGTTCAGATATTTCTGGCCCGCCAACCCTGCGCGCAGGCATTCCATCAGCCAATCCATCGGCCTTTATTGGCTCGTCGACCAGTATCGGTACGCCCATTTGTATTGCAATTGGGATCCCCTTATTCACAGAGCTCGCTACTATCGTTTTTTAGTTAGCGGGTAAAAAGGCATTACTATGAAACATCACGCAACACTCATATCAATCATGACAGAGAAGGTCTTTGAAGAAGAGATTCTTGAGGTACTTGAACAAGAAGGCGCCAAAGGCTATACCATTTTTGAAGGCGGCGGCAATGGCTCCTTTCATTTACATCCGGCGCAACATTTATCGATGGTTGATGAGTTTAGGATAGTCAAAATTGAAGTCATTGTGCTTGACCCCAATATGGCTGACCGGATTGCAACTCGCCTGATGGAAGAGTATTTTGAAGACCAACCGGGTATTGTTAGCCTCAGCGATGTGAAGGTGTTTCGTCAGCAGAAGTTTTAATTACGCAGCAGCTTTAACTATAACATGCGCATGGCTAAACATTTAAAAATACATAGGATATGTTATGCGATTACCAGCATTCTTAGTCGTAATATTAGCGCTTTTCACCCACCCTGCATTTGCCGAATTAAAATGTGATATCAATGAAGCCTCTGCCCAAGTTATGGAGCAACGAGAACGTTTCAATGATGCCATTATACAATCCGATATCGATACAATAGCCGCTATACTCAATGAAAACGTCACTCTTGTAACCGGCACAGATAGCGAGTTGTTTAATGGTAAACAAGCCCAGCTAGCTATTTGGCAAAGCGATTTTGATAGTCCAGAACCACCCACAATCTATATCCGCACGCCTCATTGTGTGGTCGTATCTAAACTTGGGAACATGGCCATGGAGTATGGTGATTGGAAAGGTAAACTAAATGGAAATACGCTTTTTTCAGGTAGCTACAATGCAAAATGGCGATACAGTGCGTTGGATCAGCAATGGATGTTGGATGCCGAAATTTATATGACATCTTATCTAAAATAGTGCACATTACAAACCACGCTAAATATTATGAGCGAGCGCAACATTGTGGTCGACCCCACAATCGTCATTCATGAATTTGCACTCACAGGCCGAAATGACGAAACACGCATTGGCATGCGTGACTATATTAAAAACATGCCCGTCAGAAGTGTATCCCGAATATAGCATCACGCCTTTTCCAATAAACCAACGGTCGTTATTGCGCAAGGCTCAGCGCAATAGCACCAAAGCACGCTCTAGCAATTAGGGGTTACTCATTCATAGCGCCTAATTGCTAGTCCTCCTATAATTAAAATTCTTTTCATAAAAGTACCTTTACGATGTTTATTCGTGTAAGAAAAACACCTTACTCATTATTTGCCACTGACCATCAATTTTAGCCAGTGTAAAAAAGTCGCTAAAACGATGCCCGGTCCAGTTATCAAGTTCGATGCGCACCGTTGCTGCGCTGCCTTCGATATCGATTTTTGGCGCTTGTGCGGTGAGATCTTTAGCAGGACCATTTTCAGTATGCCACTCATAAAACATCTCAATTGGACCTGCAAACAAATCGGGGCCCACATAACCACAAATGGTAGCTAACTCATGAAAGATAGGGCGCAGTGTATCGTTATTTCCTGTTTGACCGCCTTGCACATAGGCTTGCATGACTTTTTCTATCGCTTGTATATCTTCGCTTTGCATTGCATTGACCATACTTAATTTCCTTTTTTGTATTTGCTAGATAACGTAATAAACAATGTGCTATCAACCCCGCCTTAAGCGCTCAAAAAACACACGATACACCATGCATTAGCAAATACATAGTTTACTTACTAAAGTATCCACAGACATGATTTAATACTTATGATTTTGTTGACTTTCTTGAATTGTTTACGGCTTTATTTGCTCAAAATTGCAGTAGATTTACAAATCCCGACTCGTCGCTGGACGCATAGCTTTCCCGCAGAGGGTTCAATCAACTATCAAGTGTTTTCTTTGATATTGACGATAGACTAACGATAGAATCAAGCAAATAACAGTAGGTGCAAGCATAGCTCTGAACAAAAAGTATTCGAACAACACCGCACCGACAAAACCACCGGTTACAAAGCCCAAAATGATAAGAGAGAAAAGTATCGCTTTTCGCTTATCAAAGGCCTCCCCCCGCAAGGCGGCGCCAATCATAATGCCAAAGTCGGTAAAAATACCGGTAAGATGGGTTGTACGAATAACCGCGCCACTGTAAGTGGTGGCAAGTGCATTTTGCAGTCCGCACGCAGCGGTCGCAAACATAAGCCCCCAAAAAGAGCCCATGTTCAACATGACAAAGGCGATAAACAATAAGCAAGCCTCTAAAAACAAAGCGCTGTGATAACGGCGTGATAATTTTAAGCTGCTACCGTACAACATAAAACCAGAGATAGCCGCGCCAAGAGCAAACGCTAGCAATATACCAAGCAGTTGGATAATGGGCGTGAGTGTAAACTCAAAAAGCTCAATACCTAATGCAGTGGCAGAGCCAGAAACATGGGATACCGCTTGATGCTCAAAGCCTAGCAACCCAAGCGCATTTATCATGCCAGCGACAAAGGCCAGAACAAATGCGCCATATTCAATCCATTTAGGTAAAGATGAGATGGGCACGTAATCGCTCCATTAATACAAACATGTTTTACCTACTTCATAAGCAGCCGGATGCGTCAGGCATTACTTATCCATCTTAGCGATTAAGGTATACCTCGCCTTCCTTCATCACAAAATCTATATTTTTTAGCACAGCGATATCTTCTAAAGGGTTTGCTTTTACTGCAACAATATCTCCCCACTTACCCGCTTCAATACTGCCCAACTCATCGAGCTTACCGATGTTGTCGGCGCCGTTTATGGTGCCAGCTTTTATGGCCTCCATGGGTGTCATGCCACCCCAATTAACCAACAGTTCAAACTCCAATGCATTTTTGCCATGCTCAATCACGCCCGCATCTGTTGAGAGTGCGATATTTACTCCACCGTTATGCGCCTCCCGCACGTATTGTTTGCCTCTCGTGAGCGCCATTTCTGACTTTTCTCTTTGAATAGGTGTTAAAAAGCTATTCGGGTCATTAACAAGCGGCTCCATGCTTGCCCCTGCAGACAACGTGGGCGATAAGTATGCGCCGGTTTCAACAAACAGTTGAATACTCTCTTGGTTTAAAAATGTGCCATGCTCAATGGTATCGACCCCTGCCCGTAAAGCTGCATTGATCCCTTGCGCACCATGCGCATGAGCCGCCACTTTTACGCCCATTAAGTGCGCGGTATCGATAATGGCTTTTAACTCATCGTCAAAAAACTGCTGTTCTAAACCGGCAGCGCTTTCTGATAACACACCAGCAGTAGCAGTGAGTTTGATATGATCAGCGGTGCGACGAATTTGCTCACGGACGACTTTTCTGCATTCGCTCACACCATCGCAGATACCCGCGCTGCGAATTGCATCCGCTACTGATTGCTTGTAGGAATGCGTAATATCACCATGGCCACCATTTATGGAAATAGTATGGCCTGCAACGTATGTTCGCGGTCCAATAATGTCGCCATTGTTAATACCATCTCGAATAGCATAAATGGAATCGCCCGAAAATGCGCCCATGTCACGCACGGTGGTAAAACCGGCTAAAAGCGTATCTTTCGCGTATTTCGCACCCCGAATAGCAAAGTCAGCCTCAGACATTCTCACCCAATTCATCGACTCGTTTGACGCCATATATACAGTAAGGTGCACATGGCCATCAATAAATCCAGGCATCACAAAGTGGTCTTTTAAATCGTGTATTTCTAAAGTGTCTGAAGCACTGCGGTCAATACTCTGAGGGTCAATATAGCCCGGCTCAACGCTATGAACCCGGCCGTCTTTTAAAATTACGCTTTGTTCATTAGCCACAGGTTCACCGGGAATAGCCAGTAATTGACCCGCAAAAATCAAATCCCATTGAGCGGCATATACAATCGTTGATTGAAAGGCTAAAACAGCCAAACATACTGAAAGGAAGGTTTTCATACTCATGATCCATAATGGAATGTGTCGAGAAGGCATCATGACAGACATAACCACCATTATGATATTGGACTTTTGGCGCGTATCAAGCAGTTAAGCGATGCCTGCAAAACTGCGATAGCAAGAAAATCGTCAGCCATCCGGCTATGAGCGATAGTATCGCAAAATAAAACATCGTTTTTGAAAAGTACGCATCGGCAAACTCATCAAGCAAATAGCATCGCAAGGAACAAGACAACGAAAGCAATGCTTCACGATGTAAATAACTACCGAAATCATTATTGATGCTAGTCAAAGTGTTTTTTTTAACTTCTATTATATTAACGCTTATATTCGGCAAACTAAGTATCGCCAATGCGTTGTGACACATTGGCTTTAAAGACATTGATGGTTTGATATAAATCATATCCTTACGGTGAGACGATAAAATGACAACCTTGTTTATTATTGGCTTATTTATTGTGGTTATTGTTGTATTGCCTTTACTTCTTTGGCGACAGCTTGATCATTTTGCTGATCATAAAGAAATTAAGCGGCTAACAAAGATGCAGCCCAGCGAACCTAAGCGATTTTCGCTATCTATGGTTGCCGAGCTTCCCGAGCCAGCACGGCGCTATTTCGCGTTTGCGATTACAGAAGGTACCTCACTATACACAGTCGCCCAGATTCAGATGGTAGGCAAATTTAGCCTTGGTACGAAGAGTGCGCCAAACTATATGGATATGCGCGCAATGCAATTGTTGGCGCCACCGTATGGGTTCGTATGGAAGATGTCGGGCGCAAAGGGGCTCATGCAAATTGCAGGCTCTGATTCAGGAAACTGGACGCGATTCTGGCTAGCTGGGCTTGTCCCAGTTGCCCGATTTGGGGGAGACGCAGATCATGCGCGCTCAGCATTTGGTCGTTATGCTGCAGAAGCAGCATTTTGGACGCCAGCGGCAATTCTGCCCGGTCCTAACGTGACATGGGAAGCCGTCGATGAGAACACCGCACGGTACACAATGAGCCATGCCAAAATGGTACAAACCGTCGACATCACCGTCGACCAAGACGGACAACCAATTCGCGGTGAGTTCCAGCGCTGGAGCAATGCTAATCCTGAGCGCATGCATCGTCTGCAACCATTTGGCGCAGTCCTTTCAGACTTTCGTAAAGTAGATGGGTTTTGCATTCCCTTTCATGTAGAAGCAGGTAACCTTTTTGGCACCGATGATTACTTTCCCTTCTTTATTACCAATTTGACTGATATTTGTTTTCCAAGGCAAGACAAAGGGTCGTAATATTCTTATCATTGGTTCCATACGCCTGGGCCAAGCGTAAAAAAACCCGCAAAATACACATTTTGCGGGTTTTTAATTTGTCACACTGTAAGTTAAACAATGCTATGCATGGGCATGCACATTTTTACATCATGCCGCCCATTCCACCCATGCCGCCCATATCAGGCATGCCCGGACCGTCTTCCTTTGGCAGTTCCGCCACCATCGCTTCGGTGGTGATCATCAAGCTAGCAATAGACGCTGCAAACTGCAAAGCAGAGCGCGTTACTTTAGTTGGGTCAAGAATACCCATCTCTAGCATGTCACCGTAGGTGTCGTTACCAGCATTGTAACCGAAGTTACCTTCACCGTTTTTCACAGCATTTGTTACAACAGATGCTTCAGCGCCTGCGTTCGCAGCAATTTGACGAAGTGGAGACTCCATCGCACGAAGTGCCATCACGATACCGTGAGTTTGGTCTTCGTTGTCGCCTGTCATTTCAATCAACTTAGCTGCCGCGCGAACAAGTGCCACACCGCCACCAGGGACTACGCCTTCTTCAACCGCTGCGCGTGTTGCGTGCAATGCATCTTCAACGCGTGCTTTTTTCTCTTTCATTTCAACTTCAGTCGCTGCGCCAACTTTGATTACCGCAACACCGCCGGCTAACTTAGCCAAACGCTCTTGAAGCTTCTCTTTGTCGTAGTCTGAAGATGACTCTTCAATCTGAGCGCGGATTTGGTTGCAACGACCTTCGATCGCGTCTTGCTCACCAGCTCCGTCAACAACCGTTGTGTTATCTTTGGTAATAACAACACGCTTGGCAGTACCTAAGTCTTCTAGCTGCACTTTTTCAAGCTCAAGACCAATCTCTTCAGAGATAACAGTACCGCCTGCTAACGTAGCAATATCTTGTAACATCGCTTTACGACGATCACCAAAACCAGGTGCTTTAACAGCAGCCACTTTAACAATGCCGCGCATGTTGTTTACTACCAATGTCGCTAGCGCTTCACCTTCAACGTCTTCTGCAATAATCAAGAGCGGCTTAGAAGATTTTGCGACTGCTTCAAGGGTTGGTAGCAATTCACGGATGTTAGATACTTTTTTGTCAACCAATAAGATGTAAGGGCTGTCTAACTCAACAGAACCACTTTCTTGGTTGTTGATGAAGTAAGGTGATAAGTAACCACGGTCAAACTGCATACCTTCAACTACATCTAATTCGTTTTGTAGTGCTTGGCCTTCTTCTACCGTGATAACACCTTCTTTACCGACTTTTTCCATTGCTTGAGCAATGATGTCGCCCACAACAGAATCAGAGTTTGCAGAGATAGTACCTACCTGTGCAATTGACTTGCTGTCGGCACACTCAGTCGATAGCTTTTTAAGTTCTTCAACCGCTGCAGCAACCGCTTTGTCGATACCGCGCTTAAGGTCCATTGGGTTCATGCCCGCTGCAACCGCTTTTAAGCCTTCAGTGACGATAGCCTGTGCTAATACGGTAGCAGTAGTGGTGCCGTCGCCTGCTTCGTCATTTGCTTTAGACGCCACTTCTTTCACCATCTGCGCACCCATGTTTTCAAACTTATCTTCAAGCTCGATTTCTTTCGCCACAGATACACCATCTTTCGTGATGGTAGGTGCGCCAAATGATTTATCTAATACTACGTTACGACCTTTAGGGCCTAGGGTTACTTTTACTGCGTTAGCAAGAACGTTAACGCCTTTTAGCATTTTTGTGCGAGCGTCGTCGCCAAAACGAACTTCTTTAGCTGCCATGTTTATATTCCTCTAAATCTTTACAAGGTTAAATCGATAGGACCGTTGAACTTATTCAACAACCGCTAGAATGTCGCTTTCGCTCAGGATCAAGACTTCTTCGCCGTCTAACTTCTCAGTTTTCACGCCGTAGCCGTCACTAAAAATCACAGAGTCGCCAACTTTTACGTCGAGGGCTTTTACTTCGCCATTGTCGAGTAAACGCCCATTGCCCACTGCGATAACTTTACCGCGGGTTGATTTTTCTGCTGCTGAGCCGGTAAGCACGATGCCACCTGCAGACTTGCTTTCTACTTCTTCGCGCTTAATGATGACGCGATCGTGTAAAGGACGAATTGCCATTTTCAAATCTCCTGAAAATTCCAATAAAGATTAGTATTAATAAAACTCTATGTGAGTAGGTTACCACGCCATAATTGACATGAATTCTTTAACTGCAAAGCTAAGTGGGGTTGCTCAATACAAACTCAAGGGGCGTATTTATAAAAATTGTGAAAAAACCTAATTTAACCGGTCTTTTTCATCATTTGGGGTATTGTCACGATATTCGCCGTCAATCACCTCCCCCTCTTCATCGTCAGTTTGACGATGGGTCTGTTGCTGATGATATTGCTGTTGATGAAAAGAAAAGTGCACATTTGTCTGCTTTGCTTGATGCAGCATAAAGCGTTTTACAATGGCCGCCGCGATCGGGCCTCGTGTAAATGGAATAGTAAACAATAAGCCAATGATGTCTGTAATAAACCCTGGCGTTACTAGCAGGGCACCGGCAATCAATAGCAACAAACCTTCGCTGATTTCTTTACCCGGCAGCTCGCCCGCCGCGGACTTCGCTTGTACTTGTTGCAAGGTACTTAAGCCCTCACGCTTCACAAAGTAGGCGCCAATGATTGCGCTAAAAATAACAATAAAGAAAGTATTCCAGCCACCAATATTGTCAGACACATTGATGATCAACATGATTTCAGCAATGGGTAGAACAGCGAAAAGTAAAAAAAGTATCAACAAAACTATGATTGCCTTTATGAACGTTTTGAGAGCAACAGCGCTCCCTTAGTTAAAATAAATAATGGGGTATGAATTGCTATTATTCAATCTCTATTCATACTCTAGTAGAATCAATAGGATACTGATCCAAACGCTTACCGATAAAGATATCTACAAGCGCTGGGCATAACTTGCAATAATATAGACCCCAATTGTGAAAGCGAATTCAATGTTTTCCGGTCTCATTGCGCGTACACATAATTTAAGGTAGCAGTTTAATGTCGTTGAGTTTGAAACACACCTTCACTCGCCCTTGGCTTGCAGCATGCACGTCGATTTTTCTCTTCCTGTTTGGGCTCAATTTTGCCGTTGCGCAACAAACACCCGAATCTCTTTTTGCTGACTCACCCACGTTTTTAAAAGTCGACGAGGCTTTTGGTTTCGACTTTGAGCAAAAAGACGGTGAACTGATTGTTAAATGGGACATTGCCGAAGGCTACTACCTTTATAAAAAGCAATTTCAAACTGTGACACGCAACGCCACCATTGGCGAACCTGTATACCCCGCACATGAAACCATAGAAGATGAATTTTTTGGCCTCTCAGATGTGTTCTTTTACGATATGGAAGTTAGCTATCCTATTATTCAAACGGCTCAAGACGGTCAAGTCAAACTAAGATTCCAAGGCTGCGCGGAAGCAGGGCTTTGCTACCCACCCACTACCAAAGTCATCTTTTTAGATGAGTATTTACCAAATGGCTCCACCGGAAGCGCCACTGACGATGCCTCTGCAGATACTGCCCAAAACGATGGCGCTGTATCTCAGCAATTTACCTTAGCAGAGCGTTTGCTGTCTGATGAGAGCTTAGCGCTTAGCTTAGGGTTATTATTGTTGCTCGGTATTGGCCTTGCCTTTACACCGTGCGTGTATCCCATGTATCCCATTCTATCGAGCATTGTTATTGGTAAAGGCAAAAAAGAAATCAAACTTTCACAAGCGTTTATTCTATCGTTTGTGTACGTGCAAGGGATGGCGATCACTTACAGTATTTTGGGTTTAATCGTCGCCTCCGCGGGCGTGCAGTTCCAAGCCATGCTACAACACCCTGTGTTACTAGGCGTGTTTATCATTTTATTTATTGGGTTGGCGTTCGCCATGTTTGGAGCGTATGAGATTCAGTTGCCGTCTAAATGGCAAGAAAAGCTAAACGGCCTTAGTAACGAACAAAAATCTGGCAACCTTGTTGGCGTATTTATCATGGGGGTGATTTCTGGCCTGGTTGCGTCACCTTGCACAACAGCGCCGCTTACCGCAGTGTTACTCGTTGTTGCACAATCTGAATCACTGATATTTGGGTTCTCGGCACTTTATGCTTTAAGTTTTGGTATGGGCATTCCGCTTATATTGTTTGGCATGACTGGCGGGAAACTCCTCCCGAAGGCCGGCAACTGGATGAACGTTATCAAGGTTACCTTTGGCTTTATGATGCTTACCGTGGCGATTCTATTTGTTGAACGCATCTTCGTAGCACCATGGACGCAGCTCTTGTGGGCAGCCCTTGGCTTAGGTCTGTTTGCTTATCTCTACACCATGAACCAAGACACCCAAACAAGCTTCGCAAAAGGCGTACGCTCGCTAGTGGTTATGGTGGGTTTTGTGGGCTCCGTGCTCTATACCTTTCAAGCACTTCAGACCAATGGTATTTTAGGTGGGCAACTCATTTCCGGGATTTCCAGTGCGCCAAGTTCAGCGGTTCAAGGCAAGGGGCACCCTGAATTTATTATGGTCAGAGATTTAGATGACTTCGACCAAAAGTTAGCCGCGGCAAACGCCGAAGGTAAATCAGTGATGGTAGACCTATATGCCGACTGGTGTGTCGCGTGTAAAGAGTTTGAAAAATACACCTTCCCAGACCCAGCCGTGGTAGATGCGCTGAGCGAAACGGTATGGATGCAGATTGACTTAACCGATAACACACCTGTAAACCTTGCCTTTCAAGAAGAGTTTAATGTGCTAGGTTTACCGACTATTTTGTTTTTTGATGCAAACGGCCGTGAACTTTCACAAAGCCGGGTGACAGGATTTATGAAAGCCGACGCGTTTGCAAATCACATCAATCGCGCGTTGAACTAAGCTCGACGGAAAAACACACTTCGGTATCAAATCATTATCGAGCAATTTGCGCTCGATAATGATTCACTCTATATAAGATCCCTCTAAACTTTTCGCTTTTCCATACGATAACCTTAAGACCGAACAAGTTTCTGTTTGCAAGGTTTGATACCTGCATATCTGACTAACGCTTTCATGTTTGACCATAAGCATCTAGCTAATAAAGAAGATATCGCCACGCCCTGCCATGCTTACAGAAGCCTTTTGCTATGCTGACAAGGCGAGAAACATGCATACGCGTTTACTATCTATACAAACTTGGCTGCCATTACTTTCAGTAATTGTTGTGTCTGCCTTACTATTGGTTTTTGGCTATGGGTACATAGGTTTTACCTTAATGGCGTCGGCACTTGTTGCCTTTCCACTGCTGCTTAGCAAAAGACATGAACAACTTGTAAAAGCACAGATAGAAGCGGCAAAGGTTCCTGTTAGTAATTTCACCTTTGATAAATTTGAAGCCTTATGTAGCGAGATTTTGCCCACTTTAAAAGAGAGCGAATCGAACATCAGCGGCATCAAAAGCACACAAGATGACGCTGTGTATACCTTAAGTGAAAGTTTTGAACGCCTTCAAGCACTCGTAAAATCTCAGAGCGATACTATCCAAACATTGATTCGATTTGCTGGAAATGACGATCAACTCTACAGCGACACCATGCGTCATTTTGCTGACAGCACATCCGACACCCTCGATAAATTCATTCAATCAACCGTAGATATGTCTGCATCGTCTATGGCCTTACTCGACCAAGTAACTGAAATATATGAATCGGTTCCGCAGGTACTTAAGGCAGTAAAAGACATAGACAGCATTGCTGACCAAACCAACCTACTGGCGCTAAACGCGGCCATTGAAGCGGCACGAGCAGGTGAGCACGGTCGCGGGTTTGCTGTAGTTGCAGATGAGGTGCGCTCACTTTCCAATCGCTCATCACAATTCAGTGACGCCATTCAAGCGCAGCTTAAATCAATGTCGGAGCGCATCGAAGGCTTAACCGGTGAGGTAGGACGCCTAGCCAGTTACGATGTGAGTTACGTTATCGATGCCAAAAAAGAAATTAATGAAGCACTCGCAAGTATTATCGAAAAAGCTGAGACCGACGCAAAAGTGACTGCAGGTCTTGAGAAGGTTTCAAATGATTTGGATAACGCGCTGTCTCAAGCGATTAGAGGCTTGCAGTTTGGCGATATCAACGGTCAAAACCTAGCGTTTACACTCGAGACCATCTCATTTGTACGAGAGCACATCGAACATCTTACGCCGCAAAATATTGAAAGCATCAGCGCTGAAATGCACGACTATCTAGAAAAAATCAAGTCGCGCAAGCGTGACAGCAGCAACCCAGTATCTGCGACCAGCATGGCCTCGGGCGAAATTGAATTATTTTAAATATTACTTAGGAAGCGAACATGAGCGAAAAAGCACTACAAATACCCGAAAAGTTCGATTTTGCATACCACAAGCAGTTTACTGAGCAGTATCAAGCGCTGCTAGCGGTAGCCGGTGTAAAAGAGATTGCCCTTGATTTCAGCCGCGTTAGCTATCTTGATAGCTCGGCATTAGGCATGATGGTGTTATTGCAAAAGAAAGCAAAAGCGCAAAACGTTAATGTGCGTATACGCAATGCTAAAGCCAATGCTCTAGAGATACTGACCATTGCGAATTTTGACAAACTATTTGATATTGCGTAAGCGATAAGGCCTACACAATGCGCGTGCTCATCATTGAAGACGATAGTTTGTTTGCTGAAATTCTACAAACCTTTTTAGAAGGCAACGACTGCACTACGGTTGTAGCCGAAACCATCAGTGATGCAACACTCCAAGTCAAAAGCTCTCATTTTGATTTTGTATTGCTTGATAATCATTTGCCCGATGGCGATGGTATTCATTGCATCGAAAAACTCAAGACGGTCAACCAAAGCGGGCGTTCACTTCCTATCATTATGATCACCGCTGACCATAGACAACATAACATGTTGGAGGCGTTTGAGTACGGCGTTGATGACTTTTTAGCCAAACCATTATCACTGGACTTGTTGTGGCAAAAAATGCAACGCGTTAAATCGGTGTATGACAAAGAAGTACAGCTCGCAAGACAAGCCTATGAGCTAAATGCCTTACTCGATAAACAAGCTCAGGAGGAGGAATTAGCTAGATATGTTTACGAGCACGTCGCCTCGGCGGCTCACAATGATATTGAACATATCAATACTTACTTGCAAGCATCAAGCACGTTTAATGGCGATTTGTTTATCAGTGATATTTCACCTAACGGCAATCGCATGGTGATCTTAGCCGATGCCACTGGGCATGGGCTTGCCGCAGCAATCAGTGTTTTGCCGCTCGTTGCCACAATAAAGGCGATGATAAAAAAAGGCCTGTCGCTAGCTCACATTGTGCATGAGGCGAATAAGAAGTTGTGTTCTGACCTACCGGATGACAAGTTTGTGGCGCTCATTGGCGTAGAGGTAAACTTTTACCTTCAACAGATTCATTTGTTCAATGGTGGTATGCCAGATGTGATTGCATTGGACTTTAACCATAAAACCCATCGCCACCCGTCAACGACTATGGCCCTTGGCATTCTTGAGCCAGAAGACTTCGACCCTAACATTATCACGTTGGAGGCAGACTCTATCAAAAATCTATTTTTCTTCAGTGATGGCTTAGTTGAACAAGAAAACCCTCAAAAAGAGCCTTTTGGCATGCATCGGGTGACGCAACTTATCGAAAACAATAAAAGTACTGAGCCTTTGTTGAGCCACATCGTTAATCACTTTAGCGTATTTAATGAGATGCAGGAGTTACAAGATGATTTATCGATTTGTGATGTGGAGGTTAAAAAGCTTTTAGATAAACAGGCCAACACCGATTTAATCATCCGTGATAATAAATCTGGCAAGGTATGTGCATCAATATTAGTCGAAGGTGGATTAATTGGCAGATCCGACATCGTAGGCTGGTTTGACAATTTAATGCGCAGTGTTGATGTGTCGGGTGATTTGCGGCAGCGTGCCTTCACTGTATTTGCAGAGCTCATCAGCAATGCAATAGATCACGGTATATTAAAGTTAGATTCAAAACTGAAAACAGATTACGCCGGTTTTGCTGAATATTTAATGCTCAAAGAAGAGCGGCTGATAGCCATTGGTGATGAAGAAAAGATCACCATGCAGTTTGAGTATTGTGAAGTCAGTAAAGAAATGAAGTTTGACATTATCGATTCTGGGCCTGGCTATGACCTACAGGCATCAACGGTAATGGATGATGAATCCCTGTCAGGTAGAGGGCTTTCATTAATTGAGCAGTTGTGTAAATCAGTCACGATCACCCCACCGGGTAATCAAACGTCTGTTGTTATCAAAGAGAGTTTTAAATAATGAGTAAACATATATTAGTGGTAGATGATTCACCCTCCATTAGACAAATGGTACAGGTTACGCTCAAGTCTGCTAGCTATCAGGTTACCACAGCGGAAGACGGGCAAGCGGCATTAGATTTATGCAAGCGCATGCAGTATGACTTTGTGATCACCGACCAAAACATGCCTCGCATGGATGGACTGACCTTAATAAAATCGTTAAGAGGACTAAGTGCTTATCGCAGCACGCCTATCGTGGTGTTAACTACCGAGGCGAGTGATGCAATGAAGGCACAAGGTCGCGCTGCTGGCGCAACTGGGTGGATGGTGAAGCCCTTCGACCCGCAAAAATTACTCGCAGTTGCATCAAAAGTTTTACCATAAGAGGTTATCTCTATGTCTGTAGACATGAGTCAATTCTTCGAAGTATTTTTTGAAGAAAGCCACGAACACTTAGATGATATGGAACATCTTCTGATGGAGCTCTCATTAGATGAGCCTGACATCGAAGACTTAAATAGCATCTTTAGAGCCGCGCACTCCATAAAGGGTGGAAGCGGTGTATTTGGTTTTGATGCGTTGACAGGGCTAACTCATGTAATGGAAAACATTCTTGATTTAGCGCGCAAAGATGAGCTGGAAATGACAAAAGTCATTGTTGACCAACTGCTCAATACCGTCGATACCCTCAAAGGCATACTCGCCTGCTATCAAAACGAAGAAGACATTGATTGGAGCACTATCGAAAGCGGCACTATCGCCCTAGAAAAACTGCTTAAACCCACCGATGAAGCCCCAAACGACGCAAACGAACCTCAAAACAAAGATGACATTGAAGGTTTTGGTTTATTCGAAAACGCCGTCACTAATGACGATGACGCTTTTGGCTTTTTTGAACCCGTCGAAAACGAAAGCGAGGAGAGTGCATATGGCTTCTTTGAAGATGAAGAAGATAGTCAAAAAACCGACAGTGCTACGACGAATCAGGCAAACGCTCAAGATGATAACGATTCATTTGGCTTTTTTGTCGACCAACCAAGTGCAGATAAAGTAGAAAAACCTGCACCAAAATCGAAAAAACCGGCAGCTCGCAAGCCTAAAAGCGAAACCAAAGACGCAAGCTCAATTCGCGTCGACACGATGAAAATTGATTCTCTTGTCAACTTAGTGGGCGAACTCGTGATCACGCAATCGATGATCAAAATCGTGGGTAAAGAAGTCCACGGCGAGACTGAAGAAAAGCTAGAAGGCGCTATTGGCGAGCTATCAAGAAACATCCGAGAAATCCAAGAAGCGGTGATGTCGATGCGTATGCTGCCGATGTCTTTTGCCTTTAACCGCTTTCCGCGAGTGGTCAGAGATTTGGCAGATAAGTTAGGTAAAGACGTTGAGCTGATTATTGAAGGTGGCGCAACGGAAATCGACAAAGGCATGATAGAAAAGCTCGTTGACCCGCTTACCCATTTGATCAGAAACAGCGTTGATCACGGGGTAGAAATGCCAGATGTGCGAGAAGCGGCGGGGAAAACCCCCAACGGCACGGTTATTTTAAATGCAGAGCAGCGCGGCGGCAGTATTGTCATTAGCATTACCGATGATGGTGGCGGCTTAAACCGCGACAAGATTTTAGAAAAAGCGATGGCAAACGGGTTAGATGTTAGCGAAGACATAGAAGACGCCGACGTATGGCCACTGATTTTTGAGCCTGGCTTTTCTACCGCCGAAGCGGTTACCGATGTCTCTGGTCGTGGCGTAGGCATGGACGTTGTAAGGCGTAACATTGAGTCCATCGGCGGCTCGGTAGAAATTGAAAGCCACCAAGGCGTAGGTTCAATTTTTAGAATTCGCTTACCACTCACTTTGGCCATTGTAGATGGTATGTGTGTCTCTGTCGGCAAACAAACATATGTGGTGCCGCTGACGAATATTATTGAATCTATGCAGCCTACAAAAGATCAATTGAAAACGCTCGCCAACGATGAAGTACTTTGGGTGCGTGGTGAATATTGGCCCCTTGTACAGCTACATAAGCTAATGGGAATAGATGGCGCTAAAACAGATGTATCTAATGCCATTGTGGTGCTAGTCGAGACTAGCCGAAAGCGCTTTGGCATCCTTGTAGATGACCTAGAAGGCCAGCAACAAGTGGTTATCAAAAGCCTTGAACAACATTACCGCAGAGTACCGGGTGTAGCCGGTGCAACCATTATGGGCGATGGCAGTGTCGCGATGATCTTGGATATCGAGTCAATTGCCGCTGAAATCAAAACACCAAGTAAACAGGAGGTGCCCCTTGCGAGCTAACACCAGCGCGGCCGAACCAATAACCAATGAAGAGCAGCAAGAGTTCCTTACCTTTGTGTTAGGCGACGAAAACTATGCGCTCGACATCATGACGGTAAAAGAGATTCGCGGTTATGAAAATGTCACCAAAATCGCAAACTCACCGCCTTACATAAAAGGCGTGCTAAATTTACGCGGTGATATTGTCCCTATTATTGATTTACGCCTGAAATTTGAAGTAGGTCAGGCCACCTATGATGAATTTACCATTGTGATCATGCTGATGATTGGCGATCGCATCGTGGGCATCGTAGTAGACGAAGTCAGTGATGTCATCAAAGTTAACGACGAACAAATTAAACCGCCCCCTGAATTTGGTGTTGCGTTTGACAGTGCGTATTTGCACGGCCTCACCACCATCAACGAACAGATGATTATTTTAGTGAATATCCAAAAGCTTATCTCAAGTGATGAGTTAGGAATTTTTGACCCCAGCACCAAAGTGGAGCACGAGTAAGATGAAAATTTTATCTTGGTTTGACAATATCAAACTGCATGCAAAAATGAGTATTATTGCAATACTAGCGCTAGCAGGGCTAGCACTTCCTAGCTATTACTACACGCAGCTATCTTTCGATTCGCAAGCTTCTACCGAACAAGAGCTTAGGGGTATTGCGCCCACTACAGCCATGGTAAAACTTAAAAAAGTGCTGGCTGAGCACCGCGGAATGTCGGCAAGCTTGTTTGGTGGCGACACCTCCATTGCTTCGTCATTAAGTGCTAAAGGCTCTGAAGTTGATCAACAATTTATACGTGTCAAAGATGCCATCAACGACAGTACTGAAACTAACTCCTTGAAACAAAGACTCAACACCTTAGAAGCAACTTGGGGCACAATAAAAGCCAAGGTTGGGGCTAGGCAGTTTGCGCCACGCGAATCGTTTATCGAGCATTCTGCTCTCATTGCCGATGCTGACTTACTTATTTCAGAGCTGTCTAAATACTTCTTATTAAGCTACGACCCGGCTGCTGCAAGTTATCACATAATCATCGCTAATCTTCAAAATATGCCTCGTTTAGCCGACAACTTAGGAAAACTTCGCGGCTCAGGCGCTGGCATCCTTGCAAACCCAGAAATTACCGAAGCGCAAAAAAGCACCGTTAGTGCTTATCTAAATAATATTCAGTCACCTTTGGTAGATTTTGAATACAATATGCTTTCAGCGTCTCAAGCCGACGAAAGATTTCAAAACGCATATCAGCAGGCTGCTGCGCTCAAAGCAAGCGTTGACGAGCTTGAGAGACTCACGCAAAACGAAATACTTCAAAAAGACAGAAGCTCGTTTGACAATGGCGAATACTTTAGCCGTTATTCTGCGGTCATCAATCAACTATATGATTTACACGACGCCAACATTCGCTCACTTAACATGGTATTAGACGAGCGTCTTGAAGATATTAAGTCGTCTCGCAACATGACGCTCCTTTCTATTATTGTGTTAATGAGTATCAGCCTTGTGATTGGTGCGATTATCGTACGTTCATTAATTAGCTCTTCAAGTGGTTTGATTGGCGCATTTAAGCACATCGCAAAAGGCGATTATGATTTATCACTTAATGCTAACCGCAAAGACGAAATGGGTATTCTTGAGGCAGAGCTTACCACCTTATGCGAACAGCTCAAACAAGCGCAAGTGGTCGCGCTAGAAGCTAGCAAAGTGAAGCAAGCGCTTGATAGTAGTTCAACTGCATTTATGATGTCAGACGCTGATCGCACCATTGTGTATATGAACGAATCGACCCGCAAGTTGTTGAAAGAGTGTGAGCCAGAAATTCGCAAAGATTTACCTCAATTTAACGCCGATAAGCTTATAGGGGTGCGCATAGACGACTTCCACCAAAAGCCATCACATCAACATGCGATTTTAGACCAGTTAAAGACCGTCCACGAAGCGAAGCTTACATTAGGCAAGTACTCATTCAGACTGATGATTAACCCTATTCGTGATGAAGAGGGTAACAACCTAGGTAACAGCGTTGAGTGGCATGACATGACGGCCATCTACGAAGAAGAGCGCAGAGTAGCGCGCATCTTAGAGGCGTTAGATAACACCAGCACCAACGTTATGATTGCCGACGCTGACCATAATATTATTTATATGAACCGCTCGGTGATGGCGATGCTCAAAGGTGCTGAATCGGATATTAAACAGGCTATGCCGCACTTTAATGCCGATCAAATCATTGGCGGCAGCATGGATAGGTTCCACAAAGACCCGTCGCATCAAAAGAGCATGATAGAGCGTCTTTCAGATAAGCATGCCAGCGAAATCAAGCTTGGCAAGCGTCACTTCCGACTCACCGCTAGCCCAATTAATGGGAAAAACGGCGAAAAAATCGGGACCGTATTGGAATGGTTAGACCGCACCAAAGAGAAAGAAGCAGAAATCGAAGTCGCGAATATCGTAGAAGCAAGCTTGAAAGGCGACTTTACCCAACGTATTCAAGAAGAGGGTAAAGATGGCTTTATGCTGACACTAGTGCAGGGCTTAAACCAACTAATGAAAACGACTGAAAGCGGCCTAAATGAAGTGAGTAATGTCTTACTGGCAATTTCAGAGGGCAACTTAACTAAGCGTGTCGAAAGCGACTATCGCGGTACGTTTAATGATTTGAAAAATTACTGTAATACCACGACCGAAAATTTGGTAAGCGTCATCAGTCAGATTCGCAGCGCCAGCGACACGATTAGCAATGCATCGTCAGAAATAGCGCAAGGCAACGCTGACCTGTCAACGCGTACCGAACAACAAGCCTCTAGCCTTGAAGAAACCGCTTCGAGTATGGAAGAGTTAACAAGTACCGTTAGATTAAATGCTGAAAATGCAAATCAAGCTAACGGCTTAGCGTCACAAGCATCAGAAGTTGCGGCAAACGGCGGAGAGCTTATCTCTCAAGTGGTCACGACAATGGGCTCAATTAACGACTCGGCGCAAAAAATATCAGACATCATTGGTGTTATTGATGGGATTGCCTTCCAAACTAACATCCTAGCCTTGAATGCTGCGGTAGAAGCGGCGCGAGCGGGTGAACAAGGTCGCGGTTTTGCAGTGGTTGCATCAGAAGTAAGAACCTTGGCGCAGCGCAGTGCAAACGCAGCAAAAGACATCAAAGACTTAATTTCTGACTCAGTCACAAAAGTCGAAAGTGGTAACGCCTTGGTGAATCGTTCTGGGGAAACCATGCAGGAAATTGTCGTATCGATTAAGCGCGTTAACGACATCATGTCAGAAATCGCTGCAGCCTCTAGTGAGCAAGCCAGCGGTATCGATGAGGTGAGTAAAGCGGTAATGCAAATGGACGAAATGACCCAACAAAATGCTGCTCTTGTTGAGCAGGCGGCGGCGGCTGCGGAAAGCATGCGCTCGCAAGCGAGTGAACTCACGCAGCGCGTCGGTACATTTACCCTTAGCGATACGGATGTCAAAACGAAAGTGTCCCATAGCAAGCCAGATTTGTTGTCTCAACAATTTGACGAACTACCTTCTGTGAGTTCCGCTGCTATGCCATCTAAAGCGAAAAAGGCAATGCCAGCCATCTCTGAAGAAGATGAATGGGAAAGCTTTTAAGCGATGACCACGTCAGCTCCGGAAAAAAAGGATTTTGCCTATCAGCGCGCCGACTTTGAGGTCGTGCGCGCTAAGCTTAAAGCGCTCACTGGCATTAACTTAGCAGATAGCAAGGACTCGATGGTATATAGCCGTCTGGCTAGGCGCATACGCACACTTGGACTGACCGATTTTAAAACGTACCTACGGTATTTAGACCAGCACATTGATGAACAAGAAGAGTTCATCAATGCGTTAACCACCAATCTCACGTCGTTTTTTCGTGAGTCTCATCATTTTGATTACCTTAAACGTTATATTAAGGCGGCCAATCGCCCATTAAAAATATGGTGCGCAGCGTCTTCTACCGGTGAAGAGCCCTACTCACTTGCCATGACCGCAGTTGAAGCACTAGGCCGCTTTGATATACCGGTAACCATTATCGCTTCAGATATCGACAGCAAAGTACTTGCCACCGCCAGTGCCGGACAATATAAGCTAGAGCAGTTAGACGGCGTTGATATTGAGATGAAAAAGCGCTTTTTCCATCGTGGCAAAGGCGCCAATGCGGGGAAGGTAAAAGTCGTACCCGAACTTCGAAAGCTGCTGCACTTTCAAAAGCTGAATTTAATGGATGACCAGTGGTCCGTTCCCAAAGACTTCGATGTTGTCTTTTGTCGTAATGTCATGATTTATTTTGATAAACAAACCCAGTTAGAGATTTTAAAGAAGATCATCAAACACATGGCCTACGACAGCCTGTATTTTGCTGGGCACTCTGAAAATTTTAGTCATGTCAGTCAGTTGTTAACACCCTTAGGTAAAACAATTTACCAACCGAAGAGGCTGTAAGCATGAGCGTCGTATTTAATGAGCACTTGGCCCCCAATCGTTACTTCGATAAGAATTTCAATCTCGACGCGGTGAAAATTTTGCCTGGTGAATACTTTGCAACAAAAGACGAAACACTCATTGTGACAGTACTTGGTTCATGCGTGTCGGTATGCCTGAGAGACCCTATTTTACGCATCGCAGGCATGAATCACTTTCTTTTGCCTGCTAACAAAGACCATTTAAACGTCAACTCTGATTCTGCTCGATATGGCGTATATGCAATGGAAGTCCTCATCAACCATATGATCAAACTCGGTGCCTCAAAATCACGCCTAGAAGCCAAAGTGTTTGGCGGTGGAAACGTGCTCAAACAATTAAGAATTAATAGTGTGGGCGAACAAAACGCGGCTTTCGTTGAAGAGTATTTAGACACTGAGAATATCAGGGTGGTGGCAAAAGATTTATTGGGCGAATACCCCAGAAAAATTTACTTTTTCCCGCTTACTGGAGAGGTGAAAGTGCGTAAGCTCAAATCGTTGCACAATACCACCATTCTTGAGCGTGAGAGTGAGTACCGTGTCAAAGTCAGTCAAACACCTGCGTCAGGTGATGTTGATTTATTCTAAGCCCCTAGGAGAGTTTTATACATGACAATACGCGTACTTGTAGTAGACGACTCCGCGCTGATCCGCAGCTTATTGAGCGAAATCATCAACCAAGCTCCAGGCCTCGAGCTTGCAGGTGCCGCTCCAGATGCGTTTGTAGCAAAAGACATGGTCATGCAGCTAAAACCCGATGTGATCACGCTGGATATAGAAATGCCAAAAGTCGACGGGCTTACCTTTTTAGACCGTTTAATGAAAGCCCGCCCTACACCGGTGGTGATGATTTCTACTCTGACTGAGAAAGGGGCTGACGCAACTATCCGCTCACTTGAGCTAGGTGCCATCGATTTTATCGCAAAACCTAAAATTGACGTGTCTAAAGGCATGGACGCATATCAAGCAGAAATTATAGAAAAAATTAAGGTGGCGGCTGCTTCAAAACCTAAAGCGCGCGCACCGTCATTGTTAAAAGTACGCTCTGTGCCGCTGAACTATCAAGGCACAGAAACCATCGTTGCGATTGGCGCATCGACTGGCGGTACCGAGGCCATTCGACAAGTATTAGAGACCTTATCACCTGCCTTCCCAGCAACAGTGATCACTCAGCATATGCCCCCCAATTTTACCCGCACTTTCGCACAGCGCCTCAACGGACTTTGCAAAATCAGAGTCTCAGAAGCAAAAGACGGCGAACGATTATTGCCTGGTAACGCGTACATTGCGCCTGGCGATCGGCATCTTAAGGTGACGCGACACGGCGCTGATTATCGTATTCGGCTTGTGGACGGGCCTCTAGTCTCTGGTCATAAGCCATCGGTAGACGTGATGTTTTCCTCGCTGGCGAGAGTGGCTGGCACTAACACTATCGCAACAGTACTGACTGGCATGGGTAAAGATGGCGCAAAAGGGCTTGTAGAGCTGAGACAAGCGGGAGCACTGACAATGGCACAAGATGAAGCAAGCTGCGTTGTTTATGGGATGCCAAAAGCAGCTGTCGAGCAAGGTGGTACTGACCAGATTGTCACGCTAGATGATATGGGAGTGGCTCTATCTAAAGCAGTCGAAAAGGTAAGCAAAGGCACGCGCCTTTAAACACTCCTTATGCTCACTTCGCGCTGGATGGCACTTCAAACAATGTTTGATTGCGCCCACCGCTTTTGGCTAAATACAGCAAACGGTCAGCTTCACTTACTGCAAGTGGCACAGACTCGTGATCCTCGAGCGCTACTAGGCCTCCACTAAACGTCACCGATACCTCTGGTTTATCAAGCACAAAGTTCATTTGCGAACATTGTTGACGTATCGCCTCAAGCTTTTTGTACCCTTGTTGAACATCACAATCTACAAATAAGATGACAAATTCTTCGCCACCATATCGCCCAACATAGTCGGTTTCACGCACCATGGCTTTGAGCATTTGTCCAATTCCATTGAGCACCATATCGCCAGCGGCATGCCCGTGGGTATCGTTAACTTGCTTAAAACGGTCAACGTCAATTAACGCCAAAGTACATTGAGAATTATTACGTTGAAACATCTGCATTTGATGACTAGCGGCCTCTACTATTTGACCATGGTTAAGCACGCCAGTCAGCGGGTCTTTTGAAACAAAGGATTTAATGAAAGCAGCGCGCTCTAGTCGCGTCATAATTTGGCTAAGCATTAATGGCGCTGGCGTGGTTTTGGCGATTAAGTCATCTGCACCATGGGATAATACGTTTAACTTTGTATCTAACTGTTCGTCGGCAGTCAGAAATACAATCGGTGAAAAGTCAAACTTTGATTCTTGACGAATCATCGATGCAACTTCTAAGCCATTAACGCTAGGCATCACCTTATCGAGTAAAAACAAATCGGGTTGAAGGTGTTCAAGCGCTTCAAGCAAAGACTCGGCCGTACTGAAAAAATGAAAATCGACGTTAACGCGGGAAAATACTGCACGATAGAACTCTCCCATCGCCTCTTGGTCGTCTAGTAACACAATTTGATAGGTTTGATCTGAGCCTTCCTGCAAAGCTCGCGTGATTTTCTCGAGTAAATCATAAGGATTTATCGGCTTTACTGCATATCCATTTACGCCTGCACGTACTGCCTGTAAGCGCGCTTCAAAGCTAAAATTACTACTACAACTGATCACTTTGATATCTTGCTCTATCAGTCTAGCCGCAAACTCAAATACTTCTTCGGTGCTGACATTGGGCATAACAACATCAAGCAAAACAAGTTTTGGAGGGGTTTCATGCTCAGTATTTTCAAACGCCGCAATCGAATCAAAATATTCTAGGTCCAGCCCAAGTTGTTTAAGCGTCGCTACCATCGCCATACCTACGGAGCGTTCATCGTCAATGATAGCAATGCGTTTGGTTTTGTGAAGGGTAGCACTACCTAATGACCGCGAATTTTTGTTAGATGCTGAACACACAAGAAAAGGATCTGGCGACACCTTGTTTGAGCGAATCAATTGATTCATCAGTAAATCAATGTCTGATATGGTCTTGCTAACTGATACTTGTTGACTTATGCCTCTATCACAACATGTATCGATGGTCTCAAAAACATGTGCTAAAGAAACTAGCTGAAAAGTGCTGTATTTATGATGTGCTTCAGCAATGTTTTCTTGAAAGCTTTTGACATCTTCTAAGCCTTTACTCACGCGCGCCCGAGACCACGCTTTGACCAATTCTTTTAAATCAGACGCGTATGTTTGCTCGAGATTACTTGGTAGTTGAGTATTAATGGCTTCTACACCTATATTTCTTTTCTCCATAGATGTATCGACCGATTTGAGTAAAAAGCAAGTGCATTAAGCGAAATTTTATACAAGTATAGTAAATTTAACAAAAAACAATAGTCCACCTGCATATTTCTCAAGTCATGAGCTTATGCTCAATAAAAATAAGCGCTTTGTATAACAACTGAGTGCCGCGCCACATTATTTGTTTACAGTTTGAGCTAACTTCGCTGATTAGACCAGTAATTTGCTGAATATATGCAGTAAAGTGTGTTATTTTCTGGAAAATAGTTCACACTTGGAAAATGTTGGCTTGTTTATGTTTCGATTTTTCATTTTCTATGAAAACCGCATGATCACGTCATAATCTAAACAAATAAGTACTTTTTAAATGAATTTACTATTAATCAATGGCCCTAACTTAAATATGCTCGGTACACGCGAGCCAAAGGTGTATGGCAGCGAAACGCTTAAAGATGTCGAGTCGATGCTCATAGCGCATGCGATGCAACATGAGATTGTCTTAAAATGCGAGCAGTCCAACGCCGAGCATGAGTTAGTGACGATTGTGCAACAAAGCATGGGCAAGGTTGACGGTATTATTATCAATCCTGGTGCATACACACATACGAGTATTGCACTACGCGACGCATTCCTTGCAACACAAATTCCATTTATTGAAGTGCATCTGTCAAACGTCTATCAAAGAGAGACGTTCAGACATACCTCTTACTTATCAGACATAGCCAAAGGCGTCATCGTCGGTTTGGGCACAAACGGATATAAATTGGCAGTTGATGCATTTGCAAACTCATAAATTATTACTACACAACTTATATAAGGCGACACTATGGATATTCGTAAAATAAAAAAACTGATTGAATTAGTTGAAGAGTCAGGGATTGCTGAGCTAGAAATTACCGAAGGCGAAGAGTCTGTGCGCATTCACCGTGGTGCCACCGCGCAGTCGGTACAATACGTACCACAAGCCACTGCGCCAGCTGCAGCACCTGCGCCTGTTGCACCCGCAGCAGTAGAGGCTCCTGAAGCACCGGTGGTCACCGGCACGGTAGTTAAATCGCCTATGGTAGGTACCTTCTATCGTTCTTCATCTCCTGAATCAAAAGCCTTCGTAGAAGTCGGTCAGAGCGTCAAAAAAGGCGACGTGTTATGCATCGTTGAAGCGATGAAGATGATGAATCAAATAGAAGCTGAATGTGAAGGCGTTGTAAAAGATATCCTTGTTGCGAACCAAGCTGCTGTAGAATTTGACCAGCCTTTGTTTATCATCGAATAAAAGGGCTACATTATGTTAGATAAAGTGCTTATCGCCAATCGTGGCGAAATTGCCCTTAGAATACTAAGGGCGTGCAAAGAACTGGGGATCAAAACGGTCGCGGCCCACTCCACGGCAGACAGGAATTTAAAACATGTTCTATTAGCCGATGAATCAATCTGCATTGGCAATGCACCTGCCTCAGAGAGCTATCTTAATATTCCGCGCATCATTGCCGCCGCGGAAGTCACCAACGCTATTGCAATTCACCCAGGTTACGGCTTTTTGTCAGAAAACGCTGACTTTGCAGAGGCCGTTGAGAAAAGCGGCTTTGTGTTTATTGGCCCCACCGCAGACACCATCAATATGATGGGCGATAAAGTGGCTGCCATTGCCGCAATGCGAAAGGCAGGCGTTCCTTGTGTACCAGGCTCAGATGGTCCACTGGGTGACGATATGGAAAAAAATCGTGCTATCGCCAAACGTATTGGGTATCCAATGATTGTGAAAGCTGCCGGTGGTGGCGGTGGACGCGGGATGCGCGTGGTAAGAAGCGAAGACGAGTTAGAAAACGCCATCAGCGCCACCAAACAAGAAGCCGGCGCTGCGTTTAACAACGACGTCGTGTACATGGAAAAATTCTTAGAGAACCCTCGCCATGTTGAGATTCAAGTACTCGCTGATGGCCAAGGCAATGCGATTCATTTAGGTGAGCGTGATTGTTCAATGCAGCGTCGTCACCAAAAAGTGGTCGAGGAAGCACCAGCACCGGGTATTTCTCAGCAAATGCGCGACAAAATCGGAGAGCGCTGCCGTCGCGCTTGCATAGAAATTAACTATCGCGGAGCCGGCACCTTTGAATTTTTGTATGAAAACGGCGAGTTTTATTTCATTGAAATGAACACCCGTATTCAAGTAGAGCATCCTGTCACCGAAATGGTCACCGGCGTTGATTTGATCAAAGAACAGCTGCGGATTGCGGCTGGACAACCTCTATCGATTGAACAAGAGCAGATCAGACTGCGCGGCCACGCAATAGAGTGCCGCATTAACGCAGAGGATCCAGACACTTTTATTCCAAGCCCGGGTAAAATAGAAATGTTTCATGCCCCAGGCGGCTTAGGCGTAAGATGGGAATCACATATCTATTCTGGATATACCGTTCCACCTTATTACGACTCGATGATAGGTAAATTGATTACCTTTGGCGAGAGTCGTGATGAAGCGATCGCTAGAATGCGTCATGCACTCAAAGAGCTGGTGGTAGACGGGATTAAAACTAATATTCCATTGCAATTGAGGATTATGGACGACGAGAACTTCTTTAACGGTGGTACCAATATCCATTACTTAGAAAAGAAGCTCGAAAAAGAAAAATAAGCCTTTCACTTCGGCCATCTGCTTGGTTATTACCAATCGATGGCCGAATTATCCTACCTACCCACCTACCCTGCTGACACGTCTCCAATGTAAACAGCGTGCCATGTTACGTTTCGATTACACTTTGTGCACAAATTTACGCCGCATTTGACTTGAGATGATTGACCAAACAAGCCAATTCGTTATTATTTTTACTTGGTTGGTTTGGATGATGTGATGTTGGATTTACAGCAGTGTGATGTACTGAGCCTCTTTTTGTATCGGTTTGCATTGGACCGCGACGATGATATTGTCAATTTAGAGCAGGACGTCTTAGATCTACAAAACTTCCCCGAACGCTTAGAGGTGAGCTACGAAGCGGAATGGCGCAGTTATGTTCGACGCGCATTGTTTAAATTGAGCAGTGATGAACAATACCAACTCGAAGATAAACTAACGGTGCTCTTAGCGGGCAACAACCCACACTTCAATCAACTGCTTAATATTCTGAAAACTGCGATCGCGGTGAACAATTCCACACAAGTCACTGTATTAAATAGTCCACTGAAGAATTATGTACAGCAACTATTGAAACTTTGAGGCCTTTATTATGTTTGGCTTGTTTAAATCAGATCCTACGAAAAAATTGCGAAAGACCTACGACATGAAATTAGAACAAGCAATGCTTGCGCAGCGCAAAGGCGATATCAAAACATATTCAATGATAACGGCCGAAGCGGAAGCGTTATGGGCGCAAATTGAAGCGCTTGAAAATGAGAAGAAAGATTAAAATCTGCCAAATATTGTCCACTTGAACAAGGTACAATATGGTTTTAGAGCGAGTGGGTGAGCGTAATGCCTTGGCAACAACTTAAAATAAACGTGAAAGCAAGCCAAGCGGAGCCTTTAGGGGATATTCTGAGCGAGTTAGGTGCTCAAGCGGTCACGTTCATTGACGCTAAAGACACCCCAGTTTACGAACCAAAGCCCGGTGAAGTGTTATTATGGCCCGATACACAAGTCATTGGGCTGTATGATGCAAACGTTAACCTATTGCCCATCATTGATGAATTGAAACATCATGACATTTTTAACGAGGGCTTTTACTATCGCCTCGACCAGCTAGAAGATCGCGAATGGGAACGAGAGTGGATGGACAACTTTCACCCCATGCAATTTGGACAACGTCTTTGGATATGTCCAAGTTGGCGAGAAGCGCCTGATCCCCAAGCTGTCAATGTAAAGCTCGATCCAGGGCTCGCCTTTGGCACAGGCACCCATCCCACCACTTCATTATGCCTAAAGTGGTTAGACAGCCAAACATTACACAACAAGCTTGTGGTGGACTTTGGCTGTGGGAGCGGCATATTGGCGGTTGCGGCACTCAAGCTTGGGGCGCAACGAGCCGTTGGAATAGATATTGACCCGCAAGCGTTGCTGGCCAGTAAGCAAAATGCGCAAAACAACAATGTGGATGAAAAGCTCAGCTTGTATTTGCCTCAACACCAACCAGAGCTGGAGGCAGATATTGTTGTCGCAAATGTTCTGGCAGCGCCATTAAAAGAACTCAGCGAAGTTATCACCAACTTTTGCAAGCCAGGCGGTATGCTGGTTATGTCTGGCGTATTGATTGAGCAAGTACAAGAAGTCATCGCCTGCTATGCCTATCATTTTGACTTTGAGCCTTTCACAAGCGAAGGTGACTGGGTGCGTTTGGTGGCGCAAAAAAATCCCCGTTAGCAACAAAAATAGCCGAAGGTCAAGCCCATATTTAGCTATTTTGTTTAAAAAATAGCCTTTTCAAATACCTCAAAAAAACGTAGTATACGCCGCCGGTAAAGATGGGTAGGTAACACCAAAGGTGACAATGCATCAATTACAGATAGGTCCATACAGATTGTCTAATAACTTGATCCTTGCACCCATGGCTGGCGTTACTGATCGCCCTTTTCGGGAGCTGTGCAGAAAAATGGGGGCAGGCTTAGCAGTATCAGAGATGCTGTCTAGCAACCCAAAAGTTTGGCACACCGAAAAATCAATGAACCGCATGAACCATACGGGTGAATCTGGCATTCGCTCTGTGCAAATTGCAGGCAGTGAGCCACATCTAATGGCGCAAGCGGCCCAGCTGAATGTGCAAAATGGTGCGCAGATCATTGATATCAACATGGGCTGTCCAGCTAAAAAAGTGAATAAAAAGTTAGCAGGTTCAGCGTTACTGCAAGACCCCAAATTGGTATCACAGATACTTGAGGCGGTGGTTAACTCAGTAGACGTTCCGGTAACTTTGAAGATTCGCACAGGATGGGATCGCGAAAACCGAAATGGATTGGAAATCGCCCAAATCGCAGAAGATAGCGGTATTCAGTCATTAGCTATTCATGGAAGAACACGCAGCTGCATGTTTAAGGGCGAGGCGGAGTACGACACCATCCGCGCTATTAAACATAAGGTCAATATTCCGATTATTGCAAACGGTGATATTACCGACGAGCATGATGCCAAACGTGTACTCGATTACACACAGGCAGATGGCATTATGATTGGCAGAGCGGCACAGGGTAACCCATGGATTTTTAAGCAAATTCAACATTTCTTAGAAACGGGAGAACGCTTAGCAAAACCAAGCGTGACTGAGCAAGCAAACGTGCTACTGACACATGTGTCTGGCCTATACGAGCTTTATGGTGAGTATTCAGGGATCAGAATTGCGCGCAAACATGTGGGTTGGTATGTCACACAACACGACGAAAACAGGGGATTTCGTCGTGAATTTAATGCCATTGAGAGTGCACAAGAGCAAACTCAAGCATTAACTCATTATTTTTCATCGCTACACGCTAAATCACAGGATTTAAGCGACGTAGCCTAGCGTTAAGCATTTTATAAGAGAGCTGTAGAACATATGTTTGATCAAAATCTAACATCACCATTTACCACCACCGTTGCAACACCGTCACAAACTCAAGCGCAAAAGCCATTAAGATCGTCAGTGAAACAAGCGGTAAACAAATATCTTAAAGAACTAAATAATCAAGATATCGATAACTTATATGAGTTAGTCCTTGCCGAAATAGAAGCGCCACTATTAGAAGAAGTGATGACGTATACGCGCGGTAATCAAACTCGCGCAGCTAATCTTATGGGCATCAATCGCGGCACTTTACGCAAAAAACTTAAGCAATATGGCTTAGGCTAAACACAACTTAGAAAGGGAGCGCATTTTCGCGCTCTTTTTTGTTACACTTAAGCTCACTAGGGCGACCACGTCATTACCGCTTAAACATGCCTTTTTATCACGCGAGCGACGTTACACGCCCAATCTTTTACACATCAATTAGCGACCGAGAATCTCATGCATCAACCCAGAACCATCCAACGCGCTTTACTCAGCGTTTCTGATAAAACCGGTATAGTCGAATTTGCTCAAGCATTAGCAAACCGAGGCATTCAACTTTTATCAACCGGCGGCACGGCCAAGCTATTGCGCGACGCTGGTATCGACGTGACAGACGTGAGTGAGCACACCGGACATCCAGAGATTATGGACGGCAGAGTGAAAACCCTTCACCCAAAAGTACACGGCGGGATCTTAGGTCGCAGAGACATTGACCAACAAGTCATGTCTGAGCACGGCATCGCACCCATCGATCTGGTGGTGGTGAATCTATATCCTTTCTCACAAACCGTGGCCAAAGATGATTGCACCTTGCCCAATGCTATCGAAAATATCGATATTGGCGGGCCAACGATGGTCCGAGCTGCGGCAAAAAATCATAATGATGTGCTCATTGTGGTTAATCCCAACGACTACGCACAGGTTTTAAATGAAATCACCGACGCTAACGAAATTGGCTTTGCCACACGTTTTGATTTTGCGGTAAAAGCATTTGAGCATACCGCGCACTATGACGGCATGATTGCTGACTACCTAGGTAAACAGCTTTCAAACAGCGAAGAGTCGGAAGATTCACACAGCATGTTCCCACGTACCTTTAACGTGCAAATGGTTAAAAAACAAGATTTGCGCTACGGAGAAAATAGCCATCAAGATGCGGCCTTTTACACCGAGCACAATATTCAAGAAGCCTCTGTAGCAAGTGCAGTCCAACTTCAGGGCAAAGCATTATCGTTTAACAATATTGCCGACACTGATGCCGCATTAGAATGCGTAAAAGAGTTTGAAGAGCCTGCTTGCGTCATCGTAAAGCATGCCAACCCTTGTGGCGTAGCAATCAGCACCAGCATCACACAAGCATACGAACTTGCTTTTCAGACCGACCCAACCTCAGCCTTTGGCGGCATTATTGCGTTTAACCGAGAGCTTGATGCCACCACTGCACAAGCGATTATGTCAAAGCAGTTTGTAGAAGTGATCATTGCGCCAAGCGTGAGCGATGACGCGCTCAAAGTCGTCGCTGCTAAACAAAATGTGCGCGTGCTAGCGTGCGGTGACTGGGCAGGGCAACTCACAGAGGGTCATGACTTTAAGCGTGTTAACGGCGGCTTACTCGTGCAAGAAAGAGATTTTGGCATGGTGGAGCTGGATGACTTACAAGTAGTCACCAAAAAAGCCCCTACAGCTGAGCAGTTAAAAGATTTACTATTTACTTGGAAAGTTGCCAAATACGTGAAATCAAACGCCATTGTGTACAGTAAAAACGGCCAAACCATCGGCGTGGGCGCAGGCCAAATGAGCCGCGTGTATTCTGCAAAAATTGCAGGCATCAAAGCCGCTGATGAAAATTTAGTTGTGCAAGATTGCGTGATGGCGTCAGATGCATTTTTCCCGTTTAGAGACGGCATCGACGCAGCTGCCAATGCAGGCATTGTTGCGGTCATTCAGCCAGGCGGCTCAATGCGCGATGATGAGGTAATTGCTGCGGCAGATGAACATGGCATCGCCATGGTATTTACTGGCATGCGCCACTTTAAACATTAATCTTCTACAACGGTCAACGCGAAAAGGATAAGCACATGAAGGTACTAGTGATTGGAAACGGCGGACGCGAGCACGCACTTGCGTACAAAATTAAGCAGTCGGTAAACGTATCCATCGTCTTCGTTGCCCCAGGCAACGCAGGTACTGCCTTAGAGCCAGGTATTGAAAACGTTGATATCGCCAGCGACAATAATGACGCTTTACTCGCTTTTGCAAAAGCCAACGACATCAAACTCACCGTAGTTGGCCCAGAAGCTCCCCTAGTATCAGGCATTGTAGATTTATTTGAAGCCAATGGTTTGATGATATTTGGCCCCTCAAAACTGGCCGCTCAGTTAGAAGGCTCAAAATCTTTCAGTAAAGATTTCTTGAAAAAATATCATATTCCAACGGCTGAATACGGCACATTTGAAGATACACAAAGCGCCATTGCTTACGTGAAAGAAAAAGGCGCCCCGATTGTGGTAAAAGCTGATGGCTTAGCCGCGGGCAAGGGCGTGATTGTTGCAATGGATGAAGCAACCGCCATAGACGCTATTAACGACATGCTGTCAGGAAATAAGTTCGGCAGCGCGGGCAGTCGTGTGGTGATTGAAGAGTTCTTAGCAGGCGAAGAGGCCAGCTTTATTGTTATGGTAGATGGAAAAAACGTATTGCCGTTTGCTACCAGCCAAGATCACAAGCGAGCCTTTGATGGCGACCAAGGGCCTAACACAGGTGGAATGGGTGCCTATTCTCCCGCCCCTGTCGTAACCGACGAAATTCACAAACGCATCATGCAAGAAGTAATCTACCCTACGGTGGATGGCATGATTGCTGAAGGAAGCCCATACAAAGGCTTCTTATATGCAGGACTAATGATTGACGACAAGGGCCAGGCAAAGGTCATAGAATTTAACTGTCGATTTGGCGACCCTGAAACGCAGCCCATAATGATGAGACTGACATCTGATTTAGCCGAGCTATGCGTACGCGCCTGCGAAGGTAAACTAGACCAAACCACCATCGAGTTTGACCCACAAGCTGCCGTAGGCGTTGTGTTGGCTGCAGGTGGGTATCCTGAAAGTTATGCCAAAGGCCAACAAATCCATGGGCTTGAAGATGTATCGAGTGAGACAGGAAAAGTGTTTCATGCAGGAACGACACTCACCGACGGTATAGTGTTAACCTCTGGTGGGCGCGTATTGTGTGCCACGGCTCTTGGAGATACGGTCACTAAAGCCGCAAGCAACGCCTATGTTATTGCGGGTCAAATTGACTTCAAAGACATGTTTTATCGAAAAGATATCGCCTTTAGGGCAATCTCGCGTGAGTCGGAAAACTAAGCTTTAGCTGACGCATTAATCATGACCAAGGTCATATAAAAGCAAAAAAGACCTTGACCGCATCGCGTCACTTGAATATAAAAGATGTTCATTTTTCGACACGGATTGCTATGTCTGTAAAACACCCCATTATCGCCATCACCGGTAGCTCTGGTGCTGGCACTACTACCACTACCAATGCAATCAGGCATATTTTTCGCAATCTCGATATTAATGCGGCAAGCGTTGGGGGTGATAGTTTCCATCGCTTCACGCGTCCAGAAATGGAAGTGGAAATTCGCAAGGCACAGGAGCAAGGCAAACACATAAGTTACTTTGGGCCAAAGGCCAATGACTTTGAGCTGCTAGAAACGCTTTTTTCGCAATACAGTGAGTCTGGCAATGGTCAGTTTCGCCAATATCTGCATACCTTTGATGAAGCTGTACCCTTTAACCAAATGCCTGGCACCTTTACACCTTGGCAAGACTTACCCGAAAAAACCGATTTGCTCTTTTATGAAGGCCTGCATGGTGGTGTTCGCACCGACGAGACCGATGTGGCCTCTTATGTCGATTTGTTAGTAGGCATGGTGCCCATCGTTAACTTAGAATGGATTCAAAAAATCGTACGCGATACCACCGATCGCGGCCACTCACGAGACGCAGTAATGAGCAGTATTGTGCGCAGCTTGGACGATTATTTTCAGTTCATTACCCCGCAGTTCTCGCGCACGCACATTAACTTTCAGCGCGTACCAACGGTCGATACGTCCAACCCCTTTAGTGCTCGCGAAATTCCCTCACAAGATGAAAGCTTTGTGGTGGTGCGCTTTCGTCGTGAGATGAAAAATGTCAACTTCACCTATTTACTGCAAATGATTGACGGTGCGTTTATGTCGCGGGTCAACACATTGGTGGTCCCAGGCGGAAAAATGGGCCTTGCTATGGAGCTTATCTTAACGCCACTGATTGAAGAGCTAATGGATAAAAAACGCCGCGCCGGCTATCAAATGGACTGGGTTGCCGACAAGTAGCGGAAACAATATGAAACATTTGAACGGTTAACCTTACATACTCAGTGAGATATAGTTTTTAAAATTAAACAATCGGCGCGCATATGAAACAAGAAACCACCAAAATCTTAGTTGTAGATGATGACATGCGTTTACGCGCGCTGCTTGAGCGCTATTTAGTTGAGCAAGGCTTTCAAGTGAGAAGCGCAGGCAACTCTGAGCAAATGGATAGATTGCTAGAGCGCGAAAACTTTCATTTGATTGTACTGGACCTCATGCTGCCTGATGAAGACGGCCTATCGATATGCCGACGCTTACGACAGCAAAAAAACGAAATTCCTATTATTATGCTTACCGCAAAAGGCGATGAGGTTGACCGCATTATCGGCCTTGAAATGGGCGCGGATGATTACTTGCCAAAACCTTTTAACCCTAGAGAGCTTTTAGCCAGAGCAAAAGCGGTGCTGCGTCGCAAAACCAACGAGCTCCCAGGTGCACCCTCGCAGTCAGAGCAACTTATATCTTTTGGTAGCTATAAACTCAATTTAGCTACGCGCGAAATGACAAACAACGGCAAACCCATGTCATTGACCAGTGGTGAGTTTGCGGTTTTAAAGTCACTGGTTCAGCATCCACGTGAGCCACTGTCTAGAGACAAGTTGATGAACCTAGCAAGAGGTCGAGATTACAGCGCACTTGAACGCAGCATAGACGTACAGGTTTCGCGACTTCGACGAATGCTAGAAGATGACCCAGCAAATCCTCGATATATCCAAACGGTATGGGGTTTAGGGTATGTGTTTGTGCCCGACGGACAGTCAGTCTAGTCTCTTTGAATGACGAGCTTCATTCCTAAAAGTACGTTTTCACAAACGGTTCTGCTTATCGCTATTTTGCTCTTGGTAAACCAAGTAGTGTCTTATCTCTCCATCACGCATTATTTTATCAGTCCAAGCTATAACCAAATTAACACGCTCATTTCTAATCAGATATCGACGCTTTTGTTGAGCGATTTAGACACCCTCAGTGATGCTGAAAAAGAAAAACTTGAGCAACAAACAGGCGTGACTTTTCACGATGCTAAAAGCGCTATGCATGCCGGACTTAGTCAAGCCACTTACTACGATTTTATGGCACGTGATATCTCTGAAAAGCTAGATCGCAAAACAGAAGTACGAATTAAAACCGGCAAACGCTACGTTGTCTGGATAAGACCAATAGCCAACGAAACGCTGTGGATATCTATTCCTCTTGTGGGAATAGGTGAAGAGGAACTGTCTCCCCTCACCATGTATTTTATCGTAATAGGTGGCTTAAGTGTCCTTGGAGGCTGGCTGTTTGTGCGCAGGCTTAACCGCCCTCTCCAGGCATTGCAAAAAGCCGCAAAACAAGTAGGAATGGGACGATTTCCCGACCCACTGCCACTTGAAGGCAGCACTGAGGTGATTGCGGTGACCACTGCATTTAATCGCATGTCACAAAACATCAAGCAACTGGAAAGCGATCGCGTGTTAATGACTGCGGGTATTTCTCACGACCTTAGAACGCCACTCACCCGCATGCGCTTGGCAAGCGAAATGCTGCCAGAAGAGCAAGACTGGATTAAGCAGGGCATTGAGCATGATATTGAAGATATGAATGCGATTATTGACCAGTTTATCGATTATGCTCGCCAAGACCAGCAGGAAAGTTTTGAGAGTCAGAACATCAACCACTTAATCAAAGAGCTTGTAAAAGCCCATAGCATTGAAGAAGCGCACACTATCACCCTGGCGCTTAGTGACGTTCCTCTGATCAAAATACGCACCGTAGGCATCAAGCGGGTGATAGAAAACCTCATCGAAAACGCATTTAGGTATGGCAGCAATAAGATTGAGATATTTACAGCGTTTGATGCAAAAGGTCCAGCCATCATTTGTGGGATAAGGGATTTTGGAAGTGGGATACCCGAAGATCAAATTCAGGGCTTGTTCAACCCTTTCGCACAAGGCGACAAGGCCAGAGGCACCCAAGGCTCAGGCCTTGGTCTCGCCATTGCAAAACGAATTATTGAAAGTCATGGTGGTAAAATGGTTTTTTATAACCACAAGCAAGGTGGTTTAGTGGCTAGCTTTAAACTGATACTGGATTACAAGCCTCAAAAACAGCCACAAGCATAGGGCTACATTACACCTTTAGCCACGGTAATGTCATTGTGTAATGAATAACAAACGCGTACACACTGACATTGCATTATCGCCCCAAATCACGTATCTGTTTAATCAACTCATTAAACGCTGCAGGGTCATCCAATTGCTGGGCAATCATCTGCAAACTCACTATCCACAATTTTTCACAACTGATATGGACAAATTAAAAATAATTCCATTTTTATGACGGGATTTTTTGCTGCGTTGCGCTTTTAACTAATGAACATGAAAAGTAATGGCAGATTTAACATGCTTACAGCGGATTTATGAGCGTGGAATGCTAAACAAAAAAGCCGAGAAGAATGGAGAAACATATGCAAAGCTCAACATCAACGAAACACGTTAAACGCAGTAGAAGTAAATCCCTATCATTAATCAGTGTTGCTGTATTTGCTGCCCTTGGTTTAAGTGGCTGCGGTGGCGGCTCAAGCAGTGGTGGCGATGATGGTGGGCCTGTGCCAGGAGGTGGTGGCAGTTCAAACGACGCTCCGCCAACGGTGACGGCCGAAAGCCGCATTTTGGTGAGCAGTGGGGATGCGGTAACGCTTACCGCTGACGCTACAGACCCTGATGGTGACGCGATTACCTATAGTTGGAGGCAACTTTCTGGTGCGCCTATTTCAAATGAATCTGGTTTTAGCGCGGCGTCGGCCAGTTTTTCTGCACCAGATGATGTGGATTCATTAGTGTTAGAGGTAACCGCAACCGCCAACGGTCGTTCCGATACTGCTCAAGTGCAGGTCTTAGTGTTAGAAGATACGACCACAGCTATTTTTGTGGATGCTGAATTTTCTGGCACGAGCGACGGAAGCATCGACGCGCCATTTACGAGCTTAGCCAACGTTGTTGAAAGTTTAACTATCCAAGAAGACATATATATCAAAACGCCATCTGACGGTGAACGACTTGATTGGAAAACAACTCCAGGCCAAATCGTTTATTTAAGTGGAGGAAATAGTGTCTATGGCGGATTTGGCGCAGATTGGTCCAGAGATATTGTGAATAATCGCACCGGTTTGCAAGCATCAGAAAATGGTCTTGTCTATCGTGGGGTGGATGTTTCTACTGTGGTATCGGGCATTGATTTATTAGTTTCGTCTACCCAGCTAGACGATGATTTCAATATCATTGGTATATTTGCTGAAATTGGTTCTGCTAGCTTCACCATCGATAATGCTACTGTGTTACTCGAAGACTTCGACGACAACAGCGTTGCTGGCAGCGCCGGTGCATCGTATGCCTTATATTTTGATAACATCGATACTACAAAGGTGACCAATAGCAATATTACTGCTGGAAATGCAAAAAACGCATTAAACGCCGGTGCACGAACGACCGATCAAGGCAGAGACGGGGTCGACGGTGAAGATGGGCGCGTTGGACTAAATACAAATGGTGGTGCCGGCGGTGCATCATCTGGCGGCGGCTGGAACGGCGGTGCTGGTGGAGATGCGGCTACTACCTCATTTGCGCCTGGCGATAATGGGATACGTGGCAGTGGACGAGAAACTCCCTTAGTGAGAGGGGGCTCTCCTGGTACAGGCGGCTTTGACGCAGACACTTCTACCCCTGAAGGCAGGGGCGGCGGCAATGGAGGAAGGGGTGACAATGGTGTAAGAGGCAATCCTGGTACCGGAGCAAACGGCTTTGGCAGTATTTTTAATAATGGGCAGTTTTTTAGATCGCGAGGCGAAAATGGTTCCGATGGATTTTCTGGCGGTGGTGGTGGTGGCGGTGGCGGTGGCGCAGCTGGTGCTGCCGGTGCTAACGGTGGCGCTGGTGGTGGCGGTGGTGAAGGCGGAGACGGCGGTGCAGGTGGTTTTGGCGCTAGCTCTGGTTTTCCATCCATTGGTATTCACATTGCTGGCGGTAATAGTCACAACATAGTCAACAATCAAATAAGCTCAGGAAACGGCGGTCGCGGCGGCATTGGCGGTACGGGTTCAGCTGGTGGTGCTGGTGGCACAGGCGGTGAAGGTGCAAGCGGTACTCAAGGTTTTGGCAATGCTAAAGGTGGCCGCGGCGGTAACGGCGGTGATGGCGGCACAGGTGGTCGCGGAGGGTCTGGTGGCTCTGGTGGCGGTGGTCCTTCATTTGCCATCTTTATTGGTGGCTCGACACCTGCAAATATTACGAACAATTCCCTTACTACCGGCAATGGCGGCACCGGCGGCGCCGCTGACTTTACAAATGAGCCTGACGCAGCCGGTCGCGGAGGTTGGTCTGTAGGAATTTTTGACGGCAACGCAAGCGACAGCCTAACGCCAGTGGTCAGTAACAACACCTTTGTGCTGGGTGAAGCTGGGCAAGATGGCAATCCTATGGATGCCGTCGGTCAACGCAGTAATACTAACTTCTAAAACACCAACAATGGCCTCGATTAGGGGCATATGGCCCAGCGTTATTCAGATATTGAAACGCGCTGGGCAACATTGTGACAACTGTCTTCAAACTAGATCATCAATGTCCACATTCCTTTTCGAACAGCTCATCGTTAACTTACCATCTTTTGCAAAAAACCGATTTATCTTCTCGCGCTTCTCAAATGACAATGACAACAGCATCTAAGTGTAGCTCACTTTCGTTTTTGCAATGTAATCGTGCAAGCATCGGCGCTGTTTACCGAAAATAAACAGCGGATTGATAAAACCAACAATAAATTGCCCCACGACTGGGATCAAAGCGCAAAGACTCATGGGTAATATTCTCACGAATATTATCCGCTTGAAGTCTGCTTTGGTGCCATCGAGGTTTTCAATCCGTGTACCAATAATATGTTTGCCAATGGTTTGTGCGCATGTGTACAGAAGGTAGCCTTGAAGCATTAAAGTCACACAAAGCCCATAAACGAATGCGGTTAATATGAAAGCAAATGTAGGCTCGACAAACGCTGCGGAGCCAAAATACAAGATAAGCGGTATGGTCGCAATGATATGAATGAGCGCATCAATAAGACTCGCAAATAGCCTGTCCCATCTACTCGCTTTTTCTCCAACGACCTTTTCGTTTTCGATTTCATCACTACTGCCAAGAGGCAGTTCGTTTTGACGTTGAGCAATGAGAGCATCAATTTCTCTCGCCCTCTCGGGGTACATATCTCGATCGATGTTACGAGATGAATCATAAAGCTCATCTAAGGTGTAGCGACTAAAGTCGATTTTCAAATCCATATGGAACATGCTCCAAAGTAATACGTGTCAGCGAACCTATTGCAACAACCTGCGTTGCTCCAGTGCAATTCGCATCATAAGCAAACAAACACAAAATACCAAGTAAGAGAAGGAGTTTATCGCATATTGTTTCATCTGTTGCCCAGAGTATACCTAAAATACGATTGTCGGTGACGACAAAGACCCGACAACTATAAACCCATTAGATATTTACCACTTCAAACTACACTGAAAAGTATCTTCGATTAACTGAGAAAAACACATGAAGAATGCGGCATATCAGCACGCATCAACCTTAAAGATATTAACGAAAAAGGCGATATATATCAGATGCGCCATTTTGTGAATTACCACAATCTATGCGAGCAACACTTTAGGCGCTATCGTTTTGCGAACAACAGTCACGCGTTGCTTCTTAACTTCAGCGCAAACAAACGAATTCTCCTTGCACGATAGATAGGAAACAGCACATGAGCTTTCTTAGAAATTTTCACGATATTGTCTCAAACCAAACATCTGACTACGATACAAAGATTCATGAATTGCTTAAATTTGGTTTGCGTATCTTTAAACTCGATATCGCCATTATCAGCGCAATAAAAGAGGATGTTTATCGGGTTGAATATGCCATCTCGCCAGATAACTCTCTAGAGGTAGGCACTACTTTTGATGCAGCGGGTACTTATTGCATTCATACATTAAACGCAAAATGCGCCACGTCTTTCCATCACGCTTCAGAAAGTGACATTTGTTCACACCCTTGCTATCTCAATTTTGGTTTAGAATCATATATCGGCGCACCTATTGTAGTGAACGATATTCCCGTTGGCACGGTAAACTTTTCATCGGCAAATGTATCGCCTCAATTCACGCAAACTCATATTGATTACATAGAATTACTGGCGCAATGGCTAGGTGCAAAATTGCTTGAAAGAGAGTCCATTAACAAACTTGAAAAAAGTACAGAAACGCTAAAAAAACTCGAAACAGTTGGCAAAATAGGCACTTGGGAAGTTGATATCAAAGAAGGGGCAGTTTACTGGAGCGATCAAACTCGCATAATCCATGAAGTTGACGATGACTATATTCCAAACCTCACCGATGGCATCTCCTTTTACAGGGAAGGTGAAAGCCAGCAACAAATTACTAAAACACTTGAGAAATCGATGGCAACAGGGGAGCCATGGGGCTTAGAACTCGAACTGGTGACGGCAAAAGGAAACTATATTTGGGTGGCCACTCACGGCACTGCTGAATTTTTAAATGGAGAATGTGTGCGGTTGTTTGGCACCTTCCAAGACATAACAGAAGATGTCGAACTTAGACTAGAATTGGAAAAGAAAAAGCGAGAAGCAGAGAGTGCATTAAAAGATAAAAGCACCATGTTCGCTAAGGTCAGTCATGAACTTCGAACACCATTAAATGGCGTTCACGGAATGCTCAATGCTCTTGTTGACGAAACCAACGAGTACAAACGACAAGAAAAACTCAACTTAGCGTTACGTAGCTCTCAAACTCTCCTCAAAATTATTAATGAGGTACTCGACTACTCCAAAATTACATACGGTGATTTGAGATTAAAACCTAATGACTTTTTGCTTGAAGCCTTGCTAAACGACTTTTCCGCAATTTACGCGCAGCTTTTTGAAAAAACGCCGGTTTCCTTTCAATCAATACTCTCTATCCCTAAAGACTGTTGGGTGCATACTGATGAAGTACGCATAAGCCAAATATTATCCAACCTCCTAAGCAACGCCTTCAAATTCACCGAAAAAGGCAGCGTTTGCCTAACAGCCACGGCGCAAAAACGCAAAGATGTAGTATCGCTTGAGATTCAAATCCGTGATACAGGTTGTGGTATGACAGATGCGTTTATGCAGTCCATTTTTACTCCGTTTTCACAAGACTCAAATGTTGCAATGAGCAAGCGAGAAGGCTCAGGGCTTGGTTTATCCATCGTCAAAGAGCTCGTTACGTTGATGGGCGGCACGATCACTGTTACTAGCAAATTAGGCAGTGGATCATGTTTTGATATCAAGCTCGACCTTGTGCACGGCAATGCTCATACTCCGTTGAGCGATGATGTCAAGAATGGCGACCACTTGTATGAGAATATCGAGGTGTTAGTCGTAGACGACATTGATATTAATCGGGTGGTGCTTGGCTCATGCTTAGAAACATTTAATATTGAACCGGTTTTTGCGATAGATGGGGAAGATGCAATATCAAAGTGTCAGGAAAAACCCTTTGATTTAATATTTATGGATTGCGTCATGCCTGGTCTTGACGGCTTACAAACGACAAAAATATTGCGAGCTCAACAGGTTGTTGGACCTAACACTGTCATTGCCGCGGTCACTGCGAATACGTCAGACGATGATAAAGCCGCATGCATCGAAGCCGGTATGGATATTTTCATCGCTAAGCCTTTTCAAAGCACTGAAATCCAAAACGCGATTATCGAAGCAAATAAGCTGAAATACCAACACTCATTAAAGTAGGCCACGGCATAGCGCATCCGTAGCTATAATAACGGGCATTGCCCCCGTTTTGCTTTTATGTAAGATGGCGTAAGCCTTTCGCTTCAGCATCCATGCTTTGCCCACATTAGCTATCTGTCGAGCGCGAATCAACATAGCCTTAATGGCTGCGTTTTGCGGCTTGTGAACTCCCACTAGATACATCAAAACCCGTGAAGCCGTCTGAATGAATGTTCTCGACATCTATCGCGTCAAAATTATACTCACAATGGCAAAACTGGCAGTTCATTTTCACCCTACCTTCTTCTTGAACAATTTGAAGCAGGTCGTCTTTAGACACATTCCGCAATGCCAGTGCGCTACGATTTTTCGAGCAGTCGCACTGAAACACAACAGGTTGAGGCTCAAACACCCTAACGTCTTCTTCATGGAACAATCGATATAACAATTCTTCAGGCTTTAACGAAAGTAACTCGTCATCTTTTGTTGTAGCAGCAAGATGAGATAGATGTTCAAAGTCGCCATTGTCTGTTTGCTGATAGGTTTCGCTACTTTGCGGTACGATTTGTAACAATAGTCCTGCCGCACAAGGGGCAGATTCAGCAGATGTTGCCAAACAAATCTTCGTCAACAGTTGCTCTGATTGCAAAAAGTAGTTTTCAAGGCATGCGGCAAGACTGCCTTTATCTAGTGCAACAATCCCTTGATAACGCTCTCCATCTACCGGCGCTAATGTGATGGCAAGCGTGCCTTTTTTAAACAACTCAGAGAAGCTATCAGGCAGGGTTTTCAGGCTTTCATCCCACCGGGCAATCCCGCGTAATTGTTGATCGTGAGTCCCGTTGATCACCGCATATTTGACCACACCTTCGCTTTGTAACTGAAGAGACACTTCTCCTTCAAACTTGAGTGTTGCGGTCAACAAGCTAGCCGCCGACATCAATTCTCCAAGCAGACGAGCAATTGGCAACGGATAATCATAAGAAGCAAGCACACCTTGGTAACTCTCTTCAAGTTGCACTATTTCGCCTCGCATTGCCCGGTTCTCAAACAAAAACCTCGTTAGCTTATCGCTCATATCTTCATTTACCTTCATTATTGGTGTTTAAATTTAATTATCTGTCTGCGCTGTTTTTTGTCAGGACGCTGATCCGGTCGTGGGCTATGAAAAATACTCAGTTTTCGTGCTTGTGCATTTTTAGCGCGTAATTCAACACTTTCTGGCGTCTCGCTATACATTTTTTGCGCCAAAGGAGCAGATTGACGTTTATCTAAAATCTGTTCAACAACCACCGTTTTTGTATCAAAACCCGCTGGGATCTTAATCATAGCGCCAAGCTCCACCGGCCGACTCGGTTTTGCGCGCTGCTGGTTAATGGTCACCTTACCCTGCTGCACCAAATCCCTTGCCAAGCTGCGCGTTTTAGTAAATCTGGCGGCCCAAAGCCATTTATCAATTCGCACGGGTTCGTCAGCGGCCATTGCATTACTAGCACCGCCTTTTGTATTTTTAGTCGATTTTGCCTGTTGCTTGCTATTTTTTTGCTTTTTCATGGCCAATATCACGTTAAATTTTTATCACATAGGGTGCTGGCTATTGTTCATATCGCTCACAGTAGCTATGATTAGGTTCTTTTAACATTTTCATAACTGCTGTCGAGACGTAATGACAATCGAAAAGCTGTCCTTAGCGCCCATTGGTCAATTTTACCATCAAAATGATAAGAAGATCATTTTGGTAGTGACCATTGTGCTGAGCTTATACATCGTCGCCTTCGCTGCAAAATTGACGTGGCAGTTTATACCTTCGCCCAATGATATTGTAGTCGCTTCAACAAATGCATCCAATGCTCAGCAGGATGTGAGGCCAGTTGATACAAAAACCAATCTAAATAAACTATTAGCATTGAATTTATTTGGTGATGCTGACGCAGTTGTCGTTGCGGTCGTGCAAGAAGAAGTGACGGATGCGCCCGAAACCAAACTCAATTTGTTACTGTCGGGCGTTGTCGCAAGCTCAGACCCTCAAATTGGCGCGGCGGTTATTGAATATCGTAATGCCCAAAATACATACGGGATCGGCGATAAAATTGAGGGCACGCAGGTTATTTTGGAAGAGATTTATGCCGATCGCGTTATTATCAAAAATCGAACGGCTCGCGAAACGCTCATGCTAGACGGCGTCGATTTTGAAGAAGCAAATCGATTACGCCAACAAAACCAAGCGATAGAGCCACAAGTACAACCAGCGCAAACCGCTAATGCTCCAGCTCGAGGCCCTTCTCCGGAAACGCTTCAGCGAATGAGAGACGCGCGCGCGAAGCTCCAAGCCAACCCAGATAGCTTCGCTGATTTCATTCGTCTCACTCCGCATACAAGGGATGGCACACCTATTGGCTATCGCGTTGCGCCAGGTGCAGATCCAAGCTTGTTTCAAGAAGTGGGTTTACGAGAAGGTGACATTGTTACCGAACTAAATGGCTATGACTTGTCAGATTTACAACAAGGTTTAGAAGCATTAGCCGTTATGAATAACGCACAAACATTAGATTTAGAAATTATTCGCGGCGACGAATTTGTATCGCTTACCGTCGACATGCCAAGGGAATAAAATGATTAAGGTAGTATTGTTATGAAATTTTTAAGGAACGCTATGGCACCACGGGCAGCAATATTTAGCTTGTGCTTAAGTATGAGTGCCATGGCAAGTCTTGAGCTGCATGCTGCGGAGTATCAACCCAATTTTAAGAATACTGAAATCACTGAGTTCATTAATATCGTGGGTAAGAACTTAAAACGCACGATCATTGTCGACCCTAACGTTCGCGGCAAAATCAGTGTTCGTAGTTATGATTTACTCAATGAAGAACAATACTATCAATTCTTTCTGAACGTGCTGCAAGTATATGACTTTGCAGTGGTTGAAATGCCAAGCGGCATTTTAAAAGTGGTTCGATCTAAAGATGCTAAGTCGTCTAACATTCCAGTGGTAGAAGGCGACCGTTTCAACGGCGATGAAATGATCACCCGCGTGGTGCCCGTTTATAACGTACCGGTAAGAGAGTTAGCCCCTATATTGCGTCAATTGAACGACCAGCAAGGCGGCGGAAACGTCGTCAGTCATGACCCCTCTAACGTCATGATGCTCACTGGCCGCGCCGCTGTGGTGAATCGCTTAGTTGAAATCATTGAAGGCGTGGACCGCGCTGGAGACGAAGACGTAGATGTTGTAAAACTTAAGTTCGCGTCTGCTTCTGAAATGGCGCGTATTGTTGAGAGCATTAACAATTCGGCCAATAACCAAGCTGCAGGTGGCAAATCTACTCCCCGAATTGTCGCCGATGACCGCACAAACTCTGTCATCATTAGCGGCGATGCAAAATCTAGACAACGCTTAATCAACCTGATTGAACGCATGGATCAAGAGCTCGAAAGTAGCGGCAATACACGCGTTATCTTTTTAAACTATGCCAATGCTGAAGACTTAGTGCAGGTGCTGCAAGGTGTTAGTGCATCGATTCAAGCAGAAGGTCAGGCAAATCCGCAACAGGCGCGCAGAACCAGCAATAATAATCGTGACATCAGCATTGATGCACACGTCGATACCAATTCTCTTGTCATTACCGCGGAGCCAGATGTGTTGCGCTCGCTAGAAGAAGTCATACGTCAACTTGATGTGCGCCGCGCGCAAGTGCAGGTAGAAGCTATTATTGTTGAGGTCTTTGAAGGTGACGGCGTTACCTTGGGCGTACAATGGCTATCAGAAAGCGGCGGTGGTACGCAATTTGGCAATGGCGTCGTACCCGTTGGCTCATTGGGCGTCGCACTTAGAGAAGCAGAAAACGAAGAACTTCAGCGTTCAACCATATCGGCCAATGGAGACCTTGTGCAAACCACTGAAACCGTGGAAGGTAACCTAACCCCTCTTGCTCAGCTTTTAGGTGGTGCCAACGGCCTTATCGCGGGCGTTATCGAAAACGGCTGGGGTGCGGTAGTGCAAGCAGTGAGCACAGACACTAATTCTAATATTCTGGCTACGCCGCACTTAACCACCATGGACAACGAAGAAGCCTTTTTCATTGTCGGGCAAGAAGTCCCGATTATTACTGGCTCAACTACCGGCGCTAACAACTCTAATCCATTTCAAAGCGTTGATAGACAAGAAGTGGGTATCAAACTTAAAGTCACGCCACAAATTAACGAAGGTGACGCGGTACAGCTGACCATCGAACAAGAAGTCTCTAGCGTTAGCGGTGCAACCTCCGTCGATATTTTAATTAATAAACGTGAAATCAAAACCACCGTTATCGTCGATGATGGCGGCACCATTGTGCTGGGTGGTTTAATCGATGAAGACGTTCAAGAGAGTGTCTCTAAAGTGCCTTTGCTGGGAGATATCCCGGTCATAGGTCATCTATTTAAAACAACTTCAACGAGTAAGCGAAAGCGCAACCTGATGGTATTCCTACGCCCCACAATTGTCAGAGATGGTTTCACTATGAACGAAATCAGCCACCGTAAATACAATTACATACGCGCGCAGCAACTGCACAGGCAGTCTCAGGGCATTCCGCTTATGCCCAATACAAATGGGCCTGATTTGCCAGCTTGGGATGACAAGCTTAAGTTACCGCCTTCGTTTGAAGAATATATTCTTGAAAAAGATAAACTGGACGATTAATCATGGCTGACAACGCGTCAACAGAGCTAACGTCAAACGATAATGTAAATTTAAGTGCAAGTGAAGATTTGCAAGAAGCGCAATCAATCGCTAATGCAGATGTTATTGCAGACGAGGATGAGGCTATTGGCGCTCAGGTCCCATTTAGCTTTGCAAAGCGCCACAATGTCTTACTAGACTTACATACTGACCCAATCACGCTTTACTACACGCAAGCGACAAAGCTTAACAGCATTGCCGAAGTGCGCCGACATGCTGGCAGTCGATTGAGTCTGTCCATCGTAAACCAAGATGACTTTGAACAGTTGCTGACCGACTCATTTCAGCGCGGCTCGTCAGAAGCCAAACAGCTCATGGAAGATTTAGGCAACGAAAGTGACCTCTTTGCGCTAGCCGAGGATATGCCCGACACCGAGGACTTACTTGATAACGAAGACGATGCGCCGATCATTAAACTTATCAACGCAATGTTGGGCGAGGCGATAAAAGAAGGCGCGTCTGATATTCATATTGAGACCTTTGAAAATCAGCTCATTGTCCGTTTTAGAGTAGACGGTGTCTTACGAGAAATTTTACGCCCTAACCGCAAAATGTCGTCGATGTTAGTTTCGCGGATAAAAGTCATGTCGAAGATGGACATTGCCGAAAAGCGCGTTCCACAGGATGGTCGAATTAGCTTGCGCATCGGCGGACGAGCGGTAGACGTTCGCGTATCAACGATGCCATCGAGTCATGGCGAACGTGTGGTATTGAGGCTATTGGATAAAAATAATGCGCGATTGGATTTAACCGATTTAGGCATGACCGCTCACAATCGCAAGCACTTCTCTTCTCTTATTCGAAAGCCCCACGGCATCATGCTGGTAACCGGGCCAACCGGCTCAGGAAAAAGCACCACCTTGTACGCAGGGCTAACTGAGATCAATTCAAAAGATCGCAACATTCTCACCGTTGAAGACCCAATTGAATTTGACTTAGAAGGCATTGGACAAACTCAGGTAAACACCAAGGTTGATATGACCTTTGCCAGAGGTTTACGGGCGATACTACGTCAAGATCCTGATGTGGTCATGGTGGGTGAAATTCGAGACATTGAAACCGCTCAAATTGCCGTGCAAGCAAGTTTAACGGGCCACTTAGTGTTATCGACCTTGCATACCAATACTGCCGCGGGCGCCATCACGCGACTTGAGGATATGGGCATTGAACCATTTTTACTCTCTTCAAGTTTATTAAGTGTATTATCACAAAGACTCGTCCGCACCCTTTGCCCAGAATGTAAAGTGGGGCATGCGCCAAGTGAGCGAGAGCGAGAAATACTCGGTCTTACCGCAAACACTGAAGTAGAAATTTACACGCCAACAGGATGCCCGCATTGCAATCATACTGGCTATCGAGGCAGAACCGGTATTCATGAGCAATTAATTGTGGATGAGACCGTACGCGAAATGATGCATGACGGACGCGGCGAGCAAGCTATCGAAAAATACATCCGCAAAACCACCCCCTCTATTCGTCAAGACGGATGTGATAAGGTGGTGCAAGGTATTACCTCGCTCGAGGAAGTATTGCGCGTTACGCGAGAAGAATAGATGCCAGCATTTGCTTACAAGGCGCTCGATACGCGCGGAAAAAACACAGCAGGCGTATTGGAAGGCGACACACCCCGCCAGATTCGCCAACAGCTGCGCGAAAAGTCTCTTATTCCTGTAGAAGTCAATCAAGTTAAGGAAGATAAAGTAAGCGAGCGCAAACTCTCTTTTTTTACACCAAAAATTTCTGCTGCCGATTTAGCACTACTAACCCGACAGCTTGCCACACTCATTGAAGCGGCATTACCCATTGAAGAAGCCTTGCTAGCGGTTGCTGAGCAATGCGAAAAGCCACGCCAAAAAAACATGATGATGGCGGTACGCAGTAAAGTGGTAGAAGGTCATGACTTAGCCAAAGCCTTGGCTGACTTCCCCAGAGTATTCGATACCCTATACCGTGCCATGGTGGCGGCAGGTGAGCGCTCAGGACACTTAGATACCGTGCTCAGTCGCCTGGCCGACTACACAGAAAAACGCCAGCAAACCGCAAGCCAAATTACCCAAGCCTTGGTCTACCCTCTGGTAATGATGACCGTGGCCATCGGCGTAGTCATTATGTTGCTCACCGTGGTAGTCCCTAGCATTGTTGAACAATTTGATACCATGGGGCAAGAACTGCCGCTAATGACGAGGATCCTCATTGCGATCAGCGATGGTTTACAAAATCATGGCATTGTTGGCGGTATCGTATTGTTAGCGGTGATATTTTTAATCAATCGCATCTTGCAAGTTCCACGCATTCGCTTAACGTGGCATAAGCGCTTATTGTTTTTACCAATAATTGGCAAGTTAGTACGTGGAACTAATACCGCGCGCTTTGCTCAAACATTAAGTATATTATCGGCCAGTGCAGTGCCTTTGCTCGAGTCGATGCGCATTGCCGGCAATGTCCTTGAAAATTTACATTTACAGAATTTGGTCAAAGCTGCCGCAATTAGAGTAAAAGAAGGGTCAAGTTTGCGAGCATCGCTGGAAAACACCAAGGTGTTTCCGCCCATGATGATGCATATGATTGCATCAGGTGAGCGCTCTGGCGAACTTCAACAAATGCTTGCACGTGCCGCTAACAACCAAGAGCGAGAGTTAGAAGCGACCATTAATATGGCGCTTAAAGTATTTGAACCGCTATTGATTGTTACAATGGCGGGCATTGTATTGTTTATTGTGATGGCAATATTACTCCCCATATTGTCACTCAACAGTTTAGTAGGAATGTAACAGGATGAAACCATTGAATTCACAACGCTTAAATTCGCGCAAAGGCGCCTTTATGAAGGGCTTTACGCTTATCGAAATCATGATTGTAATTTTCATCATTGGAATGATCATGGCACTGGTTGCACCTAACATTATTGGCAGCCAGCAAGAAGCGGAGCTAAAAAAAGCTGCCATCGATATCCAACAGTTAGAAAATAGCTTGGAAATGTACAGACTGCGTACTAACCAGTTCCCCACCACCGAGCAGGGTCTAGAGGCCTTAGTCTCGATTCCAACCATTGAGCCTATTCCACGCAGCTATCCAGAAGGTGGCATCATCAAGCGCCTTCCACTTGACCCTTGGGGTAATGAGTACATCCTGTTAAGCCCAGGTGAAATTAACGCCGTAGACCTATACTCAATGGGACCCGATGGCCAAGACGGTACCGACGATGATATCGGCACTTGGAATATTAACGATTATCTACAATAGATGACTTCGCCCTCATCATGGGTTTGTCAGTAAGCTATGCAAATTCAATCTGCACATCACACCCAGCGAGGCTTTACACTGCTAGAGATTATACTAGTGGTGGCTTTGATGGGGCTGGTGGTCTCGGTAGTCAGCTTCAATGTATTTGATAGCGACCCAGAGCAAGGTGTAGAAGAAGAGACCCGCCGCCTACAAGTATTATTTGATATGGCCAGCGACTATGCGGTGCTCAATCAAAAGCAACTGGGCCTGCGCATTGACGATAAAAATGTTACTTATGAGTTTGTTGAACTAGACGAGCAACAAGAGTGGCAACCCATCGAATCTCAAGCTATTTTTGAACTCAAAGAACTCCCCGAATTTTACGAACTCGAACTTAGTTTAGATAATTTGCCTTGGCAAACCGACGATAGCCTTTTTGACACCGAAGTATTTGATGAGCAACTCAGCGTGAGCGATGAGGGCGTGGAAATTGGCAACGAAGAAGACGTTAAACCTCCCCCACCGCAAATTTTGATTTTATCGAGCGGTGAAAATACACCCTTCGAACTTAAAATAATATACGACGAGCCTTTTTCACAAAAACCTGCGTTTTATTTTTCATTGCTTGGTGAGGAGGTCCCGCCGCTTAAGCGAGAGGGGCCTGAGGTTTTATGAATACTCAGCATAACCAAGCATTCAACAAACAGCGCGGTTTTACCTTACTGGAGGTGATGGTCGCGGTCGCTATTTTTGCGCTAGCTGGGGCGGCTATCGTCAAAAGTACCGCAGAACATCTCAACGCAGTCACACTGCTTAAAAACATGACCTTTGCAACTTGGGTAGCCAACAACCAACTCACCGAAACCAGTATTCGCGCAAGCGTAACCTGGCCGCCTAAAAATGAACTCAAAGGCCAAAGTCAGATGTCAGACAACACTTGGTATTGGGAGCAAGTGGTTGAAAAAACACCTGACGACAACTTGCTGCAAGTCACTGTGACGGTGTATGAAGATGAAGAATTAAACAGCGCTATTACTAGTGTTACCACTTTTATGGCTAAGCAATAGTATGTTTATGCGCAGCTCGCCCCAACGCCGTTCGCTCACCACGCCAATGCCTGAGCACCTTGCTGGGCATGCGCAAGGTGGCTTTACCCTGATTGAATTGATTGTGGCTATCGCGATTTTTGCTTTAGTTGCCATTGCCACCAACCAAGTATTACAAAGCGTTAGTTCAAGTAGTGAGCTATCTGATAGTGAATTGGGACAATTGCAAACACTGCAACGCGCCATGTTGGTCATGGAGCGGGATTTCTCGCAAATTGTTGATCGGGTGCCGCGTTTACAAGGTCAAGAAAATGCGTTGATGATAGATGGCGGGGAGTTTGAATTTGAAAGCGATGCCGACGGCATTGGCTTTGTTCGCAGCGGCTGGCACAACCCCCAAATGATTTTGCCGCGAAGCTCACTTCAAAATGTGGTGTATCGCTTACAAGAAAACCAGCTGCAACGCTTACATACCAATTATGTCGACTCTGTGATTGGCACAGAACCTAGAATACGCGTTCTTCTAGAAAATGTAGAAGACTTACAAATTCAAGTTTTACGACAAGTCAGCGTCAGCGAAGAATTTGAATGGTCAGATGCTGTTGAAAGTACCGCATTGCCGCAAGCCATTCAGATCACCATTACATCGTCCCAATATGGCGAGTTTTCACGCATCTTTCAGGTGAGCTTATGAAAGGCGTTAGGCAAACCAATCAACGCGGCATAGCGCTAGTGGTAGTGCTATTAATTGTTGCACTCATCAGCATTTTAGCCACACAAATGGCCGGACGCTTGCAGCTTAACGTGGTGCGCGCACAGAATATCAAAGAGAACAATCAAGCCTATTGGTATGCTCTAGGCGCCGAAGAGTTTGCGCGCAGTTCTTTAAGTACCCTTAGCACCTTAAGCCCTGACAACACCAACTTAAGTCAGCCCTGGGCGCAAGTGTTTGAATATCCGGTACTTGGCGGAAGCATTAAAGCCGAACTTTACGATATGCAGTCATGTTTTAACCTAAACGCCATCAACTCAACGTTCGACCCATCCCAACAAGGTGAGCCTGAGGGTGAAGAGCAAGAGATCCAAGGCGTGCCAACTGAACCGCCAACGCCACCAACACCGACGCAACCTGAAAATGGTCGCTCCTTTAGCCAACAAGCATTTTTTAACTTGGCAGAAATGCTCATAAACGATAATTTCACTGCCGACACCATCACCGACTCGTTAAGCGATTGGATAGACCCTGACGACCGCCCGTCTAATTTTGGTGCTGAGGATATCGATTATGAATCGCGGGTATCCCCTTATTTAGCAGCCAACAGCCCTATGTCGAGTAAAACCGAATTGCGCCTGGTAAACGGTATTGGAGAGGGACTGCAAGACCAGTGGTTGGCCAATTTGCTTCCCTTAGTATGTGTCATTCCTGAGACCTCGCTTAAACTTAACGTCAATACCGTCAAAGAAGAGCACGCGCATGTGTTAGCCGCGGTGCTGGGTGACACCCTGCAAAGCGCACAAGCGATAATCTCTAATAGACCCCCCGAAGGTTATGCTAATCTTGACGAATTCAAACGTTTACCCGCAGTCACAGCGCTTAATTTACAACCAGAACAGCTAGATTGGTTTGCGGTTAACACAAAATACTTTAAGCTTAGTACCACAGCACAATACAACAACGCACAATTTAAGCTAAACACACTGTTTAGCGTAGACGGTGGAACAGTAACGGTGATAAGACGTGAATTTGGAGGCTTTTAATTCGTGCAACGTTTAATACTTAGATTAGGTTGTGACCTTCACGCCCCGGTGCAGTGGTTGGTATACAGTGAACAAGATCAAGAAATTATTGCCTCCGGTGAGCTTAGCAATGCGCTAAATCTATCTCAGCTGAGCGAACATGCAAATAACAGTGAAGTGATTGCACTCGCCCCGTGTTCTGAAGTATTGATCACTCAGGTGACGCTTCCGGCTAACGCTTCTCGAAAAGCGCTGGGCGCAATTGCGTTTATGCTAGAAGAAGACATTTGCTCAGATATTAATAATCACTTTTTTGCACTCGGACCGCGCGAGGGTGATTTACAAAGTGTTGCAGTGGTCGCTAAAGACACGCTTAGCATGTGGCAACAGGCATTTAAAGATGCCGATATCTTTTGCCAAACAATGGTGCCAGACGCACTGGCATTGCCTCATATCGACAATACGCTATCACTGGTACAGTTAGGTGATGACATTATTGCCCGCAGCGGTGCTTCGCAAGGGGTAAGCGGCGAGGCTGACTGGCTACTGCCTATTTTAGCGAAGCAAGCACAAGACAATGAGCAAGAGATTAAATGCTTCACCGAAATTGACGCCGCGCAAGCCTTGCCCACTGAGACAACCAGCGCCGATTACAGTGACTTACCTTTGTTAATGATGTTGAACAATATAAGCGCGCAAAGCCTTAACTTGTTTCAGCAAGATTATGCAGTGAAGCGCGAGGGCAATCCGCATTGGCAAAAGTGGAAAGTCGCAGCCATCCTTGCGGCAGTCGCTTTAACCACTAATATTTTTGTCAAAACCCTGGAGCTAAACAGCATTAAGGCGCAGCGCAGTGAGCTAAGTACCCAAATCAGCGACACCGTTGCACGAGGCTTCCCTGATATCGGGCAATATCGTCAAGCCCGCCAAGCAGTAGAGCGAGAAATGAGGCGCCTAGAGCAGGCAGGCGGTGGCTTGAGTATGCTGGCCATTTTGTCGCAAATGAGCGATGCCTTTGCAAGTTCAGGCGTCACGCCACAAACCTTGCGCTTTGATGCCAGTCGCACCGAGTTGCGCATGCAGTCGGTCGCAAATAATTTTGAATCTCTTGAGCGCTTTAGACGCGATCTACAGTCCCTCGGCTTTGCGGTAGACCAAGGTGCAATCAATAATCAAGGCGATCAGGTCGTGGGCGTGATTGTGGTGAAAGGATAACTTCATGAAGCAGATGCAAGCAGCAAAAAATTGGTTGAATCAGCTTTCCCCTCGAGAGCGAGTATTAGTATATATCGCCGCTGGAGTCACGGTTATCGTGTTGTTTTACTTCCTGTTATGGGCACCATTAAACAACGCACTAAAAACCCAATCGCTGGCCCTAGAAAACGACCAGAAATTATTATTATGGGTACAAGAACAATCAGCCAGAGCGCAATTATTAAGAAGCTCAGGTCAGGTAAATCAGTTTAATGGCTCACTCACACAATTAGTAAACCAGACCACTCGTGCGGCAAATATATCGGTATCTCGCATGCAGCCCCAAGATGACGAGCTACAAATTTGGATAGACCGCGTTGAGTTTAATACGCTTATGCAATGGCTTAATGGTTTAGAACAGCGCGGAGTTGTGGTTTTACAGTCTGATTTTAGCCAAACCACAGATGATGGCTTTGTGCAGGTCAGGCGTCTTCAATTAGGTAGTGCATAACATGAAAACTTGGCAGTGGATTGTTTTTGTCCTTATTAGTTATCTTGTGTTTCTGATTGCTTATTTTCCGGCATCCTACGTAGCAGCGCAAATACATGCCCAGACCAACCAGCAAGTCAATTTAATGCAGGTAACCGGTACGCTATTTAATGGCAAAGCCGCAGCGATAGAGGCAAATGGCTTTAGGGTAAATAACATTGAATGGTCCCTTAACCCTTTAAGCTTGTTGCTCTTAAACGCAGAAGTATCGTTAAAAGGCGGCGCCATTCGAGACAGCGAGCAAATATATGTAGACGGTGAGGCGAGTGTGAATCTGCTGTCAGTTGATTCGTTTTCTCTCACCGATACGCAAATATTTGTTCCCGCAAAGGCTGTGCTTTCACAATTTAAATTACCGGTGGCAGTTACAGCAAATGGTCGCTTTCGCGTTAATATTGATCAACTTGAAATGACACCAACATGCACTTTATTACAAGGTACAGGAGCATGGCTCAATGCTGAGGTCGACACCCCTCAACAAGCCGTCAACCTCGGCAGTTTTAACGCCGACTTAAGCTGCCAAGAAGGTGATTTAACCGTAAGCATCAATGAAGGTAATAACTTGCAGCTAACCGGCTTGATTGTCGTGGATAGCACGGGTAAGTACAGCATCAATGGTCAGTTTTTACCTAACGACGAACTGCCTAGCGTCATCAGACGAGCCGCAGACAGCTTTTTCCAGCGCAACGGCCAAGGTTTTTACCAGATACGGCTTTAGTTAGTGCATCTTAAGAGGCATAGACACCTCGCTAACATCATACAAATGAGGCTGTGCAAACACGCTAAGCGCTAATACTGTTGCGCTTTGATAAATACTCAAGCGTGTCTCAATCCCTTGCGTGAGTTGACCTATGGCGCCACCTTTTTGCTTAATATTATGCGTATTAAAAAGCGCATCCATCGCATCTCCAAGCTCTAGACCTTCCAACAAGCTTTGATAAATACTCAATGGCAAAGGTAGCGAAGCGGTTTGCCCGTAGACCAATGAATCTTGATCTGAAATACACACAACAGCAAAGGTTTTAGGACCATCTTCAAATACGTCGACGCCGCCCTCATAAGCGATGTAATAATCGGCCGGTGTTTCATAGCTATTCACAACGCGATTATGCGCGCCTTCTCGCGTTTGTTCATAGCTCATGGGCTGATCAGGCACTCCTGAGTCGGCATCTACCTCCACAATCTTAATATCACACTGTGGAAAAACCGCGCTAAATGCCTGTCGCGCCGCCTCGACCTTTACAGGATTATGAGAAGCAACCGCAACTGTGAGCGGCCCTGTTTTTTCATTGTTCATGCTGCATACCTTAATGATCTGCTTGTAAAAGTGACACTATCGCTTACGCACCTTGGAAGTTATCTTGAATAATGGAGTCGATAATCTCTAAATAATTATTGGTACTAGGGTGACCCACAATGGCATTTTCTTCCTTTTCGCTATCTGGATTGGTGATCCCCAATGTATAGGCAATACCAAACTCCTTTGCCGCATCTAAAATTCGCTGACTGTCGTCCACAAATAAAGTGTGTTTAGGGTCAAAATCCAGATGCTCTTGCAGGCGCTGCCACAAAACTTGCGACTCTTTACTCACGCCAAACTGATGGGTAGAAATGAGCGTGTCGATGTGCGTATCAAGCTGGGTTTTTTCAATTTTTAACGACAAGCTACCAGGGTGCGCATTAGTCACCAAAACCACTTCGCGCTGACTATGTTTTAAAGCGTCTAGAAAAGGAATAGCGTCGTCACGCATACGGATAAGATGCATTAATTCTCGCTTAGCAGAAATGATGTCTAAGTCGAGCTTTTCAGCCCAATAATCCAAACAATACCATTGAATTTGGCCATGCACCTCAGCGTAGTTTTCAGCCATCTCTTGATAGCAGGCTTCAAGGGAGCGTCCGGTCTTTTCGGCCAGTTTTTTAGGTATATGATCCACCCAAAAATGATTGTCAAAAGTCAGATCTAAAAGTGTGCCGTCCATATCCAGCAAAACCGTTTCTATCTTATGCCAGGGTAACAGTGCCAATCGTTGTTCCTTATGCTAATGTTAACTATCATTTAAGTGGTAGTGTATCTTGTGTTGGTTGAATGAGTAAAATTAATCCTAATAAAAAATTGCCGGTTATCAATAAGGCCACGACGGTCGCAAAAAGTCGCTTCTTTAAAATTGAGCAGGTTGACCTAACGTTTAGCAATGGCGCGAGCCGCGAATTTGAGCGCATGGCAGGCTCTGGTCGTGGCGCAGTGATGATTGTGCCCTTAATTGATGATGACACCATGCTACTTATTCGTGAATATGCCGCAGGTACGCACTCCTATCAGCTTGGCTTTCCAAAAGGGTTAATAGACGCTGGTGAGACACCTTTTGAAGCAGCCAACCGTGAATTACAAGAAGAAGTTGGATACAAAGCAACGGATATCGAAGCCCTGCAACAAGTCTGGATGGCTCCTACGTTTTTTAATGCCGCAATGGATATTTTAATCGCTAAAGGCTTAACCGAAAGCAGGTTGGAAGGCGATGAACCCGAAGAGCTAGAGGTGGTACCATGGCCAATTGCTAATGTTGATGAACTGCTCGCCAGACCCGACTTTGGTGAAGCGCGAAGCATTGCTGCTTTGTTATTGTTGCAACGGTGGAGGGCAGCACAATGATGACAAAATCCATTGACGAACTCTTAGAGATTGCCAAAGATGTAGCGGTGAAGGCCGGCGTCGAGGTGCTTGATATTTACGATAAAGGCGACTTTGAAACCTTTGAAAAGGAAGATGAGTCACCAGTGACAAGCGCAGACTATCGCGCCAACGAAATCATCACCGAAGCGCTCACAAGGCTCACCCCCAATATCCCCATCATGTCGGAAGAAACCGAAATACCCGCATTAGAAGATAGGCAAGCATGGACACGCTATTGGCTAATCGACCCTATTGATGGCACGCAAGAGTTCGTCGCTCGAAGCGGTGACTTTACAATCAATATTGCGTTAATTGAAAGACACAAGCCCGTGATAGGCGTGATTTATTGGCCATGCGGAGAATCACTGTATTTTGCCAGTAAAGGTCAGGGCGCTTACAAACGTTGTCAGGTAGAAACCAAGCCTATCGGCGTGCGCAACTTTGGCGTGCCCAGCGAAGATGTGATCATGATTGCGATTAGCCGCAGGCAATCACGCGAGCGCGTGCTAGAGCGCTTATCGCAAAAACGAAAGTATCAAACCCTACCTACCGGTTCATGCTCGTTAAAAGCCTGTTTTATTGCCGAAGGTAAAGCCGACGTATTTATGCGCTTAGGGGTAACCGGTGAGTGGGACACCGGAGCATCACAATGCATCATCAACGAAGCCGGCGGACAGATTAAAGCAGCAACCTTTGACGAGCTCAGCTATAACAAGCGCGAAGAAGTGACTAATCCAGATTTTATTGTATTGGGTGATCAACGGGTCGATTGGCACAGTATAATTCAGTATAAATAACGTAAATTAGGTGAATTCAAACATGGGTAAGTTCTCAAAACGTGTAAAGTCAGTGTTGATGATGTCTTTGATGTGCGCGGCGCCTTTCGCCATGGCGGATTATCAATTAGAAACGGTAAGCAGCTCCGTTAACTTCTTATCTACGAAAAACGTTAACGTAACAGAAAGTCACACCTTCGATAAATTTAATGGCACCATCACAGAAGACGGTCAGCTAGTATTAGTCGTTGATCTCGCCTCTGTGAATACCATTATTCCTATTCGTAACGAGCGCATGAAGAATATGTTGTTTGACGTCGCGCAATTCTCGCAAGCGCGCTTTACAGCAAAGCTAGATGAAGCGCTACTCAACTTAAGCCCTGGCGAAAGAAAAATAGCCACTGTTGAAGGCGAGCTAAGCTTAACCGGTGTAACCGAGCAAATAAGCTTTGATGTAGTAGTAACTGGTTTAGCCAACGGCCAGCTCTCTGCTGCCACGGTAAAACCCACCGTGATTAACGCGGCCGACTTCAACCTAGAAGGCGGTGTAGAAGCACTAAGAGAAATAGCCATGCTACAAAACATTTCACTCGCTGTGCCTTTTTCATTTTATGTGGTGTTTAACAACAACTAGCTTTGCTTCATTACTTGGTGGGATGGCTTCACTAATTTTGCCGTCCTACTAAGTGTTTAACATGTGAAAGCTTAGCACCTTACATTTGAGACGAGCATGTACCAATCGTTTAAGCGTTTCCAACAAGAGTTTATGCTATTAAGGAGCAAACACAGAGTCGCCGGCTCTATATTTTTGTTTTTTACACTCCTAGGCATCACCTTTACTTGTAATCAAATAGCAATACACATCTTTGGCGTGACAGATACTTATTTTGAAAGCCTGATAGCGCAAATAATACTTCCTCTGTTCTTAACAATCGCTACATATCCGAAAAAACATTCTTCTAAGCATCCGATGCGCTAGCACTCGTTCCTAAATGCGCGAGTAAAAATTGCTTCACGTTTTTGCGCTTATGTTCGGATATCTGTTACGTGGACTGACAAGAGAAAGCTCTGAGTTAGCTAAATCTTCATTAGGCAATAGCCGCACTAAATCGCCGTTTACAAGACTTTCTGTACACATGAAATCTAGTGATGGCTGAGGATCGCGCGCTGATTGGGTAATAAAGGGAAACGATGTCTCGTCAAAAAGCATTTCAATACTCCCGCCAAAGTGCTCAATACACTCGCGCGGGCAATTTGCTTTCAAACAACTTTTACTCTAAGTTAATGTAGATAAATTACCCAGTAAAGTCAGTAAAAAGAGGGAATAGGATGATGAACTTGAGAAAGGATGCTTTAGTTAACCACTTTTTCGTGGCTTGCTTTTTATTTTTGTTCAACTCTCAATTCGCATTAGCACAAGAGGTCCAGTCTCAACAAGGCGATGATAACCCGCCGCCTGCACCCGCAAATATTGAAGAACTACTCAATGAAATTGAGACGCTGCGAGAGTTTCATGCAATTCCTGGTATCAGCCTAGCCATCATCAACAATAACGAAACGGTTTATCAAGGCGCTTTAGGCTTAGCCAATCAGGAGTTGGCGCAAGATGCTGACCAAGACACATTGTTTCGCATCGGCTCAGTGTCGAAGATGTTTGTGGGTATTGCCGCCCTTCAGCTTGTAGAGCAAGGCAAACTAGACTTACAAACCCCCGTTAAAGATTTAGCGCCGGATATTGCCTTTACCAATCCCTATAGCGCCAGTCATCCCGTGCGAGTGATTCACCTATTGCAGCACACAGCAGGATGGGACGACATTCATCTGGTGGAATTTGCGCAAAACGATCCCACCCCGGTGACGCTTAAACAAGCACTAGACTTTCACCCAAAATCGCGCATATCTCGTTGGCCTCCGGGCGAGCGTATGTCCTATTCAAACTCTGGGCATGCCGTGGTGGCCTATATTATTCAAAAAATCACCAGTATGGATTTTGAAGACTACGTTAAAGAACATATATTCTCATCGCTAGGCATGCAAACCGCTACCTATCGGCAAGTCAATGATGGCAGTGCTGCTACTCTTTACGCAAACAAACAACCTGTAGAGTATTGGCATATAGGGCTAAGACCATCGGGGGCGGTGAATGCCTCAGCAGTGGATATGGCAAATTTTTTATCATTCCTTGTCAATGGCAAAAGCGCCATTGAACGGCCTGTTATAACACCAAACAGCCTACGCTTAATGGAAACGCCTGCAAGCACGCTAGCGGCTAAAGCTGGCATGCGCAGCGGTTATGGTATTGCAAACTACACGTCTTTTTCGCATGGATTGATGCTACACGGTCACAACGGGGGCGTAAACGGCGGGTTAAGCGAGCTTGTGTATTCACATGAGCATGGCGTGGGATATTATATTGCCATCAACTCCGATGCCTTCATGGGCCTTTCAGAAGTTGCAGCGGTGATTAAAGATTACCTACTTGATTCGATAGCTTCGCCGGCGCCACCTAAAGCTCACACAATAAACAGTGATGCTGCACAGCGCTATTCAGGCTACTACATGCCAACTAATCCCCGCCAAGAAATGACGCGTTTTGTAGAGCAAGTTACCGGCGTCATAAAGGTTCAGCTAAAAGAAGACACACTCCAGTCAGGAAGCTTCAGCTATGTTGCAGTCACCGACCAACTGTTTCGCAAATCTGAAAATGCGGTGGCAAATGTGGCGCTCCTAGAAGATGCCAATGGCGAGGCGATTCAAATTGGTGCTCAGCATTTTCAAAAAATTTCACCGCTGCGCCATTACCTACAACAGTTCTTTTTATGGGCTTTATTAGCCTTCGTTGGCCTGCATTTGCTTTGGTTTTTTTGGTGGATGGGCCGCCGCTATCTTGGCAAAAGTACAGGCTCCGCGTCTCTACAAATTAAACTGTGGCCGTTTTTGGCAAGCCTGAGTCTATTCGTTTTCTTTATCGCCATGATTTTTGCTCAAATGAACGATGTATTGACCTTACTTGGTAATCCAAGTGTTGCGTCAATTACCATGATGCTTGCTACCTATGGATTTGCTGTAGCATCGGTTATTGCGCTCGTTCAAAATGTGCGACTATTTAAAAAGGATACTCACTGGTTTAGCAAATATGCCTGTTTATTCAGTAGCGCAGTGTTTTTTGTATGCACCATTTACTTTGCCTATTTTGGCGTTATTGGTTTACGGACGTTTGCTTAGAGCGATGTAAAATACGCATGGAACAATTAAATATATCGACTTCATAAAGCCGGAGTCACATTGTATGTAGAGATTGAGTGTGTTTATCTTATGAGCACAAGCGCATAGCTTATGTCTTGATTTTGCCGCCGCCTAAGTCTCTGCACCTTTTAAATAAAGAAAACAGCAAAGGATTCGCTCATGGACAACAACATACTACGGTTTACGACCCATCTAGCGTCAAAAACGCCTGCCTCATTATATCAAAACAGTAAAGTGCGCTTTCAAAGGCTCCTGTTGCTTCCGACCTTAGCTTTGATGTGTATCTCGCTTAGTGCTTGTTTAGCAGAGCCTGAAGAAACTAAAAGCGCAAACGCCGAACAAAGCCCATATGCTAGTCAGATAGCCCAATTGTTTGCAGAATATGATGACTTAACTGCACCAGGTGCAGCCGTTGCGGTAGTCAAAGATGGGCAGACGATATTTTCAAAAGGATATGGCAGCGCCAACCTTGAGTACGACATTCCCGTCTCGCCCTCCACTGTGTTTCACATTGCGTCGGTCTCAAAACAATTTACGGTCTTTTCAATTTTGCTCTTAGCAGAAGAAGGCAAACTAAGTTTTGATGATGACGTTCGCAAATACATCCCCGAAGTACCCGATTTTGGTGAAGTGATTACGCTGCGTCATCTTGCTTCGCACACCAGCGGCCTTCGCGACCAATGGAGTCTACTCGTCATGGCAGGATGGCGGTTTGACGATGTCATTACCAAAGAACATATTATGAAGCTCGTAGAAAAACAAAAAGAACTTAATTTTAAGCCCGGCGAAGAGTATTTGTATTCCAATACAGGCTTCACCTTGCTTGCAGAAGTTGTCGCCCGCGTGAGTGAGCAAACCTTTGCAGAATTTACTCAAGACAAAATTTTTGCCCCACTAGGCATGGACAGCACCCTTTTTTATGATGATCACCAAAAAATCGTGAAAAACCGCGCTTATTCATATGCGCCTAATGAAGATGGCTATCAAAAAACCGTGCTTAGCTATGCCAATGTTGGCGCAACCAGCTTATTTACCACGGTAGAAGATTTAAGCCTATGGGCGATGAATTTTGAAAACGTCAAAGTAGGTAGCGAAAGTTTAATTGAAGAAATGAATACCCTTGCGGTGCTCAACAACGGCGAGACCTTTGGAGGCGCTTACGGCCAGTTTGTGAGTCAGCACAAGGGATTAGAGTATATTCAACATGGCGGCGCCGATGCTGGTTATCGTACTTTCTTTGCGCGCTTCCCTGAGCAAGGTCTTGCAGTCTCGGTCTTTAATAATGTCGCCACTGCCAACCCGCGCAATTTGGCGTTAGGCGTTGCTGATATATTCCTAGAAGACGCTTTGACTTCGTCAGCAGATATGGAACAGGCCAATGCACAGTCAGGCAAAACTAAAGCTGTTGAGCTTATCGAACTCGATGAAGCGACTTTGGCTACATTTGAAGGTCACTACTGGAATGAAGATGGCGCATATTCTCGTCAAATGTATATCCAAGACGGCGTACTGATGTATTCACGAGGCGGCGAGAACGAGAGCCCATTGGGACCAATTTCTAATGACACATTTAAGATGCTCGAAGTCGATGTGGATTTGTATGTCCAATTTGATACCCAAAGCACGCCCAATCAAATGATCGTCACCGAAGGTGATGAAGCCCCCACAATATCTATCGCCTACGAGCCGTTAATGGGCACTGAAGAGAACTTAGCCGAGTATGCCGGCACGTATTATAGCGACGAGCTCAGCACATCATATGAATTAATCCCAGGTGAAAGCGAAATTGTGTTTAGGCACAGCCGACACAGTGATGTGTCTATCACCCCGATTAAAGACAATATGTTTACATCTGAGCAGTGGGTGTTAAACAGCGTACGTTTTGAGCGAGATGAAAACAACTCAGTAACGGGCATGCGCGTTACCAATGGACGCGTCAGAAATCTGTATTTTGAACGCCGCTAGCGCAATCTAAATAAGTTCAAGAAAACAGCCCTTGGCCTAGAGAGGGGCGCTGACATACGTGCAGTGCCTTCAATTTGCGACTCGTGACTCGCTTATTAGCTTGCGCAGCATGTTTGTGCCACTCCACTCATAAAATGAGTTCCCCAATAAAGTGCTCAAATGGGCACCTTAACAAGACAACCCCTTTTTAATGTAACTTTTTTAGAGCATTATCATAATGTGCACCTAACTTAAATTTAGATAAGGACGTTAGGAAAGACAATAATATATACTTTGGCTCACTTTTTACTAAGTGACTGACTGGCTCATGTGGCGCAGATAGCAGACGAATCTATTCACTGAATTCGATACAAGCAATGCGTCAATAAAAGCACCACCACGCTATTTGAAACATCAACAGCGTCATCCTTGGAGCAGTTTCCGGACGGTCACCTTTTTTGGGTTTTGCGATATTATGCTTGTTTTTAATCAGCGGTAATATGCTGCAACAGCAGAGATTAAACAAATTTAACACACGTCATCTGAGCCTTACTTCAATAACTAACCTATAATAAAGTCAAGAAAAGAGCAAAACTCTTTTATGCTCTTAGAAAATAGTGACATTAAGATGAAAAACAACTCAATCTTTTTATTGGTTTTAGCTACATTTACCATCTTATTTAACAATGCGATAGCGCAAACTGACGATATCGGCTTCACCTACATCGAAGGAGGAATTATCGGTGGCTTTGTCAACGACATAGAGACATCCGGAGCAGTCATGGGAAGTGACCCTTTAGACGTAGAGAGTGATGCCGATGGTGGTGGTTTTATTGGCGGTGCATGGCAGTTTAATAATCAAATGCATCTATTTGGTGAGTATGCATCTCTAGGCCAAGAACTGGAAATCCGCAACGACATAAACACTGTTACAGGTGAGTATGATGTGGTGCGTTGGCGCATTGGGGTCGGTTATCAATACAATGTCTCGGAAACATTGGCTTACTATGGTCGCCTGAGTCTTGACCAGCTAGAGTTAAAGGATGCAAGCGTTGCAGGTTTTAACATTGATATTGACGCAGACGATAACGGGGTCGGGTCAGAGGTAGGTGTTATCTGGGCAGCAACACCAACATTTCATCTTCAAGGTCATGCGCGTTATACCGCAGTTGGGGATGTCGCCTCTGGTGGTTCTGACCCCTTCGAAACAGATATCCTGCTCGGCGTGAACGCACGTTGGAACGTCCGTCCCAACATTGCACTGGTAACAGGCTACGAGTTAGGAAAAATCACAACGTTGAATGTAGGCGTACGTTTTGCTTTTTAATTGTCAATCAAAATCCTCCAGAGGACTCGTTTGTGGCAAAAATGTTTGTCAAACTTAATGCTCGAATGACCGCATCACGCCCTGAGTCATTCAACAAATTGGCTCTGGCTTTATAACAATGAGCGGCCTAATATGGCGATTGGTGGCGTACCACCCAAGCAATTTTTAGATGCAGCTTAATAAAATTCTACGAATAACTGCTGTTTAAAATGGGGGGATTACACTGTCACCCAATGAATTTGTGGCACAGATAGAAAATGAACATTGCGAATTCATCTAGCAAGTGGACCTAATATCGGGGACCGGTCAGTAATTGGAAATCTCATCAATTGCGTTTTTCTTTACTCTTGCAGCAGTAAATGGAGCCTAGGGCAATTTTAGATGGGGAATGGCAATGAGGACAAAGATTGGCGTCAACTAATTGAGTGGGCAGAATAGTAACTGGCTAGACCGAGAAGCCACTTTTGTATATTTTGTATTCACAAAGACAAAAGGATTTATATCAGATGAAGCAAACATTTTTTTCAAATTCATCCATAGCTGTCTCCAAGTATGAAGCGGCCACGCCAAAGTGGGTTCACGCATGATTCTGCGGCGCCTCACTAAGCATTTACGCGAACAGGACTGGTTTGCGGTCTTCCTCGATTTTTTCATTTAGGTTATCGGGGTGTTCATTGGTATTCAGGTCTCCAACTGGAACACTGACAACGCTCAAAGGGAGGATGAAATCGTCTTTCTACGCCTGCTTGAGGAAGATATTCGTAGCTCTCAAGAACTCGCAAGCATAACACTAGATATGCTTCATCTTCAAGATAAAGCTCGCCAGCAGCTGTATGCCTATAGTGTCGGCAAAGCCCCACTAACTAAATCGCAAGAGATTCTAGCGCTATTGAGCCATGGCATATGGGAGATGCCGACTATGGAATTTAATCAGACCACATTTGAGGCCCTAAAAAGTACCGGACGTCTTGATGTGTTCGTAGATGATACCTTGGTTCAAGAGTTGACGGAACTGCAAAGCGATATTGCTGACATTGAGCGGCGTGCAGAAATTGAACTGGCCACCTTGTTGAACGTAACTGACCCTATTCTGCTACAGCATGTAGATATGACCGCCATGCTAGTCGAGCCTTCGTTGGCCGGAAACATTGCCATCGACTGGCTTACGAGCGACGAATCCCCATTCGAGCCCTCAGAGTTTCTCCAATCTATTCAGTTCCGTAATGCAATTCTTGCAAGGACGACATCGTCCAAAAACCGAATGCGCGATATGGAGCGACTTGACAGACGTTATCAACGGATTGCTGTCTTGATTGGACAACGACAAACTGAACTAAACCAAAGGTAAACCTGTTGTGAAGCACTCTGAATACTTTTGGTTTTGCCTAAGCTTAATTGTGCACAAATCTAATTAAAGCGAAACTCGTGAAATAGGAGGATTAACGAAATTTCGTTTTCTTCCCCATACAAAGAGCATTTACGAAAGGCACTTTGACTGGAATCTGCGAGTTGATATGGCCGAAGAGTGCACTCTTATCTGTCGGCAGAAACGGAGCATCATTCACCACCCTTTGGCCTGATTTAGACGAAGAAGATGCCTTGGTTGTCGCCAGTATACGCTCCATCTCAGGCGACAGTATTCATGCTGACAATTGGCGCACCCGCCCATTTCGTCAACCCCACCATTCCAGCTCTGCGGCTGCTCTGGTAGGCGGTGGATGTCATTTTTCTTAAAAATTGCGACAAGTTGCGTATAAGCACGACAATTAGTAGAGCTCAAAATTCAACGCAGCTCAGTTTAAAACTTGGTTTCGTGTCATTTAGCATGCAATAGTTAAAAACATAGACTTTGACCCAATCAAAAATGGTGTTGTAGGCTATTGGCCGGAAACGTTGTTAGCGTTCAAGAACTTGTGTGTTGATGATAAGCAAACAGGATGGCTTCATACTATATTCGGGAAACACTAACAAAGCTTATCATAGCATCGTGGAATGCCATTCAGCAGCCGTTTGCTAATTTGACTATCAAAAGCATACTCGCTGTGACTGAGCGCGGCTTTACCGATCATGAGCATATCGACCATGCTGATATTATTCACATGAATGGGCGGGTTTATGACCAATCCATAGGCCGGTTCGTTCAAGCAGACCCGATTATTCAAGACCCAACCAATAGCCAAAGTTTTAATCGTTATACCTATGTGTTTAATAATCCGCTAAGCTATACTGACCCTTCGGGTTATACCGCTGCGTGTGATGGGGCAGCGGTTGGCGGGAATTCAAATCAACAAGAATGCTCGCAAGGGAATAATCAAACCGAAGTTACCGACCAAATCGCTGGCGAACAATCAAAGGGAGATGCACAACAAGCACAGAGACGTTTGCAAAATTGTGGGTCCTCGTATTGTATGAATCAAAAAAGGAAAGCTAGACGAGGACTAAGCGATAGTACAAAGGTTTCGGATGGTGCATTTACTCGAGCGACAGGTAATTCTAGTACCAATGTAGGTGATTCGGGCGATAGCTCTACAGTAAGCGATAGTGGTACATCTATGACTCCTAATTATCGCGGTGCAACTGCTGAATTTACCGATATCACCACAAATGACGAGGGAGTAGTTACAAACGCAACAATTACCTGCAATCTCTCATGTCAAAAAGAAAGTCTTGATATTCTTCTTGGTCGAGACCTTGCGAAGGCTGACCTATTTATGACCATGATGAGGATGAATATGCAAAGCGCTCAAAGGCAAGTGTTGGTTGCAACAGGTGTGGCAACCGCTGCGCCATACGTTATCGCTCAACCTTTCATTTTTTATGGGGGTCTTACGGCTACGCAAAAATTAGTCGTTTTCCTCTCTACCGACATCGCCATCAGTCAAGCTAATACATTCGGCAACTTTAAGAAAGGTAAGGGTTTTGATTTCAGCAGTCTCGGGCAGACAACCATAACCGAAGCTCGCTCCCTCAAGGGGCGAATGAGAATTCCAGCGAAATTAGGTGATAAAATTGAAGATGAAAACTAACAATTTAATGCTCATCCAAAGCCTACTCCCCAGCGCTTCATTTGCCGCCCTTGCTTTAGTGGATTTTTTTTGGTTTGGCATTAATGCTGAAAATGATTTCCTTATTTACTTGGGGTTAATTCTTGCGTTTACATTAATGACAGTGAGCAACTCAAGGAATAGTGATTTTAATTCAGAAAAAAATGCCTATAAGTACAGTTATTTTATAATGGTTTTGGTATTTGGGCTTCTTTGCTGCGCTTATGCGTTAAGCGGGGTTGAAAGCGCAACTCTCGGCGGATTGATATTGTTTTCTGGTGTAAACGGTATTATTTTGTGTTTCGAGTTGGCGTCTGAAGATTTTTTTACCAAGCGAATGAGATTTTTTAATTACCTAAAAGTTTGCTTGGTAATAATGTCATTGATATTTTTTGTGGCAGGGGTCTTTATGATTGCTATAGGTCAGTGGGATTGGCCGTTTGTGTTTCCGACTATTATCTGATTGAGCTTGCGACAAATTTAGATTGAAGCGACAACCGTTCTCGCTCCAAATCTTTCCAACTTTGGGTTGTAATCTCGAAAGTTACGGCGAGCCAGATGAGTAATATCAGCAACTTAGAAGATTATAGAACACCCACCCCAAACACCGAAAACTCAAAAGTTACCAATACCCGCAAATATAAAGATGTTTGTGAACGTGAATATCTAACATCATCAGAAATTGAAAACATCAGCAATTGCCAAGTCCATTGGTCGTCATGGTCATCGTGACAGCACCATCATCATGATTGCTTATCACCATGCATTACGTGTGTCTGAATTGGTCACAAGTAGACTTGTCGCAAGGTCTTATTCACGTGAACCGACTCAAGAATGGTGTTGCCAGTGTGCATCCATTGAGTGGTCAAAACATCCGTGCATTACGCAAGTTGAAGCGTGATTACCCTGACACGCAATACATCTTCATCACCGAACGTAAATTCTCATTAGTAGCAGGTACTGTGCGTAAGATGGTTAAACGTGCTGGTGAAAAATCTGGGTTACCATTCCCGATGCATCCGCACATGCTTCGGCATTCAACTGGCTTCAAGTTAGCCAATGATCAACAAAATACGCGTGCCATTCAGCATTACATGGGTAACAAAAATATCCAACACAATGTTCGGTACACTGAACTTGCTGCTGGACGGTTCGATAACTTCTGGTAGTCAGCATTAATAGCAATCCGACCCATTCGTCATAGTTGCACAGTAATAGGCCAAGTAAGCCATTGGATTGATTGGAAATGCGATGGCTAAAGAGTATAAGACGAATAAACGCTATGTACTAGTCATTGTCACAGCTGTATTTGAGGGTAGTTTCGCGTTTACTCATTTGTGGTGTTGAAGAAATTTGTGAAATATTTGTCGTTGAGGTGAGTAGGCAAGCTGACCTATGGCTCTGAAATCTGGCAAATGACGCGCGAAGGCCTTTGCCTCAGCATATGGCATGTTCAAGCATCATTGTGTTGCTCTTGTGTCATGCGCCAAAGTCAAAATCTCTTTGGATGATGAAATCATCACACATAGGCGTTTGCTCTAAAGCCACAACTGGCGGTGCTCTTGTATTGTTGGCAGTAATGGGTGAGCCTTGTTTGTCTAGATACGACAATATCTTGTGGATGATGGCAGGTTCGATTATGCAGGCAATTATTGTCACGTTGTGCTTTTGGCATTTCTCGCATTCAGTCATGTCTATATTGCTGTAGCCGCATGAGATGAGCTTGTTTTGCTCTCTGTGCTTTAATTTGTTTCTAATTCTTCATCAAATATATCATCTAACGACTTATTTGATAGTGAACCCGCTAGTGCATTCTCTTTTCTTTTCATCAATAAAGTTTCAAGCTCTTTAAAAGCTCGTTGTTCGTCTATTGTCGGTAGAGCACTATCTAAAACATAGTCTTTGATACTTTTACCTTGAATAGCTGCGGCTGCTTTTAAAAATTGATGTTGTTCAGAAGAAATCTCGATTGATAATCTCATTTTTGCGATCCTAAATCTAATAATCATACACAGGATAAACCAAAACAACAAAGTGTCAAATTGTTGTTTTAAATCTAAGCCAACGTTAAATTATTCGGTTTAATTGGCAGGCCTGTTCAATTTGAAATTACTGAGCAGACCCGAGCAGCAATAAAAGCATTGATTCAAAAAGACTAAAAACATAAGGGCCTGTCAATTGCTTCTCGGTCACTCGAAATTAGAAAGTACAGTTCGATATCTGGGCATTGAGGTTGACGACGCATTAGAGATATCTGAGAGCATTGATATTTAATTGTTCTTAGTAACTGCGAACGGCCGATTTGGGTGTTTTGTATCACTCATTTAAATATGAACACCACAAAACTCAGCTTAACCTACCATCTTTTGCAAGGTAAAGACCTTTCGTCATTGCCGTCCCCATTCCTTTCCACCCATTTCTACCAACCGAGACGCGGCTCGTCGAAAGGAAAAGGCGAGATCATTGGCGGACGATAATTGTGCAAGTGACACGCCAATTCGACCCGTCGCCGACCACTCATAATATTCCCCCTCTTTGGTACGAATCATGGTCGTCGCAAAGGAACTCGAGTTTCCTCCCTTATCATTGACAATCAATTCTTCATCGCCGTCACTGCTTTCGACTTGTGCTTCAAAATCGACAAACAATTCGTCGAGCGGGACTTGTGCCGTCAGCACCAAGCGGGTGCGAGATTCATAACACGCGTCAATGAGGGTCACGAATCGTCGCGCTTCGTTGAGGTAATTGGCGTCCAGCTGAGGGACGCCGTCCATGATGAGGACCGGAAATCGGCGGCAGAGGGAAATATAATCGGCCGCCCCAAGCGGTTGATAGCACAACTCGGAAAAGTCAAACCAGGCGCACCGGTCATTATATCGGGCGACCTGGACGGTGCGACCAAAGAGGACGGGAATGCTCTCGGCCTCAGTTGTGGATGCAGTGCCACCAAATATTTCTTCCAACTGCGCCTGCATGTTGTTATTAGTATTATTATCGCCATGAACATCCTTATTTGACCAAAAATACGATTGACCACCCGCTCGATTTACGAGTCGATAATCCTCGCGGGAATCCTCCATGGAAATAATGTCGGTCGAATGTTTCAGTATGTCGATGAATGGCAAAAAGAGGGAGCGGTTAATGCCTCCCTCATACAAGGCATCGGGGCGCCGATTCGAGGTAGCCACCATTACGACATTCCAATCCAATAATAATAAAAACAGTCGCTTTAAAACCATGGCATCGGCAATGTCTGTCACTTGAAATTCATCGAAACAGAGGAGTTGGGCTTCTTGTGCCAATTGTTGCGCTACGACGGGAATCGCATCACCTCGTGGGTGCTTCTGTTTATAGACAAAGATTCGATGATGGACGTCTAGCATAAATTCATGAAAGTGGACGCGGCGTTTGGTAATCTTTGGGTGTTTGTGGCTGTGGCTGTCATTATTACAGCAAGAATCATCAGGAACATTAACCGACGCGTAAAAGAGATCCATTAAAAAGCTCTTGCCGACCCCGACCGGTCCATGAATGTACATGCCTTTCGGTGGTGGACCAAAAGACCACAAATGGAACTTCTTTCGAAGAAAGGACTGGGCGGATGCCAGGGATCGCACCAGTAACAGTGGACTCCTGCTTGTACAGCTGTTCTCTGTCGGATAGTCGGTGCGCACGGGTACTGGTGGGAGCGAGGCAAGAGACTCGTGCAGGGCATCGAGTTTTGCCGCCAGAGCGACTTGCGCCTCATCTCGTTGCACCTCCCCCGCGTCCACCTTGAGCTCATAAGCCGCTGCCACAGGGCCTATCGAGAGGCACCGCCGAGCGACGCGATGTTGTGCTATCATCGTCTTGATTATCTTCATCGTCTTCATCATTGAGCTGATCGGTTTATCAACATGATGGTATGGTACGTTAGATTGCTGGATGGGTATCAAATGGATTTGTATTAGAGACTCAAGTTTCACAGTTCAACTTGAACGCCAAATTCAGCATAACTAACTGAATAATAAATTCAGCTAGTGTTCGTCTATTAATCAACTGTTTCCACGTAATTAATAATTCAAGACAAGCGGCTCCTAGAGTTGTGCAAACCAGTTTTGAATATTACGTTTATTTAAACAGACTTATCTGAGGCCAAGTTTGATTAATCGTATGATGATTCTTTGCTCAATATAGTCTGATAGTTTGAATTTTCTAACGTCAGCTTTAGGTCGCTTTATGCCAATGATGGCACTGCCTGAGAGAGGGCATTAAAGTTGCTATAAGTTGCCTGCTTTGAGTTTAACGCCAACTTTGCTGAACAAGGTTAGCTTGACCTCACTCACATATTATCATTGGATCGTCGTATTCAATTAAAGCAGAGCAACAATTAATCAGAATACCAAATTGATCCAGATATCAAGCTAACGTCTCCTAGCTCATATAAAAATCTCAAATCACCACGTTCATTTTCTAATACGATATATTGTTCGTCATCACACACTGAAAAAACGGCTTCAAGGTCGCTTTGATGAGGAAAATAGATTGGAAAAATATCGCGCTCTCTTGTGGTCATCTTTGGCAAACGACCTTTCTCAATCTGTTTCACTATCGAAACAATTTTATCAAAATCGCCCTTTTGTACGCGGACATTCTTCTCATCGTAGATAGAATAGCCTCCGTAGAATTTGTCCCCAAAAAACGCCACATAGTTTGATGATGATGTTTCCTCATCAATTTTATTATTTCTAGAACTTACCAATACAGGCCTTCCGACCCCTAAATCAGTAAGCTCAAGTTGATATTTACTTTCGATCTGAGAACAATTAGTAAAGCCAATAGAGTAATTCGGGTATTGATTATCCGCATCAAGATTGTAGCTATCCACATCCTTACATCCAGTTAAAGCGAATACTATAAGTATAAAAACCTTTAATCTTAGAAACATGTAATGGTCCTTTGACAATTTTAGCGGCCAGATTTGATGCCTTTACAATTCAAATATCCTAGGTCATTACCGAGCTGACGGCAATGATGCGAGTGAAGTTACAAAATAAGTAATTGTGTGCCGCTATGTCCGCAATTGGATGGCGTTTGACTTACTCATGTTTTTCATTTCGAACCACAATGAATCCGCTTCGTCTATAATGAATACGTTTGGGTAGGTCACTGCTATCAGTTACGAAGCTTAAGTGTTGTGAACTGATGCCAAGCTAAGAGGAACAGCTGTAGTGAGATACCCCACCAGCATCAAAAAACTCTTGAGGCCTCAAACGGTAGTATTTGTTTTCAACCTCTTCAGATTGTTCATCATAGGGTTGGTTCAATACCTCCAGCAACTCATGAATAAGCGCAAAATCACCTTTCATTGCTTGTTCATAGGCTGGGACAATAAGCCATTCTCGCCACGTGAATTTGGGATTTACTTGTTTCATCTTTCGTGAAATTTTCTTAGGTTCTTCATTAGTGTTTAGAAGGTTTCGCCACTTTTTGAGCCAAGCCAACCATTGTTCGCTAAGTCCGCCTGTTGGGGTCTTGTAGAAGCTCTTAGCGAGTCTTGAGATGTCATCTGGGATCTCTGCTAGTTCACGAAAGAAAATGATGTAGTCGACAGACGTTTGTACCATTAGTTGAAGCAATTGAGTGAATAGCTCACTATCAAACGATTCGAGTCCGAGTTTAGCTGCCCACATTTGTTCCATCTGTTCTTGCATGACTGAGGGAAATCCAAGGCGAATCTCATTTAACTTTTCTAGCGCTTCAGGGCTCGAAATGAGTAAAGGTCGCAATGCCGTGCAGAACATATCAAAGTTGGTTTTGGCAGCATTTGCCTGATTTAGGAATGAGAAGTGTCGTCCACCACCTGTCCAGGGTTGATAAAAGGGGTCGAAGAGTTCGCAGAATCCGAAAGGACCGTAGTCCAACGTATACCCACCGCAGGCGCAATTGTCGCTATTAAAGTTGCCTTGGCAATAACCTACTCTCATCCAATGAGTGATTAGGGATGTCAATCGACGACGAAATTCAACGGCTAATAGCACTAATTTATCAGCAATTGGTAAATCATCACTAATTTCATTTTTATATTCTCTATCAATCAAGTGCAAAACAATCATTTCTAATTCTTCTAGCGCTTTGGGGTGATCATTGTTGCGAGCTCGTCGACCAAACAATTCGAGTTGTCCAACGCGCAAAAAAGAGGGGGCGACGCGTGTTGATATCGCGACAGGGTTCGATACCATCATATCCGGGTCCATGGAATTTGAACCTGCGGAGTACCAAGGGCGATTAACCCGTTCGGATTGTGATACGAAAAGACAGAGTGACCTAGATGTAGGTACTCCAAGTGCATTCATATGTTCTTGCGCTAGGAACTCTCTGATACTTGAACGAAATACGGCCCTTCCATCTGCGCCGCGACAGTATGGCGTGGGTCCTCCCCCCTTCAGCTGCATTTCCCAGCGTTGATTATTGATCACTGTTTCAAGTACAGAGATGGCGCGTCCATCTCCATAACCATTGCCAGTTTGAAAAGGACACTGCTGCGTATATTCACTCCCATATATAGAGAGTGCATAGCCAGTAGCCCAACCGAAGGGCCGCATAGGTTCAGGCAAATTAGAGGTGTCACCGGAGAATAAACGAGTAAAACCGTCGGTAAGCGCAAGGCTCTCATCAAACCCTAATTCGCGAAAAAAACGTTCACTATGTGCCACGTATTTAGGATTGGCAATGGGTGTCGGTTTAACAGGCACATAGTGTCCAGAAAACACTTGCCGAGGCTCGTAATCGTCACCCGACTCCGTCGCTTGAGGGTCACAATTCAAATGGTCTAGTAACGAATAGTCAACCGTCTTAGCTAGCTCATCAAGGTTGGTAATGGCTACTGGGACATCATTAAGCGGCATATTGGCCATGAGCTTCGTTGAACCTCTTTTGAACGCAAGTTAACTGAATGCTATCACTTTCTTGGAAAGTTTTGAGCATAAAATACGACGGGAACTTCTTTATCCAACTCTATCCTTGATGTGAAGGCATAAGTTAAAGTTTTACGCCTTCAAAGTAAATCGTTGCTAACGCCAATTAAGGCTCAGAGCCAGTCACCATATCATTGGTTTTTCTGCCAATGGATACTACTTGCAAAGCCCCCGTGCGGTTAAGATCTACCACCATTAATGTGTTTTTAGGATCTAAACGACTCACTTGTGCAAACCAAAGCGTAAGGGTTGCTAGCGCATCATCTAAGGCATTGTGGGCTGGTGCAGGCGGCAGGTCTAATTTATCTCTACATATTGTCAATGTCGCCTGATTTGGCGGCATTACTTTATGCTGTTTTGTTAACTCGTAGGCAGCGATTTTTAGAGTATCGAGCGTCACTACTTGCGGCAGATAACAGCCCAAATCTTTTGCCACTTTGTCGAGTAAGGCCAAATCTTTAGCACTGTTATGAAACACCCAAATATGGCTGTGAGCGAATGCCTCTAATGCCTGAAATGTTTCCCTAATATGTGAGCCTTTATCGATATCGTCTTGAACCAAGCCATGAATGACAGGGCTTTGCTCGAGGTCTACATTTGCACGAACGACTTTGTAATAAGCGCTGCTCATATCGACTTGGTTATTTATGCCGGCAACCCAACCTATAGATAGCACTTTTGAATGCTCGATATTAAGGGAGTTAAACTCTAAGTCGATGGCGAGTATCGGCATGTTTGCAATTAGCTTGTGCGCAATATGTTTTGGCAGTGGGTTAGCAAATATGCGAGTAAGCTTTTGCAAAATGGCTCTAATGCTCACTAGGCAATGCCTCGAGTAAACGTATGTAATGCAGCTTTCTGACAACGCTCAATAAATTGCAAGGATGCCTTTAACTGATGGGTTTCAATACTCGATAGCTCACTAAGCGATATCAGATTGTCTGTTTTATGTTGTGTAATTTGATGCTGCCATCTCAGTCGGTTTAGGAACAACCAAATATCACGAAGACTGTCGGCGTCGTGTTGACTTAAACTTGAGGTTTGAGGGAGTTGCGACAAACGCTGTAGCGTCAAAGGCGTACTCAGGCCGCTTTCAAGGGCATACAGTCGCGCTAAACTATTCACAATTGCCACGCCCCGTTTTTTTAGGTCGACGCCATCATCAATGCTATGACCTTCCTCAAATTCAAACTGATTAAAAAATGTTAGTGGCACCCTTGATTGATAGCACTGCTTTGCCAAAGCCAACAAAAAAAGCTGATTTTGCAAAGGGGCTTTGCGTTTGGCATGCACATCTTCAAGTAGAGTTGCATCGCCCGCTACTGCGCGCACGTCTAGATAAATATTAAAACGCATAAGTGCTTGTTCTGTGGGTTCTTGCACCCATGCTAGCGTCTGCTCTATTGCCTGAGTGGTTGACAATCTAAGCGCAGGATTTGATGCCATAATATTGCCTGGACATAATTTAATGCCACACTTGTGCAAGCCCTCACAAACATACGCCGTCATACCTGCAAAATATTCGCTCTGCTCAAGGTTTGGTTGTGAATGAAGCAACAGGGCATTATCTTGATCAGAACCTAGATTTTGTTCCTCTCTTGCTTGAGAGCCAAATGCAATCCAACAGAAGCCCATAGGCGCTTGGCCATGTTGCTTTTCAAAAAATGAAATCAATTTACGGGTCATTAAATCGGTGGCTTGTGAAAGGACTTTTCCGGCAATATCAAAATCGCCGGGTCTTTTTGCAAAGTTCCCCATATATTGCGGAATTTTTCGACTCGTTTTAATAAGTTCCAATTCACTCTTGGCGCGAGCAAGTTCAGTGACTAAAAACTGTAAATTTCCTCCTTGTTGGCGCACTACGTCACTGCTACAGATCATACCTAATGGCTTATGAGAGACTTCGTCAACCACCGGCAGGTGCTGTATATGATGCTCATTTATTAACGCCAGGGCATCAAATAAAGTTTGACTGGGCACGACTGTTATTGGGTCGTTGGTCATTATGGATTTTATAGCACTTTGCAATGGCATTTGCTCTGCCACAGCACGCACTCTAATATCTTTGTCGGTCACAATACCGGTGAGAACTTGCTCATCGTTAACGCGTTTAGCCACTAATATCGACGATACGTTTTTTTTCGTCATGAGCTGGGCAACGTCAAAAATGGGGGCTTCTTCGGTAGTACATATCGCCGATTGTGTGAGCACATCTGAAATGGGCATGTATAACCATCTAGATTGATTTTGCGAAGCCGCGCTATTTTTTAATGTATCCGTCACCAAGTGTTGAAAGAATTGCTGAACGCTTTGATGCTTTAAAACGTTCGACATGACAGACTGCGGCCAACAATACACTAACCCAGGCTTATCTACTGTAATCTCTAATTTGTAGTGAACACCTTCAATGAGGCGCTTAAGGCCAAAAAAGTCAGCTTCTCCCACCTGTCTACTTTCAATGTCTGAGTCTTTCACCGAATACTGTCCGCTTTGCACTAGAAAGACACTTTCTAGATGATCTGCTAACACAGTTTGCTTGTTGTTTTGTGTAAGATAGATGATGGTTGCATGATCGGCCAAATATGTGACTTCGCTCGATGCAAGCAAATCAAAAGGTGCCGATGAAGAGATAAAATCACTTACTTGCTTAGGAGTGGCCGCCACAGAAATATCCATCTCTAATAAGGGATAAAGTCAGTTTACATTGCATTAACAAGCAATCAAGTTTCAGTGGGGTATTTCAGTGGAGTATATAGTGTAGCTATTTCGCAATAATCGTCACACTCTCATGCTCTTGCGAATATTCTAACACCGCCTCACCCGATAAGAGCTGGGCTTTAACGTGTTCGACTTTTTCAGCTAGCGTGTATTCAACATCACCGTAGTCGGTGCCCTCTCGAAGGACAAAGGCTTCGATGATGTTATCGAGTGTCTCAGGGGCAAGTTGCTGGTAAGGAATAATCATAGATGCTCTTGAATAAACGCAATAATACGCGTGGGTAACCAAAACTTAGGTTGCCATATATTACCGTATAAAAAGCCCACATGCCCACCTCGCTTGCTGAGCTCATATGCGACAGATGGTGAAATCTGCTCTGGCGTTGGTATCACTCTAGCATCCATAAAGGGGTCGTCGGCGGCATGCAGAATTAAGGTTGGGACAGTAATTTTATGTAGGTCGGGCAGAGCACTGGCGCGTTGATAATAGTCTTTTGCGTCTACAAAACCATGTAACTTGGAGGTCACGTGCTCATCAAAGGCGTAAAAAGAATCTAGCTGCTCAACTTCATCTATCGACAGCGATAGGTGAGGACGCATGTCTAGCCTTTGCATTTTGGTCGATAAGGTGGCCTTCATGCTTTTTAGAAGGTGCGCCTGATATTTTCGGGCAAAACCTTGATTGATAGCCTGTGAACTGGCAGCTAAATCAAGCGGCGCTGAAACACTTACCGCACCCTCAATTGGCAACTCCGTGTGCTCGCTTATCAGCTTTAGCAGCATATTTCCGCCAAGTGAAAAACCGATGGTAAACAAGCGTAAATCTGAAAAGGTATCACCAATCCATTGCAGCGTGTGCAAGGCATCACCTATTTCACCAGAATGATAGGCTCTGGGCGTTTGATTAATCTCACCGCTACACCCTCGAAAGTGCATAACCAGCGATGCAATACCCTGCGCTTGAAGTGCTTCTACTAAATGCAGAATATAGTGGCTGTCTTTAGAGCCTTCTAGGCCATGAAACAGCACTGCCATTGTTTTTGCGCCGTGAGGTAAATTAATGGCTAAGTCTAAGAAGTCGCCATCGGGTGTGTCTATGCGTTTTGACTTAAATGCAATTTGCGGGGCGCGAATGAAAAACTTAGGGAAAATAGTCTGTAGATGTGCATTTGCTGCCCAAATTGGCGCATTAAACGATGAAGTGGTAATTTGCCCAAAGCGTGTTTTTGCTGCGTTGGTCATGGGCTAATTTCGCTCATTCAAGCATGCATGCTCAGCTAACTTCCTACATGCAATTAAGTCTTGTTGCGCAAGTGCTTTGTTTGTCTTGTCTCGCTTCGCATTTTCACGCGTTAGTTCACGCATACACAAAGCCACCAATTGGTCTGATAACTGCGCGGTGTTGTCACATACACTAAGCGATAGTGTATTCGCGAACGTCACAATCTGCGCCTGTTGCAAACGTTCTAGCTCTAACTCTTGCGCCAACGCTTCTTTGTAGAGACTTTCATCAACATGAGTCAAGCCGCGGCGCTTCGCACGGTGTTTTTTCAATTGCATATCAGACGCATTAATAGCGCTTTCCAGTTTTTGAATGTCATCAAAAGCAAGCATTTTGTTATGATTGCGCAGATACATCATCAACAGCAGTATGTTTACGTTTAGATGCATCATATCTTGCAGGTGCAAGCAGGCGTGCTTCACTTCATCGTGCTTATACACCAAGAGTGAGTAATCCCAAAAATCGCTTTGCTCGAGCTTAAACACGGGCCGCCTCGAGCTGCTGATCAAACTGAGCTTGAGCCTGCTCCAATGATTCTTGTGCATCTAACCATTGCATTTCAGCTTCTTCTAAATCGCCTTTTACCTGAGCTTGCTTAGCAATGAGTTCGGTCAGTACCGCCTTATTACTTGCTTCATACAGGCTTGCATCACTCATCTTCGACTCAATGCTTTGCTGCTGCTCACTCAAAGACGACATTAAGGTTTCTTGGCGCTTTATCTCATCTCTAAAAGCTTTGGTTTGTTGACGGAACTCGGCTTCTAGACGTTTCAGCACACGTTTATCAATAGTCGGCGTGGTTGACGAGGACGACGCAGACGATGATGGCATCGTTTGAGTGTCTTGTGGTTTAGCAGCACCGGCGCTGTTGGCTAACATCCACTTTCTGTAATCATCTAAATCACCCGCAAACGCCTTTACTTGGCCATCATCAACTAAATAATAATCATCACAAACAGATGCCAGCAAATAGCGATCGTGAGACACCAATACAATGGCCCCTTCAAAGCTTTGCAGCGCATAATTTAGCGCCTGACGCATTTCGATATCTAAGTGGTTGGTCGGCTCATCTAACAGCAGTAAATTAGGTTGCTGATACACTAAAATAGCTAATACCAATCGCGCCTTTTCTCCCCCAGACATAGGCGCAACCTTGGCTAAGGCATCATCACCATGAAAACCAAAGCCACCCAAATAGTCGCGCACCGCTTGTTCGGTCATGGTGGAGTTGAGGCGCTGTATATGATCAAAAGGTGAGGCCTGCATATCTAAGGCGTCCACTTGGTGCTGAGCAAAATAGCCAATATGTAAACCGGCGGACGTCATATATTCGCCCGCTAATGGGGCTAAGGCACCAGACATTAACTTGATCAGGGTAGATTTACCTGCGCCATTTTTGCCCAACAAGCCAATGCGGCTGCCCGGTACAAGATTCAAATGCACCTTATTGAGGATAGGCGTTTGCCCATAGCCTAACTGCACCTCTTCCATCTTAATAAGCGGATTAGGTAGCTTTTTAGGCGGCTTAAATTCGAAAGAAAAACCACTAGCTTGATGTAGCGGTAAAATATCTTGCATTTTTTCAAGCTGCTTCACCCGGCTTTGTGCTTGTTTCGCCTTGCTAGCTTTTGCTTTGAAGCGCGTGATAAATGATGTTAAATGCTCGCGCTTTTTTTGCTGTTTTTCGTACTCACTGGCAGCCAGCTTAATGCGCAAAGCTCGCTGCTTTTCATAAGCTGAATAGCCGCCCGTGTAAGACATCAGTGCTTTATTTTCAAAGCTTAAGATTTGATTGGCGCAATTGTCGATAAAGGTTTTATCGTGAGAAATTAACAATAAGGTGCCCGAATATTGCTGTAGCCATGATTCTAACCAAATCACCGCGTCTAAATCTAAGTGGTTGGTTGGCTCATCAAGTAGCAATAGATCGGAAGGGCAAAGTAGCGCCCGCGCCAGATTCAAACGCATTTGCCAACCGCCTGAAAAAGCGTGTAGCGGCTCACGCAGCTTATCTTCGGTAAACCCTAAGCCAGCAAGAATGGTGGCGGCCCTTGCCTCAATATCATAAGCTCCTGCCTGGGCAAGTTCGTCGTGTAATGACGCGATTAGGTGCCCGTCTTGCGCCTTTTCAGCTTCAAGCAATCGAGCATTGAGATGCGCTAGGCGCGCATCTCCGGCCACCACGTACTCGAGGGCATTGAGATCACTTTGAGGAATATTTTGAGCAACGGATACTACTTGCCAGCCTTTAGGCCACTCGCAACTCCCAGCGTCGGGCGCAAACTCACCTAACAGCATGGCAAATAAGCTGGATTTACCACAGCCATTACGGCCGATGATGGCAACCTTTTGGCCGCTAAAAATATCCAAGCTAACATTTTCTAGCAGGGGTTTAATGCCCCGAAAAAGGCTTAGATCTTGCAATCTGATCATGATGAAAATAACGAATAAATTTGCGCGCAAGCATAGCAAATTAAAGACTGATGATCATTACTCTTAAGTGCCGTGTATAATAAGCATCTTCTGACACGCTACGGTATATTATTAATGACTGGTAAAAGTAAAAAACGATTTATTGCAGGGGCAACCTGTCCGTCTTGCAAACAACAAGACACGCTCATGTTGTACTTTGAAAACAACGTGGAAAAGCTTGCCTGCGTGAAATGTGATTACAGCGAGAGTCAGACCGACAAAGAGGTCGCAGCAGCGAGTAAGAACGATGCTGGTGTCATTGGTGTATTTAAGCCTTAAACAACCTACTACACTTCAGTAATGAGGCGGCAACTCCACATCATCTGAGCCTTGATTGTCACTTACTTGCATGGTTTGTACTTTTTCTATCACTTTGGCTAACAAGCTTTGACAGTCTTGTAATTGCTTTTGTTGCCCGGTGACAACCTGATTCAATTGGTCGATGGTGTCTTCTTGATATGCGACCTTAATTTGTAGGCTTTCAATTTCATTCTTTAGTTCTTGCAGATCAGCATTACTCATTATTCACGATTTCCCAGTATGCCAAATTACCACTACTTGCGATGGATAAGGTTTGATTGTTGTTAAAGCCCACGGCATATACCACCGCGGACTGTGGCGCAGGGCCATCACTTGGGGCGACGCGCCATTGCGTTACTTCTTTACCGGTTTGCACGTCCCAAAGCATCAGCCTTTTTGAAGGCGAACCAGTTAGCAAGTACTTACCATCACTTGAAAACTCTGCACTTGTAAAAATGATTTGCCGCTCAATAAATGAAAGCTGGCTGATGGCCTCTCCGGTTTGCACATCCCAAATTTGTGCATCTGCATGTCCGTCTGAGGTAAACACATAGCGCGCACCTTGGTCGAGTTTGACCATCGTCACTCGATTGGTATGCCCAAATACATGAATCACTTGGCCGGTTTCAGTGCTCCACAGATAAGCGTTGTAGTCGTTACCGCCGCTCAGTGCATATTGACCATTTGCCGATAAATCAATCGCGTTAACGCGATTTTCACCATGCCCTAAAAACTCTAAGCGGCGCTCGGTTTGTGGTTCAAAAAACATCACCATGCCATTGGCTCTTGCTACCAAAACGCCATTTGCATCATTGCTGATAGCGACGTCTTGAATCGTTGACTGGTCGATTCGCCAAAACCCTAATGGCTCACCTGACGCCATACTCCAAATAGCGAAAGCATCCATATCTGAGGTCACCACAAATTGATCGTTGGGTGAAAACCGGACATTGTCAACTAAGTTGGTCGTATCGCCTTGATGCTGCCAGGTGTAGAGCAGACTATTGTCATCTAATGAAAATACACTAATCGCACCGTTGACTTGCGACAAAACAGCGTGGCTTGCATTGGCGCTGATATCCGCTGCATAGACCCCAGATTCGGCCAAGTTAATTCGTGTGCTTGGCGTTGACTCTGGTACACTGCATCCCTGCAACAGGGCAGAAAATAGAACAAGAATAAACAAGCCTGTAAATTTAATCATAAGCTGATGGCTTTACTTTTATTGGCAGGTGATTAACATAGGGCGAGTATATCCTATGCAAGCAATTACAATCCAACGATCTAGTGGAGATTAATATGAAAAAGGCTTATATAGCCAGCGCCGTTTTTTCGGCAATGCTCGTAACCGCATGTGGTTCAGAGTCAGCCAGCTCAGACGACGCAAACGTTGAAGAACAAAATACCAGCGCTGTTACCCTAACAACAGAAAGCGAAAAGCAAGACTATGCACTTGGTGCAAGTATTGGTATGTATGTGGTTAGTCGCTTAGAACAGCAAAAAGAACTTGGACTGGAAGGCAATCAAGAGCTAGTTGTCGCTGGCTTTGAAGAAGCACTTGCTGACAACTCTCAGTTCACTATGGAAGAAATTCGAGTATTGGCAACAGCATCTGAAAATGCATTACAGACTGCCGCACAACAAAAACAAGCAGAAGCTGGCAATGCTAATTTAATCGCTGGCCAAACCTTTCTTGCTGCCAATGCAGAAAAAGAGGGCGTAATGGTTACCGAGTCTGGCTTGCAATATGAAGTAGTTGTGCAGGGCGAGGGCAATAGCCCAACAGCGGCCGATACCGTAACCGTTCATTACAGAGGCACGCTGATTGACGGTACTGAGTTTGATTCATCATACAGTCGCGGTGAGCCAGCTACCTTTGGTCTTAATCAAGTTATTCCTGGCTGGACAGAAGGCGTTCAACTCATGACTGAAGGCAGCACATATCGCTTTTATATCCCTTCTGAACTCGCTTACGGTCCGCGTCAAACAGGGCAACTGATTATGCCTAACTCTGCACTGATTTTTGATGTTGAATTGCTTTCGATAGAAAGCCCCGTGACTGAATAGCCACGTCGTTTATGCTACAGCAATAGGCAGTCATAAAAGACTGCCTATTTTTTATTGTACCAAGTAATACTTAGCTGTTTGCGAATTCTCTTTGACAACAATAACCTACCAATAAAGAACAGCCCTACGCTGAGTAAGATCGCAACTGGAAACCACTTGTCGTAGTTGTTGGTAAGTACCGCTAATGCGGTCAAAGTGAAGGTTAGCACACTCACAATAATGCAATTGATAGCCAAAAATACAATGACCATCGACATTGGGCTATTTCGTTTTGCACCACCGCGTTCATCGTTTGTAATAGACATTAATGCCCCCTTTACTTTGTCAGAAGTATGGCACATAAGCCTAACTCCTGTAAGATAGACTTTTATTTTATACAGTAGTTCAATTTTTAAGCACTCATATGGCAACACCTCTTATTACGCCCCGAGGCTACGCAAAGCTCAAAAATGAGTTAGATTATTTGTGGCGCGAAGAACGTCCAGAAATTACCAAGAAGGTAACTTGGGCTGCTAGCCTAGGCGATCGTAGCGAAAATGCAGATTATCAATACAATAAAAAACGCCTACGTGAGATAGACCGACGCATTCGATATCTAAATAAAGCCCTTGAACGGCTCAAGGTAGTAAACTATCACAAAGACCAGCAAGGCCGTGTTTTCTTTGGTGCGTTTGTTGAAATTGAAAACGAAGAAGGACTGACAAAACGCTTTCAAATAGTCGGCTATGACGAAATATTTGGACGCAAAGATGCCATTTCAATCGACTCCCCTATGGCACGAGCACTTTTGAAAAAAGAAGTAGGTGATGAAGTAGAGGTAGTGACTGAGGCGGGTCGCTTTACTTGGTTTATTGAATCGATCACCTACGAGCTATTCTAAGTGTACCTTTGACGTAAAAAACCGCTAAATTTCCCTCACAAAAGTCGCGCACAGTCGCCATGAAGGCTATAATCGCGCCATTGCGGCGCAGTAGGCGCACACACTAAACAAGAGACCTTATTGTTTTATGATCCATCAAATTATTGCTAATGAGTTAGGCGCCAAAGAATCACAAGTCAAAGCGGCTGTTGCGTTGTTAGATGATGGCGCTACGGTGCCTTTTATCGCGCGCTATCGTAAAGAGCTTACCGAAGGCTTAGATGACGCTCAACTGCGTATGTTAGAGCAACGTTTAACCTATCTTCGAGAGCTTGAAGACCGACGAGCGGTGATCATCAAGTCCATTTCAGAACAGGGAAAACTTGATGACGCACTGCGCGAAAAAATTCTGCAGGCGGATAGCAAAACCAACCTTGAAGACTTATATCTGCCCTATAAGCCTCGCCGCCGCACTAAAGGTCAAATCGCTATTGAGGCCGGCTTAGCCCCCCTAGCCGAAACCTTACTAGACGCTAACCTTACGCAACAAGACATTGACCCAGAGTCAGCAGCGCAATCCTTTATCAACCCTGAAGCGAGTATTATTGATACCAAGTCCGCCCTCGACGGCGCCAAGTTTATTCTTATGGAGCAATTTGCTGAAAGTGCTGCGGTGTTAAATGCCTTGCGTGCGCATCTGCACAAACACTGCCATGTAGTGAGTAGCGTAGTAGATAATATGCGCGAAAAAGGGCAGAAATTTAGCGATTATTTTGAGTACAGTGAAAAGTATAGCAAAGTCCCTTCGCATAGAGCGCTTGCCATGTTTAGAGGACGCAACGAAGGCGTGCTGCATGTTTCAATTGACCCTGATCCATCACAAGAAGGCCTACAAAAAACGCAGGTTTGTGAAAATATCATCGCGCAAACCCTCAACCTTCGACAATCCAATACCAAAATAGACAAATGGCTTGCTGTGGTCGTAGCGTGGACATGGAAGATAAAATTAAGCCTGCATCTTGAAACAGAGCTGTTTTCAAGCTTGCGCGATAAGTCAGAAACCGAAGCCATTGATGTATTTGCCAAAAATTTAAAGGATTTGCTCATGGCCGCGCCAGCAGGTCCTAAGGTCACCATGGGATTAGATCCAGGGCTACGAACCGGCGTGAAGGTTGCCATTGTAGATGCCACAGGAAAAGTGGTTGCCACGACCACCATATTTGCGCATGCACCTCAAAACCAGTGGGATAAGTCCAAGCGCACCCTTGCGACACTGTGTAAACAGCACAAAGTCGACCTAATCAGCATTGGTAACGGTACCGGATCGCGTGAAACCGATAAGCTCGTGGTTGAAATGATGCAGGCTGAGCCAGAACTGAAGGTCCAAAAAATCATGATCAGCGAAGCTGGGGCATCGGTGTATTCTGCCTCTGAGCTAGCGTCTATGGAGCTACCCAATCTCGATGTATCGCTACGCGGCGCAGTGTCTATTGCCAGACGCTTGCAAGATCCGCTCGCTGAGCTAGTCAAAATTGAGCCCAAGGCTATTGGCGTAGGTCAGTATCAACATGATGTCAATCAAAGTCAGTTAGCACAATCCCTTGATAACGTAATAGAAGACTGCGTAAACGCGGTAGGTGTTGATTTAAATACAGCCTCTGTCGCATTACTAAGCCATGTGTCGGGTTTAAATAAAACCCTTGCTAACAATATTGTGCAGTTTAGAGATGAGCATGGACGTTTTGTTGACCGCACACACCTCACCAACGTGCCACGCTTAGGGCCCAAGGCATTTGAGCAGTCAGCAGGTTTTTTACGCGTGATGAATGCTAACAATCAGTTAGATGCCAGTGCCGTGCATCCAGAGGCCTATCATGTTGTACAAAGTATCGCTGAAAAATCAGCCATTGCTGTGAACAACATGATTGGTAATCAAGATATTTTACGCAAGCTCAACCCGCATGACTTTGTCACCGAGCATTTTGGCCTGCCTACCATCAAAGATATTATTCACGAATTAGAAAAACCTGGGCGCGACCCGCGACCTGAGTTTAAAACCGCTCAGTTCAAAGAGGGCGTTGCCAGTATGAACGACCTTGAAATCGGCATGATCTTAGAAGGCGTAGTCAGTAATGTCGCTAACTTTGGTGCATTTGTGGATATTGGCGTGCACCAAGACGGACTGGTACATATTTCATCACTGACGAATAAATTCATTAAAGACCCAAGAGAAGTGGTAAAGGCTGGAGACGTGGTCAAGGTGAAGGTAATGGAGGTGGATGTTAAGCGAAAGCGCATTAGTTTAAGCATGCGCTTGGATGATGAAACGTCGTCTACCACTCACACGCAAAATGAGATTAAACGTGATGCGCGAGTAAAACATCAGAAAAAATCCACCGCGCCCGCACAAAAGCAAAGTGGTAATGCCATGATGGGTAATGCATTTGCTGAAGCGTTTGCGAAAGCTAAAAAATAAAAAGGTTACGCCGAAGTGGCGACCATAGAAGCGCGATTATCTGCATTTTGGGATGAATATTGTTGAATGTTTTTGTAGGCAACAATACCCTCGTTATCTTTGTTCGGGCTGTCGCCTGACACATTTTGCTTAGCTAACTCTGCTCGCGCGGCCTGCTCCTTCTGCGTAGCTTGTGCGGCTACCTTGTAATCTTGGGTAGAAGGTTCAGCGGGCGCTAGAGCCGCTGCTCGCACAACCTGCATTTTGCTGATGGTGTCTTGAGGATCTTTTTCTTCACTTACATCAATAGACACTTCACCGCCAACAGCATAACGCTTGCCATTAGGCCCCGTCTCATATTCATATGTCGGCGCACCAGCATACTGACCACCTACTGCCGCATGTGCTTGCTCATGAATGCGAACTTCGGTGTCGCGTTCTTTTAGCTCTTGAATTTTTTGTTGATCTTGCTTTTCTTGCTCGACGGCCTGTTGATCTTCCGACGCTTTTTTATCCGGATTATTAGCCAATGCGCTATAAGTATCTGGCCCTACAGATGGTTGCCCTAGGCTAACTTGAGTTTGCGTAACAGCTGCCGTAGCCTCGTTGTTTAACGCCTTTTTTGAAAGGCCTGTTGTGTCGTCAACGCGTGCAGATGCACTATCGCCTAAAGGGGCGACAAAGCTGTTGTATGAGCTTGCGTTATTAATCAACAGACTGACATTCGTCTCTACACAAATATATCAATGATGGTCCCAACCATACCGTCAGCCCGACTAATCACTTCAGCCGATGCTTGCGCTTGGATGGACGATGCGGTCAAGTCAATCGCCGCTTTATTAATATCTACGTCTTGTCGATAAGCTTGATTGAGTTGTAAAGAGGCAGACTGCATCTTCATAGACGCATTTTGCATTCCCGTAAGGCCGTTGTTAAACGCACTACCGATTTTTTCAATCATGTCCCAACACCCCAAAATTACACTATCTCGAACGATGTATCGGCCAGAAATATAAAACCTTTAGGTTTTTTTCACATCAGCAATAAAACGCATGAGGTCTTGGGACAACAAATCTGGATGGCTCATGAAAGGCGCATGAGAGGCTTTTGGATAAACAATACTTTTAGCGTTAGGATGCAGCGCCTCAATCGCAGCGATACTCTGATGCGGGACTAGCGCATCAAGCCTGCCGTATACCCTTAAGGTTGGCACATCAATTTGCGCAACACGCTCCCTTAAATCCTCAGAGGCTAAAATAGCCAAACCCTGTTGCAAAGTGGCTGCGCTGGGCGCTGGCATGTCAGATAAAATCTGCAGCATTTGTTGCACGTCGGTTTTTGCGCTCGCCTGACCTAAATTTTGAATGGTTAAAAACCGCTTTATGGTTTTTTCGCGATCATTTTGTAGCTGCTTCACAAAGCTATTTAATACGTCTGGCTCAATTCCCTTCCACAAATGTCGGCTTGCGAATTTTGGTGTTGAGCATAGCGTAATAAGTCCTTTTAGCTTGTTAGAGTGTCCAAGCGCAATCTGTTGTGCCACCAATCCACCTAAAGACCAACCCAGCAAGACGGTGTTTTCGGCCAACAAAGGTGTGAGGTAATCGGCCATGTCAGTTAACGTCATATCACTTGCTGGCGCACTGTGAAGGGTGCCATAACCGGGTAAGTCGAGAGAATTTATGCGGATGCCGGTATAGCCATGATCATGCAATTGTGATTCAAGACGCTGTGTGAAGTGGGTAAATATCCGATGATTCATCCCCCAACCGTGTAAAAAAGTCAGGTTGAGATCTGTGCCATGGTTCAGCTGTTTATGTTGGCTCATTGCTTTACGCTATTGTTTTGTGGGCAAGTAGATTAGTTACATGCATAGCTCGTTTGATACTCGTCAATGGCACCTTAGTTTGCGCCAATATTTTTTTGGTCATAAACATTGTTACTTATGTCGGCAGGCTTCTTTAGACATTATTTGTAGCTGTTGTCTGTCGGATACCGCATTGCCACATTTTGCCGTACCCGGCTTTGATTTAATCCATCATCCAAGCATTGTCGAGAACATCGTTTACCCTTACTTTAACCATTTATACGCACTTGGCGAATATAAAGGCATTTTACGGCAACTGATCACCGAGCTTAAATTTGCAAACAAACCGCTTTGCGCAGAGGTGTTGGCAACGCTTTTTGTTCACTTTACCTACACTCGAATGTCGCAATTAGATGATTTACCCGATGCCCTAGTACCTACGCCTTTATCAGCATGGCGCTATGCGCAAAGAGGGTTTAATCAAGCGCGCTTGCTTACTCAAGCGCTTAGTCGCTTTACTGATATTCCAATAATAGAACCCCTAAAGCGAGCTCGCCACACACAAGCACAAAGTCAACTCGACAAAACCGACCGCTTAGCGAATATGGAAAACGCCTTTTGCCTTGTAGATGATATTGATTGCGACCATATCGCCGTGATTGATGATGTACTAACCACCGGCGCCACCGTTAACAGCGCATGTAAGGCAATTGTCAGCGCCTACCCTGATATTCGTATTTCGGTCTGGTCAATGGCGGTTACACCTTTGACCAAACCCGAAATACTCAAGTCGGCTTATAGTAGTGGCGACATATAGATGGCATTTGCCATAAGCTTATTCGTGCCATCCCAATAACCACGGAAATGCACATTGTCCACAAAGCCAATAACAGCGCCGCGGCCAGTAGGATTGACGACCACCGCTACGGTTTCGCCAACCAACGCTTCTATTTCGTCAGACGCGTATCCGGCGGCCAAAGGCTCTTGTGTATATTTAGCTAAATCGACAAACGGGTCGTCGGCGCTTTCAAGTACCATATTGCTGGTTTTAAATAGCGGCAACACATCTCGTTCATAACCGAAAAACAACGGATGAGAACGGTCTATATTGGCTTTAAACACAGCGCCGGCTACACGCTTTTTCGACTCTAAGTCTTGCTTGTCTTTAAACTGCAAGCCCGCTGTTGGAAAACGTTGGTCAAGCGCTTCTTGTGAAAGCACATTATTTTTAATCCAATCGTTTTTCGCAAACCATGACAATGCTGATTTTTGACCTATGAGCACTCCGCCCTGCTTCACCCACTCCTCAATGCCATCTACAATGCTTTTATCTACCGAGTTGTAGCTTCCTGACGCAAAGATAATGTGTGTATAACGCGAAAAGGTCAAACGGCTAAGATGGCGTAAGTCCACTAACGTGGCTGCAATGCCAACGCGCGTATCAAGATAGTGTCTAATTTCGCCCACCTCTAAAGATGAGGTACCTTCTCCACCAACGAGCAGCACTTGAGGCGCTTTAACCGGAGCAAAACGACGGCTACCCAAATCAATACCTGTTGGCGTAAGCCCAGACGATACATTGTGAACACTCACGCCATATTCGCTTTGCGCGGACGTCAATTGTGCAAACAAGTCATCTGGTTGCTCTAAACCAACTGGGATCATAATACTGCCGGCGTCAAACGCTTGGCTTTGTTGCATGTGCGTGGCCGTAAATCCTTCTCCCGCCACTCGCACTTGCACGCCGCCCTCAAGCAAGGTTTGCAACATCGCAGGGGCATTTGCACTATGCCACTCAAACACATATGCGTAAGCTGAAGGGTCAAGCGTATTCATTAGGCTCGGTGGATTCCACACAGCGTCAGTGGTCTTAATTTTACGACGTTCAGACTGTGTTACGTTGTGATAATCCAAATTGAACGCCATCGCAATGTTCCAATTCGACACATCGTAAAACGTGTTATCGACAAAACGAGTACGTTCACTAAACAGTGAGCGCACTAAGCGGTATTGCACCTGATTCAATGGAATAAAGATACTTTGGTTCTCGGCATACTCCACATCATCAAAGGTGACGTCTTCAGAGATAATTGAGTACTCAATCTTATGTGCTTCTAAAATCTTAACCATGCGGTCAAAGCGCGCAGGATCACTATTCGCTTTTACGGTGAATCCATACAAATCGTCATCTTTTATGGCCGCTTGTGTCTCACGGTAAAACTGACGTTGATACGCGGCAATAGCAGGTTTATTGACCATTGCACCTTTGAATGTAGACAAAGAGGTAGTGACTTGGTTTTGAATAGTGCGCGGGAACTCTACCAATCCGTTTATAGATTCTTGTGCGTGACCACGGCTACTGCCTTGCTCAAACAATATACCTATACTGCCATGCGCATCCGGATAGGTAGAACCTTTTCCGTAGTAGAAATCGTCAAAACTTTCTTCGGTAAAATACAACTCTTTGTTCTCGTCTAGAGCCTGAGCGTGAAAGTCTGCTAGGGCTGCAGTCAAGGTGACGTTAGTATCTGGGGTCAGTGGATTTTTGCGCGAGGGGATCCCCGGCTGGAAAAAGAAGGTGCTGTCAGTACCCATTTCATGAAAATCCGTCAAAATATGCGGGCGCCATTGATGAAATTGTTTAATTCGCGCTTTTGACTCTGGGTGAGTCAGTAACAACCAATCTCTGTTTAAATCAAACCAGTAATGGTTGGTGCGCCCTGACGGCCAATGCTCTCTGTGCTCTCTGTGCTGCGGGTCGGCAACTAAATTGTAACCTCTATGCATGTTTGCCCACTGTGCAAAGCGCGATAGACCATCTGGATTAAGTGATGGGTCAAGTAATACTACGTTCTCTGCTAATAGCGCTTTTACTTCGTCACTTTGTGAGGCAGCCAAATGATATGCCACCAATAGCGAAGCGTTACTGCCAGAAGGCTCATTACCGTGCACCGAGTACCCCATATAGAAAATAAGTGGGTCCTCTGGGCCAGCAGACTCTCCTGTTTGCAAGCGCGCTAGATGTGCCTCACGCATTTGCTCAACATTTGCATGGTTTTCTGGAGAGGTGATGGTTAACAATACCAATGGTCTTTGTTCGTGGGTATAACCGGTGACTTCAAACGTTACTCTGTCAGATGCTTCAGCGAGCGCCTTCATATAAGCGACAAGTTGATCGTGACGAACATGCCAAGTTCCAACCGGATAGCCCAGTACAGCCTCAGGTTTGGGGATGGCAGGATCGTAATTCTGGTTGGCTGGTAGGTAATCTAAGTCACTGTCAACAGCATTTGCATGCGTGGCACCAAGCAGTGCGGTGAAAGATATAGCAAAACTCAATGCTAAAAAACGTTTATATTTTGTCAACATACTTCACTCTTAATGATGATTGAATCTCATAAATTGTGACCCATATTGGTACAAAAGTATAATTTTAATCCGAATTAATAAATATATAAGCAAAAAGGTTAAATACTTGAGTGTTTTACTCGGTTATTTTTTGCTATCATATTCGTATTAAGATTTTGGAGACCAATATGATCAGCATTTCTGAACAAGCCCAAGTACATTTTGGCAAGTTGCTTTCGCAACAAACTGAGGGCACCAACATTCGCGTATTTGTGGTAAACCCTGGTACATCTAAGGCTGAGTGCGGCGTGTCGTACTGCCCACCTGAAGCAGTCGAGACCACCGATATCACTCTACCCTTTAATGGTTTTGATGCGGTAGTAGATGCAGAGAGCGCACCGTATTTAGAAGAAGCTGAAATCGATTTTGTGACCGACCAAATGGGCTCACAACTCACTCTAAAAGCACCCAACGCTAAAGCCAAGAAAATTGCTGATGATGCGCCGTTAATCGAACGGATTAACTACGTGATTGAGACGGAGATCAACCCAAATCTAGCGAGCCACGGTGGTAATGTTAGCTTAATGGAAGTGACCGAAGACGGAAAAGCAATATTACAGTTTGGCGGTGGATGTAACGGATGTTCGATGGTTGACGTGACCCTAAAAGAAGGCATTGAAAAGCAACTGTTAGAGCAATTTGCAGGTGAAATCACTGGCGTTAAAGATGCAACTGAGCATGAAGCCGGTGAGCACTCTTATTATTAATTAGCAGATGTTGACAGGCGGCCGTAGTAATACACAAAGTGGCCGCCTAATCCCAGCCCCCTAAAGCCTAAAAATACCAGCATCGCGAACCACAAAGCTTGATTACCATAAGCGCTTAACACAACGTAGCTTGGTAAAAAGCCCAGCAAGGTGCTCATCAGCATATTGTTTCGCATACTTTTACCTTGGGTCATGCCAACATAAACACCGTCAAACAAAAAGCACCAATGCGCTACAAGTGGCAGGGCAATAATCACCCAAACATATTGCTGGGCGGCCACGATGAGTTCTGCTTGGTTGGTAAGCAAGCGCATAATGTCTTGCGAAAATATCCAAAATATCAAACTATAAATAACGGCAACAATACTCGACCAAATCAATCCAATCTTTACTTGGGTAATAAGTGCTTTAGTGTTCTTCTTCCCATGTTGCTCTCCGACTAACGATTCAACTGCATTAGCAATCCCGTCTAAACCAAGCGCAATGAGTGCAAAAAACTGCATCAAAATGGCGTTTATGGCAGCCGCTTGCGTGCCAAATTGAGCGCCTCTTAATACTATAAAGGCTATGGTGAATTGAAGGGCAAGATTGCGCACCAACATATCGGTATTCAATGACAGCAAAGGTTTTAGTTGTGCGAATGAAAGCCACGCTTTGCGCATATACAAGTGATGATGACGGGTGTGAATAATCCAAAGTGCCGCTAGCGTCATACTATATTCGGCAATCACTGTGCCTAAGGCAACCCCCTCAACGCCCAGTCCTAAGAGATAAACCAAGGCAAGGCTTGCGGCAATATTAATTAGGTTAACAAACACTTGTAGCATCAGGATAAGCCGGCCTCGCTGTTGACCAATCAAATATCCGATAAGTGCTAAATTAATAAGCGCAGCAGGCGCGCCCCACACACGCACGGCAAAATAAGCTGACGTGCTTTGTGCAACGTTCACTTCAACTTGAGAAAGCCACAAACCCGCCTGTAACAGAGGCGTTTGCAATATGAGTAAAGCCCCCGCTAACACCAGCGCTAAAAATCCACCCTGAGCAAGCGTTTTACAACGCTCCTCCTCCGATTTAGCAATCGCTTGGGCACTTAGGCCGGTCATCGACATTTTCAAAAAGCCGCACACCCAATATACTTGGGTTAAAATCAGACTTGCAATGGCGGCACCCGCCAAAAAGTGCATACCATCCATTCGCCCCAAAATTGCCGTATCTACTAAGCCAAGCAGAGGTGTAGTAATATTGGCTAATATAAGCGGGATCGCGATGCTTAGCAGTGCGATGTGTGGGTGTTTTGCTTGGGTCAAAATGTATCGGTTACCTAAATATAAAGAGGTTGTATAGTATGTTGCGTCACGTATGTATATGGATAGTGTACAGTAGTTTAGTGCTTAGCTTTGCGAGTTTTGCACAAAAACCGCAGGTAGTTGCTTTGCAATATCACCATGTTGCTACCAACACGCCTGCGGTGACGTCGGTTACACCCGAAGTATTTCGTGAGCATATGGAGTATCTTAACGAGCACCATACAGTGATACGCTTAAAAGACGCCCTTGAGGCAATACAACAGGGAAATCAACTTCCACAAAATGCCATTGCCATCACCTTTGATGACGGCTACCTCAATATTCTAGAAAATGGCCATCCAATCTTGGCTGAATTTAACTTTCCTTATACCGTGTTTATAAACCCGCTTAGTATTGCCCAGCGACGAGATCAACTGAATTGGGAGCAACTAAAAGAGATGCAGCCCCTCGCTGACTTTGCAAACCATACCCTTGATCACCTGCACTTGCTACAACGAGAAAATGACGAAACACAGCAAGCATGGCTTAACCGCGTGATGCAAAACATTTTAGAGGCCGAAGACATACTCGAGCAACGGCTAGGCTATAGCTATCGATGGTTAGCCTATCCCTTCGGTGAATATAACGAAGCCCTTCAAGCAGCGCTGGCGAAAGAAGGGTTTGTCGGGTTTGGTCAGCAATCTGGGGTGATTAGCGCGCACAGTGACTTCACCGCATTACCGCGCTTTCCATCATCTGGCCGCTATGCCAATTTAGACACGTTAAAAGTTAAAATGGCGGCCATATCTATGCCTGTTGCTCGCGTTAACCCATCGGATAACCAGCGCGAATTGCATTCAAAGCTTGATGCTTTGACCATTGAACTGCTGCCTGGTCAAGACGACCTGCGGGTAGATGCATTTGCCTGTTTCTTTGGAGGAGAGCGTATTGTGCCGAACGTTGATGGGAACAAGCTAACTATCGCGCTTAATCATCAATTCAAGGCTGGGCGCGCTCGGGTGAATTGCACTGCGCCAAGTCGCTCACAAGCTTCGCGGTTTTACTGGCATTCAGTTCCGTTTTTTACGCCAACCGAAAAAGGCATATACCTCGACTAGCCGAGGGCCTTACGCATACGCAAAAAGTGTTGGTCATTTATGGGAGTCTCGCTTTTATGCACAACAGCAAACTCCCATTGTTGATAAAAGCGGATCGCTCGATGATTTTGTTCAGCTACATCGAGCACTAAATATGCTTTATCACGCACGTTAGCGATTTCAATCGCATACGCCATGAGCTGACTGCCCACCTGTTGTCCTTGCCAGTGGGGGGAAACGGAAAAATGTCCAATACAGATCTCATCGTCTAGCGGCGCTGGAAAAGTGGATACAAGCGCATGATTTACCTTAAGAACGTGAGCAATTTGAGAGGGACTTAAATATGCTCGTAAACTACGGATTGTTGCATCTCGAAACACATCAGGCATATTGCTATGCCATAAACTCATACATCCTATAACGTCTTTACCATTGCACGCTACGTGGTGACGAGTGGCACTATATTGACCATCATCTTGTGCACATGCCAATTGCAAATAGGCTTGAGCATTTGCTCGTGACAAAAACAAAAAAGGCAGCAATGTAGGAGCTGAGGCCAAAATTAGCGGCACAAGACGCGGTGCGTCTTGAACAATACCGGCGCGCAGCTCCAGCATGAAAAGTACTAGGAGCTGGCGTTTAGCAAGATTGGCATATCGGTCAACACTTGTTGTACATCGCTGATAGCAAGTTGACCCGGCACGTGTTTAGGCTTGAAACGGCCAATGATATTACCGTCTGGATTAATCACAACAATGGATGCACTGTGATCAACAAGGTAGTTGGGGTTATCGGTACTTTCCGAAATCGCGTACATCATGCCCATGCTGCGCACCAACGGAAACAATGTGCTATGCGGTCCGGTGGTAGCAATGAAATCGTCGTTAAAGTAACTAACGTACTCATTTAAGCGTTCAACCGTATCGCGCTTAGGATCAACAGACAAGAACCACACTTGTAGCGGTGTATTGCTGACCTTTTCTTGTAACTGTGGGTAAACATTATTGATTTCAGCAAGGGTTACCGGACAAATATCTGGGCAAAACGTATAACCGACAAAGGCGAGGGTCCATTTTCCTTTGAGCTGATCGTTACTCATATTGGTGCCATCGTGCTTACTCAACTCAAAGTCGACTAAGGCGCGCGGCTCTGGATACCAATTCAAATATTCGGTTTGTGTGGATAAATCTGCGTCACTTTCAAAGTCAGGCGGCGCGATTGTAAGCGCTAAGTATACCCCTAGCGCCAGCGCTAGCACGGCAATCAAACCAATCCATTTCTGCTGCATGGTAAATTACTCCATTCCCATTAGATTACTTAAGACATTTACCTTACGAAAAATGTTCCCTAAATATAATGGTCTATTAGTAAAATAACAAACAATAACATCAGGTGTAGAATGGAAAACTTAAATGTGTCCATGGCGGTGCTCGGCGTGGGTTTAAATTTAAGTTTAAGTGCCATATACAAGAAATAGGCATTTAAGATGCTTGAGCCGACTAAATAAAGGCCACCGCTCATGCCGACTAAATAAGGCAGAACGCACACAGCACATAGTAGTAAGGTATATAAAACTACGCAGGTCTTGGTAAAATCTACACCATGCGTGTTAGGCAACATAGGGATGTTGGCTTTTGCATAGTCTTTTTCGCGATGAATGGCCAAGGCCCAAAAATGCGGCGGCGTCCATGTGAAAATGATCAACACTAGCAACAAACCATAAGCGTGTATTTCACCGGTAACTGCGGTCCATCCTAATAGCGGAGGAGCAGCACCTGCAAGGCCACCAATCACGATGTTTTGCGGCGTCGCGCGCTTTAGATACATGGTATATACGACCGCATACCCCACTAAGCTTGCAAGGGTTAGCCACGCGGTTAACATGTTCACAAATACCGCCAAAGCGATAAACCCTGTCACGGCTAAAACCGCAGCAAAGACGAGTGCGCGCTGTATCGACACTTTGCCTCTAGCTACCGGTCGGTTAAAAGTACGCGCCATGATGCTGTCAATACGATGGTCAACCACGTGATTAACCACTGCCGCAGCACTAGAAAGCATGCCAATGCCGAACATACCTGCAACTAATATAACCGGCTCAACCCATCCGGAGGTAGCCAAGCACATGCCCACCAACGCAGTTAATAACAAGAGCATGACTACGCGTGGCTTGGTCAATTCATAATAGTCTCGCCATGTAGTGACTGACTGTGTGCTTGCGGCCGCGGCCATCGACTTACTCATTGTATTCTCCCTGATGCCGCTGCGTTACCAGCCACATCATCTTCTTATTAATATTTTCTGTACATAGTATAGGTCAACAATACCATCACGAGTAGCAAACATGCGGCAACGGCGTTATGCAAAGTGGCGACGGTTAGCGGCAGCATGTAGACAACATTGCTGATCCCCAGTCCAACTTGTACAGTTAAAACACCCAACATCACCACAACCAACCGTTTTATGAGTGCCGAATGAGAGCGAGTGAATAACATAAAGGCAAACCAAGCCAAATAAGCAACGGTGACGATCGCACCAAAGCGGTGAAGTACATGCATGGTGACGCGCTCTTCGTGACTGTGTACGCCAAACTCATAGTTTTCTGCAGCAGGCACACTAAAGGCGCCAGCAAAATCTAGCTTACCAACCCAGTCGCCTTCACAAATTGGTAACTCAGTACAAACAAGCGAGGCATAATTTGCAGACGTCCAACCACCTAGGGCGATTTGCCATACCACTATGGCAATGCCAAGGGCGCCAAATTTGGCTAAGCTGCGAATACGGGTATCACCCCCGGGTATTCGGTAAGGGGTCATGCGCAGGTAGAGTAAAAATAAGCATGACAGTACCGTGAAGCCGCCTAAAAGGTGCGCCATTACAACCACCGGCAGTAGGTTGAGGGTCACCGTCCACATACCCAGCATACCTTGAAAACTTACCAGTAATAATAAAATGACAGGTAGCTTGAAAGGCGCAACTTTTCCCTGAGACTTTTTGACGATGGCAGAAACTGCAATCAGCAAAATGATAAACCCTAAGGCGGCGGCAAAATAACGGTGGATCATTTCGTTCCACGCCTTTTCAGCCTCCACCGGACGCTCAGGAAAGGCCTGATTAGCGGCAAGTATTTGTTCTTCTGCTTTTGGCACGGTTACAAGACCATAACACCCTGGCCAATCAGGGCAGCCTAAACCGGCATCGGTTAGGCGAGTGTATGCGCCTAGCACGATGACAAATAAGGCTAAAAATATGCTTAACAGCACCAACTTTTTCATTTTATTATTATGTCCTGTTGCTTAACCGATGCGAGAGAGCTTTAGTAATTTCTTAATATCCGCCAACATGTCGCGACTGTCCATGATGGCTTGCTCTTCGTCAGGCGTATTCGGGTATTTTAAAACAATGTTATTTAAAGTATCTGCGATAAAAATAGCATTTACACTTTCATCTTTAAACACTTTATTTACATTTTCTTTTTGTTGTTGTAACACTTGCGTGGCACTTATCTCAGCGATTTTCGTTAGCGCACTTTGATCGCTTGTTTCGGTCGCAATAAACACCGCATTTACCCGGTCTGATTCACGGCCGATGGCAGTTTTTACTTGATTGATGCTGTAAATTGCATTGTCACATGCAGCATCACACATTGCTGGAATGACATATAAAAAATGCCATTTCGTTTCAGCGCCCTGCAACAAGTCTTGGGCTTCAATAATTGGGTCGAGTAGTTGACCACGATTGGTGGACGCCTTGTTAAACCAATCGTTCTCAAGGGCGATTTTAGCCATGATCACCGGAACGATGAATGCGATGATTAATAAAATAAAGCTTAGTTTTCCGGCTTTTTTGTCTATTGCCATGATTTAGTCCTGACGTCCTTGCATTGTTTTAATTGCAGTTAATAAAAATACGGTAAGCCCAGCTATCCCGAGCCCGAACCATTGAATAGCATATCCTAGGTGACGCTCTGGAGCCATTACTACGACCTGCCAATCACGCACAAAATTAGCGTCAGGTGATGGGTCAAGGCGCAGAGTAAAAGGTAACACATCTCTGCCAAGGTGTTGCTCAATTTCAGTAAAATCAATTTGCTGCATGAGCACCGGAAAACGACCGTAGTTGAAATTTGTTTCATTGATTAACGTGTTGTCTTGAGGAACATATATTCGTCCAAGATGCTGCTGCGTGAAAGGCAACAGTACACGCGGTAGTTCATCGCGTGAGCCTGTACCCGGCACCCAGCCGAGATTCACCATGACCATGTCGTAATCGGTGATCACCGGTACTAACACTTCATAACCAGCAACTCCGTTTTTCAGCCGATTATCGATATAAAAGAGTTCATCGCGAAGTTCTCCTGTGATCTGTAAAGGAAAGTCAACGAAGGCGTCTGGATCGTTTACAACGTCTGATAGGTATAAAGGGTTAGCGTCTTGGCGGCTTTCAATCTGAGCGAGACGTGCTTCTTTTTGTTGTTTGCGGTCGAGTTGCCAAAAGCCAAGAAAAAACATAATGACAATACAACATAGAGCGACTAAGGTAACTAAAATCGTCAGTCTATTGGTATTACGAAACAGCATGGTAACAACTTGCCCTAAGGAGATTAAATTATGATGTTTGTAAAAATAACCCTCGTAGGGCTACTTGTTTTTATGATGGTAAATCTTGCGTTTGCTATGCGTGTCATGCTCAAAGGCGAATCTAATCAAAAAATGAGCAAGTTTATAGGGCGTCGAGTGTTAGCGTCTGTCATCATTGTCGTCATTGTGCTGATTGCACTTGCGACCGGAGTGATTACGCCAAACCCGCGCCCGTATTAAAACTTAGATAATATATACACACACAAACAACATTACCCAAACCACGTCAACAAAGTGCCAATACCAAGCGCCCGCTTGGAAGGCAAAGTGTTCGTCTGACGTAAAATGTCCTTTCATGATACGTAAGAACAACACGATTAGAATAATGGTGCCTAACGTTACATGAAGACCATGGAAGCCTGTCAATAAGAAGAAGGTATTTCCATAAATACCAGACTGCAGCGTTAATCCTAAGTCACGATAGGCATGCACGTACTCATAACCTTGAAGGCCTAAGAAGATACAGCCAAGCACAATTGTCAGACCAAGCATTACTTTAAGTTGACCACGCTTGTTCTCTTCAATACCCACATGTGCATAATGCAAAGTGACCGAAGAAACCAACAGAATGATAGTGTTGTAAAGCGGCAGACCCAACCAGCCCATCGCTTGCGTCTCGGTACCACCTGGCGTTAAGGTAAGTGGCCACATCGCCTCAAAGGCAGGCCATAGGACTTCATTGGTCATCGCGTTGTTTGACGCACCACCAAGCCAAGGCACTGCAATCGCACGAGCATAGAACAAGGCGCCAAAGAAGGCTGCGAAAAACATGACTTCTGAGAAAATAAACCAAAGCATGCCTTGACGATATGAGCGACCAAGCTGTGCACTGTATTTACCACTCATCGACTCATCAATTTGATTTTTGAACCAACCAAAAATCATTACAATGAGCATGACTAAGCCGGCAATTAAGGTATAACCACCTAGCCCGGGCTCTTCACGCACGCTCTCTACGACAAAATTCGCTGCGCCAACTGCTATTAAGAACAATGCAACTGCGCCGACAATCGGCCAGACGCTCTGTTCTGGTACGTAATATTTTTGATATTCTTCTGGTGCTTCTTGAGCCATGGTTATCTTCCTAGACTGTTATTTAACGCCACGACTTCTGCTTCATCCGCAGTTGCTGTGATGTCATATAGAGTGTATTGCAGTGTGAAAAAGGTAATGCTATCAGGTAACTGAGGGTCCACGTAAAACGTCATGGGCATGATGGCCTCTTCACCCGCTTTCAAGGGTTGGTGCCTAAAGCAAAAACATTCGGTTTTATTTATATATAATGCAGCCGTTCCCGGAGAGACCGATGGTATCGCTTGAGCGATGATGTCTCTAGACACAGGGTTACGCACATAAAAATCAACTTGCGCCATTTGCCCAGGATGCACTTCAACACGCTTTGTTTGAGCACTAAACTCCCACGGCATTCCCGAATTGGTGCGAGTAATAAACTCTACCGTGACCATCCGCGAGGTATCAATCTCAACCGCTTCATACACCGCAGCTTCATCACTTGTTTTACCATTGATGCCCGTAATTTCACAAAACACTTCATAAAGCGGTACAAGTGCAAAGCCAAATCCAAACATACCCACTACCACAAGGAGTAATTTGGTGACGGTCTTACCATGTGCCGCTTCACCAGACGCAGAGGAGTTCTGCGTCTGACTTGTGTTGTTTTGACTATCGATATCAGCCACGAAGGTTTACCCTACTTTACTACTGGCGGAGTATCGAAAGTGTGATAAGGCGCTGGAGATGGAATTTCCCACTCCAAACCTTCTGCACCATCCCAAACCTGAGACGATACTTTTTCACCTTTTTTACGACATGCTTTTATCACTAGCGCCAAGAAAATAAGCTGCGATAAACCAAATGCAAAGCCACCAATACTGATCCACTTGTTAAAGTCAGCAAACTGCAGTGCGTAATCAGGAATACGGCGAGGCATACCGGCTAAACCAACAAAGTGCATAGGGAAGAACAATACATTCACCGAGATTAATGAACACCAGAAGTGCCATTTAGCTAGCGTGATATCAAACATGCGGCCGGTCCATTTTGGTAGCCAGTAATATACCGCTGCCATAATAGAGAAGATTGCGCCGGTCACGAGCACGTAGTGGAAATGCGCCACAACGAAGTAAGTGTCGTGATACTGGAAGTCAACTGGCACGATGGCAAGCATCAAGCCAGACAATCCGCCTACGGTGAATAGAATAATAAAGGCGATAGCGAAGAGCATTGGCACCTCAAAAGAGATACTGCCGCGCCACATGGTCGCCACCCAGTTAAATACCTTAACGCCGGTTGGCACAGCAATGATCATCGTCGCAATCATAAAGAACAGTTCGGCAATAACCGGCATGCCCGTTGTAAACATGTGGTGAGCCCAAACAATAAACGATAGCAGTGCGATGGAGGCCGTTGCATATACCATCGAGGCATAACCAAAGAGCTTTTTACGCGAGAACGTCGGTACAATGTGCGAAATAATCCCGAATGCCGGTAGAATCATAATATACACTTCAGGGTGTCCGAAGAACCAGAAGATATGCTGGAATAAGACTGGGTCGCCGCCACCTGCTGCGTCAAAGAAGCTTGTGCCAAAGTATTTATCGGTTAATACCATGGTCACTACGCCTGCTAGCACCGGCATAACGGCAATCAACAAGAATGCGGTGATTAACCAAGTCCATACGAACAATGGCATTTTCATGTAAGTCATGCCAGGCGCACGCATATTGAAAATCGTTACAATCACGTTTATCGCGCCCATGATGGAGCTGATACCCATGATATGGACGGAGAATACGAATAATGCCGTACTGTCGCCACTATAGGTCGTCGATAATGGCGCATAGAACGTCCAGCCAAATGCCGGTCCACCGCCTTCAACAAACAGTGAAGAAAGTAAAATAAGGAAGGCAAATGGCAAGATCCAGAAGCTCCAGTTGTTCATTCTAGGGAGAGCCATATCTGGCGCTCCAATCATCATAGGCACCAACCAGTTAGCCAAACCCGTAAAAGCAGGCATAACGGCGCCAAAGACCATGATTAAGCCATGCACTGTGGTCATTTGGTTAAAGAAATTAGGCTCAACAATTTGCAGCCCAGGCTGGAAAAGCTCGGCGCGTATGACCATCGCCATTGCTCCGCCCACCAAGAACATGATGAAAGCGAACCAAAGATATAGAGTACCGATGTCTTTATGGTTGGTGGTTAACAACCAACGCATTAAGCCTTTTGGGATATGGTGATGATGGTCGTCGTGGCCATGAGCATCATCAGTAGCTGGGGTGTTTGCTGTATCAGTTACAGTTGACATTCATTCGTCTCCTAATTGCCATTCATAATGGCGTTAACATCTTTAGCTTGAACCATGTCGCCAGTGTTGTTGTTCCAAGCATTACGTTGATAAGTCACAACCGCCGCAATTTCTGACATCGTTAACTGTCTAGCGAACGATTGCATCGCAGTGCCGGCTCTACCGTAAACGATAATATCAATGTGCGCCTCTTGATCTTCAAGGGCTATTTGAGAGCCTTTAATCGCCGGGAATACACCAGGCAACCCTTCACCGTTTGGCATATGGCATGCGGCACAAACAGAGTCATGCACGCGCTTACCGGTAGCCATTAATTCTTCCATCGACATACTCATTGCCAGCAGTCTCTGTTCTTCTTCTGCTGCGCGACGGGCAATGGCTTCTTGCTCTACAATCCAAGCTTCGTAGTCTGCAGGGTCTTTTGCGATAACCACAATTGGCATAAAGCCGTGATCCTTACCGCATAGTTCAGCACATTGACCGCGATAAACACCTGGCTCATTTACATTTGTCCATGCCTCATTGATAAATCCAGGATTTGCGTCTTTTTTGACGGCAAAATCAGGTACCCACCAAGAATGGATAACGTCGTCAGACGTGATAAGGAAGCGAACTTTCTGGCCCGTTGGGATGACAAGCGGACGGTCAACTTCTAACAGATAGTTCTCGCCCTTAGTGAATTTGTTTTGAATTTGCTCTTGCTGCGTGGCCATAATGGAGAAAAACTCTACGTCGTTGTCCATATATTTATAATGCCACTTCCATTGCGATCCGGTAACAAGCACCGTGAGATCAGGTTTGGATACATCTTCCATCGCAATCAGCGTATTCGCGGCTGGCACTGCCATACCAATTAAGATAAGAAAGGGCACAACCGTCCAAGCAATCTCCACTTTAACATTATCGTGGAAGTTCGCAGGTTTAGCGCCTTTGGACTTGCGGTGACGAATCATCGAGTAGAACATTAATCCAAATACAATGACGGCGATGACGACACAGATAAAAAACATCATCATATGCAGGCTGTATACCTGCTGACTGATATCCGTTACGCCAGGGCGCAGATTCAAATCAGACCGTTCACTTGCTGTAGTGGCTAGTGCCAACATTGGTGCGCTCGTCAAAAGAGCGCCTGTAGCGATTTGCAACAACTTCACACTTGACTCCCAAAATGTAGTGGTTTGATGCGCAGAAGCTTTAAAACGACAATTTATTGTTATAATTTTAATTAATTGTTTCAAGCAATTGCATCTTTGTTACTAGAATGTGAATAACCGTATAATGATTAATCAAAGCGAAGGATTCGTCTAGTACTTTTTGTACAAAAGACGATCTTATCCATCGTTTTTTCCGCATAACGCTTATATAATAGACAAAAAAAAGAGCGGTGTGTAAAAATCGCTCTTTTTTTATTTACATAATGTTAAATATTGTTAACACATTCAGTTGATACTCACACTATCTCGAATTACCCCTACGGCTAATCCTTCAATCTCAAAATACTGAGTTCTCAAATCGACTTCGATGGGAGCAAAATCTTCATTTTCTGCATGTAATATTACATTTGGGCCTTTTTTCTCGAAACGCTTAACGGTGACGTCTTCGTCTATTCGAGCCACTACTACTTGACCATTTCTTGCGTTATTTGTTTTGTGCACAGCCAACAAGTCGCCATCCATAATACCGATGTCTTTCATACTCATGCCATCAACACGCAACAGAAAGTCAGCCCCTGGGTGAAACATGGCAGGGTCAACTTTGTATTTTGATTCCACATGCTCTTGGGCCAAAATTGGGGAGCCCGCTGCCACTTTACCAATCAGCGGAATACCTTCTTCAATTTCATCTTCAAGTGCGCAGTTAAGACGAATACCCCGTGACGTGCCGGGCAAGATCTCGATAACATTTTTCTTCGCGAGCGCCTTTAAATGCTCTTCAGCGGCATTAGCGGATTTAAAGCCTAACTCTCTTGCAATCTCTGCGCGCGTTGGCGGCATGCCCGTTTCAAGCATGGTCGTTTTAATAAGAGAGAGCACTTCTTCTTGTCGTGGGGTTAGTGGACGCATAAACAGCCTGTTTTTCTATACAGTTAGTTTGAGTATATCGTCAAAAACATAAAGCGCAACACATTTGTTGTATTTAAAGCGCAAGATAAGTCACCTAAAGCATGTTAATATTCGGCGGTTATTTTGAAGCGGAGCTGGTATGGATCTTATTGTTTCATTTTTTCGTGGCATAGTGTCAATCACCGTGGGGTGGTTAGTGACGGTAAAAAGCGTGCCGTCAAATATCGAAAAAGAACTCGGAATTGATAAAACCAAACCTATTTTGTACTTATTGCAGACAGAATCATTTACCGACCAACTCGCCCTGAGACGCTCAACGCAATCACTCGGATTACCAAGCCCCTTCGATGATATTATCATTGCAGGTAGTGAGCGCAAACGCATGTATTTTTTAACGCGTCCACAGGGGCTATTTAGCCGCAGAGTAAAGAAAACGTCTATAGAAGATGTATTTACCGAATACTTTGCCATCCATCGAGAGCACCTAGATATTGACCTTCAGATCATCCCCGTTTTTATTTCATGGGGCAGAGCCTCTGGTAAGAAAAAGAGTGGATTAGCGCAACTACTTGCTACAAAAGCCTCACCAAACTGGCTACGTAAGTTTTTTATCGTACTGTTTTTAGGTCGCGATAACTTCGTTAGCTATTCTCCGGCGGTATCATCTCGTCAAATGTCTGAGCTTCACGGCAGTGATAAACAAATCGCACAAAAACTGGTTCGTGTGGCTCGCACGCACTTTCAGCGTAAACGCCAAACGTTAAGCGGCCCAACCCTGCTAGAGCGTCAAACATTGTATAACTCTATTTTAGGCGGTGAGCTGGTAAAACAGGCAATCGACGATGAGGTTAAGCAAAAGGGTATTGGCTACGATAAAAGCCGCGAGCACGCCATCAAATACATCGATGAAATCACCGCAGATTATCGAGTTGGCTTAATTCGTTTAGGCGAGCGCCTACTAACAAGAATTTGGAATAAAATTTACGACGGTATAGACGTAAAACATGCTGAGCGCGTTCGTGAATTGGCAAAAAATGGCCATGAGATCATTTACGTGCCCTGTCATAGAAGCCACATGGATTACTTACTATTAACCTATGTAATTTATCATGAAGGACTGGTAACCCCTCATATTGCGGCAGGAATAAATCTCAATTTTTGGCCAGTGGGCGGATTATTTAGACGCTGCGGCGCGTTCTTTTTACGCAGAAGTTTTGCCGGCAACAAGCTCTACACTGCGGTGTTCAGAGAATATTTGGAGCTGCTATTCAATAAAGGTTACTCAGTCAAATATTTCCCAGAAGGCGGGCGAAGCCGCACGGGTCGCCTACTACCGCCAAAAACCGGCATGTTAGCCATGACTTTGCAGGCTATTACCAAAGGTGTGAGCCGCCCGGTGTCTATCGTACCGGTGTACCTTGGATATGAGCACGTGATGGAAGTTAAAAGCTACATGAAAGAGCTCAAAGGAAAATCAAAAAAGAAAGAATCGCCCACGCAAGTGTTTTCAGCTATTCGGAAATTAAAAAATTATGGCCATGGCTTTGTGAATTTTGGCGAGCCAATCTTGCTCACACAATTTTTAGATGACGCGGTTGGCGATTGGCGTGAACAAAAAACACCCGATGAGAAAAAACCAAGGTGGTTAACCCCCGTGGTAAATAAGCTGGCCGATAAGGTGATGACGCGCATCAACCGCGCAGCAGCGTTAAACGGCTCTGCCATGGTCGCACTATGCTTACTTTCGTCAAAAACCCACATCATGAGCAAAAAAGAGTTAGTACAAAGTATTGACGACTATTTGCAGTTGTTTAAGGCTGTTACTTACAGTAACGATGCCACCCTACCCGATGAGCCAGCACAGCAACTTGTAGAGCGCAGTTTAGCGCTAAATCGCTTTGAGCAAAGTCAGGATGACTACGGTGAAATGGTATCACCAAAAGACAACAACGCAGTGTTGTTAACCTTTTATCGCAACAACATTTTACATATGTTTGCGCTCCCCTCGTTGGTGATGACGGCAGTGTTCTCCCACAAAACCATCGCAAAGCAAGACCTGATTGAATTGGTTAAGCAGCTATTCCCGCTGCTGAAACGTGAGTTCTTCATGCATCAAAGCACCGAAGAGGCCATAGAATATGTAGAGAAGCTTGTTGAATATATGGATAGTGTCGGCCTGCTAAAGGTAGACAATGATCATATTACGCAACCCGAGGCAACACACGTACGTTTCCACAGTGCTTGGCTGTTGAGCCGTTCAATGCAAGAGACCTGGCAGCGCTACGCGATCGTGTTACGTGTATTAGAAAAGGAACAAAACATTGGCCGCGCGCAACTCGAAAAACAAAGCCAGACAATAGCCGAGCGTCTTTCAGCTCTTTACGGTATGCATTCACCAGAGTTTTACGATAAAAACGTGTTAAGTAGCTTTGTGTTGGCGCTCAAGGAAAACAAGCATGTCTCAAGCCAAGAAAACGGTAGCCTGTCTTTCTCGCAAAACAGCTCGACCTTAAAAGACGTGATTGACCCCTTAGTATGGCCTGAAATCATTCAGCACTTGGAGCAAATTTAGAGTACGCAATACCTGGCTATTTGCTTCCGGTCGCTAAAAAGAATTGATAAGCGGGGTCGTCGGTATGCTCTTGCGAGGCATACCCTAGGCGCTGCACATGCTCGTCAAAAATTGCGCGTTCGTCTGGAGCAATCTCAAACCCGACTAACACCAAACCTTGAGCGGCGCCGTGGTTGCGGTAATGGAACAGCGTGATGTTCCATTGCTCACCTAAGGTGGTTAAAAAGCGCATAAGAGCGCCAGGATATTCAGGGAAAGAAAACGAAAATACCGTTTCTTTTAAGGTTTGTTGAGGTCTTCCGCCCACCATATGCCGCACGTGCAGCTTGGCTAACTCATTGTCAGATAGGTCAAAACACTCATAGTCTTTTTCGCGTAAGCGTGCCATGAGTGCAGCAAACTCTTCTCGCCCATGCTTGAGCTTTACGCCTACAAAAATATGCGCTTCATTGTCGTTGGCAAAGCGATAATTAAACTCTGAGATATTCAAACCACCAAGGGTGGCGCAAAAGTCTTTAAATGCACCTTTTTGTTCTTTCAATTTCACGGCAAACACGGCTTCTTTTTGTTCGCCTAGTTCACAGCGCTCCGATACATATCGAAGGGTATGAAAGTTGATGTTGGCGCCACATAAAATACCGCCAATATTCGCACCTTTTATGTCATTAGCTTTACAGTATTTGCGCATAGCCGCAACTGACAATGCTCCCGCTGGCTCAGCAATCACCCGCGTGTCGTCAAAGATATCTTTGATGGCAGTACAAATTTCATCATTGCTCACGGTTACCACGTCATCAACATACAGTTGGCAAAGTCTAAATGGCTCTTCACCGATGGTTTTAACCGCCACACCATCGGCAAAAATCCCCACACTAGGCAGGGTCACAGGATGTCCACTTGCCAAAGCTGCTTGCAGGCACGCAGATTCTTCAGACTCCACGGCAATAATGCGGATATTGGGGTTGATTTGTTTTACATACACGCCAATACCTGCGGCCAAGCCTCCCCCGCCAACGGCGACAAACAAATATTGTAGGTCGTGAACATGCTCTAAGATTTCTTTGCCAATGGTACCTTGACCGGCAATCACATCGGGATGATCAAAAGGGGGGATCATCGTCATGCCCGTCTCATCACAAATTTGCCGAGCGCGCTCACTGGCTTGGTCAAAGCTTGTGCCGTATTGGACGATGTTAACGTGCGCTTGGCCAAAGTGCCTGACCGCCTCTACCTTAATTTCAGGTGTCGTTTCTGGCATAACGATGGTAGCTGAAATACCTAAACGGTTAGCGGCATAGGCAACACCCTGTGCGTGATTACCTGCCGAAGCAGCCACAACGCCGGCTTGTTTTTGCGCGGCGCTTAATTGCGCAATGCAGTTGTATGCACCGCGCAATTTAAAGGATTTTACGGGTTGTTGGTCTTCACGTTTTAAAAAAACCTGATTACCCAAAGTGGTCGATAAGGTTGGCATGAGGACCATATCGGTAGCAATCGCCGCGTCATAAATCGGCGCTTGTAATATCTTAACCAAATAGTCCTGCTGACTTAACACAATATCAACCTCCTTGGGGTCTGCTATGTATGTAAGGTTGGCGTTTACTTGTACACCGGCGTTAGCCAACCCCATTTATCTTCTGTGGTGCCGTTGAATAAACCAAAGAAAGCGTCTTGTACTTTTTCGGTAATCGGTCCACGACCACCGTTGCCAATAGCAATACCATCGACACTGCGCACTGGTGTGACTTCCGCCGCGGTGCCACACATAAGGATTTCATCCGCTAGGTACATCGCTTCGCGTGGAATGTTTTCTTCTCTGATTTCATAACCCATTTCTTTTAACAGGGTCATGACCGTATCGCGGGTAATGCCTGGCAAAATAGCTGCGGTTTTAGGCGTGGTTGACACTACGCCGTTGCGGATAACAAAGATATTTTCTCCGGCGCCTTCACTCACGTAGCCGTTGACGTCAAGCGCAATTCCTTCGCCGTAGCCGTGGCGACGCGCTTCCATAGAAATGAGTTGCGAAGATAAGTAATTACCACCCGCTTTTGCGCCGGTTGGCATGGTGTTAGCCGCTAGTCGGTTCCACGAGGAAATACCTGCATCTACACCGTTTTTGATCGCATCGTCACCTAAGTAAGCACCCCATTCAAACGCTGCAATAGTCAGTTCGGCCTCTTGACCAAACGGCACTTGTAGTCCCATACCAATATCGCCATAGTAAGCAATAGGACGGATGTAAGCCGACTTCAGGTCGTTTTTAGCGATGATATCAAGTGTACCTTGATTGACTTCATCGAGGGTGTAAGGAATGGTCATTCGATAAATTTTTGCAGAATCAAACAAACGGCGATTATGATCATGCAAGCGGAAAACGCACGTGCCTTGATCAGGAGTATTGTAAGCTCTAACGCCTTCAAATACCGATGAGCCATAGTGGATAGCATGGGTCATTACATGCACGGTGGCATCTTGCCACGGTACAATGTTGCCATTAAACCAAATCAGTTCTGCTGGTTGCTTCGCCATTTTATATTGTTCCTTAAAGATTATGTGTGCATGTTGCTGAAAGCATAAGGCGTTATTATCCCTTTTATCCGTCAACAAAAAAACCCTCGAGTGGAGGGTTTTGCATAATGCACAAGAACACCCCTCTCAATAACACGATTTCACTTAATCGTGCCAGCTAGGATATTCGGGTAAGTTAGTTTGTCATCGTCACCCGTGTAATCTGCCTTAAAAGCCCGTTGCACGCAAGAAATTTTATGAATGTGCGGCGAAAGTATACTGCCAATATTCCTAAAACCAACCTTTTGAGCAGTTGTTGTAAAAACCAAGACGCTTAAAATCATTCACGTTGATTAGCAACTCATGGATGAAATAGAGACAAGGATGTCACTTTCAGTTGTATATACCCGCGCTAACCTTGGTGTTGATGCGCCTTTTAAAAGCCCAAAATATATCATTCATCCTAGTTGATAAAAAATTACACGCATTATATTGTACGCATAATTTAGTGCGCATAGGATGAATAATGGGAACGGCAAAAGAGAAAGTTAGGGTGAATGTATATTTAGATAAAACGCTCACTAATGATGCGAAGCGCTTAGGTATTAATTTGAGTAATAGTTTAGAGCTAGCGTTGAAATCAGAATTAGCTAAAAAGTGGAAAGAAAAGAATCGTGAGAAAATAGCTACATACAATCAACGTGTTGCTGCCAAGGGTTTACCGTTTGACGATGAAGATATGTGTATCTAAGTTTGAGGAAATATAATTGAATCAGTTTGATGTTTACGTGAACCCAATAGTCAAAGGCAGAGCAGCTTATCCCTTTGTTTGCGCTTTGCAAAACAAACTATTTAACGATTTATCGTCTAGCATCGTCGCGTTTATATGCAATGATGAATCTATTGCACTCGACAAGATAAGCGTTCCAATAAGGATTGCTGGCCAAAATTATTTCGTTTGCATGAACGTTGTAACAACATTTGAAAGCCATAAATTAGTGGAGTTTGTAGAAAACATATCAGGGCAAAGAGAAGATATTTTAGCTGCTTACGATGCTATATTTACTGGGATATAACCGAGAGCCGTTTTTTCCCTGCGCCCTATGCATGACTCGCGCTTTATTGGCTGTAGCACTCTCGGCCAATTTAGGAGAGATAGCAGTACTCTGAGCACTTATTTAGTTGACTATTTGTTATCTATCCAAGCTAAATAACCATTTTCTGCTCTTTTACAAATTTGGATTACTCCTACTTGCTCTAAACGCGAACCTTCTAAATATTTGAGACCCTCATAGTAGCAATACTTTTTAAGATCGATTTCCCTCTCGGGGTTTTGTGATGCATTCGTTAGGCCTGACGCGTAAACGCTGGATATACCAAAAAACAGAATCAAAAGTGCAAAAAGTTTATTGTTGATTATTGCGGTTCCTATTTTCCAATGCGACATATCACCTCCTTTAAGTAATTTTATGTTTGGACTTTCTACAACCCTTTTTAGACTTAACATTAGGGCGATTCAGTTAAGTAGGTTAAGTTACTAAACTATGTCATCTCATGAAAATCATTTTTATTTGCGCATTAAGACGGTTTTGACGAAGAGAGCTAAGACTTTGTTTTATGCATCTGTTTCTTAGAAAGGGATACCGACGGGGCAATGAGTGACTGAGAGAGACGCGAAAAAATTAGGAAAAATATGACTAAAGGGCGCTACTGTCATAATCTGGCTCTATCGCCATTTGCAACCAAAGCCCTTTTAACCACTAATCATCCATGCCAAGAACCTTACGGTATTCAACAGTGACATCTTCCATTCTACCTTCGTGCAATTGATAAATCACATCTGCATTGAGAATAGTTTCTTGTCGATGCGCAATCACTATACGTGTCATGGGCAGTTGCTGAATAGCATGGTTAACATATTGCTCAAGCGCTGCATCTAAATGGCTAGTGGCTTCGTCTAGGAGTAATATCTTTGGCTTGCGATATAGTGCTCTAGCAAGCAGTAAGCGTTGTTTTTGACCACCTGATAGCGCACTGCCCATATCGCCTACGAGCGAATTATACCCCATGTTCATTTGGCTAATATCTTGGTGAATACCGGCTAGTTGCGCGGCTTCAGCCACGACTTGCATATCCATTTGTGGGTCAAAGAAGCTGATATTTTCAGCCAAGGTGCCCGACATTAGCTGGTCGTCTTGCATCACCGCCCCTAATTGACTGCGGTAGTTACGCAGACCAATATGATGGATATCCACACCATCAGCTTCTACCTTGCCGCTTTCTGGGTTTTGTAAGCCCAGCATGACTTTCATTAAAGTGGTTTTACCGGTACCAGACGGCCCTATAATGGCGATATTTGCCCCAGCAGGCACGCTAAGATTTAAAGCATTAAATAGTAAAGGCTCATTACTAGCATAGCGAAAGCTAATATTGTTTAAACTAAGCGCACCGCTTAGCTCTCGGCTAGGCGTATTAATCCCTTCTTGTTCTTTATCGGTTAAAGCGATATCGGCAAGGCGGTCTAGGTGTAGGCTAGTCATTTTAATTTCAATCAGATTATCAATTAGTCCTGCCATTCTATTAGTAAATTGATTCTTATACGCCATAAACGCAAAAAGCATACCCACGCTGATGTCGCCTGCCATCACCGCCATTGCGGCAAGGTAGACAATCACAACGTTCTCAATACCAAACAATAAGCCATTAATGGTTTGATACGATATGGTCCATTTACCGAGTTTGTAATTTTGATTCACCGCATCGGTGTAGCGGTTTTGCCAGAGGTTTAAGCGCTGCGCTTGCTGGCCAAATAACTTAATGCTTTGCATGCCGCGCACAGTTTCCATAAAGTTACTTTGCTCTTTGGCTTCCGCCATGATGCTGGCTTCCGTGAGTTGGTGTAGAGGCTTATACAAGGCTAAGCGAATTAAGCCATACACTACTACCACACCTAACACGACTAACGCCAAGGTAGTGTCGTACAAAAACATCATCACCAACACAACAATGGCCATGAGGCCGTCAATTACGCCTTCAATGAGTTTGTTGGTAAACAAATCACGTATCGCGTTTAGCGAGCCAAAGCGGGATACCACATCGCCCATGTGGCGCTTATCAAAGAAGTTGAGCGGCAGGTGCACTAAATGCCGCATCAAGTTAGTCGCCATTTGCACGCTCATCATGGCGCCTAAATGTAAAACTACCCAACTGCGAAAGGTTTGCGTGAGCATTTGAATGAGAACTAAAAGCCCAAAGCCTAATGCCAACACCATCAATAACGGTTTATCTTGGCTAATTAACACCTCATCCACTACAAGCTGAGTGTAGTAAGGTGTGGCAAGTAAAAAGAATTGAAGCAGAAGCGATAAAACAAATAGTTTAATAAGTGAAGGCACCAAACCTTCGATGCGCGTCCAAAAGGCGGTTATGCCTAATTTTACACGCTCATCTTTTTTCTTGAATTCAGAGGTGGGCGTAAGTTCAAGCGCGATGCCTGTAAAGGATTTATCCACATCGCTCATCGCCACTTTGCGCTCGCCTAGGGCAGGATCGAGAATGGTAATGCTACTGCCAGATACCTTTTTCAACACCACAAAGTGATTCATATCCCAATGCAGCACGCAGGGCGTTTTGAGGTTCTTTAAGTCATCCAAATCCAGCTTTAAAGCACGCCCTACCATGCCCAGCTGCTCAGCCAAGCGCATAAGTTGCTGCATATTTGCGCCTTTAAATGAGACGCTGTATTGATTGCGCAAGGTGGTAAGATCGAGCTTGTGGCCGTGATGATTAGCGATCATTGCCATGCAGGCTAGGCCGCACTCGGCTGCTTCGGATTGGTAAGTAGGAGTCATTCGTGTATTATTTCCGTTCCCTAGTTAATGTGCTTGTCAAGATTTTTACATAAAATTTGACCATAAAAAAACCATAGTAATTCAGATTTATTTATGTGCTAACTGAATAAGCTGTTTATTTTTTGCACCAAGCCTGCTGTATTTCTCAAACGTGTTTTGACTTACGGTATTGATTCTATATTTACCATAAAAAGCGTTTACCAATCTTAAGACACACCATGAAACATCGGTGTGATAATATGTCTTTGCTGAATGCCGCCAAGCCTCACCCGAGAAAGACCAGTGTATGTAACACGCTTGAGATGAATTATAAATATAGAGCAGAGCTTAAATTCGATTAAAAGTGCTCGGCTATTGTAATACTTAAGTAACGGTTTATCAGTAGAGGCTTACATCATATTGAGCATCGATTTTGAGACAAATGTTCTACTCATCTTACATGCATTAAAGTGCATATAGGCGCCGCTAGTTTTGCAACTGTTAACATCAAACAAAATCCTATCGCATATTGGATGTTGTGATCTAGCGCGAATTCCACTACTAAATGGTCAAATAACAACCAGCTCGGCACACCAAGGATACATGTAGCTAAAATGCTACTAAAAAACCCTCGCGATAATTTTTCATTGCAGTTACCGCAAAAAATGTAAGGCTTTATAGAAAGTGGGATCTTGCGAGCAAAATTAACTTCTTCTGAACAATTTGGACATTTTGAGTTTAAGAGACTTTTTATCATTTTAAATCCTAATAAAATGTAGGGCTGGAATTATTATTTCCAGCCCAGATTGTTTATTACCCTGTTGCTTTCTCGTACAAATACCCCCCCGCCATTGAGTTACTTATAAATCTCACCGTTCCGGAAGCTCTATAAGCCCAAATCCCACCTTTTACAACCCAATACAGCGCAACTACACCACCATTTACTTCTTCTAAACACTCTGAACTTAATTCTTTCATTACAACTCCATTCTTTTCTCAAGTTATTTAATATTGTGTTTAATAACGCTTAATGATTTAGTTAGTTACCGTATCATAGAGGTATCCACCAGCCATTGATTGAGAAATAAATCTTACTGTACCAGAGGCGCGATATGCCCAAATTCCACCTTTTACAACCCAATACAGCGCTACAACTCCACCATTTACATCTTCCACTTGCTCAAATTTCAATTCTTGCATATCATCTCTCCTTGAGATTATTTTAAGTTAAGGTTTAAACACGCCCTTTCAGGCTTAAAATCGGCTCAAACAGCCAGCTGATTAAGCTGCGCTCTTCAAGCACGATATCTGCGCTTAAGGTCATGCCCGGTTGCAGCGGAACATGATTACCATAAGCGCGGATTTCTTGCTTGCCCAATGTTACCTCTACTCGGTAAACAGGCTCTTGGATATTAATCGGCATTTCTACTTCGCCGGGAATTAATATAGACTTTGCCGCCGACAACACTTCTCCTTCAAACAACCCAAAGCGCTGGTAGGGAAACGCATCAAAGCGTATGCGCGTTTGCTGGCCGGGCTCAACAAAACCGAAGGCGCGAGTAGGCACAAGCAAAATTGCGTTCAAAGTGGAGTCTTCTGGCACAATAGTGGCCAGTGGCATTTGTTGCTTCACGGTAGTACCAAGCTTAGCTATTAAGTTAGTCACTTTACCGTCAACAGGTGCTCTCAATAATATTTGCCCACGCGCGTCAATTTCGGCTTGCTGTTGGTCGAGCCGCGCTTGCTCAGCGCTCACTACCGCCAATTGCTGTTCACGCTCGGAGGGTAGGCGTGCTAATTGTCCATTGAGTTGCTCAAGCTGCGAGAGTTGAGTCTGATAACGCGCGTTGAGTTCAGCAAGTTGTTGCTGAGTGCTCAAAAGCTGCTCTTCATTCTGCTGCAAATCGTTTAATGAAATCGCTCCATTAGCCGACAAGCCAGATAAATTCGTAAATCGTTGCTGTTGAATGCTCACACGATTGTTAAGTAAGGCCTGTTGACTGCGCATGTCGTCAATAGAGCGCTTTGCAAAAGCAATACGTTTTTTTAAATCTTGCTGTTGCTGACTAAACAGTACATCTATTTGTTGTTTGCGCAGCGCAATAAAATCGGACTGCTGGGTAATAGCCTTTGATAATACCGCTGACATTGAATCACCATGGGATAAATACTCTGGGATTTTTATTAATGCCATCGCTTGGCCAGCGCTTACCTGTTGCCCGTCTTGCACATAGAGTTGTGACACAATGCCGGTGCGCGGAATACTGACTTTTGCTAAGCCACTATTGGGTTGCAAGTAACCGGTAACCGTTTCCTTGCGGTGGAAGGAAGAGGAGATTAAAAAGACTGTAGCGACAATTACTACGCCGAGAAGCGCAACTAACAACACCTTAGATGCCAATGGTTGCGCAATCACAACCTCACCATCTAACTTGGCAGATTGTTGCTTGACGGCTTGAGGTCTAAAAAGTCCATTTTCCATGTTAACACTCTCTATTTAATACTTCGTTTACTGCGTAACAACAATTAAATAAAACAACTTAAGTCATGCACTCCTGTGCTAACAGAAAATTTACTAAATAATTTTTTTCGATGAAATTCGTTTTTTTTTGCCAATTAAAACGGTTTTTCCGAAGCAAGCTCGGCAAGTGCCCCGAAGACGTAGCCATACCAAAAACTGGTCTTCTCGCCAGTTGCTCACTCACGTTGATTTCACAATAATCATCCTCGTTGATTAGCAACCCATGGATGAAATAGAGACAAGGATGTCACTTTCAGTTGTATATACCCGCGCTAACCTTGGTATTGATGCGCCTTTAGTTACTATCGAGGTACATTTATCAAATGGTATGCCTGCTTTTCAGCTCGTTGGTTTGCCTGAAACTAGCGTAAAAGAGAGTAAAGACAGGGTGCGCAGTGCGCTTATCAATGCCGGTTTTGAGTTCCCGAGTAAACGCATTACCGTCAATATGGCGCCAGCCGACTTACCAAAAGGGGGCGGGCGCTTTGACTTGGCGATAGCCATCGGCATTATTGCCGCAAGTGAAGAAATACCTGAAGTTCAGCTGCAGGAATTTGAGTTTGTAGGCGAGCTGGCGCTGTCGGGTGAGTTACGCTCGATTCAAGGCGCTTTGCCCATGGCGTTTGCGGCAAAGCAGTCAAAACGCCAATTGGTATTGCCGCAAGCCAATGCCAACGAAGCCGCGCTGGTATCTGATGCCGGAGTCTTGTCTGCAAACACCTTGTTTGATGTGTACTTGCATTTAACCGGCAAGCGTTTTTTATCCCCAGCAACCCACGAACCCTCTTCTACCGCTACACCGCAATATGGCGATCTTAGCGAAATCATTGACCAACAACATGCAAAAAGAGCGCTCGAAATTACCGCAAGTGCTGGTCACAACCTTTTGTTTTACGGGCCTGCGGGAACAGGTAAAAGCATGTTAGCAAGTCGATTGTTGTCCATCATGCCTGACTTAGACGAAGAAGATGCCTTGGTTGTGGCCAGTATACGCTCCATCTCAGGCGATAGTATTCATGCTGACAATTGGCGCACTCGCCCATTTCGTCAACCCCACCATTCGAGCTCTGCGGCTGCTCTGGTAGGCGGTGGAACCTATCCTAAACCCGGTGAAATTACACTGGCTCACAAGGGCGTGTTGTTCTTAGATGAGCTTCCTGAATTTGGTCGCCACGTGCTCGATGTCATGCGCGAACCATTAGAAACAGGAGTGATTAATCTTTCTCGAGCCACCCATAAAGTGACTTACCCCGCCGACTTCCAACTTATTGCGGCGATGAACCCAAGCCCAACGGGTGATATTGACGATAAGCGCGCTAACAACGAGCAAATTCTGCGCTATCTTAATCGTATATCTGGCCCACTCATTGACAGGATTGACCTTCAAGTGAGCGTACCTCGGGTCAACTTAGAGTCAACGCTTAACTGTTCAGACTCACAACGAGGAGAAGTAAGCCGTATCGTCAAAGACAGAGTGCTGGCAACACAACGCCGTCAACTTGAGCGCCAAGGCAGGCTTAATGCGGCTTTAACCAACGATGATGTGCGCCAGCATTGCTCATTGAGCCCGTCAAACCAGCGCTACATTACCCAAGCGATGGATGCATTAGGGCTCTCTATGCGGGCCTATCATCGTACCCTCAAAGTGGCGCGCACCATTGCGGATATGCAAGGAGTAACTGAAATACAAGAAGGGCATATCACCGAAGCGCTAAGCTATCGCAGTTTTGATCGCATGTTGCATCAACTCACCAGCAACTGACTTAGGCTTTTGATCAGCGGTTCGTTTTCTCGCTCGGTGAGATAGCACACGCCAAGTTGATAAGGTTCAATGCTCGCGACCTTAAGTGCTTTGACTTTGCTTTTTACTACCGAGTTTTCCAGCACGATTTTAGGTACAAAACCAACGCCCAAACCCAGCGCGACCATACTTACAATGGCCTCGTTGCCCGTGACCTGAGCATACACATGAGGACGAATATTATGCTCAGCAAACCAATGATGGACAATTCGTTTTGACGGTCCGCCGGTTGGCATCACCACATTCACATCAGCCCAGTTAAGCTCTTCCCACGCATTGATATTGAGAGTTTTAGGCACTATCAGTACCAAAGGTACGGTATCGAGCTTGGCAAAGCTTACGTGGCTTGGAAAGTCGGGCACATGAGTAGCAAGCGCAATATCCGCCGCACGGCTCATGACTTTGTCGATTGCCAATGAATGGTCACCGGTATCTAACTTAATCTCAACTAAAGGGTACTGTTGATGCAGACGGTCGAGAATATTGGGCATATAACTTTGGCTAGCGGTTACCGAGCAATATAACGAAAGCTCTCCTGATAACGCATCCTGCTGCGTTTGCATCGTATTTTGCATTTTTGCAAACTGCGCCAAGGTTTCATTGGCAAATTCAAGCAACGTATGGCCTGCTGGGGTAAGCGCAACACTGCGGTTGTTGCGCACAAATAAAGTAGACTTACACTCTTGCTCTAAACGCGCAATGACGCGCGTGAGGGTAGGTGGTGAGACATACATTGCCGCGGCACTCTTTGAAAAATGCAGGCTGTTTGCCAGGTGTTGAAAAAGCCTAAGGCTTTTAATATCCATAAGAGTCTGCTTTGTGCGGTTAGCTTGAGCCTAAGTGAACCACAACTCGCCAATTATTTCAAATTATGAAACATAGCGTTTTAAATAATTCAATTTAAGAAACAAAGTAAGCATAGTAAAGTGAACACATCGGTCGTCACAGACTATTTATAATTTTAATTCGGGTAAGTAATGTCAAACTATTTCAACAGTCTTCCTTTTAGAAAACAACTAGACCAGTTAGGTCAGTGCAGATTCATGCAGCGTGAAGAGTTCGCCAATGGGTGTGACGCGCTAAAAGGGAAGTCTATAGTCATTGTCGGATGCGGTGCACAAGGGCTTAACCAAGGCCTTAACATGCGTGACTCTGGCCTCAACGTAAGCTATGCCTTGCGCCAAGCGGCCATTGACGAAAAGCGAGATTCATTCAAGCGTGCTAGCGAAAACGGATTTACCGTAGGTACCTATGCAGAGCTCATTCCCACCGCTGATTTGGTATATAACCTTACGCCAGACAAGCAACATGCAAGTGTGGTCGAAGCGGTTATGCCGCTGATGCAAAAAAATGCAACATTAGGCTACTCTCATGGCTTCAACATTGTTGAAGAAGGTCAGCAAATTCGCAGCGATATTACCGTGGTGATGTGCGCACCAAAATGCCCTGGTACAGAAGTACGTGAAGAATATAAACGCGGGTTTGGCGTACCAACGCTTATTGCTGTGCATCCAGAAAACGACCATTTAGGTCAAGGTTGGGATATTGCAAAAGCCCTAGCGAGCGCAACCGGCGGAGACAGAGCCGGCGTGTTAGAAAGCTCATTTGTGGCTGAAGTAAAATCTGACCTCATGGGTGAGCAAACCATTTTATGTGGGATGCAACAAGCTGCAGCTATTTTAGGTTATGAAAAAATGGTCGATGATGGCGTTGACCCCGCCTACGCTGCAGCATTAATTCAATATGGTCTTGAAGCCATTACCGAAGCCTTGAAAATTGGCGGTGTCACTAACATGATGGACCGTCTTTCAAACCCGGGTAAAGTCCGCGCGTTTGAACTCAGTGAAACCTTAAAAACCGTTTTACGTCCTTTATTTGAAAAACATCAAGACGATATCATCAGCGGCGAATTTTCTCGCACCATGATGCAAGACTGGGCAAACAACGATGCAAACTTACTTGGCTGGCGCGAAGAAACCGGTCAATCTGGCTTTGAAAATGCGCCAGTGTACGACGGTAAAATAGACGATCAAACCTTCTTTGATAAAGGCATTTTGATTGTTGCGATGATTAAAGCAGGTGTAGAGCTAGCGTTTGACGTGATGGTCGAAGCCGGCATTTTACCCGAGTCGGCTTACTATGAGTCGCTTCATGAAACACCGCTTATCTCTAATACCATTGCGCGCAAACGCTTGTATGAGATGAACGTGGTTATTTCTGATACCGCAGAATACGGAAACTACTTATTTGCTAATGCGGCAGTGCCTTTGCTTAAAGAGCACATTATGCCAAGCATTACGTCTGAAGAGCTTGGTGGTGGTATACAAAGCGATTCGAATGGCGTGGATAACATCCGATTAGTAGAGATTAACAAAGCGATAAGAAGCCACGGCGTAGAGTCTATTGGTGAAACCTTACGTGGCTACATGACAGACATGAAGGCCATCGTCACAGGATAATCGCACAACACTTTTTGTTGATGAGTTAGCTTCATCAACTACAACAGTTCTGTCGTTAGGTGCTTTTATAAGCTCCTTTTGCCCGGTCAGTTTGGCCGGGCTTTTTTATGCCTCTTGCGTATCGAGCGGCACCGCTTTTGCTGCGGTGATCGCATATTTGACCGACACAAACGTCACCGCGCCAAAGCATAAAAATCCGTAGGCAATAGGCGTGATACCGTCGTGCAAAAACAGATTGATGAACATCGCAATGGGTACGGCTAATAAACTCGTAAACGAGCCAATAAATGCCGCACCCACACCTGCGATATGACCCACTGGTTGCATCGCAAGGGAATTCAAATTACCAAACAGCACGCCGATAAAAAAGAAGCCCACAAACATGGTAGACATGAACACAAGCAGCGGCGGCTTACCATCAAAATAATGCGCTTCAAGCACTAACACGATAGAAAACACTACCATGAGAACCATCGCTAAAGAGATCAGCTTAATCATGCCAAGCCTTACCACCATGATCCCATTAAACAAAGAAGCTGCACCAATAGAAAACGCAAGTACCGCAAACAAAATGGGGAACCACTCACCGGTGTCGTAAATGCTCTGAAAAATCGTTTGTGAGCCGCTTAAATAAGCCAAGAATGCGCCAAAAATTGTTCCCATGCCGATTGAAGCGCCCATCACCACAGGCTGCTTAACTAACCAAATAATAGAGCGCCAAAACGCATACCAGTTAAATTTTACGCGTTGCGGCCTCAACAGCGTCTCTCCTTGGCGTGCAAAAAACCACGCGCCCGAAATAAGACCAACGACCGCAAACACACTGAAAATATGACGCCAGCCCGCAAACTCCATCACAATTTGACCAATAAGCGGCGCCACCATCGGCATAAGGATAAATATCACCGTAATAAAGCTCATTACCCTGGCCATTTTGTCGCCCACATACAAATCTCTGATAAGCGCCATGGTTGCAATACGCGGCCCAGATACACCAAACGCTTGCACAACGCGGCCAACAAGCAGCATCTCAATAGTGGTAGATAAATAGCAAATGAATGTGCCGATAAGAAAAATAATTAAACCCACGAGAATGGTTAATCTGCGGCCTCGCGCGTCGGCAAATGGCCCAAAAAACAGCTGCCCTAAGGCCATCCCAGCGAAGAATATTGAGATGATTAAATACGTTTGCTGATTGCTTTGACTATTAAGCTCTGCGCCAATGGTATCTAGTGCTGGCAGCATTGCATCGATGCTTAACGCAACCAATGAGGTGAGCAATGCCATAAGCAAGATAAACTCCGTGAGCGGCAACGGTGGCTTTGCGCTGCTAGTGGAATGGGAAGAAGAATTGGCGTTCATGTGTCCAAAGTCAAAGGCTAAGATTTAGCCCTGCAATCTACCACAAGCGCTTACAATGTAATACAAACAAATAAGGTAAAGGCAAAAATGATAAACACCGCGGTAGGGCAAATAATCAAGCCTCTTATTGGCATATGAACAAAATATGTGTAACGTCTGCCTTGTTAAGTTAATTGAGTAAAGAAGTATGACAAACTACGAAAATAACGAAGAAATACAGATGTTTCGCGACATGGTGTTGCGATTTTTAGAGCAAGAAGTCATTCCACACTACGATGAATGGGAACATAACCATCACACTCCTAGAGAGATTTGGAACACCCTTGGAAGCGCCGGCATCTTATTGGTCGACATGCCCGAAAAATACGGTGCAGCGGGTGCCAGTTTTGATGTTTGCCAAATGATTCAAGAAGAGATGTGTCGCCTTGGTTTGCATGGCCTGGCTACAGGCTACAATATACATGCTAATATTATTGCCCCCTATCTGCTAAACATCGCAACTGAAGCTCAAAAAGAGCAATGGCTTCCTCGCATGGTAACAGGAGAAGTACTCACCGCACTAGCGATGACTGAGCCCGGCGCTGGTAGCGACGTCGCGAGTATGCGCACCACCGCCATTAAAGACGGTGATGAGTACATTCTGAACGGGTCAAAAACATTTATCACTAATGGCAACATGGCTGACATGATTGTGGTGTGCGCCAAGACAGACCCGAATGCAGGCGCAAAAGGTATATCTTTGTTTTTAGTCGACACTAGCTTAGCAGGGTTTTCTACCGGCAAACCTATAGAAAAATTAGGGCAGCACAGTAGCGATACCGGTGAGCTATTTTTTGAAAATATGCGCATTCCCAAAGAAGCCTTACTCGGACAAGAGGGCCAAGGCTTTGTCTATCTTATGCAGGAACTCCCACGTGAACGCTTAGGCTGCGCCGTTCAAGCCATTGGCCATGCGCAAGGGGCGCTAGATTTAACTATAGAGTATGTGAGTCAGCGAAAGGCCTTTGGACAAAGTGTGGGGCAGTTTCAAAATACACGCTTTAAGCTCGCTGAATGCCAAACGGAGCTCGAGCTGTGCCGCGCCATGCTCGAAAAACACATGGCAAAATTTAGGCGAGATGAAATGACGGTTACCGATGCGGCCATGCTCAAGCTAGCGGCCACCGAAATGCAGTTAAAGATGGTCAATGAATGCCTTCAGCTATTTGGCGGATATGGTTACACCGACGAATATAAGATTTCTCGCTTTTACCGTGACGCTAGGGTACAAACTATTTATGCCGGAAGTTCTGAAATCATGAAAGAAGTGGTGGCTAGGGGCATGTTGGGGCGCTAAACGTCTGCAAATAGCGACCTAACCGACAGTATCTGGATGCTCGTGAAAACGAGTTGGGTGCTTAGGTCTGCTCACCAATAGCGGCGCGCATCAGATGGAGCCGATAAACCGTCACTCTAACTGTTCGCGCTGCTTAGGCGCGTGATTAAAGCGCTGAAATAACCAGCCTATACCCACTAGAGATAAACCCAGCGCGATAAACGAGAGCGCTCTTAATAGACCTTCTAGATTCGCCATATCCACTAAAAACGCCTTGAGAATGACCGCAGCTAAAATGCCAAAACCTATCTTGTTAATACGTGCTTTATTTAACAACACAAAGGGATAGCGTTGTAAAAGTTGTGCCGCCAAGATGAACGCTACTGCAATGCATAGCCATAAGACTGAATACGTATAAAGCTCCGCCTGCACCATAGGTGTAGTAAAGAAGTTCAGTTGCTCGTTAAAGCTCAAGCGCACAATCGAGTTGATATACAAAAACATAAAAAGAGCAATCAAGGTAAAGACCAGTGTTTGAAGCTTCTTAATCACTAGTTGCAAGCTCAACATCACGATGAGCACTGCGCCTGGCAGGCCCCAAAGGGGTAGCAGCCAGTTAAATATAATGCTCTCGCCTATAGGTTGGTCGCTTATGTAGGGGTTAGCAAACAATGTTGTCGATAATTGCATAAACAGCACGCCAACAAACAACAATAATGCAAAGATGCGGTATAACTTCTGATGGGAGGTAAACCGTTGACGCCATAAATACACCGCCCCTAGTATGAGCCAATTTAATCCCAACAACGTGCTTTGTTCAAAGCTTAGGTTGGTAAAATCAGGGTACTCTCCAGTTAAGAAATAGCTTGACTCTGTTGTAATGAACAAAGCAATGATATGCAACAGTGCTCCGGTCAACCAGTGTCTTAGTGCGTTCATAGGCAGCTGTTTGCGAGCAAACCACAGCACGGCAAACACCGTGGGATAGATTATGAGCGACCAATGTAGGCCCAACAATAATTCATCTGCATATTTTGATAACCAAGGTGCGGCTGTTAAACGCAGCATAACGATGAGGATCGCCACTTTATAAATCCAAGTGGGTAAGCTGACTTCAAAACGCTTGCTAAGTGAGGCCATTAAGCCAATTTGTATGGCGAGGGCTAGGGTTAAGGCACTCGCGGACAGCATCATGGTAAAGATTAAGCTCAGCGCGCCGTTTGCAAGCAACAAGTAACTCATTTTGGTCAACGGTGTAGGCTCTTTTATCGCAAGGGTGGCAAATGCTAAGGCCACAACCCCAAGCTCTAATGCAAATAATGGGTAGAGCAAATCTGCAGCGAACACAGGCGATAATGCGTAGCTGATTGACATCAATAGCAACGGGGCACTGACAAGCAGTAACAGATAGGCTGGGCGGGAAGGCAAATATTTATTGACCGCGAACGCATACAACAAACTGATTAACGCCGATATTTGCACAAACAAATAACCACCGGTAAATGGAAACACATTGTCGCTAAAGTCGTAATCTTGCGGCATTTGCAGGTAGATAATGATCACGAAACCCAGCGCCAGGAATGGCCAAGAATCAAAGGCACTGCAGCGCAACGGCACTGCCAGTAACACCAAGCTTATCGCAAGTACAACAAGTAAAAATGCATGGTCGAAGGGGAAGAAAGCAGCATAAACAATAAGCCCGAGCAAAGGCAGTAAGACGCCAAGCTGCTCTTTACGCGGCATCAGCAAATCTTTAAGCGCTAACGCCTGAAAAGTGCTTTGTTTTAGATCCCAGCCCATCACCGGCAGCATTGAATACAAATATACCGATAAAATGGCAAAACCAGTGATTACCATAAGGTTTGGATACACGGTGCTTGCTTGATAATCTGCGAAAGATAATTCCGTAGAGAGCATAATAGCAATGGCGTACCATACAAAGTGCCCAGCAGCGCCTAAATACCAAAGCCAGTTGCGTTGCACTATTTGATGAATCCACACAGCAGAAAACGACACGGCACTGACATACATCAATAACATCAGCACATTATTTGAGCCGGTTGACACCAAGGCTGGCACAACGTAGGCGCCAATCACGCCAATAGCAGCCAAAATGGGACCAAAGCGCAAAGATAGCCAAGCTGACGCTAAAGCAATAACCGCGAGTACCACAAACGCTAAGGTAGGGCTTAAGTAATCATAAAAATCAAACGCTACTAGCGTCATTGCAAAGCAAGTAATGAAGCCGCCACTGGCAAGTGCCGCGCTTATCATAGGGGAGTTGATATCAAAACGTTTAGGGTGGCGATGAAGATACTCTGCGCCCACCACTAACGCGATACCGAATGCAACGCCAAAAAAGATACGCACGTGCGGTGGAAGTAAGCCTGCTTCAATGCTGTATTTTGCTAAAAAGATACCGCCGATGGCCAACACAATGGCGCCAAGCCACAGCAAACCATTGCCGCTTAGAAGCTTTTCTAAGTCGAAGCCTTTTTTGGCGTTGCTTTTGTTAGTTTCGCTGGCCTTTGGCGTAACTCTTTGTGAATCGAGCGGTTTATTGTCGCTGGCGTGCTGATGTGTTGTACCAATATCAGTATTTATCGGTTGAGGCTGGTCGTTTTCATCGAGGACATCTTGCAAGGGAAGGTCTTGCGCAACTGAAGATGGCTCACTTTGTGGCTCTACGGGTTGAGACTCTTCCCTTGGCTCATTTGCTTGTGGCTCTTGCTCAATGCGTTGGCTATTTTGTGATGATATCGATTGTTTTAAGGCGCGGATTTCTCGCTTTAAATCGCCTATTTGAATCAAATTCACGAAACCCAAAACACTGCCAATAAACAGTGCTATGACCAACAAAATTCCAATAAAAACCATACCATCCATGCTTTTACTCCCAGCATCGAAGTTAGGTTAATCTATGGTTTGCTACTTTACAAGAATATCTATTGGCTATATTTTCGCCTTACTATTTAACAATTTACATTGTTAAGATAGTCATATGGGCACCTGTTCTTTGTAATTAATGATACTATAATCAATCTTTCACCCACCTAACACCATGTTTTAATTCATATACTTACTAGCCACGAGCTTGAGAATAATACGCTATGACGATTTCATTTCGACAACTTTCTATTTTACCCCTGATCATGCTACCCAGTGCAGGGTACTGTATCATCCCTGTCGATCAGCTTCATGTGACACCAATCGGGTTTTCCGGGCAAGCGGGGCTCTCGTTAACCGGAGAGCGAGGAAACAAAGACGAGCAAGAGTATAATATCAACGGCATCTTGCGGTATGGATGGGACAAAAGCGCCCTAATGTTGCTGTCGGACTACAATTACACCAAAACCAACGATGAGCGCAATGAAGACGACTTATACGTGCACCTTCGTTACATTCAAAATGATTACTTCAAACAAAATGTAGATGCTGAGGTGTTTGTGCAATACCAGTACGATGATTTTGCGGACCTGTCTAATCGCCGCTTATTTGGTGCGGGAATGCGCTGGCGATTTGCAGAATCAAGCGGTGAACAAACTAACGATGATGGGACCCAATCCAATGCATATGAAACGATTTTTGGTGCCGGTGCGTTCTATGAAGAAGAAGACGCACAAAGTAATGGTTTGCAAGAGACAACCGTACGCGCAAATTTGTATGGTCGGTTTTTATTCACGAGCAATAGCGAGCATGAGTTTAGCGTCTATTCCACTATATATGTTCAGCCTTCAGTCGAGCAACTTGACGATGTCAGAAGCTTATTAGTTGGCGGTATTGAATTCCCGATTGCTGAGTCGTTAGCACTGAGCCTAGAAGCCGAAGTGAGATACGATTCTGAGCCATTTGAAGGTGTCGAAAACACCAATGTGGAATACGGTGTCCGGATCAGCTACTCATTTTGATGAGCACTTATATATCTGGCACCGACACATCAAACATATGCGCAATGTGGCGATTAAAATAGCGCAGCGCAGGCGAAGCATCCTTTATCAAGCCCATTGCAATCACATAAACAAATGGCTAACCTAAAGAAAGATCTAGTATAAACAAGAGTAATCCCTTTGAAAAAAACCACCCATCTAAGCAGCGCGTTGTTCGCCATTTTAACTCTATGTTTCGCAGGACACGCCAGCGCACAACTATCTGGATTTGAAAAAGGCCCAGTCATTAAAGATTTCGGTGAGCACGCTGCCGTTCCCACGCATACCATTTCTAATGACGCGAAATTTAGTATCGCATTTGATGCAGTAAGCGGTGCCGAGCCGGGCACAGTTAATCGCAAGTTCAACAGCTTGGCGCGCTTTATTAACATGCATGTCGCATCTGGCGTCAAAAAAGAAAATATCCAACTAGCGCTTATTGTGCATGGTGGTGCAATTTTTGATTTACTCAATAATGAAAGCTTCAATAAAAAGTACGCGGTCGATAATCCTAACGTAGCGCTACTCAAGGCACTGCTGGAAAATAATGTCCGTGTTATTTTATGTGGTCAAAGTGCTGCCGCTCGAGGCATTAATAGCAGCGAATTAGTAAACGGTGTTGAAATTGAGCTATCGGCAATGTCTGCGCATGCCTTATTGCAACAAAATGGTTACACCTTGCATCCATCTTAACGCGTTAAACCCACTGCATAAGAATAACTTACTGAAATTTATGGGCATACCTATAATGGCGCCGTGCGAGACACCAATACTGAGTAAAAAGCGGCTCAACGCTTTCACTACGCGAAAACTACCTTTTGGCGTAAGCAAATTCGTCCTTGTTTGCATTTTGTTTGCAGCCAGTATGCCTGCGCAAGTGCAAGATAACGCGAGCAACGCCAAAGCTGAAGTCGCCAATGAGGTGCGCGCCTTTCTGGCCTTTAAGTTAAGATCGGATGCTGCTTTACAAAGCATGCTTGAGCCATTGCCCAAACATCCTCATTCTGACGATGAGATCGCATTAGATAATTATATTAATAGTTATACAAAAGGCTTGCCTCATGATGCGTTTGGGCTTGTTGATGCATCTGCTTATCAGCAATATTTACACGCCCTCTCAACCGGAAAAAGTGCTGATTTTGAAAAAATACCTAAAGGCGATCCAGACGGATTGGGGTTAAGAAATCCCTTAGCTGCCTACAGCTTTGTGATGAAAGGTAAAGACCCACACGCTCTGAGCATGCCAGAGGCACCAGATTTCAGCAGCCAATGGCAAGCAGCCGAAGCCACTGAAGTGTTATGGAAAGCTATTGTGCGTGACGTTCCCTTCTCTGACTACGCACAAGATGAGGATATACGGCAGGGCGTTGATGATCTCAATAAACTGTCAGATTTTCGTGGGCCGACACACAATGGCAAAATCACAACACAAACGCTGTTTAGAGGCGTCGGAAAAAGCGAAACCAGCGGTCCTTATATTTCACAGTTTCTACTAATGCCTGTGCCCTTCGGCGCAACGCTCGTTGAGCAAAAATACGATGTGCCCATCTCTGGCAATGACCATATGACAAACTATGACGAATGGTTGCACATTCAAAATGGCGGCAAACCTAGCGGCATTACTGTGTTCACTCCTGAAAAAGAGCCTCGCTATCTGTTTAATGGACGTGCCTTAGCACAATATGTATTAAAGGACTTTGTGAATATGGCATATGTGAATGCCGCACAAATAATGGCTGGTTTTGGTCCGCAAGCTTATAGTAAAACTAACCCATACAATACCTTATCTGTTCAAGCCAGAAGCCCCTTATTTGGTAGTAACCATGCTATCGATTTGTTATCTAGCATGTCTATGGCCTCGCAAAAAGTGGCATGGTACCAAAAGTGGCTTGTGCACCGCCGAGCCAGACCAGAAGTCTTTTATGGCAGGGTACACAACCATCTGACCCTTGAAGATATTAGCTATCCAATACATCAAGAAGCACTTGAGTCATCCGCACTCAATACAGTTTTTAACCGTAATGCTACTTATTTGCTTCCCATGGCAGGGCCCGAGGGAAGTCCTCTGCATCCAACCTACCCAGCTGGACATGCTGTTATGGCTGGAGCAGCAGTGACTATTCTCAAGGCTTTCTTTGATGGCGACTTTCCAATTCCTAACCCTGTTATGACTGACAGCGAAGGCATGACATTAGTACCCTACACAGGTGAAACGCTGACGATTGAAAGTGAGCTAAATAAGCTTGCGAGTAATATATCATTAGGACGAAACTTCGCTGGTGTTCATTACCGAAGTGATGGCGATTTAGGGATCGTACTAGGTGAAGAATATGCCATCAGCGTACTTAAAGAGCTAGTAGACACCTATGGCGAAGACTTTGAAGGCTTTCGCTTTAACCGTTTTGACGGTACGGCTATCGTTATAGATTAACTATCGACCCAACACGTACTCAAGTTCAGATGAGTTTCTTTGCACGCATTTTTTACCCTCTTCGATAGCCTCTTGGGCACGATAAAGCTCTAAAAGCCCGATGTGTGATAATTTAGGTGCAAAAACAATATCGGGGGGATCACCTGCCATGCGGCTGCGCGTTATTCTATCTTGGGTAATATTGACTGATGCGGCAATCGCATTTAATAAACTCGGGGCCTGCTCTTGATTTTCGTCCCCACCGGAGAATTGAAAGCTAGTGTATTCTTCGACGAGATCTGACACCTTTTGTGTAAATCCATGTTTTTGCTCTTTTTTTATCTCTTTTACGCCAGATTTTGCTACATGCTTACCTACGATATCTCCATTTAAATTCACCGCAATCACAATATCCGCACCTAATGCTCTGCATACCGAAACGGGCACAGGGTTAACCAAGCCCCCATCGGTTAGCCAACGGTCTTCATTTTTAATCACTGGGAAGAGTCCTGGCAGAGACATGGAAGCCCAAACCGCTTGCACAATAGAGCCTTGGGTTAGCCAAATTTCTCTGCCGGAGTACATATCAGTGGCAACGGCCGCAAAGGTTTTCGGTAAGTCTTCGATCTTGTCGTCGTCGCCTGCGATATACTCAGTTAAGAACCCGTGAAAACGCTTGATATCAACAAAGCCCTTCATTGAGGTATTGATATCTACAAATCGCGCAACGTCTAATTTTGTTAATGAGCATGCCCATTCAGCGAGTCGGTCCATATTCCCTTTTGCATAGGCAGCGCCAACCATTGCGCCGACAGATGTTCCGCAAATGATATCAGGCTCAACGCCTAGTTTATTGAGCTCTTTAATGATGCCAACATGCGACCACCCTCGTGAAGAGCCACTGCCGAGGGCAAGCCCAATTTTTTGTTTGTTGCTCATGGTGATCTCCTCATACACTTAGGTAAACATAACCTAACAAAGATAGCGCTTACTTTCATAGATGTGGCTACCCACATTTTGCTTACGGACACCACTCGTTGTTGACATCGCCAGTTGGTGCTAATCTTAACATAGCATAGTAGCTCACAGTGTAATGTGTCTGCTCGTCTTACTAGGCAACACTGAGGTCTAAAATGTCGCTAGAGAGTATAGATTTTCCACTTTTACTAGACCATCTGCAAACCGGTGTCGTCATTCACGCTAGTGACTCTCGAGTGTTGTACGCAAACCCCAAAGCTCTTGAAATACTCCGCTTACGTGAGGAGCAAGTTCTCAACGTAGATGCCTATGACCCTTCTTGGCAGTTACTAGACCAAGATTCTCTCCCCTTGAGTGCAGAGTCACTGCCTGTTAATCGAGTCATTGCCAGTAAACAGAGCGTTAGCAACTTAGAAATCGGCATTGCTGATCAGTCTACTGACAGCATTAGTTGGATGCTATGTAATGCTCACCCGCAATTTGATCAAAACAATGAGATTGCGTATATCGTGGTGGATTTCATCGATATTACCAAGCAAAAGGAAGAAATACCGTATAAAGATATTGTTGAGCGCGCGGGTGATGCCATTATCGTCACAGACGCTAACTATCAACGCGAGCAAAAGCCGAAGATAGTTTATACAAATGAGTCTTTTACAAAGCTGAGTGAATATACGAGCGAGGAGATAAAGGGACAAAATCCATCAATATTGCAAGGAAAAGACACCGCCCTTGAAACCAAAAAAGTGATAGCCGATGCGCTCTCTAATAATAGAGCCATTACATGCGAAATTTTAAATTATACGAAATCAAATAAACCATATTGGGTTGAATTGTCGATATTTCCGCTTTTCAATCGTTTAGGGAAGCTTAAATATTTTACGTCTATCGCACGAGATATTTCGACAAGGGTTGCAACACGCGAGGAGTTAAAGCAACTAGCTCAGTGCGATCCGCTGACTGATTTGCTTAACCGAAGAGGGTTTGATGCCCGCGTGCAGGCGTTAAATAATGAAAATCAAGAAAGCGGGCAAGTTGTCGCAATTTTAGACATAGACCATTTTAAAGAGATAAACGATCAGTTTGGTCATGCTACGGGAGATGAGGTGCTAAAAGCATTCTCGGGCAGTATCAAACATGCGTTCAGAGGAAATGATATTGTCGCGCGCTGGGGTGGCGAAGAATTCATTATATTATTCAGTAATATTGACATTAACCTTGCCCTCGACACCATGGAAAGATTCCGCAAGCTTATTGCCAGTCGCAAATATGCAATAAGCAGTCATCATGACATTTCTTTTACTATCAGCGTGGGCATGGCAAAGCGTAAACCGTCATTGTCATTGTATGAAGCTATTACCGAGGCCGATAACGCGCTATATCGGGCAAAACAAAGCGGCAGAAATTGTGTAAGCGTTGCTAATGCAGAGGAAGTTCGTCACGTCTTCAGCGCTGATAATCCGCCGCAACATTAGGTACGCTAGCCCAAAACTTGAGCCTTACAGTTTGAATTGAATGACAAGTGCCATTTGTGAGTTCAATGGATACATCCAATATCATATAGCTTGCGAAGGAAAGGATGACGTTTGGGTTCGAGGGGCACGTTTTAATTGTATCTAATTCAATGAGAGTGGACCGTCTGTAGGGTACTTCACAGGAGCTTAGCGCACTGGGTCGGACTTTCCATCTAACATAGTAACAAAAGCATTTTATGCGCTAGGTTGAATAGATAACTCCGGTTCTTTCAAGGTTTTAATCTCACCGTTGTTCAAACTATAAATCCAGGCGTGAATTTTCACATCTTGTCCGCGGGCAATCGCATCTTGATATACCGATGTGCGCTGCACATTTTGCGCTTGTTGTAACACATTGAGTTCACATAAACGGGACAATTTATCGGCTTCCGACAATGCGTTTAATTGCTCTGCATGTTCACTGGCAATATCTTTGATGTGCAGTAACCAATTGTCAATCAACCCTAACTTTTGCGAACCCAGCGCGGCCTCAACGCCGCCACAACCGTAGTGACCACAAACAATCACGTGCTTAACTTGTAAAACGTCGATGGCATACTGTAGTACCGACAAACAATTAAAATCGGTGTGAATCACGAGATTGGCGACATTGCGGTGTACAAAAATATCACCGGGTAACAAATCCACAATTTGATTGGCAGGCACTCTAGAATCAGAGCACCCTATCCATAAATAAACTGGGGATTGTTGTGTAGACAGCTTCTCAAAAAACTCAGGGTCTTGCTCATGCGTTGCCTTTGCCCATCGGATATTGTTATCCAACAGTTTCTTAATTTCTGGCATCGCACGCTCCTAATATGACTTAAGTGTATCTACACTTTATAGATACACTATCGCCTTTAAGCGCGAATATGTCCATCGCCATATACCACAAACTTTTCAGTGGTAAGTTGTTGTGCCCCCATAGGCCCATATGCGTGCAGCTTACTGGTAGATATACCTATTTCAGCGCCTAAGCCAAGCTCACCGCCATCAGAAAAGCGAGATGAGGCGTTGAGCATGATCACCGATGAATTCACTTCACGCATAAAGCGCTGCGAATTAGCCAAGCTCTCCGTTACGATCACTTCGGTGTGGCCACTGCCGTATGTTTGAATATGAGAAACACCAGCATCAAAGTCATCGACAATTTTAACGGCAATCTCCAAATCCAAGTACTCCGCTTCCCAATCAGCTTCAGTAGCGGCTTGTGCTTTTGCGTGTTTAAAATACGGCAGACTTTTTTCACACGCATGGACTTTTACTGCTTTATCAGCGAACAGCTGGTCGATTAACGGCATGGCTTGCTCAGCAATATCTTTGTGCACCAATAACGTTTCTAGCGCATTACACACACCTGTGCGTTGAGTTTTACCATTTTCAAGAATAGGTAAGGCTTTGTCTAAATCCGCATGCGCATCGATATAGAGGTGACATACGCCTTTAAAATGCTGAATCACCGGAATTTTACTGTTTTGTGATACGTAGTTGATCAGCCCTTCACCACCACGGGGAATGACTAAATCAATGCTCTCGCTTAAGGTCAACATTTGCGCCATCACTTCTCTATCAGGAACAGGAATAACTGTCGCGATAGCCTCTGGTAAGCCTCCTTGTTTAAGGGCCTGATGAAGCACTTTGGCTAATGCCTGATTAGAATGCTGTGCTTCTTTACCACCTCGCAGAATCACCGCATTTCCGGCCTTCAGGCAAAGTGCGGCAGCGTCTATCGTGACGTTTGGACGGGATTCGTAAATCATCGCTACCACACCCAGTGGAATACGCATTTTACCTACCTGAATGCCGCTTGGCAGAGGTTTAATATTCGCAATGCTGCCTAGCACCTCATCTTGGTTGGCGATTTCATTTACCGCTTTGGCTATGCCTTGCACGCCTTTTTCATCAAGCCCAAGGCGATCAATCATAGCGCTGCTCATGTTCATGGCTCGGGCGTTATCTAAATCCTTTTGATTGGCCGCTAATATGGCGGGGGTCGCCTCTACTAGTAACGTAGCAATAGATTCAAGTAACTGTTTGCGCTGACCTTGCGACAGGTTGGCAATGGCATTTTTCGCTGCGTTAGCATTGGCAGCTGCTTGCTGAATATCAAATGTCATAGAAATTCTCTTGTTTCTCCTCGTAGAGTGATTTTAAGCGTCCGTTTGGGTCAAATTGTGCGCGATGCGAACAAAGTCGTCGCGGTGCAATACTTCTGCACTGTCGCTATAACCTAAAATATATTGAATTTGTGTGCTTTTAGCCCCTTTAATCTGCTGTATTTCAGCAGACGAATAGGCGGCTAAGCCCTTGCCAATCACGTGGCCCTCATGTGTGACTAATACCGCATCATTGGCGGCAAACTTGCCGACCACTTGGGTGATACCGGCGGCAAGTAACGAGGCTCCTCGTTCTGTCATCGCAAGATAGGCGCCATGGTCGACCACCAATTCGCCTTTTGCATTAGAGGTGTGCTTCAACCAGTCTTGACGCGCGGTACTGTCATCACTCTCTTCTAAGAAAAGAGTGCCCGAACAGTTACCTTGCAACAATTGTGAGAACGTCGCTTGCTTGGTGCCGTTGACCAACAAAGTCTGAATACCCGATTGCGCACACTTTTTTGCGGCCTGAAGTTTAGTGATCATGCCACCGGTGCCAACAGATGAGCCCGCACCACCGGCTAAGCCCATAATCTTATCGTCTATGGTTTCTACCTGGTCAATCAACGTCGCTTGCGGATCTAAGCGCGGATTGCCGGTGTACAAGCCATCTACGTCTGTGCAAATAATTAAACAATCCGCCTGCACAGCAATCGCTGTATGCGCCGCGAGATTATCGTTATCACCTACTTTAGATTCATCAATCGCCACGGTATCGTTTTCATTTACGATCGGAAGCACGTCGTGATCGAGTAATTGCTCTATGGTATTTTTAATGTTTACAAAGCGTCTGCGGTCATTTAAGTCTTCAACCGTTAACAACAATTGCGCGCAAGAAAAATCAAATAACCTAGACCATGTTGCCATCATTTTTGTCTGCCCGATTGCGGCCATCGCAGATTTTTTGCCGGGGCTAACTTTCTGTCCAGTGCGAATTTCGCCCCTTGCAGCGGCGACGCTCCCTGAAGAGACTAAAACTACATGTTTTCCTTGTTTGCGGGATTCGCTGATGAAGTGTGCGATATCAACAAGGAATTTATCGCTTGTGCCGGCTCCATCAGGAGATACGAGGGCACTACCTATTTTGATTACGGCGGTTTGCCATGTAAAAGCTGTCATTACCAAGAATGTCGTTAAATGATGGACGTTAGGGTAAGGGTTTAGCACGTTTTCTCAAGGGTGCAAATCATTATTTAGTGCTTAAAGTGTGAGTTTTTATGCATTTTAGCTCTAATCAACCAAAGTGGCCTTAAAAGTAACATTTTCTTAACATAGATGTATTTTACTTCGAAAATAGTTACACTATCGCTCGAAAATTTCTGACATTTGTTTTTTTAAACATTTAAAAAAAAGGAAAACCCATGACGTCTTGGTCATTTAAGCCTTTACTGACAGGCTTTTTATTGGTTGTTGCAACAACCGCTTTCTCACAAATTAACCAAACGAAGGGAGATTTTGAGGATAAGTTCCGTCAACTAGACGAGGTATTGCCAACCCCTAACGTATACCGAAATGCAGCGGGCGAACCTGGGCATATGTATTGGCAACAAAAAGTAGACTATGTGATCCGCGCTACTTTGGACGAAGAAAAACGTCGAATCACCGCCTCACAAAATATCACCTACACCAACAACTCTCCCGATACGCTTAAGTACTTGTGGATCCAGTTGGACCAAAACATATTTAAACGTAACAGCATGGCCGCGCTGACCCAAACATTTGGTGGCATGAGTTCTCCAGCACCCGACAGTGCCTCTGCCGGCGCGTCATCTCCTGCTCGCATTAGCCTAGCGGCGCTAAGACGCCAACAGTTTATCGAAGACGTTGATTTGGGATATGACATCAACAAAGTGGCGTTACGAAACGGCGATACACTCAAGCACACCATCGTTGGAACGTTAATGCGCGTAGATTTACGTCAGCCCCTAAAGCCAGGTGATGATGTTCGCTTTGATATCGACTTCGCATTTAACATTGTCGAAGAAGATGCGGTATCAGCGCGTTCCGGTTACGAGCACTTTCCCGATGACGCGCGTGAAGGTGGCAACGATATTTTCTTATTAGCGCAGTGGTTCCCGCGTTTAGCCGCATACACAGATTATGAAGCATGGACCAACAAAGAGTTTATTGGCAGCGGAGAATTTACCCTAGAATTTGGGGATTATGACGTTAGCTTAACCGTGCCTGCTGACCACATCGTGTCATCCACGGGTGAACTGGCCAATCCCAATGATGTGCTCACGCGCACGCAGCGCAATCGCCTAAAAGAAGCTGAAAAAGCAGCGCGCCCTGTGTTTATTGTGACTGAAGAAGAAGCGCTAGAGAACGAAAAAGAAGGCACAACCGATACCAAGACTTGGCGTTTTAAAGCCGAAAACGTGCGTGACTTCGCATGGGCATCTTCACGTAAATTTATGTGGGATGCAAAAGGCTACCCGCAAGGCGGTGACGAGCAACCTTTAGTCATGGCAATGTCGTTTTATCCTAAAGAAGGTGGCGATTTATGGAAGAAATACAGCACCGAATCGGTTATCCACACCATGGAAGTCTACTCGCGTTTTTCTTTTGACTACCCCTATCCGGTGGCCCAGTCAGTGAACGGCCCCGTTGGCGGCATGGAATATCCGATGATCACCTTCAATGGCCCTCGCACAGACTTACAAGATGATGGCTCACGCACCTATTCATTAGCAGAAAAACGTTTCTTAATTGGTGTGGTGATTCATGAAATTGGGCACATTTACTTCCCCATGATTGTCAACTCAGACGAGCGCCAATGGACGTGGATGGATGAAGGGTTAAACAGCTTTTTAGACGGTGTAGCCGGACGTGAATGGGACCCCATGATCCCTTGGGGCGTCGAACCTAGCGATATCACTGACTATATGCGCTCAAGTACGCAAGTACCCATTATGACACAGTCTGATTCTGTACTTCGATTGGGCCCTAACGCCTACACAAAACCCGCTGCTGCGCTTAACATTCTGCGCGAGACTATTTTAGGCAGAGACCTATTTGATTTTGCCTTTAAAGAGTATGCCCAGCGCTGGAAGTACAAGCGCCCAACACCTGCCGACTTTTTCCGCACTATGGAAGAAGCCTCTGGTGTAGATTTAGATTGGTTCTTCAGAGGCTGGTTTTATAGCACCGACCATGTGGATATCTCACTCGACTCAGTATATAAACTGCGCATGGATACGAAAGATCCTGACATCGACTTTTCTCGCCAACGCGAGCAAAGTTTAGATAAGCCGATGTCAATCACCGTTGAGCGCAATGCAAGTGAAGGGAAACAGCTTTGGGTAGAACGCAACAGCGATGTAAGCGATTTCTACGACGAAAACGATATTTACACGGTCACCAACAAAGAGCGCAATAGCTATCAATCATTTTTAGCAGGTTTAGATCCTTGGGAAAAAGTGGCTTTTGAGCGCGCTGTTGAAGAAGACAAAAACTACTACGTACTGTCGTTTTCTAACCTCGGCGGGCTTGTTATGCCTATCATTATTGAAATGACCTTCACCGATGGCACCACCGACATGATGCGTATCCCAGCGGAAATCTGGCGTCGCAGTCCTAAGCAAGTGCAAAAGCTTATTGTGACCGACACCGACAAAGTCATTGAAAGTATTGTGATTGACCCACGCTGGGAAACGGCAGACGCGAATGTGAGTAATAATCACTTCCCGCGTCGAATTATCGAATCGCGTATCGAATCGTTTAAACGCTCTGCAAGTTCCAGTAAAGTCGCCCGCGATATCATGCAAGATATTAAGACTGAGCTGAAGGACGAAGAGGAAGAGGAAGAGCAATAATGTTGAATTGCCCTTACCATAAACCCATGCGTTTGAATCTAGCGCTATGGTGCACGCTGATGTTAGCGTGCACGTTGTTGATGAGTGAGAGCATGGCGCATCAGCAAAAGCTTGCATTGACCAAAGTGGTACTAAACCCTAGCACAGATACCTTAGAGGTGATGCACCGCTTTGAGTTGCACGATGCCGAGCATGCCGTTGAAGAGCTTTTTGCCCCCGGCGCAGACATTATGCATTCACAAGAAACGCAACAACAGTTTGCGGAATATGTATATGCTCGCTTTGGCATTTACACGGCAGATGATACGCCCCTAACCCTCACCCCAATTGGTTTTGAAGTAGAGGGAAAACATTTTTGGGTATATCAAGAAACCGCCGCGCCAAAGGATATAGAAGGCCTGAAAGTGGTACACAATGCTTTGCGCGATATTTGGTTTGCACAAACCAATACGGTGAACATTGAGGTCGCCGATAAGGTCAATACCTTAACCTTTACTGAAAACACTGAAGTTCTGAATATACAATTTAAACACTGATCATCAGTTAGCTGTAGATTGACAAAAAAGTATCACACTTATGGTGTATGATTTAACGGGGTTGAGGATCAGCTGAATTAATATATCTTTTCGTAAATTGAGTTAGCTCTTTATTCTGCAATCACCGTTGTCATGCGTCGTCTTATGATCAAGATGTAGCAAGCGATGAAGCGAAGCCCTAACTTGAAAAAAAGAATTGCGAATAGATGACCCAGTCTAAGCCAAGTCATCCTTATCAACTTTTTTCAGCGGGTTAAAAGCTTACTTTATTCATAGAAGCTTGCTCTCGTGCTTTAGTTTCATCGAACAGTTCATTTCTGGCATACATGATAATCTCTCGTCTCAAAGTACTGATTGCTTCCCAGTCATACGCTTGTGCAATAAATGTATTGTCGTTTTTCATCCTAACATGTTTTATTGGGCCTGATACGTCGCGCTCGTCTAAGCGCATAAACCTGTCGAAGCTTGCATTCTCGCCGAATGCTTCAGCAGAAGGTGAATAAAATAATTGCAACATCCCATACATTAAGTCATTACGCCTTTTTTCCCGAGCAGTGGAACTTAATGGTTCACCTTTTTGATTAATAATGATGTTAGCGAGTGTTTCTTGAGTAAGCGTTTCATTTGGTATACTACGCTCATAATTAAAATAAATTACTCTATTGTCAGGACCTACGATGAGTCTAGCACTGTAATCTGCATCAACACGTACTTCACGGAATCGCTTATCTATTTGCTCCTGTAAAATAACTTGAGCCAACTTGCTATCTTCCAACTTTGCCATTTGAAGAGCTCGCCTAATATCTCCCCTTGTAAAATACTTCATTCCCGTTGTCCTAGTCGGTTTTGCGTCAGAATCTTTCACTCCAGCGGCATTGAAAAAATGTCTATCCACCATGTTTTTATCATTAATCGGTAGCTCTAAACCAAGTGATAGGTTGTTAAAATGAAACTCATCAATAGGAGAGAGTGTGAATACTGTCTCTTGAACTTCTCTGGGGACCTCACTAAGCGTGATGCATATTGGCATTAGCATTGCGCCTTCATTTCTATCTACATTTGGCTCTCTTTCGCGATTACTCGTTCCTAATTTATACTCATTACCAATGGAATCGTGTGGAACTAGTGCAGTGCGAGTGAGGACAGTTTGCGATTTTGAGTACAGCGTAGTGAAGGGTACGTCGGGAGTATCAGTGGTAAAGCCATAGCTATTTTGAAGCTCTTTAACGTTAAAGTCGCGTCTATATGCCAATTGCCAATCATTCACACCTCTAATACTCAGTCTATCGCAGTAAGAAGCAGCTTTATTGTCGGCATTTTCAATAGCCGTGAGGTGAGTATATACAGTCACCTTTTTATCTCGAATAGACTTTTCTCGACCAGTAAGAACAAAAAGGTCATCATCACTAACGTTTGGGCGCACTTCAGGATGTTGCGTGACAAGAGGTTGTTGTGCCTCAGCAATTTGTTGAAAGGGCGAGCGCTTTTGCGTGGTGTTTGCACGCTCTTTTTCGCGAGCTTCAGCTTGGGATTTTTCTTTCGCCCTTTCCATTGCTTCCATAGCAGAGCCTTGCAGGTATAGCATTGCCATAGAATCAAATTGTTGTCTTAGTACTATCTTCATTTGTGGAGAAGAGGCCATGCTCGCCATTGCAGGCTCGTGCTTAACCAAAATGTTTAGCCATGCTTCATATTTCTCATCTTGGGAGAGTGCTGGATCTTTCATGATGGCTTCAAACTCTTCTTCTTGAGCGTAAGAATGCCCTACAGCAATAAGTAATAATAAGAGCGCAGTAAAAATAATTTGAAGTGTTCTCATTGCTTGTTGTCTCCTTGAAGTTATAACTCGATGATTTTGTTTTTATCGGAAGGCAGATTCGCTTTGATTTCGGCTTTGTATTTGGAAAGTTCAATACGCGCTCTATTGAGTGCCTTAGTCTCAATGTAAGGACTATTCGCGTTTATTTGAATACCCTGATCTGAAATCGAAAATATCACTTCATGAATGACAGCTTCGCTATTATTATTGAACGCGGTATAAAAAAGTCGATTGTTTTTTGTAGTAGTAGGTTCACCGTATTTAGCTAATACGGAATTGATAAGTTGGTCTTTGGTAATCGAAGGATAGTTTTTTTCAGCGATAAATCGAAACGTTGATAGGTCGTCGGTAAAGTAAGCTTCTATCAGCTTCCAGCCATCACCTATATCAACGTTATCACTCAAACCATGATATACAAAGCGAGTAAACTTGAAGCGGTCATTTTGATTTATTTTATCTCGATATTTTACAACCAGCTTTTCTATTTCTTCTCGTGTGTAGTAATCTCTGTGCGCGTAAACAAGGTTTCGTGCAAGGCCTTCTGCATCATTTAATCCGTTGTATACCGCGATGAAGTCCATATATGAGGCTACGACATCGATTTGTTTCGCCTTTTTTTCTAGTGAAGCAAGATTGGTGGCCTTTTTACCTAACGCAAAGTCGCCAAATGCCATATTCAGGATGGTTTGTTTTGTGATGCGGTTTATAGCTTCTTGAGAAGTCCTAGCGGGAACAGACGAGCTAATCGCATTATTTTGGGCCAGTATGGTATTAATCTCAGGAGTGCTCAGAAAGCTAACGCACATAGGCACAAAAAATTGCCCAGCGAATTTATCAGGGACGCCCAGTTCTCGCTTCATATCTTGCTGGCCGTCTTCGTTTATGTAGAAAATATGAAAATCTAACCTTTCAGGTCGCCGCGTATTCTCTTTGGTGATGGCGTAGGGGAAGTCATTGATGTACTTGGCTTTTCCCGCAATTTTTTTAAAAATACTGATATATTCATGGTCTTTAAGCACTTCATGTTGAAGGTCATTTTGTTTGCAGAAGTAAGCATTACCTTCAATTCCGTAATTGAGCCCTGGTCCAAATACGACAGTGTACGGAAAGCCTTGATAGTCAACTTCTATGACCTGTGCTTGGGTCGGGGTGGTATTGGCAAACGATAAAGTATGAAAAGAGATAAACACACTAAAAAGCAGTATTTTAATTAGGAAAAAAACACTCATTCGATGGCCTCATTCATTGTTGTTATTGTCGTTAAAATGTTTAAACTAACTTTTCGTTTCGACATTACTTGGTAAAATTCGAAACTTAGGCGCATCTCAACTACTAGCCTCTGCATCGCTAAATTCAGCCCAATAGATTGAGTGCTTCTTTATCTTCCGTACTCAACCCAGATAGCTTCTGCTCAGACATCGCAAAAACTCGGTCTGGGTGCACAGTGTTCTCGTGCCATAACTGATATGCCACCGCACAAATGAACTTGTCTTTGTCGTTTTTAAACACCGGTGTTCCTAAGGCATCGTACTCTATTGAATCCGTCTGACCGGCGCCTTCATTAAACAATAAGGATGCTAGAGATTTGTTGTATTCTGCGTCGCTGATAAGCGCATTGTTGCGCAGCGCGATTAAGGTATTGTAGATTGTTGCAACACTTTCATTCTCTATCGTGTGCGAAAACGAAAACAACCTCACTCCTGCTTCCATGTAGCCATTGGAAAATGAATTTCCTACCATTCCTATTACACTTGCGAAATTGTGCGCGGCCCCTACTGAACCTCCTGCCATCTGACCAATAACTAAGTTATTCAAAAAAGATTGATCAGGTCGAAATGATTTAAAATAACGATGCACATTGACGCCAGACGCCTTGCACAAGGTGTCTGTGTTTAATGCTATGGTTTCGCCCACCGCTTTGTAAGGTAAAGGTTTAAGCGCTCTGCTAAAAAAGCCGGTAGACGAGGAGGCATTTTTTTCTTCTCCCGGTAAAACAGCTATTATGATTAATGCAAATATGCCAAATACAGCTCCTAGCACTCCCCATAATAAAAGGCTTCTGTTTTTCTTGGATGCAATCATGATTGTCAACCCAATAAATGCCAGCCAAATTAATAAAAATAACAAAGTAGTTCCCCCTTAACGTGGTTTTCTATTGCACTTCAATGTCTGCAAAGCATCTAACTTAGAATTTGCTTCGAATGCCAGGCATGACATAAAGTGAATAAGTTGCAAAGTACTTAATCGATGCGCGCTTCGTTCGCTAACAATTTATGTAAAAGTAAATGTTACCGTTATAACGTTAACGACATTCGAGATAACTGGAACGACAAGCTTTATTTTTCCTGGGGTACAGCCCATGCTACTACGCAAAAAAAGTGCTGGTCTGACTGTGTTAGACGGTTAGGATAGGAACTTATGGAAGACTTTTTGACAGAAAATCAGTCGGTGTTTGACCAAATTCTTGTTTAAAACACTTACTAAAATACGCTTGATTGTTAAACCCACAATCAAAGGCAACGTTACCAACGGGTTGGCCTTTAAGCAGCATCATTTTACTCTTGTTGAGACGCCAGGTTCTTATGTATTGGGTGGGTGTACTGCCAATCAGCGCTTTCAATTTACGTTGTAGTTGCTTCTCGCTTATTGATAATTCGCTCGCCAAATGTGTGGCATCAAACTCAAACCCTGAAAACTTCTCGTCCAGTACCTTAAAGAGTTTGTCCGTGAATTGTTTTTCTTTATTGAATGACTGCTCATTGACGCCAAACTCGGTCAGTATTCCTTGTTTGTAGTATTCCTTTAGCTGATTTAAATCCTCAACAAAGTTGGTCACATTCAACCTTAGCTCATTCATATCGAATGGTTTTGACATGTATAGGTTGGCCTTTTGTTGCAGACCAAGTAACTTGCTTGAATGATCACTTTTTGCAGTAAGCATAATAATCGGTATATGAGACGTCGCAGGGTCGGATTTTAATACACCGCACATTTCAACCCCATCCATTTTTGGCATCATAACGTCCGAAATTATAACGTCAGGCTGATATTTAAGGGCCAAAGCGCAACCTTCGCTACCATCAACTGCTCGGTAGCAATGGTATGTATCAGAAAGTTCATTCACAATAAACTGCGCCAACTTGCTATGGTCCTCGACAATAAGAATACTTGCGTGCTTTTCGGCCAACTCATTTTGTGTGTCTAAAATGGTTTCGTCCGGTAGTAAATAATCCAGTTCTAGCTCTGTATCTTTTAAATCGATATTTTTGAGCTGTCTTGTGGAAACCGCTTTGGCTTTTACTGGCAACCAGCACTCCGCTATACAACCTTTGTCTTGCGCATTGCGAATATCAATTTTACCCGCATGCTTGTGTACGGTTTTTTTCACCAGAGACAATCCTAAACCAGTGCCAAAATACTGATTCTTATAGGCGTTTTCACCCTTGTAAAAGGGTTGCCAAAGGTGCTTAAGCACCTCTTTACTCAAACCAGTGCCAGTATCCTGGATCAACAAACGGGCTCGGTTGTCTTCCCTGCGAAAGCTTACATTGATACGCCCGCCAGATGGCGTAAATTTGATGGCGTTAGACATCAAGTTATTCACGATAACTGCTATGTCGTGTTGCGAAATCACGCAGTGCAGATGCTCTTCCAGTTGCCATTCAAGTTTGACTTGGTTTTGCTCGCACAACTCCAGAAAGGGAACTAACAATTGTTCAATGATAATAGATGTATCTGAAACTTCGACGCCCATGTCTAGGTCATTAGCATCTAACCTGCTCAACCCCAATAGTTGATTAACCAATCTCAATAGATAATTGGACTGATATTTAATACTTGCAAGGCTTGATGTTGATTTGGAGTCAGGGTTGTCGTTTATCAAGTTATCCGTGATGCCGTTTATCAAAGTCAAAGGCGTTCTGAATTCATGTGATACATGATTGAATATGTGGTCTTTCTCACGCAAGGCTAGGTTTAGCTCTAACGTGCGCTTGTCTACCGCCTGTTGAAGTCGCTCATTTTGCTTACGATGGCGCTCTAGGCGACGCCAATATAAAGTAAAGGTGAATAAGCTGAACAGAAGAACGTACATCAATAGCGCATTTGTGCTTCGCCACCAAGGTGCTTTTTGGAATACAGATATCTGTCGTTGTCCTAGCACGTTACCCGAGTAATCTACTGCCCGTAACTCAATTGTATAAGTACCGTCAGCCAGCCCAGTAAAATAGGCACGGTTTTGTTCAATTTCGACCCATGCGTCACTGATATCCGATACTCTGTATTGATAATTTGCGTCTTTGGATTGCGAAAAATCCAGTAGCGTAAAATCTATCGAGAAAAACTCATGAAAGTGCTGCAAGGTCAGCTCGTTTATTTCGTTTACGGCTTTTTCTAATTGTAAGCCCAGGACATTCTGCCCGACAGTAAGTGATTGGTTGAGTATCCGCAAATCGGTAATAACAATATCTAATGGTTCGATTTGCGGAGTAAACATGTGCCTTGGTTGAAAATAATTGAACCCTTGTGTGCCACCAAAAAACAACTTTTCATTGGCCGTTTTTAAAAACGCACCTGTGTTAAACTCCAAGCCTTGAAGGCCGTCATTTATATCTAATCTCTGGATGGTGTCTGTATACGGATGATACGCAATGATCCCTGAGTTTGTGCTCAACCAAAGCACGCCGTCTTGGTCCTCTAGAATGCCATAAATAGTTTCTTTAGCTAACTTGTTCACCACTTCAAAATCCAGTTTCGAAGGTGATGAGCCATTAAGTTCATCCTCCGAGTCTATTGATTGAACAACTGTGTACAAGCCAGCGTTGGTTCCCATCCATAATCGGTTACGTTGGTCGTGTAAAAAAGAGCGAACCCAGTCCGAACTTAAACTAGGGTGAGTGTTTTGACCAAATATTTGCAGAGTCTTTGATTCGAAGTGATACCTTAATCCTCCATGTAAGCCTCCCAGCCAGACACTGCCATCCTCGTCAAAATATATGGTTTGGATGTGGTCGGCAACATGACCATTTAACCATTGTGGACGTTGCCAAGATTCTGTTTTAGCGTCGTATGTAAAAACACCATCTGTTACCGTGCTCAACCACAGCAGGTCTTGACCAAATCTCGCGGTAAAGCCACCGCCACTTGGGGTTAATCCATCAGGTACTGAAAAACGTTTCCATTTTTTGCTGGTCACATTGAATAACCACAAAGGTGAACCCGAGATATTATCAGCGAATAACACCAGCAAATTTTGTTCGTCAAATGGTATGATTTCACGAACAAAGTAACGACTGGTTTTGTTCCCGGCCGGCGAAAGATAACGCTCTACCAAGCCAGTTTGCAAATTGACCTTGTTCAAGCCGTCGAAAGTACCCACCCAAACTTCCTCATCCGAAACATAATAGAAGCTTCTCACATGTGGATTAGATAAACTTTCATTGTCGTCAAGGGCTCTAAATAAACCCATGTTAATGGCGTTTCTGCTAATAAAATTAATACCCATACCATAAGTCGACAGCCAAACGTTTTTCTGGTCGTCGATGAGTAAATCGTTTATATCGTTGTTGGTGAGAGATTTAGTAGTCGGTAGTTCAGTTATTCTATTCAGTGCGCTATCTGCGGTGAAATGCTCCACCAATTGCAGATTATCATCTAATTTAAAAACGCCAGCGCCATAAACACCGAGCCAATAAGACTCGCTGTCGTATTGTTGAATCAGCAAAGTGGGTCTCTCACCGGAGAACTGCTGCATATATTGATGATCAAAATAGTGCCGCCCACAAGGCGTTAAATCTTGTTTTTTAAAACACCATTTGTATTCGGCTCCGATATACTGTACGTCACCAGTTAAAGTCTTAAGATAGACATCTGTTGTCGCCCCTTCGGCCCTGGGCAAGGTCATTGGTTGCAAGTTAAGACTTTGCTGATCCACCCAATAGTTATTTGCGTCTGAGTGCACAAAAACACTGCCATTGATATCGCTAAGCAATGAATAGTTGTGTTTAGATAAAAACTCGGTTGATGCTGTAACCGGGGTAAACTCATCAGATCCTGACTGCATTTTAAATAGGTGTACGCGCTCTCTGTTAATAACTAGCATCCAGAGGCTAGAATCCTGATAAGCAAGATCTATAATTGTAAAATCGGAATATTGATTTCGAATGTCATTAAGATTTAACGTTTCGAACGTATCGCCAATGGTATCGAATCGGAACAATGTGGATTCACCAGCAATAAAAAAACTCAGGTCTGACTCTTTTTCAATTTTTAAGACGCGCTTTTCTCGCAACTGGGGTGTATTGGTAGGATTAAAAACTCTAAATTCATTGCTGTCATACCGAACCAAACCGCCGTCTGTAGCCATCCAAACAAACCCTTTCGGATCTTGATAGATATCATTAACGGAGCTTTGTGGTAATCCTTGTTCAACGCTAATGTGGCGAACAACAATATCATTACCATGAGTGTGTGAAACAAAAAAAAAGGTCAGAAAAACGAAAATTCTACAAAACACTATTTCTTATTTCATCCATAAATAAAAGTTTATCTTTTGTCGCATCTAATTGCCGAAGAACATTTATTGCTCATTCTCATTTTATGACCACAGAGCAGTATTATTTAAAATTAACGAATGTTTTTTAAATTTACAAACTAGGTTTGGTAATTGGCCAGATAACTTTGTACTGCTATTTTGTAAAATCAACAAGTATTGCTAACGTTTTTTATAAAAATTATACAAATCTATCTGCATTCGACCGCTAGCTTCTGCCCCACACTCGCCGGTTAACCTTCCCCTGTAAGAGTCGTAAAAGTATGATACTTCCTTGTTAGTCTACATTAGCCCAGACGCGCAGCGATTGTTCGTCTGGGTTATTCCACTGGAATGCGAACCACGCCTGATTGTGCATGAAGGTCACCTACAATCCAGATTTGTTCAAACGGATGCGATTGACTAAACACAATCTTATCGCCCACCGCTTTTATTTTTTCTGCATTCCAACGAGGGTGTGCATTTCTGATCACCAGCCAAGTGTGCGAACTGTCGTAATGCTTATGAGACTTTTGTTCCAATATACGATTTAAGGCTTTGAGCAAGCGCTGCTCAGCAGTTGAGCTTTCTTTCAAAAGTGCCAGGGCTGATTTAGTGTGCTCACTTAGCGCTTTACCAAGAATCGACATAGCCTCTTGCTCGGTGCCATACAAATGGGCAATTTCGATATCTACCCGTTTATTATTCAGCATACAACTTACGTCAGGCTTGGCCGGTTGATTGTTACGTATAAAGGTCAACTGATCTTCAAACTTTTCGTTGTACCATTGAATAAACACTTCAGCGGCCTGCCGCTCCCAAGCGGCTTTATCATCAGCACTGGCATTGAGCGAGGCACTATTTTGATGGTTTGATGGAATAAACACGCTCCGAGTTGTTCGCATTCATTGAGACGAGAATGAGTATGGCCTAAATGCTGTTTAACGGTCAAGGTACGCAGAGCAATGCCACAACTGATACACCTTCGCACTTGTTGATACTGATCAATACGGCAAAACAACAACTTGTTAACATGATAATCAGGTCAGTAAAAGGCAAATGTTAGCCTTTGCATCTAGGAGTACTGCAGAATGAAACCGTTGGTCGTATCTCGCTATTTTATGCTTGCAAGCGCGTGCATATTTACACTGCTGCTGAGTGCTTGTAGCACTGAGTTCTCTGAGTCGGTGCGAAAGCTAACGTATCCACCAGACTTTAACTATACCAAAAGCGAAGACGTACGCTCTGAAATGCATGCGCTTGCGCAACAAATGCTACTTTTGGAGGGAGCGCTAGATTTTGCTCCAGACGATGCGTCAACGGATATACAAGTCAGTACTGAAGAAAAGCGTATGCAAGTTTTAAATGCCTTAGAAGGCATGCTAAACGCGGCCTCGAAGTTGCAGGAAGGCGATCAAGGCGGAAATCATCCCTTCTTGCAAGACCACCTTAATGACTTCGTGAGCAAAATCAGTAAGGCCAAAAATGCAGCGTCATTGGCAGAGCCGAATTATTATTACGCAGGAAAAGTATCGGGCGGATGTACCAACTGTCACGCGATTAACCGATAGCTTAAATATCTGTACGATGGCTGAGGCAAATTACTCGATTTCGATCAAAATCTCATTATGGCGAAACATTGGTATCGTTAGCGGGCCGTTATAACCGGCCTGAATGGGTTTGGATATTTGCGTGTAGCCGTTTGCATTTATCCAAGCTTGTAACTCGTTGGTATAGCGCTCGATGTTGCCATCTCTTAGCGTGCCGTTAAACTTAATTGCGGCCACTTTATAGTCGCTCACCTCTGTTACCACAACATCCGGATCGGTTGGGGTGGGCGTAGTCTCAAGCGTAAAATGCTTTGGCATAACAAATGACATCATCTGGCCATTACCGCTTTCATCCATAAATACCGGTGCGGTCATCGCAATTTCAGTACCTTTTGCTTGCTTCTCGTCCATGAAAACAGGGGCTGTCATGGCAATTTCTTTTGCCCCTTGGTTTGCACCGGTAATGTAGCTGAACAACTTTCTAAAGGCGCTGTTACGGCCACTGTCCTGCATGCTGGCAGACACTAAAATCATTGAGTCGTAGTTACGCACTTCAATTTGCTTAGCCTCATCGGCACTGATTAAGGTATAGGGTGCGCTTTCTACACCGCTGTCCCCAAATACGGAGCAACCTGTTAAACCAAGTACTGCCAAGCCTACAAACAATAGTTTCATAACCACTCCAATTTCAAAAGGCGCTCGGCCAATCGCGTTTGGCCATTCATATCTAATGGGTTTTGTACGTAAGTTAAACAATCTAGACCAAAGGATGAGGCAATCACCCTGATCACACGGCTTTGTTCACTTGCAAGGTGTCATCACAATGTTATGATTTTGTAAAAGCTGCGCCCGCTATGCGTTGCGCCACACTTAAATGCACAGGGAAATCATCTATGTCTACAGATACGACTTTTAAAGCGCTAGTGGTTCGCCAAAACGACGACAATACATTTAGTAAACAAATTGAGGAGCGCACAGTCTCACAATTACCAGAAAACGAACTGCTCATTGAAGTACATTATTCGTCATTAAACTTCAAAGATGCGATGTCGGCCAGCGGCAACAAACAAATCACTAGAGAGTTTCCCCACACCCCAGGTATTGACGCCGCCGGCGTTGTAGTCAGTGATGCATCAGGCACCTTTGAGGCTGGCCAACAAATACTGGTCTTTGGCTATGATTTGGGCATGAACACCGATGGTGGATTGGGCCAAATGATCTCTATCCCAGCAAACTGGGCGGTCGCTTGCCCAAACACACTGACGTTAAAAGAAGCCATGATATATGGCACTGGCGGACTGACCGCTGCGTTGTGTATTCAAAAACTCGAAAAACTCGGTGCAAAACCCAGTGATGGGCCTGTTGCCGTAAGCGGCGCAACCGGCGGCGTAGGTAGTATCAGTGTGGCATTGTTACATCAACTTGGATATGAAGTGGTCGCATTTTCAGGCAAGCCAGAGAAGGGTGATTACCTAAAAACCTTAGGCGCATCGCAGGTGTTACATCGTGATGAAATCAACAAAGTCCAAGAGCGTCCAGTGGGTCGTGAGCTATGGGCTAATGCCATTGATACCTTAGGCGGAGACTACCTCGCCAACCTGCTCAAGCAAGTGAAGTCTGGTGGCGCTGTGGCGGCATGCGGCTTAGCCTCTTCTCCTATGTTTTCGATGACGGTTATCCCCTTTATTACCCGCGGCGTGTCGTTATTGGGTATTGATTCTGTGTTTATTCCTCTTGAAGATAAACAAGCGATTTGGCAACGCGTTGCTAGTGATATGAAACTCGATAATCTTGAGAGCTATTGCGAAGAGATAACGCTTGAACAAACCCCTGAATACCTAGACCGCTTTTTTAAAGGGGCAGTAGTCGGGCGCTATGTAGTCAGTTTACGCTAAACGATTGCATGGCCAAAATACCTTGGCGCAACGGCGCCAAGTGTCACAATCAGATAATTTTCATCCTAAACACACTTAGGATATAGTCAACAAAACGCACAGAATCGCAGTATGATGGAGCAGTAGAATGTCTAAAGGGTCTCGAGTCAAATCACAAAAAGAAGCAAAACAACAAGCGGCTTTGCAAGCGCAAGCTCAAGAAGCCGAGCAACAGCAAAAGGCCGAAGCAGACAAACCAAAATACAGTGCCTTTACCAACCCTAAAAACATTAACTGGGTGATCCTCTCCGGTGCAATGGCCGCTATGGTGATTGTATTGATGTTTATGCCGCAGCAGCTCGGGGCCGGTATCACCTCAGTTTACAGTATTATGCTATGGACCGGATTATTTGGACTCACGCTGTTTCGCTACTTTGGTAAAAAGGGCATGACGGGATTTTTCACAGGCTCCGTGGCAGGCATGTTATTGCATATATTCGCACCTGTTCTGCAAAGCCTATAGCGCCTTGCCTACAAACGCAAAAATAGCGCTTATAAGCTGTTTGTGAACATCAGCGTCAATGCAATGTGACACAAAGAGCGAAACGGTGACCGTGGATAATGAGCAAACATCGCGATTCATAAGTACAAGTATAAACAGAAGTGCACATCGCCTAGCGTGCGCTCGCTTACCATCGGAGAAGACAATTTGACTGACCAAACCCCAGCTCAACACAATTCTGCACTGGGACTATGGATGTTCATAGGGGCATTCGTGGTCGGTTTTGCGTTGTTGGTTATGTATTTCTCTGGCATGCTCGACCGTCAATACAATCCCAATCAGGCACCCTCTTCGGTAGTTACCGCATCGGGCGTAGAAGTGCGGTTGAAGCAAAATACTATGGGCCACTATGTATTAAACGGTGAGATCAATGGAAATACCGTCACGTTTTTACTCGATACCGGCGCTACCAACGTGTCGATTGGCGCGCATCTGGCGCAGCAACTAGGACTACAACCGGGTCGTCGATATCTAGCGCAGACAGCCAATGGCACGGTCAGCGTTGCGCAAACCAATATTCGCGAACTAAAAATTGGTGAGATTACCTTGCAAAACGTAGACGCTAATTTAAATCCAGGCATGCGATCAGACAAAATTCTCTTAGGCATGAGCGCTCTGAAACAACTTGAGTGGGCGCAGCGTGGAGACGAACTTACACTGCGCACCTTATAGAAGGGTTAATAAAAGCCGATCACATCGGCTTAACCACAACTCCCGCATGATCAGACAAACGCGTTATCAACGCATCTCCCATTGCAGATGCCGGCGTCCAAAACCCACCGGCTAAATCATCAGTATCTTTGGCTAAACAAAGTGCTGCTTGAGACAGCATTTTTGCTGTACTGCCGTATCCTGGGTCTTTATCACCTGTGACCTGAACCACTTGTGTTTGACCATCCGATAAGGTGGCATAAAAGCGCATATCAAACATGCCTTTTTCTTGCGCTTCAGGTGACGGGCCTTCTCCGGGTTTTGGCAATACATATTTGGCGAGTAAGTTACGCACCGGGCCAATACTGGCAGCGGCAACAAAGGCGCCAAGCCCTAAGGTTGCCATCCATGCCGCGGAGCCTTTTTTCGCAGACATCGCTTCATCGTATCTAAATTCTTTACCATAAAGGCCATTGAGCAAAGCATTTGAACGGTGCACGATGCGTTCATTTATTGCGGCCATTACAAATGGCATCGTCCAGATCCCAAGCGCCTCATCAAACTCTGCTTTTTTGTGGTTTTTTTGTCGAAGCGAGAAGGGATGATCGCTTCCACACAGCACGTATGGGTTCACCAATAGTTTTTTCAAACTTGGGTTTTCACCGGCTTCTTTTAGCACGTTTAGTAAACTCGCTACGGTTCCTCCTGAGGCCGCACCTTTAAGTTTGTAAACACGCATTTTGATTTGAGAGGCTGGGTTGCCGGTTTTCTCAATTGCCATGCGCTGAGACATATACACCCCTAAATCGGACGGAATAGAATCAAACCCAGCGCAATTGACGATGCGCGCGCCTGATGCTTTCGCTTGCTCTTCGTACTTATCGAGCATAGCTCGTATCCACTGAGGCTCACCGGTAAGATCGCAATAATCGGTGCCTGTTTGCACGCATGCTCTGACTAATGTCTCGCCGTACAGCGCATATGGACCCACCGTCGAGATGATCACATTGGCCTTCTTGCACAGCTGCGTGAGCGCCGCTTCGTCGCTAGCATCTGCCACAAAATGCTCAAGCTCGGTCAACCCATGCTCTTGTTTTAATGCTTTAAGCTTGCCTTCGTCGCGCCCAGCAATCGCCCAAGTAAATTCCTCTTGTGAGAATTGCTTTAAATACGCCACCATAATCTGGCCCACAAATGAGGTGGCGCCATACAGCATTAGGTCAAACTCTTTCTTTTCCTTTCGCATAAGTTTCTTCTTATTATTTTAAGGTAGATGGATAATCGGCTAGCATAACGAGTCACACGTGATTATCAAGTCGCGTCCTCGCCTTTTATTGGCTCATCATTTAACGCTTTAAGCTGCTCTTTTAGCGCTGTTAGCTTGGCTTGTAAGGATTCTTTTTGTTCCCCTGAGGCTTCTTTAAGTGATGTTTCACATGTAGCGATATTCGCTTGTAGCTCAGCTATTGATTGCTCTCGACGTTCCGCTTCTTCAGCTTTATCAAATACGACATTTTCGGCAATGGTGTCACTAGTGCTCGCAGTTTGTTTAGGTGTGTAATTAGGTATTACCTTACTTTCGTCTGGCATTTTACGCTGATTCATAATGCTCGGAGACATCACCTCTACGCCCTGTCCATGCAGTGCGTCGAGGACTTCTCTACGTAAATTTGAGCGAGCGCTGAGTAGACTTTTCACATCTGCGAGCATCCCGCTCACTTTATAGGTAATCGCAAAATTGCCAAGCTCGAGTACTTGAACAAATGGGTCGGTGAGCTTGGCATTTTGCGCCGCTTGCAGCAGCAGTGTTTCTACCTCGCTGTGATGAACGTCATAGCCCAGAGAAAGGGTGGTATACACAATGCATCCTGAGCTGCGCGTAACGGAAATAGGATGGCTCACCAAATAAGTATTAGGCAACGCCACCAGCTCTCGATTTTCGGTTTGAAGCTCCGTATCGAGCAAACCTCTTTGCACAACACGACCAAACAAATCGCCCACTTGAATAAAATCACCGGTTCTAAATGGATGTGTGACCCGCAACATCGTTCCCGCCATGATGTTTGAAAAAATAGTGCTCGACGAAAAGGCAAAGATACCCGAAATCAACAGACCAATAAGCGCAATAACTTGATTACGCGAACTGTCGCTTACCGGCAGTGCCAAGGCGATTGCCACCACGCCAACCAGGGTTAGCACCAGCATCGTTAGCTGTCGTGAGAACAAACGTTCATTGCCCGCATCTTTGTGCCGCTTAATTAACAATACGTGTGCCAACCATAAAACGCCGCCCACAATACATATGGTGATCGCCATGGGGACAAACAAGCTCATGGTGTCAGTGATGTTTTGCCAAATCGTCATACGTCAATTCCTCTGGTAAGCGCTATTCATACCGATGCGGTTATACCCTAGTTGCTTGCAGGGCGTTTATCAAATCACGTGTTTGTAGAGCAAAGCGCCGTGTTTAAAGCGCTCGCTTTTTTAATGCCGAATAATATGGCATCACTTCATCTACAACGCTTTGCTGAGATGCATTTAACACGATGTCTGGTGATGTTACTGCTGCAAATCCCGTCGATGCTTCAACACTATGATACCAATGTGACGCCCATACACCGTCACTTGTGCGCTTGCCCGCAGGCCAGTTCAGCATCTTCTCATCAAAAGCTATGTTTAAGCGAGCGCATACTTGAGATAAATAATGCACGGGATCACGCAACACATCGGCCGCATCAATGATGGGAATATCGCTTATCCTTGTGATAGATGAAATGGCCTCATAAAGCTCAAATTGACGGACAATACCAATATCATCTACCGAGCACTCACCACGGCTGTTGGTATATGAGTTGACCACATAAACGGGATCGCGAATTAAAAAGCAGTGCAACAACGACTTGGTCCATGACAAATCACACCCCGCTAACATGTGATGTGTCATATGCTTTTGGTATAACAATGGCGTTTGGCATGCACCATTGACCATGTCATGTGCGACCGCTTCATAACTTGAGGGCTGAGAGGCAAGGATCTCATCAAACATGGGATGTGGATGTTGAGTTTGCGCCAAGTAGAAGGCATAAAATGGCTCATCAATCACACTGCAGTCTGCGCGGTTTTCCCAACTTCTCATCATGGCGGTTGAAATGTTTCGTGGCCCCGACCACATGCAAATGCGTTTAACCATGGTCGCGCTCTATTCGCTGAATATAATAAGCCTCTAAGGTTTTGGTCAGTGTTTGTGAGCCGCTGCCGATCATTCTGCCGTCCACCTCTTTTACCGGGGTAAGGCCGGCAAAGGTGCCCGTGATAAAGGCTTCGTCAGCGCCATATACATCCGAAAGTGTGAAGTTTTTTTCAAATACCGGTATGCCATGCTCTTTACAGACATTGATCACATTGCGCCGCGTGATCCCGTCTAGGCAGAAATCCCCACTCGAGGTCCATACTTCGTTGTCTCTAACAATGAAAAAGTGCGTTGAGTTGCACGTCGCAACAAAACCATGTGGGTCGAGCATTAACGCTTCATCAGCCTGCGCTTTTGCCGCTTGAATACAGGCAAATATACAGTTTAACTTTGAGTGCGTATTGAGCTTGGGATCTTGCACATCTGGGTATCCACGGCGCACATGTGTAGTAAATAACCGCACACCATCGCCCTTAGCCAACCCTAGCGCTTTTTTATGTTCGGCAATAATCACAATGGTGGCACTTGATATGGTTACTCTCGGGTCTTGATAGGGCGTTGCCTTAATACCGCGGGTTACCATCAAACGAATATGCACACCGTCATGCATATCATTAGCTTTGCAGGTGTCGTAAATGCGCTGTACCAACTGCTCCTGACTCAAGCCTATATCCATATCAAGGGCTTTAGCACCATCGTATAAGCGCTTCATGTGCATGTCGATAAAGGCTAGCTTACCCTGATGTAAGCGTATGCCTTCCCATACTCCGTCACCGAGAATAAAACCGCTATCGAATACCGATATTTTTGCCTCTTCTCTGGCGAACAACTCTCCATTGATATTAATCACAATACTCTGATTTCTGGGGTCATCCTGATACTGATGTGTGCCTTTTGCCATTGTTGCAGCCATTTACCTCATATCACCGTGCTATGACATTAGCATAAAATATTCACAAAACACCATGGCCATGATGAAGCCCTCATTACGTAAGGCTAAGGTCTTTGCAAACGCGTGATCAAATCCACTAAAAACAATATTTTAACATTGCTCAGCTGTCGATAATCAAAATACGGACATACAATCAGCGAATGCTGTTCGCTGATGGCAAATTCATGATTAAGCCAAGCTAAATCATTGGGTAAATCTAAGGTGTTGGCATAACCTTTACCCATAACCAGGTGAAGCGCGTTAAGCGCTTCCAAATTAGGCGGCACAAAGCAAAGAGCCGTTTTACTGTTTGCTTGTAACAAAGAGTCATCTCGATACGATTGCCAACTGCTTGGCTGATGCCGTGAGTTACCTAATGGCGACAAAAGTGAGGGCGCTGCCAACGCATACACAAGCTTTGCATACACATTAAACACCTTTCGCCAGCCATTACCGCATTGCTTTGCGCAAGCATCAATCTCACCTGTTCTGAGCTCACAATAGGGCTGTGCATGATGAGCAAACATATAATCTGGGCGATTGCCTATATAGACCTTAAAGGTTGCATGCTCATCGCCAAGCGCATGAGGCGTTAAGGCGTGCTGTATAGATGATGTTACTCTCGCCAATATTTTACTCTGTGTATAGAAGACTGTGTATAGAAGACTGTGTACAGATGCTATGATACTCATAATCAAGGCAGCGTATAAAGAAGTGTTTCCCAATGTCAGGTAAGTCGACCATATGAGCGATAAAAAATTCAGCAAAGTACCCGCTTCACGGCTCTCTCGCGCCGGACATTTAGGGGGGTTAACCGCCTCGCTGGTCACAAAAAGCTTACTCAAAGGCGCTGGACAATTACTGAGCGCTAAAAAGCCCACGATGCAAAGCACGGTATTTACGAGCGATAATGCGAGCTCCATCGCCAGTCAATTGAGCAAAATGCGCGGCGCGGCGATGAAAGTAGGACAAATGCTATCGATGGATGCAGGGGAGTTTTTACCCCCGCAGTGGGAGCCAATCTTGGCTTCTTTGCGAGCCGGCGCCGATGCTATGCCCAAAGCTCAATTGCTAGAGTCTCTTAAACATTCATGGGGCGCTGATTGGCCAGAATATTTCGAATATTTTAGCTTTGATCCCATTGCCGCAGCCTCTATTGGTCAGGTCCATAAAGCCCGATTAAAAACGGGCGAGACATTGGCGGTTAAAGTGCAGTACCCTGGCGTTGCCCAAAGTATTGATAGCGATATCAACAACGTTGGCAGACTGATCAAACTTAGCGCCTTGCTGCCCAACGATTTCGATATTGAGCACATCTTACAACAGGCCAAACAACAGCTTAAAAATGAGGCTAACTATCTCAAAGAGGCGGCGTTTATTAGCGCATACCAAGAGCATCTACAAAACGATGCATCCTTTGTAATCCCAGCGGTATATGCGCCCTTAAGTAGCGAAACCATCTTGTGCATGGAATATATCGACGGCGAGCCACTCGAGGCGCTCTTATCGCAGCCACAAGAGGAACGCAACGAAGTGATGAACACCTTGTTTCGTTTATTGCTCAGTGAATTGTTTGAATATTCGTTTATGCAAAGCGATCCGAACTTTGCCAATTACTTGTATCTTCCTAAGACAAAACAAATTGCACTGCTAGATTTTGGCGCTTGCCAGCACATATCATCAACCAACCGAAACCAGTATAAGGCAATGGCAACAGCGATGATGAAGTCTGACATTGAAGGCATGAAAACCGCGCTACTCGAACTACAGCTCTTGCATAAAAACATGCCCAGCGAAGTGACTCAAGCCATTTTAGATGGATGCCTAATAGCTAGCGAGTGCTTACATACTAAAACCTATAATTTTAAACAACAAGCGCTTGTCAAACGGCTATATGGAGCCACACAGGTGTTAATTAACAACAAACGAGCCGTGCAAACCCCAGAGTTTGATACCGCTTTAATTAATCGAAAGATTAGCGGGATGGTGTTACTGGCCAATAAAATGCAAAGCGATTTGTCGTTACAACACATGGTGATTGACGCGCTGGCATTACAGGCAAACACAACATAAAAGACCAAAAGAGGAGATGAACATCTTGAGTAAAATAAGCACTGTGCGCATGGTAACTTTGCTATGCGTGATGTTCCTATCGGCATGCACCAATACCGATTGGCGTACCGCTTCTAGAGAAAGTGCCGGCATTGCCCCCGACCCAGCCTTACAAACGCAGGCTGTGATTGAATTTTATGCCGCCGACGCCTTTAGCTGGCGCGGGTGGTTTGCAGTACACACATGGGTGGCAATAAAAGAGCAAGACGCAGTCGAATATACGGTATATGAGGTAGTGGGTTGGCAAGTCGACAGAGGATTACCGGCGCTTAGAGAGTATACTACCACGACACCAGATAGGTATTGGTATGGCGCCAAGCCTGAGAAGTTTCTATCAATGCAAGGCCCAAAAGCGCAAGCGTTAATTCCGCAGATTAAAGCAGCGGTGTCTCGCTATCCGTGGGCAAATGAATATACGCTGGTTCCTGGGCCTAACAGCAATACATTTCCGGCATGGCTAGGGCTTCAAGTACCAGAGCTAGAGCTTAAGATGCCATTTCGCGCCATAGGCAGTGGCTTTGCAGACAATGCATCCAGTTAGTAGGGTTGCTGCATCGAGAACGGCATAGACATTGAAGGCTCTGCCTTGTTCGGATTGCCAATCATTTCGTCATAGGGAGAGTCGTGTACCATCACCGCTTGGTCAACTTCACAATGCTCAAAGGTGTCTCTGACCTGTTGGGAATTGTGAAAACGCATTGGCCTGTCTTTATCATCAAACACAAACCCCTCACCGTCTGACGTATAAAGCTTTACCAAATACACATTCATTTCAAACGACTGCACCTCTAGTTTAGTGATGTGCATCGGCGTTTTGGCGATCGATTTTATGTAAAATTTATGCATGTGAACCCTCACTCATCTATCAAATGCTTACGCGGTAAAAATGATTCGGTTCATTACATGATGAGCACGAGACATAACAGCATAGAAAAAGTGATGTAAAAACAAAGGAATTATTTGAAATATTTAGGGTCAACACCATATCAATATCATCGTTAGATGATACAGTAATAGCAACCCATTCGGAGATGAATATGAGCGAAGAAAAAAGCCAAGTACAACAAATGAAACCCTACTTAATTGCGGCGGGTGCATTGATTGTGGTGTTGGTGGTTGTGTTGCTATGGCCTAGCGCAGATGAGCAAGACGCTGTTGTCGTTGAGCCGATACCTGCACCTGTGGTTGCACCCGTTGAAGAGCTTGTTGAAGAGCCTACGCCTGAGCCTCAGGTATTTGAGCCCCCACAACGCCCGACTTCAGTGGTAATTGGTGAAGAAGAAGCGCCACCTGAAACCTTAGAGCCAGTGGTAGAAGAAGTTGTTGAAGAACCACTTGATGTAAGCGATGTTGCGGTCAAGTCTGCCCTCGTTGGCGCCATTCGCTCACCACAAATTAGCCGCCTACTTGTTAGTGAAGGCCTACTGCAAAAGTTTGTGATTAATGTTAATAACCTTGCAAACGAAGAGATTACGCTAAAAGACAACTTGCTTGTTGCCCCAAGCGGCGGGTTCAACGTTTACAACCAAGCAGATCGTATCTGGATCGACCGCAGCAGCTTTCAACGATATAACCCCTATGTAGACGCGCTAGAAACGGTCGATACTGATGAACTGCTCGCCGTCTATGAAAGTTACAAACCAATGCTTGTCGAAAAATTTGCAGAGATCGCACGTCCAGGTGATGAGCTAGACGAAACCATGATAAGAGCCATTGACGAGTTGCTTGATACTCCATTGGTTCCTGTGCCTATCGAAGTTTACTCCGATAGCGTGATGTATAAGTTTGCAGACCCACGGGTTGAAGCCTTGTCGGAGCCTCAAAAACAGATGATACGCATGGGGCCGGATAATATGAGACGCTTAAAAGATGTCTTACGTGATGTCAAAGAGGCCCTAGAAGCGAAGCAGTAATGGATATCAGCGCATTACAAAGCCAACTATCTGAAGCTGGCGCAGATAAAACCCCTCCGGTGGATAAATGGGATCCGCCATTTTGTGGAGACATGAATCTCGTTATCAAGCGAAGTGGGCAGTGGTGGCATGAAGGCACGCCCTTTACCAGAGCCGCGCTGATTAAGCTCTTCGCCAGCGTCATCAAAAAAGAACAAGAGGATTACTTTCTGGTGACGCCGGTAGAAAAAATCGGCATCCAAGTGGAAGATGTGCCCTTTGTGGTGATTGACGATAGCGTGGTCGATGAGGGTATTTACGTCACCACGCAGTGCGGTGATAAAGTGCTGATAAGCGAAGCGCACCCAATCGAACTCAGAAAATTTGAAGGTAGCTTAGTACCATACTGCCTTATTCGTCGTAACTTATGGGCGCGTATTCATCAAAATGTACTGTATCGCTGGGCCGACCGTGCAAGCCCGGTTAAGTCTGGTGACAAACACAAACTCTTGTTGAGCAGCAAAGAATATACGTTCTCAATAGGCGAGTATTAAACCACTTTTGGGCGCACTCACCGTTTTTAATAAGTCTTATCTAGCAGCGTTAAATGTCTCGCCCAATCCACTGATGAGGCGGATATTACTTTCTAGCTTTTCTGCATTTTTTTGCATGTCTTGAGCCACCATGGTCGTATCGTCAGCTACTTGTGCAATTGACTCAACGCTACTTTGCACCGAGTGGCACTTGCTATCTTGCGCATTGCTCGCCGAGACTATTTCGTCTAACAGCTTCGCGATATCATCAATCATGACATATATGTTGGCAATAGCATCGGCAGAAGTATTGGCCTGCTGTGCACTTTGCACCGCCGTATCGCGCGAATAATGCATTTGCTCTACCCACTGCTTGAGCGTATCTCTCATCATGTTGGTACTTTTTATCGTTTTCGCCGCCGACTCTTGCGTGCGTGTAGAAAGTGCCCTGACTTCATCCGCAACCACTGAGAATCCTCGGCCACTCTCGCCTGCACGTGCCGCTTCAATAGCAGCGTTAAGCGCGAGTAAATTCGTTTGATCTGCTATGGATTCAATTTCACCAATGGTTTGCGCAACCGCTTCAGACGCCTGCATCAGCGAGTCGGCGGTTGTTGCTGCTTTGCCCACCACATCTGAAAGCTGTGACACACTATCGCGACCTTGCAAAATGAGCTGTTTTGCCTCGGCGCATTGTGCATTAGTCTCATCGACACTGTTACTTGTTGTGTTGGTGTTTTCTAGCATGAGTTGGCTGCTCGCCTGCATCTCATGAATGGCCTGCACAATGGCTTGCATCTCATGTTGTAGTTTGGCAATCCCCGCATTGGTTTTTGCAGCAGCGTTTAGGGTATGTTCGGCAATCCCTTCAATCCCTTGCGATAAATCTTGGGTGCGACCAATGATGGTGCGCTGCATAGCTTTTTGCATACCCAGATGAAAATGAATCACGCTACTGGTGCCTCGGCCGTTCATCACCAAGCGGCTGACACTGTCATATTCTTCGCGAAGCCCAGTGGCCAAGCGCGGCGTATCGATTAAATCTGAACGAAACAAAAAAGCGACAAATGCCAGCATAGATATAACCGCCAACGAGGCGATGTAGCTGACAAACAAGGCACAAAGCACAACAAGCAGCGCACATACGCCGAGTGTCGCCATGGTTTTTTGTGAATGACTAAGTCCTTCTGACTTTGGCGCTTTACCAGCGTTAATGGATGCATACAAACGTTGCGCTCGCTCAATATGTTCAGGCTTGGGTTTTACCCTGACCGATTGATAGCCAACCAAGTTTTGCTCGTCGTATATGGGGGTGACAAAGGCATCCACCCAATAATAACTGCCGTCTTTACAACGGTTTTTGACAATTCCTTGCCATGGGTCGCCCTTTTTTAGGTGGTCCCACATATCTTTAAATGCCGCTGCGGGCATATCGGGGTGTCTTACAATATTGTGAGAATGGCCAACAAGTTCGTGTTCACTAAACCCAGCAATTTCACAAAATGTTTCATTTGCATAGGTGATCACACCACGTTTGTCTGTGGTCGATACAAGCTCGTGGGCGTCGCTTAAAAGGACTTCTTTATCATTTACGGCGGCTTTTCTTGACATAATAATCCGAGTTTATTTGTTCTACATGTATGCTCTACCTTAAGATATCGACCTCAAAACTTTGACCTAAAGCAGAGTTTGTCTTAGTCTGTATTACACTTTTGTCTCAAGGACGTGAAGATGAACAACACACTTCCACCATATAAACTATTTATTACTCTTTTTATCTCTTTATTTTTTAGCCAAGCCGCTCTCAGCGCAACCTACATCTACGCAAGTAAAGTCATCACCGCAGAAGACGCTAAAGTCTTAAGTGATAAGACGGTTGTGGTTGATGCAGGTGTTATTACCCAGATTCTCGACGGCAAAATACAAGGTGACGCTGACGATACCTTTGTAGATTTAACCGACCATACCCTCATGCCTGGCTTTATGGATATGCACACACATATCACCTTTCAAAATGAAGGGACGGCGGGTTATTTAAAGCGCTTTAGTAATAACGAAGCCGATTATGCCCTTGCTGGTGTGCGCTATGCTCATCGTACCCTGATGGCAGGCTTTACCACCGTGCGCAATCTAGGCGATAACTTCAATGAATCTGTTGCACTTCGAAATGCCATAAACAGCGGAGTAGTCGTTGGGCCGCGCATTTACACCTCGGCTAAGTCAATTGCCACCACCGGCGGACATGCCGATCCAACCAACGGCATGCGCCAAGATTTGATGGGAAGCCCAACGCCAGCAGATGGTGTAATTAACGGCATTGCACAAGCCAGACAAGCGGTTCGTCAACGCTACAAAGATGGCGCCGATCTTATCAAAATCACCGCAACAGGCGGGGTATTATCGGTCGCAAAAAATGGCCAAAACCCACAGTTTATGACCGACGAAGTTGAAGCCATTGTGCAAACAGCCAAAGACTATGAAATGACCGTTGCGGTGCATGCGCATGGCAAAGAGGGTATGAAGCGCGCCATTTTAGCCGGTGTAGATTCTATTGAGCACGGCACGTATATGGACGATGAAATCTTCAAGTTAATGCGCAAGCACAATGTTTATTATGTACCTACGATTTCTGCCGGTAACTTTGTTGCCGAAAAAGCCAAGATTGACGGCTTCTTCCCTGCCATCGTGAGACCCAAAGCGGCCTCCATTGGTCCACTTATCCAGGGCACATTTGCAAAAGCCTACGAGAATGGCGTAATGATTGCGTTTGGTACCGACTCAGGCGTATCACCTCATGGGGAAAATGCCCGAGAGTTTGAGTTTATGGTAAGTGCTGGCATGTCTGAAATGGATGCAATACGCTCAGCCACGTACAACACCGCTAAGCTACTTAAAGTACAAGATACTCTTGGTACTATCACGGTAAACAAGCTTGCTGACATGGTAGCGGTAAAAGGTGACCCACTCGAAGACATCACCATCTTGCAAGATATGCATTTTGTGATGAAGAACGGACAAATATACAAGCAATAAAGGTCGGCAAAACACTTTCGAGAATACCGCCTTATTAGGCGGTATTTTTATATCTTAAAGGCCACGTAGTTGAGCAAAACAAAGAAAGTCCAAGCGTTTTTTAACAAGATGATTCATTCTAAACATATGCTCACGAGCATATGCTTTGCCTCTTTCTTAGAATCAACCGTTGTGCCCATTCCACTGGAAACGGCGCTCATTCCGCTTATGCAAGCGCGCAGAGAAAAGCTGTGGATGATTGCAACGGTTACCACCATCGGCTGTCTAATTGGGGCAGTGATAGGCTATGTCGTGGGGTTGTATCTATTTGACTGGTTGCGTGAACCCATCATGCAATACATTACCAATGAGCAACAGTTTGCACAGTTTCAAACACAAATTGAAGCGCACGGCTTTTGGTTTATATTCAGCACCGGCGTGACACCTATTCCATTACAAGTGGCTATGTTACTCGCGGGCCTCACAGATTATTCCTTTGCTCTTTATATGCTTGCGGTAGCATCGAGCCGCTGCGTTCGTTATTTTGGGATTGCGATACTTGTTTATTATTTTGGCAACAAAGCCGAAGAGGTGATTAGGCGTCATAAATACAAAGCGTTGATTGGCATTTCAATCATTCTTGTGGCCATTGTGCTAAGCCAGATATGGTTGGCATGATGCGTTAACAAGACGCTAGGTTAGCTGTTAATGCCTTTTTGGATAAGATATCGATAAGGCGCTTCGTCCACCTGCTGCTTAAGCAAGGTATGCTCCATAAACCGACAAAAGCTGGGCACGTCGCGAGTGGTGGAATGATCATCGGCGATGATGCATAAAGTCTCACCGTCTTGCATCTTACGCACCTGCAAACGCACCATCATCACCGGCTCAGGACAACGCAGTCCTAAAGCATCTAACTGGTAGTCTGCGTTGTCAAAGGGGTCATTCATTGGCTGATTCATGTTATGCACTAAATACCGTATTGTTCACGATATCGGTTGATTGAGGCAATAGCAGGTGCGCTGTCTTGATGAGTGCTTAAATACTCCACTACATCTGCTAACGTCACAATCGAAAACACCTTGGTGGAATAGTCTCGCTCGACTTCTTGGATAGCCGAAAGCTCACCGGTGCCTTTTTCTTGTCGGTCCAAAGCAATGAGCACGCCCGCTAAATTTGCGTTCTCTTTTTGAATGATTTCCATCGATTCGCGAATAGCAGTGCCAGCGGTGATCACATCATCTACCAACATCACATCACCCTGTAATGGGCTACCCACCAAACTGCCACCTTCACCATGGGTTTTAGCCTCTTTGCGATTAAAGCAATAAGGCACGTCTTCACCGAAGGAATTAGACAGCGCAATCGCGGTGGCGGCAGCGATGGTAATGCCTTTGTAGGCAGGCCCAAAAAGCACATCGTATTCCACGCCTTCAGCCTGTAACGCCGAGGCGTAAAAACGCCCTAGCTTGGCTAAATCACGACCGGTATTAAACAGCCCCGCATTAAAAAAGTACGGGCTCGTTCTACCTGATTTCAGCGTAAACTCACCAAATCTCAATACCTTACGCTCAATCGCAAAGGCCACAAATTCTCGTTTATAGTCTTGCATACTCTGTCACTCTTAATCGATATTAACGCTTAACTTAATGCGGTTTTTTGGATATCAAACAATTCTTTTATGCCAATACGTGCAAGCTCGAGCATTTCGTTCATCTCTTCAAAACTAAAGGCATCGCCTTCGGCTGTGCCCTGCACTTCAATTAATTTGCCCGTTTCAGTCATTACCACATTCATATCGGTTTCTGCGTCGGAGTCTTCTAGGTACTCCAAATCTGCGATAGGCGTACCTTTGTATATACCTACCGAAATGGCGCCAATCATGTGCCTAAGCGGGTTGTTTTTCAAAATGCCTTTGGTGCGCATCCAAGAAAGTGCATCCACCAAGGCAACGCAAGCGCCAGTAATCGCTGCGGTGCGCGTGCCGCCATCGGCTTGAATGACATCACAATCTACTGTGATGGTGTTTTCGCCTAACATTTTTAAGTCTACCGCGGCCCGTAATGCTCGGGCAATCAGTCGTTGAATTTCTAAAGTACGACCGCCTTGCTTGCCGCGCGCGGCTTCTCTATCTGAGCGCGTGTGCGTAGCTCTTGGCAACATGCTGTATTCGGCCGTGATCCAACCTTTACCTTGACCTTTCATAAAGCGCGGCACGCCTTCTTGCACGCTGGCGTTACACAATACTTTGGTGTTTCCAAACTCAATTAATACCGAGCCTTCAGCATGACAGGTAAACGAACGGGTGATAGTTACAGGGCGAATTTGACTAGCGGTACGATTGCTTGGGCGCATGAATGAAAGCTCCTTGATGCTCGATGCATGGGGTAAAAGCGCAAAATGAGCGCGAGAGTATACCGCAAGTGAGCTACGCCTGGAAATGCAAGTGCCGTAAAATGCTGGTTAAATTGCCTAGTGACGCTAAATGAAGAAAAACATGACACTTGAGGCGATAATTACTAGACTACGCACTGAATTTACCTAGCGAACGAGAAAATACAATGATTTACAGCATGACTGGCTTTGCCCGCGTACAAACGAAAGCAGATTGGGGCAGCGCGGTATGGGAAATCCGCTCGGTAAATCAACGCTACCTTGAAACCCATTATCGCCTGCCAGAGCAGTTTCGCTCCTTAGAGCCGATGCTGCGCGAGCGTTTTCGTAAACGCCTACAGCGCGGTAAAGTGGAGTGTGCGCTGCGCATTAGCTTTAATGAAGCAAACCAAGGTGCGCTTACCTTTCAACCTGCGCTGGCTCAGCAACTAATAGAAGCCGCCAAACAAGTGCAACAAGCAGGCGCAGATGGCAGCATAAACCCCGCCGACATTTTGCGCTGGCCAGGCGTTATCGCCACACAAGAGGCCGACGTAGACGAAATGCAAAAAGTGATGATGGATGCATTTGATGAAGCTCTCACTCAATTTTTAGCAGCTCGCCAAAGCGAAGGCGAAAGCATGGCCGCCCTCATTGAGCAGCGTTTAGACGGTATTCTTACCGAAGTAGACAAGGTAAGCGAACAAATGCCTGCGGTACTCGAATGGCAAAAAGACCGCATTCGTACCCGCTTTGAAGAAGCGCAAGTGACCCTTGAAGACACCCGCGTAGAACAAGAAATGGTGCTCCTTGCGCAAAAGACCGACGTAGCCGAAGAGCTAGACCGCTTAAAATCACACATAAAAGAAACACAAAAAATCATGAAAAAAGGCGGCGCCATTGGCCGCAGACTCGATTTTATGATGCAAGAGTTTAACCGTGAAGCCAATACCCTGGGCAGTAAATCTATCAACCGCGAAGTGACTCAGTCAGCGGTGGAGATTAAGGTTTTGATTGAGCAGATGCGGGAACAGATCCAGAATATTGAGTAGGGATATTATCTCGGAGTTTTGACGGTTTTTTCGGCTAGTTAAAAGTGAAATGTACTGGTTGCGGGCCGAATATTTATAGAACCTAATAAAAGAGGCATTCTTCTATAACCAAAATGATTTATGTTTTTAACCTACTCTCAATAGAGTAATTTATGATAGGCAGTTACACAAAACTAGTTACAGTCTTAATGAACCGTTGCGTCATTATACTTCAAAACTTGTTTGTTTCATTCTAGGGATGTGCCTTATCACTTCAATGACTTCATATCGGTTGTTAGTAAAAATACCGGTGTCTTCGTCACGCGTCTGATAAACCTTTAACTTGACCTCAACCGAGTCTCCTGGTGCAATCATAATTTTATGTGCGAAAAAATCACCATAGAACTTTTCATCTAGTACGGGCGCTGAGATCTTAATTCCGCGCCATACAAACTCCCATTTGCGTGTACCCCGCTCTAGAATCGCTCGCAAAATATGCAAGTCAGCAATTTCAACAACAAATCTCTGGTTGTCTTCAATTTCCAATGGGCTAGATAGGAGTGCAAATCGCTCACGCGGTATTAGAATTAATGGTTCCTCATCTTCCATCCTTGGAGTTAACCCAAAACTGTCAATTTCTCTGTCTTTTTCAATTGCCTCAAATGTTCTTCCTATGCTTTGTTTAAATCTATCCGACTTTTCAAGCTCCTTCACACAGTCATGAACCTCTCGCGGCACTACGACTTTCTTTCCACCATGCTCAATAATGACCTCACTCCCATTTACAATCACATTAATCTCTCCGTCTGGCGACAGAGTATTTTGATAAACATAGGCGGCAATAACGCTAAGCGTAATTGTTTTTAGGTTGTCTTTAGAAAATAAGTTTTTTGCACCCTTGTATAGAGTTTTTACTTTTACCTTAAAACTACCTTCACCAAACGCCTCTACAACCACTTCTATGTTATAGCCCGGATTAACTAGGGTGTTCGCTGACTTCACTGCATCTGCTATTGAAACAAGTGATGAGGCAAGTGTGTAGGCATTTATTCGCTTTGGTTTACTGCCAAAGTAAATTACAAAATCTTCTTCAAACTTTTTAACATCAACTACTTGCATCTACACTTCCTTATTTGCATGACAATTATTTATTAGATTTCATGGTGGCATTCTCTTCCGAGGAAGAATGAAGCGAAATACATTCAATCTAAGCGCGCTGCTGAGGTTAAGTATTAGTTTTACAAAGAGTTTGACAATTCTACAATACTTTTTTTCTACTTTTCTCTTAAAACAGGCTAGGGCAAAATCGCGTGCTGGCAACTCAAATCGCCTCTGTGGAACCTAATAACCCTTATTTTCAGCAACAATATTGACATTAATCACTATTAGTAATCAGCTTAAAAACACACTCCGCAATTTGCCTTGCCAGCAATGGCGGAACAGCGTTTCCAATCTGCTGATACTGATTTGTTCTCTTACCCGCGAATTGATAAGAGTCTGGAAAAGTCTGCAATCTTGCAGCCTCCCTTGCAGTGAGGGATCTGCATTGAACCGGATCGCTATGAATAAAATAATGGCCATCTTTACTAATATGGGACGTTATAGTGCTTGAAGGCTTTGAAAAATGCTGAACTTTGAAACGATCAACAAACTTTCCACTTTTCCAATTCTTATGCTTAGGTGCAAGTGTGTCAGGAAACTCATGCGCTCTTGGATTCCTGCCAAAGGTCTGCCGAAAAGTGGCGCAAAAAAAATATCTAACTAGGTCAGAGTCCATATGCGGCCGAGGTTCATGAAAAGTAATAGGTTGCTTGTTAGCATCTTTTACAAATTTATCATAGCTGTTTTGGCGGCGTCGGTAGTCAAATACTCGACTTGACACTGCTGGTAACTCTGATTCCAAAAGAGCGTCTAAATTAGTTTGTAGACTGCTTTTAAGCGATGAGTCTAATGTAGATTCGGTTGTTAAACGTGATACGCCACGTTTTAAATTTGACTTCCAACTTTTATCACTATCAATTTTATAACCAGTACCTCTAGATGAAAGCTTGCTTCGAAGCTTTGGCAAATCCGACATAGCCTTCTCTACGGATACTTGACGACATACTTTTAAATTCGGTATCTTTTCAGCTAAATAGCGAGAGTTTTTTCTTACTCCAAATATGATAACTCTATGTCTCTTTTGAGGAACTCCATACTCTTCCGACAAAAGTAAAAAATCACTTGGTGAAGTAAGTCCTCGAATATATTGCTGACCGGTTTTAAGGCTATATAGCTGATATCCCGAATCACCACAAGTCTCCAAATCCTCGAGTATTTGATCAAAAATCAACCCTCCATCTAGTTGAGATGAGAGCATTCCTTTAACGTTTTCCATAACGAAGAAGTCTGGGGCAAATATCCGCATTATCTGCAGGTATTCTTTGTACAACACATGCCTTTTATCTCTTTCTGGCTTATAGCTTTTATTACCCTTATTTCTAGCTCGACCAACAAGGGAATATGCTTGACACGGAGGGCCGCCGATTAAAATAGTAGGAGAATTTGCTAATACCTCTTCATATGATGACTTTAATGATTCGAAAAAAGAAATGTCTTTTTCTGTAGAAGCCCCCAACTCTAGCTGCACCGTCTCTGATTGCGCTTTTCTCCACAAATCATCCGTCGCATCACACGATGGGCTTTCGGAGTTACCTGCCAAATATTCATAATACTGGTGTGGTATTCTAATTTTGTTCTTTAGTAGCAGGCGATAAAACGCTCTTACAGTAAGGGTTTTATGAGCGTAGGTGTCTTTCTCTACAGAGATGATAGGCTCAAATGGGTATTCATTTTTTTCACCTGACATTGATAAAAACCCCTCGCCGAGCCCACCGGGACCAGCGAAAATGTCAATTACATAGGTTTTCTTCAAAACACTTCCTTTTAATTTTCCCCCAGGATAAAGATTTTATTAAAATAGTAAACAAATCATTTACCTAAAAATCTTAAAAAACCGAGTTATTTGTTGCTATCCTAAGAATTCAGCGACCCCCGCTCGAAACTGGCTTGAGTTAAGGAAGGATATAAGTTCATCAGATTGCTTAATACTAATCCAAAGTTCTTCTTTTTTACTGTATTCTCCACAATCATCACTTAACGAATATTTTTTGATTAAATCATTCATTAATTCCAATAAGTCATACAACGTGCTTGAAAACTTATCGCTCAATCCTTCTTTCCTCCATAGTCTTTCAAGGCCAAAGTTCTTCTCACTCTGATTGGCATCAGTAACGCAGTAAATCGCGGCGATAGAATATGGGACAGCGGCTGAGCGGAGTTGACCAATTGAGTTTTTCCCGGCTCCGTAGATTTTCTCCATCCCTCTAAATAGAATCATTTTTGCTACTAGTCTTTCGTAAAAATCTCGATCAACAGTAATGCCAGGCCCTTCCTCCGGTTCTATTTCTTCCATAAACAGTCTAAAAACTTTTTCTCCTCCTTTTTTTACTAAATAAGGCATATCGCCCCAAGAACAGTAATATTTGGCAAGCACCTCTTTTGTGAATCTTTTTTCAGGTGGGAACTCTCTTTTCAATTTGTTAGGGTTGCTATTTTTCCTCACCCTCGTATTGAATTCACCTTTAGCTCGCTCAAAAAACCAGTGCTTTCCCGAAGGGGTCATAACCGTCTCGCTAAGCCTTTTCAACTGGATTAATTTAGGACTCCTAGACTTTAAGTCTACTCGCGATACTCGAGACTGACTGTTAGAGTATTCACTTATTTTTGATATCAAATCGTCTAGCTCGGAAAGCTTATTATTCTTAGCCACGTTGATTTTAGCTACAACTCTAACTTTTGAGACGTCAAGACCTTCTTTTCGCGAAAAATAGATGCTAGCCGTGGTTTGACCGCCATTTACGATTTGAAAGTCATCCAATGATGACAAATACCAAGACTTTTTATAATAGTGGACTTTTGCTTCTGTAGCAGTGATCGTTAGGCCATTGTTAAACGCAATGAACTTTTCTGGGTCTGTCTTTATCGTCGCCTTTATGCCTCTATTTACCCCTTTAAACTGCAGAAAAGACCGTACATTTTTTTCCAACAGCTGCGACGAATACCGTTTGTATAAATCAACCAATATGTCAGCTTCCAACACACACAAATATGACTCAAAGTCTTTTTCTTCTGCCGCTTTTATCACTTCTATGTCTTTGCCAATCAAATCCTTGAATACTACCTTGAGCGGTTTACCTCGACCCTGTGATGTAAGACAGTTTGATAAATAATTTAGGTCTACTACTCGCCTAATATATAGTAATTCTTTACTTAAACTTTCCCCATTTTCTTTAATATTGAACTGTTTACTCTCCTCCGAAAAATGAATACTTTTTGGCAGAGGCTCACCACCGCTTTTTTGAACAGTAATTGAAAGCGAAATTAAAAAAATTTCAATTACGTCTATTTGTTTGAGGCCTTCTAAGGACTTGAGTTTTGAGACCAGTGGCTTCACTGGCTCTGAATCTTGTAGGTCGTCTAAATTGCCTCTAATCGCGGCATTGACGAAGCGTATGACTTTTTTAAATTGATTCTCATACTCAACTCTTTGTGAAACAAGAACGTCTTCGTCACCCTCGTTCAAATAGTCATCACTTATTACAAAAAGCTGCAATCTTTCACCAGAAAAATTAATTGCATAGCCGTTAAGCTTTTGCTTTTCAGATTCAGAATAGAAATAAGCAGTGTTTATGTCTTCCGAATCAATTAATTTAGTATCGACGAGATGCGGAGCTATTTGTTCAAGTAAGGCGTGTTGTTGAACAAATTCATATTCATCTTTTGAAGCCTCTAGAAATTCACTCCGAATATCGATAAACGATTGCAACGACATTAATATTTCTCCGAGCTCAAAATAAATTTACTTAACTCTGACAAATTCAACTTATATTTTACCGATGAGATTTGATCCGCTATGCCAGAACGAATTATTTTAGGGAATTGCTCATCAATACAGTCATATCGGTCAGTCTGTGTTGCTTTAAATGTATATTTGCCATACTTTTTTAAATCACTTTCATCTAACTTAAATGCGATTAGCCTCTCAACAAGTGATGATAGGTCTGCGTTGCATGTCACAACGTGACGTTTAATTGTTAAATAAAGAGATTCAATTGAGCAGCCTTGTACCGACTTCTCAACATCTACGACGGCTAATTCTAACTTTAAGTGAGCATCAGTTTCTAATTGAAATTCACTTGAGATATGAATAGTCGATGTTGAACTAAGTTTTGTTTTTATTTCCAAACTTATATCTTCAAAAACAAAATCATGGACTCCCCCGAGAGGGCCTGTCCAAGCATTCAATATTTGGTCTATTTGATGAGCTTCAGTCTTATCTTTGATTAACTGATTGAGTATGAAAAGTTCTCCCCAGAAGCCCATAATGCTTGCTTCACCATAAGTTCTACTCTCTAATCTTCTGAAAAGCTGGTTCCATTTTATAAAAATATCAACCAGCTTCTGAGAAGCAGTTTCCCAAGACTCTTCAAATTCAATCGAACGATACATAGAGCTAATCAAATCATCAAACAAATCTATGAAATTTGTGTCAAGTAGCTTGATAGCAAGCAATTGCTTATCTGGCAAATATGTCAGCGTAATGTTCTCGTTTTCAAACTGACTAATTTTACCCTCAAAATTCTCTGGAAGGTGCAATAGAAGATATCTACACGATTTATTATCGATCCCAACAAATAACTCTAAGGTCGCTACTTCTGAAAGCCTTATCGTGCTTAGTTCGTTTTCTCCTAAGCTTTCTCTTTCGAGAGTGGCCCATTTTTCCAATATATTCATGAGCCATCCGCATCATTTGGTAGAGACGGCTCGTCATTCTCACGATCGTCTAACTCAACATCGTCTGGGTCAGAAACTGTCTCAAGCTTGTAATCTCCAACTACGTAAGTGCCACATGGATCTTGTTTACGAGAAATAGGAGGAAAGCCAAGAGCCAAGCCGACTAAAGGAATATTTAAATCGATAGAATTTTTTTCAATCCATTCTTGGTATTCAACATTTTCAGATCCCTTTTCTTGCAGAAAGGAATAATACGGGTCGAATAAATAAATTAGTAAGACTGCCTCTGTTGGTGGCAAACTCTCTCTAAAAACTCTCTCGGGTACATTCTTTTTCTTTGCTAGTTTGTATGCGGCATCGTAATTTAGCGTATCGTCTTGTTTCATTAATATTTGCGACTGTTCTCGATAGTAAATGTCTACAAGTTTAGAAATCTTACTTTCATCAAGGGCGATCGCCATATCTTTTGGGTTAGTCATTATATTTGCTGATTTTGAAGACGCTTTAAAAACGAAGTCTTTAATCAATTCATTAAAAAACCTCTGTCCTGGTTTTGGACCTCTTCTCACTGCCAAATCAATATCTTTAGCTAAACCGCTCTCTTGTGCCCGTAAAACCCCCTTACCCTTTTCTGGCTTCGCATCACCCGTCGTTTTTATTGCAATAGTCCAATTTTTTAACAAGCCTTTCTGATTACATTTTTCGATATATGCAGTGATGAGTTCTCGTTCGGTTTCTTGAAAGTTATTGGTATCTTGGAGTATCTTAATAATCCCTCTCGCTCCTACCTTTTTGCGTAAAAATGTTCCTGAAGTTTCCGCCCCTTTCATTTGACTAGCTATATTGTGCTTAAATGCATCCCAAACCCTAGCAATATGCTCGCTTTTGACGTTGATTGAAGTGCTCATTTGTAATGAATCTTGATACGACCATTTTACGGCTTGCGTATTTTTCAAAATGCTGGGGCGCGTTATTTGTAATACGCCAGCATGTGTTCTTACTCTAAGTTCGTAATCGCTTGGGGTCCTTCCCCAATCATCCATTTTCTTAAACTCCGTTTTGAGTTCCTCAATACACAAAGTAGTTGAATCATACTTGTCTATCAAATCCTGCGAAGTGAATAGTTTGCAACAATCGAGATACCCCGGCCGATATCCAAACCAACGCCCCATTTGCAGAAGGGAATCTGAATAATTTGTCGTTCTCACGAAATAACTTGTAATTAATCCTTCTAGCGTAAATCCGCGGGATAATCGATTACCTCCAATAGCGATTACTTTTTTCGGCTTTGCTTTCTTGTACTCTAATTCATCTTTCGTTTGACTATTAAGCGCGAGAATATCTATTCCAATTGCTGCATCTAATAGACCGGGAATTAGAGCATTAAAGGTTGTAGGGACCATAAATTCATCGTCATAACCGTCGGGTAAATAACTACTTATATTGGCGACAATATTCGAATAGTACTTTCTCCAAACTTTTTCAAATGCCGCATAAATTGAGCTGGATGAACTAGGTCTGTCCATTTTTAAATCGCTTAGTACCTCTAGGTAAAATTTCTTTAATAGCCGATGCGTTTTTACCTGCCAAAGAGTAAATCTTGAAATGTGTATTAACATAGTGTTGTGAGGTTGGTACAGATTTGAAGTAAGCATATTGGGCTGTCTTAACTCCCTGACTGCTATCCCCAGTATGAAGCACATTATTGCTTCTTTGAGGGACTTTGGAATATCGCATGGAAATTGGTCATTCGCTCGAGCTGCCCTAGTACCCTTTCTGTATTCGCTATAGCTTAAAAAGTTTTCGTAAGAGCCAAATTTACCAACCTTTTTTTCCCAATCATCTTTAGAATCAAATCTAACTACGCCAATTGTTTCCTCTTCATCTATATCCATTACGCGACTTGGGAAGTCATTAAAGTGATCGTCAATTGGCTCAACAATTGGAAGCTTTTCAACATCATTATCCGCTATAGTTTCGAATATTCTCTGAGCACCGACGTAATTGTTTGGGGCTTTTAATTGGACAATGAAGTCGTCTGGGAATAAATTGCTTACCTGACTAAATTTTATCGTATGTTCAGTTTGCTTTTTTCTGAAGGTTATATCCCATGTTTTAGTAGGAGAGGCATTTCGATCTTGAATAACATTAGCAAATGGTGTTGCTGTGTATCCTAAGTATGAACGCTTATGGAACAAGTCCAATAATGCTCTTATGTGCCCATTAATTTTAGATGCATACTCTTGCCCCTTATGCCCTTCATTATTCAAGGAAGCATTATCAGCTTCGTCATCGATAATTAAAAATGGAAGCGAGTGTTTTTGTTGATTCTCGCTTAAGTTTTCATGGATCCAAATCAAGAGGTTCTTCAAAATACTTACGTTTTTTTTACAAACCATGATGTTTATAGGCTTGAGAGAAAACTTAGCCTTTTCCAATGTAGAACTAAAATCAGCATCCTCTGAAGTAATACTATTTACTTGCGGTACTGGGGATCTGACATCCATCCCGAATGGCTTAACAAATCCAACTCCCGTCCTGCCATTTTTCCCCTCGCCAACAACATCCGAATCAATTCGCTGCTGGGTTTGTACTCTTAAATCGTCCATTATCCCCGATAGAACGATTATTAACCTATAGCCTGCATCGATTGCTCTATTGATAACTGCATTAAAATTGCCAGTCTTACCAGACTGCACGTCCCCCTCTACGAGTCCTTTAACTAAAAACTCTTCTTCAGAGGAAGGATTCCCCAATTTACTTAGAATTTTCCACGAAGAATCTTTAATTTCCGAAACCACGTTGTCAGCTCTTCCAGTATTGGCCAAATGCTTCAAATAACGTTCCGTATACTCCCATTTAATTTTTGAAGCTTTTTCCCCGGAAAGCCAAGTTCCACTAGTTTTTGATAACATATTAAGAGCATCGATTTTAGTTACTGTATTGGCTAAGACCTCTTTTCTTACAGATTCAAAATATTCATGAAATGTTTCATCAGGAATGGAAGGCCAACCAGACAGAGTAGCAACTTGTTCTACTGCATTTTTCGTCTCAGAATATGCATTTTTTAAAAGGTCGGACAGGGAGCCGCCAGAATGCAACTTTTGCTGCTTTACGAACTGATGCTTAATCGCATTTTGATAATCAAACTGAGTATTACTCATAACTACTCCATCAATAGAGTGATTTGCTTCGGTAAATCGGAATAATCTAGTCCAAAATTTGCAGAAACATGGTCTTTTATAAATTCATTCTCATAACCTAACTCTTTGGCAGTTAGGATAAAATTAGCTATGATATCAATATCGACTTTGTTCACTATCTCATAGTTTACTGGCCGACTTTCACTGTCTCTTATTGTATTAACTGAGTTGATCAACACTCTGAGTAAAATATTGAATTTAGCTTCTTGTTCTGTATCTAGAGACTCCCTTAAGCTCTGCACCAAAGGATAGTCACCATTTAATTCAACTTTTGGACCTTTATTAGTGTGAATCTTATTAAAAAGTGTGAGTTCTGTAGTTTTTTTACGCTCGGGGAATTTCCTTAAACCGCGGTTATGGTATTCTTTAGTTGCTTCTGTTGTTAGTTCTCGTATATAGCCTTCAAAAGCCTCTTTAAGGTCATGTGGTATGATAACTGCCGATTTAGCGACATTTAAATGTAATAGGTGGTCGACACCATTACCTATGTCAACTCTGAGCCTAGCTAGCTGTAGTCGAGGAAACTTTTTGATGAGACCATTCCAACCTCCGTACAAAATTAGCCGGTCTGCTCTATAGATGTAAACTCCTTCCATATCGATAAGGCTTTTATGGGGCGTGCTCCAAATATTGTTTTCAGTTTTCACCTCGTCCAATGCTATAGAGGGCAAAACGAATCCTTCTAACCGGACGTTATCGCTTCCGAATTTTTTTTGCTTATACTCTATGCTACGGAAACCTTTGTGATCTTCTGGAAATGGATTAAAAGGCGGAACTAAAGAGTTGTTAACTCTAATTTTTAATTTATTCTTACTTCTTTGAATAAATCGATGAAATACTATTCCTAAATGGTCTGACACAGTCTCAGCCATTTCTCTTTTAAGAGCTTTTGAACGATTTGACTCATTCAAAGTGCTCTCAAATTTATAAAGTCCGAACCAGATGATAATTGTGTTCGGGGTGAATTTTGATAATGGATTGTTGAGTGAAGCGCTTAACTCTTGATAGCTTGAAAGTAGTTCATCTATTTCTTGTTCTGTGTTTATTATCAAATTCCAGTTTCCGGTCTCGGTAATAAAGTCAACATCCCAAGTGAGAGCTTTGTATGTCTCAGCACCACTCTGCCTAGATAAAATAGTAAACTTACGTGTCTGAGAGAATGAAGCTGTTTTCATCCCCAAACCAAATCGCCCCAAATCTAATGGAGCCCTAGCATCATCAGGTGATGAGCTCGGGAACCTACAATTACTATACAACTCTTCTTGGGTCATACCATCGCCATCGTCACCTATAAAGACTTGGAATGGCTCTTTTTCAGCACTGACTAAAATTTCAATGTTATTGCAGTTAGCAGAAATTGAATTGTCAGCTAGATCGGCTATGGCAGACTCTAATGTGTAACCTTGCTCAGCTATAGATTTAATAAGAAATTCAGCGTTTGGAACTGCTTCTAAATAGTATTTATCGCTCTTTTTCACGTTTTCTTTTTCTTTTTCTTTTGCCATATTTGATTTTTCTCGATACATCTCTCACTACTGGCGAAAAAGTAGGAACACGACGTAATAACATTTATTTATTTCAATAACTTACCTGAAAAAAAGATGGTTTAAAAGAAAATTCATCTCTACTCCATGTACTAACTCGCTACTCTGATTAATTTCTGTTTTCTGCGGCAATGGTAGTATAGTTTTACCTAAACAGATTACGCTCCAATAAGAAGACGCAAGACTTACGAATTGCTTGTGACAGCTTATATAACCGAGTAAAAATTGATGATAATGGTGATAACGTAACTACAGAGGCCATTCAGAAATTGATAGGGCGATTGATAATGTTCTTATCTAAGTGAAGGATAAAAAAGAAAGTTGTGATATGAAAACAATGATTAACCTGAGAAAACCAAAGAGTAGGCATGGGGCTAGTGGTGAAGCTCTGATGACCATTGAGTTTGGAAGTTCGGATGAAAATGAGAGCTTTCGCTTTATTAAACGTATGAAAAATTGCACTTTTGGAACTTCTGGTTCATAATCACGTCTAACAAAATGTCTAGTTTTATGTCTAAAATGGAGATTACTCAATGGCCGTTAAGTATCAGAACCCTCCTGTAATCTATGCCGTAGCAAAGCTAATCTTTAGTGAATCCATCGGAAATTATGGCGAAGATAAATACAAGGGTTTTCTACTTTCGGTCAAAGAATTAGGGTTTGATTCTTACACCTTAAGTAAAGTTCAAGGCATTCAATTTAAACAATCAGATAATCAATTTAGTGCTAGTCCATCGAACTCAGAGAGAGTCGGTTATTTTTCGTCCAACCGAAAAAGATGTGCTGTAATAAACGAGAATGCTCTCGAACTACGACTAACTGAATATAATAATCATTCTAGTTTTCTTGATTCTTTTTGCAGATTTGTTGAATTATGTAAAAACAACGAGATAGCTATAGGTAATAGTCTAAGTGAAGTAGAGTTGCACTACGTGGATCTTTTCGTTCCTAGTGAGCACGCTCTGCAAGATATGTTTAATTCAATTGCTATGCCCAACAATCAGTTTTATAGTGAAACAGATGATATGCTTAAAGTGGGTGCTATTCAATTTACTCGTATTTTAAGCAGTGGAAGGACTAAGGTATCTGTAAATTTAGAGCAACTGAAATTTATTAATTCGTTAAAACGTAAATTGTTACCTGATTCTTTGATAGAGCCTGATAATAAATTGGCAATGCCAATAAATTCAGACAGGCTATTTGGATATCATCAAAATAATGATTACGCTATTGTGCACACTTGTTGTAGTTCACTAATTGATCAATTAGAAGTACCGAAAGAAAAAATGCGGGATAAATTAGAGGAGCTTTACAGAGAAAGTCGCAAAACATTCGATCTGATGATTAATCCAGATGTTTGTAACAAAGTATGGAAAGTGGAGAATTAATATGGATTATTTGGATATGGCGATGGGGTCAGCTAACGCGCTACCTCCCGGACATATTAAATACGTAGTTAACGACGCTAGATTCTTACCTATAAGAATAACTCATGATAATAAGCAGTATGCTTTGCTTGGGGCACCCGGCAACAATTCTCATCTTGTTTTGACTGAGGTTGTTTTACCTACTACTGATTTTCCGGCTAAAAGCAACTCTGATACTCAAAGACTCTTTACAGTTAATGACTGTGTTTTATTATCTCAAAAGGTATTGGGTCTAAAGATAAACGAAATTGCTAAACTTGTTGGTGTATCTAGAGCTACCCTAGATCTACACAGAAAAGGTGCAAACGTTAAGGATATGACTGATTACCAGAAAGTTTATGATTTTATCGCTGATATTGAGTCCAATTTTGGTGATACTATCAAAACAGGCATGAGAAACACTCTGATAAATCGTAAGACTTTATTACAACACTTTATGCAAAATAGAGACGAATTGGAGAAGACACGACCCTTTATCGAGGAGGTTGCTGCCAAAATAGGAAATGTTACAACTATCAAATCCAAAATCGATGATTCTAAATCAAACCTAAGATTATCTGGTATTGGACGTATGGCATAAAAGGAAGTAGTTCGTGCGGGAACTTATCGAAATAGGAGTTAGACAAGGAACAGTGCTTGGTTTTGTAAGCTCAATTACTGAAAAAACCGAATCTTACAAGGCCCTGTTACCTTTAATTCAAAATGGTAGGTTTGGCGGTTCACAAAACAAAGGCTTATCCCCCAAACACCTTTTTGTTGCACTTACCCAAGACTGCACTATTGCAAATGCTAGTAAATATGTAGAACTCGCTCAATTAAAGAGATGTAAAGTGAAAGACAAGAGCAAAGTTGAACATCTTTTACTGGGTGGGGATTACAGTAAATTAATACTAAAAGTTGAAGATCATTACTATGAACTAGAAGAAGTTCTTATAACAAAAATTAATAAACAAAATCTATATGATGCCGTTGAAGACAGTTGTATAGAAATAAAATGTGCGTTACCCCCTAGAAGTAAAAAGATTTTACTTGATTGGAGGTTACTAACCTACTTCAGAGAGCCTTTTCCCGATAAATTCAATCAGCTGCTTTTTTCTTACTTGCGCGACTCCGATTATTGGTTTACCAAGTTTTTGTTAGAGCACCAAGAAGAAATTCACTCTATAAGAGTTTATGTAACGCCAGAGGACGATGAAAGTGCTGATATGTACCAATTTTCACTCTGCGCTTTACTTGCCGAGGCTGGAGAAAATAATCAAGAAAAAATATCTACTCAGATCGACAAAATGCTCCATGAGTTTTCAGAATATGGCGGCATATCCTGCCTACAGTTAGCTGATTTAGACACTAATAGTATCGAGCTTCCTGAACATTTAATGCTTTCGCTAACGTCAACACTAGATGAGTTCTCTTTTGCATCAGCGTATGTAATGAGAGAATTTAACTTTCAATATTTGTGCTACTAAAGTACAAACCTATGCGGTGACTTGTCGGTGATTTTTGCGGACTTAAAATTGAAATACAAACATTAAAGCGCTACTTTATTTATATTTTTAAGTCATACTCAATATTAAGATCCAGAATATAGAATAGGGGTTTATAGGCATTTATCTGAATTAGTCTCGACCTAACCTGTGCGGCCCATGTTTGTGTTTGATTCACTCTCTAGCTGCTTATTCAACGGCAACTCGATATAGAGCAATAAAGTGCGCATAAAAGTGCAAACAACTGAATTAGTCTGTACCAACATTTTCTCTACCAAAACCTCCGCGCCGTTGTTGGTTGGTCAATGAGCTCTCGCATGGAGTCGGAACTCGTTACTCAAGCTCTCCTGGCTGCTGTATGACGAAGAAAGCCAAAGAAGCAGGTGCTCATACATTCCGATCAAGGTAGTCAATTTACAGGCTATGAGTGGAGTGACTTTTTAACAGAGCACAATCTAAAAGCCAGTACGAGCCGTCGAGGAAACTGCCACGATAATGCTGTTGCAGAGAGTTTCTTCCAGCTACTCAAGCGAGAACGGGTGAAGAGAAAAATATATACAACACGTGAACATGCAAGATCTGACATATTCGATTACATCGAAATGTTTTATAACTCTAGACGCAAGCATGGGGAAGCGAATAACATGCCTCCACTTGCTTATGAAAAGCTAGAAGAATTCAAACGAAAATCTGTCTAGTAAAGTCTGGTCGATTCATACCTCACAAACTTTTTTAGGTTTTCTGCAGGCTACACGAGTTGATGTCGCCGATATAATCTCGTGTGTTCTGATGCTCTTTTGAGGAGCTGTTTTATATTCAATCCAAACCATTTCACACTTTTACGCGCATACAAATGTAATTTTTAGCACTTTTATGCGCATAAAAATGTGATTTAGGTTATAGTATACGTCGTTAACAATCTAAATTAGCGAAAAATAACAATGCAACGCAACTTACTCAACGCCCTAATAGCATGGAAAAACCAACCTATGCGCAAGCCATTGTTGATAGATGGCGCAAGACAAACGGGTAAAACCTATCTGCTGGAAAAGTTGTTTGGTAACACCTTTGACAACATCCTGCGCATCGACTTTCTTGAAAATCCCGCCTACAAAGAAGCCTTCGATGGTTCACTGTCGCCCGACGAGCTACTAATGAACATTGAGCTTTTGACTAATCAGGCGTTCAACTCCGCAACCGATCTGTTGGTATTAGACGAGATTGGCGAATGCGAACGCGCCGTTACCTCACTAAAGTATTTTGCCGAAAAAGCACCGTCCTATTTTGTCGCAGCCAGTGGCTCAAATATTGGTTTACTCAACAATTTCCCAGTGGGCAAGGTAGAACAATACAATTTACGACCACTGACCTTCCAAGAATTTATTTACGCATCCAACGAGCAAGCGCTGATCAAAGCGTTTGATAATCAAGCAAGCACACCGGCAGTACACACTAAATTGATGGATAAACTAACAGACTACTTCTTTACCGGTGGTATGCCGGAAGCTATTTCTGCTTGGTATAGATTTAAAGATTCAAGCATTTTAGAACGGGTTGAAAAAGTTACAAAAATTCATGCCGATTTAGTTGAAGGTTATCGCCGCGATTTTGGTAAGTACGCGGGCAAAGTCGATGCCACTGTGATTGAATCTGTGTTTAATAGCATTCCAGCTCAGCTATCACTTGTGAACGATGAGTCCGTTAAACGCTTTAAATTCAAACATGTGCATGAGCGTAAATCTCGTTACAGCGATTTTGAAACCGCAATTCATTGGCTTAACTGCTGCCGCTTAGCCTTGCCAAACTACCCTATTGAAGGCTTGCCGAAGTCTCCGCTGGCGGCCTATAAAAAAGAAAATATGGTCAAGCTGTTTATGTTTGACGTGGGCCTACTCAACCATATGCTAGGCGTTAGTTATAAAGAGATTAAGCAACAAAATTACGAATACAAAGGCTATGTCGCTGAAAACTTCGTGCAACAAGAGCTCACTGCCATTGGCGTTGAGCCAAGTTATTCATGGAACGATGCCCGTGCCGAAATCGAATTTATTTTAGCAACTGATGAAGGCGATATCATCCCTGTGGAAGTAAAAAGTGGCAAACGTACAAGAGCAAAATCGTTGGCATCCTACGTTGAAAAATGTGCACCCAATAAAACCTTTAAGTTAACGGGTACACAAGGCTCATCAGCGTTAGAACAAACCAATATCGTGATGCCTTTGTACTTCACCCAGAATCTACAACAGAGATGGTAGAAGCGTTATTACTACAATTCTGGCTTAAAAACCCTGTTTGCCTATCAACAATATTATCGCTTACTCAACCTCAGTGCAGTGTACGAGTATGCGCAGGCGCTAAAAACACACTGTTGGCCAATAAGATGTTTAAACCATCTAAGTAGGCTCGCACACCAATATCTTGAGTAAAGCCAATCACCATGCCTCTGCCCATGTCTTGTTGCACCATAAAGGCTTTAAACGGCATTTGCTCTAAATTTTCTTGCCACAAGTAACCACTTGCTAATAGCGACTCTTGATCAGAATACCAGCCAATGTTGGCGCCATCGGCTAATTTAATAGGCTGAAAAATATCGCGACCAGAGACGAGCCCAAACACCGAGCTGTCAACGCCAGCGGCAAGCCAATGCTCGGTGTCTATATCAACCCTTGCAAGTACACCAGCGACACTGTCGGGTGACTCTTTGTGGTTTTCAATGGCGTTAAAGTAGTCAGCCTTTGAGGTCAACTTTATTGCCGGCACTTCATCTTCTTCGCTTGGTTTTTCTGCTTCATCTTCTTTAAGCGCCAGCTCTCGTTTAAGTGCAAGCAAACCAGCGTCGCTACTTGCAGCAAACGACGTTGCGCGACCTAAGGTAATAAGCACGCCACCATCTTTTACCCACTCTTGTATGTTGCTAATTGTCGACTTGCTCGCAGCATAGTTACCAGAGGGTAAAATCAATACTTGGTATCTCGATAAGTCTGCAGAGCCAAGCATACCTGCTCTAATGGCCGTTACCGGATACCCCAGGCTGCGCTCAATAACAAAGCGCGTATTACCTGCACTGAGGCTGCTGGTGGGCTGGTCCCAAGCCATGGCGATATTGGGTGCCTTCACATCGACCACGTTGCCAGAGCCAAAGTTTGGCCCTTCGCTTACCCAACTTGAATCAACACCATCAACAATTGCACCGGTGGTGGCGGTTAAATCGGCCATGATTGACACCAAGTCGATATCTTTGTTTCTGGCAGTTTCAATAATGAGGCTTCCAGAAGGGTAACGTTTTTGGTCTATCACAAAAGGCTTACTTGCACTTTTGAGTTTTACGTTGTTTCTTAACAAGCTGGTAAGTAAACGCGTACTAGCAGCATCACCCCAAGGAGCAATATAAGCGACTTTTGCATCTGGATTAGTCAGGTTGCCCTCTAGTGGCGTGTCGGCATTGACCACGGCAGCATCGACCTTGGTTGCTCTGTCACATGTATCAACGTCAACATTGAACATAAGCGGCAATGACCATGCGGTAACATCGTAAATTTCATCGCGCAGTTTGCGCGCGCGGCGACGCTCTTGTTCGTCAATAAAATCTTGAGCAATATCCACTTGCTGGGTCATCACAGTACTCACGTAACGGCCCCTTGGCTGCGCTGAATCAACAATATACGCGCCAGCTTGATAATCCGTCCCACATAACTTGAAGCTCTCTTGGGCTTGGGTCACTTCAACACCATGCTCAGCAAGCAATGTAGCCAAACGATGCGCTGTACCTCGGTCTTTTTGGGTAGGAATAATATAAGTGCGTTCGTCTGCATCGCGCCCTGCGTCAATCGCGCTTACTTGATATTCATAGTAATCACGCAGTAACTTTTCGCGGTTGTCGCTAGTCGCTTCAATTGTTGAGATGGATGCGACAAAATGGCGCTGTACGCTGTCCCAGTAAGTATAAAGCTCTCCATTCGCTCTTCGGAATATTTCACCGCGCGATGAGCCTACTTCATAAGTAGAAGCAGATGCGCCATAAAATTTTGGCCAGCTGTCACCGTAGCCTGGGTAAAATGCATCAAAGATTTCGCGCGTAAAATAATCGAAGCCAAACTCATCAAAGTAATCGGCGTTTTTCTTGCCCACTAGCGCTATGTTCTCTAGCTGCTCAGGGGTCATAAACGGATTTATAGGCCTAGCCGCTGGCGCAAAATAATAGCCGCTGTCTCCACCCATTTCATGTAAGTCGATAACCACTAACGGTCTATAGTGCAGCATCGTTTTAATGCGGCCTTTTGTTTCGGGCTGAGTCACGGCCAGCCAGTCTCTGTTCATATCAAACAGATAGTGATTCGAACGTCCGTTAGGCCATGGTTCATTATGCTCTGCGCTAAAGCGGTCTGGGCTGTGCTCCATACCCACAGTGGCATAATAACGGGAGGTAAATCTTTCGCGGCCATCTGGGTTTTGTAAAGGGTCAATAAAAATGAGGGTGTTTGCTAATACTTTATCAACCACCGGCTGATTGGTTGAGGCAAGCAAATGATAGGCGGTGATCATGGCAGAGTCGGTGCCGCTAATTTCATTTCCATGTACGCTGTAGCCTAGCCATACGGAGCTTGGCATCCCATCAATGATGCTCTGTGCATCCGCTTTGCTAGTGGTGCGTGGGTCAGACAAACGCTGCATGTTTGCTTGATGCTCTTCGAGTTTGGCCATATTTTCTGGGGAGCTTATGACCGCATAAATCAAATCGCGGTTTTGCCACGTTTTTGCGTAATGATTGATGACCATTCTCTGTGGCGCAGCCTCTTGCAAGGCTTCAAAATATTTCAGCATATCTGCGTGAGAGCTTATTCGTTCGCCAATCGAATAACCTAAAACAGACTCAACCGTTGGGATATCTTGTGAATATTCGGCATCAGGCCACATGGCCTTCGTTTGAGCAAGCAAAGAGACGCTAAAAAACAAAGCCGCCAGTGAAAAGTAGTATTTAAATGAGCGCATAAGATTCCATAAGAAGTGGTAAATTGAATATTACGCTTCTTAGAATAGACACTACACGCAATCGATGCAATCGCTAGCTTGGCTTCAGACTCATATATTAAAAAGAAAGTTGCTTTAAATCTAAGCGATAATGCTCGGGTAAGGTTGGCTGTTCAATTTTGAGTTTGCATGAGGGTGACGACAAATCGATGTCGGTTTGTTCAATGTATTCGTTTGATGATATCGAATAAAACACTTTCACCGTAGGTGTTAATGCGCTATTGCTATTGTGCTTTATGACCATACCTATGCGCTGATTGCTTAAAATAACCAAGCTACCGATAGGGTAAACGCCCATGCATCGTATGAATTTTAGGGCGAGCTTTTGATCATACCCATAGCGTGTATCACTGATCAGCTTTAATGCTGCTGCTGGACTGCTTTTTTTCTGAAACGGCCGATTGGTCGTCATCGCTTCATAACAATCAACAATGGCCAGCATTCGGCTGTATATATGAATATCCTCACCTTTTAAGCCTTTCGGATAACCGCTACCATCTAAACGCTCGTGGTGCTGCTCTATAGCTAACATGACATCTTGACCAAGGTTTAACGGGGCCAGTAAATCAAGTGAGTGCTGAACATGAGACTGTATCAGTTCCTGCTCTTCTAACGTTGGACGCCCCTGTTTATATAAAATGTCTTTTGGCACTTTTAACATACCAATATCAAAGAAATACCCAATCAATGCCATACGCTGACATTCTTCATCTGTCATCCCTAAAAAGCGCGCAAAATGACAAAGCAAGATAGCCACGTGCATTGCATGGTTAGTCACATACTGACCTTCATTGCGGATCATACTCAAACACAACAGCGCATCTGGATTACGCACAAGGTTATCGTGCACATCATTAACTAGCGCTCGCGTACTTGAGACATCGATGGGCACGTTCTTTTGTAATTTATCGACAATATCGTGATGCGTTTTTTTGCATTCTATGATCAGTTGCTCAGCCGCCTCTACTTCTTCGTTTTCACTGACGAGATGTTTTTCTGATACGGTATCATCTGATAAGTCTATGGCATCCGACAAATCAATCATATCGGTAGCATCCACCGTTTCAGGCTCATCTTCAGGCTCAAGAATGTCTTCTAAGCGCAATTTAGGCAGAGGTGGTGGCTTTGGTCTTGGTGGAGGTGGTGCTTTTATCTCTTGGGGCTTTTCTTGAACGGGTTCAGGTACAAGCATATCGTCTTCTGTCTCGATAGTTACCGTAGACACCCCTGAGGCGATAAGTTGAGATATGATCCCTTCGTGACGGATCTTACCTTTATTCTTAACTTCCAAACGGCCGGTTTGTTCGACAATCGCGCATAGCACCATGCCAGGCGCTAGCTGGTTAACTGAAATTGTATGAGTAGACGTTGTGGTCATTTCGTTAAACGCGAGATAAACATAAGGAAGTTATCGGCATCAATACGCAAAACTAGATACTTTAGATAAACAAAAACGCCGAGACCAGCTCGACGTTTTCAATTCTTTAAATACGTGCACACAGCACGCGGTCTAGCTTAGTTGATAACTGACAATAAACGCTTGTCGGTTACTAACTGGCGTACACCATGACCTTCTTTTTCTTCGAATTCGTTGCTTTCACACCAAGTTTGAATGCTGTTGATGTCTAACTTCGCACAATGTGGACGTACAGACCAGCTGACTTGAAGTGGTGAACATGCTTGCTCAGTAAATGAAGGACCAGTCGTTGAACCAAGGAACTCAACCGGCGCACCAGTAGTCATTGGAATAGACTTAGCTTGATGGTAACCGTTTACCGTATTACCGTCATAATCCATGTCGTTGAAGTCCATCGCTGATGAATCATTTACAAGCGTAAATACTTGTGTTTCAACACGAAGGTTAGGGTTGGCACAAGCGTCTGACAAGCAGCTACCTAATCCAGGACCAGGAGCAACGTCACATGAGGTGTGTACCCAATGCATTTCAATGGTATCACCCGGCTTTAAGTTACCGCATACTTTGCCTTCTGGTGCTTTTAGTTCAGCAGCCGTGAGGTTTTGGCTCATGCCGCACATAAAACCTGCGCCTTCAGTGGCAGGTAAAGAAAAGTCTTTTGCTTTATGCTCAGCATTTTTATGAAAGTGAATATTACAAAGGTTCATTTCAGATGCCGGTGGCGCCATAGAAAAGATAACTTTGTTTTCGCCTTCACGTGAATCAATATCACGACCTGTTTGAGGTCCGTATCCTTCACATACATCAGCAGCAAGCACAGACGTGCTTGCTAAGGTCAAAAGACCCGTCATTAATAGCTTTTTCATGTTGTTTTTCCTCGATCCTAAGTTAAGAACGGTTTGCATAAAACAAACTGTCTACAAAGGTTTACGGGGCGTTGAGGCGAAAGATTAAAAAGCTTTATAACATATGAGCATAAAAAGCTTTATAAATAGCCTATTTTTACATAACCAGGCAGTGCTTCTACTCTCTCAATCCATGCTCTGATTTTGGGGTAATTATCAAGCAGAATGCCGCCTTCAGGGGCGACATGGGTGTAAGCGTACAAACTGATATCTGCGGTTGTAAGGGAATTGTTGACAAGAAAATCGGTAAAAGCGAGCTGTTTCTCGATCACATTCAACGCTTGATAACCCTGCTTTTGTTTTTCTTTGTACTCATCTAGGCGAGATTTCGGAAGTCCCTGATAGAGTTGAATAAATCTTGCCACAGCAATGTAGGGCTCATGGCTGTATTGCTCAAAAAATTGCCATTGCTGTATTTTTGCAAGTACAAATGGGTCTTCACTAAGTAAACTTGACCCATGCGCAAGATAATTAATAATCGCGTTTGATTCGCCCAAAACGCGCCCATCAGCAAGTTCTAATAAGGGGATCTTTCCTGCGAAGCTTTTTTGTTGGAAGCTTTCAGATTTGGTCTGCCCTTGCAAAATATCGATATCAGACCACTCATATGATAAGCCTAAAAGCTCTGCCGTGAGCTTTACTTTGTAGCAATTACCCGAGAGTGCGTCCCCGTATATTTTCATTTGCATTGTCATTTCCTGCTGCAAGCGCTAGCGCTGTATAAATTAATTTGCGGCGCGTGGTTGCCATTAATTACAAACTTCTTTAGCTTATAAGGCTACTCATAAATATCATGAAAGGAAAGCACGTGAGCAAACTATATTCGAGTGTCCGCAAAACGCTAATCATTGCAGGCAGCGCCATGCTAGTTGCATTTTCTAGCGCGGCACAAGACATCACCACTATGACAGCAAGTGAGATAGCAGAAAAGATTGCTTCGGCAGAGCTAACATCCGTTGAAGTCGTGAACGCCTACTTGACTCGCATAGAGCAGCTCGACAAAAACGGTCCTTCTATACAATCAGTAATAACGCTTAACCCTCAAGCCCTAGAGCTGGCGCAGCAAAAAGACGCGGCAGTTAAAGCTGGCCAAGCACTTGGGCCCCTGCACGGCGTGCCCGTACTAGTAAAAGATAATGTCGAAACCGCTAATATGCCCACCACAGCGGGCTCATTGGCATTAATGGATAATGATACCAAGCGTGATGCGCCCATTATTGCTCGCTTAAAAGCCTCCGGAGCCATTATATTGGGCAAAACCAACCTGTCTGAGTGGGCTAACTTTAGAGATAATGACTCTGTGTCAGGTTGGAGCGCCATAGGTGGTCAAACCCACAACCCTCATAGTACCGATCGCACCCCATGTGGTTCATCGTCGGGCACCGGTGCGGCCATAGCTGCGCAGTTTTCTCCTCTTGGCATTGGCACTGAAACCAACGGCAGCATTATTTGCCCGTCGGCCATGAATGGTGTGGTAGGCGTGAAACCTACAGTAGGTTTGCTTTCACGCACGCACATTGTACCGATTTCTGTTACCCAAGATACCGCAGGTCCTATGACCCGCTCGGTAAGAGACGCTGCCATTATGCTTGGCGTCATGGCAGGAACTGACGCACTCGATGCAGCAACCATCGAAGCGGATGAAAAGAAGCAAGATTATACTGCCATGCTAAATACCCCTCTAAAGGGTAAACGTGTTGGCGTGTTTAGAGCCGTACAATCCAATCATCCAGAGATCATATCGGCACTCGATGAAGCCGTTGCCGTTTTAGAAGCGCAAGGTGTTGAGGTAGTGGACATCACCGAATACCAAGCCCCTGAAGGCTTTTGGCCAAAGGCATTACAATTACTACTAATCGAGTTTAAACACGAACTCAATGCCTATTTGGCCAACAGCGCACCACAAGTTAAAACCCGCACGTTGGAACAAGTGATCGCCTTTAATGCACAAAGTGAACGAGAGCTTGCTATTTTTGGGCAGTCTTTGTTTGAGGATGCGCAAGCCACCAATGGATACGACCAAGAATATGAAGAGATCTTAGCCTTTTTGCGCAAAAGCACGCGAGACGAGGGCATTGATAAGTTGCTTAGCCAATACAATATTGATGCGATTATGATGCCCTCACAAACCCCTGCCTTCCTTATTGACCCTGTCTTTGGCGATGGGTTTACAGGTGGCTCTGCTGGCGCAGGTTGGATGGCTGCCATTGCAGGATATCCACAAGTATCTGTGCCGATGGGTAATATGCGAGGGCTGCCTATCAATGTTAGCTTTATGGGTGCACAGTGGAGCGATGCGCTTATGCTCAATTTTGCCTATCAATATGAGCAAGCCAGCAACAAGATAATCACACCTGAGTTTGCTAGACGTGGCGCGGACCATAGTGAATTTGAGGCTGCAATGCGACCTCTTAAAGCAGCCAACTAAAAACAAAAAACCTAAGCATAAAAAAAGTCCGATGTTTAAAAGCATCGGACTTTTTGTTTTTATCAATGAATGATTTATAGCATCGCTAAGGGTTTATAGCTTAGCCTTTTTTCATCCATGCAGTACAGTGACCTTTAGCAGCAACCACTTTCCCTGGGAATATGGCACATGGACGCCATTCTGCGCCATCTTCGCCTTGAATGTACATGCAGTTGTCGCAATACTCGCCTTCAACCTCAGATACATGCACGTACTTCAATGCAACGGCTGTAGGATCGTCTAACGCCAACTTCTCTTGTGCATTTGCACGCAAAGCAACGCCACCAAGGGTCATACCAATAAGGGTAGAACCTGATAGTTTTAAAAAGTCACGACGGTCAAGATTTTTCATAGCTCTTCCTTTCTCCAACAATAATGATAATTATTCTTTTTTACGCTAGGCCAATACGACAAAGGCCCACCGATGAGGTGAGCCTTTGAAAAACATATTCTGTTTATACTTATACACCAATAATTAAGATCTACCAAATCTGATTTAGAAACCGGTTGCGCGATGTCAATGTTTGTTATTGCTCATCATCTGCGCCTGGGCTTTCATCTTCTTGCTCAGGCAGCTTCATTAACAGCCACACGATGGCCGCAACAAAGGCCAGTGCGATGCCGCACACCAGTAATAACTGATCAAGATTCGGGATCATGTTGATTTCTTCCAAATTGAATGTAACGGAGTATCGGGTTTTGCGTAACTTAATCGCGCAACACGCTCGGTACGATGATAACTATCTAGCCCAGACACACATACCGAATTAGCAGCGTCTATATCTAGATACCCATCCTCTAATTGATAATCTGCATGCGTTTGAATTTCGACAATTTGTGCAATAACCAACTCTGTGAGATTAATGTTGAGTACCTGTATTTCGCGTAGCTCAAGCCCTAACTTAATATTGCTCTGTGCCACGTAAGGCGCAAAAAAGCCTTCTGAATACTGGGGAGTAAGCCCCGTGGCTGCAAATTCGCTTTGATCAGGCTCATATCGCGCAGAGCACTGATGCGCTTGCTCAACCATGGTTTCGTTGACGTGGTTGAGCGTAAAAAACCCTGATGCTTTAATGTTTTCTAGCGAGTCTCTTGTCACCGTGTGCGGGCGCATCAAAATACCCATTAACGGTGGGTTAGCACCAACATGAAACGCACTGCTGATCATCGCTAAATTCTCAACACCTTTGTCGCTCTTTGTACCCATCAAATTAGCGCTCTTAAACCCCGACAAACTATTGATCAGATTTGCTCTGACCCGTTGATCAAGGTTTTGTATATCTTGTGAACCGTAATATTTAGCCATGCTTATTCATCATCCCGCTTAGCAATAATTTCTAAGCCGAAGCCACTGTCTACGATTGCCACTTCAATGGGCGAGCAGCATATCTGACAGTCGACAATTTGTTGCTGACCAATGTCATTGTCTTCATCAATCTCAATGTCGTTATAGGTCATGCAATACGGGCATTCAAATTTTTCCGCGCGTGTTAAGCTCATCGTGCTCTCATTTTGTTGCGAGTTACCTTTCTTACTGATGAAATAATCTGCTGGTTCGTTTTAGTAGCGCAAAATCTACCAATTGGTTGTTAGGCTGTCTTTGCACGGTGCAATTGCTGCCTTATCAGACAAACTAAAAACCGCCTTGTGAGCCTTTTTATAAAGCGGTACGTTAAACAAACCTATGAAAGACGCGACTTCATCATCACCTTATCAACCTCGCAAACGCTTTGGCGCTTGTCAAACCTGTGGGCGACAGGCGCACTTAACCTTTCACCATCTCATTCCTAAAAAGATGCATCGGCGCACGTACTTTAAAAAGCATTTTGATAAAGCTGGCCTGTCTGCTGGCATCAATATTTGTCGTAAGTGCCATACCGGCATCCATAAAACATATTGTGAAATGACCCTTGCTAAACAATTTTATACCCTTGAAATGATACTCAATGATGAAAAACTCACTACTCACTTTGCATGGGTGAAAAAACAAAAAACGAAATAAGACAATAGCTTAAGCATTTACGACACCGAAGTGTCATATGACATTTTACGACTGTCACAAAACTGCCGTTTCGGTTTTCTCAATAAGGACGTTAAATAGCTTCAGCGATACGCAAAGCCATTAACAAGGAACCAAAAATGCAATATAGTCAAACAAACACCAATGAGAGTAATGAAGATATGAGCCAAGTAACAATGCGCAAAGGGTTTTGGTTTTACTTCGAGCATGAAGGGCATGACATTTCTGTGCATGGCTCTGCTTGGTCAGGCAAAGAAACGGTCTATGTAGACAACCACCCAGTATCTGATAAACGCAACTTATGGAGTTTTCGTGGCGATCACGATTTTACCATCGATGAGAGGCAATACCGCGTGCGGATTGTCCTAGAGGAGGTCCTGCGCGGCACGGTATCTGCGACGTTGTTTTGTAACCGTGAAGAGATTGCTAAAGAGAGTAAAAGCTACCTAACAAAGCAGAGCAGCAAGAAAATGTTTATCCAACTTCTAGGGTGGGTCGCCGTTGGTGCAATGTTTGGCTATTTAACCGGCCGGTATATTGTACCCATGATTACCGGTTAGGCGCCGTTCAACTATGGAGTTACGCGGCGATAAAGTCAAAGCGATGCGAATGGCCAATAACTGGACGCAGCAACAACTAGCACAAATTTGCGATGTAAACTTGCGCACCATTCAGCGGGTTGAGAAGCAAGGCAACGCTTCGCTAGAAACCATCATGGCCTTGTGCATAGCGTTTGATGTTCGTCGAGAGGTTTTGTTTGAAGTGCCCAAACCCGAGGAACTTGAGGGAGATAGCAACGCATTTAATAAAGCTCACTTTATGTTTTTCGTTTTAGGTTTAAGCATCGGCTTAGCCGTTGCGTTGCTTGCCTTGCTCTTTGCATAGAATCGCAGGGCAAGAGCGCGTCCAATCTGATGAAAGATTTAATCCCGATTAACCACTGTTTTTTTAAACAGTAATAAATTACACTTCACGCGTCTTTGTCAAAAATATGAGCCCATGCGACGCTTACCCACTTATTATTATTTAACGCATTTTCACGAGTTTTTGCGCTTTGTTGAAGGGCCTTGTGCTGCCTTGCTGCACCCGTCGCACATAGCGTTTTTAGAGGCGTTTCATCAAGCAAGTAAAGACCAGCAGTGCTTGTTAGTAAGGTGCATCAATCGTAAGCATGGTGCAATCAAAATCAGTAGCTTAGTATTTGCAGAGCTGGGTAATGTAGATGAGCTGATAGCACAACTTGTGGAACTGGGCTGGCTTGGACCTATCACAACACAAGATGTGCCGACGTGGCTAGACGCGTTAACCAAAGACGAATTACACACGCTTTATCACGCTAGTATTTCGCCCACCGAAGCACGTTTGCCGAAAAGTGTTAACCGCGATACATTGCTTGGCGCTTGTCGGTCAGTGCCTGCCCAGACCCTCTGTGACGCTGCTTTATCCAATGATTACGTTATGCGCCATAGCGACCCCATCATCGATTATTTTCTATATCTATATTTTGGAGATACCAAATCGCGCTTAAACCAGTTTTCGCTGCGTGACTTAGGCGTAATGCGAACGCGCGACACCCAAGCGCAACTGCAATCACGTTATCAGTGCAAGCATCAAGCGCTAAGTAGTTTTTTACTCTCAAAATATTTACGTAAAGTCAGGCGTAGTCAGTTTGATAGTGCGAGCGCGGTCCTTCAGGCAATAAAAGATACGCCACCGGTTGAGGGCGAGATCGCAGCAGACAAGCACCAGCATCTGATGTTTGCACTTGCTTGCGAAATGCTGACCTTTAACCCTGTGCACGCATTAAGGCTCTTAAAGGCGCTAGAGACAGATACCGCCAAAGAAAAGTGGTGTCGGGAGGCATATAAGCTCGGCCAAGTCGAGGAAGTGCGCCTAGCTCTTGATGACATGATTGATCAACCTCTTAGTGATAAGTCTTTGGCATTTGCAGAAGACTTTTTGGCGCGCAAATATCAGCAAAAACGTACCAGTGTGCTCACCGATATGCTGCGCGAAGGAGCCCACCATATTTATTTAGATGAAACCTTTAAAGGAAGCGTCGAACGCGGGGTGCAAGCGCACTACAAACACAAAGGTTTACAGGCTTATCGCACAGAAAACACCCTGTGGGGAAGTTTGTTTGGACTGCTGTTTTGGCAAGAGTTATTTGACCTTCCCGGTTTAGGTCTAGCTACGGCTTTTGATCACCTTCCTACATGCTTAAAACAAAACAATTTTTACGCCGTGGCTCATGAGCAAATTGAAGCCAAACTTGCGAGCTTTCAAACGGCAAAAGAGTGCATGGCCATTTTGACTAAAAACGCTGCCGAGCATCATGGAAAAGGCCAAGGCGTTTTTCAATGGCGTAGCGATGTGCTCGAAACTCTGCAAACCTTTTTATCACTAGCGCCGATTGCTGGGGTAAAACAGCAAATGATTCACATGGCGCAAGATTGGCAGCATTGCCATAACGGCTTTCCAGACATCATGGTGATAGAAGACAATCGTTTGCGCTTTGAAGAAATAAAGGGCGAAGGCGATGTGTTAAGACGCAATCAACTATTGTGTATTCAAAAGCTCCGCGAATTTGGTTTTGACGTGCGCATCACCACCGTAGATTTTATTGTAGACCCTGACCAACCATATGTTGTGGTCGATATTGAAACCACTGGTGGACGGGCCGCTAATCACAAAATCACTGAAATCGGCATGGTCAAAATGGTGCGCGGTGAAATTGTTGAACGCTGGCAAAGCTTAGTTAACCCGCAAAGACGAATACCAAGTAACATCACCGCATTGACCGGCATTGACGATGCCATGGTCCAAGACGCGCCCATTTTTGCCGAAATTGCAGATGAAGTGGCAGCCTTCACTGAAGACTGCATTTTTGTCGCACACAACGTGAACTTTGACTATGGCTTTATCAAAGAAGAGTTTGCCCGCCTTGACCGCTTTTGGCGCCGCCCTAAACTGTGCACCGTAGTGCAAATGCGCCGATATTTTAAAGGACTGCCGTCGTATTCGCTTGCCAATCTCACCAAGCATTTTGACATCAGTATGCAGCGGCATCACCGCGCCATGTCTGACGCAGTAGCAGCTAGTGAACTGCTCTGCCTTATCAACGCCAAGCGATTTGAGCAGCAGGCCGGCACTGAGATTTAATGCTATTTGTATTTTGAGGTTGGAACGTAGGGATTGGGTCAGAACTTTATGCCGCTTCCAGACGCTCTGTTTTAGTTGTGTTTTACATCCGATGAAGTTGTATAGACTGCCCAAATTAATAAACGGCCCGTTAGAACTGTTGGCAACCACTGAGCCAATAAGATATGGTGATGCGCTACGTTATCCATAGTGAAAAGGAAAGGATATGCTTTTACGCCGTGTGATGGAGCATGTTAAAACACAGAATTGGACAGCCGTATTTATCGATTTCATCATCGTAGTTGTTGGTGTATTTATCGGTATACAGGTATCGAATTGGAATGATGAAAATGGTCGCCTAGCTAAGGAGCAGGCGTATTTAGTCTTGATTCATGAAGAGCTCGTCCAAAATAGTAAAACTACTGACAATCTCCTAAACTATTATTCTACGGTTACAGAAGCAGGGGAGCGGGCGCTTTTGTATTTAGAGGGTAATACACAATGTCAGGCAACGTGTGAAGGGCTATTGATTGATTTTTTTCATGCGTCTCAGCTCTGGGCAATTACCCTTGACCGCACGGCATTTGACGAGGCGGTCAAACTCAGTTTTCCCACTAATAGTGCCCTACGTGAGGAGCTTTTCACAACCTACGACCTAATTAATGCCTTTGGGATGCTCAATCAAGATTCGCCGCCCTTTCGCGAGGCGGTACGTGGTTATTTTAACCCTGATGCAGCACGCATTCTATGGACCGGCTGCTGGGAAGTAGATGTGGATGCCGTACTCGAAACACTCACAAGGGACTGCGAAAGTAGCCTTGTTGCCATCGACGCCGCCTCAATGCTTCGCAATATAAGAGCCGACAAAGCTCTTGCGCAAATGCTCCGTTTCTGGATAGGACAGAATATTACCGCGATGGCGAATTACCCAGTGCTTATTGAGCGCACCCAAAAAACCGCTGACATGGTGTTATCTGAGATAACGACATCGTCTTAATCCACACCTGAGTTAAGCACCATGAATGCATTAATATTAACTCTCGACCGGCCTCTTTTGCGCTTTTCCCAGCACCTGCATGGTCAAGCCTAACACCTATGTCATCGTCAAGAGCTAGTTAGGTGCTTGTTGAAAAAGTCAGTCGTGCGTTGCCACGACAACTCAGCATCTTTGGGGCTATAGCGGCTGGTGGAATCATTATGAAATCCGTGCTGCGCTCCAGCATAAGTATGCGCCTCATAATCGGCCTTGTTTTCACGTAAAATCTTCTCATAACCAGGCCATGAGGCATTTACGCGCTTGTCTAGCTCAGCAAAATGAATTTGCAAAGGGCCTTTAACTTGCGACTGCAATGCTTCTGGTGCAGGCGTTCCATAATACGGGACAGCGGCGTCGATACTGTCGGGCATTGTGGCCGCTAATAGGTTGCTGATATAGCCACCAAAACAAAAACCTACTACGCCTAGTTTGCCTGTGCCTTTTTCATGCGCCTTTAACCAAGTAGCGGCTGCCATAAAATCTTGTTCTATCTTTTCTCTTTCTAGGCTGCGCTGCATCGCGCGCCCGTCATCGTCATTGCCGGGGTAGCCGCCCAGTGGAAACAGGGCATCAGGGGCAAACGCAATAAAACCAATTTTAGCTAACCTGCGAGCCACATCTTTGATGTAAGGGTTAAGACCTCTATTTTCATGCACTACCAACACCGTCGGGGCCTTGCCTTCTAAATTAGACGGAACAGCAAGATAACCGTTGCCTTCACCATAGCCGTTTGGTGAGTCAAAGCGCTCGTAGGTTGCTTTAATGTCTGGGTCGTTGAACGACACTTGCTCAGCTTGCGCATAATTGGGGATAAGCGCACTGCTAATTACCCCAAGAGATAAGCCGGCAACGGATAATGAAGCCAAACGCGTCATGAAAGTGCGTCGGTCAATATCTCCATGGGCATATTCGTCATACCAATCAAACGCTTGTTGTGGAATTTCTATCGGTTTTTGCTGTGACATATCCCGTACCTTTTTGAAGTGGACGCTTTTATTAACCTCTAGTTATAGTCATATAGGTGAACAAGATCAATTTCTTGTGCACTATTGTTACCCGCTCAATGCAAAGGAAACACATGACAAAACAAATGATGTTGCAACGCTCACACAGAGCGTTTATTCTGCCGCTAAATTATCCACATCACCTTTTTAAGTAGTAAAGATGAGATTCATTCTGACTTTTTTTCGTAATTTGCTTGGTGGCATTATCGCGTTTGTCGACCTCATTACCCGTGGTCGCAAACTAAAACGCAGCCCGCAGGCTCAGCAAGACGTTGAGAAAGAGCTTGAGGCACTTACGCTCTATCAGTTCTTTGCATGCCCGTTTTGTATCAAAACGAGACGTACTATGCACAAACTCAATCTTCCCATCGCCAAGCGTAATGTTTCGCAAGGCTCTCCTTATCGACAAGAGTTGCTAGAGGGCGCAGGAAAAATACAGACCCCTTGTTTGCGAATTCAAACAACTGAAGGCGATAAATGGCTTTTTGACTCATCAGCGATTATTGAATATTTACAAGGTCGATTCGGCCAGTCTTAATCTGTTTTTACATATTGTGGGTATGTATACACTCATGCATCACAAGGTACATTTTCGTTTATGTCTATAAAAGCCGAATTAAGTGAGACCGATAAATCTCGCGTGATTGAAATGGCGTGGGAAGATAGAACGCCGTTTGAAGCGATAGAGCGCCTCTATGGCCTAAGCGAACCTCAGGTGATTGAGTTAATGCGAAGCAGCATAAAACGCAAGACCTTTAATAATTGGCGAGCACGCGTGTCGGGTCGCAAAACTAAGCACATTAAACTGCGCAGCTCTGATGTTTCTCGCGGCTACTGCTCTACACAATACAAACCGGTGCGCAAACGCTAGCGTCACCACTCTAGTTTATCAATCACAGCGCGCCTAAATTGCGGCGTAACGTTAAAATACCAAGTGGTAGTGCGATTGCTCTCAGGCATCTGAATCAAAATACGCTGCACCGGTATTTGCTGCACGTAGACTAGGTCTTGCCCCACAGCGACCATATCGTGCAGTTGGATAAACGCATATAAGTCAGTGGTGCTGTTGATCACAAAAGGCGTATTCTCACTTTGCCCATTGCCGGTGCGCCAAATTGCCTCAATTAAGCTATCTAATACCCAAGTGTGAAAGCGATTGTTTTCAGTATCTTGCTTTGCGCCAGAGCATGTGGCGGCGGCGTAATGCCCAATCAAAGATGTGTAATTTGCTCCCAAAATTTGTTCAGCGGTTTTAAGGCAAGCGTCGAAGTTGCCCGCTCGCATGTAATTCTCGGTGAGTAACTTTCCTGCCTGCTCGGTGTCACCGGTCGGTTGATAAAACGACGTGAGCGGATAGGTAAACAAAATGCGATCGAAGGTAGTGCTGTCTGCTAGTTTATTCTCAATGGTCTGCTTGAGCGCGAGATAATCCTTATCGCTTTTTTCATAATCGAGCACGGCTTTTTTAGGCTGCGTAGTGGCACACGACTGCAAGCACAGGATAAGCACTGAACATACGAACAAACGAAAGTAGAAAAAACGCGGCAAGATAGGGCCTACTGTGCTCAATCAATCAAATAAGGTGTGAAAAAGGGTAACCTTCGCACTGAACATTGTAAAGGGGATCAAAAGGCGGGGCCGGCACACAACACTATCGGTTGTGCGCCAACGTTTACTATTGAATAAGCGCGACTTGTTGCGAGGACGTATTCGACTGTAAGCCAAAATGACCTAAAGAATAAGTATAGCTTCTCAATTCGTTCCAAATTCGACTGCTGTGGACGCCGTTCACATTACACGTGCCGGTTGCACATACAATCTGGTCGAAGTTACTTTTTATCGAATAGACCTTTGATGCGATGGCGTCGCCGTTAATGCTGCGTAAAAATGGACTGTTTATAGATAAACCGTTAACACCACACGTAGATGAAGGCACGTTAAACGGGTAAGTACCGCAGGTGCGTAAACCGCGCACCGCGCCGGCAATACCCACAAAAGTATCGACACGATTAGCAACACGTAGTTTACCGATTTGCTGAATCGCTAAGGTAACTCCCATAGAATGCCCAATCACATCAATGTTCCCGGTACAAGAGCGTGCCAAGGCGCTGTTAATGGCATTTCTCACTGGGGTTTCTTCTGAACCACTATGATTATTGCACGCGGCACAGAATTTACTGCCCCAATCGGGACGAAAGATTTCGTTACCAGAATATCCGTTTGCCAATAAACGATTGTAAGTGTTATCCCAGCTGCTAGGCGAAGCCGAATTACCATGTACTAACACAACGGCATCTTTGCAAGCAAGGACAAGAGGTGGCGCAATAAGCAGCGCTAAAGCTACAACAGATGAGAAGAAATGTTTCATATGTATAACCAACTAAACGTTAGGGCTTTACACCTTATTAACAATTGCTTTACATATACATAGCACTTTCGTACTTTTTTGGTTAGTAACGACTAACATAAGCCTTATTTACACGTTAATTGAAACTAGGCCAATCCTAATTCAACGCGATCGCGACCGTTCTCTTTGATTAGGTACAAGGCTTTATCAGCACGGCGAAGTGCATGTGCAAAAAGCTCTGTGGATTTAAGCTCAGTGACACATGCACTGATAGTGGGTCGTAAGTCATGTCCAATTGCAGATACCCAATCAAAGCTTGTTAAAGACTTTCTTACCCGATGCGCACTTTTTTGAGCCTCATCAATACTTATGGATAGCAGTGTGTCTTGTATTGCTAGATTATTGCGCCTCTTTATTGAGCGCTGAGCCAAGCAAACAGAAGTAACGGGCTAAACGTTGTGTGATTAGAACACGCTGCGCCCCTGTTGGGTATACTCCTGATTTTGCATCAGCAGATTGCTTTGTGCCTTGCACCAAAAACTGATTCTTAATGCTGTGGTCCTGAACAAACGCCTCAAAGGCTCGTGCCGCCATTTCTTGCGGGCGAGAATAATAAAAGACGCCTACCGCCTTATCCGTAGCAACGCTTTTGAGCATTAGCGTACTCATGTTTTCTGCGTTGGCAGCATCCAAAAATATCGCCTCAAAACACGCTTCTAATCGATTGTTCAGGGGGTGAGGGTTAATATTGCGATTCTCTAACCACATCGATGATGCAAATCCACTAGAGATGTTAGATTGCACAAATTTAGGGGTAATAAAATGGTCAAAAGCGTGAAACCATTCGTGCGCAAGGGCGCCGCCCCCGGCATTTTTAGCCAAAGCTAACTGACGTTTGCGCCCATCGTAATGGGCACTCACGTGCTTTCGTCCGCCTACCCCAAAAGCCAATGCTAGGGTACCATTGAGAGAAATGACCGATTCGGGCACTTGCAGAATATCCATAAGATCGCAAAGCGCATCAAAAAATAGGTTAGCAGCTATTTGTTGCTCTTCACGGGTGACCCATTTACCAATCTCAATTGCTCTAAAACCAAATATTTTCACGATATCGGCAAAACTGACGTCAGCACCACCACGATGATTTTCACCGTTTCGAAAGTAGGCCTTATGAATTCTGCTTTGCTTGGCTTGTGTCATTGTTTTGAAGTAAAAGACTCTGAAATAAAAACGCCTGGAATACGGGGTTGTGCAGTAAAATATGCTTAAACGAAAATACGCCAGGGCATGAAAGTTATCATGCTACCTAGCGTATCATAGATACTAAAGCTTGCTTTAGAAGGGTAGGAAATTAAACGCGTATTCCAGTTCGGTTTGCGTTACGTTTTGTGCCCCAAAATCAATTAAGCTAATACGAGCGAGTAATCTTTCTACCAGTTCAGGCGCTTCTAGCTCTGAGTCTAGCAAGGTCACTTCAGTTAACGCACCGCTTGGCGCAATCACTAACTTAACGGTTAGCTTACCCTCAATGCTTGGGTCTTCACGAAGCGCTCGCCTGTATAGAGAGTACACCGCGCCCTTGTTCGCATCTAACACCTGACGAATTTGGTCTAGATCACGACTGCCAATCACTTGTGACTCCGTTTCAATACGTTTTGTCGCAAGTGCCGCTTCACCTACACTTGCTGCGACAAATTCGGTATTTCGACGCCCTTCAAGCTCCCCTGCTGCGCCCACATCACTCGACAAATTACTTGTCTGAATACCGCCACTGGTGGCTAACGAAGGAGCGGCAATCACATCACGCTGGGTGACGCTTGCTTCACCACCGCCTTGGCTTAAATCCGTATTCGCCAAATTAGACAGATTCGCTTGCTGGCGCATACTGGCAAGTTGATCTTGAAATGCTAAGACCCCTTTGCTTTTTGCGGTTTCGCGCGCTTGCGTGACTTTTTCTTGCTCTGTCAGCTCAGGCTCAACTTCTGGCTCTGGCGCTGGTGGCGTTTCTACTGGTGCTTCAACCACCGGCTCTGGTATTTCAGGCTCCGGCTCTTCAATTACCTCGGGCTCCGGTTCGGGCTCTGGTTCAGGCTCGACTTGAGGAGGCGGCGGCGGTGGTGTTTGTGCTTGAATGATCTTAGCGAGTTGCGGAGGCAGTTTTTCTTGCTCTGCTCTGGGCACCTCTGGTACATCAGTCAATGACACAAATACCGCCAGTAACAGGGTGATTATCAATACGCTTACGCAGATTTTGACAAAGCGCGAATTCTCTTGCGATGAACTGCTCCATGGCAATTGACTGTCAAAGTAAATGCCATTGTTTGGTAGGGTCTGTGTCGTCATTATCGAGACCCTCCCGAGCTAAGTGCAGTGCCGCTATCTTCGGTATTCTCAACCGCCAGCGCAATATTGGTATAACCTTTTGCCGCGGCCGCCTGCATCACCTGTTTAAGTACCACATAAGGCGTTGCTGAATCACCCATGATGGTAATGGATTGCGCGAGCTTCTCCTCATCACTTAGGTTTGGTTTTCTGGACGTATGATAATCAAGCTCGGCCTCTAAACTATCGAGGGCTTGCGCATCATTATCAATAATCGACTGCGTGTCAGCCAAAGGTTTACCTTGCAGTAGTATTTGACGCTTGGTCACCATCAACAGCAGCGTCTCTTTGGCGGGTGTATCGGCAGTGGAGTTTGGTAGCACCACATCATCACTGGATTGCAACACCTGTACATCTGATGCATTTAACATCAAAAAGAACACGAGGATGGTAAAAATATCCATCAATGACACCAAGCTAAGCTTTGCTTTGTTGGCGTGACGCTTGTGATTGCGCGCCATTCGTTTAGCGTGGGCAGACTGTTTCATTATTGTCCTCCCGTGCTAACGCTAGATATGGGCGCATCGGCCAACGATACATCCGGGAATAACTCGGCATCTACCACCGACGCCGCTACAACGTCTTTGTAAGAACGCGTTGTATCAATCAAAGTCACAATGGTTTGATAGTCGGTGTCTTGTTGCATGAGCAAGGTAATGTCTTTTTTATCGACGCCTTTACCCAACAAGGTTTGCTTCACTTGTTTTAGGGTTTCTTGTAAGGCTTCGAAATCGTGCGCGATCACCGCGCCAGTTTCAGTTTCTATCTCTATCTTAGGTACGCTAGTCACTAAGTAACCTTGCGGAAAATACACATCTAATCCGTCGTCAGTGACTTTGACTTCGAGCACCTGAGCTTCAATGCTCTCGGTATCTGAGATACCGGCAAGACCGGGCAGGTTTAGCTCAACAACGGTGATGCGTGAAAACACCATCATCATGAGCAGCACCGGCACTAACACGATCATCAAATTCATAAATGAAGTGATGTCGAGCTCAGCGTCTTGCTTTGGGATGCGCTTGCGACGATTCGCTAACATGGCAGCGTAACTTACGCGTCAGTATCGCGTGTTTTTGGCGTTAAATGTTCACGCGCAATCAGAATATTCAAGCACTTCACACCGGCCATTTCCATGCTATCGATGATTTCAGTGGTTTTGGTCTGAAGCAGTGCGTGGAAGCCTAATAAAGGGATCGCTGAAATTAGACCAAAAGCCGTGGTGTTCATTGCCACAGAAATAGATTGCGATAACAGGCTTGCTTTATCAGATGGGTCAGCATTGGCCACCGCTGAGAAGGCCGCTATCAAACCAATGATCGTACCTAATAGACCCAGCAAGGTAGCGATATTAGCAAGCGTACCTAAATACTGAGTGCGCTTTTCAAGGCGCGGTACCGTTTCCATTAGGCCTTCTTCCATCGCATACTCAATATCTTCGCGACGAGGGCTGACCGATAAGCGAGTAATACCTGCACCAATCACGCGACTTATGGGCGCTTTGCTGTTTTCGGTGATTTGTATCACTTTTTCAAACTTTTGATGTGCCAAAAGCGGCTCAATTTCACCAAACGCACGTTTGTTGGTGAAAGTTGCTGACATCAAGAACAAATAGCGTTCAATGGTAATGGCTATGCCAATGGCCAAAACAATGGCTATAGGCAGCATAAACGATCCGCCTTCTTGGAAAAATCGCGCTACGGTGTCAAAGATATCCATGATATCGCTCCAATAAATTCAATGAGTGTGATGTATTTGCAGTAATGTACGAAAAAACAATGGGTGTTTGTGTATCTCAATTAACTCAGGCTATGAAAAAATATACCTAATCTTCTTTGGTCGCGGGATTAGCACCTTGCACATTGGCCGCATTGCTAGCCCCTCGACTTATCTCTTCTACGACCGCTAGGTCACGTAAAAACTGGTTGCGCTCAATACTCGGCAAGCTTTCAACGGTCGGTTGCCATGCACTATTTTCGTTAATTCGCTGATGCGTCGGTAACTGCCAAGGTACAATCGTCAATACCTGAGGTTGCTCTTTGTTGCCTCTGATGGTCTCTTCCAATCTTAAAATCTCATTGGCAGAAATCGGTTGTTGAGCCTCCTGCGAGAGAGGCTCTGGCGTGCTTACTGTTTGCGCAGTGTCGTTATCAGATTGTGCTAGCGCGTTTGCTGACTGTATTGACGTAATAAGCGTAAGTGCCAACATACATAAATATAATTTATTCTGTGCCATCTGCCTGCCTCGCAACGTTATCGACTTGCGCTTGTACTTGACGCTCGACATCAATTAGCCACCCTTTTACACGGCGGGCTTCACGCTTGAGCTGAGCCTCACTTAACGACGTCAGCATAACTGCATCTTGCGCAGTTTGTGACTGTTGGTAGGTCAATAAATCGGCGTACATTTGGTAATCTTTTAGGGCTAGGGCTTTGTTTCCTAGATACAAGTCATACAGTACGCCGCGATTGCGATAGCTAGGCGCATGCGCTGAATAGCTTTCAATCGCTTGGGAATACAGCGTTAATGCTTGCTCAAACTCGCCTTGTTCACGATGCAGCAAGGCACGTCGATTGGCAGCCTTAAAGTTGTCTGGGTTTAGTGACAACGCGTTGTCATAACTTTTTGCCGCGCGATCAACGTCATCTAACGCAACATAAATATCGCCATCAAGTACGTATGCACTGCTGTTCATGGGGTCGGCTAATTGCTTAGCGCTTTGCATCAACGTCAATGCCACTTCATATTCTTCATTTTGATAGGCACTCAACGCTTCAAGTAATAATGCTCGTGTGCGCGGTGCATTTGCTTTTTTAGATGCCTGAAAGCGGTTTTCACTCGCATTGACTAAGGCCGCTGTGTCTAAGGCTCGTTGCTCTTCTGGAGAAATCGGTTCGACTTCAATACCTTGTGCACCAGCAGTCTCTTGTGTGATGGGCGCTTGCTCTTGTTCATTTGTCTGAACCTCTTGCTCGGCATCACCAAATAAGGTCTTAGTGCTAACACAACCACCTAACAGCAGCAGTGCAGCCAATGTTGTAACAAGGTGCTTGATTTTATAATTCATCTGCGGTCAACCTCGCGGTCATTTCAGGTTTGTTATAGCGTGCGGGCAAAGCTTTACTAAGCGCGGCAAAGCTTTGCTGAACGTAGTCATCATAAATCCCGTTAAACACACGATTGGCATTATTTTGATGCAGTTCTATGGCTGTCTCTTCAAATGGATAGGCCTGCTCTTCCAGCAAAATTTCATACTGGCTCATTTCAAGGGCTGATAACCCATCTGGACGGCTCGAGTCCATCAAATCGCCCGCCAGTTGCAGATATAAATTCGCCAAGTCGTAATTAGCAGCGGTGGTAAAGTCTTTTACCGCAAACGACATTACTAAATCATAAGCGTTAATTGCATCGCTCAGGGCTTTTTGCTTTTTCGGGAGACTTTCATTGAGTGGTTGTGACAATTTAATGCGTTTAAACACATAGTCTGCATCTTTCGCAAAGACCATCGCCGACATAGCCGCTAAGTAACGCGAGCGCGGTGTACCTGCGCTAGCATTGCCTGCACCACTGGCAAGTGCCAATTGCGCCTGAAGCATTTTATTGAGCCAAAAACGACGCTTGCTTTGCTCATTAGACTCAACATAAAACTCACTTAGGCGGAAACGTGCTTCGTTCGCCAAATCGAGTGGTTGCGGATACGCATGGGCATATTTTCTGAAATTGTCTAGCGCAAGACTGCGGTTTTCTGCTCTATCATAGAAGGTGGCAGCTTGATACAGCGCCTCTCTTCCTGCGTCGGTATTAGGTGAAGCTGCATGTTGCGCAATCAAAATACTTGCTGCAGCCTCCCAATTCTCGGTTTGCTGATAAGCGTATAACAGCTGAGGTTCGATATTTTGCGTTAGCTCGTTTTCAGGATAGCGCTGTGCGAAATCCAACCATGTCTCGATGGCGTTTTGCCATTGACCTAACAGCGCATAATAACTCGCACTGTCGTATTGTGCGGCCAATCTAAAGGTGGCATTCGGCGTATCGGTGATGATCTCCTGCCAAAACCCAATTGCTCTGATCACAACATCTTGCTGGGGCTCACTTAGGCTAATGCTTTGAACATCCGTCACTTGAGATAGCCCTTCCGGCGTCAGATTAATGCTCGCCAGTTCAGCCTCTGCCTGTCGATATAACGTAGCGGCCAAGCGGTCTATCAAATCGATGTTTTCTATTTCTCCATCTACCGATGCGGTAACGGTGGTGTCGGCTAGTAAGCGACGATAAAACCCTTCGGCACTGGCAAAATTGGCTAATTCAAACTCACTGTGCGCCATCACCAATAGTGCCGAGCGCTGACGCTCCGGCAATACTTCGTGTAAGGTGGGTGAAACCTCTAACAACCACGTTGCCCAGCTCTTCGCGGCGCGGTATTGGGCTTGATTAAACAAGCTTTGCATAAGGTTTAGACTGATCACTGGTGAGCGTCTGTCTTGCGCAAAGTTTTGCACAAAACGTTGCTGACTAAGCTGTTGAGCAGAGGGTCTAAATACGCCATCTTCAATACGTGAAACGGTGGCAGATGCGGGCATTTTTTCGTATGCCAAGATGGCTGCATACGCTGCTTCAACCGCCATTGGATTGGGGGTATCTTCGTACGCATAAATTTCAAATGCGTCGATGGCTTGTGCATATTGCTCAATGGCAATGTGTGCTTCTGCCATAAAGAAACGTCGCTCAGGTACATCTTGACTGACATTCTCTAAGCCCGGCAAGCTTGCCGTTGCAAATGTTCGGATAAAATTATCATAGTAAGCAATCGCCTGTTGATATGCCTCTAGGCGTAAGCTTGCTAAATCGGTATCGGTAGCACTGCTAAGGGCAATACGTTGAGCATTGCTTAACTGTTGTGTCTGAAAGGCTTGTGTAAAGCTGTTTTCGGCATCTTGTGCACGAGTTCTGCGAGCTTGCAGGATGCTGTCGATACCCTGCGCAATGCTATGCTCCGACTGCGCTAACTCCGTCAAATACTCGCGCAGATAAGGCGCTGCGGCTTCACCGATGGGTGAGTACAAACGAGATACTACACCTGCTCCTACCGAATACGTTTCTACGAAGCCTTGCTTGGCTAATAATACTTCGCCTGGGAAGTCCCCTAAGATAAACGCATCGATATGTCTAACGTAAAACTCAACTGCTCGAGGATGATCAGGATAAAGTGATGCAAACCCAAGTAACACCGCGGCGCTATCTTGAAAACGATCTTCATCTAAATACTGCTGAGCCAGCTCTTCGTAAACTAAATGTTCATAGGCTTGAGGACCTTTGGCTTCGTAAAACGCTCTAATGGCCGAAGCGTTCCCTTGATAAGAAAAGGTAAGCGCCATCACTCTAAGGCTGTCTTTGACCAGACGCATTTCACCTTTACTTAAACTATCAATACTGTCGAGGGTAGCAAACTTCAGCTGTTCAGAGTTTCCTAGCGTATGACTAAGCATGATATTAAAGGCGCTAAGGGCGTCGTTATAGTTATCTTGCTTGAACTCACTCCAACCAAGCATGTAGGCGGAGATCCCATAAAAATCAGCACTATTTTGCAACGACACTTGTGCGGCCGATTGCACAACCTGACCATAGTAACTTGCGGCCGTAGGATATTGCTGGCGGTTAAAGTAGTATTCACCGATTCTAAAATATAGCTCAACGTGTTGCTCTGTCATGGCATAAACATCGGTTGAAAAGGTGGTCATAAAGCCTTTTGCGACCTCAACACTTTGCTGCGCTTGACCTGCTAAATCGAGCGCTCTAGATAGCTGATAAGTGGTATCCATGAGTTTACGATTAAGGGCTTGTTGGGCTTCACTGAGCGGTAGTTCACCGTTAGGGGTTATCACGTCATGCTCGCTGAGCACTTGACGATATCCACTTATCGCCTGCTCAAAAAACGTATCTTGTTGAGCGCCGCCTTGCTCGAGGGTTTGCTCGGCTAACAACATTTTAATATCGGCAAGTCTAAAGGCTACCTGGCGTTTTTGTGTTTCATCTTCAATCAAAGGTAACAGCGCTTCGTATTCATCGCGTTTTTGCTCCAATGACAGACGCGGAATATCCTCAAGACCATTGCTCTGTTGGTCAGCCTGTTGACTTATCGGGGCCTCAATATCGCGACCTTCAGGCATAAGATTCAAACTTTTTAAACTAGGGCGAGTAGACGCACCGCTTAACAAGCGCCTTTGCTCTGCGAGTTCCACTTCGTTCAGCTTTTCTAACTCAACCTCTTCGCCACCCAAAATATTGCAAGCACCTAGGACAAAAGTGACGCTGAGCACAGCACTGCGAGTGATGATACGCAATCCCATCAGTTCACCTCCGGTTGCAAATCTTGTAGGCGCAACATCGCTAAACGAGTGTTGACTTGCTGCGCATTAAGCTGCGTCTTGCGTTGCTCAATAATGGCGAGCAAGTTATCTCGTAACTGCGTATTTGAGCGCTGATATACGCCATCAGCGGTAGCTTGTTGTTGCAAAATGGTTTGCTCCAAGCGCTCGATTTGCTGCTGTTGTCGCGCAAACAACTGTGAATCTTGTTGGCGTGCTTTTAATGCATCATATGAGGCCTGTGTTTGTTCAATGGTTTTGCCTACCTGCTGCATTAAACGTAAATGTTCCCAGCGATTTGCAATAAAGTCATTTTGTAACTGCCACTCCAAGACCCCTTGAATACGCGCTAAACGCTCGGCATATTTCGGGCTGACGGGGCGGCGTCTTGTATCATCGAGCAGGAGTCGTGCATGTCTTGCTTTGGCATTTTCAAGGCGCGACATCCAAGCCACTTGGTCAGGCGTGGCAATTTTTAAAGCCAAAGGCGTCACCCCTTCATCGTTTTGACTTTTACTTTGCGCAATCAGCGCTTTCATTTGCTCAAGCTGCGTTTGCGCTTGGCTAAGCTGGGCTTGGGCATCGCTCAACGATAAACTTTGCTGACGCTTTGCAAAACTTTGCTTGCGCGTGGCGAGCATTTGTTCAAGTACATCTAGTTGATCTTGCTTTTTGCGAAGCTCACCGAGGATCAGTTGAGATTGCTCGCGCACCGACAACAAATATTTCGCATCAAAGTCTGGGCGGGTGCTCAAAAACATGCGTTTAATATCTAATAGCGATGCCGGCCACTGCGCCGTGAACTCAGTTTGACTAAAGCCATCAAAAAAATTGTCTTGTTGAATTTGTTGAGTAAAGACATCTAAATCATCAAGACTGGTTTTAATTTGCTCGCTGGTATCGCTAAGGGCAAAAAACGCATTAGCATATTGACCTTGCTGTTGATGGGCATAAGCTATTCCGTAGCTGGCCTGTAAACCAAATATACCTTTTGAGCGCTGTTGTAAGTACTCCCATATATCGAGAGATTGTTGCCAACGATTTTGCTGTGCCAAGGTCCATCCAAGAGTAAGCAGTGCTTGGTCGCTTTCGCCGCCTTGCTCTGAAATTGTGTTTATAACCGCTAAGGCGCTTTCTTCATCTTGCTGTTGTAACAGGGCATAAGACAAGCCTAGATTGATGCGGTCAAATAATGCGTTTTCTTCTTGCGTTTGCTCCGCGAGTGCTTGCTGTTCAATATTGCCCTGTGCAGTGGCGTTAGGGTCGCTACTAAACCACGTCACTGGGTTAAGCCAAGCAAATGACAACCAGTCAAAACTCAACAGGCTTTGTGTGGCGGTTTTTGCGCTGGTAAACCACGAATCGCGTATTTGTTGATAGCGAAGTAAGCGTTGTTTCGCGTTTATAAACGCTTCTTCTGCACCCGCATAATCCCCCTGATTAAACAAACTGGTCGCAAGGTTTGCCTGTAAGTAGGCAGGGTAAATATTGTTTGGCGCTAGCTGCTCATACATTGCTTGCCAATCGGCTTGGCGCTGCATACGAGTAAATGCATTAAGATATATGAGCTCTTGCCATTGGGCGGTGGTAATTTCCTTTTCTAACTCGTCGGTTTGAATCGCTTCAAAGGCACGCTCACTTAAAGTGTATTGACGATTCTCAAAACCTGCTTTTGCCAACCAATACCAGGTATTGGCTTGCACATATTCAGACGAGGTGCGCGATAGCAGCCCTAACAAAAGCTCTTGTGCTTGCGTGTTCAACCCTAAATTGAGTTGAGCAGCGCCCTGCATTAGGCGCAAACGGTCAAGATCATGCTCTTCTAAATCGGTAAATTGATGGGCTTGGTCACCTACGTCAATTAACATCAACACAGATGCATAATTTTGCTGAAAATATTCAAACAATACGTGTTGATAGTCTGCTTTTTGCTTTGCCGGAGAGACTCGCACGGCATCTGCTGATGAGAGTACCTCGGAGTCAGACGCTGTATTCTCTAGGGGCAGTGCTGTTGCATCGTCTTGTGCAAGAGACGATAAAGAAAGGACGCAAAGCATCAACGCGGCGCCAAGTTTTGACGTCGTGGTTACTTTTTTAAAGCCTTGTTCTCTTACTTGTCTTGGCACTTAAGCAACCTTAAAGGACTTTTGCCGAAAACAGCGGTTGTTGTTTCGCCGTCGAATCGACGACGCTTAGCTCAAGCGCGACTGGTTCATCGGTTTTTTCAAAGCTAATGCTTACCGCCCGCTTATACTCTCTGCCTTGCGGACCAATTCCGATAAAATATGCGGTTAACTCATGTTCGCCTTGAGGAATATTGCCCACATACAAACGCTGAACACCCCCACGATAAAGCGCGTTGACTTGGCGCTCCGTGTATAGATATTGCGTGCGAGTTTCATCATTAATGCTGACCTCTACAGAGTCGAGGGCGAAGTACTCACCCACATCCATCGCTAAATATACCGCGACCTGTGTCGACGAAGGGAACAACAAATCTTCTTCTAAAATAAATAGATCACGGTTGAGGTTAACCATCGCTTGTCTCAAGGTTTCTATTTCTTGAGCAAGTTCACTTTGATCATCGTTTGTAGTGGCATCAATTGCTTGCGCATGCACCTGCAATGTCATGCTGAGACTGCCTAACATCGTTAACACTAAAACAAAGCGTCTTAACCATGGGGCATGAAAAAGTGGTGAATATCTGGACATAGTTAGTACCATATTGAGGCGTATAATTTAATCACGCTAGCAGAGAATCCGAATAAAGGCTCTTCTCCTGGGCGGGGCGCATCTGCTGTCACGTCGCGAAAATTCTCATAATCAAAATTCATATAATCATATTCAAAGTGCACGCTGCTTTTCTTAACCGTGGCGGTTTCTGAGAACTGCCATTCATAGCTCACACCAATGCCAATGGTGACACCGCTATAGGTGCTCATTTCTTTATCGCGCGCCATGAAGTTAAACTCGTTTTGGCGGTTGAATAAGTCCTGGTAAAAATCAGCGCTTTCTTGGGTGTAATAGCGTGCGAATACGTCAAATAAGAAACCCTTGTAAGGGTGCAAGTATCCAAGTTTGTAGTTGTTTGCCTCGATGCCCCATGAATCGCTATATACTCTTGCGTCTGCATATACCGCAGCGCGATAAGGCAAGTAGTAGTTGGCGTTAATAGAGTAGGCATTAGACGAACGCGTGTTTGGATATAATTCTGTGGTAAAGCTAAAACCGCGTTCGGAATCTGGATCTAAGAAACGAATGCTGCGGTAAGGATTATTTAAATATCCTTCATCTGAAATATGCTCTGCATTAAAGCCCATGATCAGGCTCTTGGTCATGACCTGCGTAAAGCCAAAACCAAACTTTTGTCTGTCGGCTTCTTCAAGAAAATTCTCATCTCCTCGGCGCCCTACTTCATCCCAACCCTTAGAATATGAAAGAGCAATGGTGGATAAGTCTCCGAAAAAGTCTTGGCTAACGCCGACATACACTGAGTTTGCATTAAAGTCATTTTCGCTACTGTTGGTAAAGCTCATGCTAACAAGGGTTTTTTCGTGCAGAAAGTCTGCACCTAAGGTGGTTTCTCTGCGCTGCTCTTCATAAGGAGATGCCGTTGCACGCACATCAATGGAAGCGCCTGAAACGGTATCCACGTAATAATTCGCTGACACCGATACGTGATTACCAAATTGTTTGCGCAGCAATACCGCTGGCCCGTCAATGGTCACGCCATCACCTTCATATCTGTGATACATGACATCGGAACGCTCTAATGGCAATACGGCTGCAAAGCTAGCGAAGGAAGTAAACGCTAGCGCAACAAACAACAAATATGGGGATAGGCGCATATACATCAGTTACAACCGCAACCGCCGCCTGCACCGCCGTCTGCGCCGCGAGCGCCTTCTCGTGATTCATTTACATGCTTTGCAAAAGACATCGCGATAGGGTTTCTGCCAATGGCCATGATAGGGTCGGCTAAATTACTGCGCTCATAGGGCTTGACCCATGGCTCAATGTTACTTAAATCAAACGGATTTTCCATCTCTTCAAAGGTTGAAGAGCATCCGCCTAAGCCTAGCCCTGCTCCAACAATCACTAGTTTAGCTAATGTTGCAGCAAACCGGCGGGTAAGCCCGATAGTGTGGGTGGTTTGTATGTCTTGGTTCAACATCACTTATTCCTCTCGCATCAACATTTTTATTGCTTTTTCATACTTCACTTCGTCACCCGCGCGATACCCTAGGTGCAATAAACGCTGGTTACCATCTCGGTCAATGATCACCGTGGTAGGCATGGCGTTAACGTCATAAAGCTTGCTAACCTCGCCCTGCGTGTCGTATAGCACGGGAAACGTCACTTCAATGTCATTTAATAAGATGTCGGCTTTGCTTACTTCATCATCAACATTGACGGCTAAAATTTCAAAGCCCATGTCGGCATATTCTTGATATAGCTCTTCCATTTCTGGTAGCTCTTCGCGGCATGGACCACACCAAGATGCCCAAAAGTTTACCATCACGATGTTGCCGCGCTGCTCAGATAAACGAATGTTGCCGCTGTCTCTGCTAGGTAGCGTAAAGTCTTTTGCTGTTTCAGCCGAAGCGCCGGCATTGGCTAATGTATTTGTGCTAAATCCAATCGCAGCAATTGCTAACACTGCACTTGCAAGTAAAGTAGAGGTTTTGCTCATACGTTTAGCTGAAATCATCGAAATACTCATATTCATGTTGCTCCGTACTAAAAAAAGAAGGTGGTTGAGAGTGTGAATGTAAGATTGTGCACACTCTTTTCTACGCCGATGATATCGCTATTAAACACATGATCACGTACATCAAATCGTACCGATAGATAATCTGTAAGAAGTAAACGGTATCCGGCGCCTGCAGATACGGTAAATCGTTCGTCGCCGCCAAAGTCGGTACTACCTGCACCAAGGGTTAGATAGAAGTCGGTATTAAACACCAATGAGTCGGTAATAAATAACTCGCCATTGAAATTATAACCTCCTGATACATCGTAATACACATAGTCTCGTTGCTCTTCTGTCAAAAACGGTGCACCGCCTGAGAGCACTTCAAAACTTGTTTGACCGGCAGTTGCTTGGGCATAAGTACCTTCAATAAACAAATTTTCATTTATGTGGTAGGCAATGCGAGCACCTACGACGACATCTGATTCAAAATCTTCAATGCTAATGATCCCAACAAACGCGCCAAATTCAACGTTTTCCGAATCAATATCAAACTCTCGGATGTCTCTGCGCTCAACATTTGGGTCAATATCAGGCTGCTGAGTCGCACTAGTTTGTGCATGCAGCTCAAAAGAGCTTGCGACACTTAGCAGTGCAGCCAATGTGCAAAGCGCTGTAACACGCGCAAACATTCTTAAAAAGGTAACCGCTTCAAACATGGTATGTTCCTGAGTTTAAAAAAATACGCTCGCACCAATTACCCATTGGTCGAGTCGTTCTTGTTCGTCTCTATCTGTCAGTGCCAACAGCGCTCGGTATTCAGCTTTGAGCAACACACTTCGTGTGAAGTAATAACGAACACCTACGCCAACCTCATAATGTGCGGTGGTGCGTAAATCGTCGCCGCTTTGCACGAGGTTTGCTCTTGGCTGCGTGCGAATCTCACCTGTACCTAACGCTAGGTATGGACTGACACGCCAACCTGGAAAAATGGTATTGCGCAATCTCACCGACCATATTTTGTTATCGGAGAAATCCCCTAAAGCTTGCGTATAACTTGCATCAACACTTAAGTTTCTTGTCCACACCCATGTGCCTGTTGCCGTCATTGCCGTAATGTTGTCGAGCACGCCGCCCATCAGCGTCACTTCCCAATTTCGGGTTTGATAGTCTTCAAAGCTACCGGATGATGCGACTAACGGTGCGCCGTCTTCTAATGCTGTTGCACTTAGACTCTCTTCGGTGATCCAACCTTCTATGGTGGTATTACCTGGGCCTTTAGCCTTGATCTGATACCAACCCGTGCGCGACTTTTGCAGCGTTATAACTTCGCCCTTGGCAACTACATGAAAGATAGGGTATTCACTGGCAGGGCCGGTATGCACGTTAATGAATGGCTGCGTTACCACGACGTCAAGCTCGTTGGCCAGCACGCTAATTGGCAACAGCGCCATCAAACACAATACAAGTAACCACTTGGGCATAAATCTCATGCTCAATCCTCTGGCGCGTCAAACGGGTTGTTATAATATTGTCCACCAATATCGAGCCATTCTGCGATGAGCCTAAGCTCTGCGGGGCTGAGGATCCCTTGGTGGGTAGGTGAATTCATCGCATCGAAAAACCGCGTACTGCTTTGCGCGCCGTTAACTCGCATGCTGGCAGGTACATTGACCGTTTGCGTCAGTGGAATGGGGTTACCTTCCGCATCTAAAATAAGCTCACCTTCTTCATCAGTTGCAAACACCTGATTACCGTTTTGATCAAGCACCGGCACTAAGGTATCTAGCAACGCGCCTTCGACTATTTCTTGTGCACTGTCGTTAAACATCAACTCGCGATAACTTGTGATGAAATCTGGGTTATCACTAGATGGACCGCTGGTTAACTCAAGCTGCCCAAGTGGCACACGTAAAGTGCCTTCACTATCGGCGGGGCTATGACAGGCAACACAGGTGTTATTGGCAAGTTCATTGCCCATTTCATCTAGCACCACACGAGGTAATTCAAATATCGGCGCGATATGTTCAGGATAATTAATCACCGACCGGCACAATGCGCTCCATCCCAATGCGCAGGCACTGTTAATCGGCAGTGGCGTGAGCAAATCAGCATACGCGTAGGTAAATGATTCGCTGGGCGTTTGTGCATCTGGATTTGTCCATATATCCTCAAACACAATATTAGGGCCTAATTGTGCAACACCGTTTATGCGCGATAGCGTTTGCGCCATGGTTTCACCTATGTCTGCAAACAACGCTGGATTAGTATTTGGGAAGGGTACTCCGGTATTTGGTGCACCGCTATTAATTGACGCAGGCTGAGCGTCGAGACGACCATGTGGCGCTTCACTGTTTGCTGTATGACAGCCAATGCAGTTTTTTTGTTCGCCTGGCATCAGTTGCAACCAATTGTTGTGGCGCGCGCTTATGCGATGACCATTTGCATCTGTTACCTCTATAGTAAAGGGTACGTTTGCGGGCACTTCGACTTCCACAGAGCCGTCAGGCTGAATGGGCGTGTAGCCGACTATTTCGCGCATCAACTGATTACGTGAACGGCCAAATGCGCTGTTGTCAAAATCTCGTACATCTTCATCGGGGATAGATACGCTTTTGACAACGCGTAAGAAACGCGCTGGCCGCTGTAGTGCGCTGGTTTGAGATGGGTCACGCGTATTCGCAAGGCCAAACGGGCTGGTATCAACACCGTCAACATCGTAAACACTTTGAATGGACAATATGCCAACGCCTCTGTCGAGTAGGCCACTTTCGCTGCGATCTATCGTCGACTCAGGGTTACTTGGGAAAGGGCGACTCTCCATTGCGACGACTTCACTCACCACTAAGTCGCTTTGCGGAATACTTAGTGGAAGTTGCGTTTCTTCAGCAGCGCCATCTTCATCAGACGTTGCAGGCGTAAACATCCATAAGCCATACACCGGAGGCGCTAATTCAAACTCAGGATTTTCTATGTTTTCAGCAGAACACGGCGCAATAGTGCGTTGTGTATCCTCTGGCGCGCCTTCGGGTAAAACCGCAAACAGGCGGCACTGCGACCAACTAAACAAAATGCGGCCAGAACCATCCCAAAGTGGATACAAAGCGTTAATAAAACCGCCCGCTGATATGTCATCTACAAAATTAATCGTATCAAATAATACATTTTGCTGAGCAGGACCACTTAAGCCTTGTTGGCTATCGATGGGGCGCATATTGTCCACATAGCTATCAATGTCGATACTCACATAAGTGGTGCCAAACAGCGGCTCTGAAAACGAGTCAATACCTAGCAATACATCACCATCGGGTGTGACACTGGCTTTACTAAATTGGGTATCATCAAGACCATCAACCGAGTCATGACTATGACGTCCGTACATTAGTGTAAGGTCGCTACCGTCTGCATTAATCTGGTACAGGTTTAAGCCTTTATTGCCAGCGACTTGGTCCCAACGACTGAATAAAATCTTACCATTTGGCAACACGATTGGGTCAAGATCGTGGCTTTGATTGAAGGATATTTGGGCAATATTGGCGCCATCGTTATCCATGATGTGCAGCACAGATGCTGGCACGTCTAGTCCTTCTTCCAAACCGGCATATTGCGGTTTGCCTTCATCTAACAAACGCGCCTGGTTGCCCCGTTGGCGCGTCGAGCTGAAAATAATTCTACCATCGGATAGGTATACCGGCCCGGTATCATCTCCTGCTTCTGCGACAATATCTGAGGCGATAACGCGGCGCAGTTCGTCAACGGTGCGATCGTACTCATAGATGTTCCATGTAGGCACGTCGTCCATACCGTCGAGCTCTGGGGCGCGCGCACTAAATACAATGCGTTCACCGGTGTAATCGCTTTCTAAATCTTTTATATCGATTGGCAATGCTGCTTCTTCTGGGGAAACGTCTTGGTTTTCAAACATCAACTCCACTAAACGAGGCGTTAAATCAGTCTCTTGAGCTGATGCGTTTGCGCGTGCTTTTAAAATTAATGACGCACCTGGGATAAACTCAGCAGGCATCGTCAAGTCGCGCAATGGCTCGCCTTCGGACACCGTTAAGTCGCGTTGGATAAATGCAAGTGGTACGTCAATGACTACCGGATCGGGCTCTTGTTCTTCGGTAGGCACAATGGACCCGCCGCAAGCCACGACAAAAGAGGAAATGATACCTAGAGCGGCAAAACGCCTAATGTTCTTCATGAGCAACCTATTGACTGAATGACACAATCCTTTGCTATGCGCATTTGGTGTATGGGAGCGCGATCAATACGGTTGTTGGCTAGGTCAATATTATGACACTTCATCGACCTACAACAACACGCTTTGCACACAATGCAATAAACGCACCTAAACACCATAATGATACTGCCAGACCCTGAATAGTAATAGTGTCTCGATTTACCGACGAGCACGACGATTATATAAACAACGCACTACTTTAGGGTGCTCAACAAACCCTGACAGCCTTTTAGATTGCGTTCAATCAGCAGTTTTATATACACGCATTAAAAATCATAACTTAACAAAGGCTATCGGCAAGGGCGCACATTTGTGGACCGAAAATCGTATTTTAAGCAAAAAAAAGCGAAAATAAATTTCATCGGAGTATCAGAAGTTCATAAGTGTAACTTTTACTAAAAAGCAAAAAGAAACCATAACACACTGATTTAATTTGGAATTAATGCTTTTGTGACCGTACCTGTAAACATTCGTACTATACAGTGTCTATGTTTTGCGACGAACATACCCATATTTGATTGCGAAAACATGTCAGCTTGTTAATAATACGGGAAGTTTATCAATGAGTTATATTTTAGGGCACGATTCTTGTAAATGCTCATGGATGAGAACATCTGAAACATTCCAATGCGTTTAAAGGTTATGAAAATATAGACCGACGCAATGTTGACGATAACCAACAGCGCTTTTAACCGATGTATAAAAGGCGAAACAGGAGTAAGGTTATGCAAGCATTTCGTACCCACAAGCCAATATCTTTTCGTAAGCAAGGCACGCTAATAGCATCTGCTATCGCGCTTAGTTTACTCTCATCTGCCGCACTAGCAGACAGTTTAAGCCAAGCCAAGCGTATGCACGACAGGCTTGCTGGCGTTCCAGGTAGCCAAGCAACGTTGAATGAAATGGCCAATTTGATTGACCAAGGCCAAATAAAAGAAGCCGCTTATATTGCCATGCAAGCGCCTTCTTTTTACAACGTGACTGTCAAAAATTGGGTAACTCCTTGGACGAACGAAGAAGCCGATATTTTCGCGGCTCTTAACGACTATACCGCAACGGTTATTGGTATGGTGCGCGATGATGTTGATTTTAGGTTAGTGCTAAGCGGAGACATCATTTACACCGCTCAAGGCGTCTCAGGCATTCCTGGGTACAGCGTTGACAATAACGCGCACTATGAAGCCCTTGAAAATAACGGTATCGATTTATCCACCGCGCTTGTGCAAAGTTCTCAGTCATCGGTCACCGGCTTACCTGTTGAAGCCACTGCAGGTGTCATGACAACACGTGGCGCAGCCAAGTCATTTTTTAAAGACGGTACAAATCGCGCGATGTTGCGTTTTACCTTAATGAATCACTTATGTGCCGATTTAGAAGCCTTTAAAGACACAAGCCTACCGCCCGACCGCATACGGCAAGACTTAAGCCGAAGCCCCGGTGGCGACAGCCGCATATTTGCAAACTCATGCACAGGTTGTCACAACGGAATGGATCCTCTTGCTCAAGCCTATGCCTATTATGAGTATCAGTACAATGTAGATTCTGACCCTGAAGGGCAAAACGGGCGCATTACCTACAATGGGCCAGGGCAAATCGACCCGCAAACCAATTCTCGCGTTACTGCTAAACATCAAATCAACGCCAACAACTTTTCGTTTGGATACATCATTACCGATGATCGCTGGGATAATTACTGGCGTGAAGGCATCAACCAAACCGTGGGGTGGTCTGATCAACTCAGTGGTTTTGGCTACGGCGCCAAAAGTATGGGTGAAGAGCTCGCTAACAGTGAAAAATTTGCGCAATGTCAGGTAACCAAAGTGTTTGAAAATGTATGTCTTAGATCGCCTCAAGATAGCAGCGATCGCGCTCAAATCAGCGCCATTACCAACAATTTTGTCGCCTCAAACTATTCGGTAAAAGAAGTATTTGCCGATACTGCTAGCTACTGTAGAGGAGAATAGTCATGAATCGTCGTATACTACATCTCATGTTAGCTAGCTCGGTTTTAATACTGAGCGCCTGTGGCGGTGGCGGTGAAACACAAGTCGTCGAAATGCCCGCTCCACCTCCAAGCAGTCAACCGGTCAGTAACTACTCAGGCCCTGCTCCTGCCACCTCTGACGTACAAGATTTTAAAGCCAATGTGTGGGATAACCTCGCCACCACCGAAACATGTGGTGCTTGCCACATTCAAGGCCAGCAATCTCCCGCTTTTGCTCGCAATGATGACATCAACGAAGCGTATGCCATCACCAACACGTTGGTAAATAAAACAAACGTTGCTGAATCACTGCTTATCACCAAAGTCGCAGGCGGACACAACTGCTGGTTAAACAGCGACAACGCGTGCCGCGATAACATGATTGTATGGGTAGAAGGATGGCTTAACACCGAACAAGCTGCCACGAGCATCGAGTTAGAAGCACCGATAGCTCGCACCGTTGGCGCGAATAAAAACTTCCCAAGCTCACCGGATTTATTCGCCGACAACCTTTACCCACTGCTTGAAACCTATTGCAGTGAATGCCATAAGTCTAGTGCCGCTATCCCAATTTCTCCTTACATTGGTTCGTCAGACGTCACTGAGGCCTATCGTGCATCTATCTCAAAGCTAAATTTAGATAGTCCTGAAGATAGTCGTATTGTTGCACGCGTACGCGATGAGTTTCATAACTGTTGGGGTGATTGTGTAGCAAACAGTGCAGAGCTCACCTCTGCTATTGCGCAAATGGCAGATGCTATCGAAGTCACCGCTTTAGACAGCAACCTTGTTGCTTCTAACGCATTGGGCTTGTTTGAAGGTACTTTGGCAAGTGGTGGCGGACGTTTTGAAAGCAACCTGATTGCAAAATGGGAGTTTGAAGAAACCAGCGGCAATATAGCGTCTGATACTAGCGGTGTTACGCCATTATTAAACTTAACCGTTTCTGGCGGCTATGAATGGGTCGGCGGTGGCGGCATACAGCTCACCAACGGTAAAGCGCAGGGGTCAACGACTGCAAGTGCGAAAATCCACGACCTTATTGTGTCAACCGGTGAGTTTTCAATCGAAGCTTGGGTTGCGCCAGCTAATGTTATACAAGATGGTCCCGCTCGCATCATAAGCTACTCTGGCGGAGATGACAGACGCAACTTTATGCTCGGTCAAACCCTTTATAACTACGACTTTTTAGTGCGCAATGAAAATACCGACAGTAACGGTGAGCCCTCGCTTAGCACTGCTAGTGCTGATGAAGACTTGCAAGCAGCCCTGCAGCACGTAGTGGTTAATTATACCGGTAATGGCGGTCGTCAGATATTTGTCAACGGACAAAATACCGGTGATGTCGACGTTATAGAAGGTAGCTTGTTAAACGATTGGGATGACAGCTTTGCTTTTGTTATTGGCTCAGAAGTGAGCGGACGTTTTCCGTTTGATGGAACCATTCGAATGGTTGCACTTCACAACCGCGTGTTAACCGAAGAACAAATCCTCGGCAACTTCGACGCTGGTATTGGCCAGCGCTACTACGTGATGTTTGGCATTAGCGAGATTGTCAATGTGAATGAAGCTTATGTTGTATTTGAAGTCAGTCAATTCGACAGCTTCAGCTACTTATTTTCTGAACCCTTTATGGTTTCCCTTGATGAAAATGCAAATCTGGACGGGATCACACTTACCGGTATGCGCATTGGCATTAACGGGCGTGAAGAGAAAAGCGGTCAGGTGTTCGCGACGCTTGATGTGAGTGTTGATGGTGCCACTACCAATGAACTTGGCGGTAGTCCTCTCTCTCGCCAAGGTACCATCATCCCCGTACAAAAAGGGGCGGAGCTTGATGAGTTTTTCTTAACCTTTGAGGTGCTAGGAGACGCGCAGTCTGTGCGTCAAGTTGCCGATGATCCAGTGCTATCGCAGCCACAAGACTTACCGCGTCAAGCAGAGGTAGGTATTCGTAACTTCGATGAGATAAACGCCAGTATGTCGGCATTAACCGGTGTAAGCTCAAATGTGGAAGGAATACGCACTACCTTTACGACTTTGCGTCAGCAGCTACCGAGCGTGACTAATATCGATGGCTTCTTAACGTCTAACCAAATGGCGATCACGCAATTGGCGATTAAATACTGCGATGCATTAGTAGAAGACACGCAGCTACGAGCGAGCATGTTCCCAGACATGAACTTTGCCGCTAATGCCAACAATGGATTTGATCAGGCAACTAAAGACGCCATCATCAACCCACTTACCGAGCGCATGCTAGGGACCAATATTAGCACTCAACCTGCAAGTAGCGATGTCTACAATGAGGTGAGTGGTTTAATTGACCGCCTAGGTGCATGTGCAAATCAAAATTCTTGTTCGGCCGATACTACTGAAACCGTAGTGAAAGCCAGCTGTGCAGCCTTATTAGGCAGCGCCGTCGTTGTTCTACAATAGGAAGCAGAAGTATGAAAAAGAAAACGTATAGCTTTGCTAACAACAATACTTCAAAAGTACGCCGTGCAGTGCAAAAAGCCCACGGTAAAGATGAGCCGTTGTTTCATAATGACCACGCCCGCCCTGTAACCCGTCGTGATTTTATCGCGCAAGGTTTTTGTGCCGGCGCGGGTGTCCTCGCAGGCGCATCTGTACTGAGCTTATTTGCCAACCCTCGTAAAGCAATGGCGCAGTTATCACCCGACCTAGAAGCACTTAAGCAAGGCTGCGGCATTGCCACGCAAGGAGCCGGGAAGATACCGTTTATTGTTTTTGATTTAGCCGGTGGTGTGAATATGGCTGGCTCAAACGTACTCATTGGTGGACGCGGTGGTCAATTAGACTTCTTAAGTGCACAAGGCTACTCCCGCCAAGGGCTACCTGCTGACATGTTGCCATCTATCGCTAACCCAGAAATGGGAATATCAGACTTTATTAACACCGAGCTTGGCCTTGCGTTTCACTCAGACAGTGGCTTTTTGCGCGGGATACAAGATAAGCTTTCGGTCACAAATAGGGCAAATGTAAATGGCGCGGTCATTCCAGCTCGCTCTGAAAATGATACCGGCAATAACCCACATAACCCGATGTACGGTATCAACAAAGCTGGCGCTGACGGTTCACTGTTAACCCTCATCGGCTCACGAAATTCAGACTCTGGTGGTAACTCTGTTGCACCTCTTAACCTAATCGACGCGGGTAAACGCCCTACCAAAGTCGACCGTCCATCTGACGTTACTGGCTTGGTTGATACCGGAGACTTAGTAGGTCTGCTAAGCCAAGAAGATTCTGTTGCGGTGATGGAGTCGATTCAACGCATTAGCGACATGAAACTCGACAGGGTCAATACACAAATCACTACGGACGAAGTAGTAAAAGATCTTGTCAGATGCGGTTACGTGAAAAGTGCAGACATTACCGACCGTTTTGGTGACCCAACTACCTTAAACCCAGAGCTAGACCCATTGATTGTGGGCGAAGGCGGCATATTCACTCAAGAAGAATTTGACGGCGACAGAGAGTTCCAAAAAACTGCCTCGGTTATGAAGCTAGTGATGAACGGCTTCGCCGGCGCCGGCACTATCACTATGGGTGGATATGACTATCACGTAGGTAATCGCGCTACTGGCGAGGTAAGAGACCTTCGCGCTGGGCGCTGCATGGGCGCTTGCCTTGAGTATGCTGCGCGCTTGGGTGTGCCACTGATGATGTACGTATGCAGTGACGGCTCAGTATTCAGTAATGGTATGATTGACGACTCTGTCAATGGTCGAGGCAAAGGCGTATGGACAGGCGATAACTCTTCTACTGCTGGTTCTTTCTTCTTAGTGTACAACCCTAACGGCACGCCACAACTCCTTGGTGCAGACGCCTTGGAGCAAGCCAGACATCAACAAATTGGCTACATGCGTATGGATGGTAGCGTAGAAACCGCTGCAACACCGGCTGCAAATAACGTCAACCTACTCGTAGAAACCGTTGTGCTCAACTACTTAGCGCTGCACGGTGAGCAAAATAGGATGTCTGAAGTCTTGCCAAATAACGGCTTAGGTAATTCTACCTTGATGGACTCACTCACAGCGTTTGAGCCCATTGTAAACGGTACTATCACGTAAATTGTGTCACAAGCCCTTTAAGCATGCCATTAGGCGGTTTTTAGGGCTGACGTGTTTTTAGGGCTTTAATCAGGCTCGCTAAGCGTGGTAGGTGACCAAAGTCCCTTCCAACGCTCGCGCTTTTGTTTTGCATTCAGCTCTGGACCGTTTATTAGCTTTGGCCGCTGAAGCTTTTCGGAATCGTGCAAGCACTCACTGTTGATGGCGCCAAGTAAGTGACCTTCTACGTTCGCTACAACGGCCACAACCTGCTCACAATTAACACAGCGCAAGAACTCCGCCTGCCCAGAACCCTGCTTTGCATGACCTAAACTGATAGTGCTAGTAATACTGAGTTCACCACGCTTATCAGACAAAAACATCGTGTTGTTATCACTACAAAAATCACAGTCACACGCGCGCGCAGCATACTGCTCTATAGCGCTTGGCAACGTTAGCAGCAGCTCCACTTGATTACAGTGACAGGTACCATGATATTTGAACGACACTGGAAAGACCCCCTGAATGTCCGAAAATGAAGCATACACGCCCCTTATCTGTGACTAAACAAGAAAAACCCTGTGGTTAAAGTTGAGTTATTCGTATTTTTTTACGCTTGGTAAGCCAATATTAACGCTATGGGTTGCCTTGGCATCTCGTTAGGAAAGATGCCAAGACACGTATCGTCCGACCACGCTTTACTTTTGTTTTCTTGCGGTAAACCGAATTACCCCTTCTTGTTTGAAGGCCTCGATAGTGCTTTCAAACTGTTGGTACTCTTGAACCGATATGCTAGTGGCCGACAAGGCAAATTCAGTGACCAACGTAAATTGGCCTGGGGCTTTTTCGCTGACGGTACGATTTAATGTCGCGAAGGGGCTTGATAGCGCCAAGGTCGCTGGATAACTTTTGACATCCCAATGTTCTGGCAAACGCACATTCACCGTTGATATGACTTTTGAACCTGCAAAATCAAGATCGTAGATTGTGTTTTGCGCGTTATACGAATTAAGCTCAAAGTTTATCCAAGGCTCATAATCAATAACGGATATGTCATCTTCCATATCAAGATAAGGTGCATACTCATACTCAGTCATTACCGTAATCGCATCTTGCAAGTTTTGCACACCCGTGATTTCAACTTTTGGTTGCGTACCGTCTGAAACAACGTCCTGGTATAGTTCAACCATGTATTCAACTTGCTCTTGTGTTTCTTGGCCCTCTAGAGATGAACGGTAGCTGCTTGCATACGCGCCATGAAACTCAATCCGCTGCTTTTCTAGCTGCCCACCGTTTGGCAATATTTCAATATCAATCTCGTTTTTGATGGCGTATGCATGAGGCTCCTCCATTGCATTTTGCACCGTAGCGCCGGGTACAAGCGGCAACGCAACATGGCCTTGCACCCACTGCGACATATATCGCCAATCACTTGTTGAGTCGGTAGCGTCAATACAATAGTCTTGCTGCGCATAGTTAAAGCACATGATCACGTGATTAAAATAAGCCGCAGAAGGCACCAGCAACTTATCTGTTGCCTTACGGCGAGTTGAAATAAGCACGGGGTAGGCTTCTATGCCTGCTTGTTCAAACATCTCTAGAAGCAAGACTGTCTTGTCTTTACAGTCACCGTACTTTTTATCGATTGTGCGACTCACAGAGTGGGGGATATAGGCATTACCCGCCTCAGATTCAGAAAGGTAGCGAATCTCCCTTGCAACGTGATGATGAATAGCGGATATTTTTTCTTCATTCGACATTTCATCACTAATAATCCGCGGCAGTTGCTGAATAACACTTTGATTGCTGCTTCTTGCCACCGAATAGGCATCGAGCATCGTGGTGATAATACTATCCCAATCTTCAACGCTACTTAAAGCAACATGCGCAGCCTCATCAGAAAAGTAAAAATTGTCACCGCTATCAAGCCTTGGTATATCTCGCCCTGTGCAGCTGATGCGATCTTGGAATGTCTCACAGGTGATTAAATCACTCGACGTTTGGGCAAAAACTGGCAATTGCGATAGACCTTCAACAGAGATGTTCACCTGTTTTTGGTCCGAGTAAGATTGCACATATACTAACTGCGACCATGGTACTTCGAGTTTAGTTAAGTCCGTTTCAATGGTATAGCGTAATACCGAAATACTCTGACTTTGCAGACCAACATGATTGATCACTTTCTTTTTACCGTCTGAAAAAACGTTATAAGTATCAGATTCTAGTACCCGCGCATCATCTACGTTAAACCAAGCTAGCTCTCCTGAAGGGCTCACGGTAAAAGACGACAAATCACGTACGTTTTGGGTGAAGCCATTAAAGTAAATAGTGTCGTATCCGGCATCTTGAATAGTATTGAGCGATGGGTAATACCATATGCTGGTCACGGTATGAGTAACAGACCTAGCCCCTACTTGAATGTCAACATTATGAAGAAGTCGCGTCACTCTGACTTCAGATAAACCCTGGGTTTGAGTTTGATGATACTTTGCTAATGTAACGAGCTCAGAATCAACTGAGGCGGATACTGCACTTAAACTAAAGAGTATTAGCACAGCGCCAAGCAAAGCCGCCGTTATTTGTTTAAAAAAAGTCATGAATAAACTAAACATGGTGCATAAGCGTGAAGGATAAAAAGCACAGCAGACCAAGGCATTCATATTTTATTCTCCTTCTACAATAGGCGAAAAGCTACGCACGGTAGACAAAAATGACGCCTCACTTTGCTCAAAACGCGCGTCTAATGCGCTGAACTTGGCATATAGCTCAACGTAATCATCCTCTCCTATCTGCACAAGCTCGTGCATCTGTAAGCTCGGATCTCCCATTACCGTGCCCTGGCAGTGCACACTAATGCGCAAATAGGTGGAGTTGGGTAAAAACGCTCTACTTTCAGTGCAAGACGCGTCGTCTAGAAAGTCATACGCTTCATCGATGCGCCAGTGAATAAGGTCGGAGATAACCGCGCGATTATCTTGTTCAAATATAATCATGCTGGCATCAGACTGATATCCACTAAACTCCATATCGCCTTCACCATTAGAGTGGGTGCCTATTTCAACCTGATGCCATTGGCCACTGGCAAACGTGAGTTGTACGCCCAAATTTTGCTCCTGCACCACTTGTTGTTCTTGTATTTTGTCGATGGATACAAAATACGTTTGTAAACCCACAAACCAGATAACTAGGGCCAAAATCGGTACGAAAATCAGTGTCACTACCCACTCTATATTAGAGAGCTTTGCGTAGAGGTTTACTTTTGGTAATTCACTTGCCGCTCTTACCCTTGAAAGGCGAGGCGCTAGCATCAGATAGCTGAAAATCCATAGTCCCAGTACCCCAAACTGTTGCAGTACCGACATGCCACTGTATTCAACAGCGACCGATGCAACCGACAACCCCAATACGCTTACCAGCCAGAGCCTGTCTAGAGTGACCGACCATGATGCTAGCTCATAGTGCGCTTCTACTTCACGTAGCTTTTTCAATAAGATGGGCAGGGCGAAAAATGCCGGAATAAGCAGTATGGGGACAAAAAACCAAAGCCAGGGCGTTAAACCCAATGGGCGAATACGATTAAGGTCGCGAACGCCTTGATACAGCCAGACACATAGAAATACTGAAAAAGTGGCGCAACTTAATATGAAATCAATGACCAGAGGGCGAGGGGGTTTAATCATTTTAACTGCTTGAGACATTGCATATCCTTTTACTGCTGCTGCTCCTTTGTTTTGTTTGTAAAACAAAACATGACTATTTGAAACTACCGCGTAACCTGTGCGCATGCAAGCGCTTGTTTACTGCAAAAAGTAAATGGCGACTTACTGACCTAGACCATTTGAATAATGCATACGACGGTTATTATCCATGACTATTGCTTCGTAGTCTTTCAGGCTATTTATCAAGCCAATGCCGCGCTCTAAACCCATTACAAAAACCGCTGTTGAAAGCGCATCGTTGTACACCGATTCTGGTCCAATAATAGATACTGACTGCACCTCATAAGACGACGCACCCGTGGTGGGAGATAATATGTGATGATAGCGTTTGCCGTCTTCTTCAAAATAACGCTCATAATCACCCGAAGTAGACATCGCTGCATCTGCGAGCGGAATTAATACGGCTTCTTTTTCAGCGTTTCGTGGATCGCGAATCCCTACCACCCAAGGTTTACCCATTCTATCTCCAAGCAATTTGGTATCACCTCCAGCAGTGACTAACGCGTGCTCAATCCCCATTTCTTTTAGCGCGGCAATGGCATTATCTACGGCATATCCTTTTGCAATGCCGCCTAAATCAATCTTGACCTTAGGATGAGCAAAAAACACCGTTTTAGCCTTCGCATCTAATACGATATGACGATAGTTAATGGCTTCTAACAAAGGCTGAATCTCTGCCGCATCTGGGCGCTGCTTCTCTCGATAATTATACAAATACCCTACGCTTGCGAAGGTAATGTCAAACGCGCCTTCGCTTAATTCAGACAACTGCTTCGATAAGCTTAAGATATCAAACATTTCATCGCTAACAACAACCGGGCCTTTCATCGCATCTCGATTTAGCAAAGACAATTCGCTAGTCTCAATGTAGGGACTCATGAGCTGATTGATTCTTTCCATCTCTTGCATCACTGATGCTAGGGCTTGCTCCCCTAGTTGTGTATCGGTATGCCACACTTCCGCGCGGATATTGGTCCCCATAATACCTGCGTTTTGTTCGTGCCATTTTGCTTGTGCGCTTATCGTTACCAATAACATTAGCACGATGAAAATAGTAATAAGGTGTTTTACACCGCTCTTAATCATAAGATCCACATTGTTAAGCTAAGGGTAAGTGCTACTAACGCAATACCCGAAAACACATATTTGGCCGGGTAACTTGCATGATCACGATGCATTAGGCAGTAAACAGTGGTGAGAGGCAAAAATAAAATACAGGCAATCGCGAAGACTTTTTGGTTATTGGCAAAGGCGGCGGCAACGGTGATCAGGCTACCGACAAAAAATAGCGTAATGCCCACTGCACCTAACATGGTCACAGCCACCACCAAATACAAATTCGCATCTGCAAGATTCATAACGTCACTATATATCGATTCATAGTAGTTAGTGTACCTACAGGAGAGGGTGTCGAGCAATGCTTTTAGATATTAATGTCACCCACCATGTAGGTATGCGCACCGCCCGTTATTTTTACACGGTCATTATCTAAGCGTAGTAAAAGGTCACCCCCTCGAGAGGCAACTTGTCTTGCACTCAATTGTGATTTGGCCAGTCGTTTAGCCCAATATGGCGTTAGTTGTGTGTATGCTGATCCTGTAACCGAATCCTCTGGCACGCCGACTTTTGGGCCAAAAAAGCGCGCGACAAAATCATATTGGCTCGATACCGCGCTAACAATGACGCCGCGCAAATCCGCTTGAAGCAAGGCATTGTGATCAGGCTCAATCGACAATACTGCTTGCTCGTTTGGTAAAATTACAATGTAATCTTGATGCGACAGGCACGCATCCGCTGATGTTATGCCGAGTCCTTGTTTTAGTGCGTCGTTTAACGTGCACTCGGTAGGCGGCTGAGATGGAAAATTCATGCAATATGCTTGGTTTTCTCTTGTTACATACAAAGGCCCTGATTGCGTTTCAAAGCACAGTGTGTCGATAGTTTCTGCCAACTCACTGAATAACACGTGGGCGCTGGCCAACGTCGCATGGCCGCATAAAGCCACCTCGTGAGTCGGCGTAAACCAACGCAGCTGATATTGACCTTGGGTTTCACATGGAACAAAAAATGCCGTCTCTGCTAAATTATTTTCCTGTGCGATTTGTTGCATCACGCTTTCTGGTAACCATTGCGTGAGTGGCACCACCGCCGCGGGATTCCCCTCAAACGCTTTGTTGGCAAAGGCATCGACTTGATAAATTTTCATATGTGTTATTACATCTCATGTACAAGTGAGTGACTTACACTCTTGCTATGCTTGTGACTATTTTCGTAAGAATTGGAAACCAAACCAACCGGCTGTTGCACAAAGGGCAGTCAAGCATGTACCCCAAACCCAATCTATTAACATGATTTTTAGCGTAAACCCTTCAAGGATACTGTAATTGGTAAGGTTGTACGCACCATACGCGGCTAAACCTAATAAAGCACCGTCTATCATCGCATAGTACGCTGGTTTATCACGATTGGGCACCACCGCCAATACAAAGGTGACGCATCCATACATTAAATAAAACACCAACCATGGCCAAGTAATGAAATTCTCTCTCAACATGCCTGCCATCTCGGCCTGATACCACGATGGGGAGATGAGACCTAGCCATACGAAATCTAAAATAGCAAAAGCCAGCAGAATACTCATTAACGATAGGGAAATGTTTTTAAAGAACAAGCGTACATTTGCCAACATAAAAATTCATCCTTTTCACATGTACAAATCCAAAAGTAGGTAGTTAATACGGCAAAATAGTCAAAACTGCCTACAATTGGCGTTTTCGTGCTATCGAGCGCTGAATTTTTGAGCTATCTTTACAGAGCAAAATAATTTTAAAGGAATTAAAATGACCCCTGAATATATAGTAATACACACCGCAGCCTTTCGAGGCCGTAATTGCGATCGCGACATGATAGACAGATGGCATCGTGGCAAGGGATGGAATGGCATCGGTTACCATTACGTGATCATCAATGATAAACACGATAGCAAAGCTGATGGCACAGTAGAAAAAGGCCGGCCAGACGATACCTCTGGTGCACATGCTTATGGCATCAATGATAGGTCTTTGGGTATCTGCTGCATTGGACATGGCGACATGGAACCGTTCACCGACAAACAGGTGGCTAGCCTCAATTCGTTAGTGGCCAAACTAATGGCAACATTCAATATTCCCGTGAGTCGAGTCATTGGCCATCGTGAATTAAACGTGCTGGTCGAACAAGGTAAGTTAAGAGCCGAATACAAAACCTCTAAGTCTTGTCCTGGTAAGAAAATCGATATGGATGTTGTGCGTCAGGATGTTTCTGCCTCGCTTATTGGTAATGATAACAATTTAGAAGTGCCTGCGAACGAGGTGAACGCTGCACTGCAAACCTTAAACAAGCACAAAGCGCTGTACCCAAATGCAATAGATGAGTTAAGTGCCTTTTTACATCATCCGGAAGTCATCGCACTATCTGATTAAATCACCGAGCTTGTTGGATGCCATCAAAGCTTAATATCGTCGAAGTACTGATTTTTGGTCAGCGCTTCGATGCGTTCAATAAGCGTTAGCATTACTTTTATTGACCCTGTCTGTGTCTCGAGTAATAAGGCCTCTTGGCGCTCTGAAGTCATAGTGGTGTCGAGCGCAGTGCCTTCAACACTCGTGCCATCGGCTAACCCTAAGCGCAGGCGCAGACGATGCATGCACGCAATTTCGATATAGTCATACCCTTCACAAGATATCATTTAGATTTGTGCGCCAAAGTGTGCGCATTTTTCTCCCATTCTTGCCCGTTGAAATCGACAATAGTCACGTGTTGAGGTGGAGTATCTAAGCAATTTAAATTCACATCGACACCGTCTGGGTTGGAGCGTGGGATGTAGAAGGGTTTAACCCCACAGATGCGACAAAAACGGTGCTTAGCGATGCCAGAATTAAACGTGTATGTGCTTAACGCTTCTTCACCTTGGATCAGCACAAAGTCGCGTGCTGGCACGATTAAATGTAAGTAGCCACTCTTGTGACAAATGCTGCAGTTACAGTTTTCAATTTCGACTGATTCTGGGGCATTTACCGTAAAGCGAACCTTGCCGCAATGACAACCTCCCGCATACTCCATTAAAGCCCTCCTGATAAAAGCCAATTCGCATTATTCATGTTAGCGATACATCCATAGCACCAGCGCTAAGGCAAGCGGCACACATAAGCTTAACATAACGTTGAGTCCCATATATGGAAGCAGTTCAGAAATGCGCGTATCAAACTGAGTTTGCGTGAGGCGCATGGCTTTGACCCCCACAAGCAATCCTATCGGTAGCGAAATGAGTATCCACCAAGCGGCGCTCGGTAAGTATGCATTCAATAACAGATAAACCACCAAAGCAAAACACACCGCAACAAAGGCGATATAAGTGATGGCAGATGCGCGAAAGCCTTTTGCGATGACAAAATGATTTCGCCCGACCTGCTTGTCGGCGTGGGCGTCTGGGAATTGATTCAGCAACAATAGATTATTGACCAAACAAAACACAATCAAACTCAAAACAAAGGCTGACAGGCTCAGTTGTGAGGTAAGCGCAATGTAAGTGCCGTTTACCATAATCAACCCAAACCCCACGCCAGGGGCGATTAAACATAAGTAAGGAAAGCGATTTAACCACGGCGTGTATAACACGATAGTGAGCAGCCCCAGTGCTCCCATAAGCACTAAAGTAGTGTTTACAAATACCGCTAAATACAAACCTAACAGCGCAGTGATTAAGGCCGCCAACCAACCTGCGTACTGCACAAGTTGTTGTGCGCTTGGCGTAGTTTGTAATGCACCACTGCCGCCGCTGAAAGGCGTTTTTAAGGTTAAGTCGTCCAAGCCACTTTTGGCGTCTTCATACTCGTTGAGCAAGTTCACGCTAATATGCGCAAATAGGGCAATCAACACACATATGATTGCGATTGACGTATCGATATTACCGTTGTGATGCGCGGCAATACTGACCCCAAGACCTACGCATATCGGAGCTAAAATTAAAAATTTTGGGCGCGCTGCTGAGCACAAGGCCGTTAACGGTCCAGACATCCTTAAACTCACTTTTATATATTTATACAGACCATCATTATGCTAGGTAACTCGTTTTAATCAAAGCATCACACTAGGTGTTGGCAAGATTTCTGAGCACGTAATGCAATATTCCGCCGTGTTGATAATATTCCCATTCACTCTGTGTATCTATCCTGACTTTTGCATTGAACTTGATGCTATTGCCTTGTTTGTCCGTTGCGATGACTTGGATTTCTTTTGGCTTAGCTTCTACTGAACCAAACTCGAAGCTTTCCTCACCACTAAGACCTAGAGAATTAACATCTTCGCCGGGCATAAATTCAAGAGGCAATACCCCAAAGCCCACTAAATTTGATCGGTGAATACGTTCATAACTTTGTGCCAGTACAACTTGTATCCCTAGCAGCTTAGTGCCCTTAGCAGCCCAATCACGAGAAGAACCAGTACCATATTCTTTGCCCGCAATTACCATTAAAGACGTTCCGTCTTTTTGATAGCGCATAGCAGCATCGTAAATGTCACACACTTCATCGTTAGGCAAATAGCGCGTTAATCCACCTTCGGTGTTAGGCGCTAACTGATTTCGTAGTCTTACATTGGCAAAGGTTCCTCGCATCATCACCTCATGATTCCCACGTCTAGAGCCCAAACTGTTGAAATCATTTGGGCTAACGTTTTGTGCCATCAGGTAAGCACCCGCAGGGGTATCTTGTGAGATTGCGCCGGCAGGTGAGATATGATCGGTGGTAATAGAGTCACCCACTTTCACTAGACATCTCACTGCGTTTAGTGGCGCAAAATCAGACGGTGTATTGGTCATGTCAGTAAAATAAGGTGGGTTTTTCACATACGTTGAATCAGGCCAGGTATACGTCTCGCCTTTCGGCACAGATAAAGACTTCCATTGCTGTGTTCCCTCGAATACATCTTCATATTTACTTTGAAACATCTGCGGGGAGAGCGATTGCGTGATTAATTCATTTATTTCGCTCTGAGTGGGCCAGATATCTTCTAGATAAACCGGTTGATTGTCGGCGTCAAGGCCAAGCGGCTCTTTGTACAAATCAATGGTCATCGTGCCCGCTAAGGCATAAGCGACCACCAGAGGCGGTGACGCGAGATAATTGGCTCTGATGTCTTGATGTATCCGCCCTTCGAAGTTTCGATTTCCCGATAGCACAGAGGCAACGGTAAGCTTCCCTTTCTCAATAGCATCACTGACACTCTCTGACAAAGGTCCAGAGTTACCAATACAAGTGGTGCAGCCAAACCCTACGACGTTAAATCCTAGGGTTTCGAGTGCATTGAGCAAATCTGCTTTCGCCAAATATGCGGGAACCACCTGTGAACCTGGGGCAAGGGATGTCTTTACCCAAGGCTTGGTAGATAGGCCTTTTGCTATCGCCTTTTTAGCAAGTAGCCCAGCAGCAATCATGACTGCAGGGTTTGAAGTATTGGTACAAGAAGTGATTGCGGCTAGTACGACGTCGCCATGTTTTAAATGGTAGTGTTGACCATTTAAGGTAAACGGCACGCTATCGGCGGGTGCTTTTGCGCCTGCAGGCCCTTCTCCGCCTTCATCCGCAAATCTTGAAATGGCAGTATCTTCTAATTCAACGCCTAGAATTTGCATATGATTGACAAAGGCACTCTTTGCTTCGTTCAAAGGAATACGATCTTGTGGGCGTTTAGGACCGGCTAAGCTTGGTACAATATCACCTAGATTAACCTCCAAGGCCTCACTGTAATGCGGGTCGGCCTGACCGTCTTCTCTAAAGATCCCTTGTGCTTTGGCGTAAGCCTCGACAATATCTACTTGTTGCGACGTTCGCCCGCTTAACGTGAGATAACGCAGTGTTTCATTGTCGATGGGGAAAATCCCGCAGGTCGCACCATATTCAGGTGCCATATTAGCAATAGTGGCTCTATCGGCTAAGGGCAGATTGCTTAAGCCATCACCATAGAATTCAACGAACTTACCAACCACACCTTTCTCACGAAGTATTTGGGTAATAGTGAGAACTAAATCTGTGGCCGTTGCTGCCGCAGGTAGTTTACCGCTTAGCTTAACGCCGACTACTTGCGGCAAAAGCATGCTGATGGGCTGTCCGAGCATCGCGGCTTCAGCTTCGATGCCACCAACGCCCCAACCCAGTACCCCTAAACCGTTTATCATGGTGGTATGAGAATCGGTTCCGACCAATGTATCAGGAAACAAATATGTATCGCCTTGTTGCTCACGCGTGGTGATCACGTCTGCCAAATATTCCAAATTTACTTGGTGTACAATCCCTGTACCGGGTGGAACGACCCTAAAGTTACGAAATGCAGTTTGTCCCCATTTTAAAAATTGATAGCGCTCTTGGTTTCGTTCAAACTCTCTTTTTGTGTTTTTCTCAAGTGCCTCATCGCTAGCAAAGTAATCCACCATAACGGAATGGTCAATCACCAGGTCTACAGGCACCTGAGGGTTAATAGAGGAGGCTTTTCCGTTTAAGGTGACGACAGCATCACGCATAGCGGCAAGATCTACAATGGCCGGTACGCCAGTAAAATCTTGTAAAACTACCCGTGCTGGCGTGAAGGCAACTTGCTCCATTGGTTTAGCATTAGGGTCCCATTTGCAAATTGCTTCAATGTCTTGTGCGCTAACGTGCAAAGAATCTTCGTTTCGTAACAGGTTCTCTAAGAGTACTTTTAGCGAATATGGCAGGCGCTCAACGCTTTGTGGATTTGGTAGTCGAGTAATATCGTAAATAGAGAAGCTTTGTTCGCCGACCGAGATGGTTCGTTTAGTGTGGAATGTATCGTTGCTCATGATTTCGCCTCTTTCGTACGTGTTATTACAATGAATAAAGTATAGAGACATCGTCTGGGTTTTGTGACCACGGGTACAAAGTACTGGATGATCAGACGGTGATTCTTTAGCAAGCTAGTCTATTTATACATTTGTGTAAATGATTTTGACGTTTGAATGATGATGATTGAAGGAATCTAAGCGATAAAAATGGCAGAAGCGGGCATAAAAAAACCCAGCAGAGCTGGGTTTTCGCATCAAGTGAATCGCCGTTTACTTTCTGAGTTTCTTAATCAGTCGTAACTGGGCAATCGCTTCAGCAAGTTCGATCGCGGCTTCAGCATAGTCGAAGTCTGCGCCGGCATTTGCCATTTTTTCTTCAGCGTGGCGTTTTGCTTCAGCTGCTGCGGCTTCGTCAAGATCTTCTGCACGAACAGCGGTATCAGCCAAAACAGTAATGTGGCTTGGTTGTACTTCTAAAACACCACCAGCGACGTAGATAAGCTCTTCATCACCAAACTGCTTTGTCACGCGTAACATACCAGGCAAAATACCTGTTATTAGTGGAGCGTGGCCTGGAAATATGCCCAGTTCACCTTCACTACCAGTGACCTGTATGTGCTCAACAAGACCAGTAAAGATCTCGCTTTCAGCACTTACTACATCAAGGTGTACGGTCATTGCCATGTTGAGTATCCTCCATTGCAATAGGCTTGCTTAATAGCAAGCCCATGCTCTTATTTCTTCTTCGCTTTTTCAGCAGCTTCTTCGATAGAACCTACCATGTAGAACGCTTGCTCTGGTAGATGATCGTATTCGCCTTCAAGAATGCCTTTAAAGCCGGAGATCGTGTCTTTCAGTGAGACATACTTACCAGGAGAGCCGGTAAATACTTCTGCTACGAAGAATGGCTGTGATAAGAAACGCTGAATTTTACGAGCGCGTGATACAGTAAGCTTATCTTCTTCAGAGAGTTCGTCCATACCCAAAATAGCGATGATATCTTTGAGCTCTTTATAACGCTGCAAGGTGGTTTGTACACCTTGTGCAGTGTCATAATGCTCTTGACCAACAACTAGAGGATCAAGCTGACGAGACGTTGAATCTAATGGATCAACAGCCGGGTAGATACCCAGTGATGCGATATCACGAGACAATACTACAGTTGCGTCTAAGTGAGCAAAGGTAGTCGCTGGTGATGGGTCAGTTAAGTCATCTGCCGGTACATATACCGCTTGAATCGAGGTAATAGAACCTGTCTTAGTTGACGTAATACGCTCTTGGAGTACACCCATTTCTTCAGCTAGTGTTGGCTGATAACCAACCGCTGACGGCATACGACCTAGAAGGGCTGATACTTCGGTACCTGCTAGAGTATAACGATAGATGTTATCAACGAAGAAGAGTACATCACGACCTTCATCACGGAATTTTTCTGCCATGGTCAAACCGGTCAATGCAACACGTAAACGGTTACCTGGTGGCTCGTTCATCTGGCCGTATACAAGTGATACTTTATCAAGTACGTTCGACTCGTTCATCTCGTGGTAGAAGTCATTACCCTCACGAGTACGTTCCCCTACACCAGCAAATACTGAATAACCGCTGTGCTCAATCGCAATGTTACGAATTAGCTCCATCATGTTTACAGTTTTACCAACACCCGCACCACCAAATAATCCAACTTTACCACCTTTAGCAAATGGGCAAACTAAGTCGATTACTTTTATACCGGTTTCAAGTAGTTCTACTGAACTTGACTGGTCTTCGTAGCTTGGTGCTTCACGGTGAATAGACATACGCTCTTCTTCACCGATTGGGCCCGCTTCATCAATTGGGTTACCTAGCACATCCATAATACGGCCTAATGTCGCCGTACCAACTGGAACCTGGATAGCTGCGCCGGTGTTTTCAACCAGTAGGTTGCGACGTAATCCATCAGTGGTACCCATGGCGATGGTACGTACAATACCGCCACCAAGTTGTTGTTGAACTTCAAGCACCAAACCGGCTAAGTCACCTTCGGTCACTTTGAGTGCGTCATATACACGTGGAACAGCATTTTGTGGATACTCAATATCCACTACCGCGCCAATGATCTGGACGACCTTACCTTGACTCATAATTTGTCCTCTTAAACTTTAATATAATTCTGTATTTAATGGCCCACAGACATGTTTAACATCGTTAAACTGCCGCTGCACCACTCACAATCTCACTGATTTCTTGAGTGATTGCAGCTTGGCGTGCCTTGTTGTACACCAATTGCAAGTCATCGATAAGGTTACCAGCATTATCAGTTGCGGCCTTCATTGCAACCATACGCGCGGCTTGTTCTGATGCCACGTTTTCTACAACCCCTTGGTAAACCACGGTCTCTATATAACGAGCGAGTAATGCGTCAAGGATCTCGTCTGCATCTGGCTCATATATATAATCCCAGCTGTGTGGTCTCTGCGCTTCTTCATCTTTTGGTAAGGGAAGCAATTGAGTCACAACAGGCTCTTGAGTCATGGTATTTACAAAGTGGTTGTTCACTAAGTAAACCTTGTCTAATTCGCCATTTTCGTAAGCGTCTAACATAACGCGAACGGTACCGATTACTGAACTTAGGCTTGGTTTATCGCCTAGACCCGATTCGGCTGCCATTACGTTACCGCCAAAACGTGAAAAGAAACTTACTGCTTTTGCGCCAAGCGCAGCAAAATACAAGCCCTTACCATCGTTCTGATACTCTCTTATGCGCTCCGATACTAACTTAAATTCATTAGTATTTAAGCCACCACATAAACCTCTATCGGTCGAGATAACAATAAAACCGACATTGTTTACAGGGCGCTCTTCTAGAAATGGATGACGATAATCTAGATTACCATTGGCAATGTGACCGATAACCTTCTTCATGCTTTTTGCATAAGGTCGTCCGCCCGCCATGCGATCTTGTGCCTTCTTCATCTTCGAAGCGGCAACCATTTCCATCGCGCTGGTAATCTTTTGGGTGTTTTTAATACTCCCAATTTTACCTTTTATCTCTTTTCCGCTAGCCATGAAACTTTCTCCGATTACTTAACGACAAACCCCCAATAGCGTTAGCTATCAGGTTTGCGTAATTACCAGGTTTGCGTTGACTTAAAGCTATCAAACGCTTCTGTTAACTGGCTTTCGATGTCGTCGTTATAGTTACCAGTTTCATTGATGGTGTCCATCAATGCTTTCTTCTCACTATTCATGTAAGAATGTAGAGCTGCTTCAAAATCTAGTATTTTGTTCAACTCAATATCTTGTAGGTAACCTTTTTCAGCGGCAAATAACGATACAGCAGTCTCAGCAACCGATAACGGTGCATATTGATTCTGTTTCATGAGTTCTGTTACACGTTGACCATGTTCTAGCTGTGCGCGAGTGGCATCATCTAAGTCTGATGCAAACTGCGAGAACGCTGCCAATTCACGATATTGTGCAAGTGCTAAACGAATACCGCCACCAAGCTTTTTGATAATTTTGGTTTGAGCTGCACCACCAACACGCGATACCGATATACCCGCGTTCACAGCAGGTCGAATACCTGCGTTGAAAAGGTCGGTCTCAAGGAATATTTGACCATCGGTAATCGAAATTACGTTCGTAGGTACGAATGCAGAAACGTCACCTGCTTGGGTCTCAATGATAGGTAGTGCGGTAAGCGAACCTGTTTTACCTTTTACTTCACCGTTGGTGTATTTCTCAACATAGCTAGCGTTAACGCGCGCTGCACGCTCGAGCAAACGTGAATGAAGATAGAATACATCACCAGGGTATGCTTCACGACCCGGTGGGCGGCGAAGAAGTAGTGATACCTGACGGTAAGCTACGGCTTGCTTAGATAAATCATCATATACGATAAGCGCATCTTCACCGCGGTCACGGAAGTATTCACCCATCGTGCAACCTGAATATGGTGCAAGATACTGAAGTGCGGCAGATTCTGAAGCAGATGCTGCAACAATGATTGTATGCGCCATTGCACCATGCTCTTCAAGCTTACGTACAACGTTAGCAATGGTAGACGCTTTTTGGCCTATTGCTACATAAACGCATTTTACGCCAGTGCCTTTTTGGTTAATGATGGCATCAATGGCTAGCGCTGTTTTACCGGTTTGTCTGTCGCCGATAACAAGCTCACGCTGACCACGACCAACTGGAATCATTGCATCAACAGATTTATAACCCGTTTGTACCGGCTCATCAACAGATTGACGTTCGATTACACCTGGTGCAATTTTTTCAACTGGCTCAAATAACTCAGATTCAATAGAACCTTTACCGTCAATCGCTTCACCTAGTGTGTTTACAACACGACCTAGAAGCTGAGGGCCTACTGGTACTTCGAGAATACGACCAGATGATTTCACCTTGTCGCCTTCTTGCAAGTCAATGTATGGGCCCATTACAACCGCGCCCACTGAATCTCTTTCTAAGTTAAGTGCAATCGCGTAGCGGCCGCCTGGTAATTCGATCATTTCACCTTGCATTACATCTGCAAGACCATTGATACGAATAATACCGTCGGTCACACCAACAATTGTTCCTTCGTTTCTCGCTTCACTTACTACTTCAAACTGTTCAATACGTTTTTTGATCAGTTCTGCAATCTCTGTAGAATTAAGTTGCATACTTATATTCCCGTTATGCTTGTAACGCGTCGTTAAGACGGTTCAATTGTGAATTTACGGAGCCATCTATTACTGTGTCACCGGCTTTGATGATCATGCCGGCGATCAGGCTAGGATCCACGCTACAATTAAGCTGTACTTTGCGATCAAATCGCTTCTCGAGGCTAGCGCTTAGGGCATCTAGCTGAGCGCTGTTTAACTCTGCTGCTGAAGTAACATCAACATTGATTTGTTTCTCTCGCTCAATCTTGAGCGCACTAAACATGGTTGATATTTCAGGTAACAAGGCTAGACGATGATTCACCGCTAAAATTTTGATAAAGTTTTGCCCGTTTTCATTGAGCTGGTCGCCGCAGACCTTGTTGAATACATCAATAGCAAGTGCTGACGACACTGCGCCAGATAAGTAATGATGCATTTCTTCGGCTTTAGACACCTCGGCGGCAAACACCAACATGGCTTGCCACTCGTCTACGGCTGATTTATCAACTGCAAAATCAAAAGCTGCTAGAGCGTAGGGGCGAGCAACGGTTGTCAATTCAGACATGGCTCACTCTCCTATAGCTCAGCGACAAGTTTTTCAACAATGTCACTTTGCGCCTGAGCGTCAATTTCACGTGCTAAGATTTGTTGTGCGCCTGCAATGGCTAGTGCAGCCACTTGCTTACGTAACTCTTCTTTCACACGGTTCTTTTCCGCTTCAATTTCGGCATGACCTTGTGCGATGATTTTTTCGCGTTCGGAGTGCCCTTTTTGTGTCTCTTCGTCGACGAGCTGAGTAGCGCGTTTCTTAGCTAACTCGATAATTTTGCTAGCCTCTTCTTTGGCTTCACGAAGCTTATCGGTAGCGCTAGATTGCGCAAGCTCTAGGTCTTTTTCTGCACGTTCAGACGCAGCAAGACCGTCGGCGATTTTCTTCTGTCTTTCTTCAATTGCAGCAATCAGTGGCGGCCATACATATTTCATGCAGAACACAACAAACACTGTAAAAGCAATGAGCTGACCTATAAGGGTGGCGTTAAAATTCACGTCCGCTCCTCCTATTGTTTATTCGTTAACTCAAACAGCGTGTTTAGTAAACACCGCCTAGACCAGGAGCAACAACGAATAGGATGTATAGAGCGATACCAACACCGATCATAGATATTGCATCGATCAAACCAGCCAAAATAAACATTTTAACCTGTAGTTGTGGTGCAAGTTCTGGTTGACGAGCAGAAGACTCTAAGAATTTGCCCCCCATAATTCCGAAACCAATAGCGGTACCTAGGGCACCCATTCCGATGATTATAGCAACTGCGATGTAGATCATGGTTATCTCCGATTAAAGTTAAATGTAAAAATATAAAAAAGTAAAACTAGTGCTCTTCACATGCCAAGCTTAGATATACGATGGTTAACATCATAAATATAAAGGCTTGTAATGGAAGAACCAAAATATGAAATACTGCCCAGGCAAAATGCAACGGTAGCTGCAGATAACCTATGGTCGCAATCAAAATGAATATCAATTCGCTGGCGTAAAGGTTACCAAACAAACGAAGCGATAATGATAGAGGACGCGCTAACAGGGTCACCGATTCAATAATAAAGTTGAATGGGATAAACACCGGATGGTTAAGCGGCTGCATGGTGAGTTCTTTGGTAAAGCCCACTACGCCCTTAATTTTCAGCGAGTAATAAATGATCAGGATAAATACACCTAGCGATAATGCAAAGGTAGTGTTTATATCGGTGGTCGGTACAATTTTCATGTACACGTCTTTTGGATCCATACCGAATCCGTATTGACCGATTAAACCGGCAATCCATGGTAGTAAGTCAACTGGAACGAGGTCTGTTAGGTTCATTAAAAGAACCCAAACGAAGATCGTTAGTGCAAGGGGTGCAATGAGTTTACTGTTGCCGTGAAAAGAACTTTTCACATTGTCATCAACAAATTCTACTATTAACTCTATCATTGCCTGAGTTTTGCTGGGCACGCCTGTTGTGGCTTTTTTACCTACGCGCCAAAATAAGAATAGGAAACTTATGCCGATAAACACCGACCAACCGATTGTATCTACATGCCACACCCAAAACCCAGCGTCTTCGCATGCCTTGTTAAACACAATACCTTCTTCGGTAGAGCACATGCGAGCATTGGTTAAATGGTGATTAATGTATTCTTGCGTTGTTTCGTAAGATGCCATTGATAAACCCAATTTTTATAATTTAAAAATTTTTCCATATGTTTCGACGCCTGTCTTTAAGACATTTGGCTTAATCGAAACATGGCCGTCCACTGACTGACCATAGTTATCGCGTACGCACCGAAAATAGCAACTAAGTGGGCGTTATAAAAAGAAAACGCGATACCAAAAATTAATCCAGTGAGAATCAGTTTTAGCTTCAATCCTTGATTCAAACTTTGAGCAACGATTTTATTTTTTGTTGCTCCTGCATATCGAAATATCCAATATGCAAAAATACTGTGAGGCAATGCAAACGCGATAACACCGATCGCACAAGAGAGCCATAACTCTGGGTATATTAGCGCGGTAATGAGCACCAAACATGCACCAACCGCTAACTGTACTTTTATGCCTGCTAACGCCAGTTTTCTTCCTGGCTTTGCCAAATCAACTCTCATACCTATTTGTACCTGCAGGCAGCACCTAATAAAAGCGCTCGAAGTATACTGCTAATGCGGAAAAATTCAACCATAAACCAGAATTATTAAGGGGATTTTAAGTATTCGTATCCTCAATAATACTAATGGTGTACATCAGTTTTTTTCGATTGATTTGATAAGCTTGCATTAAAACAGTGCGTGACGTCACGTAATAATTAATATTATTGATCATCATTTTGGTGAATATGCGACAAAATCCCGTCCAATTGCGCTAAATCACTGAAGCTGATCACGAGCTTGCCCTTTCCTTGTTTGTTGTGATCAATTTGCACTTTAGCCCCTAGCATTTCAGATAATGAGGTTTGCAAACGCTGTACGTCAGGATCGATTTTTGCCGGTTCGGCGGGCTTTTTTTGCTCACCGGCAGATTCTTGTGCCTTTTTAACAAGGCGCTCTGTTTCACGCACAGTGAGACCTTTTTCCGCAACCTGTTTAGCCAGTTCTTCTTGCATTTCTCCTTCTAATGCAAGCAAGGCACGAGCATGGCCCATATCAATATCACCGTGCTCTAGGAGTAATTTCACAGGTGTTTGTAAGCCATTTAAACGTAATATATTCGTAACGGTTGTACGTGATTTACCTACCGCTTCAGCGACTTGTTGGTGGGTAAGTTTAAACTCAATCATTAAACGGTCTAAAGCTTGGGCTTCTTCCATTGCGTTGAGATCTTCACGCTGTATATTCTCAATTAAAGCAATCGCTACCGCTGATTCGTCCGGAATGATTTTGACTAAACAGGGTACGGTGTCGAGCTTTGCTAACTGTGCAGCACGCCAGCGACGTTCACCGGCAATAATTTCGTATTTATTGGTGTCGATTGCCCGTACGAGTATCGGTTGGATAATACCTTGGACTTTTATTGATGCCGCCAACTCTTCTAGGGCATTGTCTGCCATATCTTTACGTGGTTGATATTTGCCTGGCTGTAAAAACTCAATAGGAATTTGCTGTAGTTCGCTGTCTACAGAAGAATCTGATTGGTCAGCGTTTGCATTATTGTATTTATCAGAATGAGATTTACTCGTTGCCAATAATGCATCAAGCCCTCGTCCTAGTCCTTTGCTTCTTGCCATGCCTGAATAACCTTTTTACTTTGTTGCCGCTTGGGCGTTTTTATGACGACGAAGAATTTCACCTGCCAATGCTAAATAAGCTTTCGCTCCGGTAGATGACTTATCATAGTACATGGCCGGCGCACCAAAACTCGGCGCTTCCGCTAATCTCACGTTACGCGGCACAACGGTACGATAAACTTGTTCACCGAAATGTCGTTTCAACTGTTCACTCACATCATTTGCCAAACGATTGCGGGGGTCGTACATTGTGCGCAGCACTCCCTCAATCTTAAGGTTTGGATTAACCACCGAAGCAAGCTTTTGAATGGTATCCATTAGCGCGGTTAAGCCCTCTAACGCATAGTATTCGCACTGCATAGGGACTAATACCGAATCTGAAGCGGCTAACGCGTTTACAGTGAGTTGATTTAACGAGGGTGGACAATCGATGAAAATAAAATCGTAGTCATCTTTAATCGGCGCTAAGGCGTTGCTTAATCGAAGTTCGCGCGCGAACACTTCCATTAACTTAATTTCGGCAGCGGTGATATCAGCGTTTCCAGCAATGAGGTGATATTTTCCAGTGGTCTCGGTGATAATAACGTCTTTTGCAGGCTTTTCTTCAATGAGTAATTCATAGCACGTATTTTCGACTTCGTACTTATCTACACCGCTACCCATCGTCGCATTGCCTTGAGGATCTAAATCAATCAGCAATACTTTACGTTTAGTTGCCGCCATTGAGGCTGCTACGTTAACTGCGGTAGTAGTTTTGCCTACTCCACCTTTTTGATTCGCAATGGAAATGACTCTCGCCAAAATCTGTCCTGTTATCGTTTATGAATGCTAACTAAATGGCGTTCGCCAATCAGTGATGGTACAAAAAGCGCATGAGTACCTGATACTAAAAACGTATCGGGTACTTGCGACAACTCATCTTGATGCAGTTGCCCTTTTAAGGCAAGAAATTCTCCCTGATTGCCGACTAAATGCGCACACCAATTTAACATGTCAGCTAAAGAAGCGAACGCTCGACTCAATACTGTATCAAACTTTGTTTCTACTTGAACCTGTTCCACACGCGCTTGAATAGCATCAACATTAGTGATCTTAAGTTCATAGCATGCTTGTTTAATAAAGCGTATGCGCTTGCCTAACGAGTCAATTAATGTGAATTGTTTTTCTGGAAACAAAATAGCTAAGGGTATACCGGGTAATCCTGGGCCGGTGCCAACATCGGCGATATTATCTCCCTTCACATATTCAGATACGACTAAGGCATCCATAATATGTTTGACCAACATTTGCTCGGGCTCTCTGACAGAACTTAAGTTGTAAGCTTTATTCCACTTTTCTATCAGCAACACAAAAGCGACCAGTTTTTCAACTTGTTCGCTAGTCACAGTTAAGTTGGTTTGCGCGATTAAGCCTTTTAACATGTCTTGTAATGAAGATGCTATGGTAGACATTACGCCGTCTTAAGTGCTTGTTTAAAGAGTTTGTTATGTTTCTTTAAATATACGAGCAATAGCGAAATAGCCGCTGGTGTAATTCCGGATATGCGTGAAGCTTTACCAATGGTTTCAGGGCGAGCATCGGTAAGTTTTGCTACCACTTCATTGGAAAGTCCGGAAATTTTTGAATAATCAAAATCAGCTGGGAGTATCACATTTTCGTTCCGTTGTGATTTTGCAATTTCTTCTAACTGACGGCTTATATATCCGGCATATTTAATCTGCACTTCGACTTGTTCAGCAGCGATAGGATCGCTCAAGCCTGGGCCAAATGCTGGCAGTTGCATCAGTTTTGAATACGTCATCTCAGGTCGACGAATGATTTCTTCTAATGAGTGCTCTTTGTTAATTGGACTTTTAAGCACTGCATTAAGTTGTTCACTCGCTTCATGAGTTGGGTGTATCCACTGCTGCGCCAATCGTTGTTTCTCTTGCTCAACGAGCTCCATTTTTTGTTCAAACGCCGCCCATCTTTGATCATCTACTAAGCCTATTTCACGACCACGCTGAGTTAAACGTATATCGGCGTTATCTTCGCGAAGTAACAAACGATATTCAGCTCTGCTGGTAAACATACGATATGGTTCTTTTGTACCCATTGTTGCTAAATCATCAATGAGAACACCCATGTATGCTTGATCACGGCGAAGTTCTAAGCTGTCTTTTTGTTGCACTTGTAATGCGGCGTTTGCTCCAGCAATCAAGCCTTGCGCGCCAGCTTCTTCATAGCCGGTAGTGCCGTTGATTTGACCGGCAAAAAAGAGTCCTTTTACAAATTTGGTTTCTAATGTTTGTTTTAAGTCACGGGGATCGAAAAAGTCATATTCTATAGCGTATCCAGGGCGTATGATATGCGCGTTCTCAAACCCTTTGATAGATTGCACTAATGCCATTTGTACATCAAAAGGTAGACTCGTTGAAATGCCGTTTGGATACACTTCAATGCTATTTAAGCCCTCTGGCTCTACAAAAATTTGATGGGAATTTTTATCGGCAAATCGCACTATTTTATCTTCAATTGACGGGCAATATCGTGGACCAACGCCTTCAATATTGCCAGTGTACATAGGCGAACGATCTAAACCTGAGCGAATAATATCGTGGGTTTTTTCATTAGTATGTGTGATGTAGCAAGAAATCTGCTGTGGATGATCACTAACCTTTCCCATAAAAGAAAATACGGGTAATGGCGTATCACCCGGCTGCTCTTGCATCACCGAATAATCTAAGCTGCGAGAGTCTAGTCGAGCAGGTGTACCGGTTTTTAACCTGTCCACTCTAAATGGCATTGCACGTAAACGTTGCGCTAAAGCAATCGATGGTGGGTCTCCTGCGCGACCGCCTTTGTAGTTTTCTAAACCAATATGAATGGTACCACCTAAGAAGGTACCTACCGTTAAAACGACTGTTTTCGCTCTAAACTTTAGTCCCATTTGGGTGACTACGCCGCAAACCCGATCATTTTCAATAATAAGGTCATCACAAGACTGTTGAAATAAAGTGAGGTTTTCTTGTGCCTCTAGCATATTTCTAACCGCAATCCGGTAGAGCGTTCTATCTGCTTGTGCACGTGTTGCACGAACAGCAGGGCCTTTAGAAGAGTTTAAGGTTCTAAATTGGATCCCCGCTTTATCGATGGCTTTAGCCATAACGCCACCTAAAGCATCAATTTCTTTTACCAAATGTCCTTTACCAATACCACCAATGGCAGGGTTACACGACATTTGACCTAAGGTTTCAATGCTGTGAGTCAGTAATAAGGTTTTTACACCCATGCGTGCAGACGCCATAGCAGCCTCCGTTCCGGCATGACCACCACCTATTACAATTACATCAAAATCTTGTTGGTAAAACATCACTCACCTTTTACGAAGGGCATGGTTAAAATGGTCGCGTATTGTATATGACCTGACTCATTTTGAAAACGCTTATTAATTAATCAATTTACGCCTGAAATATTACTCTCTTATTTTATATTTAAACATCTTATTTTTAGGTCTGTGTTTTTATAGTCAAGTGTAAAGTCTGCAAGCTTAATATATATAAAGATACTTACTAGAGATCTTTATTATTACTATTATTAAGCAAGCACTTTTGTGTGTATAAGCCATTTTTTAATATAGTAAACATAATGTTATATAAAAATTATCCTATGGATAAGTAGCTTATAAAAGTGTTTAAACTTGGGTATAAGAGGGGGTTTTATCCACAGCTGAAAAGTTTGAAGTTTTCATCCAGATCTTACTCTTTCATTGATCACAGGGTTACGCCCAACTTATACACAAGCAAATAAAAATACAGTCATGCTGCCATTGCACAATAAACGTACAAAAAAGTGACGATTAAACCTAGGACTGTAAAAAAGAGATGATTAGATATCGTTTGGTCGATAGCCAGTTTTTTGTTGATTTGAAGGTTCGGCTTGGCCTTGGCTTACGCGTTGTCGGCGGCTTGGACCTTGAAAACGTACCTTATAGGTTTCGTATTCTTTGATAGACTCAAAGCAATAGCGACCAAGTGCTGTCTCAAGCTCAGCAAGGTTATGATTAGTAATTAAAATGCAGTTTTTGTTGTTTGCGGCGCGTTGTCGCAGCAGATTACCTAGCCAACTTTGCGCGCTTTTTTTAAGTACAGTTTCGTTAACGCATACTTCATCAAGCACTAGTAAATCGACATCGTGTAGTTGTTTATTGATCTCACGAAACTGTTGGGACGCTTTATCATCTGCCTGATAATCGTAAGAGAAAAAGCGCATTTCTAACAATGTTTGTAGCTGTCGATACAGTACGGTAGTTTCAAATTGTTGAATAAGTTGATGTGCAATTGCGCCAGCAATATGGGATTTACCACGACCATAGTCGCCATAAAAAATCATCATATGAGCACTGTTTTTGCGCCAGTTTATGTCTTTGTGAGCACCAATGAAGGAGCGGGCAATACTAATGGCCTCAATCACATCGGGTGCATCTTCAACTAGGCTGTCAAAAGTCCAGTGTGGGTTAAGTTCTGATTGACCATAAAGCGTCTCAATACGTTTTTGTTTGCTCAGTTGCTGTTGTTTAGCGACTTCTTTGTTTGCTAGCAGGTCATACTCTTTGCGCTGCTTTACGTAATCAAAGGGCTGTGCTTCTTTAGAAAGGCGCTCTACATCCTTACCGAGTGCTCTACCGATGTCATTAAGTCTGTCTTGAAGGCTTTTCATGATGATTCACTATATTTACTGATCAATTGTCTCACGTTTTCGTCAAATTCAATGCCGGCTTTTGCTGTCGCCCATTGATGACCTTGCTTTGTTTGTGCAACATCATCCTTTGCAATGGGATATCGAATACGACGCTGTTTTAAATGTAACACAAACTTTTGTGTCCATTGATACTGACTTTGCTGTATTTCGGGGCGTCCTAACCAATAGGCAATAAATTCCCCCAGCTCGTCCGCATTATAGTCGGTCTCAATTAAGCCAACCAGTTGGCAGACTTGTTGAAAAAGCGCAGAGACAGGGCGCCAAGTAATAGATATTTTATGATGTTGTTGGTGTAGCTTATCATCATCAAGCGCTGTGCTAAGGGCACATAAGGTTAGGCGCACGGTGGCACCATTTAAGCTTCTATCGAAACTATACTCACCCTCAATATCAATTAAGCCGGCGCGGTATAACTCTTTGCATAAGGCACTAATTTGGCGTCCAAGACTGAGCTTTGTATTTTGTGTATTTAGCAGTGCGATGATGGCTTTATTGTTGATAATTATCGGGGTGGTCTGTTGATGTTGCGGTCGCAGGTAAAGGCAATATAAGACACGGGCCTCGTTAGAAAGGTCTTGCTTAAGGGCTGTTAGCTCTAATTCATTCACAATGTTGTTAAAACCTTTTGCATGAATATAACCGCTTCATCTTCTGGAATAGGGTGGTGAAGGACATCAATATGAATTGGCGGATGAAGTCGTCTTGCGCCACCTTTGAGAAGCGTGTCTTCCATAGTAATCGCGCCTTGGCAAAATGTATCATAACTACTGTCTCCCAAGCCAATCACAATAAACGGGATGTCGTTTAGCGTTCGCTTAGCGAGTTGAGATTGAAAGGCTTGAATATTATCAGGTAAATCGCCTGCGCCATGGGTTGAAGTGACAACAATCAGGATGTTATTAAAGTTTACTTCGTCTACATTTGGTTCGAAGTGGATGACTACTTGATGTTTACGTTCTTCTAGCTGCGCTTTGATCGCTTCAGCTACATATTCACTCGCACCGAGTACCGAGCCAACGACAATTTCAAACTTCACGATGATGGATTCCTATAGTGCGTTATTTGCCAATACAAAATGACGAGAATATTTTACCGAGTAAATCATCAGAACTAAACTCACCTGTAATTTCATTTAAGTATTGTTGCGCGATCCTCAATTCTTCAGCTAATAGTTCGCCCGCCATGTGCGCCTCAAGCTGTGCTTTACCCTGTTGAATATGAATATCTGCCTGGTTTAATGCGGTTATGTGTCGTTGTCGTGCAATAATCTGATCTTCGCCAGATTGTTCATACCCCATGCATTGTTTGAGGTGCTCTTTTAAATAGGAAACGCCGCTACCGTCTTTTGCTGAGAGGCGGATAACTGGGTAGGATTGCGTCTCGTCAATAGAAGCAGTCTCTTTGCTTAAGTCGCATTTGTTGCGTACCAGCGTAATACCAACATCTTTGGGTAGTTTATTGAAAAAATCTGGCCAAATGTGCTCGGGTTGATCGCCGATGTCACTTTGCGCATCTACGATAAACAAAATTCGGTCGGCGCCGTGAATTTCTTTCCAAGCTCGTTCAATACCAATTTGTTCAACTTTATCATCGCTCTCTCGCAGACCTGCAGTGTCGATGATATGCAAAGGCATGCCATCGATGTGGATGTGCTCTTTTAATACATCACGTGTAGTGCCTGCTATCTCTGTTACGATGGCTGAATCTTTACCAGAAAGCGCATTCATGAGGCTTGATTTCCCAGCGTTAGGGCGACCTACGATAACCACCTGCATGCCATCACGCAAAAGAGAACCTTGTTTGGCTTGCTGTTTAATGTTTTCGAGAAGGGTAACGATGCTTTCTAGGTATGACTGGACTTTACCATCGGCTAAAAAGTCGATTTCTTCCTCGGGAAAATCAATGGCTGCCTCTACGTACATACGAAGATGAATGACTTCGCTGACCAGTGAATGAATAAGCTTGGAAAATTCACCTTGTAGACTCTTGATAGCACTTTTGGCCGCTTGCTCTGATGAGGCATTGATAAGGTCAGCAATTGCTTCGGCTTGAGTCAGGTCCATCTTGTCATTTAAGAAGGCTTGCTCACTAAATTCACCAGGTTTAGCAAGACGCACAAGACCTGTATCTAAACAGGCTTGTAATAGCAACTGCATTACTACTTGTCCGCCGTGACCTTGAAGCTCTAATACATCTTCACCGGTAAACGAGTGTGGGTTTTCGAAAAATAAGGCAATGCCTTCGTCGATGGTATTACCTTTATTATCTTTAATCGGCTGATATACCGCTTGTCGGGCAGCTGGGCATTTACCTAAAAGGGCCTTGGCTACGGCACGCGTATGCGGTCCAGATACTCGGACAATACCCACGCTGCCGCGGCCAGGCGCGGTGGCTTGGGCGACGATAGTGTCGGTGTGCAGGTCAGCCGTTTCCACGTTAGTTAGTCACGAAAGTTAGTAAATTGTATAGGTTGTGGCAGGTCTTCGGCTTTCAGCATTGCCATTACACCTTGAAGATCGTCGCGCTTTTTACCGGTAACGCGAAGCTGATCCCCTTGAATAGAGGTTTGGACTTTTAATTTTTTATCTTTGATGAGTTTTACCATGCGTTTGGCGAGCTCTTGGTCGATCCCTTGTTTAAAATCGATGACTTGCTTATGCGTCTTGCCGGTATGCTGCTTAGGATGAACATTCATAGCACGGGTATCGACATTACGTTTTGAGCAGCTGGTGCGCAGCATTTCTTGTAATTGTTGTAACTGAAAGTCACCTTCCGCGCTCATAACAACGCTTTCGTCTTTGAATTCGAAAGACGCTTCAACACCACGAAAATCAAAGCGAGTAGAAAGTTCTCGATTCGCATTATCAACCGCGTGTTTGACATCAACGGTATTTAATTCTGACACTATGTCGAATGATGGCATGGTCATCTCCTTATTAGTTTGCTTGATATTGTTGTCTACGCAAAGAGCTTGGGTTTAGATGCCCCTACAATATAAACAAGCGTTATAAAAAAGCCCGCTCTAGCGGGCTTGGTTTATTTTGACTTTATCCCGCGTTTTTCCATCGACGCATAGATTATCTTAGCTTGCGCCAAGGTAACTAGGTTACTGATTAACCAGTACAAGACGAGTCCTGCAGGGAAGAAGAAAAAGAACACGCTCATCGCCACTGGCATATATTGCAACAGCTTTTGTTGAAGCGGATCTTGAATAGTCATTGGTTGTAGCTTTTGCAGCAAAAACATACTCAAGCCGGTGAGGATCGGCAATACGAAGAACGGATCAGGCACCGATAAGTCGGTTATCCACAAAACGAAGCTAGCGTGGCGCAGTTCAACACTTTCTAACAATACCCAATACAATGCTAAGAAGATGGGCATTTGCAGTAACAATGGAAAACACCCGCCCATTGGGTTTACTTTCTCTTTTTTGTACATTTCCATCATGGCTTGCGACATTTTTTGTCTGTCGTCGCCATAGCGGTCTTTGAGTTGCTGCATTTTAGGCGCTAGATTGCGCATTTTAGCCATAGATTCATATTGCTTCTTGGTTAACCAATACATGGCGCCTTTGACGATAAGCGTGATGATAACAATCGCCAGTCCCCAGTTGATAACAAAAGACTGTATGAGTTTGAGTAGTTCAAATAGCGGCTGTGCTATCCACCACAAAATTCCATAATCCACGGTGAGGTCGAGTCCACGCGCGAGTTCAGCAAGGACCGCTTGGTCTTTTGGTCCCATGTATAAGATGGATGTGACTTGCGAGGTTTGTGCATCATTAACGACAATACCTTCGCCGGTATACCCCACAATTGCATTGTTTTGAACAATGCGAGAATAGATAGTGTTGGTTTGATCCTGCGGCGGTACCCAAGCAGACACAAAATAGTGTTCTAGCATACCCACCCAACCACCAATGGTGGCGATGCGAAGGCTTTCATCTTCAATGTCACCAAAGGGCAGTTTCTCGTAGCGTTCGTCTTGCGTGGAGTAAGCAGCGCCTCTAAAGGTAGGCATGAACATACTTCCGCCGCTTTGTTCGTTTAGAGTCTGCTTTAATTGTGCAAATTGTTGCATTTGCAAGGTACGACCCGTGTTGTTCTCAATGGTATAGGTCACATAAACAGTATGGCTGTTACTTTCAAATTCAAAGGTTTTGGTGACGCTAAGCCCTTCGGGAGATTGCCAAACGATTGGTATTTGAAGCGTCTCGGTGCCATTCATCATGAAGGTGTCAGCGGTGGCGGTATATTGTGGTCTGCCACCACTTCCGTCTGGTCCATCTGTGCCAATAAGTCCACTTTGAGCAACATATAAAGTCGCATCTTGTGGGCTGAGCAATTGATAAGAATCGTCAGCGCCCTGCGTGACCGGGTATTGAACGAGGTCTGCTTGAACTACGTCACCACCAATAAGATCGATAGAGACGTTGAGCGTATCGGTAATTACATTTACAAAGCGGTTGCTTTGAACTTGAACAGGGGCTGGAACCGGTGCGTTTTCACTTAAATCAGTGGGCACGTCGAGCGCCGATGCTGTATTGGTGGTCAGATTCGCAGATGGAATACTGTTGTTTATCTGATTATCCAGCGTTTGTGTTGTACTAGCGTTGCTTACTGGCTCAACAACTTGTGGGCCGTATGCTTCTTGGTATTCTATCCATAGCAAAAAGCTTACAAGTAATAAGCCAATAATCAGGATACTTCTTTGCGATTCCATAAATCTCTCATTTAAACAATGTTAATCTTTTTTTGACGGCTCAGGCACATGATCTATTCCACCTTCATTGAATGGGTGGCATTTAGAGATGCGCCTGATGGTTAACATACTTCCCTTTGCTAATCCGTGAGTCTTTAATGCTTGATGAGCATAACATGAACAACTCGGATAAAACCTGCAATTTTGCCCTAAAAACGGCGAAATACACACCTGATAAACACGAATAATACCTATCAGCGGCAATGCCAACAATGGGGTATGTGATTTCGTGGTTTTCGTCGAAGTTGTTTTCACTGACATCGTTTTGCCAAACGTTTCCAAAGTTTACGTAGTTGTTCATGCAGAGCGGCATTATCGAGCTGGTGTACCCCCTGCTTAGCGAGCACTATGATATCAACATTTGGCAAATCTTGCGCATGTAATCGAAAACTCTCTCTAACACAGCGTTTAAAACGATTGCGTTGTACTGCGAGTTTAACTTTTTTCTTGGCTACAGTAATACCTAAACGCGGGTGCGATATATTGTTGTGTCTAGCCAGAATGGTGATGTTGGAAGATACTGCAGGGATGGCTTGTGAAAAAACGAATGAAAATTGTTGAGGAGTCAAAAGTCTTGACTCCCTCACAAAGCGATTATCAATATTGCTCACTAGAGAAGTGAACGTATTATGCTGATAAACGCTTTCTGCCTTTGGCTCTGCGGTTTGCTAGTACCTTACGACCGTTTTTAGTGGCCATACGGGCACGAAAACCGTGAGAGCGCTTACGCTTGATATTACTGGGTTGAAAAGTTCTTTTCATGACCTGTACTCATTTAGATATTGGGCGGTATATCGATACGTGCATTAGCGCGTTTGACCACCGGTATTAATAGGACGCGGAATATTAGTGATCAAAGGCAGCAAAGTCAAGGGCTATACGCGAAAAAGATGCTTTTATTTGTGTTATATATCCACAGCGGTAGACAATTGGTAGTGAGTTATCCACAAAATGGCCATGGAATTCTCAAAAAAAGCGACATGTTTGATGTGGATCGTATAAAAATGGTTGACTTTTTAGCCGTTAAGTTCTTTGGTTATGGTTATCAAAACCGATATAAATATAATAAATAGCGTTTAAAAACAAACAGATATCGTGAGTATTGGTGATGCTCGATGGATAGTTCTTGTTGATATGAAATTGCCTGTGGATAAATATACAGATTTGGCTTATATTTGGCGGCTGACCTAAAAACAATAAAACAGGGAGTAGGCTTTGGCGATAAGCTGGGATCAGTGCTTAGATGCGCTCAAACATGAGTTGTCAAATGAACAGTTCAATATGTGGCTTAAACCACTTAAAGCTGATTTTGATGGTGACGTGTTACATTTGTTTGCAGCCAATCGCTTTGTGTTGTCATGGGTGCAAGACGAATATTATGGTCTTATAACCTCTACGTTATCCCAGTTGTACGGAGCCGACGCCCCTACATTGATCCTTACCGAAGCGACCGCTGCGCCTAAACCTAAAGCCAAAAGTAGCGCTTCAGAAAGTGTCCAGGCAAACGCTAGTCATGGTTCGCGCGCGCTAAGTATGCATAAGGCGCTGTCTGATTTTAAAGCTTCGGTGGTCGACGAAAAGCCAAACGCTGAGGTTCGAGAGGATACGCACAAAAGCAATATTAAAACGGAGTACACGTTTGATAATTTTGTAGAGGGTAAGTCTAACCAACTAGCGCGAGCAGCAGCTGTTCAGGTAGCAGAGAACCCTGGTCATTCCTATAATCCTCTTTTCTTGTACGGTGGCACAGGGCTTGGTAAAACCCATCTTATACATGCCGTTGGAAATGGCATTATGGCTAACAAACCTAATGCTAAAATTGTCTATATGCATTCGGAAAGATTTGTGCAAGATATGGTTAAGGCGCTTCAGAATAATGCCATTGAAGAGTTCAAACGATTTTATCGTTCTGTTGATGCGTTGTTGATTGACGATATTCAATTCTTTGCAAATAAAGAACGCTCACAAGAAGAGTTTTTTCACACCTTTAATGCCTTGTTAGAAGGCAATCAACAAATCATTTTGACGTCCGACCGTTATCCTAAAGAAATTGATGGCGTTGAAGACAGATTAAAATCGCGTTTTGGATGGGGGCTGACTGTGGTTATTGAGCCGCCAGAGCTCGAAACCCGAGTCGCAATTTTGATGCGTAAAGCCCATGAGAACAAAATTGATTTGCCAAATGAGGTGGCATTTTTCATTGCAAAACGCCTTCGCTCCAACGTGAGGGAGTTAGAAGGTGCGCTTAATCGCGTGATTGCAAACGCGAATTTCACCGGCCGAGCAATTACAATTGATTTTGTTAGGGATGCATTACGAGATTTACTTGCCTTGCAAGATAAGTTAGTTACTATTGATAATATAATAAAAACAGTTGCTGATTATTATAAAATTAAAGTTTCAGATATACTGTCAAAAAAGAGAACAAGAAGCGTGGCTCGACCAAGACAAATCGCAATGTCTTTGTCAAAAGAGTTAACCAACCATAGTCTGCCAGAAATAGGAAATGCGTTTGGCGGCAAAGATCACACAACCGTGTTGCATGCAGTGAGAAAAGTGGTTGAGTTAAGAAAAGAAAGTCATGATGTCATGGAAGATTATAAGAACTTGATTCGTACATTATCGTCATAAAGCATCTAACAGAGAATAAGAAATGAATTTTACGATCAGCCGAGAAAGCTTTTTACAACCTCTACAACTTGTGTCGGGTGCGGTCGAACGGCGTCATACATTACCAATACTTGCTAACGTTTTACTTAAGGTAAATGACGGGTCGTTGTGGATGACGGGTACTGACCTTGAGGTAGAATTGATTGCGAACATCCAGCTCTCAGGTAGTCATACCGACGGGCAAATTACAGTGCCGGCAAAAAAGCTGTTGGATATTGTTCGTGGTTTACCTGACGATGTCACTATTATTTTTGAAGTCACAGAAAATAAAGCAGTTATTAAATCTGGTCGTGCACGCTATTCGTTATCTACCTTGTCCGCTGATGATTACCCGAACCTTGAAGATTGGGAAGGGGAGAGCGAGTTCGAGATGAGTCAAGATACGCTCAAACATCTCATTGAGGCGGTCCAATTTTCGATGGCTCAGCAAGATGTGCGTTATTATCTAAACGGCATGAGTTTAGAGACGAGCGAGAATCAGGTGCGAACGGTTGCTACTGACGGTCACCGATTAGCAATGGCAGTTCATGAGTTTGAAGGTGGTCAACTACCAGTAAAACAAGTGATTATCCCTCGTAAAGGTGTAATGGAAATTGCGCGTCTTATCGACGAAACTGACGCGAACATAAAGGTGCAGTTGGGCGCTAATCACATTCGTATATTCAGTACTTCGTTTATTTTCACTAGTAAGTTAGTTGATGGTCGGTTTCCTGATTATAATCGAGTGGTCCCTAGTAATACCGACAAAGGCTTAGTTGTTAATCGAGAGAATATTAAAAGTGCATTTTCTCGTGCGATGATCCTAACCAACGAAAAGTACAAAGGTGTTCGGTTAAATCTAGATCCCGGCGAACTTAAAATTACGGCGACAAATCCAGAGCAAGAGCAAGCTGAAGAGATCATTGATGTTGATTATGATGGTGAGTCTTTAGAAATTGGTTTTAACGTTGCTTATTTAATTGACGCATTAAACGCAATTCACACCCACTCGGTGATCTTTAAATTATCTGATTCGAATGCAAGCGCGTTAGTGCATGGCATGAAGAAAGTCGATGGCGTGCTCGTTGACGACGATGCGGCGCAGTATGTTATTATGCCTATGAGACTGTAGATCACCGGCACTCAATTTATGCACATCACTCAATTGCGATTAGACCATTTTCGCAATTTATCGGAGGCGATGATCTCGCCTTCCGATTCTGTAAATCTTATCTATGGTAATAATGGGGCAGGTAAGTCTAGCTTGTTGGAAGCAATCCATGTGCTTGCATTTGGTCGCTCCTTTCGCACCTCAAGGCCAAATTCAATTATACAAACAGACTTCGATGCGGCGACGACGTTTTGTCGGTTTAAGTTAGACGACACAACAAGTGTATTAGGGGCAAACCGTTCTAAGGAGAATGGGTTTGTATTTAATATTGACGGCAAGCGAACGCGTCGAATTTCAGATATCGCTAGAATCTTACCGGTGCAAATATTCACGCCACAAAGCAGCGACCTGGTTATTGGTGCCCCTATGCTACGTCGGCGCTTTATTGATTGGTTGGTGTTCCACGTGGAACATGATTTTTATCGGGACAGTAATAGTTACGCAAACGCGCTAGTTCAAAGAAATGCACTATTAAAGCTGTGTACGGTAAAAGGAAAAGTGGCGTTTCAGGAGCAGGATATGTGGAGCCCTATAATGGCTTCACATGGTGAAATCGTTACACGGCTACGTAAGAAGTATTTAAATGCCTTAGAGGGCGAATTAAAGGACCTATATCGTGAATTTAGACCTGATGTTAAGGTAGAATTAAGGTACAATCAGGGTTGGGATTCAAGTGTTGGGTTATCAGATGCACTAGCTGACAAACGAGATAGAGACCTATTTCGTGGGGCGACGTCGGTTGGTCCGCACAAGGCAGATATCCATTTTATGATTAATGGACAACCTGCAGCAGAGTTTTTATCAAGAGGTCAACTTCGTGTACTTGTTTCACTCTTGCTGATAGCGGAAGTTAGGGTACTGCGCACCCAATCGAATAAAAGCTGTATTTTTTTGGTTGACGATATCGCCGCCGAATTGGATACCGCCACAAGGGAATATTTTTTAGATACTATTGTTGCCGAAGGTACGCAGGTATTTGTTACTGCGATTGAAAAGCATCAATTGGCTTTTGTAGAAAAATATAAAAATAAGAAAGTGTTCCACGTGAAACATAATCACGTGCATGAGGAGTAAAAATGTCTGAAAATAGCTATGACTCGTCTAGTATCAAGGTACTAAAAGGATTAGATGCGGTGCGTAAGCGCCCAGGAATGTATATCGGCGACACCGATGATGGCACTGGTCTTCATCACATGGTCTTTGAGGTTCTTGATAATTCAATAGATGAGGCGCTAGCGGGCCACTGTAATGATATCGTAATTAAGATACATTCAGATAACTCAGTCTCCGTAAGTGACGACGGGCGCGGAATACCAACAGAAATACACGAGGAAGAAGGGGTTTCTGCAGCAGAAGTTATTATGACCGTCTTACACGCTGGTGGTAAATTCGATGATAATTCGTATAAAGTTTCCGGTGGTCTTCACGGAGTAGGTGTCTCGGTTGTAAATGCCCTTTCGAAAAAACTCACCATGTCTATTAAACGCCGTGGCCAAGTATTCGAACAAGAATACAGCATGGGCGTACCTGTGGCACCGCTTGCCCCGGTTGGCGAAACCACATCTAGCGGAACCAAAATTCGTTTTTGGCCAAGCGAAGAAACATTTACCAATATTGAGTTCCACTATGATCAATTAGCCAAACGTATTCGTGAACTCTCGTTCCTGAATTCTGGCGTCTCGATTCGCCTAGAAGATGAACGTGATGGACGCAAAGACCACTTTCATTATGAAGGTGGTATTCAAGCTTTCGTTGAGTATCTAAATAAGAACAAAAACAGCATGCATCCAACGCCCTTCTACTTTTCGCTTGAAAGAGATGACGGCATTTCAGTAGAAGTCGCGATGCAGTGGAACGATGGCTTTCAAGAAAACATTTTCTGTTTTACCAATAATATTCCACAGCGTGACGGCGGAACTCACCTCGCTGGATTCAGAGGTGCACTTACTCGTACGCTAAATAACTATATGGAAAAAGAAGGATACAACAAGAAAAACAAAACCAATGCGAGTGGGGATGACGCCCGAGAAGGTTTGACGGCAATCATTTCAGTTAAAGTACCTGATCCTAAGTTCTCATCACAAACAAAAGACAAACTTGTTTCCTCTGAAGTAAAAACTGCGGTTGAAACTGCTATGGGCGAAAAGCTAGCTGATTTTCTCATAGAAAACCCAGGTGACAGTAAGATCATCGTTAATAAGATCATTGACGCAGCCCGCGCACGTGAAGCGGCTAGAAAAGCACGCGATATGACTCGCCGTAAAGGCGCTTTAGACTTAGCGGGTTTGCCTGGTAAGTTAGCTGATTGCCAAGAAAAAGACCCTGCTTTATCTGAACTATATATAGTAGAGGGTGACTCTGCCGGTGGTTCTGCCAAACAAGGTCGTAACCGAAAGAACCAAGCCATTTTGCCTTTGAAGGGTAAAATCCTCAACGTTGAAAAAGCACGATTTGATAAAATGCTTTCTTCCCAAGAGGTTGCCACCCTGATTACGGCATTAGGCTGCGGGATTGGTCGCGACGAATATAACCCAGACAAATTACGTTACCACAGCATTATCATCATGACAGACGCTGACGTTGACGGGTCTCATATCCGCACATTATTGTTAACCTTTTTCTATCGTCAAATGCCAGAGATGATTGAGCGTGGGCATATTTTTATCGCCCAACCACCGCTTTATAAAATTAAGAAGGGTAAACAAGAACAGTATCTAAAAGATGAGGCTAGTCTCACTGACCATTTAACGAATATTGCTGTTGATGGTGCGAGCCTTTTTGTGAGTGCCTCGGCTCCTGCAATCTCTGGCATTGCATTGGAAAATATGGTTCGTTTATATCAAACCACGTTTACAATGATATCTCGAATGAACAGAAGAATGCCAAGCTCAATCTTAAAGCAGCTTATATATTCAACGGTTATCACTCAAGACTCACTAAACGATAAAGCTCAGCTTGATAGCATTGGAGCACAACTTGCCAAGCAACTTGGAACCGCTGAAGATGATGGGCAGAGCTTCTTGTATGAAGTGCGTCTTGATGACGAGAATAGAAATGAGCTTGTCATTATCATGAAGCAACACGGTATTGACTATGAGTATTTACTCAATCAAGAGTTTATCAACTCGCCTGAATATCAAAAGATTGTGTCGTTAAACCAAACTATTAATGGACTGATGGAAGAGGGTGCCCACGTAAAAAGAGGCGAGAAAACATTACCTCTCACGACGTTTGAAGAAGCGCTTACGTGGTTAATGGCCGAAGCGAAGCGTGGTCAATATATCCAGCGTTACAAAGGTCTTGGCGAAATGAACCCAGAGCAGTTATGGGAGACGACGATGGATCCTAACTCTAGACGTATGCTGCAGGTTACTATCGACGATGCTATTGGTGCAGACCAATTGTTTACCACTTTGATGGGCGACCAAGTAGAACCAAGAAGAGAGTTTATAGAAACCAACGCCCTTAACGTCGAAAATTTAGACGTATAGATTAAAAGGAAATAGTTACAAAAAAGCGCTCATAGTGAGCGCTTTTTTTATAAGCCTTTGATTATCCTAGCTAACTTTAAAAACCAACAGCGATGGATATTGAGGGTTGCGGGTATCTAACTCAAAACGGTAAGTAGCCGTTTCGCTTGGTACAAATTGAAGATTTAAAGAGTCTGAGTAACAATAAAGCTCAACTTCGTCATTCTCTTCGATAGATGACGAGGCATCGGGTAGTCCACAATTATATTCGGGCAACCAGTTTTCATCTGCTACTTTAAAATCGTAAGGCTGACCGTCTGCAATCAGCTCGATCTCGACGGCAAACGTGTGTTGATCTACTGGGGTAAACTTAAATGGCTCCGTCGCTTCCCACCAGTTAAAGACTCCACGCAAGTACACGTTGGAATAGTCTTTATTGCTTTGTGGCGAGAATATGTCACTAGCACTAGGCACAGCGCACCCGCTTAGCACGAGCACAGCTGCTATGACACTAGACTTTGATAAAATACGACGAAACATAATACCGTGCTAACTCTTTAATGTTGTATATTTAACACGGATATATCCGCAACAGACATAAATAAAGCGCGAACATTTGCAAGTAAGCCAATGCGATTTTGCTTTAAGGCGTTATCTTCTGCCATGATCATAACATTGTCAAAATATGTAGTAAGTGGCTCTCTCAGTGTACTTAGCGCCGTTAGCAACTGATCGTAATCGGTAATACCGTTTTGTTTGGCGGATAAAGCCAAATACTCATGATAAAGCGCGCTTTCTTCATCTGATGCAAGTAAGTTAGCATCAATTTCCCGCACGTTTTCAAGTTCGATTTCGTTTTTAGCAAGGATGTTAGCTACCCGCTTATTTGCTTCAACTAAGCTTGAAGCAGCACTTGTTTTTGCAAACTTTGCGACCGCTTTGACTCTGCTGTCTATATCGCTAAGTGACTTCGTTCCTTTGACCGACATGACCGCGCTTACAACATCAGCAGATATATCCTGATCCGCATAAAAAGCTTTACATCGGTCTAGCAAAAACGATGTGACTTGCACAGTAGCCTCTTTATTCTTAATAAGTGAGCCATACTGTGCGGCTACAGCCTCTATTAACGTCTCTACTGAAACATCAACGTCAAAGGCTACCAACATACGCAATATACCAATAGCGCTCCTTCTAAGCGCAAATGGGTCCTTGTCACCCTTAGGAATGAAGTTGACGCCGAAGATACCCACCAATGTGTCTAGCTTCTCAGATAATGAAAGCAACATGCCGACGGGCGTTTGTGGTAACACATCATTTGCAAAACGGGGAAGATACTGCTCTTCAATAGCAACGGCGACCTCACTTGCTTCTCCATCATGAAGCGCATAATGTTTGCCCATTACCCCTTGTACGGAAGGAAATTCCATCACCATGTTCGATACTAAGTCTGCTTTAGCGAGCTCAGCTGCACGCTGAGCAAGCGCGATGTTATCTTCGCTAACCGAAATTATTTCACCGATAGATTTAACAATGCTGGCGACGCGGCGTGATTTATCTCCTACCGTACCAAGGTCCTTTTGAAATACTATGTTGTCCAGTGCTTTGCATTTATCTGCAAGGCTGGTCTTTTTATCCGTTTCAAAAAAGAATTCTGCATCGGACAAGCGCGGGCGAATGACTTTTTCATTTCCTGATATCACTTGCGAAGGGTCACGACTCTCAATGTTTGACACAAATAAGAACCTTTCACATAGCTCACCATTTGTATCCAATAGTGGAACGTATTTCTGATCATCTTTCATGGTATATATTAGCGCTTCTTTGGGAACCGCTAAAAACCTTTGTTCGAAGGTCGCCTGCAGTACCACCGGCCACTCTACGAGTGAAGAGATCTCTTCCAGAAGACTTTGGTCATAATCTGCAACTAAGCCAAGCGCTGACGCTTGCTGTTGAAGCTGAGTCTCAATTTCGGCCATTCTGCGCGCATAATCTGGGATGACATACTGCGTTTGCATTTGCGCTTCATAGGTATCCGCCGACCTTACATCGAAACGATGATCGCCATGAAAACGATGACCAGAGCATTGATTACTTGATGTGATTCCAAGAACAGTTGCAGGTAACACCTCACTACCGTACATAACACATAGTATGTGAGCAGGTCTTATAAACTCAACGCTGCTGCTGCCCCAACGCATTGCTTTACCAACAGGCAAGCGCTTTAGCGCCGCGTTGATAACGTCTTCAATAAGCTCATCAATCTGGCGGCCCTTTACCGTTGCACGGTGTAGCAACCACTCTCCTTTGTCGGTGGTAAGCCTCTGCGCTTGCGCAACTTCTATGCCGTTCGCACGGGCCCATCCGGATGCTGCTTTTGTTGGTTCGCCATTGGCATCAAATGCAGCTGCGACCGCCGGTCCTCGTTTGTCTATTTGCTTATCGCCTTGCTGGCGTTGGCAGTTTTCGACACGCACGGCCAATCGGCGAGGAGCGCCATATCCAATTATACGACTGTAGCTAAAGCCAAGTTGGTCTAATTGCTCCTTAATGCCTTCTTGGAAGCTCAAATCAAGTGCGCGTAACGATTTTGGTGGTAACTCTTCGGTTCCCAACTCAATTAATAAAGTCTGTAACTCATTAGATGACGTCATTTTACTACTGCGCTCCTTCAACTTCTTCCTGCACTTGCATGTTTGTGCTTTGGCAAAGCGGAAACCCAAGTGCTTCCCTTGAATCAAAATATAACTGTGCACAGGCCTTTGCTAGGGCTCTTACACGCAAAATGTACCCCTGCCGCTCTGTTACTGAAATAGCATGGCGAGCATCCAGTAGATTAAAGGCGTGAGACGCCTTCATGACCTGCTCGTATGCAGGCAATGGAAGCTGCGCTTCAATCAATGTCTGACTAGCCTTTTCACATTGCTCAAAACTTTCAAACAACACCGCAACGTCAGCATATTCAAAATTGTAGGCTGATTGCTCTTTTTCATTTTGCAAAAATACATCACCATAGGTGACCACGCCAAATGGGCCTTTGGTCCACACTAAATCATAAATGCTGTCAACGCCTTGCATATACATGGCTAAGCGCTCTAGTCCGTAAGTAATTTCGCCGGTAACTGGCTTGCATTCTAATCCGCCCACCTGTTGAAAATAGGTAAACTGCGTGACTTCCATGCCATTTAGCCAAACTTCCCAACCTAAGCCCCAAGCGCCAAGGGTAGGGGATTCCCAGTTGTCCTCAACAAACCTTACATCATGGACAAGAGGATCGAAGCCGAGGGCTTTAAGAGAGCCCAAATACAGCTCCTGAATATTATCGGGAGACGGTTTTAACATGACCTGAAACTGGTAGTAATGCTGAAGGCGATTCGGATTTTCACCATACCTGCCGTCAGTGGGGCGTCTGCAGGGCTGCACATAGGCACTGTTCATTGGCTCTGGACCAAGTGAACGCAGAAACGTCATAGGGTGAAAGGTTCCTGCTCCCACTTCCATATCGAGCGGCTGGATAATTACGCAACCTTGTTTAGCCCAGTAATCTTGAAGCGCTAGGATGAGGCCTTGGAAGGTATCGAGTTCGTAGTTTTGCATGTGAAACCAATCAATGTGTTGTAGCAATAAAAAAGAGGCGTAGTATACCTTGCTTTAGGGGGTGTTGGTAACCCCACAAAATATATGGATTGTTGGAATTATGAGATGTAGCGTGTGCTTAAGACGCGTTATAGTGCTTAAGTATCTTAACTTCTTCTAATATGGCCGATTCAAGCTCACTTTCAAACTGACCACGCTCTTTGTCTTGCTCGCGTCGCTCCTTTTTACTCAACGCTTGACGGGCATCATGCGTAGGGTAGTTTTTTACTTTGTCGAATAAGCTATGCAATGCAGGATAAACCTTTGCATGATCTGGCAATGGATCTATTGGCATCGCTTCTAACAAACGGCATATGCGAATCGCCCCCTCGGACAGATCACATTGCTGTTGTTCTACGGCAAAAGCAATAGTCTGTATACTCGTTGTCATACTTTCGATGCGCTTGCTACGCGCCGCCAGATGACGGCTGTTTTGCGCCTTCACCAAAAACACCAGGCGGCCAGCATATATACTCAATGCCACGATAATAATTGCGCCTAAAGCGACTAACATCCACTCCATCATTGCCTACTAATCTTGATAATCGTCCAGTCTAATTGCGTCTAGCGCGTCAAAAGGATCAGTCTCAGTTTGGGAATCTGACTCATCCCATTGGATCCCCAGGCTCTTACAAAGAGTTTTATGGCGACTTAGCATTTTGTCTAACTGCTGTTTTTCAGTCTTAGTAAGCGTTTTCTTCTCTTGCTTTGTCAGCAGTACATCAAGCATCGGGTCTTGCTCTAATGCATCAAGTTCTTGCTGAGGCGATAACGATTTTTGCTTTACTTGTTTGGGCTTATCGGCCTGTTGATACTTGTTTAGATCGATGGCTTTCTTGCTGCCTATTCGAGGGTCGCTCGATGGCTTATTCGTTTTGTTATGTGCACTTACCTCAGCGACTTGCTGCCGCGTTCCTGCTTTATTACCAGAGGTGACTTTCGATTTGGTGCTCGGCGCTCTTTGTGGGCGTTTGGGCGCATCTACTTTGGCAATTCCAATTTTGCCTATTTTTCTTGATTTCTTTTGGCGGGGCATAATGCTCTCTACAATTAACAATAAGGGTTTGACGAAGCGAAATTTAGTTAGCCATTCATTGACTACACTGTTGAAACGGTTTTTTTAAACAAGAAAAAAGGTGATACCCGAAGATATCACCTTAAATTTTATGAGTGTCTTGTGACACCTCTCCCGTAAAGCACGTCTTGTGCTGTCGTTATATGCCTATTTTACTTTTTATTGTTATTAACAAAATAAGCTAACTTGTTTTTGGCATTCCATTACGCTTTGTTATTGTTTAAATAGTACTCACAAAATGTTGCTTTAGCAAGTGTTGTCTGCGAGTTGGATAGATAATACCGATATATTGAAAATTTACAACTTATTTACAATAAATTTTCTATCTAATTTTTCGACCTTTTCGGGTTTAATACAAGCCTTCAAGATATGCAGACAGTACGCGAATGTCTTCATCAGTTAATTTTGCCGCTACGCCACGCATCATGCCATTGAGGTCATTGTTACGTTGTCCGGAACGGAACATCTCTAATTGTGTTTGAGTATATTGTGCGTGTTGACCTGAAATGACCGGGAAGCCAGCTAGGTTCATGCCTTTACCATCAGGTAGATGACAAGAAATACATGCTGTGATACCTCTGTCAGCATCACCACCACGGTAGAGCGCTTCGCCCGCTGCAATCACATCTTCGGGGGCGGCACCGATTTTCAGCTCTTGACTTGAGAAGTACGCGGCTAAATCTTTCATATCCTGTTCAGAGAGCACCGCAGCCATTCCGTTCATAACGGCGTTGTTGCGTCCATCGCTACCACCAGTTTGTGATGCGAGTTTAAATTCGCTTAACTGTTTGTAAAGATATCCAGCGTGTTGCCCGGCAATTTTTGGGTTAAGAGGGATAGCGCTATTACCATCAGTCCCGTGACATGCAGCACACGTAATTGATTTTGCTTTTCCTGCGTCAGGGTCGCCGTCTATTGCAACTGTTGTTGCGCTCATTAGGACCAACCCCAAAAGCAAACATAATTTTTTCATAGATAATCTCTCTAAAGATGCGGTTAAACAATTCATCGTCGCTTATTGACCGTGTATTTTACACAATTATGCTAGTAAAAAAACTCTTACCTAGTAATACTATGGATTTAAATGCATGATCGGTAAATCATTTTATACAATCACGTCAATGCAGAAACGTAAATTAGGAACTCATGTCGTATTTTACACAAGCAAAATTTTTAACAAGTGCCCCGGATATTTCGCATCTTGCCCCCTTTGACGGCATTGAAATCGCGTTCGCAGGCCGTTCAAATGCTGGAAAGTCGAGTGCGTTAAATAAAATCACGCGTCAAAATAACCTGGCTCGCACGAGTAAAACACCAGGGCGAACGCAACTCATTAATCTTTTTGAACTCGATGAGACACGACGCCTAGTCGATTTGCCTGGCTATGGTTATGCCAAAGTGCCAATAGCGATGAAGCAAAAATGGCAAAAATCATTAGGGGAATATTTACAAAAGCGCGAATGCTTAAAAGGTTTGGTGGTGCTCATGGACATACGCCACCCCTTAAAGGATTTAGATCAAGAACTTATTTACTGGGCCGTAGCGGCTAAATTACCGGTACTGCTGCTGCTTACAAAGGCCGATAAATTAAAAAGCGGTAAGCGCAAACAACAAGTACTGATGGTGCGAGAAGCTTCACTAGCATTTATGGGAGATATTACCGTGCATGCGTTTTCTTCACTGACGGGAGTTGGTTTGGGAGAGGCAGAGTCTGTCTTGCTTAATTGGCTATCGATTGAAAAGCCAACTGCCTAAGCTTGGTTGCGTATAAAAAAGAAAGCCCCGATTAACGGGGCAAAAAACACTTAGGGAAAACACACATTCAATAGATGAGGCTACCTATTTTTTAATTAGTTCAAATATATTTTAATTATTTGTATATTTTGTTAATGCGCCTCATCCCAATTGGCTCCGACGCCGGCTTCAACGACCAACGGTACATCTAATGTGACGGCTTGTTCCATGACTTCACAAATCTTTGGAATGTACGCATCTAGATTGTCTTCTCTAATCTCGAACACAAGCTCATCGTGTACCTGCATGATCATAATAATATCGTCGTTTGAGCCGAGCTCATCCATCCATTTGGCCACATCAATCATGGCTTTTTTGATAATGTCTGCGGCAGTGCCCTGCATGGGCGCATTAATAGCTGCACGCTCAGCGCCTTTGCGTCGTGCGCCATTGCTGGCGTTAATCTCTGGCAAATATAATCGTCGACCATATACCGTTGACACGTAGCCCATCTGCTTGGCGCCCTCTCTGGTCGATTCCATATATTGCAATACACCAGGATAGCGCTCGAAATATTTATCCATATACGTTTGGGCATCGATGCGAGAGATATTTAACTGTTTGGCCAGTCCGAATGCACTCATGCCGTAAATCAGCCCAAAGTTGATGGCTTTTGCGCTTCGGCGCTGCTCGGTGGTCACCTCTTCTAACGGTACAGAAAACACTTCGGCGGCAGTCGCCTTATGTATGTCTTTGCCTTGTGAAAAGGCATTGACCAAACCTTCATCTTTACTCAAGTGCGCCATGATCCGCAGCTCAATTTGTGAATAGTCGGCCGCCACCATCTTAAAGCCCTGTTGTGGCACAAAGGCTTGGCGAACCTGACGGCCCTCTTCGGTACGAATTGGGATATTCTGCAAATTTGGATCGCTTGAGCTTAATCTACCGGTAGCGGCTACCGCTTGATGATAAGAGGTATGTACGCGGTTTGTGCGATGGTTAATCATTTTAGGCAGTTTGTCGGTATAGGTATTTTTTAGTTTACTTAAACCTCGGTACTGCATGATCAGCGCAGGTAATTCGTACTCGATAGCTAAGTCTTGCAGTACCTCTTCTGAAGTAGACGGCGCGCCTTTCGGTGTTTTCTTGCGTACCGGCAGCTGCATTTTTTCAAATAGCACATGCTGTAGCTGCTTGGTCGACCCAAGATTAAATGGTTCACCTGCCAATTCATGCACCTGTCTTTCAAGCTCAACAATACGTGTCGCAAGGCTCTGGCTTTGCTGGGCAAGCATTTGCGAGTCAATGAGTACGCCGGTTTGCTCCATGTTCGCTAATATAGAAGACAGAGGGACCTCAATGTCAGTAAGCACGGCGGATAATCCCGATTGCGCCTCAATCAGTTTGTTAAGCGCAAGATGCAACCGAAGGGTAACATCGGCGTCCTCTGCTGCGTAGCGACTAGCAACGTCTAGCTCGATTTGATTAAACGTAAGTTGTTTAACCCCTTTTCCTGCTATCTCTTCAAAGCTGATACATTTGTGCCCAAGGTACTTAAGCGACAGGCTATTCATGTCGTGGCGGGTGGCTACGCTGTTAAGCACATAAGACGCAAGCATGGTGTCATTTAAAATGCCGTTTAGCTTAATATCGTAATTGGCCAAAACGTTTTTATCATATTTTATATGCTGACCAATTTTTTTGTTATCGCTGGCTTCTAACAGGGGTTTTAATTCGCTTAATATCCAATCTCTATTTAACTGCTCTGGCGCGTCAGGATAATCATGTGCAACCGGGACGTAATAGGCTTGATTAGGCTGCAGCGCAAAGCTTAAACCCACAAGCTCGGCCTCCATGTAGTTTAAACTAGTGGTTTCGGTATCAATTGCGTAATAGTCAGCCTGCTCGAGCAAGGTCTTCAGGCTCGTAAAGTCCTCCTTAGTAAGGATGGTTTTATAAGCGCTGACGTCAAATTCGCTTGGTTCGATGTCCACTGTATCTGAGTGGTTCGTTTGTTCTTGGGGCCCATTTTGCATCGCTTCGACATAACTATCTTGTTCGCCACTGACTTCTGCTAACCACTTTTTAAACTCCAGCTCTGCAAAAAGCGTTTTTAAAGTAGGCTTGTCTAATTCGGTCATTTGCAAAGTAGTTGGCGTATAGGCTAAAGAAAGGTCGCACGCTATGGTAGCCAGCTGGTAAGAGATGAGCGCCTGCTCCTTATGCTCTTCCATTTTTTTCGCCATAGTTTTTGCACCACGAAAATCCAATGTCGCAATTTTGTCTAGGTTTTCATAGATCGCGTGCACGCCACCAATGCCATTGAGCATAGCGACGGCGCTTTTGTCGCCAACACCCGGTACTCCGGGGATATTGTCTACTTTGTCTCCTTTTAACGCCAAGAAGTCGATAATGAGCTCAGCAGGCACACCGAATTTTTCTACGACGCCTTCTAGGTCCATTTTTGTGCGGGTCATGGTGTTTATTAGGGTTACATGCTCACTGACTAGTTGCGCCATGTCTTTATCGCCGGTACTAATAACACATTCTATGCCTTGCTCAGTCGCTTGTTTTGCTAATGTACCGATGACGTCATCAGCCTCAACGCCGGGTTCGACGATCATGGGAAAGCCCATTGCTTGGACAATGGTGTGCAGCGGTTCGATTTGGCTTCTTAGTTCATCGGGCATAGGTGGGCGATTTGCTTTGTACTGTGCATACATATCGTCACGAAAAGTTTTGCCTTTTGCATCAAACACCACCGCCATATGGGTTGGGCTGTAGTCCTTTACCAAACTGCGAAGCATATTCACTACCCCATAAATCGCCCCTGTGTCTTGGCCTTTACTATTAGTCAAAGGTGGCAAACCATGGAAGGCGCGAAATAGATAAGATGAGCCGTCTACCAGAACCAAGGGGGGAGTGTTGTTTTTGTGCATAATTTGCTTTCTCTTTTATAGGTCAACAGCTAAGTGTTTGATTTTAATGTGCTATCTATTATTTTGATAAATATTCACTTGTGGATAACTATGTTGATAAGAAAGTGGCAGACAGCACAAAGGTACCTTCATTACTAAAATGAAAGTATCTATTATAAGTCACAGGAAATGCAAGTTGGCAGACGCCTTTTATCCTTAACGTTATCTTTTTATTTTTCTTTTCCATTGCTCAATATAGAGGAATTGTCTGTCACATCGAGCACGGTAAAGTTAGCACAAAATACGCGGTTGCCAAGCTTTAAATTACATAAATTTTTTTATCTAAGAGCGTCAACAAGTTACAAATCAAAATAAAATTTTGGCATTGTGTTTGAGTTTTTTAAATGAAAGGCACACAATGCTAGTAGAGCATCAACGTTCAGCTAAAAATGTTGAACAACAAGGCTATTTTATAAGGCATATTAACCTTGCAATATCGCGCAATTATTAGAATTTTAGGTCTGCTAGTCGCACTGTTTAGTGTGACCATGTTGCCGCCAGCGCTCATTTCTCTTATTTATCAAGACGGGGGTGGTCTAGCCTTTGTTGTTGCATTCTTTTTCAGTGTCTTTACCGGTTTGGCCTTTTGGTATCCTAACCGCAATCACAAAGCAGATTTAAGAGCCAAAGAAGGGTTTTTAATTGTTGTTTTATTCTGGACGGTTCTGGCAACCTTTGGTGCCCTGCCATTTGCGCTTTTAGAGCAACCGCAAATGACCATAACCGACGCCATTTTTGAGTCGTTTTCTGGTTTAACAACCACTGGCGCCACCGTTATCGAAGGGATCGAGTTTTTACCTAAAGCAGTGCAGTTTTATCGTCAACAGCTACAGTGGTTAGGCGGCATGGGTATTATTGTATTGGCGGTTGCAGTGCTACCCATATTAGGGGTAGGGGGCATGCAGCTTTACCGCGCCGAAACGCCAGGCCCAGTGAAAGACTCAAAGATGACCCCAAGAATTGCCGATACGGCAAAGCACCTTTGGTACATTTATTTAAGCCTTACTATCGCATGCTCATTTGCTTACTGGATAGCGGGTATGAATATGTTCGATGCGGTGTGTCACGCATTTTCAACCATCGCCATAGGTGGGTTTTCTACCTACGACCAGAGCTTAGGCTATTTCAATAGTGTTGCCGTCAATGTCGTCTGCGTTATCTTTTTGTGGATAGCGGCACTTAATTTCTCCCTGCATTATGCGGCGGTCAGTGGCCGAAACATTCGAAATTACTTTCGAGATCCGGAGTGCAAAGCCTTTTTCACCATTCAGTTTGTGCTTATCAGCGTGTGTTTTTTGGTGCTCATTAACTATGCAGTTTATGACAGCGCTGAAGTGGCCATGGATCAAGCGCTCATTCAAGCCGTATCAATTAGTACTACCGCAGGTTTTGCAACCACCGATTTTTCCGAGTGGCCGGCATTTTTGCCCATACTACTTATATTCTCTAGTTTTATTGGTGGGTGTGCAGGCTCTACGGGTGGGGGGCTCAAAGTCATTCGTGTGCTACTGTTATTTTTGCAAGGCAAGCGCGAAGTTGACAGGTTAATCCACCCAAAGGCCGTCTACGCGGTTAAGTTAGGTGACAGAGCAATGCCCTCGCGAGTGGTTGAAGCGGTTTGGGGATTCTTTGCAGCCTACGCAATTGTATTTGTGGTGATTATGATTGGTCTGATTGCAACGGGTTTAGACAATATCACTGCGTTTTCGGCAACGGCCGCGACTTTAAACAACCTTGGGCCAGGTTTGGGCTCGGTGGCAGGGACTTATGCGGAAGTTTCTGATGGTGCAAAATGGATGTTAGTGACGGCTATGTTATTTGGGCGTTTAGAAATTTTTAGTCTGTTAGTGCTTTTCTCACCGACTTTCTGGCGCAGTTAAGCGGATCGCTACAACGCAAATTTACCCAAAAAACAGCGCACTGGGCTGAAAGAGCTTTTCCACATCCCAAATGAATTTTTTGTCTACTAAAAACAAAATCACATGATCGTTAGCTTTAATGATAGTGTCGCTGTGAGCGATAATCACTTCGTCCTTTCTAACAACGGCGCCAATCGTCGTACCTGGTGGTAACTTAATATCTTGTATCTGCTTGCCCACCACTTTTGAGGTGGATTCATCGCCATGTGCTATTGCCTCAATAGCTTCTGCCGCGCCACGTCTAAGTGAGTGTACATTGACGATGTCACCTCTACGTACGTGCGTTAGCAAGGCAGAAATAGTCGCTTGTTGAGGAGAAAACGCAATATCGATATCGCCGCCTTGCACTAAATCCACATACGCACTGCGTTGAATCAACACCATGGCTTTTTGTGCGCCCATGCGTTTAGCCAACATGGCCGACATGATATTGGCCTCATCATCGTTGGTTACCGCAATGAACGCGTCAACTTGTTCCACGTTCTCTTCTGATAAGAGCGATGCGTCTGAGGCATCCCCCTGAAACACAATGGTCTTGTCTAGCACGGTTGATAAATATTGAGCGCGCTTTGGGTCATATTCAATCAATTTGACGTTGTGTTTGCCTTCTAAACGTTTTGCCAACCCGGCGCCAATAAGACCGCCGCCGGCAATCATGATACGTTTGTAGCTTGATTCCAGCTTTTGCAGTTCGCTCATGACCGCGCGAATATGTTTGGTATCTGCAATAAAGAAAACCTCATCATCTGCTTCAATCACGGTGGAACCTAAGGGCCGAATAGGCCTACCTCGCCGGTAAACTGCGGCAACCCGCGTATCCACATTGGGCATATGCTCTTTCAGTGCTGATAAAGCGTGACCCACTAGCAATCCCCCATAATAAGCTTTTACAGCTACTAAGCTTGCTTTGCCATCGGCAAATTCCACTACCTGTAATGCGCCTGGATAGTCAATCAAGCGTTTAATTGCCGTGGTGACAAGTTGTTCTGGTGCAATGAGGTGGTCAACAGGGATATCTTGATGCTTATAGAGCTGTTCTTGATAGATAATATATTGTTCGGAGCGCACGCGAGCGATTTTGGTGGGTGTTTTAAATAAGCTGTAGGCAACTTGGCAGGCCATCATGTTGCTTTCGTCGCTATTGGTAACGGCAATAACCATGTCGGCATCTTCAGCGCCGGCTTTTTTAAGCACATCTGGATGAGAGCCAATACCGCACACCACCTGCAAATCTAAGCGATTTTGTAAGGTTTCTAAAATCCCAATATCGGAATCGATGATGGTTATTTCGTTTTTCTCACCCACTAGGTTTTCAGCCAGTGTTCCACCTACTTGCCCAGCGCCAATAATGATTATTTTCATAGTATACCGATGACCCTCTTAGTGAGACTTTAGCAGTCTAGCGTAAAAGAAACCATCCATGTTTGCCTCTGAAGGTAAAATTTGCCATCCCGGCTTATCTACCGTCTCATCATCGCGAATAGGGTGCAGGGATGCATCGTCGTGTGTTTGTAAAAACTCACGAACTTGGTCGCTGTTTTCTTGGGGAAGTATAGAGCAAGTGGCATATAGTAATATGCCGCCGGGCGCCAGAGCTTTCCATGTTTGCGCGAGTATGCGTTGTTGCGTTAAGACCAGTGCGTCAATGTCGGCCGCCTTTCTGTGCCATTTTATATCTGGGTGCCGACGAATTACGCCGGTTGCTGAACAAGGAGCATCAAGCAAGATCTTGTTAAACTTCGGCAGCTCATCATACGTTTCTTGTAAGCCAGCATCTACGTTAAGGATGTGCAGACGCTCCCCTAACCTTTGAATATGACCTAAGCGATATAAGTTTTCTTCAGTACGTGTATTGCGGCTTGGGGCGTTATCAATGGCGTACAGCGCCCCAAGTGAAGGGCACGTTTCAATGATGGCAGCGGTTTTACCTCCCGGTGCGGCGCATGCATCTAGTACGGTATCACCCGCTGACACTTGCAATAGGTTAGCTGCTTGCTGAGCTGCCATATCTTGCACAGCAAAGCCGCCCTCATCAAATAGCGGCAATAAGGTAATATCGGTATAAGTATCTAATTGTATGCTGCGTGGGGGGATCACCTGATGCCCAATGCCTTGCTCGTCGAGCATTTTACTGTAGTGCTCAAGCTCCACTTTAAGCACATTGACGCGCAACCAAAGCGGTGCTTTATCTTGCATCGCCTTGGCTATTTCATCAATGTTATCTGGATATGCATGTAGCAGTTGCTTGTATAACCACTTGGGCAGATTCACTTGTGCATGTGGCGCTTCAATGGGCTTGTCTATCAACTTTTCACGCTCAAAGTTTCGTAGAATCGCATTGACCATTCCACTTAACTGCGGTTGTTTGAGTACTTTGCTCGCCTCTACGGTTTCAGAGACTGCCGCATGTAAAGAGGTGCGCATATATGCTTGTTGAAACAGGCCCACCATGATCAGATGTTCGATAATTTTTTGTTGTTTTTTGAGAGGGGCGGACAGTAGCGCCCTCAACCATGTTTGTAACGTGGGTAACACTCTTAATACGCCAAACACCGTTTCTTGCAACCATGCTCTATCTTTTGCTAAATGATGGCGCACAAAAACCATTGGCATAATATCTCGAGTAGAGCGACCTTGTTCTAAAACTTGATACAGTGCCCATGCTGCATCGGCACGCAATTGCGGTTTATGTTTAATAAACGTTGCGTCATCGTGCAATTGTAAACGAGCCATTATAACTGTTCGCCAGGGCTAAATAGATCGGGTTTGCCGTTAATTAACTCTGTGATTGCCTGTGGCTTTTTGCCAGCCAGTTGCAGTTGCTTAAGGCGCAATATGCCATCTTTTACTGCGATATCTAAGCCTTGCTGATCGTATTTTATAACGCTGCCCAATGCACAGTCATGATTGTTTAAAATAGCTTGTGCGCGCCATATTTTTACCGGTGCGTTGTGGTGTTCAAACCAAGCGACAGGCCAAGGGTTAAAGGCGCGTACATTTCGCTCAAGCTGGGCTGCACTTAACTGCCAATCACACTTCGCTTCGGCTTTACTGAGCTTGTGCGCGTAGGTAGCGTCATCGTCCATTTGCGGTTTGGCGGTTAAATTATCAAACTGCTCAAGCGTTTCTACGAGCGCAAGTGGACCCAACTGCGCTAATTTTTGATAGACACTGGCGCTGGTATCTTCAGGTTCAATCGCCAGTGTTTTTTCCAATAAGACATCTCCGGTGTCGAGCCCTTCATCCATTTGCATAATGCTGACACCGGTATGCATATCACCGGCCCATACTGCGCGCTGTATCGGGGCTGCACCGCGCCATTTTGGCAGTAGCGAGCCATGCACATTAATGCACCCTAAACGCGGCGTATCTAATACCGCTTTGGGAAGAATAAGACCATATGCGACGACTACCATAATGTCCCCTTGGTAGGAGTCTAATACGGCTTGCGCATCTTTGGTTTTCAGGCTTTGTGGTTGTTCGACGGGTAAGTTGTGTTCAAGAGCAAGGGTTTTTACTGCGCTAGGGGTGAGTTTTTTGCCTCGACCTGCGGGACGATCCGGTTGAGTATAGACAGCGATAATCTCAAATTGTGACGGGTTGACCGACAGCAAGGCTTGTAAATGAGCGGCTGCAAAATCAGGTGTGCCAGCGAATATTATCCTCACATGCTTTCCATTACGTACATTTACAGTTCGCGCGCCGCTAGACGGGCTTCTTTTTCTAGTTTCTTTTTGATGCGTTGACGCTTTAATGGTGATAGATAATCTACAAAAAGCTTACCTTGCAGATGGTCTAATTCATGTTGAATACAAATCGCCAATAAGCCTTCAGCCTCAAGCGTAAATTCCTTTCCGTCTTTATCGAGTGCTTCTACCGTGACTTTTTCAGCACGGTCTACTTTTGCATAATTATTAGGTACCGAGAGACAACCCTCTTCGCTGACGGTAGAACCTTCTTTGTGAGTGATCACAGGATTGATAAAGACATAGGGTTGATCACTATTGTCGGAAACATCCATGACCACAACGCGCTTATGTACATCAACTTGAGTCGCTGCCAGGCCTATTCCTCGTTCGTCTCGCATTGTTTCAAACATGTTGTCTACCAGCGTACGAATTTCATCGTTTACTGATTCCACAGGGGTGGCAATTGTTCGCAAGCGTTCATCTGGGAACGTGAGCACTTCAAGTACAGCCATAGTAAAACCACTCTTTTAGTCAGTATCTAAATATATACGAATAGCGCAGAATTCGTATTTAACCGCAATCAATAAGTCGTAAGATGCGTGATTGGAGAAAACAAAACCTTATTAAATCACTATTTGGGGTTAATTTTCTTAAATTCAAACCGATAACGAATTATACAACAGTCATTTTATTAATAAACTGATATTCGTACAGGAACAGCGTCATGCATATAAAAAGTCTCATCGTGCACAGCTTTGCTTTGATTTGTTTGCTCAGCATCAGTGTCATTTCATCCGCGCACGCAGACGTGTTAAACATCAGAGATGATGCGCCAAAAAACTATGAAGTCAAAAAGGGCGATACTCTTTGGGACATTTCAAATCTCTATCTGGATAGGCCTTGGCGCTGGCCAGAGCTTTGGCGTAACAATACACAAATCGTAAACCCTCACCTTATTTACCCTGGTGATATGCTGCGTTTACGCTGGGAAAATGGTCAGCCTGTTTTAGAGATGGTTTCGAACAAGCGCTCTGTGACGCTCTCTCCCGATTCAAACCAAAGCACTAAACCGATCCCAATTAATCTGCTCCCATGGGATCAAATCGCGATGTACATCAATAACGACAGCATTATGACGGTAGAGGATTACACCATGTTGCCCGCGATTTTGACTGACCGAGAAGGCACAGCGCGCTTTGTTGATGAAGACTTCGTTTTGACCCGTGCCTTAGCAACCGCAAATGCCGCGAACATTGAAAGTTTTGAGATAGTGCGCAAAGAGCGCGAAGTCTATGACAGCGCAGGTAGGTTACTTGGCGTGCAAGTCATGCAACTAAGTGATGCTGATTTGTCGGTAGCGCTCGAGAATGGCAACAACGTTGTAAAAGTATCGCAAAGTCTGCGTGAAGTGAAATTTGGCGATAAATTACGCCCCGCTATGTCCTTCGATGAAAATGACTTAACGCTTTCGCCAGCCACGACTCAGGTAGGCGAGCTCGTATCGAACATCAATGGCCACAATATTATCTCTAAGCATGATGTAGTGATTGTTAATCTAGGCAGTGCTGAGGTATCCCCTGGGATGGTGTTTGGTATCTATAAGCAGGGTCCGGCGGCTTATCACAAAGACGAAAGAATGAAGGATGAGGATTCATCTGCGTTCATGGCGTTTTTCAGTTTACCTGAGAAAGTAGAGCAACCTGCTTATAAAGTGGGTGAACTGATCATCATCAGAGGGTTTGATAACGCTAGCTACGGCTGGGTGACTGATGCAACGACTCACCTAACCGGCGGCGAAATTGTCGCCAGCCCAAGACCACAGAACTAACACTAATGTAAAAGGACTGCCATATGACCACGGATTCGGTCAAAGAAACATCTCAAGAACAACGGTTAAATATATATCTGCGACTTGATAGCGTGCCTAACATCGGTATCAAGTCGCTTTATGATACCGCCAAGTTTCATCAGTGCACACTCACCGATATTGTTAATTTATCATCTCCACAACTGCAACAAAGCGGTTGGAAGGATCAACAGATCAGTGCGTTGAAATCCCCCTCAACACAAACGTATAAACGTATAGAAAATGCGCTGCAGTGGTTATCGCAATCTACACAGCATCATTTTGTACCACTGTGTTCGACTGCATACCCATGCCATTTAAAAGAGCTAGCTCGTCCGCCTCTATTTTTATTTGCTTATGGCAACTTAGATTTTATACATACGCCGCAACTAGCAATGGTTGGCACACGCTCGCCTAGCCAGTATGCCAAGGAAGTTGTCGATGACTTGATTGCAGACTTAACTCGTACTACACAACTGACCATCACCAGCGGCTTGGCACTTGGCATCGATGGACTTTGCCATAGAGCCAGTTTGCATCACGGTCTGCCAACTATTGCAGTGCTTGGATGTGGAATTGATGTAATTTACCCAAAGCGTCATCGTGCACTTTATCAAGACATCGCTGAAAACGGGTTAATCGTTAGCGAATTTGTGCCAGGCACAGCGCCTCATGCAAGCTTGTTTCCACGACGAAACCGCATTATCAGCGGCTTAAGTGAAGGCGTTGTTGTGGTAGAGGCAAAAATAAAAAGTGGAAGCTTAGTGACGACTAAGTATGCTTTGGAACAAAATAAAGAAGTCTTTGCTATTCCAAGTGCAATTTATAACCCTAACGCACAAGGTACACATTTTTTGATAAAAGCGGGTGCAAAGTTAACGGAAAGCGCGCAAGACATCATTGATGAACTCCCACATTTAGCAAAGTCGCTATTAAATGCCCCAGTAGAACAAAAAAGTATCAAACAAACCTTGGCAACTGAACCATTGTTAGATAGTGTTAGTTATAGCGCTACATCAGTTGATCTGATCGCTAAACGCACTGGCATGCCGATATCTGACGTGCTGACAAAATTATTACAATACGAGTTGCGTGGCATTGTAGCCTCCACACCAGAGGGCTACGTTAAATTGAGGGGCTAAATATATGTTTGATATCCTCATGTATCTATTTGAAAATTTGGTACATAACCAGTCTGAAATGATGGTAGACCAAGATGAATTAGCCGATGAGCTAGTACGAGCAGGTTTTCATCACGATGAAATTTACAAAGCATTGGCGTGGCTTGAAAAGCTCTGTGAGCTACAATCAACCGATGCAAACCCCTATCTTCAATACACCAGCGAACCTTCCTCTACAAGAATCTATACATATGAAGAGCAGCAGCGGCTCGATACTGATTCACGGGGCTTTTTATTATTTTTAGAGCATATAAATGTGCTTGACTCCTCCACCAGAGAAATGGTCATCGATCGCGTGATGGAAATAGAGACGAAAGAGTTTTTGATCATCGATTTGAAATGGGTGGTATTGATGGTGTTGTTTAACGTGCCAGGCAAAGAGCTCGCTTATGAACAAATGGAAGAGCTTTTGTTTGAAGTGCCAGAGGGCTTATTGCACTAATTGCTATGACGAAAATTAATGCTGAACTGTTTGGCTCAGCCGAGGCTGTCCATCAGTTAGCTTACGGCAATTGCCCTAAATGCGAATCAACGCTCACTTTGAAACATGTAGGAAAATCTACGTTTCTTGGTTGTTCGGCTTACCCTAATTGCGATTACACGCAGTCATTTACCCATAACGATGTTGCGACCCTAAAACGCATTGATGACAGCCATTGCCCCGAATGTGATGGCACACTTGCGGTTAAAAAAGGGCGCTATGGGATGTTTATTGGTTGTACAAACTTTCCAAATTGTCACTTTATTTCGACTAATCATGGTGCAAGAAAAACGGCAGAATATACACCGGTCACATGTCCTAAATGTAAAGAAGGGACAATTGACAAAAAACAAAACCGTTTTGGGAAGTACTTCTACGCCTGCGATAATTACCCTCAATGCAAATACGTACTCAACGAAATGCCGGTTGAGCAGACGTGTGAACAATGTGGCTCGCCAATAATGCTTTTGCAAAACAAAGATAAACATACCCTTGTGTGTGCGCAAAGCAAATGCGCGCATCAGGTTCATAGAGATTAGAACAATGCAGTTTGACGCCAATACTTTTAAACGTGATTTCGATGCTGGAAGTGTGTTTGCTTATCCCACTGAAGCAGTATTTGGGTTAGGGTGTGACCCGCTAAATGAGCAAGCGGTCCATCGTATTTTAGAGCTAAAACAACGCCCAGTAGAAAAAGGCATGATTTTGATTGCCCAAAGTTATGCACAGATTGCACCTTATGTAGATGTCAGTGATTTAGATGACGTGACTCAAAAGGCCATTAAAGACAGTTGGCCCGGTCCATTTACATGGCTGTTGCCAAAATCATCAAAAACGCCCGCATTTATCAGCGGCGATTCAGACATGGTAGCGGTGAGAGTGACTTCTCATGCATTGGTCTGTGAAATGTGCCTAGCGGTAAATGGCCCAATGGTTTCTACAAGTGCTAACCCAGCCACACAAGAGCCTGCTAGAAGCGAAGCTGAGGTGTTGGACTATTTTGGCGCCGATGTCATATTAATTGAAGGTGCGCTAGGAAAACAAAAAACACCGAGCACAATTATTCACAGCAAAACAATGGAAACTATTCGTTCATGAATCAAAAAGCAGTCAGTACCATCGAGATTGAATCAGTAAAAGCATTTTTATTGTCACTTCAAGACAGTATTTGCGAAGCCTTAGAAAAGGCAGATGGTAAAGGGCACTTTATCGAAGATACTTGGGCGCGAGAGGAAGGCGGCGGGGGACGGTCTCGCGTGCTAAGCAACGGCGAGGTCATTGAACAAGGGGGCGTTAATTTCTCCCATGTATTTGGTACGCAAATGCCGCCGTCGGCAACCGCGGCTCGTCCAGAGCTAGCAGGACGAAATTTTCAGGCAATGGGAGTCTCGCTGGTCATCCATCCTCACTCCCCTTTGATACCTACGTCACATGCAAATGTACGTTTTTTTATTGCCGAAAAAGAAGGTGAGGATCCCATTTGGTGGTTTGGTGGCGGCTTTGATCTTACGCCATCATATGTATTTGAAGAGGATGCGATACATTGGCATCAAGTTGCCCACGACCTTTGCGAACCTTTTGGTGATGATGTGTATGCAAAGTATAAAAAATGGTGCGATGACTATTTTTACCTAAAACATCGCAATGAGACGCGCGGGATTGGCGGTCTCTTTTTTGATGACTTAAACCAATGGGGGTTTGAGCAATCCTTCGCATTTATGCAGGCAGTAGGGATGGGTTATATTGATGCTTACCTGCCTATTGTTGAAAAGCGCAAACACCAAAGTTACGAACAACGCCATAGAGACTTTCAGCTTTATCGTCGTGGACGTTACGTTGAGTTCAACTTGGTTTACGACCGTGGAACGCTCTTTGGCCTACAAACAGGAGGGCGAACCGAGTCAATTTTGATGTCGATGCCGCCCTTGGTGCGCTGGGAATATAATTATCAACCCATTGAAGGAAGCGAGGAGGCAGAGCTACAACAGTATTTACGTGCAACAAATTGGCTGTCGCTGTCGGGATGTTAATGCTTTGTAAGGGCCTTGGGCGCTCATTTTATTCGAATAAATCACCACAGTTTCACTATATGCTCGAAATAAGTTGATTTAGATCAACGAAATAAACGTCGGAAATCAGGCATTTATCGAACCTTAATCTAGATCAATATTTCGTGTGCCGCGTACTTTATGATCGTGAACAAAGTTTTTAACAACTATTTCTAACAACTATATAGTGAGCACAACATGAAAAAAACATTCTTATCTACAGCCATTGTTTCAGTCCTAGCACTTTCAAGCGCTAGTGTTTTAGCGCACGAAGCGGGTGATATCTTACTAAGAGTCGGTTTAACTACTGTAGCACCTGATGCTAGTAGCTCTCCTATCCTTGCTGGTGGCGCAGACTTAGGTCAGTCCCTCGGCTTAGGTTCGCTACTAGTCGATGTGGATAACAACACGCAGCTAGGTTTAAACTTCGCTTATTTTTTAACAGACAATATAAATGTTGAAGTGCTTGCAGCTACACCTTTTAAGCATGACATCGAGTTTTTAGGCACTAAGCTTGGTGAAACTAAGCATTTACCACCTACTGTGACAGTAAACTATTTCTTTGCTGATCCTTCTGCTAAATTTCAGCCCTATGTAGGTGCGGGTCTTAATTATACAATCTTCTTCTCAGAAGACTTTGACCAAGGAGCTGTGGAAACTGTGCAGACAGTTACCGAAGGCGCAGTCATTTCTAACCTAGATTTGGACGCATCTTTTGGTCTTTCACTTCAAGCGGGCGCTGATTATGAAGTATCTGACGGCATCTATATTAATGCTTCAATTCGCTATATCGATATTGATACTGAAGCTTCTTTCGATATCAATGGTGCTGCTGGCGGTTCAATTAGCACTGTAGAAATTGACCCATGGGTATACACCCTTTCAGTAGGTTACAAGTTCTAAATATTATTATACCGAATGTATTAGCCCTGCATGTTAATGCAGGGCTTTTTTATACGTGTAAACAAGGTATTATAAGTGTATGTTCTTTCATGAGCCATTCATTTGAAGCAGCCTTCATATCTAGCATGTGTTTTCGGTAACCCAATTGCACAGAGCAAATCCCCTATCATCCATGGGCTTTTCGCCAAGCAGTTTAATATTGACTTGGAATATCAAAAAATCCTAGCAGGCGCGGATGACTTTGACGCCGCTGCAGATACTTTTTTTAGTAATGCAGCTACTATAGGCGCGAATGTGACGATGCCATTTAAGCACGATGCTTTGGCATGGGTAGATGACCTATCTGTGCAAGCGAAAAGAGCCGGTGCCGTGAACACCATCATCAGAACGCCAACAGGTTTTATTGGAGATAATAGCGACGGTGTTGGGCTTGTGAATGATTTAGTAAGCCATAATGTTGTTTTGCAAGGTGCACATGTATTGCTCATAGGCGCTGGAGGTGCAGCAAAGGGTGCTTTGCCAGCACTCATTGATGCAGGGATCGCGCACGTATATTTATATAATCGCAGCGCAGTGAAAGCAAAGCAGCTTGCAGACCACGTGAACGCCTACTCTGAGGCAATGGTATCTATTTACGAAACATCAAACCAAACATTTGATGTGGTGATCAACGCAACATCACTCAGTTTAGATAATGCCTTGCCCGATTTGCCTGATACTATCTTTAGCAACAAGCCCGCTGTTTACGACATGGTGTATCAAGGTCAGCAAGAGATGCATAACACCGCGTTTTTGAAGCACGCAAAACAATTAGGATGTGATATTGTTATTGACGGATTGGGAATGCTCGTTGAGCAAGCCGCGTACAGCTTTTACCTATGGTTTGATAAACGCCCTAATTCCCAAGAAGTGCTCCACTATCTGCGGGAATCAGGTTAAGGGGTAAAGTTCAGTTAATTAGCAGAACGAGATTCTTCAAGATAATCGTTTTTCAATGCAACATAGTTAATAGCCGACTGTTTTAAAAAGGCGATTTCAGCGTCTTTCAGTGGCCGCTTCTTAATTGCAGGGTTACCTACATATAAAAAACCACTTTCTAATACCTTGTTTGGTGCCACCAATGCGCCCGCACCAATAAACACATCATCTTCTACAATTGCGCCATCCATAATAATTGCACCCATACCCACCAATATACGATTTCCTAGCCTACAGCCGTGCAACATACATTTATGTCCTACCGTAACATCGTCACCAATTATGAGCGGAAAGCCTTGAGGGTTCGCTTGGTTTTTACGCGTTACGTGCAATACCGTGGCGTCTTGGATATTAGTGCGCTTACCAATTTTGATAAAATTAACATCGCCCCGCGCTGCGACTAGCGGCCATATACTTGCATCTTCTGCCAAGATGACATCGCCCGCCAACACCGCTGATTCATCTATATATACCGTTTTATCAAATTTGGGAGTAATACCCTTAAATGGTCTCATTGCCATAGGAACCCTTTTACTGAGCAAACAAAGTCGAAGTAGAATACTAAGCTTGGTGAGATAAATAAACTAAAAGAGGCGATGTCAGTGGACGCCTCGTTCGTCTATAAAAACGCTAACCATAATCCAACCCCAATTAATAATATGCCACCTATTTTATTAATGTACTGGGCTTTGTCATTGCTATTTAGCAGTTTGCGTAAGCCGCGCCCACCGCTAGCATATAAAAACATGCAGAGTAATTCACTGACCAAAATAATCATCAAGAAAACGCTCAACTGCAAGGCTAGGGGTTTTTCCAAATCAAAAAACGGTGGTAATAGAGATACCGTGAAAGCCCATCCCTTGGGATTAAGAACTGCCGTCAACAAACCTTTGTTAATTAATGACAGTGACGTTGATGTGGACCGTTTTGTAATGTGAATACTTTCAATTTCTACCTTTGTCCGCCACGTGCGTGCGCCTACAAAGATGATATAGGCTCCGCTAATTACCTTGGCGACCTCGAATACTGCTGGATATTTTAAAATAACACTGGCGACCCCCAAAACAGCACAAACCACTACAATAGCAACGCCGATTAATTCGCCTAACATCATCCAAAGCGTTTTCTTAAGACCAATAGTCATTCCTAAAGACATTGCTAAGCTCATGCAAAGGCCTGGAGATATGGATACTAAAAACCATGTTGGAATAAAAATCAGTAAAATAGAGAAATCTGGCATAAGTGGTGTTTTCAGTGCAAAGGCAGTAAATCTTATTATCAGAATAAGCAACGTTAGTTTTAATGTGCGCTAGGGTAACATCGCATACACATTTTATCTCGGCATTATGTATCTAAATTGTTAACTAATGAGCAGAAATAACGCAGTTCGTTTTATTTGTGTACAAACAGCCACGAAATCCAATATATTTTAGATTCTCTGCTTGACCTCATGAATTTACTATGTAGAATGCGCGCTCGCTTCAACAGCAAGCTGTAACGCCATGTAAAGACGATGTTTTTATAGTGGTTAGCGCAGCTTAAATCAGAAGCCAGTTTCAACGAAATATATTTAAATAAACCTAGATAAATTTCTTGACACTCAATGCCATTTAAGTAGAATGCGCATCCCGCTTGAGAGACACTCGATGTCCCCAAGTGGCAACGAACGAAAGTTAGGTTGCACTGCTCTTTAACAATTTATAACAAGACAATCTGTGTGGGCACTCGTTAAGAGTGTCTACCGACAATTTATTTGGTTCTTTTTAATAAGAACATTTCGATATTTAATTGAAGAGTTTGATCATGGCTCAGATTGAACGCTGGCGGCAGGCCTAACACATGCAAGTCGAACGGAAACATGTCTAGCTTGCTAGATGATGTCGAGTGGCGGACGGGTGAGTAATGCCTGGGAATTTGCCTTTGCGAGGGGGATAACCATTGGAAACGATGGCTAATACCGCATAATACCTACGGGTCAAAGGGGGGACTAGTTCCTCCCGCGTGAAGAGGAGCCCAGGTGAGATTAGCTAGTTGGTGAGGTAAAGGCTCACCAAGGCGACGATCTCTAGCTGTTCTGAGAGGAAGATCAGCCACACTGGAACTGAGACACGGTC
>NZ_JAHEOJ010000025.1 GCF_018595715.1 Glaciecola sp. XM2
CGTTGTGGCGATGTAGCAGTGTACCACCCTGACTGTAAACAGAATACGTGATTTTTGTACTGCCATTGCTACTCACAACTTGCTTAACGCGGCGTTTGTGGCCGTCGTAGAGGTAGTTAGATACACCTGAGCTATGCGTCATTTGGGTAGGTTGGTCGGAGGTATCGTAAACAAACGCAACCTTACCTGAATTGAGCGTGTTTCCACGCGTATCGTATTGATAGCTGGCGGTAAATGGGGCAGACGTAGCGGTAGGCACACCAACGCCGGTGCTGCTGGCAGATGACACTCTGTTTAAGCTGTTGTAATGAATATTGACCGTACGAGAGCCTAAGCGTTTTTGGCGAATGTTGCCCAAGGCATCATACTCAAACGAGGCATTGCCAAACGGCCCGGTTGCTGAGGTTAAACGGCTAAGGCCATCGTACCCAAAACTGCGGTTGTTGGCGCTGCTTAGACCGTCAATGATACTCGTAAGGTTACTGCGCTTATCATAACTATGCGTGTAATTGACAGCGCTCGGTTTGGAGGCATGGCTGGTCCATAACTGCCTTGGAAGTAAACGGGCATCCAGACTTTGATGCAATGTATGACCATTGCCATATCGCATTTGCGACCATGCGCCATTGGCATGATAAGCCATATTATTGGCATATACTTGGCCATTTGACGTTGCACTGAGCACTTGGCCTAAGCCATTGAGGCCATAATCTATTTTACGTCTTGAGGGCAATGTGACTGAGGTCATGTGCATGCTGTTATTATACGTATAGTCAGTTTGCCACGTGTATCCGTCTAGTCTTAGCGTTTCTTGTGTGAGGTTGTACATATTGTCATAAACGTACGTCCAATTTATCCCTGCTCTGTTTAAGGTCGCAAGGTTACCCACCGGACGGTAAGTGTAAGTAGTATCGGGGGTGCTAGGATCAGCATAATCGAGCAGGGTTAAGCGGTTGAGATTATCATAATACGACGTCACTGCTGTGTTACCAGTAGGTGAGCCGCAACCATTTAACGCGGGCAGTCCTCTGGCAACGGTTTTAGTATGGCCCGTGGGATAATAGCTATACGCGGTATCACCGGTCTCGGGTGTACGATGGCGGCAAAGGCGCATAGCATTGTCATAAAAATAATATTGGGTCTGGTCTACCGTGCGGTTATGCTGTGTGCCATGCTGACGAAGGGTCAGCATGTTGCCCCATATGGCATAGGTCATTTGTGTGGTGACGTTGTGCGGGCTTTCAATCTTGATAGTGTTTCCATCATCTGGGTTGCCGTAACCTGAGCGGTAAGTGTTAGTCACATAGTTGTCTGCATCGGTCGTTTGGGTTACGTTTCCTGCTAAGTAAGCAGTGCGGGTTTGTGCATAGGGTGCCATATTATCCTGAGTCATCGTGACTCTTCCTAGACCATCGTAATAAGTATATGACCCTAAAGACGGGCTTGCATGAGGCGCAGGCTGAGAGGCAAAATGCGTGCGACCTAATGCGTCAAACGTAGTTTTCACATAGGTCGTTTGCCCACCATTATACAAGGCCTCATTTTTCACTAATATTGGGCGCAATAAATGATCTAGCGTAGTGGTGGTGCGTTTAGCGCCAGTGGTGCTCATCTGCGTAAGCCCCTGACCTAAGTTACTATATGTAATGCTGGTATCGTGCCATGGCGCTGGCAGGTCAATATCGGTCAGCCGCCCCACCGAGTCGTAACTATATTCAATCGTCAAACCTTCTGCATCGGTCTGTGAGAGCATTTGTCCAAACACATCTATAACGCGCTCTACCGTATGCCTGTCGGCGCGAGTGACCAATTGTGGCGTGCCGCTTTGGTAATTATCATAGTAGGTTGTATTGCTTTGTGCGTCTGTGGCTGAGGCGAGTGTTCCATCCGAATGATAAGTATTTGTCACTGCCCGCACACCAAATCGGTTTAGCCATATATTGTTACCCTTTGGATCATAACCATAACGTTCAAATTCTTTACTATTTAAAATAGAGCGATCAGGGAGGGCAAGTTTCCATATCGACTTCATATGTTGATAAGTTCGCTGGGTGATTCTTCTAGGCGTTTGCAATGTCGAAAACTGTTCAATTTGTACAGGGTTGCCATATGAATACAAAGACGACGACAAATTGGTATTGTAGGTGTTAATGGTTTTATAGGTATTGCCACCTTGCGTGATATGCACTTCGGCTAGTAAATCAGCTCTAATGTCGCCGTATTCGGGATTTAAGAAACGAAAGGTGTCTCCCATTATCGGGCCATATATGTACTTATAATATTCGGTACGAAGCAGTCCTGTGGCGTCATACGTCCATGTGTATTTGGCTTGCCCCTCGCCTGCACCTGAGCTGTAAAACTCCTGAATGGTGCGCATGTTCATGGGGTCAGTGATGGTGACCCTTGTGCCGTTGTAAGCATAATGCCAAGTACTCGTAGGGATATCTGGCGCACTGATGGTTTTAGACGTGACACTCACCGTCTCATAAACGCTATGCCAGCCGCTAGTGTAAGCCCAATTGGTGCTTGTGGGGTCGTATCTACATCGACTGTTGACCGATGTACCCCCTAGTCGTGAGGGGGCAACTCTGATAGTTTCAGCCAAATCAAACTCGGCTCTAGCGCCATCAGGATGAGTGAGTGAAACGCTAAAGTCAGGGAGCTTACAGGCTTGGCCGGGCATCGCTTCCCAATACAAATTTTGTAAGTTAAAGGTCCATGACCGGTTGTCAGGTAAAGTAACTTCTTTAAGCACCGCTGGGCGAACCGCAGTAGCAGCGTGATAATCGTATTGCCACGTGCGACCATGAGCAACGACCCTGTCGATATTATTGTTGTTGTAATAAATATCAATTTTTCTGCCATCGTTTGCGTCAATTTTAGTGAGTTGACCATCATTGGTGTAATGATATTTCACCCAATTTCCGTTAACGTCTGTCACTTGCGTCGCCAACAGCGTCGCGTGACTTGCGCCAGTCACACTGTAAATACCTACATTACCGCCTACAGCCATCCCTTTGGGATATACCATAATATAAGGTGCTTGTTTATAAACGAGTTTGTCGAAGCGCCATCTATCCCCATTCGGAGCAATGGCAATAAAGCCCTCTCCACCGCCAGAAATATTGGCAATACATTCAAACTTCCAATGATTTTTGGTGACCTTTTTAGGCGAACCATTCCAAATATTACCGCGGGGGGTGTCGAGTATTTCTTGGCTCCCTTGCCCAGGAATAGAAAGATGTGTGCCATCGGCATAGGTATGCTCATCGTAGAACCACTCTGGCACAATAACGTATGTGTTCCAGTTTGGATTGCTGCCAGCGAAGCCGCCGCTCGATGTGATCCAACGGTTAGGCCGCTGATAGTACATACCTTCAACATCTTTGCTTGAACAACGATCGGCGCGCCAAGAAGGCTCATCTCGTCCAAACTGCGTCACGATATTGCCAATCTGCTCTGTATTAGCAAAACCACTAGAGCTATACCTGACCGGCTGCGCCACTTTACGATGAATACGCGGGACGGCGATTTCCCAGTCCCCGAAGCCGCGCGATTGCTGCGGGTGATAGGTTGTCGCTTGGCTAACGCTGCGCCTAATTGCGACCTCAAGGTGCGAGTTACCGGGTAGCGATACGTCAACATGCGAAAAAGACAAGCCGCCGGTATAAGTATCTATATTGTCACCAAAAATACCAAAATCATGGGCGCGAATACTGGCATCAGCGGCAACCGCATCAGATGATTTAGCAATATTGGCGGCTTCTGCCATGCTCGGCGAGCCAAAATCAAAATCGCCAAAGCCACCAAAGCTTTGGGTATCAGCACTCAGCGGCTTTCTTAATAGCTCAGGGGGTTCGTCTTTATTCTTGGGCTCCTCATCTGATGGCGTGCTTTTTGGCGCTTGAGGTGTTTCTTCAGTGGATTGACTGGTGGCTTCTGAATTGCCGCTAGGCTTGTATACTTGTGATGCGTTCGCGGTTGTCGCCGATAAATTAAGAACAAATAATAAGGCTACGGCCGAGTGCTTGAGTGCTTGAGTGCTTGAATGCTTGAATGCTTGAATGCTTGAATGCTTGAATGCTTGAATCATCGCTTTTCCTTGCTTTTGATAATTGTTTTACTTCCATGTGTTTAAAAAATTAACTGACCGGTATGTTTCTGTCAAGCACTTAGTGTTAGCAAAGCATTCGTTTACAAACTTTATTTTTCAAAGCCACTTCAATTACTTAGTTAAACCTTGTCAATTGCTACCTTTCATGATTGCTGTTTGAGAGATACTTTTTTGATGTACACTNNCCCCCCGCGCTCTTAAAACCTCTACTTTGATAAGCAAACCTCAGACAAACGAAACACTCGAATGTCAAAATCAGCCGTGCAGACCTCTAGGCCACGGTATAAAAGCGCTTTATTATGTTGGGATATGCGCCAATAAAAAGGTGTCATTTCAAGAAGCTGCGCACGCTCCTGTTCGCTATTTAAGGGTACAGAAAAGGTCAGTCGATGCCTATCAACCATACGAAATACAGATGATTCGTCTTCGGCAATAGCGTGAGGCTGAGGGTTGTCATAAACGTATTGTTTCAATTCAATTAGGTGGTCTTGCGCGGGATTGACGGTGATCAGCACTCCATTCTCAGACAACACACGAGCGACTTCCTCGAGGCGCGATGGTGAAAACACTTGAATAACTGCATCCTGACTTGCACTGGGTAAGGGGATATTGAAAGTACTGGCAACAGCAAAATATCCGTGTTTGTTGGCTTTTGCTGCTTTTTGTATGGCGGGTTTGGAAATATCAATACCGCTTATGCGGATGCGCTGGGAAACTTCGTGCCAAAGCGTGTCGATGGTTCTTGTATAGTATGCTTCCCCGCAGCCGGCATCAAATAGCCGAAAGGGCTTATCAGTGTTTAAATCAGTTGCATGCGCTAGCAACAATGACGATAGCTTATGTGCCAAAGGTTTATAGGCATCGGTTGCCAAAAATGCCCGCCTAGCAGCAATCATTTCCTTGCTATCTCCCGGGGACTGGCTGTTTTTGTGTTGAGCAAGGAGCAGGTTTACATAACCTTCTTTGGCGCAATCAAAACTATGTGCTTGCTCGCAGCGCCAAGTCTTGCCATCTAATGCTAGTGGGCTTTCACATACCGGGCATTGCCATGTAAATTCTGTCGTCAATGCGAATTTCCTTGCTTGCTGGCTTACAATAACCAATGCTGGTCAATGGTTACAAAAGAATTGGCCGCATTCATCAATGCTTGAGCAGTTAGCGCAGGTACACCATAGGCTGTGGTTTTAACACCGTACCGCTCGGAGATGGTATCTAGCAAAATAGCAAAGTCGCCATCGCCGCTTAGCAAAATCACTTCATCAACCTCAGGTGCGATGGTCATCACATCTATCGTGATACCCACATCCCAATCGCCCTTTGCAGTGCCGTCGCTTCGCTGAATAAACGGTTTAAGCTTTACGTCAAAGCCAATATGCCTAAGCGCACTTTGAAACTTACGCTGCTGCTCATCGGCTTTGTCTATTGCATAGGCATTGGCAACGACTATTTCGCTTGTTTGCGATAACACTCGCCAAAACTGACGATAATTAAATTGTCCACCAAGCGCCTGGCGCGTGGTGTAGTAGATGTTTTGCACATCTACAAACACCGCAACCTTATTCAGTGGGGCTCTCTCCCGATGATGCATCCTTGGTCGGCTCAAGGTTTTCAACTGGCGCTTTTTGGATGACTTCAATGCCGTCTACACGCTGTAAACCACGTGGTAGTTTATTCCCGCGACGACCGCGCTCACCATGATAGTGAGACAGGTCATTAGGTGTTAGGGTCATTACGCGTTTACCCGCAACGACTTTCACACTGGCTTGGTCTGGCACAACACTCAAATGGGTTAAATATTCTTCGCGTGATTTTGCCTTTGCACCCGGTATGTTCATCAGCTTGTTACCTTTACCCTTGCCTAATTTCGGCAAATCTCGCATAGGGAATAGCAACATCCTTCCCTGATTCGAAATACACAAACACCAGTCAGATTCAACAGAAACAAGCTCTTGAGGGCACATGATTTGAGCGCCGACCGGCAACGATACAAAGGCCTTACCCGCCTTGTTCTTGGTTAACATGTCATCAAATGTGCCAACAAAACCATATCCGGCATCAGAACCAATCAAATAACTTTGAGTAGGCTGCCCCATGATGACGTAGCGTGCTTTTTCGCCTCCAACAATGGAGAAGCGACCGGTAATCGGTTCTCCTTGGCTTCTAGCCGACGGCAAGCTGTGCGAATCACACGAAAAGGTACGACCCGATGAATCAAGGAATACAGCAGGCTGATTACTGCGCCCTTTTGCACTGTGCAGATACCCATCACCTGATTTATAGCTCAGCGCAGCACCATCAATGTCATGGCCTTTAGCACAGCGTGCCCAGCCCATTTTCGACAGCACAACCGTAACCGCTTCAGAGGGCATTAATTCTTTTTCGGTAAGCGCTTTAGCTTCGCCACGCTCGATAATCGGCGAGCGACGCTCATCGCCGTAGGTTTCAGCGTCTGCCAATATTTCTTTTTTGATCAGCGATTTGAGGCGTCGATCGGATCCTAGCAACAGCTGAAGACCATCTCGCTCTTTACTCAGTTCTTCTTGCTCACCTTTGATTTTCACTTCTTCTAGTTTTGCTAAGTGACGCAATTTAAGTTCTAAAATGGCCTCTGCTTGAGTATCGCTTAAACCAAAGCGCTCCATTAGCACTGGCTTTGGCTTATCTTCGTTGCGAATAATGGCGATGACTTCATCAATATTTAAGAAGGCAATTAGTAAGCCTTCTAGGATATGCAAGCGCGCCAATACTTTATCGAGTCGATATTGTAATCTTCGTGTGACCGTTTCTTTTCTAAATACCAACCACTCGCTCAAGATAGTCTTTAAATCTTTCACTTGAGGACGGCCGTCCAAACCAATCATGTTGATATTGACGCGATAGCTTTTTTCTAAGTCTGTCGTTGCGAACAAGTGTTGCATGACCTGTTGCACATCCACGCGATTTGAACGCGGAGTCACTACCAAGCGGGTAGGATTTTCATGATCAGATTCATCTCTTAAATCACTCACGAAAGGCAGTTTTTTAGCCTGCATCTGACCCGCGATTTGTTCTAAAATTTTCGCGCCCGATGCCTGATGTGGTAACGCAGTAATAACTACCTCACCATTTTCTTCATGGTATACAGCGCGCATCTTGATGCTGCCACGACCGGCTTCATAAATCTTTTGAATATCGGCTTTAGGGGTAATAATTTCGGCATCAGTGGGGTAATCTGGGCCCTGCACTATCTCGAGTAAATCAGATAGCTCTGTTCTGCTATTGTCTAATAGCATCGCACATGCAGATGCTAACTCCCTGACGTTATGGGGTGGAATGTCGGTTGCCATACCAACGGCAATGCCGGTCACGCCGTTAAGTAAAATATGAGGTAGACGCGCAGGTAATACTTTTGGCTCTTGCAAGGTGCCATCGAAGTTGGGCGACCAATCAGCGGTACCTTGACCAAGTTCAGTGAGCAGTACTTCAGAGAATTTCGATAAACGTGCTTCGGTATAACGCATCGCGGCAAACGATTTAGGATCGTCTGGAGCGCCCCAGTTTCCTTGCCCATCAACCAAAGGATAACGGTAAGAAAAGGGCTGCGCCATCAACACCATGGCTTCGTAACAAGCCGAATCACCATGGGGGTGAAACTTACCTAATACATCACCTACCGTACGAGCAGATTTCTTGTATTTTGCGTTGTTGCTTAGGCCAAGATCAGACATCGCGTAAATGATTCTTCGCTGCACGGGCTTTAACCCATCGCCAATATGTGGCAAAGCGCGATCCATAATCACATACATCGAATAATTTAAATAAGCGTCTTCGGTAAAACGCCCTAGGCCAAGTTGTTCTATTCCATCACTATTTATTGTTATTTCGTTATTCATAAGCTTCGGTTCAATTAATGAATTCGCCTTATATACTTATTGCTGTGGAGACTTTATATTAAGGGCATGGTATCGCATTTTTCACAAAAGCATAACGTCTCATTGAATAAAGTCTTTCACATTTTTGGTGTTTTTGGCTTGCTGACCTTGTTGTTTACGTCAAAGGCGTTTGCCAACGGCCCGTTTGAAATTAAGCAAAGCGCTGAGCCTGTGCTGCTGACCCCTATTTTCAAGGTGTATGAAAGCACTCCATCGGAGTTAAGTTTCGAAGATTTTCGTAAACAGCGAGCGCAACTTGCCTACACAAAAAGCGATGGTTCTAACTTTGGCCTATTCGAAAATGGCCTATGGTTTTATGGAGAGCTTAAAAACACCTCCGAGTTAGAGCAGTGGATATTGTCGATTCGCTTTTCTCAGCTTAACAATGTTCAGCTGTATCTGTTACGGCAAGGAGAAATCATTTTTGCCGGAAATGACGGTGGCGACAATAAGCAGTCTAGCTACGCATTCCCCACTTTTAATCTGTCTCTACCGCAAGGTGAAACATTAGAAGTTTACCTATACATAGAAGCGTCAAGCCTGTCATTGCTTGCACCCATTCATTTGTACACACCACAGCAACACACCAGCACCGACCAAGCTGACTTTTTACTATGGGGTGGGTTTTATGGCCTTATCCTTATCTTATTTTTCTATGCATTAAGCTTTACCATTAACTACCCTCGGTTAAGCAACTTTTTGTTCTTTGGGCATGTGGCCTTGATTTTTGCCTGGCAAGTGACATGGAGCGGACATAATTATCTTATTCAACCAGATGCTGCCGCCTTTTTCTCTTTGCTGTTGCCTGAAGAGCTTATTTTGCTGCTATGTATCTCCAGTTCGGTGTTCACCTTTTCTATTTTGCCCATCTCTCAGCTTGCGAACACATTATTGAGAGCCTACCTTTTCTTCTTCGCTACATGTTTTACGACCTTTATTGCGATGCTCTTGCCCATTTGGAGCGTTGAGTGGCGCTTAGATCTAATGTACTTATTTAGTTTTGCTTGTCTTTTTATAAACATTTACGCGACATTCTATGCGTATAAACACGATTTTAAGCCTGCCAGACCCATTTTGATTGGTTGGCTGACCATGCTCATCGGCACAGTATTGAGCGTCATGTATATTATCGGCTATTTACCGACTAACACCTTCAACTCGCAACTGTTTCAGTTAGCGCTGAGTTTGCAAGCCGGTGCGTTTTTGCTCTCGATTGTGTCTCGAACGCAGTACGAATTAGAAACCGATTTATTGCAGGCAAGGGCCGACGCTGAAAACAACTTTATTACCGTTGAAGAGCAAAACGTAGTATTAAATATTGCGCGAAGAGACGCCATCAAGGCCAGTGAGATAAAGTCTCAGTTTTTGGCCAACATGTCACACGAAATCAGAACGCCACTCAACGCCATTATTGGTTTTAGCAAGGAGTTGGAGTCGGGTAGCAACGTTGAAGAGCGCGACGAGCATGTCAAAATCATCAATTCCGCCGCGACTGACCTACTCACACTAGTTAACGACATTCTCGATTTTTCCAAAATGGAGGCCGGGCAGCTCACCCTCAACAACAAAACGTTCAAGCCCAAAGAACTCTTTGAAGACATCGCCGCCACTATGTCAAAAACCGCTCACTTGAAGCAGTTGGAATTTGTATATGACATTGACCCGTTGCCCGATTATTTGCTCGGTGACATTTTTCGATTAAAGCAGCTCATTACCAACCTGATCAGTAATGCCCTTAAGTTCACTAACTACGGGCATATTGCGCTGCGCGCTAAGTTATTGGAACAAGATGGCGAAAAATGTCTTATTCAAATTACCGTGGAAGACTCTGGGATAGGTATATCAAATGACGAAATTGATAATATTTTCAAAGCATTCCACCAACTAGATGACGAACTTAATCGCTCATACCAAGGCACTGGTCTTGGCCTTGTGATCTGTCAAGAAATTGTATATCTAATGAATGGCGAAATTCGTGTCACAAGTCAACCACAGGTTGGCAGCACCTTTACATCCACCATTCCATTTAAAATTCAGCATAGACAGGATAACCTGTTGCCCCAGCAGCCGTTTAAAGGTAAGCACGCTATCGTGTACGATAAGTGGGGGGAATCAAGGCGTAGTATTGTCAAGCAGTTACAAATAATGGGCTTTACCGTCAGTAGTTTTGAAACCCTTGAGTTAGCGCGCAAATATATTCAGCCAGATATGTATTTATTTGTTGTGTTAGCACTTAAAAATGCAAGCAAACGACCACAAGTCATTTCTCGTTTATCGGGTATTGCGCCAGTAAATACTGTTATCTTATTTTCTGGTGCGCCATTGCCAACGCCTTTACTAAGCTCGATGCCCGCATCGATGAAAACCATACGTTTACCGTTGACCGCAAGAAAACTTGCCGCCCTAAATGCGCCAAATGCTTCACCACAAGACTCGCAAGTACAACGACAAATCAAACAACTGCCGCGAGTGAGAGTATTAGCGGTGGATGATATGAAGCTTAATTTACGCTTGCTAGAAACTTGGCTTAAGAACTCGCCAATCACCCTAGATCTAGCTTTTGATGGCCCATCGGCTATTAGTAAGTGCGAGCAAGTCGCATATGACCTCATCTTAATGGATATTCAAATGCCCAACATGGATGGCATAGAAGCCACAAAAAACATTCGCAAAACTAAGCTTAATTTTGGTACGCCCATCATTGCGGTGAGCGCCCATGCCCTTGAGCAAGAAAAACAGCACTTTTTACAATCAGGTCTTGAAGACTTTTTATCTAAACCGATAAAAATGGAACGCTTGTTTGAGCTTATAAATGAATGGTGTGAATTAAGTGAAACCGATACGGTAAAGCTACCCGAAAGCATTGATTGGGAGTTAGCTTTAAGTCGCTCTAATCATAATGTGGAGCTCGCGATGTCGTTTATGAATGAGTTTGTTGAGCAATTGCCTGAGCATTTAAACGCTATTGAAGCAGCCTTCAAGGACGACGATGACACAGCCCTTTTAGGCAGTGTTCATAAGCTTCACGGTGCGTGTTGTTACACCGGCGTGCCAAGGCTACAGGCGATGTGTAAAAGCATTGAAGAGGGATTAAAAAGTGCGGCATCACCAAAGCAGCAGGTGAGTATTGAAGACCTTCTTACCGAGTTGCGCTTGCTGGTTGATGAGTGGCCATCTCGTCGTCAACGTTTGCTATAAAGCTTTGTTCAACTCTTGTTGGACCGATTCGTGACAATCGCGCACTAAATTCACAAACTCTTGTGCACTGCGGTCGAGTTCATTTACCGAGATAAATACGTCATATCCTAACCCAGACTGCAATTTGCGCATGCGATTGGCAAACATAGCGGTGATACCTCTTAACTCAACACCGTCAGTGGTTTGATATTTGCCATCTTCAATAAGATCATCGCCATAGCACTTTCCGGTGCCACAGCTAGCGCGCTCGGCCTGCGTTACAAGAGGACGCTGTTCCATCAGCAGATGTGTGATAAGTCTTGGTGAGATAGTCGACAAAAAAGCTTCTGGCTGCTTAAGACGAAAGCCAACCATTTCCAAATCAATGTGCTCTAATCCTGAATGGACCCTTGGCACATCAACGCGCTGAATGTTGTGCCAGTCAATATGCCATTTGCCTAGACGATGATGATAGGTCAGACGCTCTTTGGTGATTTCTAGGCTGTACTTTGGCTCCCTGATCTTAAAAAATCCCATGGTAAGCGCAATGATGCCTGCGGCAATGATCAAGATACCCGCCAGAAAAAACAGTTCGGGCAACAGTGAAATGGTCATTCCACCCAAAAAGACGGCAGCAGCACCAATTAACAGTGTGGTTATGCCATTGTGCGAAGATATGCCGCGAATAAATATAGTTTCTGAAGATTCATTGCCAGACATAAAAATAAAACACCATCATTAAAATAGCCCATATTATGATATACCGCGTTTGCCTACAAAAAGCACAATCGGTATGCCACCACTGCTTTAATTGTTGAATGCTTTTGTCATAAAAGCTTTGCGTTTTTCTCGAAGACGACATAAGGCAGCCACAATTGTTGGCGTAAATATTAATGAAAGTAGCACAGAAAATCCAACTCCCCCAGCTAAAACCACCGCAAGGGGTGGCCAAAAGCTCCCTTCACTAAATAACAGTAAAGGAATAAGGCCACCAACAGTGGTAAATGTGGTAGAAAGTATATGACGAGAGCAGCTCATTGTTTCGTCTACTATGGCGCCTGCTTCTCCTCGCATCGCCTTAGGGTTACTCGCAATAGAAGCGATGACCACAATCGAACCATTAATCGCCACGCCTATCAAACCTGCACTTCCCAACAGTGGGTTAAAGCCGATGGGCAATCCCGATAGCCATAAACTCAAAAATCCTAAACCAACGGATAACACCGCCACCATCACAATGACGCCGGCAAATCGTACGCTAGAAAAACTCAATATCAAAGAGGTGATCATCAACACCAAAAGAACCGGTGCATATGTTGCTAACTGGCCAAGCGCTTGTTGCTGTTCATCGGCGTCGCCGGCCATCTTCAATCGATACCCTGGGGGTAAATCAATACCGCCATTTTCTAAAATTTCGCGCAGTTTTTCACTGGCTGTAATGGCGGGAACATCTGGCAAAAGATACGCTTGTACGCGGTTTAACCGTTCGCCATTTTTTCGGGTAATGCCACTGATGCTCGACTCAAGTACAAAGTCTCCCAGCGAAGCGACACCCAAAGGACCCGTATTGCTTACCTGACGACTGATCAGCGGCAGGGCTTCCAATGCCATTACGTTTGCCCGCTGCATATTGTCGATGCGCACTCGGATGGGCAACTCTTCGGTTCCCTCTAATATTGAGCCCCCTGTTGCCCCTGCTAACGCAGTTTGAAGCTGCGCAGCAATTTCATTGAGCGATAGCTGCGCTAAATACGACTGGTTTTCGGAAACTTTGTACTTTAACTGAGCCTCGTTCATAGTGATGCTCGCGGTGGACTGCGTGACACCCTCCACCCTGCTCATGGCTTGTCTAATTTGTTGGCCAAGTTGGTCGAGCACTTCCAAATCGGGGCCAAAGACATCCACCTCAAGCGGCGCGGCAATGGGCGGACCTTGACCAAATTTTCGCACCACAATTTTACTTTCCGGGAAGGCGTCTTGCATCTCAAAGTTAAGCGCTTTTGCTAGACGCTCAGCCGCTGCGACACTTGGCGTAGTAATCACCGCGTTAGCAAATTCTGGACTGTTATCGCGCGTCATCACTTGGTTATAATAAATAGATGGCGTTGAGCCACCGACTAACCATGTGAGTTGCACAACATCGTCTTTTTCACGCAAATAAGCGTCTATTTCTTGAGTAAGCTCATAGGTACGTTCGATGTTTGAGCCACTTGGCATGAACACGTACATTTCAAACTGGTCGCGATCTGCACTTGGAAAAAACACGTTAGCTAAGCTACTAGAAAGTACAAAACCACTTAGGCAAAAAGTCACAATCACCGGCAAGACCAATACCGGTTTACTGACCAATTTTTTCAACAGATACGCAAACGCATTAGACACAGAGGGAAGCTGAAAGCCTCTTCTATACCAAGCATGATCGACCGAGCTATCCCGCGGCAAATAGCGTGCAGCTAGCGCAGCAATCAACGTCAGTGAGATGGCCAGTGAACCAATTAAGGCCATCACTACACTAATCGCAATACCCCCAATAAAATCACCAATATTACCTATCAGCAAAAACACCGGCATAAAACCTAAAATAGTGGTGAGCGTTGAGGCAAGCAAAGGCGAAAATAAGTGAGACACACTTTTTTGTAAAACCTCGATTCGCGTCAGACTAGTATCAAGCAAGTTCAGGCGAATTTCGTCGGTGATCACAATGGCATTGTCGATTAGTAATCCAATGGCGATGATGATCCCGAATATCGACATCTGATGAATTTGCTGATTGAAAAAGCTCAAACTGAAGATCGCAAATGCGGCGCAAAGCGGCAGCGCCAAGCCTACAATCCAAGCGGCTTTTGCGCCCATAAAAAAGAGCACGACAAACATCACCACTACCGAACCCATTAATAAATTCTGGCTCAGCTCTGATAAGCGCTGCTCGGTGTATTGGCTTTGTTCAAACACTAAATTTGCCGAGAAACTGCCTGCAAACTGTTGGTTATAGCTTTGCGCTTTATTTTTAATCGCTTCGGTCCACTGGTCAACGCGCACGGTGGTTTGCATGCGAGCCGCGACAAAAATCGTGCGCTTGCCGTCGAGCAGCGCAATTTCTTTTGGCGGGTTGAGCTGCGTACGGTTAATTTGCGCAATATCCTGCAGGCGCAAATAATCGCCTTGCTCGGTCAAAAGTGGCGTACTCGCCACCACCGCAACAGACTCAAGGGGCTGGGCAACCTGCACTCGAATATCCCGAGATGGATTGTTTAAAACACCCGCAGGCAGTTTGGCATCTGACTGGGCAATACGTTGACTCACGTCTTCTATACGCATTCCAGAAAGGGCCAGCTGCTGTGCATTGAGGGTGACGGTGATTTCTTCTGTAGGAGCGCCGTAAATTCGCACCAGCTCGGTGCCACTTACGTTACGTAACTGGTCGGCAAATTCATCGGCCATGCGGCCGCTTAGCGTCAAATCAGTATTGTCAGGTACGTCTGCTTGTATCGCATACAAAACTGTAAATGCTGTTGCGCCGCGCTTGTCTTCTAAAATAGGGGGTTGCGCGCCTTCGGGGAATCGCTGAGCGGCATTGTCTAGGGCGTCACGAATTTTTGAAATGATTTGCTGATTGTTGTTGTTATCAACAGAGTCTTGTAGTTCAACAAATAAAGATGAAAAACCTGCTTTTGAGGTAGAGTCAATTTCTTTTATCTCAAACAGTTGCCGCAGTTCATCTTCCAAAACGTCTGTCACGAGGGCTTCAACACGTTCAGCAGAAGCGCCAGGGAAACTTGTCAAGACGATGACGTTACGCAAGTCAATGCGAGGGTCTTCAAGTCGCGGCAGGCTTTGAATGGCCGATAGACCCGCCACGAGAATAATAATAATACTTAAGGCGAGTAAGTGCCCCTTTCGGAAAAAGGCGGTATACCACGGCGAGCCAGATTGAGTCTCAAAGGCACCATTGCTCATGCTATTGCCTCTGTATTTGTTGAAGCTGCGCCATCACAACCGGATCAATTTGCTCGACGTTTGCGGCTTTTTGCCCAGGCGTTAGCCTATGCGTTCCGGAGGCTACAAACAGCTCACCCTCTTTTAGTGCACCTGATACAAAAGCATACTCGCCATCTAGGTGCTCTACAGCTACAGAGCGAGGCTGGATAATTTGTGTTTGAGCATCATAGGTAAACACTGTCCACAGCCCCCTGACACCGCTAGAAAGAGCATCTACGGGGATCCAAACACCGCGTTTGTCCACCTCAAACCCCACGCTAATGCTGACCAAATTACCACTTACCAAAGTGCGTAGCTGCAGTGGCGATAGCTGCGATTGGTCGATAGAAAACAAAGCGTTTAGCGTTCTTGTTGCTAAGTTTCGCTGTCTCGACACAGATTTCACTCTGGCATTAAAGCGCTCCTCACCCATGTTTAATTCATATTCATCACCTGGGGCAATCGCAAAACCGGTATTGTCGGGCAAGCCAAAACGCGCTTCTAAAGAATCTTGGGCGAGAATAGAAAACACCGCTTGTCCATTATTGAGGACGGTACCTTCGTCGGTATACAAACGCACAATTTGCCCGTCAAAAGGGGCGCGCAATATTGATTTATCTAATTCTACTTTCAGGCTAGCCAAACGCGCTTTTATTTCGTTTACAAACGCGTCGGCAGCTTCGACTCGCGCTTTTGACTCATCGAGTAATTGTTGAGATTCAAGGTTTGCTGCAACTAAGTTTTTTATGCGTTGATTAGACACTGCGGCTAAACGTGCGTCGGCTTGTGCGCGCATCACAGCGGCTTTTAGCTCAGTCTGTTGAGCAAGTAATCTTGCAGTGTCTAGAGTGGCTAACACCTGACCTTGGCTCACAAGTTGTCCTTCGGTGATTGCAATGCTGGAGATTACGCCGGCGATATCAAAGCCTATGTCAGATTGTTTGGACGCTTCTATGGTTCCGTAAACAATGCGTTTTCGCTCAAAATTGGGTTGGATAACAACTTTGCTCACTTGGATTTTGGCATTTTGCATAACCATTAATTGCTCTTGCGCATATGCTTGACCACCGCTGTTACCTGAAAATATCATCAGCATTACCAGTAAGACAAAACATGCCCCCGACATGAGTAGCATCAGCGCTAGCCCTTTGCGATGGGATGCAAAATTTCCTGACATAAATATAATCCTAAGTAAGACGTAAATATGGCACACTGATATGCACATAAAACATTAAGTGAGTGACATGCTAGAATATAAATACTAGACCGTCCAGTCTATTAATGTTAAATTTTGTTTAAATGTCGCAAAAAGGTTTGTATGACAGCTAAGCCAACTGCCCTAGCAGGTAGACCCAAAAGTAAGAAAAAGCGCGCACAGATTTTAGAAAGTGCGGCTGAAATGTTTTTGGCACACGGTTATGAGCGCACATCGATGGACGCCGTAGCTAAGCATAGCGGTGTCTCAAAACAAACCGTGTATTCACATTTTAAAAATAAAGAAGCTTTGTACAGTGCGGTCATAGAGCAAAAATGTATTTCGTATCAACTGCAAGAGTCCAGTGTATATAAGGACGATATGTCACTTGAAGAAATCTTGGCTGGCTTTGCACGTAAGTTCATTCAACTGCTTACCGATCAACATGTCATCTCCATGTATAACGTCGTTATTGGTGAAGCCCAACAAAACTTACAAATCGCTGAACTGTTTCATGATGCTGGGCCGGTGCATAGCATCGGGCTGATTCAACAGTTATTAAAGACTCATCCATCTAGTCTGTTGAACGACGAAGACGCTTACGCTGCTGCAGTCGACTTTTTCAACCTTTTAAAAGGTGATTACCACATGCGCAGTCTGTTGCATCTTCCTTGTGAGATTGAACAAGGCGCTATTGATAAACTCTCCGCGCGCACGGCCAAGACGGTTATGATGATCATCACCGATGCACAACAAGACATGTAAGGGAATTAGCACACCATAATCGCGTGTTCGATGTCCTCTTTTCGATAAAGTTTGTTACAATGCGCAAACTTTAAATAGGGTGTGAATTCAATATGTCAGACTTTACCGGTCAACATATCCTCAGTGTGAATCAATTTGACCGTGCTTCCATTGAGCGAGTGTTTTCAGTGGCAGATACTATGCAGGCTTATGCCTTGCGTAAAAAGCGCACAACGGTGCTCGATGGTGCGATTTTAGGGAATCTGTTTTTTGAACCTAGCACCCGTACCCGTGTAAGTTTTGGCACGGCGTTTAATTTGCTTGGCGGCGAAGTGCGCGAGACCACTGGTATGAGTAATTCGGCCTTAGCAAAGGGTGAGTCACTTTACGACACCGCTAGGGTACTAAGCGGGTATAGCGATATTATTGCGATGCGCCATCCTGCGTCTGGCTCGGTCACCGAATTCGCTCAAGGCAGTCGTGTGCCAGTTATAAACGGTGGCGATGGTGCTAACGAGCACCCCACCCAAGCTTTGCTCGACTTGTATACCATTGCCAAAGAGCGTGCATTCCACGGTAGCGGTATTGATGGGCTGCATATTGCAATGATTGGGGATTTAAAATTTGGCCGCACAGTGCACTCGTTGGCAAAAATGTTAACCCTATTTAAGAATGTTAAGTTCACGCTTATCTCACCAAAAGAACTATCAATGCCCAGCTATATTTGCGATAGCATTACCAATGCCGGTCACGAACTTGTGATCAGCGAGCAGCTAGAAGGTCTAGTGGAAGCTGATATTTGCTATCAAACCCGTATTCAAGAAGAGCGTTTTACTTCGCAAGATGAAGCGAATAAATATCGCGGCAAATTTAGGCTTAACCAACAAATTTATACGCAACATTTTAAATCCCAGACGGTGATCATGCATCCGCTTCCCAGAGACTCTAGAGCCGAAGCGAATGAGCTAGACAACGATCTCAACTTACATCCTAATCTCGCTATTTTTAGACAAACCGACAACGGTGTTTTAGTTAGAATGGCACTTTTTGCGCTCACCCTTGGTGTTGCCGATAAAGTCGCCGATTTTGACCGCCCCGTACATTGGTTTAGCAACAAGAGTTCAACATAACATTATGACAAAATCTGAAATACTTTTTGAACGTGCCCAACGCACCATCCCAGGTGGCGTAAACTCTCCAGTAAGAGCCTTTAAGGCAGTTGGCGGCACTCCTCGATTTATTGAACGTACCGACGGACCTTATATGTGGGATGTTGATGGGAATCGATACATCGATTACATCCAGTCTTGGGGGCCGATGGTCCTTGGGCATAACAATGCCACTATTCGTGAAGCGGTTATCGCAGCGTCTGAATTTGGGCTGAGCTACGGCGCACCCACTGCTGCAGAAGTAGAGATGGCAGAACTGGTAAGCTCAATTGTGCCGTCGATGGAAATGGTCAGAATGGTAAATTCTGGTACCGAAGCGACCATGAGCGCCATTCGTCTTGCGCGCGGCTACACCAACAAAAATAAAATCTTAAAATTTGAAGGTTGCTATCATGGGCACGCCGATTCTTTATTGGTTAAAGCGGGCAGCGGAGCGCTCACACTAGGCGTGCCAAGCTCACCTGGCGTACCAGACGACTTTGCAAAACACACCTTAACGGTCGAATTCAACAATCTAGAATCTGTTAAACAAGCCTTTGTTGAGCACGGGGATGATATTGCTTGCATCATCGTTGAGCCGGTGGCCGGCAATATGAACTGCATTCCACCGGTGGAAGGGTTCTTAGAAGGACTACGTGAGATTTGCGATACTCACAACAGTGTATTAATTTTTGATGAAGTGATGACCGGCTTTCGCGTATCTCGCGGCGGCGCGCAAGAGCGATTCAACGTCATCCCTGATTTAACCTGCTTGGGTAAAGTCATTGGCGGCGGCATGCCGGTAGGCGCTTTTGGTGGTAAACGTAAAATACTGACCCACATTGCACCCACTGGCCCAATCTATCAAGCCGGTACATTGTCGGGCAACCCTGTTGCAATGGCAGCTGGACTGGCAGCCATAAAACAAATTGCGGTGGATGGGTTTTATGATTCCATTTTTGAAAACACGCAAAACTTAGCTGAAGGTATTCAAAAACTCGCACATAAACATGGCGTGCCTATGAGCATTAATGTTGCCGGTAGCATGTTTGGGATTTTCTTTACAGATGTAGAAAAAGTTACTAATTATCAACAAGCTATCTCGTGCAACACCCATCAGTTTAACCAGTTTTATCATGCGATGTTAGCCAATGGCGTATACTTAGCGCCTGCTTCGTATGAAGCGGGCTTTGTATCTAAGGCCCATACTTCTGCTATTGTAAAAGATACGTTAGCCGCAGCAGACAAAGCGTTTGCTCAGATAGATAAATAGGATATGTACTTGTTGGAGATTTTGTTAGGCGTTGTAACGCTTTATGCTATTGGCGTGACGATCATTCTTTTTCGCACGTCATCCGAGGCAGAGGATGCTAAACAAGATCAAAAGGCTGAGTACAGTCGTCGGCAGGCGCAGTTAGATGCAACGATAGAAGCAAAAGCAGATGAAGCTATGCGCTTGCATCAAACGTTTCAAAAGTTTGTACCGCGGCAATTTGTTGAGCATTTTGCTAAGTCTGGCTCCGAAAGTCTTGAGCTTGGGCGCGCTGACGAGGACAATGTTGCGGTGCTGTTTTGCGATATACGCGGTTTTACCTCGCTATCGGAGCGCCTATCTCCGCAAGAACTCATGCATTTTCTCAATTCTTATTTTTTAAGGATGAATGCACCTATTCATCAAAATCATGGCTTTATCGATAAATTTATCGGTGACGCCATTATGGCACTATTTGACAGCCCGCAAGGGGACGATGCTACTAAGGCATCGGATGCGGTAAACGCTGCCCTAGAAATACAAACCGCGTTAGCACTGTACAATGATCACCGAGCCAATAGCCACTACCCTCCAGTAAAGAACGGGATCGGTTTGCACTTCGGTGACGTTGTGCTAGGTACCATTGGCTCAGATGACCGAATGGATACCACTGTTATTGGCGACACGGTAAACGTTGCCCAACGTATTGAAAGCCTCTCAAGTTACTTCGATGCGGATATTCTCGCTAGCGAGACGACAATTGTATTAGCCAACACAAAACGGCCTTACGAGTATCGCTTACTTGATGTGGTTAGATTTAAAGGGAAGTCGATAAACGTGCCTTTAGTCGAGGTGCTTTCTCATTTGCCCGACGTTCAAAAGGCACAAAAACTCAAAGCTGCACAAGAAATACAAACCGGGATGGCCCTAAGAGACAAAGGCGAATTAGACAATGCACTTGCCCACTTCACGTCATGTTTAAACGACTTTCCAGGGGATCAAGCGATTGTTCATCATATAAAAATATGTGAACAGGCACTTGCCGATAAATCTTGGGATGGCTTAGTCAGAATCTAGCGTTTGTAAGCTGGCCGGTGGCGTGCACTACTCACTGTCTTCAACTTCTTGTTGATTATCGTGTTCTGTTACCAGCGCCTGTTGTTTGATAAACGCAATCGATGGCGCAAAAAAAGCAGCACCTGTCTCTGCATTAGAATAGTCTAACAAGCGGTCATAGTGCCCGTTCTGATCACCGTAAATACGGCTATGCAAAAGGTTCTTAAAGGCATTTGGATGGCTGGCACACGATACAAAATACAGCCCCTGCACACTCATATTCCCATACGGCATGCTCTGATTGAGCAAGATAGGGTATTCACCATTTGCGCCGGTAATACGGGTACGAAAACTATGAGACGACAAGCCTGAATCAACCACCGGTAAGTTATGCTCTTTCGTACGCCCCATAATATCCTGTTGGCGTTTTTCAGACAGCGCCTGCCAACGTGTCATATCATGCCGATAGCGCTGAACATGAATATAGCTACCACCGGCAAATGTCGGGTCATCATCACCTACCGTGGCAATTTCAAACTTTTTCATACCTCGGGGATTATCGTCAGCAACAATGAAGCCGGTGAGATCTCGCCCATCTAGATATCGAAAGGCACGAATTTGTTCGACTAATTCGGTATGTAGCTTGAGCAACTCCATTACCCTAATACCAATGGCGTGGCATATATCGAGCCGGTCAGCGCGAATTTGTATAAATAAATCACACGGAATAACTGGCGCACAGCGGTCTTCACTTTGCATATCTGGGAAAGGAGCAAGTGAGCGAGGGGTAGCTTGGGGATATAGCTCTGACCAAAAGTTACTGCCAATGCCTATCACGCCCGAGACCATGGCTTCATAATGCTCTTCATCGAAGTAATCAAATAAGTCTAAACAGGCGGACAACTTGCTACGTACTGCTGGCATATCGTCGTCCACCACGTTAAACAATAAAAATTGAGCGTGTAGATTAGGTTCGGCGCAAATACCTTTTTGTGTTTGCGTCATAAGCAATGTGGTCTATTCAATGAGATCAATATCCTGCGGCTTGACCGTCTTTTCTCGATTCTGAAGCCCCATAGTATACCTGATGTTTTTGATCAAAGAGAATAGCTTGGTATCCACCAAATGCTCCATTTGCATCTCGAAGCACATGTCCCTTATTCATCAGCTCTCTGCGTGTCTTTTGTGAGAAGCCTGATTCTAGGCTGATATAGCCACCATCGGTCATAATATCTCCCTCTGGCGTGCTAGAGCCTGAATGGAGTATACGCGGTGCATCGCCCGCTTCTTGTAGGTTCATCCCAAAATCAATCATGTTAATGATAATTTGCGCATGCATTTGTGGCTGAGTGCCACCGCCCATGACGCCAAAGCTCATTAGAGGCTCATTGTTACGTGTCACAAATGCAGGAATAATGGTATGGAAGGGGCGCTTATTTGGCTCGTATTTATTAAAGTGACCTTCTTGCAGCGCGAACATCTCACCACGATTTTGTAACACAAATCCAAGATCGGTTGGGATCATGCCAGAGCCCATTCCGCGATAATTACTTTGTATCAGCGAGACCATGTTGCCAAATTTGTCGGCCACGGTTAAATAGATAGTATCGCCATCGTTTTTCCCTGCATCCACTCTCTGTGCCGCTTGGGTTGGTGAAATCAACTGCTGGCGCTGTTTTGCATATTCTTTTGAAATTAACCAATCCACGGGAATTTCATTAAAATTCGGGTCAGCATAAAACTTGGCCCGGTCTTCAAAGGCGAGCTTTTTTGCTTCAACAAAGGTGTGTACATATTCAGCCGAATCATGTCCCATCCCTTCTAGATCATATAACTCTAGTACGTTGAGTATTTGCAGTGCCGCAATTCCCTGACCATTTGGCGGTAACTCCCAAACATCGTAGCCGCGATAGTTGCTCGAAACCGGTTCAATCCAGTCAGAGTAGTGCGCTGCCATATCTTCATAACTTAAGAAACCGCCCTGCTCTTGCATAAACGCACCAATGGTGCGCGCAATATCGCCCTTGTAAAAGGCGTCACGACCACCTGTGGCTATTTTTTCGTAGGTGGCAGCAAGTGCTGGGTTTCGAAAAATCTCGCCTTTTCTGGGGGTTTGCCCATTAATAGTAAAGGTCTCTTCAAAGCCCGGATAGTCGCCAATACGCTTTTGGTTCATCTCAAAATAGTATGCAATAAGCTCACTTACCGGAAACCCTTCTTTTGCATATTGAATAGAAGGAGCGAGCAACTCTTGCATCGATTTTGAGCCAAAACGCTCGCTGAGCATGAACCAGCCGTCTACTGCACCAGGCACAGACACCGGTAATGGACCGAATTTAGGAATTTTATCGAGACCTTTTTCTTTAAAGTGCTCCATGGTTAAGCTTTGTGGCGAACGTCCAGATGCATTTAAGCCATACAGCTTGCTCGTTTCAGCATCCCACACGATGGCAAACAAATCGCCACCAATCCCGCAGCCGGTTGGCTCAACAAGCCCAAGCATTGCATTTGCCGCAATGGCAGCATCTATTGCATTACCGCCTGCTTTAAGAATGTCTAGCGCAACTTGGGTTGCAAGGGGCTGAGACGTCGCTGCCATGCCATTTTGAGCAATGACCTCAGAGCGTGTCGCAAAAGGCTCGCCGGTGATGCGGTCGTATGCGGATGAGGTTGAAACGCTCGCTGCGAATATAATAGAAACGGATACTAATTTAAGGCTCTGTTTAAAGCAGTGCTTGATAGAGGTCATTGGAAGCTCACTAAATTGTTGTTATTTGAACTAGGTTTGAGGCTAGTAATAGATACCCAAAAAACAACTATTCAGTTTACCTACCCTCGCAGTAAACGCAATAAACGCGACCACTTTATAATTTTCAATTACAGCTTGGTGCATTCTGCCGATACATTGAAATACATAGTTAGTGCGCAAGACAGCGCGTTACTTTCAATTTTTGCATGATTGAGGGCCAATGCGCCCATACAATAGGCTTTTAAAAACATGAATGTATGCAATCCAATGGCAAAACGCATCGCCTGTTTGATGCTTATGCTCCCTGTGAGCCTAAGCATCTTTGCTGTCGAAGATGAAGATAAGGTTGTTGTGATGACCGACAGCCCGTCATTCATTGAACAAGTAACAAACCAACAAGGCGTGGGCACCATCTCGAGCGTTTATAGCTTATTGTTTGCTGAGGTTGGCCTGCCTAAACAACTGCACTTAAAATCCTTTAACCGCCAAGCATTAATTCTTGAACAGAACGAATACGCTGCTTGCACCCCATATCGCTTCAAAACAAAAGAGCGTGCCGAACAGTTTTTGTTCTCGGATCCCATTTACTTTATGTTGCATTATAAGCTGTATCAACAAATGGACTTACCGCCACTTCCAAGGCAAGTGCTAGATGATAATGGACACGTGAAATCGTTAAACGCCATTGCAACTTATGAGCCCCAGGCACTTTTTGTTATTATTTCAAGCTTCTCTTATGGAGATACGCTCGATGCACAAGTTGCCAAATTACCCTCCTCATCGACTATCGAGTGGGAAGGTACGGTACCGCATAATGTATTGTCGAAACTGTTTTTTTACGGACGCGGACAGTATGCGCTTATGTTTCCAAGTGAGGTGCATGCTTACCTTCAAGACAATCCGACGGTTACTTTCAGACAATATCGCATGGCAAATTTAGAGAGTCATACAGTTGGATATATGATGTGTAATCGCCATCCCGACTCAGCGGACTATCTCAATAAAATAAACCAAGCAATCAAAGGGCTATACGGAAAAGAGGCGTACTTACAAGCTCACTTAGCACCCTATGCGGAATCAGAGTATGCAGAAATAAAAGCGGTTGTTGAAAGCTTGCAAGCAAACCAAATGTAGCGCGTTCAAACTTTAAACCTCAGCATTAAAAAACCCCGCAAATGCGGGGTTGTTTAATAGACCAACTGTCGTTGGCAACTTACTTAGCTGTTATTCTTATTTTTATTTTTTATTCTTATTGTCTTAAGTAAGTCATTGCTTAACTCGTCGCCTAAGAGCGCGACTGCGTAAAGTCTGGGTAAGCTTCTAGACCACACTCACTTAAATCAACGCCTTCGAACTCTTCTTCTTCAGAGACTCTGACGCCCATTACAAGTTTGATCACATACCAAACGATAAAGCTGGTTACAAATACCCATACAAATATAGTCAAAGCACCGATGATTTGGCCGCTAAATTTAGCACCTTCATTTGTGATTGGTACAAGTAAAAGCCCTAACAAACCAACAACACCGTGAACAGAGATTGCGCCTACTGGATCATCAATTTTCATTTTGTCTAAACCAACAATACTGAAGACTACCAAGATACCGCCAAGTACACCGAATATGGTCGCTTGTAATGCTGTTGGTGTTGAAGGCTCTGCAGTGATAGCCACTAGACCAGCCAAAGCGCCATTAAGGGCCATGGTTAAATCAGCTTTACCAAACATCACACGCGCTAGGATAAGAGCAGCTACTGAACCGCCTGCCGCTGCAGCATTAGTATTCATAAATACTACCGCTACCGAATTTGCTGATTCAACAGTCGCCGTTGCTAACACTGAGCCGCCGTTAAAGCCAAACCAACCCATCCACAAGATAAATGTACCTAATGTTGCAAGGGGTAAGTTAGCACCTGGGATAGCATTAATTTTGCCATCTGCAGTGTATTTGCCTTTACGAGCACCTAACACTAACACGCCTGCTAAAGCTGCTGCCGCACCTGCCATGTGTACAATACCTGAGCCCGCAAAGTCAGAGAAGCCTAAGTCGCCTAGCGTGTATAAACCAAACACTGCTTCGCCGTTCCATGTCCATGAACCTTCCATTGGGTAAATGAAACCAGTTAAAACGACTGCGAACAACAAAAATGACCAAAGCTTCATACGCTCAGCTACCGCGCCCGATACAATCGACATTGCGGTGGCAACAAATACTACTTGGAAGAAGAAGTCTGCTGAAGGCGCGTAAGTTGCTGGGTCTTCTGCAACGCCGGTAGCACCGTCACCCGTAATACCGGTTAGGAAAAATTCACCACCGTACATAATCGCATAGCCTGAAACCATGTACATAATGCAGGCAATTGAGTAAAGGGCGATGTTCTTAGTGAGTATTTCAGTGGTATTTTTCGCACGAACCAAACCGGCTTCGAGCATGGTAAAACCTGCAGCCATCCACATAACGAAAGCGCCGCAAATTAGAAAATAAAAGGTATCGAGTGCATACCCTAGTTCAAATGTGATTTCCATAGTATTTCTCCAAAAGGGTTAGCGTCTTACAACGCGTCAGAGTCAGCTTCGCCAGTACGAATACGTACTGCTTGTTCAAGGTCATAAACAAAAACTTTACCGTCACCAATCTTGCCGGTTTTGGCAGCGTTTACGATGGCTTCAACCAGTCTTTCAACTTGGTCATCTTGAATCGCTATTTCGAGTTTTACCTTGGGAAGAAAATCGACTTGGTATTCCGCACCGCGATAAAGTTCGGTGTGTCCTTTTTGACGTCCAAAGCCCTTTACCTCAGTCACGGTTAAACCATCTATGCCGATTTCTGAGATTGCTTCACGAACATCATCAAGCTTGAAAGGCTTAATGATTGCAGTGACTAGTTTCATAGTGTGCTCCTACTTTTTGAATGTATTGCTGTTTAGGTTGAATGTATGTGTATTAATGTGGTTCTAGGGGGAAGCAATACAAAAGCGATGCCAATTAGAAAACAGCATATATTTCATGGAGTTAATTAAATCAGCAGCGCCAAAAACAGGGAAACAAGCACCGTTTTGGTGCAAATGGTCCAATATAGGGATTGTTACATAACGGGTAAGCTTGGTTATCTACCAATCAAAGATTCGTTCTAACCATGAGCGCTTTTTCTTAGGCGGTGGCTTAGTGGCATTTTCTCGCGACTGAGCGCACTGTAGGCCAGGCTCTAAGGCAGACGCAATCGCAGGTACGCTCATGACATTAGCGCATCCAGGCTGCATGTTTGCGCCGCTGAGCTGATCAAAATGCGCGATGGTTAAGGTGCTAGGAAAGCGCCGAGACAATGATTTAGGTTTGTTTTGCTTTTGAAAATCGATAAAAATTTGCAGCGCGCCACTGGCACCAGACATATTGACCGGCGAGTTGTCATCATTACCGACCCAAACGCTAGTAACTAAATTACGGTCAAAACCAGCAAACCAACTGTCTCGATAATCATCTGTAGTGCCGGTTTTTCCTGCCATATTAATCGTCTTGAAGGTTTCACCAACTGCTTTTGCTGTGCCTTCTTGAGTCACTTTGTGTAGCGCATAGTTGAGGATATAGCTAGCGTCTTCATCGGCCCGGCGCTGCGAGACATCCTCGCGCTTCCATAATAATTGATCATCATGCGTGGTAACTGCACTTAGTGCGTGCAAGGGCTTTAATACGCCGTTGTTACTCATTACTTGATAAATTTGATTTACCTCCAAGACAGACATTTCAACGGCGCCAAGTGAAACCGATGGCAATGGCTCTACCGACTTGTTGTAACCAAGACGTTGTAAGGTAGCTACAACCACGTCAAAGCCCATTTCATCTGCTAACACCACGCTAGGCACATTGTACGATTGCGTCAGCGCTTCAAGCAGCGACACTTCGCCTCGAAAGGTTTTATCTGCATTTTGTGGTCGCCACTTTTGCCCTTCTTTATCGTCAAATTCAATGGGGCTGTCTGCTAAACGTGTGCCTAAATTATAGGTAAATGGATCTTCTAGTGCCGCAAGATACACCACCGGCTTTATTAAAGAACCAATGGGCCGATAGGCATTTAACGCCCGATTAAACCCTGCAAACTCTGGGCGCTTACCACCCACCATCGCACGAATCTCGCCGGTGGCGATATCACTCACAACCATCGCGGCTTCTAAATCAGGCAGCCCTCTGGCGATTGCTTTAGCTTGAACTTGCTCCACCAACGCCTTCTCGGCCCGCAGCTGAGCATTCACATCAAGCGTGGTAAATACTTTTACACCCGACAATCGCGTGGACACTTCAGGCACAACGTTATACAACTCATCTGACACCTTATCCATGAAGGCTGGATGTTCACCGGAGGCGAGAGACGGGCTTGACGACGTCACCAGCGGTTGCGCCAATGCACTGCGATACTCGTCTGAGGTTAGATATTGTTGATCAAATAAAATGCGTAACACAAGATCTCGGCGCTCGGTGCTTCGCTGTTTATGACGAATCGGATGGTAAAAACTGGGCCCCTTAACCATGCCTACTAACGTCGCGATTTCCACTAGTTCAAGTTCTTGAAGCGGCTTATTAAAATAAAAATGGCTAGCCAAACCAAACCCATGCACGGCAACCGCACCGTTTTGGCCCAAAAAGACTTCGTTTAAATACGCATTGAGTATTTCATCTTTGCTGTAGCGAGCATCTATTACCAATGCCATGGCTGCTTCTTTGAGCTTACGCGTATAGGTTTGCTCTCGCGTCAAGTAAAGGTTCTTTGCTAATTGCTGAGTAAGAGTGCTCCCGCCTTGGACTGTGCGCCCAGCCGAGATATTGGCCATCAATGCCCTAATAATAGATAGCGGGGCAATACCGTGATGCTGGTAAAAATCTTTATCTTCGACCTCTATCAGAGCAATTTTTAATAACTCAGGAATGTCTTCATATTGCATCAACATGCGATCTTCAGATAATCCACCCACTAGGCGAGAAATTAACCAAGGTTCAAGCATTACGCTTCGTGCTTGTTGCTGTGTGTCGAGTAATTCAAGGGAGGAAATACGCGCATCAGACCAGCGCACATCGAGCACGCGCTCTGGTGCCTGCATGTCGGCGTACTCAAACGCCCTTCTAAATACGGTTAATCGGTCTTTGCCTAGACTAAACTCGCCGACATTCTGTGCATCAGCAACTTGTCTATACCCAAGCAAGGCTAATTCATCTTGCACTTCGCTAGGGGTAATTTCTTGATTTAACGTTAACACAAGTGGCCGTGCATAGATTTGCGCAGGCACTTCCCACTTGTTGCCAGAGAAATGCTCTTTGACCTGTGCATCAATATAAATTAGGTAGCTTATCAGTACCGCCAAGATCACTAAGCTGAGTTTAACGAAATGACGCTTAATCCACCTAAATGGCGCAAATAATACAGCACGTATCTTCAAAATATTTTTAAACCTTTTGCCGGCATTGCATTCGCCTTATTTATTATTGATACCTTAGTCGATAAGACTAGACAATGGTGTGGCACTTCCTTAGTCTGAAAGTTCAACACATGCATATTAGAGGCTACCGATGAAAGTGACCGTCAATATTGAACTTTCCCCTGCTGAAGCACGCGAAATGTTTGGCTTACCTGATTTTAGCGATATCCATCAGTCATTAACAGAAGACTTATTAAATAAATGCCAACAAGATCCTCAATCTGCATTTGAAACGTTCATCAAGCCTTCATTAGAAACCGGAATGTCTGGCTTTACAGCGTATCAGAATATGATGGCGAATTTTATGCAAGGGCAAATGCAGCCTCAAAAATCCAAAGAATAAGCTATACAAACTGTGTGCAATAGCACCAAAGGACATATCATGGGAAGTGATGAAACCGAAGTACTCCATTATTTAGAAAAATACGCGACCGTATTCAATTCGATGGCGCAAGATATTTTGCATCGCTCTGGAGGTGACGGCGCAGCGAGTTACCCGAACCCTTTTAATCAAGAACGCTTAAATGAACTATTGTCGGGTGAAACCAAGATTGATGCAAACAAGCTGATGCAACATCAATTCTCTTACCTGCAAAAGCAATCTGAGCTATGGCAAGAAGCCAGCAGAGTAATGATGGGCGAAACCATCGAAAGCGCAGCCCCTAAAGGTAAAAAAGATAAGCGCTTTTCGCATCAACAGTGGGATGAGAACCCCATTTATCGATATATCAAAGAGTCGTACTTGATTAACGCAGAAATGCTTACCAATACCATCGACTCTATTGAGTTTGCTGATCCACGTCATAAAGACCAAGCGAAGTTTTTTACGCGTCAGTATGTAAACTCACTATCTCCTACAAATTTTGTGTTAACCAATCCCGATGTATGCGAAGAAATCTTGGCTACAAAAGGCGAGTCGCTTATTAAAGGCATGCAAGCCTATTTAGAAGATTTAGAAGAAAGCCCGCTTGAAGCATTTAAAATGCGTCAGACCGATGCCAGCGCGTTTACATTAGGGGAAAACTTGGCCTACACGCCTGGAGAAGTGGTGTATCGCAATGAACTCATTGAGCTGATTCATTATGCGCCAACAGGCAAGACACAACACAGTATTCCCGCACTTGTGGTGCCTCCATTTATTAACAAGTTTTATGTCATGGACTTGGAGGAGAAAAAATCGCTAGCGAAGGGCTTGCTCGACAGCGGCTATAACGTATTTATGATCTCTTGGGTCAATGCAGACTCTGAGTTAGGCGATAACGACCTATTCGATTATATGCGCAAAGGACCACTTGCAGCGATTGAAGCGGTCAAACAAATTACCGAACAAGACAAAGTCAATTTAACTGGGTTTTGTGTAGGCGGCACTCTGTCTGCCATGACCACCGCGTATCTTCGTGGCATTGGTGATGAGAGCATTGGCTCACTGACTCTACTGACGACATTGCTAGACTTTTCACAGCCTGGTGAAGTGGGTAACTACTTTTCTGAAGATATGTTGCCAATGATAGAACAAAACGCCGAAATTAAAGGAGTGTTTGATGGTCGCATCATTGCAATGAGCTTTAGTTTATTGCGTGAAAACTCACTGTTTTGGTCATTTTTCATCGACAATTACCTAAAGGGTAAAGACCCAGCGCCATTTGATATCTTATATTGGAACAGCGATTCAACCAATATTCCCGCAGCGTGCTTTAAACAATACCTGCGTCTGACCTACTGGGAAAATAAACTGAAAAACCCAGGAGAAATTGTTATTGATGGTGTGCCAATCGATTTAGGCAACATTGATGTGCCTACCTACTTCCTTACCACTGTCGCTGACCATATCGTATTATGGAAAAGCGCCTATGAGGGCACAAAGCTAGTCTCAGGAGATACTCGTTTTGTATTAGCAGGCTCAGGACATATTGCGGGTGTTATCAATCCAACCAATGGTGGTAAATATCCCCATTGGACAAACGATACGCTAGAAGAGACACCTGAAAAATGGTTTGAAGGCGTTACCGAACAAGCAGGTTCGTGGTGGCAAGATTGGCACAAATGGCTCAAGCCACACTCTGGTAAGCGCAAAGCTATGCCGGCCCCGGGCAGTCATGAAGACTTCCCAAGTTTAGGCGCTGCGCCAGGAAGCTATGTACTTAAACGTTTAGAATGATATGATGACCAACTAGGCAGTATTGTGCAGCGGCGCCGCGCGTTGAAGCAATACTGCCTAGTCAATTAACGCATAGTTAACGCATAGACTAAGGCCGCTGCCAAACATGATCCTAATAAAGAAGTACCCCAACCGTCGCCTGTACGACACCACAAAAAGCCAATACGTCAATCTCGAATTTATAAAAACACTTATCAATGAGCGTGACGAGTTTAAAATCATTGATTCAAAATCTGAAGCCGACATTACCAAAAGCGTTCTGCTGCAAATTATTAGCGAATCTGAAACAGACGAAACCCAGTCGCTGTTAACCGATGTATTGTTAAAGCAGTTGATTCGTTTTTACGACAGTGACATGCAGGTGTTTGTGCGCCAGTATTTAGAACAGAGCATCCTACAATTTATCGATCAACAAGATAAAATGCAGGGCATGATGAAAAATATGGTAGATAATTCTCCCATCGGTTTGTTTACTAAAATGATGGAAAAAAACATGGAGGCCTGGCAGTACGACAAAAGTCGTAAAAAGTAATAAATCCATATAATTCAATGCCTTAAGCATCAGCCAGATGCTTTTCACCCTTCAACAAAGAAAAAATGTTGCACTGCAACAAAATAATCCTTGATCTTTCTTCTGTATTGGCTATTATTTGAACATCAGCGATGTTGCAGTGCAGCAAAATGTGATTTCGCACTTAATTTAAATTTCAATGAGGTCAAGATCATGTTTGGTAACTTTTCAGAGCAAATGAAAAAATCTACAAAACCAGCGAACACTCTGCTAGAAATGAATGCGAAAACCCTCGAGCTAGTTTCTAAGCAACAAACCGTATTCTTTTCTGGCGTTATGACAGACAGCGTTAAATTACTTTCTGCATTAAATGACCAAACCGAATTAAAGGATATGCTAGCTGCACAATCTGTATACGCTGAATCGGTAAGAGAGCGCTTAACCAGCGCTTCTAAAACGACTTATTCTGCACTTTCTGCAATGCGTCAAGACGTAGCAGATGTAGTAAAAACGAGCTTCGCTGATGCGACTGAAGATGCTAAAGCGGTGGTTACCGAAGCGGTTGCTAAGGTAACGCCAGCACCTGCAAAAAAAGCTACTGTTGCAAAAAAAGCGCCTGCACCTAAAAAGGCAGCGGCTACCAAAAAAGCGCCAGTAGCTAAACAAGCGCCAGTAGCTAAAACCGCAGCGCCTAAAACGGTTACGCCACAGGCTACACCGCCTGTAGTTGAGAAGCCTGTTGCTACGCCAGCGGTCGAAGTAAAAGCACCTGTTTCAAAAGCACCTGCTAAAAAAGCAGCTGCAAAGAAAACTCCAGTAGCTAAAAAAGCTACTGCAGCACCCGCGGCTACCAAAGCGCCTGCCCCTGCTAAAAAAGTAGCGGCTAAGAAAAAGGTAGCTGAACTAAGCCCTGCGGATGTTAAAGCAGATTCCACTAAAAACGATTAATTTATACCTTAACTACTTTACTTTTAATTTTGGAGAAACATCATGTTAGAACAATTCAACGAACAATTTAAAGCATCACTTAAGCCTGTTACTGAACTTGCTACATTAAACATGAGCACGTTACAAGAACTTGCTGAAAAGCAAAATGCATTATTCACTACTTTGTTATCAAGCGGTGTATCTTTTGCAGAAACTGCTGGCCAGCAAAAAGACGTAATGAGCCTTGCTGAAGCGCAAAAAGCATATCTTGAAACGCTTCAAGAGACTATCACCGAATCTGCTAAAGAAACTTACACCTTAGTGTCTGGTGCTCAGCAAAAAGCCGGTGCAATGCTTAAAGATATCAGCGAAGAAGTAACTACTAAAATGACTGCAGGTGCTAAATAAGCTTAGGCTTAGCAATGCTCTCAATGTGTACTAGTATCTCTACGTTGAGTATACTGCAATAGAAACTTCAACCATTGAGCCTTTTGGCTTGTGGTTGGAGTTTTTTTATCCGCGCCTCTTTATTTGCGCTGCTAAATCTGAAATGTGTTAAATGTATTTTAGGAGACCAAAATGAATTATCAGGCCTACGACTATCTTGCCCGCACAGGACAAGTAATGAACGAAGGATTGAGCCTAGTAAACGATATTGTTTCACACCCGGCAAACCCACTCTCTCATACATGGACAGGCAGATTAACCAAAGCAACGCTTGAAACCGCGATGCGAGTCACTCGCAGATACGACAAGCTCGGATTCAATATTGAAGAAATAGAAAGTGAAGGCAAAAAATTCAGAGTCACTGAAGAAATAGTGGTTTCAAAGCCCTTTTGTGACCTTATGCACTTTAAGCGTATCGGTCATTCCAATAAAGATAAAGTGCTTTTAGTCGCTCCCTTATCTGGTCACCATGCCACCTTATTAAAGGGTACCGTTGAAGCCCTTATTCCAGATCACGAAGTGTACATCACCGACTGGGCAGACGCCCGCGAAGTGCCACTTGAAGACGGCCCGTTTAGCTTTGATTGCTATGTTTCTTACCTGATCGAGTTTTTAAACTTTTTAGGGGAAGACACGCATTTAATTGCAATATGTCAACCTACCGTACAAGCATTAATTGCAACGGCAGTAATGGCAGAAGAAAAAAGTGTTAACACACCAAAAACGTTGACGCTCATGGCCGGTCCTTTGGATACCACGAAAAATCCAACCCGTGTGAATGAGTTTGCGCACAGTCGTCCCATGTCATGGTATAAAAATGTTGCGATCATGCAGGTACCTGTAGGCTACCCTGGGCAAGGCCGCAAAGTATATCCAGGATTTATGCAATTAGGTGGATTCATTTCGATGAATCAAAAAGCCCATATGCAAAAATATCAAAACTATTTCCAAAACTTATTGTTTGGTGAAGATGAAGATGCGGATCGCTTCCGTGCATTTTATGATGAATACATGGCAGTCTTAGATATGCCGGCAGAATTTTATCTAGAGACTATTGAGCGCATCTTTAAAAACAATGAAGTTGCCAACAAAACCATTACGTATCAAGGCAAAGTGGTAAACTTTGACGCTATCGATAATACCCCTTTGCTCACCGTTGAGGGCGCAAATGATGATATTTGTGGTTTAGGGCAAACCGAAGCCGCGCAAGACATATGCAAGAACATTCCAAAGTCGATGCGTAAACACCACGTACAAGTTGGCGCAGGACACTATGGGATTTTCAGTGGTTCGATGTATCGCAAAAATATTCGACCCATCGTGACAGAGTTTATCCATAAATATGAATAAGGGCGAAAGCCCTTTTTCTTTGCGAATTTCATTTGTGCTGGTGAACGAGTTTCGCTAATCTGGCTCTAAAGTCATATTACACAAATGGTGGCGCTACTTTGAACATAAAACATATCGGTTGGATAATTGCGCTAGCGCTTTGTTGCTTAGAAACCCAAGCGAATGAGCTGCAACTTTATATCGCCCAGCAAAAATCTCAGTTCGATGCCTGTTTAACCGAAAAAAAAGCCGAAGCGATTGCAGCGGGTGTTACCTCACAGCGCGCTGAACAAGAGTTTGCAAATATGCAGTTCATCCCGCGCGTCATTGAACTTGACCGCTCTCAACCTGAATTTGTATCGACTTTCCCCTCTTACTTTTCAAAGCGCGTCAATCAATGGCGCATTGATAAAGGCCGTGAAAAATACGCAGAGCATAAAGCATTTTTAGCAACGCTTAACGAAAAGTACACAGTGCCTAGCCACTATCTTATTTCATTTTGGGGATTAGAAACCAACTACGGCGGATACAAGGGGAATATGTCTACCCTAGATTCGCTGGCAACCTTGGCCTGTGAACCTAGACGCGCCACGTTTTTTACCCAAGAACTCTTCTTAGCTTTAAAGCTGATGGATCGTGAAGGCCTAAGTCGCTCCCAAATGCAGGGCTCATGGGCCGGTGCGATGGGGCATACTCAGTTTATGCCAACAGCCTATACCAATTATGCGATTGATGGTGATGGTGACGGCGTGGTGAATTTGTGGGAAAGTGAAAAAGACGCACTCGCGTCAGCCGCTCATTTTTTATGGAAGTTAGGTTGGACTCCTGGTCAGCGTTGGGGACGAGAAGTAAAGCTACCAAGTAATTTTGACTATGCTTTAAGCGGTGGTCAGCGCAAAACCGTGAATGAATGGGCTCAGTTAGGTGTGACAAAAGCAGATGGTGAGTCACTGGGCGATAGCGACATTATGGCAAAGCTTTTGGTCCCCGCAGGCGCATCTGGGCCTGCGTTTTTAACCTATGCTAATTTCAATACCATACTGCGTTGGAATAACTCTGAATTTTATGGCATTGCGGTGGGCCAATTGGCTAACCGTATCATTGGTCAAGACGCCATCGTTGCTCCACTGCCTGATTTACCTACTTACAGCATTGCGCAAATGGCGAGTGTACAACGTCAACTCAATGCGCTGGGTTTTGATGTAGGAGGCGCCGACGGGATTATCGGTCCAGCCACTAGGAAGGGTTTACGCGCATTTCAAACAGCCAATAATTTGATTGCCGATGGTTTTCCCTCTCAAGAGACTGTCACCCTTTTGCGCGAAAAGTCTGCGCTTTAGTTGCAATAAATAACCAAACGCATAAAAAAGGCCCTCGCGCTTGAGGGCCTCTTTAATACTGCATATATCCAAGACGTTCGCCTTAGTACATGTGTTGTCCGCCATTGATAGATAACGTTGAACCGGTAATAAAGCCAGATTCATCATCCACTAAAAACGCAACACTATTGGCAATATCTTCAGGCTTACCTAATCGGCCAACCGGAATAGTTTTGATGATTTTTGCTAATACTTCAGGTGGCACGGCGCGAACCATATCGGTGTCAACATAACCAGGGGCAATCGCGTTAACCGTAATGCCTTTGCCTGCGCCTTCTAAGGCGAGTGCTTTTGTAAACCCATGAATACCCGATTTAGCTGCAGCGTAGTTAACTTGTCCATACTGACCCGCTTGCCCGTTGACGGAGCCTACATTAATAATGCGTCCAAAGCCTCGATTGCGCATACCGTCAATCACCGCGCGACAGGTGTTGAAACATGATGCAAGGTTAGTTTGAATAACCGCGTCCCATTGCTCAAAGCTCATACGATGCATGGTACCGTCGCGTGTGATGCCAGCGTTATTCACTAACACATCAACAGGACCATAAGTGCTCTCAATAGATTGAATGGCGGCTTGAACGGCCTCAAAATCAGAAACATCGAATTTTACCGCTGGAATGCCTGTGCGCTCAGTAAATTCTTGCGCTTTTACGTCGTTACCGCCATAGTTTGCGACAACAGTGTATCCTTTGCTTTTTAGGGTTGTACAGATGGCTTCGCCTATACCGCGAGTGCCGCCCGTAACGAGTGCTACTCTGCTCATTGCTATGTATCCTTTTAAAATATGCGTTATGTGTGCTTACCCGCTCATTTATAACGTGTTGCAATGACAGTTGTAATGCGACTTTAGTAGATTGCGTTAATTTGCATCTTTAAGGTTGATATTGATCACATTTATGCCTGAAACAACATGATCGGAACGTTATCAGTTCCGCTCTCAAGGGCAATTTGCAGGTCTTGGTCAGTAAACCCTGCATTAGTCAGTGCGCTGTAGGCGATTTGTCTTGCGATTATCGTCTGGCTTTGATCACAATATGTTTCTAAGGCATTTTCGATGTATGAGTTCATGCTATCAGGTTTTAATATGAGACTATAGTCTTACTTACGCAACAAGTGTGCCTAAGTTTAGTTTGTTTTTTGTACAATTTATAAGTCTATGATTTACTAAATTTTTTGGAGTATAAATAGTGTCATCTAGTATTCGTCTCGTGATCGACTGTCCGGACCAAGTAGGCTTAGTTGCCGCTGTTTCGGCATTTCTTGCCGCCCACCACGTCAGTATTCTAGAGGCTAGCCACCATACCGACCGGCATTTGAATCGGTTTTTCATGCGCCACGAAATTGATGCAAATTCACTCTCCATAGATTTAGAGGCACTCAAAGACGCATTTTCAGTACTTGCTGAGAAATATGAAATGACATGGTCTTTAACACACTCAGCCACCAAACAACGTATGGCATTGCTTGCCAGTCACGAATCGCATTGCCTTAATGATGTATTGCACCGCTGGCATAGCGATGAACTGCACTGTGATATTCCTTGCATCATTGGCAATCATAAAAGTATGGAGCAGTATGCAAAGTGGTATCAGGTACCCTTTCATTATATTGATTTTAAAGATAAGGCTGCCGCGTTTGTGAAAATTGAAGAGCTCCTAAGGCAATATGAAATTGATTTAGTTGTCCTAGCGAGGTTTATGCAGATTGTACCGGCATCGTTATGCCGCGCCTATGCTGGGCGCATGATTAACATTCATCATAGCTTTTTACCCTCTTTTGCTGGAGCAAGACCATATCAGCAAGCCTATGATCGCGGCGTCAAACTGATTGGAGCAACCTGCCATTACGTCACATCAGATTTAGATGAAGGACCTATTATCGAACAAGAAGTCATGCGTATTAGCCACAGTGACAGTGCACAAGATATGGTAAGAAAAGGCAAGCGTTGTGAAATCAACGCGCTTGCTAATGGGATACGCTATCACTTAGAAGAGCGCGTGATCATCTGCGAGCACAAAACGGTAGTGTTCGATTAAGCCTGCGCATGCTCATGGGGTAGCACCGGCTCAAGCACCTGAAGTGTCGCCTCAACCGCTCCGCTATTTCTTTCAAGCACTTCTTTTCCTTTCATACCAGCCTCGTTTGCAAGCGCTGGTTCAGATAGCCATGTCTTCAATACCTCTGCATGCTGAGACACTGATTCACCCACAAACAGCGCGCCTTGAGTCTGTAGGTATTGAGTGATGGATGGATTATTAAATGTACTAGGGCCCATCACCATGGGTTTAGCATACAGTGCGCATTCAAGGGCATTATGCCCGCCTTTAGGCGCAATACTGCCTCCAATAAAAGCACACGAGCAGAGCTCATAGCATGCCTTCAACCAGCCCATTTTATCAATCAACACCACATCCGCTGTTTGGTCTTTATCATTGACAGCAGCAGATGCACGTTGCACAGATAAACCTGCGGCCTTTAAGATAAGGTACACATCATCAAATCTATGAGGATGTCGCGGCACAACCATCATGCAAAGGTGCTCAAATTCTTTTCGTAAGGTTTTGTACACCTCAACCATAAACTTCTCTTCACCATCATGGGTACTTGCCGCTACCAGAATTTGCGCCTTGTCATCAAAAAATCGATGGCGAAGCTCCTGTGCTTTTTGTGTATCTGCGGCGTCCGCTGTTAAATCAAATTTCATATTTTGTGTCAGCCGAAGCTGTGGCTTGTACACCCCGAGGCTCAAAAAATTATCATACGAGCTTTGGCTCTGCGCGCAGACAAAAGTAAAATGGCGAAGCGCCGGGCGCATAAATGCACGATATCGCATGTATGTTGGTAACGATTGCGAGGATAAACGCGCGTTAATTAAACAAACGGGTATTTTGCGCTGACGGCATTTTGTTAGCATATTCGGCCAAATTTCTACCTCAGTCACCAATACTAATTTAGGCGAAAGAACCTTTAAAAAGCGCCCTATCGTAAAGGGCAAATCAACAGGCAAGTAATGATGCTGAACACCGTCTTTAAAAAGGTTAAAAGCATGCACTGCTCCGGTGGTAGAGCTAGTCGTAACGGTAATGGGCAAATGAGCAAAGTGCTTTACTAAATATCGCACTAGATTTTGCGCTGCATTGACCTCCCCCACCGAGGCACAATGTACCAAAATACCATTGGGCTTTATGTTTTTTGGCATTAACGCAAAACGCTCTTTAAATCGGCGATGCGCCATGCCTGAATGTGATACTGGCAGACGTAACTTTTTTCTCATCAATGCAAATAATAAGGGCAGACTTACAAGCAACATCGCTGTGTACATGTAACGAATAGCCGTAAAAATGAATGTTGGTTTGTAGGGCTTAATCATAAATTACGTAAGAGTATGTCCATCAGCTGTTTGTGGGTAAACGGTTTTATTAAGACATCTACCATGCCCACATCATAGCAGCGCTGTATATCTTCTTGTAGAGCATGAGCAGTCGCTGCAATGATGGTGTGCTGCCTGACTTTTTCATTTTTATGATGCTTAATCTTACTTGTGGCTTGATAACCATCTAAACGCGGCATTTGACAGTCCATGATGATCATATCAAAACACTCGCCGGTGTTAAGTAACGCTAATGCTTCTAGCCCATCGTTTGCCACTTTTGTCTTTATACCGAAACTCTGTAACATTTCATGGCATACGACCTGATTGATTTCATTGTCTTCGGCAATCAGAATGCGTTTACCCTCTAAGCTATTTATATTGACCTTACTATTTTTTTGATAATGATTGGCTACATTGACAATCGCTTGTTCGACCGATTTAGAAGAATCTTCGAACGTATGCTTGAGACTCGTCATTCTCCATTTTTGGTCTACATATGTGTTAGGCTCAGCTAATAACCAATACAGGCTTTGATGTTCACGCATCACACGTTTGACCGACGGTATCAACGTATCCATCGTCCATTTTGCAGAATCGCCAAAAATAGTCACGATACGCCATTTTTGTTCGCTTTTTAAAACAGAAATAAGTGCTCGGCCAGAGTCCACAAGTTTTATATCGAGGCGATAATTTTCGGCTAGCGCTTCCCACATCTTTCGCTGGGCTACATCAGCGATTAATACAATCATCGCGGGCAATTGCAATGAGTTTAAGGCGGACTGTTCACGAGATATCGCTTGCTCAATGGGCAGTGAGAAAGCAAACTCACTGCCTTGGCCCAATTGGCTTACCACATGGATTTTACCGCCTAATAAGGTGACTAATTGCTTCGTAATGCTCAGTCCTAAGCCAGTGCCACCATATTCGCGCGAAAAGCTCGAATCCAACTGCTCAAATTCATTAAATAGCTTTGAAATATCACTGTCAGCGATTCCCACACCTGTGTCGGTAATGCTAATACTTAGACTTTCTTCATCTGGCCGAGAAACATCGACCTTAATTGAGCCTTTTTCAGTGAACTTGATCGCATTACTGCATAAATTGTTGAGTATCTGCTTGAGACGTTCCTTATCGCTTACCATTAAATCTGGCACATCACTGTCAATATTTACCGTAAAGGTAAGCCCCTTCTTTTGCGCCGCGACCTTGTGAATGTAGAGGCTTTCTTTCATCAATAATAGCAAGTCAAACGTCGTATTCTTTAAAGATTGTTTATTCGCTTCTAGCTTGCTGAAGTCAAGCACTTGATTGACCAAATACAGCAGTTCCTCGGCGCTTCGTTGGATCATTTGTGTAAACTCTATTTGCGTTTGAGACAAGGATGTTTGTTGCAATAAGTCCGACAACCCCATAATGCCGTTAATGGGTGTGCGCAGTTCATGACTCATATTAGCTAAAAATGCACTTTTCGCTCGCATCGCCTGATTGGCTTTTAGTGCCGCAAGACGCATATGGGAAATATCCTGAAACGCGCCCTTAATTTTTACCGGTTGTTCATCCACATATTCAGCATAACCCACCGCTTTTACCCATATTTCGCGTTTTTTGGCGGTAATAAATGGCAACTCCAAATCAAAGGGTTCACCCGAGGTGATACAATCCTCAACAGCTTTTATAATCAATGGCTTTGCACTTGGCGCATAAAATTCAAATGCTTCTTCTACGGTAACGTGTGTGCCTAAGGGCAGGTCGTGAATATGATAAACATGATCAGACCAGATAACCTGATTTGTTTTAATATCAAGAGAATAAAAACCGAGGTTAGCGATACGCGCGGTTGCTTCAAGAATCTCATTGTTTTCTTGCAGGCGAGTTTCTAATTCTCGTTGCGCAGTCGTATCTTTTGCATAAATCACAAAACCTTGCAAATGCTCTTGTTCAAACATCGGATGCACAATGATTTGTAGCCAATACTCTTGATTGTCGACGGTGGTGCACTGCAACTCGGCGCTGTTCATCAAACCAGAATGAAGAGCAGATGAGACTTGCTCCCATTGCTCGACATCATTTGCGTGCTGTGAAAATGTTAAGAATGACTGCCCCAATTGCAAGCCAAATTGATCTTGAAAAAAATGTTCAGCGGTCTGGTTCAACCAAGTAATGTCTGCAACTTCATTTAACAACAATACCGATTCGTTAGCATTTGTAGCCACTGTCATAAGCTGGTGGTTTTGAACGGTGCGGTCTTTAAGCTTTTGTTCAGAGTTTCGCAGTGAGTTAGACATGTCATTAAACAATTCAGACTGCGTAATGGTCGCGACTGTATAATCCTTCCCATCTAAACTTAATGGCCTAAGTGCAATACACACGTGTACAACGTGTCCTAGTTTATGTAACGCTGGAAAAACATCGCCGCTCCCCATATCCCTAGGTATCGCAGAGGCTTGAAACGACTTTATATGCTCATGGTGATGCTTACGAAACTCTTGGGGTACAAGTATGGAAATGTTTTGTTGTAGCATATATTGAGGGGAGTAGCCCAAAAGGTTCTCTATTGCAGCGTTACAAAAACGGACTTTTGCGTCTGAATCTATCACTAAAATAGCGCTCGGACAGGCGTCAAATATTTGCGTAATGTGCGAGGCTAAGTCTGTCTGGATGGACAAAATGGTATTTCCACAGCGGTTGCGTGTGCAAATACAGTAAAACAAAGGTCACCACGAGTAAAGCCTTGCGCATAAATTATCAAATTCTTAAAGAAAACCGCCAGATATACCGATATAACTTAAATGATCCATTAGTAAAAGTAGTAATGAATCCCACTTACTCGGCACGCCAACATTTATTGAACGCAATCAGGCTTATCAGTGCCAGTGATTATGCGAAGTTTAGCGACAGCGGACCGCACTCAAAGGCGGCTTTTCATGTGGGCAACGCACCAAAAGATATTCAAGAAGAAGTCACTTTCAAAGAAGCTGATTTTGTTGCCGAAATTCATCATAGTTTTGCAGATTACCAATTTTCCTTTACGGTTCACAACGCACGCTACCTTATTGTGCAAGTTAATCAATCCGCTCACGGAGAGCTTGTACAAAACGAACAGCGCCGCACTAATGTTGTACAGATGTCATCACTTGAATCCGCCGAAATCATACTCATCTGTGAAGACGCTTTCCCGCTGTGGTTACAAGTACTGAGCCAGACATCAGAGTTAGAAGTGTTGTGCCCGATACAAAGGCACTTTTTTCATCAATGTGTTGCCCTCATCGCAAGTCATAAAATCTTTGAACAATTTGATGTGCTCACCGAAGATAGTTTAACTAAGTTGAAAAGTCGTACCGCTTTGCAACGATTTATCGACGGTGACCATGAGCTTACATCCAAGCATCTTTGTATGATCCACTGCAGAGACTTTCAGACCGTTAACCGTAAATTTGGCCAAGCAAAAGGCGATAGAGTGCTCACCGAAATAGCTGACATACTCACCCGGCACACCAGAGAAGACGACCTAGCTTGTCGTTTTGGGGGAGCGTTATTTGGGATTGCGTTTAGCAATGGTGATGAAAGTGACGTGCATGCGTTAGCGAAAAAACTACAAAATGAACTCCATGCCCGCCCCTATCTGGGTAACTCTACGCGACTCACGTTTAATGTAGGGGTCGCAAGTATTGCTGAGGCAGAAGTAACCGTAGACAACACTTCAGCATCAGCCTTGCTAATACAGCGCGCTGAGCTTGCACTAAAAGCAGCACAAAGCTCAGACAAACCTAGTATTGTAAGTTGGCAAGCAGATAAGTTTGCCCAAGATGAACAAGAATTTAATTACCTAGGCGGCATCTTCACTCCCGACAACATCACTAACTACAGAAATATGCTGCTACTTTGGGATATCACCTCGATCATTGCCGACGAATACGCATTTGAACGTTTACTCGCACAGGTCACCGAGCGATTGGCGTGTACATTTGAATTTTCTCATGCGGGCATTATCACCAATGCACCAAACAGCGTGATTGAACAAAACATTGCTATATCCGAAATGGCAGAAGTTGAAATGTTACCAAGTGCTTCCTTTGACCATCAAGACGCACTTTATGAAATGGCAAACAGTGCCTTGTCTTTGAAGGAACATGTAGAGCATGAATATGATGAATATCGTTGCTTGGTAATTCCAGTGGGTTCAGACCTCAATGCCTGTTTTTATTTTGCCGGTCTTCAAACAAGTTTTCAGCTTACGCATGATTCCACCATGCTCTTTGCCGGCTTCGCTCGACAAATGGGTAAAGCGCTTAAACGCAGTCAATTAGAAGATGAATTAAATCGGCAACTAGAGCAACAAAATGCGCAGCTTGAAGCAGAACTTAAGACCTTAAAAACTGGCTTACAGTCAAGTGCTTTGGTCTATCGCTCTGAGATTATGCAAAAAGTAGCACATCAGACACAGCGGGCAGCACAAACCGACACTACCGTTTTAATCACCGGTGAAAGTGGTACCGGCAAAGAAAAGCTTATCCATGCGGTGCATGCACTTAGCCCGCGTAGCAAAGCACCATTAGTGATTGTAGACTGCGGCTCGATACCCGAATCCTTGATTGAATCTGAGCTGTTTGGACACGTTAAAGGCGCATTTACAGGAGCACAAAGCCAAAGTATTGGAAAAATTTCCGCGGCCGATGGTGGTGTACTGGTACTTGATGAAATAGGCGAGCTCCCGCTTTCAATGCAGCCAAAATTATTGCGTTTTGTACAAGAAAAAAGCTATACGCCAATAGGGGGTACAAAATCCTTAAGTGTCGACGTCAAAATTGTTGCCGTAACAAACAGAGACCTTAATCAAGAAGTACGTCTTGGCAAGTTTCGACAAGACCTTTTTTACCGGCTAAACGTGCTGCATCTGCATAGTCCAGCATTACGAAAACGCTTAGATGACTTAGAATTGTTATGCATCCATTTTTTAAGCAAATTTGCCAGTCAGTTTGAAATGCCGCGTAAACATTTAACTGCCGATACGTTAGCTCGAATGCGGCAGTATTCATGGCCAGGAAACGTCAGAGAGCTAGAAAATAAACTGATGCAAGCCAGTCTGCTTTGCCAAGGTGATCTCATCGAATACGACGACCTAAATCTGGAGGTGACGCATAAAACGCATTTGGACACGCACAATGAAAAGGCCGATAACAATGTAGTCTATCCATTTGCAACAAAAGCTGAAAGCCCCGATATGGCGACGGCTACACAAGGCAACGGCGCTGCACAAACTCGCCCTGGTGAAACATATTCCAAACCTTTGGATGAAAATACTTGGCTTACGGCCCTTACATCAAGCTTAGAAAACGTCATTGATGAATTAAGCAATACCCCTCAGCATGGCGACCCAGAAGTGGGCGTATGGATGGAAAACTGCTTGTTTCAACACGCATGCCGAAGACTAAACACAAATAAAGAGATTGCGCTGTTGTTTCAGTTACCGATAAGTACAGCTCGACGCAAAGTGCACAAAGCACAAACCTTCCAACAAGACAGAGTCCCTAGCGCTTGGCCAAATGTGATAGAACTGCTGCAACAGGTTGCTGATGGCAAAGTCGCATTACATCAGCCTCTGCAAAGCATTAAGATGGCCTTACTTAGAGTTATTTTGGCAAAACAAACCATCAATATGACGCAAGCAGCGCAGTTTGTTGGGGTGAGTGAGCCGACTTTATACAAGCTGAAACGTCAGCTATAAACAATCCGCTCTAACTACTGATGACTTTGACGTGCTTTTGTGCGATCGCGTTATCTAGATTCAACGATAGGGCATTCATTACCGTAAAGGGCACCGGTGATTCAGATTGAAGAATACCTGTCCACATATCTTTGCCACCATCTTTCGAATGATACAGCGCATTGTCGGCGATTAAATGAACCTGCTCCCAACTTAACGAATCAGGCGAGTAATGACTGAACGGGTATACTGAAAAGCCAATAGAGGACGATAAGTGCATTTTTTGTGAAAGCCCAATATCAAAACCATGTTTGGCGATATGAATGCGGATCCGCTCAGCAAGAGCTGCTACCTCTTCAATTTTGTTGACTTCACCAACAACAAGAAACTCATCACCACCCCAACGAATCACAATATCGTTAATTCTACAGACCTCTTGCAGCAAGTGGGCAACCTGCTGGATCATTTTATCGCCTGCGTCATGCCCGTAAGTATCGTTAATTGGCTTAAAGCCATCTAAATCAAACATGAGGAAGAATAATCTCGGACCTATCTCATGGTCAGCCTTACCTCTTTGAAGCGCTGCAGTAAAGTTTTCAAACACTGCTTGTGACTTTTCACCAATAACATCGAAAAGATAACGACGGTTAAACAACCCTGTCAACTGATCGGTGATGCTGGCTTTGAGTAGGTTTTCGTTGGCAAGACTGAGTTCTTCGGTGCGCTTAGTGACCTCACGTTCAAGCGCTTTGCGATACTTTATGTCGGCATTTAGCTTCCTACAATAAGCTCGATAGCCCATGTAAAGCATCAGCATAATAATGCCAATATATGCGGTATAGGCATACACTGAAAACCAAGGCGCTGGTTTTACTAAAATGTCGACACTCGCAGGCTCATAGTTCCAGACGCCGTCGCCATTAGCAGAAATGACTTCAAAGGTATACTCACCAGACGGCAGGTTTGTATAGACTGCACGAGGGATCTCTCTAGCCCCTAACCACTGCTCATTAAATCCTAATAAGCGATATTTAAACTGATTTTTCTCAGGCGCAGCAAAATGTAATCCTACAAATTCAAAACCGATCAAATAGTCGGTATATTCGAGCACTAAGCGACCCATTTCATCTAATTGAGGTGCAATCCCTCCAACTTTGTCCAGACGCTGAAAAGCCGTGATGACCGTGCTCGGTGCATGCTCGTTTATACTGACATTATTTGGATAGAAACCCGTCACTCCACTTGAACCGCCAAATAGCATTCGGCCATCTGACATCTGCAAATACGAACCTGAGTTAAATTCGTTATCTTGCAAACCCTCTGCGTAAGTAAAGTTGGTAAAACTAAGCGTTTGCGGATTTAGCTTACTCAACCCGCGGTTGGAACTCACCCATAGCTGCTTGTTATCATCTTCCAAGATCCCAAACACAACGTTACTGGGTAAACCTCGGTTTTTACCTATGCGCTCAAAAGAAATATCGGCACGGTCTCGCTTTTCTGCCGTTAGCAGATTGATTCCGCCGCCATGTGTGCCTACCCAGATATTGTTGTGTGTATCTTCGTGGATAGTCCACACTAAATTAGCACTCAAACTGTTCTCGCTTTGAGCGTCAGTCTGAATTCTAAACGCTGACTCAGTAGCAGGGTTAAACACCGAGATACCGCCGTCCCACGTACCCAACCAAAGCTGACCGTCACGTGTTTCAGTTATAGACATAATGCGATTTGAAGAAAGCGTATAAATATCATCAGGGTCGGTTAAATATGTGGTGAAATCGTCTTGTGCACGATTGTAGCGACTCAACCCGCCCCCATAAGTCGCTATCCAAACCGTCTCTTGTGCATCAATATAAATGGCGGTAATGCCGTTTGAGCGTAGACTTCGCTCATCCAGTTCGTCGTTTGCCGTACGACGATATTGTACATATGTGTCGTCAAGCATATTGTATTTAATTAGGCCTGCAGTCGACGTTCCTAGCCATACCTCTGATTCGTTTAACGCCGCAGAAGACATCACCGTATAATTGCTTGCCGTTTCTGGCGTCGAACCCGGGACGACAATAGCTTTAATTTCGCCGCTTACTACATCCACGCGATCTAAACCCTGTAGGTTACTAACAAGCGCAGTCGTCTCATTTAGCTGACTGATGCCAGTGATGACATTGCCGGTCAAACTTCTACCTTCAGTGCCCGACACCCGGTAATGATCAAACTGTGTTGTTGCTTTGTTCCAACGATTAAGTCCTTTGAATGTGCCAACCCAGAGCACGTTAGAGCGGTCATGAAAAAGTGCAGAAACGCTTGAATCAGATAATGAATTTCTATCTTTTGCGCTATGGACCATTTTGTTAATGCTACCATCGCCCGTAAGGTAAGTAAGACCTTGCGGCGAACCAAACCACAACACGCCATCAGTATCTTGAATAATATCGGAAGACGTCACCGACTCCATACCTGGTAACATCGTCAAACTTTGGGCAGCGTTTTCAGGCTTATCCTGCGTTAAATCGAGGGTATAGGTGCCTAGATTTATCGTACCAATCCATAGCTTTTGAGTATCATCAATGTACAGCGAGCGGATCTCGCCAATCTTCAGTTCATTAGCACTTGGGAAAGTCGAGACAATGCGCGAAAAGCTTTCGTTTGTTGGTTCAAACCGATACAAACCATGCTCGTTACTGCCGAGCCAAAGCCCACCAGAAATATCTTCAGTGATCGCAAAAATGTCTACGCTCTTGCCGTCTTCGCCATTTAAGTTATAAGGTTTAAAGCGCTGCTCATTTGGTAAGTACTTATTGAGCCCTTTTCTCGTGGTCGCCCACAAGTCTCCCCTACTGTCTACCCAAACTTTGCGTACGATCCTATCGTTGATGCTGCTGTCTTGTCCGTCAGCCTTGAAATTGGTAAATGAATCTAGGGCTGCATCATACTTACTTAATCCGTCTCTTGTCCCAACCCAGATATTACCGTGACGGTCTTCAGTTATTGAGTTAACCCAAGAAAAGGCAAGGCTATTTTCGTCCTCAAAAGAAGGTGTGAATTGCAGAAAGTTGCGGCCATCAAATCGGTTTAATCCCTCTTGCGTACCCAACCAAATGAAACCATTGGAGTCTTGAAAGATTGCCGTAATCGATTGCTGAGACAAGCCCTGCTCTACAAAATAATGCTCAAAGCGTACATTGTCGATAGAAGCATGCGCCACGCTCACAAAAATCGCCATGGCGATAAACACTGCCGCTGCCTTGCGTATAGCATTGTCTGCAATTTTCATGATGCTTAATGATAATGTTTGCATGATGAGTTCATAATATCCGGGTTATGTAAAGATGTCGGCCTGCATGGGCTTTCCTTTAAAATAGCCGTCATAAGACGGCTATTTATATCGCAACAACAAGTAGCTGAGCCTATTGCCAAGTTACAGCGGGCATTTCTGGCTCGCCTGTGTGGTTGTCATTGCTAGCATCTGGCTCTAAGTCCTGTAAATGTGTGTTTGAGTCAGTACCAAGGAGCATCAAACTCTCATCCCCCCAATGTCCTCCGTGCAGTTTAAGAGATTCATTGCTCCAGTGGGAGCCTTGTAATCTTGTAGCAAGATTACCCCAATGAGCACCCTCGATAGAAATGATTTGTTCGCTCCAATGTGCGCCTTGTAATGTGAAAGTTTCCTCCCCCCAATGTGCACCTTGCAATGCCAAAATCTCCGTTCCCCAATGAGCACCATGCGACAATACTTTTCCGTTCGATAGTTGTATCGAAAACTCATCACCTTGCTTTGAAACAGGGCCATAAAAACCACCCGTTCCTGTCAAGTCTGCCACGATATCTAAACCTTGGTTTGAACAATTAGTAGCAGTTGAAGTCACTGCGTCAAATGCATTTACCGCACCGCTGCCCTGTTGCAGTGGTGAATATGCGTACGTTTCGTCTTTACGTGCAACCTTTGCCGCAGCAATCAGCTTACATTTGACATCGTCTGGACGAATACCTGGGTGTGCCTGCATGATCAAAGCAGCAATACCAGCAACTACGGCAGAACTCTGCGATGTGCCTGAAATAACAGAATAATCTAAGCCTGTTTCACTCGCTCGTAACGGCTGTGCAAAAAACTGCGAATCGAGTTTGACGGCAATTTTCGTTCCTGGCGCAACAATGTCAGGTTTTACAAATCCTTCATATGTCGGACCTTTTGCTGAGAAAGAGGCAACACGATCATCTTCCAAGAAAAAAGGCGTATCGTTATGCGTCGATGCGCCAACCGTGATCACATATGGATTATTACCAGGGACCGTAATCCCAAGTGATTCGCCGTTGTTTCCTGCAGAGGTCACCACCGTAATACCCTGATGCCATAATCGCATGACCGCTTGATTGATAGGGTCGTCCCAATACCTTGAATTCGCTTGCGCACCCAACGACATGTTGACGACTCTAATACGATACTTGTGTTGGTTGACCTCTATCCAATTAAGTGCGTCTAAAATATGAGAATATGTACTCCCACCTGTAGCATCAAATGCTTTAATCGAGAGTAAAAACACATCAGGCGCAATACCATTATATGTGCCGCTGCCGTCACTGAGGCTACTTGCGATAATGCCGCTAACATGCGAGCCGTGACCGTTATTATCATCGTTATACCAATATGTTTCTTGCCCTGCTAATGCATCGTATTTTAGCAGAGCTCGCTGTTGACCCATTGTGTTGTTGAATAAATATGAGCCAATTGGACCACCGTAGTTTGCTCCGCTATCGATAACAGCAACAGTGACGCCCCTGCCCGTGATGCCCATATTGTGAAGTCGGTTAGCCTCTACTTGCTTTGTGATTAAGGTATCAATGACAGGAGATTTAGGTGTCAAAGACATAGTAGAGAGCGCAGCAGATGAGGCCATTGTGCGCACCTCTCGGTCATCACTGATCCTTACGCCACTGGTTTTTTTTATCTGCTCTACTTGCGTTGATGTCATTGAAGCACTAACAGCGTTTATGATAGGAAATTGCTTGTTAACGTTACCGCCCGCGTTCTCAACGAGCTCAACGAGTTTCTGTGGATCAGAACCCTGCACAATATATGATTTTACTTCTGTGCTTGAAACGCTGCTTGAATCATTTAATGACGCTTGAGGACTGCAGCCAGACGAAAACATAGCAAACGTTAATGTGCATATGAGTGCAAGAGCAGCAACGAATGTAAATTTACCAGTGGTTGTCATGTAATACCTCTTTCGTAACCTGCTATATTGCAAGGCTTGGAATCTTATTGAGGTCGTGTTAGCAGGTAACATGCCAACTTGAAACAAAATTTAACCTTATGATTTTATTGATTTTTTAATCATGTAATAATTTTTTTGATCAAAAATAAAATATTGAACACTTTTTTATTCATTTATTAAGTTCAATATGTGTGTTCACCTTTTTATGTTGTTCATATTTTAAATTCATTTGTTCACTTATTATGCCGCTTACAAAATTTGAATATTTGTTTCAACGGTCGATATATACGTCAAAGGGGAGAATTGACATGCACAGAAAACATGCGTTGATGTTATCAGCGACCGCACTATTGGTTCTTGCGTATGCGCTCTTGTCGATATTTAGAACAGCTGATAGCCCTGAAAACGCTTATCACAGAGATGCTGAGATCTCATCTACTAGCGAACCCTATGTAAGCCTAGAAACCAATCGTTACGACCAAACTAATGACAACCAGCCCGACAGGTCAAAGACTTCAGAAGCTAAGCGTAACGCACTGACAACTAAAAATGATCTCGCACTGCCGCTAGCATTAAAGTTAATTGGCACCGACGGAGATACGCAAGCACTTATTGAATCGGCAGGCGTCGCTCAGCAATATCAGCTTCAAGAGCGAGTCTTTGGGCGTGAGATTGTGCTAATCGACGTTAATCAAGACAATGTCGTTGTGGAATATCAAAGCACTCCGTTCATGCTTAATCTAATTGGCCCCAATTTACTGGCTAACAAGGCAAATGACGCAGCGCCATACGTCGATGTCTTGAGCGCAGAAGAAATCGGAAATCGACCTAAACGGTTAGAACATATCGTCGCTCTTTCAACACCGAACACTCGTGCAGATGGCATGATTGCAATGCCCGGGGTGAGTCCAAAGCTTTTCACCCAGGCAGGTTTAAAAGAAGGTGACATTATTAATAGCATAAACGGGCTTAACCCGAATAACCCGCAGCAACTTGAACAACTGCAACGTATGATCCCAAATGCAGACACACTCATATTTCAGGTTAATCGAGATGGACGCCTCATCACCGTGTTTTTAGATATCCCCTCACCGGCGCTCCACATTCAATAATATACTTAGTACATTCACTTCTTAAGGCCAGTGCAGGCAGAGCATTAGTGCGCCTAAAACTTTAAGTATCTATGTGTTTTGTGTTATAACAAGTTCAAGCCAAGGGGTGATAACTGTGATAAATCCCTTCCAAATCTTAGAAGAATAAGCGCTGTAAAGGTGTAATAGGTGGGTCTATGACAACTTCTACTTCGATAAAAACAGAACAAAACGCCGAACAAATCATAGAAAAATTACTCAGTTTCAAACCGGTATTGGTAAATAAGCTTACGCAAATGGTTGAAGCTGCGCGTGCGGAAGATATCGCACAAGAGGCTTATTTGGCGCTCTACCTTAAACTGCAAAACGATAGGTTGGAGTCTCCCATTGCGTATCTGGTCACGAGTGCGAAACGTATGGCTATTTCTGCACTTCGCCACGATAAAGTTTGCCAAGCTTATTATGAAACACACAAACAGTCCGAATCCTATCGCACCCTTTCTATCGAAAAAGGCGCTATGGGCGAGCAAACCAGTGAGTTGTTGATACAAGCCATTAATCGATTGCCCCCCATATGTCGGCAAGTGTTTATTATGAGAAAAATTGAAGAAAAATCCCACAGCGAGATTGCTGACATGATGTGTATTTCTAAAAAGACCGTCGAAAACCATTTGGCTAAGGGCTTGCAACTTTGCCGCAAATACATGGTCGAAAGCAGCACGAAGACAACAAGAAGACAGGTCGGCTAATGTTTATCGAAGAATGGGCTGGTGCAAGAATTCCTCAGCGCGTCATTGATGATGCGTCATCTTGGATTGCAAAGTTTGATGATGAGGACACGCAACCTGAAGACTATCAAGAGCTGAACGAATGGCTGATGTCTGATGCGAAACATCGTCAAGCCTTTGAAGAGCTCTCTTTGTTGTGGGCGCAATCTTCCGTTATTAAAACGATGGCGGACCGTATTGAGCGCTCTCAAGTTATTCAACTACCTCAAAATATAAAGGGTATGGGCGCTACATCGCAGCCCAATAACGGCATTTTAAATTGCTCCGAAAATGTCGGGTATGCACAGGTATCTCCGCCTTTGCTGTGGACAGTCATAGCGACTATTTCTGTTGGTTTCCTCTCCTTGTTGTTCTAATTTCCACTGACCGTTAAAATCCGGTTGTAAATTTTTTGTAAATATCAATAGGGGTTTTTTGCTCTAGGTGCGTCATGTATGCATAACTAACAATAAAAACGAGCAATAACCATGAAAAAGTCCTATACCAAATTTCCCCTTAAGCCGGTTGCTGCCTTTGTTGCAGCTGCTTTAATTGCGCCACCTACATTGGCGCAGCAAAGTGCTGCTGGCGCTCAAGAAGATGAAGCGGTCGAAAAGATCCAAGTTGTCGGTACACACATCAAAGGCGGCCAAGTGGCAGAAGCCCTTGCGATATCTGTACTCGATGCCGAAGCTATTGAAATACTAGGTGTGGACTCTCTCGATGAGCTTTTAGAGGCGATCCCAGAAAACGGACAGAATTTTTTTAATGAAGCAGAAAACATCGGCGGCGGTGTCAACGCGGCGCGCGGTGATGTGGGCGCTTACAACCTGCGTAACTTAGGCACAGGTAACACCTTAGTGTTGCTAAATGGCAGACGCATGGTAAATGCCGCCTCCTATCAAACAGAAGAAGTTGGCGGAAGCTTCGTGCCTGTCAACTCAGTCAATGTGAATACTATCCCTACTGCAGGCCTGCAAAGAGTTGAAGTACTCAGAGACGGTGCATCTGCCATCTATGGTGCAGATGCGGTATCGGGTGTTGTAAACCATGTAGTGGATTCAGACTATGTCGGATTCCAAGTGTCGGGTCGATGGACTGAATTTGATAATATTCCAAGAGATACGCAAACCCTTAACTTAAAGTGGGGCCAAGATTTAAATGACGGTCGCACCAACGTCAGCGTATTTGCAAATTACTATCAACGCGACCGAGTAAACTCTCAGGACGACCCACGCTGGGCAGACTCAGATTTTAGAAGGTTGTTACCTGAAGGCTCACCATATGCAGACACCACATTGTTTAGAAACGATAGCGCCAACTCACTATTTGGTCAGTTTGACCTAGTCACAAGAGCCTCGAGCGCAGGTTTGTCTGGAAACCTTACCGACAGCGCAGGCGAGTTTGAGGTTTTTCCTGCTGGAGATCCACGCTGTGAATACGCAATTAACGCCAACGTTTGTGGCGCAGCAGATGGCAACGGCACGGTTCGCTATAATCTAAATGAAAATAGGGATTTGAGTTCAGAGTTAGATAGGACTAACCTTTTCTTATTTATTAACCATGACTTCGATAACGGCGTACAGAGCTTTACTGAAGCATCTTACTATCGCTCGAATACTAATTTAAATCGTCATCCGACAGCATCGTTTACGACATCTAGACTGCGTGTTGGCGCAAACAATTTTTATAATCCACTTGGTCCAATCGGCTCTCCTAACCGTCTGGACGCATCTCTTATACCCGGCGTGCCTGACGAAGGCTTAGAATTGACTATTGATAATTATCGTTATGCTGAGGTGCCGCGCATTGTCGACAACAACGGTACGACTATTCGATTGTTACAAGGCTTTAGAGGCTCATGGAATGATTGGGACTGGGAGACCGCACTGACATATTCAAAGGCGGACAAGGAAGATATTACACGCAATAGAGTATCAAACACTCTGATGCAAGAAGCCCTAAATGATCCAACCGCCGCGGCATATAATCCCTTTAGCGGTGGCGTGAATTCTAATATTGAACGCGCGCTGATAGACGTGCGAAGAGATAATGAAACCGATTTAAAAATGTTTGATATCAAATTTGCAAACAGCGACATTTTTGAGTTACCTGGCGGTCCTGTTGGCCTCGTGATTGGTTTTGAATATCGTGAGGAATCGTTCATCGACAATCGTGACGACCGACTAGATGGCACCATCGCATTTACTGATTTTGAAGGTGATACCTTTCCGTTCGTTTCTGATGTTGTTAACTCAAGTCCTACGCCCGATAGCAGCGGTGAACGTGAAGTAACGTCACTGTTTACTGAATTACAAATACCTGTGTTAGAGAATCTAAATATACAAGCGGCATTGCGTTACGAAGATTTCTCAGATGTGGGCACTACCACCGTTGGTAAAATTGCCTTTGGTTGGCGTCCGCTTGAATCGGTGCTGTTAAGAGGCTCATGGTCAGAAGCATTTCGCGCCCCTAACCTGATCACGATTAATGAAAGTATTGTTGCTCGAAACAATACGCGCGACGACTACGCCTGTCAGTTCGCAGCGCTTAATGGTGGCGACCCAGATGAAAATACCCTTGATTGCAGAAACTCTATACAGCGTATTGCACAAGGCTCGCAGAACCTTCAACCAGAAACATCGGAAAATATCTCATTGGGTATCGTGCTCACACCAACAGATGATTTTACCGTCACTTTGGACTATTGGTCTATTGAGAAAGAAGACACAATTGGCTTATTTGGTGAAGAAAACCACACCTTGCTTGATTTGTTGTTGCGCATAGAAAATGGCAATACTAACTGCGACAGCACCACCTTCAATCCTGCGGTAACGCGAGCACCTGCTGGCGAAGATGAAGCGGCGATTTACAATGCAGCAGGCATATGTCCTGCGGGTGACATCGAGTTTATCGATGACCGATATGCGAATTTAGATAAGCGTACTGTTGCAGGATTCGACTTAGGCGTGTATTGGGATTTTGAAACACAAGTCGGTGACTTTGGATTTAGCTATAACGCTTCTCTATTAGATAAATATGAGCAAGAAGCCGGTGGCGATGCTGCTCTTCTAGTAGCTGCACAAGAAAACGGCGTACTTCCCGCAAGCTTCCCAATCGATGGCTTTGCCGATTTAATTGGCCGAGATGGTAACCAAGAAAAGCGGCAGACAGCCAGACTGACTTGGCGTCAGAATGACTTTGGTGCATCCCTAAGTGCGACTTACGTAGGTGACTTCTACCAAAGCTCACTCACTTTAGATGATGGCACCTTGTACACGATCCCATCGATGACAAGATACAATGCAACGTTTGACTATCGCTTTGATTCGTTCCAAGACAGCAGAGCACGATTGCGTTTTGGTGTGAGAAACCTTACGAATGAACGCGCACCGTTAGCAGACCGCTTCTTTGGTTTCTTCTCAGATGCTCATAACGATTTCGGACGCAGTTACTATGTCGATTTACGCATGACCTTTTAGCAGGTTTTAATTGTTGAAACACAAAACACCGCGGTAAACTCCTACCGCGGTAATTTTATCAATTAACATAAGGTTATATATGACGACTGCCACTGCAGAGCATCGTGGTCGATACCAAGATATTGGCTTGGTATTAGGCCCACTATTGTTTTCGATAATGATGTTGTTTGGTGACTCGCAAACAACTATGGATGCAAGCGCTTGGCGCGTTGGTGCAATTGGACTTTGGATGGCAACTTGGTGGGCGACCGAAGCGGTCCCCGTACCTGTCACTGCCTTTTTGCCCATTGTCTTGTTTCCATTCTTAGGGATAGCATCGATGTCGGATGCTACCGCACCCTACGCCAATCCTATTATTTTTCTGTTTCTTGGTGCATTTTTACTGGCTTTAGCGGTAGAGAGATGGAACCTACATACGCGTATCGCCCTACAAATACTGGCCTTCACAGGCACTGATGGAAAGCGATTAATCGCTGGGTTTATGATAGTCGCAGCCCTTTTATCCATGTGGATGACAAACACCTCTACAACAATGATGTTGATGCCTATCGCACTGTCGGTGGCCAATGTTATCGTCGATAACAACTCTAGTTTAAGTAAAAAACAAATAGCGAGCTTTAAAACGGCCATGTTGCTTGGACTTGCCTATGCTGCAACCATTGGCGGGTTAGCAACCCTTGTGGGCACACCGCCTAACGCTTTGCTTGTGGCATTTTTATCAGAAAACTACGGCATCCAAATATCATTTGCTAGTTGGATGCTGGTAGGCGTGCCAATCATGTTAGTCATGCTACCGCTAGCTTGGTGGTCACTGACGCACTTTTCGTACAAGGTCAATATCGCGGCAAACGCACAAGTGCAAACACATTTGGACCAGTTAAAGACCGATTTAGGGCCGATGAGTGACGCGGAAAAGCGCGTTGCGGTTATCTTTGCGCTTGTCATCATTTTTTGGATGATAAGACGTCCATTATCTGCATGGCTTGGCATAGATTTTTTATCAGATACCGGCATCGTTATGGCGGCAGCGGTATTGCTGTTTTTAGTCCCTAGTGGTGACAAAGCACAATCCCAGCTGATGGTTTGGCAAGACACACATCGCCTACCTTGGGCAGTGCTCATCTTATTTGGGGGCGGATTAAGCCTTGCAGCAGCGGTATCGGGTTCTGGGCTTGCCCAATGGTTAGGGAGTTCATTAACACCTCTTGGTGGCTTAGGTATCTTTGTACTCGTAGTAGGCGCAACCGCGCTGGTGATTTTTCTTACTGAGCTAACATCAAACGTTGCTACTGCGGCGACCTTCCTACCCGTCATGGCAGCGGTCGCTTTGGAGTTAGACGTGTCTCCTTTGTTGCTATGCATTCCTATTACACTAGCGGCAAGTTGCGCGTTCATGTTACCGGTCGCTACACCACCAAATGCCATTGTATTTGCGTCTGGTGCACTTAGCATACCGCAAATGGTAAGAGCAGGGTTCGTGCTAAATATGATTGGCATGTTGCTATTGAGTTTGGTTGCTATTTATTTAGCTCCGTGGATATTTTTATAGGTCAGAGGTGATTTGTATGCTCAAATATCGTTGTATACCGCTACTTGCACTATTGCTATTAGGTAATGTCAGTCATGCTCAAACAAAAGAGGCTGTCTTAGATAGCGAATTGCCAAAACCTAAGGTCGTAACTACGCCAATCAATCCCCACAATGCGTTATTTGTGGGTAATAGCTTTAGTTTTTTTAATGATGGCATACACAATCACCTTGGTTCACTCATCCGCTCACAAGGCGCGTGGCAAAGAGGTAAGCATCGCTATCGCCTACAAACGCTATCTGGGGCCCGAATGCATGAACATGAAAGCATAATTGAAGACGTGGTAGATGCGAAAGAATGGCCGACTGTGGTGCTCCAAGGGCACAGTAATGAACCGATTGATGCGAAACGAGCAGAACAATTCATTATGTCTACGGCTCAATACGTCAACACCCTAAGACGTAATGACATTCAGCCCATCCTCTTTATGACATGGGCCTATGAAAATGAACCAGAGATGATTAACGACTTGGCCAGAACCTATATCGCACTGGCAAATCGTTTGGACGTGCAAGTGGTTCCAGTGGGGATAGCATTTCACAACGCTATGCAACAGGCGCCTAGTATTTCTCTTTATACCGCCGACGTTCTAAGCGCTAATGAAAAGCGTGAAATAACTTATCGCAAGGATATTAAACATCCGAGTAGAGCTGGCACGTATCTGGCGGCGTGTGTCTTTTATGCAGCGCTTTATCAAAAGTCCCCCGTTGGCATCCCCTATATCGCTGATTTAGGGCCACAAGAGGCTGAGCAACTTCAGACCATCGCATGGAATACGGTGGCAGAGTTTTATGGTTGGCAAAAAAATAGCTCGCCCTAATCTACTGATTCATCTATAAAGATGAAAATCTTATTAACTGAGTTGACTGTTCGATGATAAAACCTATTTTTGGCATACTCGTACTCATATCCAGCCTGAACACTGCCATTGCATGTGATTTCAAAGATATATCCTTTGACGCAAACTACGATCAAGGAGGGTTAGCACGTTGCGAACAGCTCTCGGAAACTGAGTTTATATTACATATCGAGCCTGAAGATACCCCGATTAATCCAAGCCCTTGGTATAACTTCACGATATCTAGCAAAGTGGCAACCACAGTCTCTATCGCCATTTCTGCTGGCGATGCTCGCCCACGCTACTTGCCAAAACGTAGCCTCGACGGCTCAACGTTTGAAGCTATTCCATTTACCCTTAAAGATGGCGATATGCATATCGCAGTAGAAGTAAATCAACAGCCGGTGATGATATCGGCTCAGCAAGTGATAGATAATGAGGACTATGTTCAATGGCAGCAGACACTCACTGAAAAGACATCTTTGTTGCAAAGGGAGATAGGCAAGTCTACCGAAGGGCGCAGCATCTATGCACTTGTTCATAGTAAGCCAGAAAATAAAGAGTGGTTATTATTGATTGGCCGTCAACATCCACCTGAAATAAGCGGGGCACAGGCCTATCTAGCGTTTGCACAAGCAATGTTCATCGAACATGCCAACGAGTCGTTTTTGAACCGATTTAACGTGCTGCTAGTGCCAAATATGAATCCTGATGGCGTTGCTCATGGACATTGGCGACACAATGTAAAAGGCACAGATCTAAACCGTGACTGGGGGAAATTTACCCAAGCAGAAACCCAAGCGGTTTACGGGTTTATTAATGAAATCATTCAAGCTGAGCAGCGAATTGTATTTGCTTTAGATTTTCACTCCACACAGCAGGATATATTTTACACCATGCCAAGTGACTACGGGCTTGCGCCAGCGTTATTCTCAGAAGAATATTTGGCAGATTTAAAGCCGCATTTGGTGTCTTCATTTACCTTGCGAGAGCGTCCTGGCAGCAGCCCAGGCCGAGGCGTATTAAAGCAATATTTAGCGGACGAATTCAAAATTCATTCGATTACCTATGAAATGGGTGATAACACACCTCTAGAAATGGTTAATCATGTCGCTACACAAGCAGCAAAAGTGCTACAAAATAAAATGTTGGCAACGCCGCCTGAAGCCTTCATCTTTAAACCAGAATAAATAAAAAAGGCGCTGATCTTTCGACCAGCGCCTTTCAATTTTATCCGCTCGATTAAACGACTCGAGCTTTCTCCACTACGTCAACTAACTTCCAAGTTTTGTTCTTGGAAAGAGGACGACATTCAGTGATGGTCACGATATCGCCTTCATTACACACGTTAGCTTCGTCGTGAGCGTGCATCTTAGTTGAACGCTTAATAAACTTCCCGTAAATAGGGTGCTTAACAAAACGCTCTACTACAACAGTAATGGTTTTATCCATTTTGTTGCTGCTTACACGGCCTTGTACTGTACGGATTTTCTGTTCAGTCATTACGAATCAGCCTTTTGAGTTAAAATGGTTTTAACACGTGCGATGCTGCGACGTACCGTTTTAAGTTGGTCAGTTTTTTCAAGCTGGCCTGTAGAATGTTGCATGCGAAGGTTAAACTGTTCACGAAGAAGGTTTAACAACTCAGCATTTAGCTCTTCTACACTCTTTTCTTTAAGTTCAGTCGCGTTCATTACATCACCGTCCGAGTTACAAATGTTGTCTTAAACGGCAATTTAGCTGCAGCCAATTCAAAGGCTTCGCGTGCAATTGACTCAGGAACACCTTCCATTTCGTACAACACACGACCTGGCTGAATTTGGCAAACCCAATATTCAACGTTACCTTTACCTTTACCTTGACGAACCTCTAGAGGCTTCTGGGTAATCGGCTTGTCTGGGAAAACTCGAATCCAAATTTTACCCTGACGCTTAACATGACGAGTCATGGCTCGACGTGCCGCTTCGATTTGGCGAGCAGTCATACGACCACGGCCAATTGCTTTTAGGCCGAAGGTGCCGAAGCTTACTTTGCTACCCGCAACAGCAAGACCACGGTTACGACCTTTATGCATTTTACGAAATTTCGTACGCTTTGGTTGTAACATGATTAGCCCTCTCGCTTAGCGTTGCGCCCTTTCTTCTTAGGTGCAGGAGCTGGTTGCTCTTGAGTAAGTGGTAAACCACCTAATACTTCACCTTTGAAGATCCAGACTTTAACGCCAATGATCCCGTAAGTGGTTAGTGCTTCAGAGGTCGCGTAATCGATGTCGGCGCGGAATGTATGCAAAGGTACACGACCCTCACGATACCATTCGCTACGTGCGATTTCAGCGCCACCAAGACGGCCACTTACTTCAACTTTGATTCCTAATGCACCAAGACGCATAGCGTTTTGTACCGCACGCTTCATGGCGCGACGGAACATAACACGACGCTCTAACTGGCTAGAGATTGAATCTCCAACAAGCTGTGCATCAAGTTCAGGCTTACGTACTTCCGCAATGTTCACTTGAGCTGGCACACCGGCAAGCTTAGTGACATGGTTGCGAAGTTTCTCTACGTCTTCACCTTTCTTACCAATAACCACACCAGGGCGAGCAGTGTGAATAGTCACACGTATACTCTTAGCTGGGCGCTCGATCACAATCTTAGAAAGTGATGCGTTCTTAAGTTCTTTAGTCAAATATTGACGAACTTTGTGGTCGCTATATAAAAAGTCGGCATACTCTGCAGTATTTGCGTACCAGGTCGATGTCCATGGTTTGCTGATACCCAGGCGTATACCGGTAGGATGAACTTTCTGTCCCATTATCTACTCCTAGTTATCCGCTACAATCACGGTAATGTGACTGCTACGCTTAAAAATACGATCAGCACGGCCTTTGGCACGCGGCTTAATACGCTTCATAGTTGGGCCTTCATCAACGAAGATTTTTGCCACTGATAATTCATCAATGTCTGCACCTTCATTATTTTCGGCATTCGCAATGGCTGACTCAAGCACTTTCTTGATCAAGCCTGCGCTTTTCTTAGGGCTGTATGACAAGAGCTCTAAAGCTTTCTCTACATGCATCCCACGAATTTGATCTGCAACTAAGCGTGCTTTTTGAGCCGACGTACGAGCAAAACGGTGTTTAGCTAATGCTTCCATTTCTATCTCCTTAACGTTTGGCTTTCTTATCCGCGACATGGCCACGGTAAGTACGCGTAGGCGCAAATTCGCCCAACTTATGGCCTACCATCTCGTCACTGACAAATACAGGAACGTGTTGGCGACCGTTATGGACCGCAATGGTCAACCCAATCATATCTGGGATGATCATGGAGCGACGAGACCAAGTCTTAATTGGTTTCTTTTCGCCCTTTTCCACTGCAGCCTCAACCTTCTTCAGCAAGTGCAGGTCAATAAAAGGACCTTTCTTGAGAGAACGTGGCATGGTGAATCCTCGCTTTTACTTGTTTCGACGACGTACGATAAGTTTATCAGTACGCTTGTTGCTTCGGGTTTTCTTACCTTTAGTAGGAACACCCCAAGGTGATACTGGGTGGCGACCACCAGAAGTACGACCTTCACCACCACCGTGCGGGTGATCAACCGGGTTCATGGCAACACCACGAACTGTTGGTCTAACACCACGCCAGCGTGTAGCGCCAGCCTTACCTAGTGAACGAAGCATATGTTCAGCATTACCTACTTCACCGATAGTTGCACGGCAGTCAGATAATACTCTACGTACTTCACCCGAGCGCAAACGTAAAGTCACATAAGTTCCTTCACGCGCAAGAATTTGTGCGTAGTTACCAGCAGAGCGTGCAATTTGTGCACCCTTGCCAGGCTTCATTTCAATCGCGTGTACTGTTGAACCAACAGGCATGTTACGCATAGGCATAGCATTACCTGGTTTAATTGGTGCATCAGAACCAGATTGGATTGCATCGCCCGCTTGTGCACCCTTAGGAGCCAAGATGTAGCGACGCTCACCGTCTGCATAAAGCACAAGTGCAATGTTTGCAGAACGGTTTGGATCATATTCTAAACGCTCAATTTTGGCTGGAATGCCGTCTTTGTTGCGTTTAAAGTCAATAACACGGTAGTGTTGCTTGTGACCACCACCGATATGACGAACTGTGATACGACCGTTGTTGTTACGACCACCGCTTTTGCTATTTTTCTCTAGCAATGGAGCGTGTGGTGCACCTTTATGTAGGTCAGGGTTGATTACCTGAACAACATGACGACGACCAGCAGAAGTAGGTTTAGCTTTCAATAATGGCATGTCTAATCCTCTTACTCACCGGCACCGACGAAGTCGATGTCTTGGCCTTCTTTAAGTGAAACGTAAGCTTTTTTCCAATCGCTACGCTTGCCAAAATTCTGGCCATAACGCTTAGTTTTACCTTTGCAGTTCACGGTACGAACACTGTCAACTTCCACTTCAAACAACAATTCAACTGCTGCTTTCACTTCGGCTTTGTTCGCATCTTTGACGACTTTAAATACAAATGTATTTGCGCCTTCTGCTGCTAAGGTTGCTTTCTCAGATACGTGAGGTGCGACTAGCACTTTTAATAAACGTTCTTGGTTCATGCTAATGCCTCCTCAAGTGCTTTGACTGCGTCAGCGGTCATTAATACTTTTTCAAAAGCAATCAAGCTAACCGGGTCAATTCCTTGAACATCGCGAACGTCTACTTTGTAAAGATTGCGAGAAGCTAAGAACAAGTTCTCATCCACTTCAGCCGTTACAATTAACACGTCTTTAAGTTCTAATTCATTTAACTTAACGAGTAGATCTTTTGTTTTTGGCGCATCAACACCAAACTTCTCTACCACGATTAAACGGTCTTGACGTACCAATTCAGAAAGGATGCTTTTGATCGCACCACGGTACATCTTTTTATTTACTTTTTGATCGAAGTCTCTAGGCTTTGCAGCGAATGCGCGACCACCACCAACCCAAATTGGGCTTCGGATAGTGCCGGCGCGAGCGCGGCCTGTGCCTTTTTGACGCCATGGCTTCTTACCACCACCGCGAACTTCTGAACGAGTTTTCTGCGCTTTAGTACCTTGACGAGCACCTGCACCAAAAGCCACTACGACTTGGTGTACAAGAGCTTCGTTAAACTCACGTCCAAAAGTGGCGTCTGATACTTCAAGAGCGCCTTTGGCGTCTTTCAATGTTAATTCCATCAGTTCACTCCCAGTTACGCTTTAACAGCTGGTCTGACGATAACGTCACTACCAGGTGCGCCAGGTACGGCACCTTTGATTAATAAAAGGTTGTTTTCAGCATCTACGCGTACAACTTCTAAAGAAAGAGTGGTCGCGCGCTTGTTACCAAGTTGGCCCGCCATTTTCTTACCTTTAAATACTTTACCAGGTGATTGGTTTTGACCAATTGAACCCGGTGCACGGTGAGATAATGAGTTACCGTGAGTCATACGTTGGTGGCTGAAGTTCCAGCGCTTAATACCGCCCTGGAAACCTTTACCTTTAGATGTGCCTGCTACGTCCACTTTTTTGGTATCGTTGAAGATTTCAACAGTGATTTCACTGCCCACTTCCATTTCGCTACCTTCACCGTCTTCTAAACGGAACTCCCACAAACCACGTCCAGCTTCTACGCCAGCTTTAGCAAAGTGACCAGCGGCCGCTTTGTTAACGCGATTTGCTTTTTTGGTGCCAGCGGTAACTTGAAGTGCGCGGTAACCGTCCACTTCTTGAGTACGTAACTGAGTCACACGGTTAGGGGTCGCTTCAATAACAGTCACAGGGATAGATACGCCATCTTCAGTGAAGATGCGAGTCATGCCCACTTTACGACCGATAAGACCAATCGACATTGTTATTACCCTCTCTTGTTAGCCTAGGCTGATTTGAACATCAACGCCGGCGGCCAAGTCCAATCTCATCAAAGCATCAACTGTTTTATCAGTTGGTTCAATGATGTCTACTAAACGCTTATGTGTGCGGATTTCGTATTGATCACGCGCGTCTTTGTTTACGTGCGGAGAAATCAACACAGTGTAACGCTCTTTGCGGGTAGGAAGTGGAATTGGACCACTTACCTGTGCACCAGTGCGCTTAGCTGTTTCAACGATTTCCGCTGTAGACTGATCGATCAACTTGTGATCAAACGCTTTTAAACGAATACGAATTCTTTGATTTGGCATCGATTAAGCTCCAATCGAAAGAACAAAAAAATTCATCTTTTCACGCCTATTTCTTTCTTTATGAAAGAGGGCTGAAAAGATGTGCGTAAACCGGTGATCCCCAATCGGGATCCTGTTCATATGTGATGTGCACCTGCTTTGTAAGTAGCTGCGTAGTGTTTTCTAAAGGAGTGACAAAGCACTGATTGACCTAGATAAACACCCACCACGTCATGTCATTTTGCATAAGTTGCTCTAGACAGTGGGCGCGAATTATACAGTTATGCCAAGCTTGTGCAAGTGTTTTTGTGACTTCAAACCAATAAAATCGCTATATGGCGCACTTCAATTGCAGTAAATGAGGTTACAACTAACAATGGGCTTATCTCAAAGTGATAAAATGGTGTATATTCGTCTTCCCAAATTTTCGGCAATGCAATCTTAGCGCATTGCTTACTTTTTGCTTTGTACTAGCAGATTATACACTAGTAGATATCACCTTTGACTCACAGGAACGCACATGAAATTTTCAGCCCTCGACCTCGCAAAACCACTTGAGCAGGCAATTTTCGCTTGTGGATATGAGGATATGACGCCAGTGCAGAGCCAGAGTATCGTCCATGCACGAAGAGGGAAAGACTTACTCGTGAATGCACAAACGGGCACAGGTAAGACGGCCGCGTTTGCTATTCCGGTGCTCCAGCAGATGCTCGATACACCAAAGGGTACACAGGCGAAAGCGCCTCGCGCACTTATATTAACGCCTACGCGAGAACTTGCCGAACAGCTTGCGCAAACCATCAGTAAGTATGCCCAATTTACGACTTTGACTGTTACCGCTTTCTATGGCGGCGTAAAACTTACCGGGCAAGCGAGCAAACTAAACCAAGGTGTAGATATTCTTATATCAACCCCTGGTCGCCTATTAGAACACATCGCGTTGAACCATTTGACGTTAGCGCAAGTTGAGTTTGTGGTACTAGACGAAGCCGACCGTATGCTAGACATGGGTTTTATAAGCGATGTTTTAAATATCGTAGAACGCACCAGCGAGAAGCGCCAAACGCTGCTGTACTCCGCAACTAGCTCCCCTGCTGTCAACGAGCTGTGTCATAAAATACTCAATAATCATAAAGAGATACGCGTATCAAAAGTTAACGCGGCGGCAGATACCGTTAAGCATGTGATTTATCCGGTAGAAGAAAGTCGAAAGATTGCGCTATTCAATGCGCTTTTTAAAGAGCATAACTGGTTTCAAGTACTTGTCTTTACGAGTACAAAAGAACAGGCCGACCGATTAATGCAGGGGCTGAAAGCCAGTAAAGTGCCCGCGGCCGTATGTCATGGTGATAAGCGCCAAGGCGCAAGACGCAGAGCCATCGCCGATTTTAAATCGGCCAAGCTTCAGGTATTGATTGCAACCGAGGTTGCTGCCAGAGGTCTTGATGTGCAGGGACTTGATTATGTCATCAACTACAATATGCCATATTTAGCAGAAGACTATGTGCACCGTATCGGCCGCGCCGGACGAGCGGGTAATGCAGGACACGCCATTTCATTTGTTAGCAGAGAAGAAGAACGCAGCGTTGAGAGAATAGAATCGCTTATTGGTGAAAAAATCGAGCGCATTGTCAAACCTGGGTTTGAAGTAAGTGATAGAAAGAGTTTACTAAGAAGTGTTAGCAAACATCGTAAACCACACAAATCCAATAAGGCTAGTAAGACGGTTATTAGTAAGAAGAAACGTTAATCGCGCTCCTGTGGAATATATGTGAAGGTTGTCGAGCTCAAACATGCGTTTATTCACAACCGGATTTTGCATACTGAAAATACGTTACAACATTGTCGCTCAAGTCATTAAAGCATCTAAATTTTTAGCGATTTTCGCTCATGCTAAATATTCTTAATCTTTAGTAGTCATGAAACTTTAAATTAAACCGATAACCCATATTAGAGATCGTCCCTTTTGTTGATAAAAGATAGCAGGAAACCGTAGCCGTTATGTTCGATAGCTTACCAAGTTCACCCTTGTTGCAGTCATTACAAGCGCAATTAAAAGAATATCCGAATTTAATGGCGGCCTATGAAAAATTAGAGCCGCTGATATTGCAGGCCTTCGATGCGGCCAGGATGTCTTTGTTTCAAAAACGCGCGCAACAACAAGACTTGGTAGCCCGATTTAAGACCGGTCAAGAAACCAAAGAAATCAAGGTGCCGATTAGCCCTGCATCCATCGCTGGCTATGTAGCGATGTCTCAACAACCTTTAATTATCAATGACCCATACGACGATGAGCAGCTTTCGAGTATTCATCAACGCCTTAGATTTGATAAAAAGTTTGACCGCGCAAGCCAATTTAAAACTGAATGCATTCTGTGTATACCTGTAATGAATGCAGGCGTAATGATGGGCGTCATGCAGATCATCAACAAAAACGGCGCTGGCTTTGATCAAAAAGATTTAGAAACCGGCATGCAAATCGCCGAAATGCTTGGCGATAAGTTCAGATATGAATTAGGTGGCACCAAAAATCCTTTCGACTATCTAGTGCTGCGCGGTTTGACCACCGAAAATGTGATAGAAGACGTCGCTAAGCTAAATAACACTCGCGCGATTGTTAGCAAACTCACTACCGAATTCAGAATACCCGAAAATGAAATTGGGAATGCCTTGTCTGTGCATTACCAAGTGCCATTTATCGACTATTTGCCAGATACGTATCATATGTACCAGAGCAATAGCCGATTGAACTTGTCTTATCTAAAACGCAACTTCGTGGCGGTCATTGCCGATGCGCATGAAAATGCGACCGTGTTGATGGCCGAACCGAACAATGCCGCATTATTAATGGAGATTGAGAGTGCGCTTGGTATAGACAGTTATGAAATTGCAGTTGGATTACCCACACACATCTTAAAATATCTAGGTGAGACATCTGCCGGCTCTGGCCCTGGCGATATGGATGAAATCCTCGACGAAATCGGCACTTCTGGTGAAGAATTAGAGGACCAAAGCGACGAAATGGCCGAAGATGCACCGGCCGTTGTAAGGCTGGTAAGTCGTATTTTGCACGACGCAAAGCGCCTCAACGCCTCTGATATCCACATTGACCCTGAGAAAGGCGCTCCCACTCGCGTAAGAATGCGTGTCGACGGTGTGGTTAGAGACATCAACCAAGTACCAGCGTCTCACCATAACGCAGTAATCGCGCGTATTAAGATCATGTCAAGCCTTAACATCGCCGAAAAGCGCATTCCACAAGATGGCAAATTAGCATTTAAAATGTCAGGCCAACCCGTAGAGGTTCGTGTTGCAACCATCCCAACGGTTGCTGGTGAGGGCGTAGTTATGCGTATCTTGGCCACTGGCGGGGCAATGCCGATTGAAAAAATGAATTTATCGCCACGCAATATGAACATGATTGAAGCGATGATCAAAAAGCCCCATGGGATCATGCTAGTAGTAGGACCGACAGGTTCGGGTAAAACTACTACGCTACATGCTATCCTTGGCTACTTAAACACCCCTGATAAAAAGATTTGGACCGCGGAAGACCCGGTGGAAATTACCCAGCCTGGTCTACAACAGGTGCAAGTTAGCCCAAAAATTGGTTTTACATTTGCCAACGCTCTTCGCGCCTTTTTACGTGCTGACCCCGACATCATTCTTATCGGTGAGATGCGTGATAAAGAAACTGCCCACGCGGGTATTGAGGCATCTCTTACAGGTCACTTGGTGCTATCTACACTTCACACCAACTCGGCGCCTGAGACCATTACGCGCTTACTCGATTTAGGGCTTGACCCTGTCAACTTCTCAGACGCGTGTGTTGGTATCCTCGCGCAACGCTTGATTAGGACGCTTTGCGGAAGCTGTAGAGAACCTTACCAAGCTAACGAAGACGATATTGCTTTTCTTAAACGCCAATACGGCGCAGAGTATTTTGATGAACTTGAGTTAGGCGAGAACATTACCCTGCACCGTGCTAAAGGTTGCGATAATTGCGGTGATACAGGCTACAAAGGCCGTACCGGCGTGCACGAGTTATTAAGTATGACCAATGAACTGCGAGCGCTCGTGTACAAGGAAGCAGCGGTGAGTAAAATGAAAGCGCAGGCGATGAACGACGGCATGCGCACACTGACTCAAGACGCAATTCTTAAAGTAGTCAAAGGTGATACTGACATCCCTCAAGTACAAATTCTTGGTGGCTCTGACTAGATAATGACACTATGCACTCGCTTTTGTGAGCATAGATGGTGAGTAACCAAACTCATGCTTAAAACATTGTCCAAAATATGAAGTAGAACCAAACCCCACGTCAAAACACACGTGGGTGATGGTTTGACCGTTTAGTAAAGCCGTTTTGGCCTTATCTAAACGAAAGCGCCTTAGGTATTCTCTAAATCCACTGTCATAAATGTCTCTTAATCTGCGTTGCAAGGTCTTTTCACTCATATTCAGCAGTGAGGCAGCCTTAGTACGATTAAAACTTTCATCTTGGTAATGCTGTGTAATGACCGATTCAAACTTGTCTTTAAACGCACCCGTGCCAGCCCCATCAGTTTGTAGCGCATTTAACCAATACGATTTGTGGCTTTCACCTACTAGAGATGTAGAGCCTGTATGTAAATGTTCGCAAGCATCTGCCTGACGAAGACTTAGTACATTTTCAATGACAACTTTTACTTCATGCACATCTAGGGGTTTATCGATAATGGCACTGACGCCACTAGCATAAGCTTTGATGCGGGTGCGGGTATCGGCAGCGGTTGCAAGCATTAACACAGGTATACTCTGAAATGCTTTGGTCACGCGCAGGAACTTGCATAGCTGGATGGTCAATGCAACTTGCCAACTAAAATCAGCAATGATTACATCTGGTCGATAGCTCGATATGGCAAGCAGGGCGCTATCTAATGACGAGTGCACATCTAACACATATTGGTGAGCAAAATGCTGGCTCAGTTGTGCAATGATATGCGGTTGATCAGCAATGATCATGACTTTTTGGCGACGCGTCTTGTCCCGCATGTCGACCACTGAATGCCTTGGACGTGCGCGTATTGAAAAGTGCGGCTGTATTTTGGAGCACGGCAACGTTAAGCGGATATGTGTGCCCCAACCAATCGCAGTTTTAATCTCAAGATCGCCACCGTGAAGTCTTGCTAACATGTTTACCGATGCCAGGCTTAAGTGTGTCTCTGCATCCGACAATCGCCTTTGCCGATGAACCCGCTGAGCCTCTTCTGCAGCGATGGCTTGTTGCGTTACATCGGCACTGATACCCATCCCGTTGTCGCACACTTCAAATATGGCTTGGTTTGTTTGTACGTAGCAATTGATACTAATTTGCGTGGTTGCTGGGTTATGCATGATGGCATTGATTAAAAGCTCTCTTAGCATTTTATCAGCCATCCCACTTGGAATATTTAGCTGAGCGTTATCTAAAGTGCCTGCAGTCAAATCCATGTCCCTCTGCAGGGCGGCATTTTTTAGTGCTGGCAGAATGTCGTTGACGACATAATGACTGGTAGCCTTTATACTAGCGTAGGTCACTTCCGATTCACCTGAATGAAAAGGGTTGTTGCTGTACTGCGCCCCGCTTAATTCTGATGCTAGCGAGCGTAACTGGTGCAAGTTATCTCGTAACGGGGTTTGCAAGACCGACGCATATTCTTTTCGATCAGCCAGTACGTGCTGTTTGCTAATAAGTTCTTTAACAACTCGTTGAAGGGTGCGCTGGCTTCTTTCAAGCACTCGCTTGTGATAGAGGCTCTCTTGACGTGTGACAAAGGTTTTATTTTGACCTCTTGGTTTGGCAACATCGCGCCCTTTTGCTATTTTTTTATACACGATATTCCCCATCGCAAAAGACATTACGAATAGGAATAAATCGAGCAAGGATATTATATCTGCCGAGAACCAAGCGCTCGACATAACCACATAAACTGCATCCACTGCTAACTTCCTTTTACTACTTATCTATATATTTATTTCCGTATGTTTCGACCTTTAAAAGATAAATATTGAGCATGTAAGTCACAAATCGGTTAAAAAAGAAGCTTCTTAAAAACAACTTAAACAATAATCTTACAACTCTAAATTAAGGGGTGATTCAGACTTGCTAATATAGCGCAAACCATCTTCATAACGGATATTTGTTGCGCAATAAGTATACAACCACGCCTGCATGCCAGCGTTGTGCGCAGCCTCAATGTCATACTTATAGTCACCAATATAGGCAATTTCTGAAAGCTCAAATTGCCGCTCGTTGCGCCACATCGATGCGATATGCAAAAGCGCCTCTGGATCGGGTTTTGGGGCAGCATCTTCGCGAGTCAAGACGGTATCAATTGGAATATCGTTTTGATGCAATTTAATCTGCGTGGCTTGCTGGCAGTTACGGGTGACTATCGCTAAAGGCAACTGCGCTGCCAAGGCACGTTCAACAAAATGCCCCGCTCCGCGAATAAGCCTAGAAGTTTGTGCATCCTCTAACTCATAGCGCAAAACCGTCGCTGCCGCCTCATTGCGTTTTTCTGCGCAAGAAATATTTTGAATATGAGTGAGAATATCATCCTCAGGCGCACAACCTACTGCCGCTTTTATTTCTGCAAAATTAAGGTTTGCATGTACGAGCGTGTCATCTAAATCAAAGATGATCCCCTTAACTTTTGTAAAACAAAACATATGGTTACTTCCTCGTTGTGTGCACAGCCCGTCTTAAAAAAACGGGAGTTTGGTTAATTTAGACCAAAAATACGTTAACAATGGTCGAGCACATGTTAGCTGTATTTTATATAAAACTGTTTATTTATACAGTTGATATACGTATAGTATGGGCATCATCATAGTAAAATCCCTTAGCCAACATAAGAGGAGATTCGTATGGCTGTTATCACTCAGTACGTGGTGCAACATAAAGGAGTCGACAAATTGGTAACAAAAGACAAAAAAGAAGCCGACCAATACGACAAGATGCTAGGCATCGCAGACAATTTATCCGTGTATATTCAAGGAAAAGGCATTGAATTAGACGAAGAACTAGCTGAAGAATTGTCGATACTCATAGCAAAAAACAAAGATGCCGTGAGCAAACTATTAAAAGGCGCTGAAGCTGATACCTTACTTGACGCTGAGAAAGCTGACGTCGTTGCAATGAAAAAAGCATAGCATCTTAAGAAGATGCTTTTTTGATTGACAAGTGGTACGATGAGTTATTATTTTGATTCACAAAATCACTTATGCAACTGCACCGGCTGAAAGGCTATATTCAAAATATATACTTAATCGAGTATGAGCACGGTTGTATGCTGCTAGATGGTGGTTGCCGCGCCGATTTTGATATTGTATCTGATTACTTTCGCACAACCCTTAAACGTCCCCTAACAGATTTAAAAGTGGTCATGGTTACACATATGCACCCTGACCACGCCGGATGTGCCCATTATTTAAGAGAAAAGACTGGCTGTCTTGTGGTATCAGGTGTGTTTGAACACCATTGGTATGAGGGGCTTTCTGGGCGCTTCTCACATCTTACTGACATTTTGCTCACACACTGGGTTGCAGGGCGGCTAGGGCGAAAACGTCGTTTAATCTGGTATCCAAGAAAGCTTCGTGCCGATGTCCAGCTACAAGATGGTCAGCCGGTTCCAGGCTTTGAGCAATGGAGCATTGTCGCTACGCCTGGTCACACCCACATGGACATATCGATTTATAGCGAAAAGCATGAATTGATATATGTGGCAGATCTCATTGTAAGCAACAAAAAGCAGCTCACACCACCATATCCTGTGCACTTTCCTAACATATATCGTGAGTCAGTTGCTAAATTAAAAGCGTTTGAAGGGTTTAAAATACTCATGGCACATGTCGAGCCACAAACGATTTCCACTCAAGTGTTAGACGATATAATGGTACAAACCCCCAAAGTTGGTCAAAGCAACAAACAAGCGATTTTTAACATTGCGAAAAAGCACTTAGGTTTTGGCTTCGACTCTCAGAAGTCGTGACATTATTACCGTCCTATGCGGTACCGCCGACGGTAATTTCATCAATTTTTAAACTAGGCTGCCCTACTCCAACTGGAACTGACTGACCGTCTTTACCGCATACTCCAACGCCATCATCTAGCGCTAGGTCATTTCCAATCATCGATATCTTTTGCATCGATTCAGGTCCATTTCCTATTAAAGTGGCCCCTTTTATCGGATGGGTAATTTTTCCATTTTCTATCAAGTATGCTTCTGATGTAGAAAACACAAACTTACCAGAGGTAATATCCACTTGCCCACCACCGAAGTTAGGTGCGTAAATACCCTTAGTAACGCTGCTGATGATTTCTTCTTGACTGTATTGGCCTGCGAGCATGTAAGTATTGGTCATTCTTGGCATAGGCAGGTGCGCATAGGATTCACGTCTGCCGTTGCCCGTTGCCGGTACGCCCATCAAAGACGCATTCATTTTATCTTGCATGTATCCGGTTAAAACACCATCTTCAATAAGCGTATTGTATTGAGTTGGCGTGCCTTCATCGTCGATGGAAAGTGAGCCACGGCGGTCAGCTAACGTCCCGTCATCAACCACGGTGACACCTTTTGAAGCAACTTGCTCTCCAATTCTTCCGCTGAAAGTTGACGCGCCTTTTCGATTGAAATCGCCCTCTAGGCCATGACCTACTGCCTCATGTAACAACACACCAGGCCAACCGCTACCAAGCACCACAGGCATTGCGCCAGCCGGAGCTGGTATAGCCTCTAGATTAACTCGTGCCATATGCAATGCATCTTCAGCTAATTGCTCAAAACGTAACAGGCCGCTGGCAACGGTTTGTTGAAAGAAATCGTAGGTTCTGCGGCCACCGCAACCAGAGGCGCCGCGCTCACGTTTACCGTCTTTTTCAAGCAACACACTGCAGTTTAAGCGAATAAGTGGGCGGATATCCGTTGCAAATGTACCATCGGTTGCTGCTACTAATATTTCTTCATACACACCGGTTAAACTCACAACCACTTGGCTGACGTTTGGTTCTTGTTTGCGCACATAGGCATCGACTTGGCGTAAGATGGCGATTTTATCATCATCAGACATTGACAACAGTGGGTTGCTGTCTGTGTAAAGCGACTTGTGCGAGTGCATATCAAGTGCAGGTATTTTTTGACTACCGCCAGCAGGCGCAATATTCCTTGCCGCCATGCATGCGCTAGTCAATGCATCTAAGGTGATTTCATCTGAATACGCAAAACTGGTCTTTTCTTGGGCAATTGCCCTTACACCAACACCGCGCTCAATGTTGTAACTACCGTCTTTTATAATCCCATCTTCCAATACCCAGCTCTCATGCTGACTAGACTGAAAATACATATCTGCGAAGGTATTTTGACGCTGCATCATCTGCTCTAAAAGCAGGTTTACCTTGTTTTGATCAAGGCCTGAAGTATGCAATAAACGTTCAACCACTGGGTTATTCAAATTCGTATCTCTCTTGTGTGTGTGTAAATACAGGCATATTTTGGCGTATCTTGGTGAGTCGCTCTAGATCGAAGGTGGCGCTGGCAAAGCCCTCTTCTTTTTCGACCACAGACAGTAGCTCTCCCCATGGAGAATAAATACATGAATGGCCAAATGTTTCGCGACCATCAGCGTGCACTCCCACCTGATTCGCCGCAATCACATAGCACTGTAACTCAATACTGCGTGAACGCAACAGCGCGTGCCAATGCGCCTTTCCGGTCACTTTCGTAAAGGCGCTTGGTACGACTAATATATTCATCGGCATCATCGCGGTAAACATGCTGGGGAATCGAAGATCGTAACAGACTGACTGCCCTACGTCACCCCAAGGGCTCGCAAAGCGGCTAATATAACTGCCTGGATAAGTGTACTTAGACTCTTGATACGCTTTAGTTTTGTCGTTTACCTCTACATCGAAAAGGTGAATTTTGTGATAGCGGCTAACGCACTTTCCATCGGGTGCATACACTAGGCTTGCTGCATAGTATCGATGAGACTCAGGACTGACTAAAGGCATCGTCCCAGCGACCAGGTACAGGTTAAAACGCTGGGCTAGTTCACTAAAGGTTCGCTGAATGGGACCATCGCCATAAGGCTCTGCACTAGCAAGTTGCAACGCGCCATTACATCCGAATAAAGGTGCGCATTCTGGAAGTACCGCCAATGCTGGTGCGTCTGTGCGTTGTCGAAAGCGTTTCAATTGGCTTTCGATGTGCCTCATATTGCTTGCCAAATCAGCACTCGTATTCATTTGAAGCGCAATTAAATCAGCCATCTTCACGCTCTATTGGCAATAAATCTTCTTCTGTAGGAGGTAAGAAAAGCGGTCTTTGTTCATCTTGCATTGCATCTCGACGAGTCGGCAGAGCCACATCGGTGCTTTGTCGCCCTGTTTCAATTAGAACAGGATCATCAAGGGTTCCAGAAACCGAATAATTCACATTGGAGATCACTTTGGCTGACGTCAATACCTGATCAATGGCAAGCGCAGCGAGGGCTGAAGGCGGACTTACCGTGAAGAAGTACACCAACACCGGTAGGTTCCCAGTCACATTAGGCGTAAAGCTAATATTGTAGTTAAGCTCTTGAGAGACTAAGTCTGTGTAGCCATAAATCTCGATTTCGCCAGCAGCACCGTCAATACTGGTATCTCGAGTATCGGCTTTGCCATCGGTGATTTGTACACTGCCGCCCATCTCGTCATAGAAGAAGCCTTTGGCGAAGACGTCCCTAAAATCTAATGACAATTTGCGCACTAATGAGTTAAGGCTCAATAACGTAAAAATCCTTGAGCCTTTGTCGCTGACTTCAGCCAGATAACCGTCACTTAACTCCCAGTTTATTTGACCATCGAGCTGCTCTAACGAAAACTCCATCGGCGATTGCTGCCATGTTAAGGCAAAATCGAGCTCTGCTTGTGAATCTTTGATGCCTGATTCGAAACCAAGGTTACTTAAGAGTCGACCAAAGTCATTACTTTCAACATCACCCGCAATGAAAGTAAAGTGGTCTTGATGTCGCTTGTACCATTGACCTGAAGCATTAATATCACCATTTTCGGCTTCGATCTGTAGACGCTTTATTTCTAGGCCATCATCATTAGGCTCAGCTTCTAGAACGACTCGGCCTAATTTTACATCAGAGACCTCACAGACTTCGCACACTAAATTGATAAGAGGCAGGGTTGTTGGGTCAAAGTCTTCGGATTGCGCGTTAACCGATGCGGTAAGATCGACGTCATTCAATTTAAGATAATCAGCATTGATGCGAACTCCTTTTGAGAGCCAAGACTCACTGATGTCCGCATTACCTCTCAGTTGATCTGCGTCTACCTCAAGCTGCCAATCCCTATCTAATCGTTTTGCCGTGACATTTACATCTGTGATACGCGTACCTAATACTAGCAACTGATCAGTTTGGGCAAAAATTCGTTCTGGCGCAGGTAAAATCGGCTTGGTATTCGAACTTATCCCTCCGACAATGCCTTTAACGCTATTGATCCAAGGTTCAAGTTCTACGGAAGGCAAGTTTGCGCTAACACTAAAGCCAACACCCATGCCAACAAAATCAGTTTGACCCAAAGCCAGATGCGCACGGCTAAACTGCCTCTCTTTGTGGGGCAGCACTCCCTCAAAGGTGACATCCTTTCCTAAAGTAATTTCAATGTTCGAGGCCATATTATTGCCACTTGCAAATAGCTCAAAGGGCAACGCTTGCTGGGCGGGTTTATAAAATGGCGCCGGCAGAGAAGCGTCCAATTCGTATAAGTTACTTGAGAGGTTTGCGGTATAGGAATACTCTTGTGCATTTAAACTCACGCCCACGTTAAGCAGCCATTGTGCGCTGCCTGACAAGGTATCGGTAAAATTAACGGCATATCGCTCAACAAGAGGATCAATATCCCACTCACCTTGAATATCAATGTCTAAATCGTAGGAGTTTGGAAGTTGTTGCCCGATAAGATTAATAGTTACCGGTTGGTCAACTAAAGCAGCATCAAGACCGGTAATGCTCAAATTTTCATTGTCAAATGCGACGATGCCATTCGCACTTGTAAAGTCTAGACCTAGTGCGGTGATCCTAACATCACTGTCGCGCAATTTTGCCTCGCCTATCGCTCGAATACCGGCAACGTTAGACAGCGGAATATAAAGCCCTAATTCTGTGCTAACCGGCCCAGAGACAATGACGTCGTTGCTCAACACGCGACCGAGGCTGTTTTGCAGTGTGCTTTGTGTAAACAAGCGAGCGACTGCTTCGCCCTCGCTTTGACCATCAGCCAAGATAGTGAGCATGGCATTATTGGTCAGCTCGGGAATTTGTGCGCGTAAATTACTTAACGAAACATCTTGCAACTGTCCGCTATTAGCGGTCATTTTTAACCCTTTGTTTTCGAATAACAATTGAATGTCTAGCTCGCTAAGGCTTGGCCAGCGGTCGGAAAACATAAAGTCGGCATCACGAATATCTACAGACGCCTGAAATACACCCGAATTATCATCAAATGGAAAATCTTGGGCACGGCCATGCCACAACACGTGCGCGCCGTTTACTCGGCCTGCACCGGTAAAAGCGCGGCTTAGATACTGCTTAGCATTTTGCCCCATATATGCATTTGGTAATAATGACGGGACCTTGCTCAGTGCAAGTTGCTCAATGCCCACAATAATCGATAAATTGTCATCGTATGTGTTATAGCTGACCCGTGGGAATAAGGTGACATCGTCAATTTCTAAGATGCCATCTTTACTGATAAAGGATGCACCGTTGGCTTGCGATGTAATAAACACGGGAATGTCGAGCCGATCTAGAGTCAAGTTACGGTCAAACAGTGCTGCGGTCTCGACAGCCGCATCTTCACTGTAAAGTCTTATCTTGCCCGCGTTGTGTGACCAAAACACATCAACCCATAATTTATCTAACCCGGGAGACGTTTGATACGCATCCCACGACAATTCATTTTTTTGTGTCAATATATGCAACCCTGATGCATCTGCTTTGACATGCAATTGCTCAATCGTCGCGTTAAAGTTAGCGTCATCAAAAAGAGTAGCGAGCTGGTGATTGAAAATACTGACAAAGGGTGTTGCTTCTCCAAGCATCACAGTATTGGTGTTGGTGAAATACAGCCCGGCTTGCGCGGAGTATGTGCCGCTCCATTGACTGATAGACTCGCTTGTACCGCTGTCTAGGGTCACATCAGCAATTGAGAATAACCATTCTTCATTGTTTGGTAGCGCCTTAAATTGTGCTGATACTCGTGTATTCAAAACGCTGTCGTCTGCTGTTTCCCAATCAAACTCACTGTTTTCAATAACGCCCCTGACACTGCTAAATCGACCTTCCTGAATGTCTGCCCAAACGGTGAAATTACCTTTGCTTCGTAACAGCGTGCTTTCTATGGATGCAAATTCATTTACCCATGGGGAAACATCAAGATCAGCACCTTTTGCATAGAGCACACCATCATAACTATCCACATCACCGGTAAGATCTAGCACAAAGATAGCCGTATTCGATGCAAAGCCCTGCAATGCTAGCTCACCTAAGCCTTGGTGGCGGTTATCGCGGTTTAGCCAAGACAATTGTCTCACGCGAATCATCTTTTGATTGGCTTCAGTGATCAGGGTAATGTCACTATTACGTATCGAGAAATTAGTTAGCTGTTCAAGAAAGACTGACTCTAGCGCGGTTAAAATAGGAAAATTGGAGCCTGGAGATGCTTCGATTTGCGTGAGATCTAAGGTCACATTTAAATCAGACAAAGTAACGTTTTTTGATTGAAGCTTGGCGCTGAACAAGCTCGACCAAAACTCTATCGATAAATACACATCTTCGACTTCGAATGAAACAGGAGACTGCTCAGTTTGGCGCACTTTCACATCGCTGAAACGCAGGCTTGGACCGCTTGCAGACCATGTCGCCGCAACACTACCAATGCTAATATCGATGTTATATTCGTTTTGTACAAACCCTTCTATTAAGTGCTTGCGCTCATCTAGCATGGGCAAGGAATAACGTAACAGACTGATTAATAGAGCAAACACTACTAACACTACGGCCACTAAGGTCCATAGTTTTCTGAGAACTATCGTAGTAATTGCAGTGGCTGTGCTCACATCATTACCACATCAAACTTGTCTTGATGATATAAATGCTCCGTATGTACTTTAATCTGCTTACCAACAAACGCTTCTAACTCCGCAAGTACATGAGACTCTTCGCCAAGTAATGCTTCTGTCACTGGCACTGATGCATACACGACAAACTTGTCGGCGTTATACGCACGATTTACTCTGACGACCTCACGGGTAATTTCAAAGCAAATGGTCTCAATCGTCTTAATTGACCCGCGGCCTTGGCAGGCTGGGCATTCACCGCAAAGTTGATGCTCTAAGGACTCGCGAGTGCGCTTTCGCGTCATCTCAACTAAACCTAATTGCGTAAATCCGTAAATGCTCGATTTGGCGCGGTCTTTACTCATCGCCTGCTCTAATGAATGTAAGACCCTGCGTTGATGGTCCGGTTCCATCATATCGATAAAATCGATTAAAATCATGCCACCTAAATTACGAAGTCTGAGCTGGCGCGCAATGGCTAACGTCGCTTCATTATTGGTATTAAAGATGGTTTCTTCGAGATTTCGGTGGCCAACAAACGCACCGGTATTGATATCAATGGTGGTCATTGCTTCTGTTTGATCAATAATAATGTAACCACCCGATTTTAAATCTACTCGTCTTCCTAATGCCCGCTGCAGTTCATTTTCAACGTCGTATAAATCAAAAATAGGTAAATCGCCCTGATAGTATTCAAGCTTGCTGCTAAGTTCTGGCACATACTCTTTAGTAAAGGCTTTAAGTTCTTTAAAAGTCAATTTTGAATCAATGCGAATGCGCTCAATTTCGGTACCTACGAAGTCTCTTAAGACTCGTCGTGCAACAGGTAAATCTTCGTACAACATATTGATTTTATTGGCAGCCTCTCGCGATTTAATTTTGCGCCAAAGGCGTCTTAAAAATTCCGCGTCTTGGCGCAATTCATTGCCATTGACGCCCTCTGCAGCGGTACGCAAAATAAAACCACCGTGTTCATCACATAAGTCTGCTACGAGTTCTTTTAGGCGCTCTCGTTCACTCTCATCTTCAATTTTTTGTGAGACTCCCACGTGAGTTACGCTCGGCATAAACACCAAATAACGGGAAGGTAAAGTAATATCAGTGGTCAACCGAGCCCCTTTAGTACCGATAGGGTCTTTTACTACCTGCACCACAATGTGTTGGCCTTCGCGCACCAGTTCGCGAATATCTTTGCGCTCAAGCTGACTTGGCGAGACTTCATCTTTGAGTTCATCATTGACCGCAATATCTGAGGCATGTAAGAAGGCCGCTTTTTCAAGACCAATATCCACAAAAGCCGCCTGCATTCCTGGCAATACTCTGATCACTTTGGCTTTATAGATGTTCCCCACAATTCCCTTCTTGGTATGGCGCTCAATATGAATCTCTTGGAGTATACCGTTTTCAATCAGGGCTACGCGTGACTCCGAGGGCGTCACGTTGATTAACAACTCAGCTCTAATTTCCATTAAATTACCTTCTCCAACATCATTTTGGTTTCATACAATGGCAAACCTACTACAGACGAATAGCTGCCGTGTATGGATTTGATAAATTGACCACCAATCCCTTGAATTGCATAACCCCCCGCTTTATCAGCTGGTTCATTCGTATGCCAGTACTCAATCGCTTGCTCTGCGGTAAGGTGTGCAAAATGCACTTGCGTCGACACCACGATACTTTGCGTTTGCTTGGCAGTGAGCACTGCGACCCCAGTTAATACCTCATGACTGCTATCAGACAACAATGCCATCATGCGCAAAAAGTCCTCTTTGTCGCGCGGCTTGCCTAGCACCTCATTGTTTTTATTAATGACTGTATCAGAGCCTATAACACAAGCATCAGGCCTGTCAGCGAGCACCGCTTTGGCTTTGCCCATGGCCAAACGCAACACCATGTCGTGTGATGACTCATTAGGTTGAGCCGTTTCGTCGATATCTGCGGGCTGAATATCAAAGTGGGTGACTATTTTATTGAGTAAATCAGCACGGCGAGCAGAAGCTGATGCCAAAACAATCTCTTGCATGGGATTTATGATACTCCCAATTTACGCCTAAATTTGCGCAATAACCAAAATAACCAAGGCCACAAAAATATGGAGGTGACGCTTGGCCATAAAAAGGTAAGACGAAAATCAATACTGGTCAGCCAAAACTGCAGCCAATAAATCAATAGATGATAAATCATCGACAGCACGCCTATGGTGACCGCCAGCTGAAGAATACTCTGATTGCGCATACGCTGATAGTTTGCCGCGACCAAGAAGATAGGCACCGCCAATGCGAAACTATGCACACCTAGCGCTGTACCGTAGAGTAAATCAAGCACCACCCCAGTCAAGCCAGCAATACCAATACTCACTCGGTTTGGCAGGGCCATAGCCCAATAGCATAAAATCATTAGTAGCCAATCGGGGCGATATACATCCGCTTCAGCAGGCATGGGGATAATCTGTAAGATAAGACCAATCAAAATGGTGATGAAAATGAAGGTGCGATTACTCCGCATCTTGTTCACCTGAGGCTGTCTCGTCTTGCGTCATACTCAAGGTTTGCTCTGATGATTCTTCCACCGGCCAAAGCAATAATAGGTATTTTAAACGGTCAAGCTTTGCTGCGGGGCGCACTTTAACTTGGGCGAAAGGCTGACTCTCATCACGTAAAATACTGCTGATAACACCAATCGGATAACCTTCAACAAACACGTTCCCAAGTCCAGAAGATATTAATAAATCACCCTCTTCCATATCGGTGCTATGGGGTACATGTTCTAGCGAAAGCTCATTTACGTCGCCAATGCCATTCACAATGAGCGTGACGTTGTTACGATTGATGCGTGCCGGTATAGCATGAGTCACATCCGACAACAGTAACACGCGACTATTGGTCGTACCGACCTCTATCACCTGCCCGACTATCCCGCTTTCATCAAGCACCGACTGACCAGGAAAAACATTATCAATAGCGCCTTTGTTGATTACAATTTGATGGCTGTAGGGGTTGTTATCTACGGCCATCAGTTCAGCAATCATTTTCTGCATTTGTGGCCGCACGGGGGCATCAAGAAGACTGCGTAAATTTTGATTTTCTTGCTGAATGACTTGAAAACGCTGCAACTGCTCGTTCATCATCGTCATTTGAGAAATCAGCAGTTCATTTTCTTCTAACAAATGTTTGCGTGAGGTAAATCTTGAGGCGCTCCAACTTAATGCAGCGCCTGGCATATCCGCAATATATTGTAATGGACTAACTAAAGACGTTAGATAGGCTCGAAAAGTACTGACGCTTTCTACCTTGGTATCAATAAACATTGCCACAACAGAAAGACTCAGCACAAAGGCTAAGCGAGTAAGTAAGGATGGGCCTCTTGCAAATACTTCATTCATGAAAAAGGACGCGTGCCTTAGTATTCTCTACTCATAACTAAACAGATCGCCGCCATGAATGTCAATCATATCAAATGCCTTACCGCCTCCGCGCGCAACGCATGTGAGCGGGTCATCGGCAATCACAACCGGAATACCTGTTTCTTCCATTAGCAGCCTGTCTAAGTCTTTAAGCAATGCGCCACCGCCGGTTAACACCATGCCACGCTCTGAAATATCAGATGCTAGCTCGGGTGGAGATTGCTCTAATGCCACCATAACAGCACTCACAATACCTGATAATGGCTCTTGTAAAGCCTCTAAAATTTCATTGCTGTTTAGATTGAATCCGCGAGGTACACCTTCTGCTAAATTACGTCCGCGCACTTCTATTTCTTTGACTTCTTCACCCGGGTACGCGGCGCCAATCTCGTGCTTAATGCGCTCTGCTGTTGCTTCTCCGATTAACGAGCCAAAGTTACGGCGAATATAGTTAATAATGGCTTCATCAAACTTATCTCCGCCAATGCGAACCGATGAAGAATACACAACGCCATTTAGCGAGATGATGGCGACTTCGGTGGTACCACCACCAATATCAACCACCATTGAGCCGGTCGCCTCTGATACCGGTAACCCAGAACCTATTGCCGCAGCCATTGGCTCATCGATGAGATATACCTCTCGCGCGCCAGCACCTAGTGCTGATTCTCTAATGGCACGTCGCTCAACTTGGGTCGAACCACAAGGTACGCAAACGAGTACTCGTGGGCTCGGTCTTAGGAAATTATTATCATGTACTTGCTTGATAAAGTGCTGAAGCATTTTTTCAGTAACGTAGAAATCTGCAATCACGCCGTCTTTCATCGGTCGGATTGCTTTAATATTACCCGGCGTACGACCAAGCATTTGCTTAGCCTCATGGCCTACCGCCGCAACACTTTTAGGGCCGCCAGCGCGCTCTTGTCGAATCGCAACAACAGATGGTTCGTTGAGTACAATACCTTGATCTTTCACATAAATCAGCGTGTTTGCTGTGCCGAGGTCAATAGAAAGGTCGTTAGAAAACATACCTCGAAGCTTTTTGAACATGGAATGCCTTTGTAATTGTTGAATCTTAGGTTGGTCAAAATTTTGCGAAAATTCTTGCAAAATCAAGTGCTGACATAATTGTGTAACTTTAGCAACGCACCGCCTTTTGAGCAAGCTACAACAGGGGTTTTATTCGCTAAAGCACGGTCTTTTTAGGTAATCATGGCGACTATGACTATCAGATCATGCAAATTGTTCATATCCAAATATTTTTGATGCTATACAAGGTTTGACAAATACACCTTTTAAGGCACGTTTTCCTGCATCGCATCAACAAACAAAGTGCGACTTACCACGCCATCTCCTGTGTCACAAAACCCGGTGCTCGCATAACGATAAAAACGGTGATTACTGCCGTTAAAGTTTATCTCTTGTGACGTGCACTGCGCATCAAAACGACAATTTCTAAAGCCATCAATCCCAGAGAAACTTGGCGTACTGCTGGTATTTGTATTGCACACTTGCGCTGTAGATCCGGCTGGGAAGCTTTGTGCAATCAAGTTTTCTAGCCCTGCTTGCGCAGCATACTGCGCGCGTAACCCATATACTTCGTGCACCACACTTTTGGAGCTACCCGATACAATCGTAATCATCGTACCCGCAAGTAGCGTGAGAACCACTAATACAAACAGCGCCATGACCAGCATACTGCCGCGTTGGGCGCGTCTATAAATCGTGTTGTTGATAAGACTACGGTACATTTGGCGTGTGCACCTCTTTTAAAAAGCTGATTTGTTCATCATCACGCGTGAATAAAAAACGAGCTTGTGTGTAAGCGTTTCGTCTCAGTGAGGCATCAAATAAACGAAATGGGTCTTGTGCACCAGGACTTGTTGTCGGGTTCGCCGACAGCACGTTATTTACATTTTCGGCCATCAAAACGCCGCCGCTAGTGTAGAGCGTTTGAGTTTGGTTAATGCTTGCTTCATGGCGAAAAACTGCATTGTTTCGCACGCAATAACTGACTGCGGTATCGGCAATATAAAGACGTTTAGCGGGTGAGTTGGTAAAAAACCCATCGGCTAAATTAAGCTGGATTACTTGGTCACTATCATTGTTCGTTGAGCAGTTTCCATCATCATCGCTACAGCTCAGTATGGCGCGTTGGCGAATGTCATCGGGATTCGCGGCATCTACCACACCATAAACATGATCCGCTTTAAGCGGGTATACAATGCCTACGTCATTTGCATCGGGCACATATTGCTGACCATCAATACTGACTAACTCAATCACATTCGCCTCGACTGGCGTGTCATTAAGTAGCGGAATATCTAAGTAATAAGTGCTCCATGCAAGAGGCACAAACTCCAAACAATGTGTACTCGCATTGCCGGTGATGCGCACGGAGTTAGGCACAGAATCGTTGAGCTCACGGGTAAAACGTTCAACAAAAAAACTGCCATCACGTAATAAGGCTTCTCGCTGCGTCATGTCTAAATAAGATGACGTTGCGCTTCTGACGAAGCCAGAAATGCCAATGCTGACGATGCCTAAAATAATGATCACCAAGACCAACTCAACTAAAGTGAAGCCGCGCTGATTTTTGTGACCTGTGATACACCGCTGGTTCATTAGTAGTTATTCCTAAACATCGAAAACACAATGTTTTCGTCACCAGGAGTTTGCACGGTAATTTTTACTAGCTTTCGATTGCCCACCAAAGTGCCAGTATCGAGATTACTGTCTTGGTCGAGGTCGTCGTCGTTTACCCCATCTTGATTATCGTCATACATCACCTCAACAGAAGCGCTAAATCCCTCATAGACATCAACGCCCGCGAAGGTCGTATTAATGCCAAGAGAGTTAGCGATGTCTGAGCCAGACAAAGTAAGACCGTGAAAATCGTCCACATCATCAAAAAAGCTGCGGGTTTCTCCTGCATCTGGACCAAAATTAGCACTCGCAGTGCACGCCAAAGGGCCACCGCATATGCCACCTGCATTGACGACAGGTGTATTTTCGTCAAAGGCTTTTGCGCGTATTTCGTTGGTTAATGATTGAGCAAGGGTCACCGCCCTGACTTGCCATATCGGGTCAATACCTTTGCGTACTTGTGGTAAAAACACATTGGCTAATGACACTAGGGCAACGGCGAACACTAAAATACCCACAATCAGCTCGACTAATGTAAACCCTTGTTGCATGGGCCATCGCTTAGCAGTCATGCACATATCCTTGCGCGCTGATGCACAGGCGCGCGGTAGACTCACCTACAAAAGCAATTTCACAACCACTGGCGCAAGAACCAACGCTTGTTTGCGCTCGTCCCATATTGTCAAAAGCAACAAAAGTAGTAGCCACACCAGAATCTAAAGCGGTTAAGCTGATCCCATCAGACGATAATTCATCTGCATCAGTGCGAAGGTATCTGGGTAAGGTAAAATCAATACTGCTAGAACAACTAAGCGCAGCGTTTGCAGCCTGATAGTTGTTGGTACTTGGCCCAAATGCAGGAGCACTTGAACTATCAATATTCAGCCGGTAACAAAAACCCGAACGAGTGTCGTACATGGATTGAATCTGGAGGGTACGCAAAGCGGTTTGCAGTCTCTGTTGGAGCGCAAATTCGGCATACGTGCCTGTTGAGGCGAAGCGAGGAGCGGCAACTAAAGCCACAATACCTAAAACCAGCACAACAACAATCAGCTCCACGAGGGTAAACCCGCGAAGCTGCTTAAATGTTGTTACGTACCGATTACGAGCAAAGTGCATAACTCACTCATTCAACAAAGGGTAGATAAATGCCCCGTGGGGCATTTAATTAACAACCTGTGCTTACGATAGTAATCGTTGGCAAAGTATCTTCAGCTGCAGGGCTTACGTACTGCACGTAGCAGTTGTCAGCAGCCGTTTCACCTTCAAATGCGATCTGGAAAGTGTCGTCTGAGCCAGTGCCTGGAATTAACGTTAAATCGTTATCATCTAAATCCACAAATGTATCGAGGCCAACAACTGCAGGTGCTCCGCCAGCAGCCGCGCTTGATTCAAGCGTGGTAAAACTGTCTGCATCTGGATAACCAAATTTAGTATTGATGTCGGTACCGTTAATCGAAACACTTGCACCCGTCGCACCAGCATCTAAATCTTGTACGCCAGAGATGGCAGATTTCGCAAAAACTAGTTGTGAAGCGCCTTGCAAAGCTCCTTTCACACCATTTAATGCACCCACGCGAGCATCAGACTGAATGTCGATGAAGCGAGGCGCTGCGGTTACCGCTAATATGCCTAAAATAACGATAACGATGATTAACTCAATCAAAGTAAAGCCGCGTTGTGTTTTCATAATCATATCCTCATATGCACGCTGTATGTGGTGCGTTAGTTATTGCTAAATATTTGAAGTTGCCCAAGACGTGGATCGTAAACAAAACCATTGCCCGTAGTCGTATTTGTCGGCTGTGCGACATTATTCTTAACCGTTTGTAGTAAATAATATTGACAAACGTCGTTTCCAGCTCCACCTGCACCGCTGTTTACGTTAGTAAAATAGGTGAACTCATCAGCCACTGTTGGATCCCAAACGGTAGTAATAGAAGGTGCGCTTTGCATGATGCGAGTAAAAACGGCTTGGCAGTCTGCGTTGTTCATCACATCGTCCTCTGAGCTTGCATCGTTGCTTAGCTGTCCGGTTGGGTACCCTGTGTCGCTATCGACGCCTATGTCCACACCGTCAAGCGTGACAAATGTTTGATTGGCAGCCAGATTATCTTGTGGGCGCCCGTCTAACTCCCACTGGGCTCTTACTAAGCCCACACCAGTTGCAAATCCACCTGCAACACCCTCAACGGTCGCATCTTCAGCATCTTCGGTCACGTTTAAAAAACGCGGAATAGCTGTCGCTGCTAGTAGGCCCAAAATGACCACAACGATAACCAGTTCAATCAGCGTGAAACCGTGCTGCTTTGATGTAACATTAGAATTAATCATAGTATTTGCCTTAGTATAAAATTGTGGCGTTGTCTGATTGGTAAAAAATGGTGCGTTCTGCCAACGTAAACTCACAGCCATTGCCTTTTCCGTCTCTTTCATTGCCTATCACTTTTTTGGCTTGTACAAATGTATTTACCGCCGCTTTTTGTACAAACCAGCTTAAAACGATTTCACATGCCTTATCGTCGTTTCCAACAACAGGAATGCCTGTTTTATTCATTTGTATCACCATCGCCTGCTCTGCATGCTCTGGTTGATACACTATCGACGATGGACGCCCTTCCTGCTGCCACTGCCAATACATTTGTTGTATGCCATGCTCCATTTGAGCTGCTAGGCTCGCCAAACTTACTTGCTGCCATTTCGCGTCGTCTTTAAACAAATATTTCACCGCCACTGAATACACGACCGCGACGACTAATAAACACAATAAAATGTGCATCAGCTTGGGGGAGTACATTTAACTCACTGCGCCCATCATGTCCCACATTGGCGTAAAGATACCCAATGCCAGTATCAGCACCATCACCGCAACAATTGAAATCAATATAGGCTCAATCTTTGAGGTTAAACTTTTAATGTCGTACTCTACTTCGCGCTCATAAAAATCGGCTACTTCAGAGAGTAATTCGTCTACCCGACCGGTCTCTTCACCCACGTGAATCATTTGCATCACCAACGGCGTGAAAAGCCCGCTTGCTGCTGCCACTCGGCTTAAACTCTCGCCCTTTTCGATGCGTCTGCGCATATTGATAATTGCTTCATGCATGTATGCGTTACTAACTGCATCTGCCACCAGCGTAAGGGCATTAGTCAAAGGGATCCCCGAATTTAGCATTAGAGCGAAACTGCGGGAGAATCGTCCTAGCAAAGAGCGCTCAACAATGTCTCCAATAATTGGGAGTTTTAGTTTCCAATGATCCCATTTAATCCGACCAGTTTGGGTATTTTTGTAATGTTTAATTATGAAAACACATACCAATATAGTGCCCAGCAATACGTACCACTGATGAATGAAGAAACCCGACATTCCAAGCAAAATGCGCGTCATTAATGGCAACTCGGTATCAAATTTTTCAAACATGCCAGCAAAAACCGGAATCACGAATATATTCATCACCACTAAAGCCGCGACTAAGGCAAATACCACAAACGTGGGATAGCGCGTTGCGGTCTTGATTTGTTTTTTCGTTTCTTGCTCGCGCTCTAAGTATTGTGAGAGTTGTAAAAACGCACTGTCTAGCTGGCCGGTGTTTTCACCAACATGCACAATACTCACGAACAATTGTGAAAATATCTTTGGATGTTGTGACATTGCCGATGATAAGTTGCGGCCTTTCTCAAGGTTATCCATCACGTCTAGCAGTGCCGCCCGCAGGCGCAAAGACCGCGTATTTGCTAAACCGCTAATCGCCCGAATAATTGGAATGCCCGCTTTGGTTAACGAGTACATTTGACGACAAAAAATCACCAAGTCATCAAGCGCCACTTTTGGCGTTAAAAAGTGTATCTGCACCTCTTTTGAGGTGCTTGCACTTGCTTTAGCTGTCGTTGCTGATTTTGCCTGAATGTCTATTGGCGTGATGCTTTTAGCGAGCAAAAGCTTAGCAACGCTTTGCTCATCGCTTGATTCAAGACTGCCAGACGTCACTTCACCTTGAGCTGTGCGCCCTGTATAGGTAAAGCTTGCCATTAGTCGACATCCTCGAGACTAAACCCATCAGTTTTCGGGCCTTGCTTTGCTTGCGCCTTAGCAATGTCTATCTGCTCAAGAGGCTGCTCATTCCCGCCCGACCCATCATTGTTGACGATTTCAACCAATTTCATGACTTCATCTAAACTAGTGATACCTTGTTTGGCATAATCTAAAGCCGCCAAAGCCAGTGCGCGATACCCCTCACTTAAATTGGCTTGATAACTGAACTCAGCCGTATCGGCATTTTTCAGCGCCTTCATCATCGGTTCATTCATTTCTAGTAGCTCAAATACACCCACTCGACCTTTATAACCAACGTAATTACAAGACTGGCATCCACCTGCGTGTTTAAAGGTATGTGTAGTCAAAGCTTCATCTATTTGCGACAGCCAAACTTTTGCTTCGTCATCAGGCTGGGCATCGACTGCACAGCGTTCACAGAGCTTTCTCACCAAGCGCTGCGCGACAATGCCTTTTAATGAACTTGCCACGAGGTAGCCTGGTGCACCCATATCAATTAATCGGATGGCGCTGCTAATGGCGTCGTTGGTATGTAAGGTAGATAGCACCAAGTGTCCAGTTAATGCTCCGCGCAAACCAATTTCGACGGTCTCTTGATCGCGCATTTCCCCCACCATCAGGATATCCGGGTCTTGACGAAGGGTGGTACGCAGAACATTTGCGAACGTAAGGTCTATTTTGGGGTTGACCTGTACTTGATTGATTCTCGGTAGTCGGTATTCCACTGGGTCTTCAACCGTAATGATTTTGCTCTCAGGTTGATTTAACTCGTTCAACGAACCATACAAGGTAGTGGTTTTACCCGACCCCGTGGGACCTGTTACCAAAATCATGCCATGGGGACGACTCAACAAGCGTCTAAAACGCGTGATCATCCCTGCAGGCATGCCCGTTTGCTCGAGTGATAGCACACCTTCTGATTGATCTAGCAAACGCATAACCACCGACTCGCCATACTGAATAGGCATGGTAGAAACACGCACATCAATTTCACGATTCTTTACTTTAAATTGCGTTCGGCCGTCTTGAGGTAGACGCTTTTCGGAAATATCTAGGCCAGACATCAGTTTTAGACGCAAAATCAGCGCCGCGGCAATATTGCTCTGCGGGATGATGTTTTCTTGCAAAACCCCATCAACACGTTGGCGAATGCGAAGTTGGTTTTCGCCAGGCTCAATGTGAATATCTGACGCCTTAGCCATTACTGCATCTTCAAAAATCGACTGAAGCAGCTTGGCGACCAAGTTGTCTTGCTCATCGTCCATGGTGCCGCCGAGGTTAAACTCGACTTCATCGTCATATTCATCTGCTAATTCAGTGGCGAAGGATGCAATTTCTTCGGTTTTTCGATAAAAATTTTCATACGCAGCAAAGAGCTGAGATTCACTTACCACACCTACTTCAATGGGTTTAGGGAGCTTAGCACTTAATTCATCTACTGCATTCAGGTCGGCAGGGTCGGTCATCGCCACCAGCAGTGTGTCGCCCTTATCGTCTATTACTAATGCACGATATCGACGGGCTTGAATTTCAGGAAGCAATCGCACCGCATTTTGGTTGACCCGATAGTCTGATAAGTCTATCAAGACTACTTTCAAATGCTCAGAGAGCAACTGCAACAGCTGCATTTCTGTTACCAGCTTCATTGCAATCAAGGTCGCACCGAGTTTTCGACCGGTTTTGCGTTGCTCCTGCAAGGCCTCTTGCAGTTGCCCATCATCAATGAGTTTGTTCTGAACCAATAAGTCACCGAGTCGTAACTTAGCGCGCGGTGCATTGGTCTTCGATGCTGCTGGCGTTTCTGTGTTCATTAACTTTGCCTCGCCAATATAGTAATGCGCTCTTTTAAAAAGCCACTGACTTGCGCCGGCAACTGATTAAGTTCCTGAGCTTGTTGATATGATTCAATTGCCTCAGAGACTCGCGATAATTTGTCTTGGCTAACGCCAAGCCCGAGCCACCACTTTGCATTTTGAGGCTCTTTAGCTAACAGTAGACGATAATCATCACTTGCCAATTCATACTGCTTTAAGCGCTCCGCTAGTGAAGCTCTAAAGCTCAGTAGCTCTACTTCGGCGAGCTTCGGAAACGGGTGTGCGGCAAGGGTGTCGTATGCCCCTTGTATATTGCCGGTTTTGTAGGCAATACGTGATAGCATGATGCGCATTGCATTATCTGCAGGCAAACGACTAAGCGCGTTTTCTAAGATGGCTTGAGCTTCTCTGAAACGTTGCTGTGAAAACAATAACGAAGCGAGTTGTTTTGGCGCTCGGGTATCCTCAGGATAATCCGTCACAATGGCCTGCAATGCCTCAACTGCGGCGACTTTATCGTCATCAGCTAATGCAATACGAGCCCGCTCTCTGAGTAACGATAATTGCGCCTTACCACCATTGCTCGGTGCCATAGAAAAAACACCCGTAGGTTCATCTTTTTCAATAGGCGTTGCTACCGACGCGACTTGTTGTTGCGATGGCGCGACATGCTCTGTGCTCTCAGGTGCGGTTTCAACTAATGTTGTATTGGGCTCATTTACTGCTTCTGGCGCTGGTGTTACCGCAGGTGTTGCTTGAGCAAAGAGCGCAGATGTAGCGCTCTCATCATTAGTTAAAGCGTTCTCAATTGCTGGTTCTGAATCGTGAGTATCGGGTAGTGTAGGACCTAAATCGACTGTAGCTGTCGAAGATTCGCTAGCCATGCTTGCTAGCACTTCATCTTTTTTGTCGACAGCCTGCTTGGGCGCACTTTCACTTACGTCTTCAATTTGTACGAGTACTGAATTTTCTGAGTTGCCGAGCCATTGATATGCTAATGCTGATGAAGCGGCTACACAAAATACACCCGCTATTGCATATGCACGAAAGCCAAATGCTCGCTTTTTACTAGTTTGGCGCGGCACATAGTCTGCCGATAATGCTTGATGCTGTTTGCGAGACTCTAAGTCTTGCAGCATTTTGTTGACTACACTCATGGTGCCACCTGCAACACTGAATCAGATGCATTTGTTACGCTGTGCGCCTCATCAGTAGGCATATACGCTGCCCCTAACATCAGCACAACGAGTGCAGCCGCCGCACTCGGTAGTAACCAACTAAACCAGCGCGATTTTGGTATCGCAAAGGCCGCTTCGGTGTCTTTTGCTGCTAATTGAATATGGGTTTGAGTAACCGTCTTGCTACCTTCACCAAACGCCAACATTAGCGCTTTATGACACAGAACATTGACGATTCTCGGTGTCCCGCGACTCGCAATTTGTAAGTATTCACACACGCCAGGCTCAAAGATACTGCCAGTGGCATGTCCAGCCACACGCATTCTATGGCTAATGTACTGCTCAATTTGATGCGCATCCATTTGCTGCAAATGATAAGAGAAGGTAATGCGTTGACGTAATTGACGTAGCTCTTTGCGTGCTATTTTTTCATTGAGCTCAGGCTGGCCGAACAATACCACCTGCATGAGCTTGTGAGATTCTGTTTCCAGATTCGTCATCAAACGCAACGCTTCAATGCTTTCATCGGGTAGGGCTTGTGCTTCGTCAATAATCAAGACCGCAGAGCGCTTGCTCTTTCTTATCTCAATCAAGCGCTTTTGAATGCGCTGAGTAAACTCTTGTTGGTCGCCCCCATCGCTAAGCTCAACATTGAGCTCTGAAGCGACTGCTTTTCGCAACTCAATAGGCGATAAATAGGGATTGGGGATGTAGGCTGAGACAAAGTTTTTGTCTAATTCATTGAGTAGCTTTCGGCAAATCAATGTTTTACCTGTGCCCACTTCGCCGGTCACTTTGATAAAACCTTCCCCAGCATCGAGCGCCGTCGTCAACACCTCAATTGCTTCTTTATGACTAGGCAGCCCAAAAAAGTATTGTGTATTAGGGGTTAAGGTAAATGGTAACTCTCGTATACCAAAGTGATACAGATACATGCATTTACTCCACGTATAACCAATCGGCCATGGTCGAGCGGCTCTGCTCTAACTGCTGCTTCCACGTCTCTTTGTCAACAACCGTAGGCTTAAGAAGGATGATGAGCTCTTTTTTCACTTCCTTCTCGCGCTTGCTCTTAAACAGATTGCCAAGCCCTGGAATATCACCTAAAAACGGGGTTTTACTTTCAATAGTGCTCTTCACGGTTTGCATCAAACCACCGATGACCACCACCTCACCTGACTGGGCTCGGATAATGGTGTCTGATTCGCGGATAGTGCTTTGCGCAAGAGGCAAGACAATCTGCTCTTCATTTAGCGTAATCACCTTTTCTTGTTCTTGTGTTTCAATAACAGAGGGGTGAATATGCAGTAAAATTGAGCCGTTTTTGTCAATTTGCGGCGTAACGTCTAAGGCTATGCCTGAGAAAAAGGGCGTTAGTTCAATATCTGGCACTATTGATGTTGCATTTGCAGTGATGGTGTTTTGGCTAGAGATATCGGTCACGAAGTACTCATCGTCACCCACTTTTATGACCGCTTTTTGGTTGTTCACTGCGGTAACACGGGGGCTAGACAAGACCTGTACATTTCCTTGCGTCTCCAGCAAGTCAACAACGCCGCTAAAATCTTCATTAAGGAACGCTAAGCTCGTTACACCTCCCACGGTCGCACTAATAGAATTACCTAAGGCTGCTGCCGCGGTCGAGAAAGTAACGTCCGTACTACCTACACTTGATGCGATTTGCGTCCAGTTGATACCTTGTTGATATTCATCTGACAACTCCACCTCTAGGATGCGAGCTTCGATGATAACTTGGCGCGTTAAATTCGTTTCTGTGTCTGCCAAGAAACTACGAATCGTTCTTAGCTCGTCAGGATAAGCTCTAACAGTCACCAAGCCCGCTTGCGGTGAAATCAAGATATTACGGCCGTCAATAGCCGTATTGCCAATCATAGAACGCAAGGTTTCTTCGAGGTTTTTCCACAAATTCGTTTCGCTTCGAGTGTTAATGCTCGTGCCATTACTCGGGCCGTTTACACCACCAGCACCTAATTGATTGCCACCGCCTACATTACCACCTAAGTTATTTTGAAATGCGTTATTACCACCCCCCTGGCCATTTCCAGCAGCTTGCGAAACGCCTCCGGAGATGATGCTGGTTTGGGTGTTACCATCACGCTGCATCAATAAGTAGTTTACGGTAAAGGTTTCGGTGCGCATGCCAGCTGGTAACACGCGGTAAATGGTGCCTTTCTTTTCTATATGAAAGCCGTATAGGTCAGACACCAGTGAAAATATTTTGTCTAGTGGTACCTGTTTTAGATCGAGCGATATCGTGCCCATCACTTCAGGGTGCACCGCTACCGAGTAGGGCGTATCTTTCACAAGACCTGAAAAGAAGCTCGCAGCATCAACGTTTCGTGCATTGATATCGTACTTCTCAACCGCAATAAGCTCTGCGCTGCCGCTATCTGGCATGGAGTTCATGAGGGTTTGTGTGACAGCCTCTGGCACGCTTGTGAGGGGCTGATTATTCGCTTCGCTCGTTGCGTCTGCACGTTTAATCTCATTGGCTAGATGCTGCTCAATATCACTTGTAGAGGTTGAGTCACAACCTGCTAGCAAACTTGCAGCAACTGCTATGCTGATACATGACCGTAAGGTGCGCTTATTCATTTTACCACCCTTTTACTTAAACCTGATTCACTTTTCACAGTCAACACAATGTCATTTGCCGATGAGACTGTGTCTGTTAAGGTCACATTGACTGCATCAATATCTGATACCTGCATACCCAAAATTTTGTCACCTTTTTGCACGACTTCACCGTTTACCACAGCGTAGTGTTGCTGCGAACGTTTAAAAATAGCGGTCAACAAAAAGCCCGTATCCTTCTGTTGCAAAGGCGCCAATTGTTGAGCCATTACATTTGGTGGGCGCGTTGGGTCCTGCTGCGCTACTGCGCTTGACTGCATGCATACTAAAAAACAAATGAATATCATGTTATTGAACACCTATGAATGCCTCGCTAGTGCTGAGGGTAAAGACTTCTAATTCGATGGTTGCCATAGGATGCGAATCCACATCGTAGCTAAGGTACTTCCAGTAAAGCTTCCATTTCAGCGTTTCTGCGTCTTCAAAAAACGTCTGAGTAGCAAAGAAATCACCTTGAAAGCGAATACGAATACCTTGACGGAACAATTGTGCTTCTTGCTGACTATTATCAGAGGTAAAAACCGGTACCGGCGCAAGTGACTGCATCTCAAGAAGTGTTAAGCCTTGGGCCTTTTCAAATAGGTTTTCAAGTAATACCGGCATGGCTTTTGGCGAAACCAATTCACCGAGTTCTGCATCGAACGATTGCGCGATAATACCGAGCTGACGCTGCAAGGCATCAATCTGCACCTTTACCTGAGCGTCTGGATCACGTTTGAGCTCCATCATTAATTCGTCGCTTGTCTGTTGCAGAGCACTTAGCTGAGTCTGTTGAGTACTCATTCTGGCTTGGGCTGACTGAATATCTTTATATAAAGGCTCTAAAACCGTTAACGTAAGTACAAAAAGCACTAGCACAGGCACGGCAATAAATATCATGCGTTTTTCACGCATTGCCAAAGCATCAAACCTGATAAAAAGCTCGGTCAGACCAGGCTTGACTGATGCGTCATTAGTTTGCGCCATTCTCGCCTCCCTGAGATACCAACAGCGTTTGTTCGGTGACAACACTGCTTAATTCAAAAGTAAGCTGACCATCTTCTCTCAACACTTTTGCATCATCGAACTCTTGGCCTTTGAAAAACGTCGTCTTACTCAAGTCGTTAATCCACTGAGTAAGCGCTGAAGGTTTAGAGAGACTACCTTTAATGGTTAAGTCAGCTTCATTTACGGTAAACTCTGTGAGCCATAATGAGTTTGAATTAGATGACGCCAGAGCATCAAATAAGGTAGAGAATGATTTTTGCTTTAACTTGGCCATGTCTTTCACTTTGACCAAGAGTTTGTCTTGAGATGAGCGTTCACGTTGCAGATCGTTGAGCCTACCGGCTAACACAGGATCGCCTTGACGCGTCTGCAACGCGCGGGTGAATTCATCAATGTTTCGTTGCTGCATGCGAATAGAAGAATTGAGATTATCGGCCATCAATTGGGTTTGTTGCTGCCAGTAATACAGGCCACTGTAGACGCCACCACAAAGCATAAAGGCCAGCGCCGTTAACACAATTAGATGCGGTGCCGTTATCCATTCAAACTGGGGTCTAAACTCATTATGGTATAGATTAATTCGGGCTTTCATCACTACCCTCCGCAATCAAATTTGTTTCAGACACTTTTGTATATGCAGCGCCTAAACAGCTGAAACTGGCCATTTTAAAGTTAAGATGTTCGCCGCACTCAATCTCTGGCTCAAGCAAATCACAAGGAAGCCCCATGGCCTCTGCAATGCTGTTGCATATATATGCCATATCTGGGGTATCGAGCTTGATAAGAATACGTTTTACTGGGGGTTGCCTCAGCTGGCTTTCAAAAAAGTCCATTGAGCGCTGTATTTGCACGGTAAGTGAATCGGTTATCCCCATATCGAGCTCGGCTTGCGAGAAGCTCGCGATATTCTCAAACCCTTTCATTCTTCTGCTGAAAAAAAGCTGTCCGTCGCGCACTATGTTGAGCACGACGTCTTCACCTTGCTCTTGAACTAAGGTGATCACCGCGTCTTTACTGTTTGGCGTAAGCTCCATCGTGGCAAACTCTTCTACCGAGATGCTTTCTAGTACCAAATCGGCATCGTAGATAGCGCGGGTCAGGGTTTCAATTTCCTTTCTTGCAATGGCAACTACCATGAGTTTATTTTGACCTGAGACTTGTACAGGCATGTTTGCGTAGTCGTATACCATCTCAGTGGCACTGCCAATTGCCTCCTGCATCGGCCATTTTAGGGCAGTTAACAACTCCCCATCGGCAACTTCTGGCCGCTCAACTTGATGCACCTTGTACCAATGCGCTGTGAGCGTAAAGTAGCAAGAAGTACCCTGCAAATTATGTTCTTTTACGTAATCAACAAGTGCACTTGCCCATGACTGATGGGTAAAGCTAGCATCAAGCACCCACTCTAGGCCGGAATCAGTCTTTTTAAGGGCGCAGAGCAACACTTGCTCCGCCGTAAAGGCGATACCAACAGAGAAGTACTCGGGCGACTTCCTGAATTTTTGTTTAAAATACTGCTTCCAACTAATGCGCATAGTTCTCAAATCTAGTAGGGCTTTTTGACGAGAACTTCATCCGTGACCTGTCAAAAAAGCGTCAAACACAAATGTATCTAAAGCCTATTAAGCAAAAACGTTGCCAAGATCTTTAAGGGGCTTTCTATAGGGAGTTATCGGCATCTATAGAGAATCATTGAGCATTGATTTAAACTGCACAATGGAAAGTAAACGCAACAGATCATATTGAGGTTTGTTAATGAAAAGGGAAAGTAAAAATAGATGAATATAGCTGTGTTTGGTTCAGCATTTAACCCGCCAACGAAAGGTCATCAAGACGCTATAAACTTCGTTTTAGAGGACGAGAAAGCATTCGATAAGGTATTGCTAATACCGTCGTTACGGCACGCGTTTTCGAAGCAAATGATAGATTATGCTACCCGAAAAAAGTTAGTGTCGCTGTTCGTAAGTGACATCAATGACCCACGGGTGATAGACCTATTGATTGAGCACAAGGTAAAGCCTAATAGCGAGCAGCCGGTATACACGTATGACCTTCTAGACTTTCTCGAACGAGAAATGTATCCCAATGCAAAGCTTACCTTTGTAATTGGTCCTGATAATAAAGCAAATTGGGATAAATTTTATAAAGCCGATGAAATCACTGAAAGATGGTCTGTTTTATCGGTGCCGGAGCGCCTTCCATTGCGATCTACGATGGCCAGAGAGAATATTAAAAAAAACTTGAGTGTCGATAAGCTTCTCACCAAGCAAGTCGCAGAGCATATAAACGCTCATGACTTGTATAAAGGTACTTAGCCCGCTTTTGCTAAAACGAGTATGGCGTGCACTGACCTATCCCCGAGATTAGTACCAATCCACGGATGAGATTTTTCATACTATGCTGCTTGTTTTGCAAACTCAACAGGCGACATAAAATTCAAAGAAATATGTGGTCGAACATTATTGTAATGCTCTCGCCATAGTTCAATTTCGTAACGTGCTTCGTCTAAAGTTCTAAACCAATGTTGATTCAGACATTAATTCCTAAACTTACCATTTAGGCTCTCAACAAAGGCATTTTGAGTCGGTTTTCTTGGTTGAATAAAACTTAGCTTTACGCCACTTTCTTTACTCCAGAAAAACATTGCCTTGCTGGTATATTCGGTGCCATTGTCACAAACAACCGAATCAGGCTTACCTCTTTGTTCCATAATCTGGTTTAGGCATCTTGCTACCATCGCACTGAAGATTTAGGATTGATTGACGACTTAACTAGCCATGAAGAATTCTACTTTTGGAAACACCGCGCTAACAAACACTTAGTCATTCATGAAATGGCGAGCATATATGAGGAGCCTAATTTTAGAAGGCTATCACCAACCTCAAGTAAAGGCTTGCGTTGGATGGTAAAAAAACTAAACAAACAACGACCTTCAGAAAATCAAATTTCTATTGCCGACTTGATGTACCCATATGATGAGCAAGGAACCCTTTATGAAATGACCGTTGATTAAATATGCAATTTCCAAAATTTCGATAATTAATTACTGAGCCCTAAGCTATGCCGATTTTATTTGGATCAAAGCCAAATATCATCGGAGCGCATGCCGACTTCTATGGACTCTACAATTGCAAAATCCACTCAAAACCAGCTCTCATTCCAAACCAATTCAGCATCGGATCCAAAATGAATTGGCAGGACATTCCAATAGAAATCAGCAAAAAAAGCGCAAGCTGATAGCATCAACGCCCGCTATTTCTTTATCACAAAAATGTTCGATATTAGAGTGATGGTTTTATCACTGCACTAGAAACGCGAGTAGACCGCCTGCCGCTATCACCACAAGCGAAATAACAACCAGTTGCAGCCATTCTTGACGGTCTTCTCCTCGCATTTCAGTGCGATGTCCTCGGCATGCTTTTGGATTCAACTTATATTTCCGTCGTAAAAGATACAACACCACCGGTTGTGCCTGATCTTATATTCTAAAATTGAAAGACCAACTTCCTGCGATAACTGCAATTAATGAGGTACAAGCAACACCTATTATTATGGTCATAAGCGCAATTATCACGAAATTTTTATAGCCAATTATTTTTGAAAATCGCGGTGTGAACTTCAGTGCAAGTGTTTTAACGAAAACAAAAGTAATTAGTACCACGCACATTAATCCTAAAAAACCACTGGTATTACCAACCATATTTTCAATGGCAATCATTGAACTAAACGTTGCATAAAAAATACACTCAGTAATTGACTCAGTGTTTATCTTCAAAGGTTTATTCAAAGGTGTTCCTATACCCATTCCAAACCCCAAGCCTTTTGTATTTAAATATCCGTCGTAAGTTTTCTTTGTCAATAAACCGCAAACGATACTACCAATGACAAAGATGGCCAACTTAGCACCATCTGTTTCAAAAATTATGAAGCAGGCTGCTGAAGCAATGATGAACAAGATAGACGGTAAGAAGAGTCCCACTTGTATTTTGTATTTAGGTGAAATCATATCTAAAAAAGCGACCATAAACTCAATCTCGATACTTTATGAATATGAAAACATTATTCAATATAAACAGTGTCATTCTTTACTTTTTTCACTCTCATTTTTTGAGATCGAAGGCTTTTTTGAATGAACTCTACTGAACCGTTTCCTAAATTCATTGGATTGGGTAGCCCCTCCGTGTTTGTAGTTAAAGAAAATGAAATTCCAATAGCTGTTACAACTGGCTTGATGCCTAATTCCGCCACCAATACTTCTGTTGCTAGTGCTCCTCCAGCTATAGCATTTCCAGCTACTACGGGTGCTGCCATCAAACCTGCTGTAATCGTAAGTGTATCTCTTTGCAGTTGATTAATATCGGACTGTAATTCACTAAAACCCTCTATATCTATTAAAATATCAGATCTCTTGTACGAAACTTCAAATATGGGTACGCCGTCCTCATTCTCTCCTTTATAGCTAGCTCCATCTTGGGTTCCCGTATCTCTTACTGTTTCACAAGCCTCTCTGCCAGAATCAGTTGTATTTGATGAGCATAGGCCTGTAGGGTCAGTAAATTTATACGGGTTGTTATTGGCATAAGCATATCTGTTGAATCCATGTATGCCATTCGCGGTACTTAGATGAGATATTGCATCCACTGGATCATTTGAGTAGAAACGACCTATGACCGGATCATGGTATCGTGCCTGCATATAAACCAAGTCTGATTCATCATCATAAACATGGCCCGTGTAACTATTTTTATTGGACAGTGCTTGAGTATTATCAACTAATCCAAAAGGCGCATAACTATATCGGTATGTTACTTGCCCACTTTCATTTGACTTAGCGACTACCGACCCTAAATGGTCGGTATGCAAGTATGTAACTTCGGCGTTTAGGAAGTTTGAAAAAAGCAGAAGCGAAACTAGTAAGTTTATATGCAGCATGGCCTTTCCTGTTGATTTCATAATTTTACTATCCTTTTCCACCATTCCTTAGCTCTTATTAAATACCCAAATTGGCCGCAGATACCGCCACTCACTGTTGCCTGCACTATTGCTCGCTCTCACCCTTATAAAGAGTTTTGCAAAGTCAGTTCCCGTTGGTTGAGATGTTTTTGGGACATTACTGGTGGTTATAGGGCCTATGTCGTAGTTTAATGTGCCTGAATGTGCACCTGCGTTATAAGTGCTGTAGTGGGTCCACGGTGTGTCTGGATTTCCCGCTGAGCGACCGGTTGTGCCAAAGTCGATTCGATATTCGATGCGTACAGCTGCATTAGGCGCACTCCAACTCATCACATCGCTGGTTTCACTATCTAGGTTTTGAGTCAATCCGATCGTACCTGATTGGCTACTAAAAGTTGAGTATGACGTGCCAGCAATAACAAGCGCAGACACAGGATTTGGTGGCAATATAAAGTTAGATTTATGTTCGGCAATGAGTTTGCTACCAAGATATATTTTGTTGGTCGCTTCATTAGTGACATCGTCCAGTGAAAACAACAATTTTCCATCAAACGAGTACATAAAGTACATTTCTTCACCGGACTTTGTTTTCTTCGCTCGTTTATCATCGCCGGTGTAACGATAAAACGTTGTCTGTCCTGTGCGTGTTGTCGACTCCATTTGTTGCGCTAAATTATAAACAAAGGTCTGTGTGCCGTTGTTTATCACGTTGCCGCGCATATCATGCGAAAACGAGCGAAGTATCGTTCCGGTTGTGTTTTTAATCATTCCATCTTGGTCATAGTTGTGATTGACAGTATGATTTCCCATTTTTATGTATTCGATATTGCTCATATTGTCATAAAGTACATAGCCGGCACCCAAATGGCTATCACTAATAATGGCCAGTCTATCAAGTCCATCATAAGTGAGCGCCAGGTTATTCTGTGCATTCAGATCATTACGCTGGAATGTCATATTACCATTGGCATCGTATTGAAAGTAATGGTCAAAGGCTTTTACACCGCTTCTTATATCATTCATATCTTTAGGAAGCCCGCTAGGATACTGCGTTAAGGTGTGAACCATGCCATTGCCGTAGGTGAAACTCTTAACTTGTCCGTTAGGGTGATATTGTGCGTTCGTTGAATAATTTGCTGTCCGGGTAGGTTGCCCCAATGCATTGGGAGAAAAACCAACCGTCTCTCCTGTTGGATATTCTATCGCGGAGATATCACCTCTTGAGTTGTATTGGTAATCAACTTCAAACAGATGTTGGTCAATGCTTAAGTCTTCCCAATCGACAAGATTTAATGAGTTGTATCCATATCGAGTTACAACACCATCAAACTCTCGTCTTTTCTCTTGGCCATTTCGATTGTATTGGAACGTTTTATTCGGTGTGCTGTCACCGTAATCTATGAGTCGCGTTAATCCGAAATTGTTGTAAAAATAATTAGTACGCTGGCTGCTGCTGATACTGTTGTCGCAGCTCGTTAATGAGCCGCTTACGGATGAGCCTTCTCCCTTCCAGATTAGTTCACCGGCGTTATTAAAGGCAAATGCTTTGTTACCAATATCTGGACGAACGACTTTGCATAGTTCTTGCTCTACATTGTATATGCGATGCTCAGTGATACCACCTTGCGAAATGGACGTTATTTTGTCGAACACATTGTAATAAAGGGTGGTTGACATGCTTTCTGGACTGTTTATGACACGCGGCATTTCTAACGCTGGCGTGCCATAGGCTAAAAATGTCGTTTCAGTCACGTTCCCTTTGTTGTCTGTCATACTTACCCTGTCGCCACTGAGATAAGCATATGTTGTGTTACCTGAAAACGTATTATCGTTTAATAAGGAGAGTCTACTTAATTCATCGTAACTAAAGAACACACCGTGAGGTGTCGATGCGCTATTGTGAAACCGACTCTCATACGCGACGCGATTTTCCGAGTCATAACTGAAGCGTTTAAATCGAATTGTGTTACTGCTTGCGGTATCGCGCTCTCTTATTAACCTCGGGTTTAGTAAGCCATCATAAAACGTTGTTTTTTGGTAGCCGCTTTTGTTTATTGTTTGCTTGAGCATTCCTACATCCGCATACTGTAACGTAGCATCGGACGTATTTGCATATGAATAGGACATTGTTGTTCTTGCAAACTGACTATCACAAGGTGTAATGGATTCTAACCAATCTAGTCCATTGTATGCGTAATTCGTGCAGTTCCCCTCATAATCAGTCTCCCTGAAAATGCGACCCAGACTATCGACACTGTAGTACATGTATTGCGCAGAAGTCGATTCGCTTCTTGGTATCTTGATTGTTCTGGGAACATTTCGATAATAATTAAGGTATTCGATATAGCGCTTAGTGCTACTATTCATCAGGTTTTGATTAAGCTCTACTTTTCGCTTTTCGCCAGTCGAGTGATAGGTCACATATTGTTTTCGCCATGTGCCAAATTCAGATATTCGATAGGGAAGTGCGCGGTTTGCATAGGATGTATTACCTAATGAACTAGAATGATAGTCCACCTGCGACACAATGGTGTAGTTATTGTTGGTCGTGCTGAGTGATTTTCTGGATGGTAATCCTACAAACCAATTTGATTCGTCATTATAATAATCACGTTTTGTAAATCGTTGAGTCGCTGCTGCTATATTTATCTCTTTTGTGATAGTTGGCATGCCAAATTTATCAAATGCGATTGCTTCGGTCTCGTAATTATTGTCAATTGTCACTTTTTTGAGTTCAAGCCTATCTGGGCCATTTGAGTCATGCCATATAAAGTCATTATTTTGATAGTTACGGGAAATAAGCTGATATTCATAATCCATTGTTCTGATCACGTTATTAGACAAGTCCATTATTTCAACTTTGTATAATTTATGGTCTTTAGGATCTGATAAAAAACGGCTTTGAAAAAGACCGCAATGATATTCATAGCGCTCTTTTCTATCTGGATAAGAAACTTCAGTGTAGGCGAAACCATTCGCAGGTATCGGTGAGGATGGGTTAGTGTAGTCACGGGTCACGTTGTAATCTACTGAATATGTCCTTGTTGAATCTGTGTAAGTTCTTTTTGACAATGAATAATCATAGAAGGGCCAGGCTGCCGGATTTCTGCTACATCCGAAAATACGCGCTTCGTATTCATAATCTATTCTACCGCCCCAAGGGTTAATTATACCGGTTAATCCCTTGTTTATATAAAGTCCGCTTGGCGCGGGTGTTCCCCATTCACTGTGAACATATTTCCATACATATGTCTCTTGGTCGTCAGCGATGGACACTCTCCCCAGTATTTCTGTTGATGGGGCCGGCCCAGACCAGTTCATAATCTGCGGATGGTAGGTTACTGTTTTGCCTCCGTAAGTGAAGCCAGTAATATGACTTCCGTTATTTCTCAAAGTAACGGTTGCGCCTGCCTTACTCCGGACGTGTGTCAGCAATAATTGAGTCTTCATCGGATTTCCGAGCAAGTCAGGTCTCGAGTCTTCAATTACTTCTTTGTAATCATATGTAACCCAGTTGCCATGCCGATCCTCAATATCGGTAACACTGAGAACAAGCGTTTGCCAGACATTTTCAAGTACCATGACGTCGACTTCATTATTGTAGCTTCGTCGCGCCATAAACCTAAAATGATATGTTGTTCCCGTAGGTGACTGCAGGACAAATTGTGTATTTACCGGTTGCAGTGCTTGTCCAGATGCATTTTGACTGTTGCTGCGCGACGAAAAAGCTTGGCAGCGCAGTATCCAGTTATTTGCAAAATATATCGCTGTATTAGATGGATAACTAATACCGGCATTGTTTTTGCCAACTGGGTCAAATCCATCAACACCATGGATACTGACTTGCATATTTTTTACTGAAGACATACCGCATGATGTCAGACTAGATTCTCTATATCGCCATACATTCAAATAAATTTTTGGTAATTCTAGATTCCAATCAAATATCTCACTAGGCAAATGATTAGGGCTTAATGGATAAAAGGCAGAGGTTGTAAGTGAGCGACGAATTTGAATATCCGGACCTGCTAGTGGGATATTTAAATCCAACTTTGACCAGCCGATACTGCCAAGTACCGGTGAAATAGATTCTCCAAATTCTCGAACGAAGCTCAAAGATTGCGCATTTTTTATATGTTCCTCATACCCATTTTCCTCCCCAAACTCCTGAGCAGAAAGCCTTAAAGAAAACATCAGAGTGATAATGAAAGTGAAAAAAATTAAGATATTTATGTTTGGTTGATATTTACAAACAGAACTTTTAACGAAAGTGAATTTTTTATGTAGTTTCAAAATGATATTCCGTTAGGACTTAAAAGCTATACTGTTCTAGGTAAAAGAGTATTCAACTAAAGTTGCAATAATATTACAGAAAGAACAAATTTGTTGATGCTGATGCACTACAAATACGTATTTAACATTGCTCTTAAACTAAAAAATTCTTTTGACTATAAGACGGATTAACGCTACTTGGTCCGCCTTGGTTTACTAAGTGTGGGAGCTGCCGGAGCAGGCGATAGCAATCAGGTGCAGAGTTCTGGCAGACTCTCGGGGAATTTCCAAATTACATATGGGATTGGCGTTTTTGACTCTGAAAATGTAGTAGCACCTAAATATCAAACATTTCCAAAGCTATTCAGTAAATAAAAAAGTGGCATGATCAACTCGGTAGACTTGTTTTATCAGATGAGCTGACCATACAATTTTTAATATCTCCATTTTTAATTCATCGCGTTCTAGAAGCTTCTTTATGTCACGGACTTCAACCTAAGCTTACGCATAGGTGATGGTTTCACCCGTTTAGTAATAGTCGATGGCGCAACACTATGGATTTTGCAATTTCTTCTTAACCATTATTTTGACCGACCACCAATTGTGCCTTTTCGAAATACCTATCCCATAAATTAGTACCAATGTCTTAAAGAGGCTTTTCAGTTACATACGCTTTTTGGAATTCTTGTCTAGCATGATCTTGTAAAACCCCTCAAAATTACAATCGCTTCTACAGAGTTTTTAATGTGAGCGTATTGTAATCCCACCTAGTCTTTGGCAAACCGCCATGGTAGCAGTTGCTCGATATGGGTCTTTTTCGCAGCTACTTGCTCTAGCAAGTGCATCATATAATCAAAGGGCATCAGCCCGTTCGAGTTTGCGGTTTCGATAATACTATAAAGTACGGCACTGACGTCAACACCATTGGCGGTATGGCTAAATAACCAATTATTCCTATCACGAAGGGCTTTATTGCTCGCTCAGCGCGGTTATTACCGATATCTAGATCGCCGCCTTTTGTGTAGGTGTTGAGTTCCTCCCATTGAATTAAGCAGTAGGTAATGGCTACGCGTAGCTTTGTTTTTGGCAGCACCCGTTGCCCTGATTTAACGAGCCACGTTTCGAACTGCTTGAGTAAGGGGATGCTTTGCGCTTGTCCTACCTTGTGTATTTCATCCGGCATAGCCTCTTAAAGCTGCCTTTCAATGCGGCAGAGCTTTTGGATATGGTTTAGCGCCCATTCGGCTTTGCCGCTGCTCTTTTTACCTTGACCATAGCAGCAAACCACTGCGAGTTGACCGAGTCATCACAGGCAAGCTCTACACCAGTGAACCAACAGCTTATTGCCGCTACGAGTTTTGGCATTGGTGTTTCAATCTTAACTAACTCTCGGCCTTGCTTTTTATCTCTTTGCTTCCAATCACTTTTTCGAGCGCGGAATGTTTGTAGGTTGATACTTTTGCGCTCACTAAACGCTTTAATGGTTAAGCCGCTATTTTGTTGCTCATCGAAAATGCGTAGCCACTGTTATTTGGTTCGTCGTTTGTTTTGCATAGAGACCTCTATTTGATAGTTGAGGTCTTATGCTGCAGAATTGGACTTAACTTGGAAATATGTGGTTTGCCGGGCGCTTACCCAAAAATTAACAACATTCTTAGTGAAAATAAAATGGGTATATGACAAAAAAGTTAACAAACCTGACGAACTTAAATGTAAACTTTTTAGAAATATTTGTTTTTACTGGGCTAGATTAAAAAAACTTAACAAAAACCAGTCTTTAGTGAAAGTCAGAACGGAATATCATCATCAAAATCAAAGTCAGGCTCTGCCATTTTAGGCGGCTGCTGTGGTTGTTGACCACCTTGTGCAGGCGCGCCACCTTGGTTAGGCGGCATTTTTTGATAGCCTTGGTTGGCGTTATTTTGTTGTGGACGTTGCTGATATCCACCGCCATTGTTTTGGCCGCCTTCCATTCTGCCACCTAGCATTTGTAGTTGGTCAGCAATGACTTCGGTTGTGTACTTGTCGTTACCTTGCTGATCCTGCCATTTACGGGTTTGGAGTTTACCTTCAATGTAGATTTGTGAACCTTTTTTCAGGTATTCACCGGCAATTTCGGCTAATCGACGATACATTGTCACACGGTGCCACTCGGTTTTCTCTTGTTGCTGTCCCTGCTGGTCTTTCCAACTTTCACTCGTGGCTAGGCTCAAATTCGCCACTGCATTGCCATTTGGCATGTAGCGCACTTCAGGATCGTTTCCTAAATTACCCACCAAAATAACTTTATTTACACCTCTAGAGGCCATGTCTATTCCTTATCTTGTACGTATTATCAACAGCTGAAAAATCGCGACTGCAGACGTCATGTTTATGCCGATAGTGTAACGCGTTTTAACCCAATTATGCCAGTCAAACGTGACGGACATTGCGCGCTATCATTCAGGAGATTTTATTTATAAAGACTCACAAAGAAAACTGTACGAAACGTCAGAAAGCCGGGACAAACCTATTGCAAGTTCGCTATGCATCGGCGCCAATGATCCCTTTAGCGTCTTTTAAATTAAAGGTTTTAGCGTCAACTTTTAAATAAAAGGCCATATCAATTGGGTCTGCAATCACATCTTTTACACCAGGTAGCATTCTTAAAGCCTCAAGATGTTGCTCTAAGACACTATCTTGCTCACCAAGCGCGCCAGCTTCACGATTGGGGATACTAAGAGTGACTCGTCTTACTTTCTCTGCCGCGCTTAAGCCTCGCGTAACGAGTGTGCACATAAATATCATAACCAAACACAAGATAAAGGTAGTTTCGACATCAAAGAAGCTATTCATCAGACCCGAACTAATACCGCCTAAAAAGGCGCCAAAAAACTGATGGCTCGCATATATGCCCATGGCACTGCCTTTTTGCCCAGCAGGCGCTAATGAAGATACCAAGGCTGGCATTTTCGCCTCAAGAAAATTAAAACCGCCAAAGAACAAAATACCTGCGACGCATATCAGCCAATAGCTTGGCGTTTGCACGATCAGCAAAAAGAAACCAAGCGCCATCAGCAACAGCGCCAATCGAAAGCTATTTCCTAGAGGTAAGTGCTTACTTAGGTAAATAAAGCCTGCCAATACCCCTACCGATAGCAGCAACACAATTGAGTAAACCTTGTAGTGCTCTGAAAGCGGCATATCTAGTTGAACAAGATACAATGGGATTTGCACAAAAAAACAGGTGATGAGCATGTGCACCACCAGCACCGATACATTTAAACGCCACAGCATACTGTGTTTGAACAAGCCACCAATCTGACTGAGCTTTGGTAAAGCATCTCCGGCAGGCGCGGCTTGCGCATCACGTGTATCAACACCCCACTTAATCAGCGGGAAACATGCCAAGCTAAGCACCGCGGTAAGTAAAAATATGCCCTGCAAACCAATATATGCCGCTAATACCGGCCCTAATAGCAAGGCAATGTAAAAGGAAAAGCCAATAGATACGCCAATGACCGCCATCACTTTTGTGCGCTGAGATTCACGGGTCACATCACTGGCTAACGCCATGATGGCTCCGGCAATGGCACCTGCGCCTTGCAGAATACGCCCCAATGTCAGCATTAGCATCGAATCGGCAAAACCCGCGATAAGGCTCCCCATGCAAAACAAGCTCAGCCCCAGATAAATAACCGACTTGCGACCCCATTTATCCGACAGCACACCAAACGGTATTTGTAATATCGCTTGTGTTAAACCATAGCCACCCACAGCTAAACCAACCAACAAAGGTGAGTAATCTTCAAACTCTAAAGCCGCAACCGCAATCACGGGGATCACCATAAACAGCCCAAGCATACGCAACACGTATACCGACGCTAGACTCGCCGCTGCGCTTAATTCAACTTTATTTAGGGTATTTTGTGACATTCAACCTACGATTCAAATGATGCGTATTGACCTACTTTCAGGACGCGAAGTGTACTTGTTTTAAAGGCGTTTTAGTAGTCTGTCGGACTAAAGGATTGCCCCAGTTGTTGTATGGGTGTGCTGATCTCCTTACATCCTTTTGCGTAACTAAGCCATCACAAAAGCGCAATCTATGCCATAATGGTGAATTCGCTCCAATTTGAGTTAACACAAAGGTCACATGGATAAGATAGAAGTCAGAGGTGCGCGCACGCACAACCTCAAAAATATCAATATTACACTGCCCCGCGACAAACTTGTTGTCATTACGGGTCTATCCGGTTCAGGAAAATCATCATTAGCATTTGATACTTTGTATGCAGAGGGTCAACGCCGCTACGTAGAAAGCTTGTCTGCCTACGCACGGCAGTTTTTGTCGATGATGGAAAAGCCCGATGTTGACCATATCGAAGGTCTATCGCCAGCGATATCTATCGAACAAAAATCCACATCGCACAACCCGCGCTCCACGGTAGGTACGATCACCGAGATTTACGATTATCTGCGTTTGTTGTTTGCCCGCGTTGGCACACCCAAATGTCCCGATCATGACGTAGCGCTTGATGCGCAAACCATCAGTCAAATGGTCGACAAAGTGCTAGAAATGCCTGAAGGCACAAAGTTGATGCTACTCGCACCAGTTGTACAAGAGCGTAAAGGTGAACATGTCAAAACCTTAGAAAGCTTAGCCGCTCAAGGATTTATTAGAGCGCGTATCGATGGCGAGGTGTGCGACCTGTCAGATCCGCCAGAATTAGATTTACGCAAAAAACACACCATCGAAGTGGTCGTTGACCGATTTAAGGTGCGTGAGGATTTGCAACTTCGCTTATCGGAATCGTTTGAGACCGCGCTTAATTTGTCTAGCGGAAACGCCAAAATCGCCTATATGGACGAGCCTGAAAAAGACGAAATTGTTTTTTCAGCTAACTTCGCCTGTCCTCACTGCGGATACAGTATTGCCGAACTAGAGCCACGTATCTTTTCGTTCAACAACCCCGCCGGCGCCTGTCAAACTTGTGATGGTTTAGGGACTAGACAGTTTTTCGACCCGCATCGCGTTGTGGGTAACGACGAATTAAGTTTATCTGGCGGGGCGATACGCGGCTGGGATAAACGCAGCTACTATTATTTTCAAATGTTAATGTCGGTAGCCCAGCATTATGGCTTTGATTTAAGCCAACCGTTTGCCAGCCTTGATGACAAAGCGAAAGATATCGTACTCAATGGCTCAAAGGGGGAATCAGTCAAGTTCAGATACATCAACGAACGCGGCGATGTGATGGAACGCAAGCACCCCTTTGAGGGAATCATTCCGAATATGGAGCGCCGATACAAAGAAACCGAATCAAATACCGTGCGCGAAGAACTCGCCAAGTACATGTCACATCAAAACTGTAGCGCATGTTCAGGCACTCGCTTACGCCTAGAAGCCCGCAATGTTTTTATTGAAGGGACTAACTTACCTAACATCGCAAACCGCTCAATTGCAGAAGCATTGGACTTTTTCGCCAACCTCGACTTAAGCGGTCAAAAAGCAAAAATCGCCGATAAAATTTTAAAAGAAATTAACGACCGACTGCAGTTTTTGGTCAATGTCGGTCTCAATTACCTGTCACTAGAGCGCAGTGCCGACACCCTATCAGGTGGTGAAGCGCAGCGTATTCGCTTGGCAAGTCAAATTGGTGCGGGACTGGTTGGCGTCATGTATGTGCTAGATGAACCTAGTATTGGTCTGCATCAAAGAGATAATGAGCGCTTACTTAACACCCTTCGGCATCTGCGTGATTTGGGTAATACCGTTATTGTTGTAGAGCACGATGAAGACGCCATTCGTGAAGCGGATTACATCGTAGATATTGGCCCGGGAGCTGGTGTTCACGGCGGCGAAATTATCGCGCAGGGTTCATTAGAGGATATTAAAAGCTGTGAAGCGTCTCTTACCGGGCGTTATCTCGCGGGCACAGAATTCATCGAAGTCCCGCAAACCAGAAACCCTACAAAAGGGCGCGAGTGGATTTCGCTAAAAGGCGCAACGGGCAATAATTTACAATCCGTCGACCTGTCTATTCCTATTGGATTAATGACTTGCATAACTGGGGTATCGGGTTCAGGCAAATCGACGCTAATTAACGATACGTTTTATCGCATTGCCCAGCGCGAACTAAATCGCGCGACGGTAAACGAACCAGCCCCACACAAAAGCTGTAGCGGTTTAGAGCATCTAGATAAAGTGGTGGATATTGACCAAAGCCCTATCGGCAGAACGCCTCGTTCAAACCCTGCGACTTACGCAGGCATCTTCACCCCTATTCGCGAAATCTTCGCTGGTACTCAAGAGGCGCGCTCGCGCGGCTACAAACCAGGACGATTTAGCTTCAATGTGAAGGGTGGCCGATGTGAAGCATGCCAAGGCGATGGTTTAATCAAAGTCGAAATGCACTTTTTGCCCGATGTCTATGTGCCTTGCGATGTTTGTCATAGTAAGCGTTACAACCGAGAAACATTGGAAATACGCTTCAAAAACAAAAACATTCATGAAGTGTTAGAAATGACCGTCGAAGACGCTAGGGACTTTTTTGACGCCATCCCAGCGATATCTCGCAAACTGCAAACCCTTATGGATGTGGGCCTTTCTTACATTCGTTTGGGACAATCGGCAACGACCCTCTCAGGCGGTGAAGCACAGCGTGTTAAGCTCGCCAAAGAGCTGTCAAAACGAGACACAGGACAAACCCTATATATTCTCGACGAACCCACCACAGGGCTACACTTTCACGATATTAAACAACTATTGGCAGTCCTTCATCGACTCAGAGATCATGGTAATACCGTAGTGGTGATCGAACACAATTTGGACGTTGTGAAAACCGCTGATTGGGTCGTAGATTTAGGTCCGGAGGGTGGCTCAGGCGGCGGAATGATCGTTGCCGAGGGCACGCCAGAAGACATTTGTGCAGTGAAGGCTTCGCATACGGGGCATTTTTTAGCCCCCATGTTACCCAAACTCAATCAATCATAGGAAATCATATGTTATCTGATACGTTTCCCGTAAGGTTTTATGAAACCGATGCACTGAAACACGTAAGTAATACGGTATTGGTGGGGTGGTTTGAGGCTGCTCGCTTTCCCATCTTTAAGATGTTTACGCCAACGCTAGACCTTGACAATTGGCCACTTATATTAGCCAACTATAACGTAGATTTTTTAGAACAGATCTTCATGTCTAGTGACGTGACCGTTAAGACGGGCATACAACGCATCGGAAAAAGTTCGTTTGTAGTATATCAAGAGTTATGGCAAGACGAACTGCTTAAAGCGAAAGGCACAACCACACTGGTGCACTTTGACTATCAAACAAAGCGCTCAGCGCCTATTCCAGCAGACGTGCGAGCACAGTTAGAAGGGTTAGTCGTCAGTATCTAAAACGCATAAAAAACGCCTGCATAGCAGGCGTTTCAACATGGTAGGCGTGTATCACGCTCTTTTTAAAGCACTAGTATTTAAACTGGCGCATAATCCTACTGAAGTCTTCCGATAACTGCTCAAGCTCATGACTAACATGAGTAAGCTGCTCTGAACTTGATGCGGTATCCTCGGTTCTAGCATTAATGTCATCTACACTTGTACTGATAGATTGAGACACCTTCTTTTGATCGCCGGTAGACTGCGCAATTTGATCGTTCATCAAGGTTATACGACTGATAGTGGCGGTAATCGCGTCGAGGCTTGTGCCGGCTTTGTTCGCTTCATCAACACTCAATGAGGCTTGCTCGGTTCCCTTGCTCATAGCAACTGCAGCAGTTTTTGCAGCACTTTGTAATTGCTCGATGGTCGTTTGAATCTCTTCTGTTGATTTTTGCGTGCGTGATGCCAACGTTCTTACTTCATCAGCTACCACCGCAAAGCCTCTTCCTTGCTCACCTGCACGCGCTGCTTCTATCGCCGCGTTCAATGCCAGTAAGTTTGTTTGCTCTGCAATTCCTTTGATAACGTCTAATACCACACCTACTTGAATAGAGTCTTCTTCTAGCTTCTTGATAAGCACAGCAGTTTCATCAACACGCGAGGCTAAGTTTTGAATGCTGCCTACCGTTTGATTGACCACCTGTTGGCCATCATCTGCCGCGTTTGAGGCTTCTGTAGCCGCCTGCGCAGCTTCGTTAGCACTCACCGCTATGGAATCAACGCTTCCCGTCATTTCATCAACTGCAGCTTTGGCATCTGCCGCTGACATTTGTTGTGCCGCAATAGTTTGGCGAGTATGGTCAGATACATTGTTTAGATTACCAGCTAGTGTGGCCAGCGGCTGGCTTGCATTACCAATGTCTCTTACGACGTTTTGTAATTTCTCAATAAACTGGTTGAACCAATGCACAAGGTCGCCAATTTCGTCTTTATTCGTTGTATGCAGGCGCAATGTCAGGTCGCCATCTTCTTGTGCGATGTCTTTTAGCGAGTTAACCACATTTAGAATACTGCCGCGTAAATTTCTTACGATAGGAAGGGCTACTGCGAGCATAAAGACGCTGGTCACAATACCCATAATAATACCTACGCGACTTAAATTATTAGCCGCAACATTCGAGACCTCAATAGCATCTTCAAATTGGCTCAGTTGTTGTTCGCTAAACTCTGTGAGAGACGCAGTAGCTTCATCAAAAGCACTGTTCATTTGTTGCGTGAGCTGCGCTAAACGAGAAAAATCTGCGGTGTTATTGACCATTGACTCGCTCACGTCGTAAGCCACATCAAAATAAGTGTTAAACCCTTTCAAGATAGACTCAACTTGAGTGGATAACTCATCATTGAGTGCTTGTATGGCACGAAGGTTTTCAACAGTGATATCTGCCTGAGCTTGAGCATTTGCAAGAGATTCTTCATCACCGGTTGTAACCGCGGCGCTTAATGAAGATTTGACGTTTTGCATGTTGACCAGAGCATTGCGAGACGCCAGCAATGCGGGAAACTGTATCTCGCGGGCATTCTCTAACAACTTAACATTGCTGCTCGCGGTCATGGCGGTAAAGCTGACAAAGACCACAAAGCTAACGATTCCCATCGCCGGGATGAGAAAGAGCTTTTGTGCAATTGAAAGTCTTGCTAAAAAACTCGTAATAAAATTCATAAATCACTCACTAATATTGAAGATGCATTGAGCTAATTCTGTGAGCGATATTTACCCTTCAAATGCGCTCACAGTTATGCCCGATAAACGGTAGCCTACCGACGCAATATCTCCAGACCAACCATCAGTTGATAGCTCACCGGTGACCCAAACAGCGTCATATAAGTTATCTATCGGCACGCCTTCAGAAAATATTACATAAACTATTTGATTTGATGGCGGAGGAGGCACGTGGACACACGCTCCAAAATAAGGAACGAGCAAAAACTCGGTAATTAGATCACCGTTTCCTTCTAAAGGAACAACAAAACCAGGGATTTTGACCTTTTCGCCATTGAGCGATTCAACTAACGGTGCATTAGGCTGTGCCTGCGTCATATTTCCGTTATGGTCAATGGGTGGAGGCGGCACAACAAAGCCCTTCGGTACTAAGTCTTCCCAATATAATTCTTTAAACTCAGCAGATATGCCTGGGAAACTAAGTAATGTTGCGCTTAGGGTCAAAAATGCTGCAATAATAGTGGTTTTCAATCTGCCTTCCTTTCCTTTCTGTGTCATGTGCATACGCTAACAGATTCGAATCTGACGTCAAAGCAATAAAAAAGCCCGCTGTGTAAAGCGGGCTCTCGTGCTGAAATAAAAACTGTTTATTATTCTGCGTCTTTTTGATAACGCTGTGCGCTCGATACAATTTCAGCTTTTGCTGCATCGATACCCGCCCAACCGTCAATCTTCACCCATTTGCCTTTTTCTAAATCTTTATAGTGTGAGAAAAAGTGCTCTACCTGATCTTTTATCAGCTGGGGAACATCGTCAACATCTTGAATGTCGTTGTAAGACTGCGACAACTTCGCGACTGGCACAGCGATGACTTTTGCATCTTCGCCCGACTCATCGGTCATGTTGAGCACACCCACTGGACGGCACTTGATGACCGAACCTGCTAGCAATGGATGTGGCGTCATGACCAACACATCTACCGCATCACCGTCGTCAGATAATGTATTGTTCACATAACCATAGTTGAGTGGATACTGCATGCAGGTACCCATGAAACGGTCAACAAATAGGGTGCCAGAATCCTTGTCTACTTCATACTTAACAGGTGACGAAAATGCTGGTATTTCAATAATTACGTTGACTTCATCTGGCAAGTTACTGCCCGCTGGCACGTCGTTTAAGCTCATGTTGCTTCCTATACATTAATTAAAAAAAGAGAGAGAAACTGGTGCGCAAGTATAGTGAATATTCAAATCGCCTTAAAGAGATTTCAATTGTATCCGCAAGTTTTTGCAAGATACGACACCCATTGACCAAGGTTCACACAATATGGCGACAACAGTATCCTTTGAAAAGACCCAAGTAAACGCTTTACGACAAATGTCGTAAAGCGAAATTAGCGATGTGTATTTAATGCAATGGTGCGAAACAAGCGCTTTACGCACATTTTACCAGCAGTGTTGATTACGCTTTATCAGTCGAATAGTAGCTTAAACAATGCTCCACTTCTTCTTTAGAGCCAATCAAGGTGGGAACACGCTGATGAATTTCTGAAGGCATGACTTCCATAATGCGCCCATTACCCGTAGACGCCAAACCACCCGCTTGCTCAATTAAAAATGCCATAGGATTAGCTTCATACAACAAACGAAGTTTACCAGGAATTTTGGGATTACGCTTGTCGAAGGGATACATAAAGATACCGCCGCGACAAAGCACGCGATGAATATCTCCAACCATCGCAGCTACCCAACGCATGTTGTAGTCTTTTTCTCTTGGACCATCAGTCCCTGCGATTAAATCAGCCACATAACGTTGAATAGGCTCTTCCCAATGACGCTGATTAGAAGCATTGATAGCAAATTCACTGGTTTGCTCTGGCACTTTTATGTTCGGTTGCGTTAATAAGAAACCACCGTGAGTCTTATCTAGGGTGTATAAGTGTGTCCCCCTACCTGTCGTCATTGCTAACATCGTTGAAGGGCCATAAAGCACATACCCCGCCGCAACCATTTGCGTACCTGGTTGCAAAAATGCAGAAGGGTCATCTGGCTTCATCCATTGTGGTGCATGGGTGATTGAGAAGATAGTGCCAATTAGGCTGTTGATTTCGGTATTAGAAGAGCCGTCTAGGGGATCAAAACTGACCAAGTAGTTACCCTCTGGATTGCACGGTACAACATCTTCCTCTTCTTCGGATGAAATAGCTTTCACGTAGCCAGATTCACCCAAGGTATCTTTTAAAATTTGATTGGATATAACATCGAGCTTCTTTTGCGTTTCACCCTGAACGTTTTCACTCAACGTAGAGCCTAATACACCCGCTAAATCACCTTGGCTGACACGAAAGGAGATTTCTTTGCACCCGGCCAACAGCGTTCTGATTAGTAGGATGAGTTCTAGCGGCGCGCCGTCCTGTTGCAATTGTGAATTGAGTCGTTTCATGAAAAACCGATTTCCTTGTGTGGTGATGAGGTAAATTGCTGCGATGCAATGGCAAATATACGTGACGCGCAATGCTCGAATACCTTCTATTGTAACCTGCTTCTAAAAATGCTCAACCGTTGTGATTTTTATTTAAGCAATCAGTCTTGAGCAATATCATTTTTAGGCGCGCTCATGCCCTTCCATTATGCGATATAAAAAATCAACTATTCGGCTAGCGAGTCGGTTCTGATACACTACGCGTATTATTTTACGGCAACGCACAATTCATTCATGCATGTACATATTTTAGGGATCTGCGGTACCTTTATGGGCGGGATTGCCGCCATCGCAAAAAGCTTAGGACATACCGTCACCGGTTCGGATCGCAATGTATATCCACCCATGAGCACCCAGCTAGAGCAGCTCGGAATTACGCTTTATGAAGGGTATAGCGCTGAACAATTCACGCCAACGCCCGACATTGTGATCATCGGAAACGCCATGGCACGCGGCAACCCCGCAGTAGAATATGTACTCGATAGGAACTTGCCATACACCAGCGGCCCGCAGTGGTTGCTCGATCACTTATTAAAAGATCGCTGGGTATTAGCCGTTGCCGGCACACATGGCAAAACCACGACTTCGAGCATGTTGACATGGATACTAGAAGACTGCGGCCTGGCACCCGGCTTTTTAATTGGGGGTGTACCTGAAAATTTTGGTATTTCGGCGCGCATTGGCGAATCGCCGTTTTTTGTCATTGAAGCAGATGAGTACGACAGCGCATTTTTCGACAAGCGCTCGAAGTTTGTGCATTACCGCCCACGCACGCTGATTTTAAATAACTTAGAATTTGATCATGCCGATATTTTTGAAAATCTCGATGCTATCAAACGACAGTTTCATCATTTAATCAGAACAGTACCTTCAAACGGCATGATTTTATCACGTGCGGCTGAGGCAAATATGGAAGCGGTGCTCGAGATGGGATGTTGGAGTGAGCAAGAGTTTATCGGCCCGGCAAATAAGTCAACATGGCAGGCACAAGCACTAAAATCAGATTGCAGCCAATTCAATGTTATCCATAAAAAACAGCCTGTTGGCACCGTTAACTGGTCGTTAATTGGTGAGCATAATATGGAAAATGCACTGATGGCCATCGGGGCCGCTCACCATGCAGGCGTGCCGCTAAAAGATGCCATTGATGCCCTCGCGCGCTTTAAAAATGTGAAGCGACGCATGGAGATTAAAGGGCTTGTGAATGGCATAACCCTTTACGATGACTTTGCCCACCACCCCACTGCGATTAAAACAACAATAGATGGCTTGAGACAAAAAGTGGGCAACCAACGCATCATTGCCGTACTTGAGCCGAGATCCAATACCATGCGAATGGGCGTACATAAGAACCAGCTAGCACAGTCTTGGCAAGTTGCGGACGAAGTACACTTGCTTGAGCCAAGTAACCTAGGCTGGTCACTGCAAGAGACCGTGAACAACAGTAAGGTACCCGTGAAAGTGTACCAACAGACTGACGATATCGTTACGTCTCTTGCGGGCAGCTTACAAAGCGGTGATCATGTGCTGATCATGAGCAACGGCGGCTTTGATGCCATCCATACGAAATTATTTGATACGCTAGGAGCGATAAGTGCCTAAATCCATAACGCTGGCCATTACAGGTGCATCCGGCGCCCCATATGCGCTTAAGTTGCTTAAACAGTTAGTAGCCGCCGATTACCATATTTTTTTGCTGATATCCTCAGCAGCAAGAGTTGTATTTGCAACCGAAGAAGGCCTAAAAGTCCCTAGCGGCAGTGACAATGGCGCGACCTTTTTCACGGAGTATGCCAACGCAAAGCCTGAGCAAATTACGGTATGCGGCAAAGAAGAATGGTTTTCACCAGTCGCCTCAGGCTCAGCCGCACCCAAACAAATGATCATATGTCCATGTTCAACCGGCACCTTATCTTCTATCGCTGTGGGCGCATGCGACAACTTAATTGAGCGCGCCGCTGATGTGGTGATAAAAGAACGCGGCCAGCTCATTGTTGTGCCAAGAGAGATGCCGTTCTCAAGCCTACACCTGCAGAACATGCTGACCCTGTCAAATCTAGGGGTGACCATCATGCCCGCCTCCCCTGGCTTTTACCACAACCCAAAAAGTATCGACGATTTGATAGATTTTGTGGTGGCGCGCATATTAGATCATATTGGCGCTGAACAGACTTTAGTGAGCCGTTGGGGTTATGATCAAAAGCCGAACGGTTCGTAAGCTAATAATAGCAATCAGGGGTTTAGCGAGTTTTACTTCAAACGCGCTTCAATTTTCCAACATAAAAGATAGCTCGGTTTCATGACCTGTTGAGACAACTCGTTCACCATCTTGAACTTTCGGAATGTAGCGCCAAAGACTGCATGCAAGCCCAACTTGCAGCAGTCTTCTCATAGGGTTTGATGTTCTTAAAATCAATTTATATCATTCACTTTTTGCAGGGTCAAAGCGGTCAAACCACGCTTTTGTATAAAGCTGGGTGCGAAGCCAATTAGACGGAATAGATCCGGTGCCATGATACTCGCCACGCATCGGGATAAGTGCAGTGGGTACGCCACGCATTTTCAAAGCTGAAAAATACTGCTCCGCTTCAGCATATGGTGTACGAATATCTTTATCGCCCGTGATCAACAATACGGGAGTATTGACTTCACCCACCATATGCAGAGGACTATTGGCTATCCAGTCTGTAGGGTCTTCCCAAAACGGTTTTTCGTGAAAACGATATACCCACGCAGGCACATCTGAGGTCCCAGCCATGCCAATCCAATTTGACACGGTGCACCGCGCAACAGCAGCCTTAAAGCGCTGGCTAACTGCAACCATATAGGTGGTTAACACGCCGCCACCTGAGCAACCCGTGACAAATAAGCGCTCACTATCAATATTGGCCTGTGCAATGGCGGCATCAACCCCGTTGAGAAGATCTGCACCGTCTCTTACGCCTGGGTAAATCCCTTGTATAGCATTGGCAAATTCGGCGCCATAACCGGTGCTGCCGCGTGGGTTAGTAAACAGCACCACATACCCAGACGCCGCTAACTCTTGAAAGGCAAAGTTAAAGCCAATGTTATACATCGCATGTGGTCCGCCATGAATATATAACACCATAGGATATTGCTTGGAGGCATCATAGTTTGGCGGCATCACCATCCAGCCTTGAACTTGGGTGTTTTCGCTACTTTCGTACCAAATTTCTTTGACTTCTCCAAGCGTAAGCCCTGCAAATATATCTGCATTCAAATTGGTTAAACGCTTTGCTTGGCGAGTTCCTTTTTGTATATAAACATCCTCAGCTTGCTGATGACTTGAAAAGGTCATGGCCATTGTACCGTCTTGCGCAAGCGAGCCCATGGTGACAACTTTATCACCACTGGTAAGTGCTTTCGTTTTACCTTTTAAGGTAGTCTCGTGTACATGTCGTACCCCATGATGATCATAGCTGAATAAAAGTTCCTTACTGTCGTTTGACCATGCTAGATTTGAGGGTGAATCAGGTAAATCTTTGACAAGCTCGCGCAGGTTATTGCCGTCTAAATCCATAAGATATAGATGGTTTATTCTATAGGTATCAGATGCCCATTCTGGCGCACCAATCAGTGCTACATTTTTGCCATCGGGCGATACCTCTGGACTATGAAAAAAACCATCTGACGGCGTTAATGGTGTAATTTCTTGCGTACTCAGGCTAACTTTATAAACCAGTGACTTAAATACCTCTAAATCCCCGTTCTCGCGAGGCTGACCGTCAAAATAAATATGTTGTCCATCTGCTGACCAACTCACGCTACCGCCAGTGGCAATCCCGCCAATACGACGCATCGAGACATTCCACTTACCGGAGGTAATCTGCTTCGCGGTGCCGCCGTCACTGGGTACCACAAACAAATGATCATAGCCTGTATTAGTAATACCCACTCTATCTTGCTTGTGATGCAGCGTATCAATATAGATAGGATCTGTGGTCCAAGTCGCGCCTTTAGGTTTACCAGGTAAGCTCATGGCCCATGTATTTGTTTCATTAGTACGCGCAACAAATGCGATGTGCTTGCCGTCGGGAGACCAAGCATAATTGCGGGGATTGATATCAAGCGAGCTAATTTGCGACACTAATCCTTCAGCATTCATGTAACGAACATACAACTGAGCTTTGCCATTGTTATCAGGCGCCACAAAGGCAATACGATCGCCTTGAGGTGACCATTTTATATTACCACCTTTGACCACAAACGCATGCTCAGAACCATCGGCTTTTACCTGCCAAATCTCAGAGCTCGCTCGGTCATTCATCTTATCTATCCCTCTTCGAACATAAAGGATACGCTCACCGTTAGGGGATATTTGCGGTGAAGCCGCTCGTTCAAAGTCCAGCCAATGCTCAGTCTTGAGCGTTTGCGCATAACTCAGATTAGCGAGTAACAAAATACAAATAAACAAACTACTTTTTAGGTAACGCATATTCGGATCCTTGATTTAAACGATGGCAATTGTTGATGCAATTTAGCAAGTCACGTGCGTGTTATTTATCCTGCAAACACAAAGCATGCTTGCATTTATTGAGTGCCAGTGCAAGTGGCTTCAACGTCTAGGCTCATACTCATCAACGCAGACTATAAGCAGAATAAAAGCTACACACTTTTCACTGAAACAGCTGTCATTGTGAATAGGTTGGTTTGAGCTGGTTTGTGTAAATTCAGCTTTAGACGGTGCTTTAAATGGCCCATTAGGTTGTAAATTAACGCGTTTATACAAAGCGCATCAAGTCGTTTGCTGATAAACGAATTCTGCGGATAGATAGCCATCGATAAACGTAAGAAAGTCGCTCGTGAAAAAAAGTATTAACCACCATCGTTCAAGCCGCTCAGCCTATTCTCCAAAGACGTGTATAAACCATTTTCTGTTGATGTATGAGAGATCCTATCTAGGGCCCGTCTCAGATAAACCGCTTCACTTGTAGGTTCGCCTAGATAGGAATAAGCGTCAGCAATTAATATATTTGCCATAATGTGATATCCATAAAACTTCTCGAGCTCTTGAATAGTGGCTGTTATTGCTTCTTTGTCGTTAGCTGCAATGCTGATTTGCATATGTCTAATAAGGCTTGGTAAATATGGCCCTTTGTTTAGGCTTTTTTCAAGGGTTTCTTTACTCATATCAAGCGCGCTTAATGTTTTTGCAAGGTTTTCTTGCTCTGCGTAGGCAAGCATTAACACATTAGCTGCACTGGATATCTGATACAAAACCTCGGTGCTCAAATTTTCTGACAACGTTATTTGGGATAGTGCCTGCGAGGCTTCATCTAACTTGCCCTGCTTAGCATAATGCATAGCTAAAAGGGATAATCCTAGCGGGTCCTGTTGATCTGCAGCTTGTTGCATAAATGCAATGCCAATTTCACTATTGTTTGTCACGCCATAGTATAGCGAAAGCCTCGCTTGAACTTGCGCTGGCGACAGCGCCTCGCGGTCGATTGAAAGGTTAAGCTTAGGTCGCTCAATGGCAAAGCCTTTTTTACTAGTGGAACGCGCATAACGGCGCAGCTCTTTTGTAAGTTCAGACATGCTAATGTCAAAAGATGCGTCAAACGCCTCCTCTAGACTCATACCACTTCGCTGTTTTTCTATAAAGTTCATGCTGCTTTGATAATGGCTAGGAAAGCCATTACGGGCGCCAAGCGTGATGTAATGTGTGAGTAGCCAGGTGGATGGGTAAAAGCGATTTTTGACTCTACTTGGCTCATCCCAAAGGCGCTCAACCTCAAAGATATCTTCAACTTTCATCAACCCAAAACGTTCAAGGCCAGCTACTCTAAAGCTAGGTATGCTGCCTATATATACATAATCATCTTCAATGGCTAAGGTCGCAAAAAACTCCGCCACTCCTTCGTTATACCATTCGGGAAAGCGAAACGGCACATAGGCCGTGACCAAGTGATGTATATACTCATGAAATACCGTTGATAAGCTCTTTGAGATATCATCCGTAGGCGCAATGGCTGCTTTTGGGCCGGCAGTAGGATGCACAAAGTAGCCACCTATGTTTGCATCTTTACCAGTGTGCTCCCACAACTGTCTGTTGGTAAAAAGCACCATTTCTAGTGGTTGCGCTTTTTTGCGCTCGGTACCTTTCATAAACTGCAAAATAACAAACCGGAAAGTTTCTACTTCTTGGACGATTTCGGCAGCCTGTTTCAGCTCTAAATCGGTATATAAGACAAAGTTCTCAGAGGTATAGCGGTGCCAACCTAATAAATTCTCATCTGTAGCATAAGCCTGATAAGAACAAACGATGAGTAAAAAATACACACACAAACGCATCCTGCGCATGGTTAATCCTCTTTGAATACAGCAATGATAGAAGCCCTATAAGTTAAAATAAGTCTCTATGATAAGCAACGGGCTAGGAGGGTAAATTAGATAATCCCAACCATTTTTGACTCGATTTTATGTAAGCAAGTGTATAAACTCGTAAAGCTTACCGCGAAACGAATACATAAGGAATTGAGGTGGTATAAATGGTGAAGTTAAAAAAGAAGAATTCTGTAATGTTTAGAATTTTGGGATTGGTAGTAGGCATACTATTTGTGGGGATCAATGGGTACACCTTAATGTTTGGGCATGAGCCTGCATTCAATAGTATTTTGGGGTTATTTATTGGGTCATTGTTCATTACTTATGGTACTTGCGGCAAAGATTCCCTCCATATTTTCTTTAGCAAATTACAAAGCAACGCATAACAAGACCACGAAAGCGGTGGATATGCGTGTGGTATGTGGTCTATATTGCAGAAGTTATTGCTTACGGCATAAATTCGTGACTATAAAAAACGCCCTCAAAATGAGGGCGTTCAGCGTTAGAGTTTAACTAAGTTACTAAAGGATCGAGGAATAGCAATCTAGCCAGTATACTCTAAAGAAGAGTGGTGAAGTACGATGCGTACTGCGCCTGCGTCATCTTTTACAAAACCCCATGTTTTATCCACGGAAGTTACACTGCCATCTGCTGCAGTAAAGTGTACTTTACCGATAGTAGAAGCACTGTCACCAGCAATAAATACCGCGTTGTTGTCTACTTCACAGTTAGTCCAACCCATCAGGGCGAAACCTTTGTCATTAGGGAAGTTATCGTTTCCACCTACGAAATATGACAATGCACCTTCGCTAGTTGGTCTAAACGTTTGTGGTACAACAGTGAGTGTAGGTTTAAATAAAACGCCACCCATTTGATAGCCGTATGCAGCATCGATGATATTCTTTGCTAGCTTTGCAGCTTCAGCCTGACCTTTATCTTCATTTGTCTTGCTGATATCAAGTAGTGCAGCACACCAACCGTTTTGAGCGTCTAACACTTCCTGCTCTGATAAGCCTTGGTTAACAACCGTTACATTAGCACTCGCCTGAGCGGCAAAAAAAGTGATAGCTGCAGCACCGATAAACTTCTTTAGTTTCATTTCAATTTCCTTTTACAAAGAACATAGTGGTTAAAAACAGAAAGTTCATATGCATATTGTGTTGCGTTATAACATAACACTTATGAACTGTTATATTATTACATCATAGTTTTGTAAAGAGATTATTTTTTTATGCTCGATTAAAGCGAGCAAAATCCTCGTAAAAGCTATTGATATCATCCTAGGCACTTAAATCACGATTATGTGCTATTTTTATAGGCGCATATCCCATGCTAAGCATCTGCTCAAACAAACACCTATAAGGTACTATGATTATGATTAAGCATGACATGCAGCATAAAGCACACGCCATATATTGGTGGAACGTAAAAGTGCTGTGTGGCATTTTTCTTATTGTGCACTTTATTGTTGGCATGCAGTTGTCGGTGCCCACTTTAATTATGGATGTGCCTGTTTGCTTAGGGCAGATGATGGCGGTCGTGGGCGGCGGATTGTTTGTATATCATTTCGTAATCTTGAAAAATATAAATAACGCAATTGGTAAGCCTCATACCTTACTCACCAACAAAGGATTATTTAGATGGATACGTCATCCAATGTATTTTGCAGATTTTATAATTTATGCTGGGTTTATGCTCTTACACTTAAGTCTTATTAGCGCGTTTTTGTATATAGTCGTATGTGTTGCCTTAGCAAAGCAGGCAAAGGTAGAAGATAAGTATTTAGCCAAGGTGTTTGGCCAAACCCATCATCAGTGGTCAAAAAAATCATGGTTGCTGGTGCCTTATATATATTGAACGCGCTGGATGCAAAATCGATGCAACTACTTTTACAGTAACGCTCTTAATTACATCGTTTTCAATACCATCTGTGCACTTAATTGTCTTCAAGTCATAAGCGGCCTTTCTCATATTAACAAACAACGGCCCTTACTCTTTTGTTTACCCTTTAGGTATTCAAATTTACCTACGTAAGCTATGCTTAAATTCAGGACGTTAATCTACCTTGCTTTTTAATCAGGATCCTTATGAAAAAAATATTGCTTATAGCCGCTATCGCCGGTGTTACGGTCAGCCAATACGCGCACGCTTGGGGGCAAACAGGCCACCGCGTGACGGGCCAAATTGCAGAGCAGTATCTCAGTGATGAAGCGCGCGCCGCAATCGCCGCTATATTGCCTAACGAGACGCTTGCAGAAGCTTCAACTCATGCTGATGAAATGCGCTCTAACCCTGCGCCTTTTTGGCAAGATGTTGCAGGGCCTTTTCACTACGTTACCGTGCCAGCAGGTAAAACGTATCCTGAGGTAGGTGCACCAGAGCAAGGTGACTCTGTGAGCGCACTTGCAGGGTTTACCAAAACCTTAAAAGATCCAAAAGCCACCCTTGAAGAGAAGCAACTTGCCCTGCGTTTTGCGATTCATATCATCGGCGATTTGCACCAACCGCTGCATGCCGGAAATGGATTAGATAGAGGTGGAAACGATGTAAGAGTCAGCTTCTTTAATGACGATTCAAATCTTCATCGCGTTTGGGACTCTGGCCTAATTGACCGCCGAGGACTTTCTTTTACAGAGTGGAGCGATTGGTTAGGAAGCAAAATTAGCGACGAACAAGCCAAGCAATGGATGACTACCGACCCGATTATTTACATCACAGAAAGCACGCAACTTCGTGACGAGCTTTACCCTGAAGGAGAAAGGTTATCGTGGCAATACCTGTATGATCATATACCTACTGTAAAATTGAGACTTCAGCAAGGTGGCGTAAGGATTGCTGCATATTTAAACGAAGTGTTCGGCGAATAAAAACCAGAGCATTTGAGCGGCAAAGTGGATAACTATCTTAAATAGCACTAACTGCATTTTGAGGCTGATAGCGTTTTATGAAATGGCGTTATATGCTGTAGTCTTTCATATATAAAAAAGAAGTTCACAATGAAACTAGAGAGACTCTCTGCTTGGAGTGAGATTATAAGCTCGGTCGCTATTTTAATTACCTTGGTTTATTTAGCAATTCAAACTAGTCAAAATGCTGATCAGATACGGCAGAACGCAGAGGCAACTAAAGCAAGCACTCGTCAACAGATGCTAAGTACCGACATGGCGTTTTTACGTGATATTCTTGAAAATCCCGATATTACCAGTGTTCAATATAAAGAAAATTTGACGAATGCTGAAAAAACAATGTTGGCGTCGCAATACACGATGTTTTTGCGTCAGCGAGAAAACAACTGGATACAATATAAAAATGGGGCGCTTGACGAAGAATCATGGCTGTCGATGCAATCAACCATTAAGGTTCTTGCTCATCAACCAAATTTTCATATTTATTGGAACAACTTGATGAAAACAAACAATGCAATGGGCTTTGCCCCTGAGTTGATTAAACTTGTTGCAGACATTGTTGACAATTCAACACCTGGTGAAAGAGCTATCTTCATTGAGCTAATGGAACCCCCTATAGATTCATAGCTTCATTAAGCCTTGGTGTCTCTACATGCCATATCTATCACTTCACGGTCCCCCTCGGTATGGATGTGACTAAACAAGACAAAATGTTGATTCTGGTATAACTAAAAAACATTTCTCCTAAATCAGACGAACAAGCTCAGCAATGGATGACCGCCGTTCCGGTTATTTAGCACTCAACTTCGTGACGAGCGTTATCCTGAAGGAGAAAGGGTATCGTGGCAATACCTTCAGTAAAATACAGACATTGAGTATGGTTTTAACGATTTTCCTGACTGGCAAAAAACATCCAAAAGCAGACAGTCGAGCATTACGTAACGCATATTTATTCCTTCTATCAAAGCACTATAAAAAACGATAGTAACGAAAACGCAAAAGCCGGAGGGTATACTCCGGCCTGAAACTGCATTGTAAGAAGTTAGTATGCACCTGCGCTATAAATAAGCTCATAGCTGTGGCTGTAAATTTCAAGAATGTTACCAAACGGGTCTTCCATGTAAATCATTCGATATGGTTTTTCACCGGGGTAATAATAGCGAGGCGCTTTCATTCGTTTTTTACCGCCCGCCTCAACAATGCGGTCAGCTAATCCCTCTACATCAGGGTCTTGAACGCAAAAGTGAAAGATGCCAGTTTTCCAGTACTCAAAGTTATCTTTTGGATTTTCTTGATTTTTAAATTCAAAAATTTCAACACCAATTCTGTCTCCAGTAGACAGGTGTGCGATTTTGAATTTTTCCCAGTTTTCACCGAATACTTCTGTACACATTTCGCCAATTGGGCTGTCGTCTTCAGTAATTACTGTGGGCGCCATTATGGTGTACCAACCCATTACTTTGGTATAAAACTCTACGGCTTTCTCAACATCTGGCACTGAAATACCGATATGGGAAAAACTTCGTGGATAAGCCTTATTCATCATATTGTCTCCTATTGACTGATTGATTCTAGTCGCAGAGTTTACTTAGTCCTGCGTATTAAGTAAAATTATCAATAATTATTGTTTTGAGTACGTTCCGTGATGATGAATCCAGTATGGTTACATACGTTTTGCACGCTCGTTGAGGTAAATCATTTTACTCAAACCGCTGAGCGCTTGTATATGACACAATCAGGTGTAAGTCAGCATATTAAAAAACTTGAGCAGCAAGTTGACTGCGCTTTACTTGAAAGACACGGTAAAACATTTTCGCTCACCATACATGGTCAAAACCTATATCAAAAAGGAAGTTTATTGCTAAAAGAATGGCAATATTTGGAGCAACAATTAAAAGACGACTCGCCGACAAGTGGCGTGATCAAAGTACAGTCGCCCGGAAGTTGTGGTTTGCAATTTTATCAGCAAATGCTGACGCTACAAAGCGAGCATAAAGGCTTAACTATAGACTATCGTTTTGCACCAAATATAAGTGTTGAACAAGCGATTGCTAATCATAAGGCTGATATCGGTTTTGTGACTCAAGAGCCGACTCTTGGTGAGGTGTCTAACTACAAAATAGGTACCGAATGTTTGCTGTTAGTATCCCCGCGCAATATAAAAAAGCCGACATGGCAAACATTATGTGATTTAGGTTTTATTGCTCATCCAGATGGTCAACATCATGCACAGCTGTTACTTAGCGCAAATTACCCCGAATTCGAGCATATTAACCAAATAAAGCAGACTGGGTTCTCCAATCAAATTAGCTTAATACTCGAACCTGTATGTTTGGGCTTAGGATTTACCGTTTTGCCTGCAAATGCCGTAAGCACTTTTAATAAACCTGATCTCATAAACGTGCACAAATTAGCGAATTCTGTAAATGAAAATATATATGTGTGCTACCACCGCAATAGGCCTTTTCTCAAAAGAATGAACACCGTGATTGAGTTAATCAAAACTAGCTTAGACCCTTAAGTCTGAAGGAACTTGGTGTCTAGGTTTATCCCGGATTGTATGACCAGATAAGAAGGCATGTAAAATAGGTTTAGCAGAGCGAAGAACTTTTTTATAAAGGACTATTTGAAGTCTGAAGTTGGAATTATTAGCTGTGGATGTTTCAAATGAAGTGTGAGGTATTTCTTTTACCTATTTTTGATAAGTGTAATCCGTCCGCTATCTGCCCCTTAGGAGTCGTTTATCAACCTCATTCCAAACAGATCTAGGTTTATCGATGCAAATTAAAAAGGAGCTTTCCAACTTAGAATATCAATAGCCTTAAATAGTCACAGTGAAAATCGCTCCACCTAATTCGCTTTGCCCACAAACCTCAAGCTTGCCCTCATAAGTTTTCACAATATCTTGCACCACAGCCAGCCCAAGCCCGTGGCCTTGCTCGTAACTATCAGCCCGGTAACCTCGTTTGAGAATATTCCCAATCTGCTGTTCTTCGATCCCATCGCCATCGTCAGATACCTGTATGGATAATTTCGCACGTCCGTATGTGTTGTCATCGACATTTGCACCCAAGCTATTGATGTCAATATTGACCTGGCGCGCGCATGCCTTACATGCATTATCTATCAGCGCCCCTAATATCTCAAAGGCGTCTGCCTGGGCGCCATAGAAAATCACTTGTTGCTCACATTGCACGTTAAATACAATATGCTTGTCTGCGTAGAGCTTTTGCAAACCTTGCACGGTGTTTTCCACTATCGGTTTTAGGTTGCACCCTGTCTGCCAACTTGTTTGGCCGCTGCTCGCTCGTGTTAACTGCCGAGTAATAATTGCATCTATCTTATCGAGCTCTTCTGCCGTCGTAGCCGATAGCGTGGCATCGTTTTTTGCCACTGCCAGAGGGGTTTTTAGACTGTGTGCTAAATCCGATAAGGTGTTTTTATATCGCTCTCTTTGCTGGCTTTCAGTTAATATGAGGCGATTGAGGCTGTCATTGAGCGCGTTGAGTTCTTTTGGATAACGCTGAGATACTTTGTCTAACTTGCCTTTCTCTACCGCCTCTATTTCACCGCGCAAGCGCGTCAAAGGACGCTCAAACCACCTGATCCAAAAAACCTGCGAGATAAACAAAATCGTCGCTATAACGAGCAACCAAAGCCAAAGTTTTTGTTTAAATACTGCCACTCTCTGCTGATAATCATCCTTCGATTTCACAATATGAAATGTCAGAGGAATGTTCAGCTGTTCCTTCTCATAAGCCACTTTTAATTGCCAATTGAAGTGGGAGTCACCATTCAAAACAAGAGCAGTAAAGACGGGCACTCCTAGCGCACTTGACACAAATTCGAGGCTCTCCTGCATTGGCAAAAATGAATTAGACGACCACAAAATATCGCCATCAGCGCTACGAATAAACGCGTACCAACCTGACTCAGGAATATCAAATGATGGGCCATCCAATTCAATTGGCATCAGCAGACCTTGCTCATCAATATCTGTACCGGCCATCAAGTTATAGCTATAAGCCTCTAAGGCCTGCTGCTCACTCAACAAGGCTTGCTGATTAAAGGCGCTCATTAAGCCAAAATGAAATGCCGGCAATAGCAAAAACGCCAACGCAACATTGACGATGATCAGTCGACGTCTAAAGCTAAGGGTAACCATACTCATGAGCTAAATTTGTATCCCTGTCCACGTACTGTTTTAATGTAGCGCTCACTTTGCTCAGGGCTAATTTTTTTACGTAAGCGCTTTACAAAGACCTCTATGACATTGGAGTCGCGATCAAAGTCTTGCTCATACAAATGCTCTGTCAGCTTTGCTTTGCTAATGATTTTGTTTGGATGTCGAGCAAGATACTCCAAAACTCTGTATTCATACGCCGTTAAGCTCACCTGTTCTTGGTTAATGAACACTTCAGCGGCATTGGTATCAATACATAGCTCATCAAAACTAAGGCGCGGATTAGTTTGTCCAACATTGCGCCTAATCAGGGCCTTTACTCTGGCTAGCAATTCTTCTTTTTGAAATGGTTTGGTTAAATAGTCATCCGCTCCCTGATTCAGACCATTCACTTTGTCTTGCCATTTGTCTCTGGCTGTGAGAATTAGAATCGGAATAGTGATGCTTTCACGCATTTTTTCAATGAGCGATAAACCATCTAGTTTAGGAAGGCCTAAATCGATAATCGCCGCATCGTAAGTGAATTCTTGAGCTTGATACAGCCCCTCTTCTCCATCAAACGTTGTGTCGACAGCATAACCGGCAGCATTTAAAAACGCGTACAATTGCGCGTTTAATTTAGCGTCGTCTTCTACAAGTAGCAATCGCATGCATTTACTCTTTCGTCATTCGTCCGTTTGCTGCATTCACGCGCACAAATATCACCCTACCGTCACGCGTGACAACTTTAATGCGGTAAATCGTTTGCTCGTTTCGATTAAGGGTAGCGGTACTGAGTATCTTGCCTGGATATTGCTTTTTTACCATGGTCACGGCTTGACGCATGGTAACGTCACTGGCACTTGCGTGTGCAGGCACCCATAGCACGCTCGCGAAGGCCAGAGTCATCATCAGCAATAAGATGCGTAGAGCAGAATTGATATGCACACCAATCTCCATGGAGAATAATTTTAGTCAGTGTAAGGCAAAGCATCATCAAGATCACTCATCGTTTTGCGCATTGCCGCTACCTTAATCATCAAAAGAGGGCGACTTAACGCCACCCTTTGTTGATGCGAATAAACTTTCCAGGATGATAGTCGGTCCGGGTTTTATAAACCTGTCCTCTATAACGATACTTCACTTTGTATCCGACAACCGCCTGTTCGTAATGCGACACGTGGCACTGACGTTTTTGGCGCTTGTTGTAGTGATTTTGCCCTTGCTTGTGTCGACGATTATGATTTGATTCTGCAGCGGCAACACCACCAATTACGGCCCCAGCAATGGTTGCTACTTTTCTTCCGTCGCCTGAACCAAACTGATTACCGATGGCTGCGCCTACCGCTGCACCGGCAACCGGAGGAATATGGTAGTTATTTGTCGAGTAGTGCTGCCTACCATGTCCGCAGTGGCGATTGTGTCTATAAATCGGAATGCTTTCGTAAATGGGTTTAACGTGTATGACGCGCGCTTTGTTTTTATAGCCATGACCATGATTATGATTATGATTATGATTATGATTATGATTATGATGAGCCATAGCCGCAGACGCGCCAAACAGACTTGAAACAACCAGTCCTACAAATAGGTATTTTACGTTTTGTTTGATGTTCATTTTGCTTCTCCAGTGATGCGGTATTGGTTACCGACAAAACCAGTGTATAAAAGCGAAACTGAACCTAAGCTGAATGAAATGCAAAAATAAAATAATAAAAATTTGACGTGAGCGTGGCCCCGAAACCTAACGGGGCTGTCTTGCTATACCTCTACATCTAGCGGTTCGGGCGAAAGAATGATCCCGGTGCCGTCTGCATACACAAAATCTTCAGGCAAAAACGTCACGCTGCCAAAATTGACCGGAATATCCAAGTCGCCCACTTCACGACTTTCTGCTGCAACGGGAATAGCATTTATGGCGTGTATACCAATATCAAATTCTTCTAACAGGTCGACATCTCTGACCGCACCATAACAAATGATACCTTCCCATCCATTATCAATGGCGAGTTGCACATTTTCAGCATCAATTAATGCACGCCTAACGGACCCGCCACCGTCAATCAGCAGAACCTTTCCAATGCCATTAGTGGCTAAAACTTTATCAACGAGTCCTCGGTCTTCAAAACATTTGATGGTGGTAACTTCACCGGCATAGGAAAACGCGCCACCATAATTGGTGAAAATTGGTTCGACAACATCGATGGCGTCGGCATACAAATCACATAGTACTGAAGTGTTTATTTCCATGGCTTGGAACACTCTCGATAAGAAAAGACATGTTCACACTAGTGTAAATACTGAGCTTAGTAAACCTTCTACACGCGATTTATAGCGAAAATCACACCTAATTCCTTAAAAACTCCGATTCTAGCGGCGAGTGTCATATTCTCTTCTCATTTCTGTCACGATTGCTTAATAAAAAGACAGTAGCCTTGCGACATTGCTAAACGCATCGAGATTTCCATGAAACGCCTCGCTCACATCGATGGACTCATATTTCAATGGATTGCAAATAACCGAATGACTCTCCCCGGTCGCCCGGCCTCTCAACTATTTCGATATGTTTCGAAAACCGGAGACGGCCACCTATATTTATTTTTAGGGGCGACTTTGTTTTATTTTGATAAGCAGCACGGCGCATTGTTTTTTTACACCGCCTTGCTTGCATACGCGTTTGAAATTCCGATGTATTTGACGTTAAAGCACCTATTTAAGCGCCAGCGCCCTTGTGATGTGCTGCTGCATTACAAAGCGCATATCGTCCCATCGGACAAATTCAGCCTCCCGTCAGGGCACACAGCAGCGGCGTTTTTGATGGCCACGATCATCATGCATTTTTATCCTGGGCTCGGGGTAGTTGCTTACGTATGGGCGAGCTTGGTTGGCTTATCGAGAGTGGTATTGCGAGTACACTACCCATTGGATGTGATCATTGGTGCGCTGTTGGGTGTGTCGGTCGCATGCGGCAGCATTTACGCGTTGGGATAGGGCTGAACATGAAAATTTTGTATGGCATTCAAGGCACTGGTAACGGACATATCACGCGCGCACGACACTTGGCGCGGGGATTCGCCAAGCGAGACGATATTCAGGTAGACTATATGTTTTCAGGACGCCCAGCAAATCAGTATTTTGATATGCAAACGTTTGGGGCATTTGATGTAGCGCGCGGCTTGACCTTTATCACCGAAAATGGACGCATACGGCACCGCAAAACCTTATTGAGTAACAATTTATTCACCCTTGCCAAAGACATTAGTCAACAGCACATTAAGTCCTATGATTTAGTCCTTAACGATTTTGAACCGGTCACTGCATGGGCGGCAAAATTAGCGGGCGTGCCGTCGCTTTCCGTAAGCCATCAGGCCGCGTTTTTGCATCACGTGCCAAAACATAAAGAAAATCCGCTCGATAGAGCCATTACTCAATGGTTTGCTCCCACAAAATATAGTTTGGGCACCCATTGGTATCATTTTGGATGTCAAATTATTCCCCCTTTTGTATCTCCAGAATTAAGTCTACAGCGCACCAATTCGTCGCTTACATCATCGGGCAAAGTACTCGTATATTTGCCCTTTGAAAACCCTGAGCGCATACGTGAACAGCTGCATGTATTGAGCGACCAAAACTTCATCTGCTACCACCCTACAGTGAAGCATATAGAGGTGGACAAAAATATTACTTGGCATCCCCCCTCCACCACGCAATTCAAAGACGCACTGACTAAGTCTGTGGGTGTCATTAGTAACTGTGGTTTTGAGCTTTCTACCGAGTGCCTGAGTTTGGGTAAGCCTTTGTTGGTCAAGCCCCTGCATCGTCAGTATGAACAACAGTCCAATGCATTTACGCTGCATAAGTTAGGTTTGTGCGAGGTGATGTATGAGGTCAATGCAGAAGAAATTGATGATTGGCTACAAAACAAAAAGAGCGTGTCGATTCAATATCCGAGTGACTGCAGTGACTTTATTGACTGGCTCGCGACAGGCAATTGGACGTCGCCGGAGTCCATTTGCAAACGTTTATGGCAGCAAGTGAAATTTCCAGACCATGTCAAAGTGAAGCTGAACGACCTGAGCGTTTTTGCTAACTAAATAACGCCTCTATTGTAAATCAAAATTGCCCTCGCTTAACCACCGTGAACCTGTATTAGAGGTTGCATTTTTAGTGATTGCAGTTCACTCTTAGCGCTATTACGTTTTAGTGTTAGAAAGTACAATGAAAAGCCATAAAAACTTAGGCCTAGCGGTAATTGCGTTGATACTGCTAAGTGCTTGTGGACAACGAGGTCCACTATATTTACCAAGCGAAGCGCCTCAAAATCAGCCGCCTCAAACACCTGATTCACAACCTAACTCACAGCCGGAGGGTTAGTCGTGGATTTTTTCGAATATAAAGGCAACGATTTATACGCAGAAGACGTGCCATTAAGGAAAATTGCGGCCGAATTTGGCACGCCAACCTATGTTTATTCTAGAGCAACGTTAGAGCGCCACTGGCATGCATTTAACGACGCAGTAAGCGCTCACAAACACTTAATCTGTTACGCAGTGAAAGCGAATTCGAACATTGGTGTGCTGTCAGTTTTAGCTAAACTAGGCTCAGGATTTGATATCGTTTCGGGTGGAGAGTTATCTAGGGTCATTGCCGCGGGCGGCGATCCCAAAAAAGTGGTATTTTCTGGCGTTGGCAAAACCGCTGATGAAATTCGCTTTGCACTAGAGCAAGGGATCAAATGCTTCAACGTCGAATCCATTCCTGAATTAGAACGCATTGAAAGGGTTGCCCAAGCGATGAATGTGAAAGCGCCAATTTCGCTGCGTATTAACCCTGATGTAGATGCAAAAACACACCCTTACATCTCAACCGGACTCAAAGCGAACAAGTTTGGTATTGCCCATGAGGATGCGATTGCCACCTATCAAAAAGCCAACTCAATGTCGCATTTGGATATTAAAGGGATGGACTGTCATATCGGCTCACAATTGACCGATATCGCACCGTTTGTAGATGCTCTGCAAAAACTCTTAGACCTTATCGATCAACTTGCGAAACTTGATATTCATATCGAACATTTAGACGTAGGCGGTGGTCTGGGCGTACGATATGACAATGAAAACCCGCCTCACCCACGTGAATATGCCGCGGCCATGGCGCAAAAAATGGAAGGACGAGAGCACCTGACCTTAATTTTAGAGCCCGGTCGCGCCATTGCAGCAAATGCCGGCGTATTGTTAACTGAGGTTGAATTTTTAAAGCAAGGGCAAGAAAAAAGTTTTGCGATTGTTGACGCCGCAATGAATGATTTACTCAGACCTGCACTTTATAGCGCATGGCAAAAAATCGAAGAAGTTAGTAAGCGTAATGGCTCCAAACACACCTATGATGTAGTGGGCCCGGTGTGCGAAACAGGCGACTTTTTAGGCAAAGACAGAGCCTTGAACATTCAGGCTGGAGACCTATTGGCAGTAAGAAGCGCTGGCGCCTATGGCTTTGTTATGGCGAGTAACTACAACAGCCGATGCCGACCTGCCGAAATTATGGTCGATGGCGATAAAATCCATGTGGTGCGAGCAAGAGAAACGCTCGCAGATCTGTGGAAAGACGAATACAAGGTAGATTAGCGCATGAACCCAGCACATGCTAAAAAGCCCCAACATCGTCAAACTGTTCAGTTCTCAAAAATGCATGGTTTGGGCAACGATTTTGTCGTTATCGATAATGTCACGCAGAATGTGTTTTTTTCGAAAGAGAAAATACAGCGTTTAGCTGACCGCAACTTTGGTATAGGATTTGACCAGCTGTTGCTTGTAGAACCGCCCTATGATCCTGAGCAAGACTTTCATTACCGCATTTTTAATGCCGACGGTAGCGAAGTCTCACAATGCGGTAACGGTGCGCGCTGTTTTGCGCGATTTGTGAAGCTCAAAGGACTGATTAATCGCAACAAGATTGTTGTGAGCACTAAATCGGGCAGAATGGTCTTATATTTAGAAAAGGAAGGCCAAGTGACTGTCAATATGGGCCGTCCGATTTTTGAGCCAAGCCAAATTCCTTTCAAAGCAAATAAACAAGAAAATACCTATATCATCCGTCATGAAGATGCCACCTACTTTTGCGGTGTCGTGTCGATGGGCAACCCACACTGCGTGATTGAAGTAGATGATGTGGATACCGCTGACGTAAGCGGCATTGGTTCGGTATTAGGACAACATGAGCGTTTTGTAGAAGGCGTAAACGTAGGTTTTATGCAAATTATCAATGAAGGGCATATTCGTTTGCGGGTATACGAGAGAGGCTCCGGTGAAACCCTAGCATGCGGCAGCGGCGCATGCGCAGCAGTTGCACTTGGGCAAATGCAAGGTAAACTTAAAGAAGAAGTGCGTGTGGATCTGCCCGGTGGCAGTCTCACTATAAAATGGCCCGGCGGCGATACCGTCTTAAAAATGACCGGACCAGCAGAACATATATACGACGGACAAATACCTTTATGAGTAATCAACAAGCATCATCGAAATCCACTGACAACCTCGATGCAGTTCACGAAAATATAGGTGCTGAGAACACAAACATTACTCCCGAACAAATTGTTACGTACTTAAGTGAACGCCCAGACTTCTTTTTGAATTATCCAGAGGTACTCGCACAGCTTCACGTACATCATCAAAATAAAGGGGTTGTGTCGCTCACGCAATTACAAATCCAGCAATACCGCGACACAATCAAAACTCAAAAACGCCAGTTAGACTCGATTGTCAGCAACGCTAAGCGCAACGAAACAATTTACACGACCTACGCCGAACTCAATCTCGCTGTAGTCAAAACACAAAGTTTTACAGAGCTTGAAAGCGTGTTAAATCAAACGCTAAAAGACGCCTTAGGCTTGAGCAAGGTATTTATCTACCTGTTTGATGCGCCAGATACCCTGGCTGATAAAATTATGCCCGAACTGCAGCAACGCGCGTTTTTAGACAAAAAGCTGAATGCCGATGGCTTTTATTTTGGTCGCTTAGGGCAAAATGAAAAGCAGCTGCTGTTCCCTAATGAGCAAGCAGCTTCGGTTGCACTTGTGAGCATAGGCGAATCGAAACCCATGGCTCTGATGGCGATCGCAAGTGATGATGCACTGCACTTTACCCCAGATATGGATACCATGTTGTTGCAATACCTACGCGACTTTTTATCCTTTCATTTACCTAAGTTATTGGCCCAGTAACCTTCCTTATGCCAGCCAATTCAGTAGACGGCCGCGCTAACAAGACACATCCTGCACACAGAGCCGCTGATGTTTGGATTGATAGGTTCATTGACGAATGCGCAATTGAGCGACAACTATCACCTCATACCGTATCAAATTACCGGCGCCAGCTATATTACATGCGTGACTTGTTAGATGTAAATGATTGGTCGAACCTTGAAATTGCGCACTGCAAACAAGTTCTTCATGCCGGTAATCGCCGTGGGCTGTCGGCTCGTAGCATTAACCTCCAACTTACCGTGTTGCGCAATTTCGCCCAATTTTTGGTAAAGCACCAACGTCTGAGCCACAACCCTGCTAAAAGCGTACAAGCCATTAAACAAAACAAGCCTCTGCCCAAACAGCTCAACGTGGATGAAATGAGCGCATTATTGGATTTTGACGCTGACGATTTTCTAGGCCGACGAGACAAAGCCATGTTTGAGCTTCTTTACGGCTGCGGCGTACGTCTGTCGGAGCTGACGGGGCTTAATCTAGACAGTATCTTTGAAGACAGCACCCATGGCCCAATGTTAAAAGTGTTCGGCAAAGGCAGTAAACAAAGGTTTGTTCCCATCGGGCGTAAAGCAAATGAAGCGCTCAGACTGTATTTAGACAAGCGCGAAGAGTTTGCCGCAAACCTCAACACCCCAGCGCTGTTTCTATCCAAGCACAAACGCAGATTATCAAATCGTCAAGTTGCTAACAGACTGTCGCATTGGACCAAACAACAAACCCTTTATCAGCAAGTTAGCCCGCATACTTTGCGTCATTCTTTTGCGACTCATGTGTTGGAGTCGAGCAAGGATTTACGCGCCGTTCAAGAGCTTTTAGGGCATGCTAACCTGTCTACAACTCAAATTTACACCCACCTTGATTTTCAGCATTTGAGCCAGGTGTATGACAACGCACATCCGAGGGCAAAGAAGAAGTGATTGTTTACAAACCTATAGGCGACATACGTTCGCTTAGCTTTGATTTAGATGATACTTTTTATACCAACTGGCCTTATATTGTCGAGGCCGAACAGCATCTAAGAGCACATATCAAAGCGCAATATGCAGTCGCTGCGAATTTTTCAGGTGATGACTGGCATGAATTTAAACGCCAAGCCTTGCAGGTAGACCCAGGTTTATACAGCGATATGGGAGAGCTGCGCAGGCAAACCTTACATATCGCATTTAAAGCCGCTAACATGGCAAGAAATAAGATAGATCACGCCGTCAATGATTGCTTTGACGTGTTCTACCATAAACGCAGTGATTTTAACGTAGACAAGCAGGTACACACCGTATTGTCGACACTGGCTAACAAAGTGCCTTTGGTAGCGATCACAAACGGCAACGTTAATTGCCAACAAATTGGTATCGCCCACTATTTTTCGCACATTTTGCAAGCCAATAAACACCAGCGAATGAAGCCGCACCGCGATATGTTTGCAGCCGCATCTGCTTTACTTGATCTGCCCCCTAGGCAGATTTTGCACGTGGGCGACAATTTAGAAAAAGACGTATGGGGTGCAACTCGAGCCGGAATGCAAAGTGCCTGGTTTGCCTATGATCGCAACATGGTTCTGGGAACAGAAAAAGCGCTCACGCTCCCGCATATTCAGCTCAACTCTCTTGATGAGTTACCTTTATTACTTAAGCAGATGTAATCATTTTGAACCTGAGCCGGTCTGCTTGCATACAAGTCAAAGATTGCATAGATTTTTGAGGATATAAATGCTCATCTATGCTCAACCTTAAAACAGGATCAAAGAATGTCAGACAAAAGCTATACACCACCTAATGTGTGGACGTGGGATCAAGCAAGCGGCGGCAAATTTGCCAATATCAACCGCCCCATTTCAGGCAGTACCCATGAAAAAGATCTGCCCGTAGGTAAGCATCCATTTCAACTATACTCGTTAGCGACCCCCAATGGTGTCAAAGTCACCGTGATGCTCGAAGAGTTGCTAGAGGCAGGTTTTAGCGACGCGGAATACGACGCTTGGTTGATTAACATTCAAGAAGGCGAACAATTCTCTAGCGGATTTGTGGGCGCCAACCCTAATTCCAAGATCCCCGCGTTAGTGGACCACTCAGGCAGAACGCCGCTTCGCGTATTCGAATCAGGCTCAATACTCGTGCACCTAGCTGAGCGCTTTAACGCCTTTCTCCCGCAATCTGGAAAAGGACGCACCGAGACATTTAACTGGCTTATGTGGCAAATGGGCAGTGCACCGTTTTTAGGCGGAGGCTTTGGTCACTTCTATGCCTATGCTCCTGAGAAATATGAATACCCAATTAATCGCTATGCCATGGAAGTAAAGCGTCAGCTTGATGTGCTCGACAAACAGCTTGCTGAAAATGAGTTTATCGCTGGCAGCGAATACTCCATAGCCGATATGGCGATTTGGCCATGGTACGGGCTTTTAGCCCATGGCAGTTTGTATGAGGCTGGAGAGTTTTTACAAGTACAAGAATATACTCACCTGCAACGCTGGACAGCCCAACTGCTAGAGCGCCCTGCTGTGCAGCGCGGTCGTATTGTAAACAAAGTATGGGGTGAGGACAGCAAGCAGCTTAAAGAGCGTCATAGTGCGGCAGATTTTGACAATCTAGGTTAAAACAATCACCGGTAGCAAATGTGCTACCGGTGATCATCAATATTAATGTGTCATATCTTGTTTAACTGCCACCAAAAGAAGGTGGATTAGTTTTTTTGCTCATCTTGCAACACGTTTTGTTGCATCGAATCGCAAGGCATACTGCAATCGGGTTTACCGACGATTTTGGCCGGTACGCCCACCACCGTTACACACGGCGGTACATCGTCTAATACCACGCTACCTGCGCCGACTTTCGTGCCCTTGCCAATCTTAATATTACCCAGAATTTTAGCGCCCGAGCCAATCATCACCCCTTCACCTATCTTCGGATGACGGTCTCCTGACTCGTTGCCGGTCCCGCCTAAGGTAACCTCTTGCAAAATCGATACGTTATCTTCTACTACGGCGGTTTCGCCTATGACAATACCGGTGGCATGGTCAAACATCACGCCTTTTCCGATTTTTGCGGCAGGATGAATATCCACAGAAAACACCTGAGAATTGCGGCTTTGCAAAAACAAAGCAAGATGTTTACGGCCCTTTTGCCATAAGTAATGGGCCAAGCGATGCACTTGCAACGCCTGAAAGCCTTTAAAGTGAATTAATACCGGTAAGTAACTCGATACAGCAGGGTCTCGCTGAACAATGGCTTGAGCATCTAGGAGCGCCGCCTCTACCATGGCGGGATTGAGTAAATAGGCCTCATCAAACATCTCATTGACGGTGAGGGCCGGCATCACTTCGTCGCTCACTTTGTTGGCCAAAATGAAACTTAACGAGTCCTCGAAATTGTGATGACTCGATACACAAGCGTGCAAATAGCTCGCTAGCAAAGGCTCTTTTTGCGCAACCGCTTTCGCTTCTTCTTTTAGCGAAAACCAAAATGCTTCGCTTGTGACGGGAGTATGGGTCATAGGGTGCCTTTTTATTCGAGTCTTAGCAGAACTTTAGATCGTGAGCTATCTGCTGCTTTAATGCAATGATACCGCTAAAATTACGCCTCTTCATTTGAGGCTTTTTTATCAATAACAAACGTCAGTGGGTTCGTAAAACTCAACTTTGTTCCGGTGATGGTCACCTTGTTTTCACGAATAGCGCTTTGTACTTCGCTATTTACCTTATGCATAAACACAATTCTTACAAAAACGACGATTGCGGCAGCAAACGTTAGCGGACCGCTAAAGTGCGCATAATCGCTGAATTGCTCAACGAAGGTTACGGCCATAAGCAGTAACAAGATAATCAATAGGGCAACCATCGAATAGGGAGGATAAACCAAGGTGATTTTATCATCGGTCTCGGTGCGCTCATAAAGTAATTTCATTGGTGTTAGTTTCCATTGTATTAAATGAAGTTTGCATAAAAAGCTGTATAAATAACCAGCCTTAGCGCAAAAAACTTGCTACACTCGCACTAATTTAGCAAATAGCATCACAAGTACTTATAATTTTCTCTAATTCTATTATATGTACTCAAAACATATTTCAAAGGTTTACTGAATGGATGTTTCTCGACTACTCGACCAGCTTAACGATAAACAGCGCGAAGCGGTAGCCGCTCCCAATGGCAATATGCTTGTACTCGCTGGCGCAGGCAGTGGTAAAACCCGCGTGCTTGTCCATCGCATTGTATGGTTAATGGAAGTTGAAGCAATTACCCCTTTTAGTATTTTGGCGGTGACCTTTACCAATAAGGCTGCTCGGGAGATGCGCGGCCGCGTAGAGCATCTTGTCAAGATGCCCATGAACGCCATGTGGATTGGTACATTTCATGGTCTAGCTCATCGTTTGCTGCGCTTGCATTATGAAGAAGCGGGCTTACCGCAAAACTTCAGCATTTTAGACTCAGATGATCAATATCGCCTTATAAAACGCCTGCTCAAAGCCATGAACCTAGATGAAAAGCATTACCCACCTAAGCAGGTACAATGGTTCATTAACGGCAATAAAGACGAGGGACTGCGCGCTGCACATGTAGAGACGCATAACGACCCCACACAAATCAAAATGAAAGAGATTTACAGCGCATATGAGCAAACTTGTAAGCGCTCTGGATTAGTGGATTTTGCCGAGCTGTTGCTGCTCGCATTTGAAATCTTGCGCGATAACGCATCACTCAGGCAGCATTATCAAAAACGCTTTAGAGCCGTGCTGGTAGACGAATTTCAAGACACCAATAACATTCAATATGCTTGGCTTAAGCTCCTAAAAGGCCAAGAAAACAGCATGATGATAGTAGGCGATGACGACCAGTCGATTTATGGATGGCGCGGCGCCAATGTAGAAAACATCTCGCACTTTCTTAAAGACTTCCCAAGCGCACAAACGATTCGTTTGGAACAAAACTATCGCTCCACTAGCAACATCCTAAACGCTGCCAATGCGGTCATTGCCAACAATCATGGCCGATTGGGCAAAGACCTATGGACCCAAGGCCAAGAAGGCAACAAGATAGCGCTGTATTCTGGCTTTAATGAAATGGACGAAGCGCGCTTTATTGTGAGCCGAATCAAACAATTTTTTGATGATGGCGCGGCATTAAAAGACTGTGCTATTTTGTATCGCAACAACGCCCAGTCTCGCGTACTTGAGGAAGCCTTACTGCATGAGCGCTTAGCCTATCGAATTTACGGTGGCTTGCGCTTTTTCGAACGCCAAGAAATCAAAGACTCCTTGGCCTACTTACGCCTAATCAACAATGTGATTGATGACGCAGCTTTCGAGCGCGTGGTAAATACGCCCACCCGCGGCATGGGTGAAAAAACCCTTGGCAATATTCGCAGTCATGCACGAGAAAACAATCTTTCGATGTGGGATGCAAGCAAGGCCATGCTTGGCGGAAAATTGCTCAGTGGTAGAGCCGGTAACGCACTCGCTGGATTTATTGACATGATCAATGACCTAACCATGAAGGTGCGTGACCTTCCCCTAGAACAACAAGCCGATACTGTGATTAAAGGCTCTGGCCTATATGCCATGTATCAAGCGGAAAAAGGCGAAAAAGCACAAGCAAGAGTAGAAAACTTACAAGAATTAGTCAGCGCCTGTAAGCAATTTGAAACCCCTGAAGATGCTGAAGAGATGACGCCATTAGCAGCCTTTTTAGCCCACGCATCGTTAGAAGCAGGGGAAGCGCAGGCAGACGCCGACCAAGATGCCGTGCAAATGATGACCATTCACTCGGCAAAAGGCCTAGAGTTCCCACTAGTGGTGCTTGCCGGTGTTGAAGAGGGGATGTTCCCTAGCAACATGAGCAACGATGAACCGGGACGGTTAGAAGAAGAGCGCCGCCTCGCGTACGTAGGCATGACGCGGGCTATGCAGCAGCTGGTGATCACCTACGCAGAAACCCGTCGCCTGTATGGCCAAGACAAGTACCACACAATGTCGCGCTTCATTCGTGAAATTCCCGATGAATTTGTTGAGGAAATTCGTCTGCGCTCGCAAATTAGTCAGCCCGTGCACAACCGCTTTAGCCCATCTACCTCTCATGAAGCCTTTGTAGATAGTGGCTTTACGCTGGGCCAACGGGTTTTGCACAAAAAGTTTGGCGAAGGTACCGTATTGAATTACGAAGGCTCCGGTGATCATGGCCGGGTGCAGGTGAACTTTGACGATTTTGGCAGTAAGTGGTTGGTGCTTGCCTATGCAAAACTGCAAAAGGTCAGTTAAACCCCGCTGTCGCGGATTACGCAGGTGAAAGTTTTTTAATTTTTTAAGTTGCAGTAATCACACTTTTCAATAAGGCAGTATAAGCACTATAGACTACACTAAGTTGCTAATACGCAGCGCTTATTATACGCAGCTGTGCTAGTTCACAGTTTGTGCTCATACTCATAGGAACCTACATGATCCAGTTAAAACGATGGTTTATCACGCTTGTTTTATTGTTTAGCGTGGTCGCCGTTTTAGGCTTTGTAAAATTTACGCAAATAAAAGCAGCTATCGCTTTTGGTGAATCGATACCTGGCCCAAGTGCAACGGTAGAAGTCATTAACGCTTCAACCGAGCTGTGGCAGCCAAAGCTTGAAGTCGTTGGCGAAGTGAGGGCAACACGCGCTGTTGAACTGCGAAATGAGTTCGAAGGCATTATTACCAAGGTCGCTTATGCCTCGGGCGGTTCAGTCAAACAAGGCGATTTACTGGTACAGCTTGATGTTGCACCAGAGCTTGCACAGCTTGACGCTATCAACGCAGAAATTGAACTTGCAAAACTTGATGTAAAACGCTTTGCAGACTTACTTGAAGTACGTGCCTCATCACGGGATCAATACGACCGAGCCATATCCCAACTTGCGGTGAACGAAGCACTGGCAAGAGCATTGCAAGCTAATATCGACAGAAAGACCATCCGCGCGCCATTTTCTGGCACCGTTAGCATTCATGACTGGGAAGTTGGCACTTACATACCAGCAAACAGCGTGATAACCAATCTAGTGGGCGACCTATCAAGCGTTTGGGTCGACTTTTCAGTACCACAATGGTACGACAATATTGCGCTCAATAGCGCTGTAGAAGTCACCGAAGCAAAGGTAAATGGTCGTTCAACCACCGCGACAATAAAAGCGATTAATCAGCAGGTCAATCAAGCGTCACGCAGTTTATTAATGCGCGCAAGTTTTGATAATACCGGTCTGGGGCTGAAGCCAGGCGCAATGGTAAAAGTGTTTATTCCCGTCGACGACGCACAACCGGTGTTTCCTATCCCTAATGAAGGTTTACGATTTGATGCTTTTGGCGCCTATGTTTATACCTTAGAACTCGATGAACAGGGCGATTACAGAGCGAAGCGACGTCCGGTTACCGTTAGCACTCGCGAACAAGACCGTGCGATGGTGGCCACCGGACTATCAACAGGTGATGTGGTCGCAACGGTGGGCTCAGCTAAACTGATGGAAGACATGCTCACTTACATCGCTCAGGAGAAGTAAGGTGGCTGACAATCAATCTAAAGATATGGAGCAACCTCAATTACAAGCATTAGACGCAAGCGAGAGTAACTCCAAACTGATTAACACACCTAGCGTGATGGACATTTTTTCAAAGCGTCCGATCCTAGCGGTAGTCGTATCCCTCGCCATCGTTTTAATTGGAATGCGTGCATTTTTTGCTATCCCTGTATTGCAGTTCCCGCAAATCAGTAGTGCATCGATTCAAATCACCACGCCTTATGTAGGCGCGTCGGCTGAAACCATCAAAGGCTTTATTACCGAACCTATTGAACGTGCCGCATCGTCGGTGCCCGGCGTAGATTATGTTGATTCCAATACCACACCTGGTCTGAGCACCGTCACTGTATGGCTTAGATTAAACGAAGACAGTTCTGCTGCTCTCGCTGAGCTATCTGCCCGTATCGACCAAATCCGCTTTGAACTGCCCGAGGGCGCCGAAGACCCCGCCATCCAGGTGGTACGTGCCGACCGACCTTTCGCAGTGTTTTACCTCACCGTCAATTACGATGAAGACGTCGCCGATATGTCTCGACTAGAAGTAACCGACTATCTTTCACGAAATGTATCGCCCACCCTCGCCTCCATTCCGGGCGTCCAGCGCATCGGCTTAGAGGGCGGACGTAATCCGGCAATGCGTATTTGGCTCGACCCTACTCGAATGGCTGCCTTTGACGTAGCCGCAGATGATGTAGCCAATGCGCTAAGGGCAAATAATCTCATCGCCACCTTTGGCAATAGCGAAAACGACCAACAGCGCATTGCGCTGCTTACCGATACCAACCTCACCTCGGTCGAGGAATTTGAAAACTTGGTAGTTACAGAGCGCAACGGCGTGCAAATACGCATCAGTGATATCGCCGATGTTGTCATTGGTGAAGAAGAGGGTGTCGTTACCGCACGTTTAGATGAAGATATAGTGCTGTATATCTCAGTTTGGCCTCTACCGGGTGCAAATGAGATAGAGATTGGTGATCGCGTATACGTGATGATTGACGAAATCAACAAAACACTGCCTAAAGGTTTGAGTATTACCGATGGCTATGACGGCACCATCTACATGCGAGATGCGCTTCGTGAAATATTCATCACCTTGATTGAAACCGTCATATTGGTTGGCATTGTAGTGCTAGCCATGATGGGTTCGTTTAGAACAGCCTTGGTGCCATTAGTCACTATCCCAATCTCGATACTCGGTGCGATTGCGGCGATTTCACTCGCAGGCTTTTCACTGAACCTATTGACTATTTTAGCCATAGTGTTGTCGGTTGGTTTGGTCGTAGACGACGCCATTGTGGTAGTAGAAAACGTCGCTCGTTATATGCGCTCGGGCATGGGACGAGTACAAGCTGCGCTGGCGAGTTCAAGGCAATTGCTCTCGCCCATTATCAGCATGACGGTTACGCTTGCTGCGGTGTATGCTCCTATCGGTTTGTTATCAGGTTTAACTGGCGCATTATTTAAAGAGTTTGCTTTTACGCTTGCCATTGCGGTCATTATTTCAGGGATTGTAGCACTCACACTCTCCCCTATTATGAGTGCCTATGCATGCCCTGAGGGCGGCAAAGAAGGTAAGGTCACACGTAAGGTAAATCGTGTTTTTGAAATCTTACAAGAAAAGTATGGCCGTATTTTATTGCGCACGATTGAATACAAACAGCAGGTGTTGTTTGCCGCTATCTTTTTGTCTTTGCTCACCATCCCCTTTTATTTATTGTCGCTTAAAGAGCTAGCGCCTACCGAAGACCAATCGGGGATCTCGGTGATTATTGAGTCGGCGCCAGACGCCTCTATCGATTACACCTTAAAGCATATGGATCAGGTAGTAGAAACCATGAAGGAGCTCGAGGGGGCGACTTTTATGTGGCAAATTATGAATCCCGCTGGTGGTTTTTCAGGTGTGGATTTCGTACCGGTCAACGAGCGAGAGCAAAGCGTTCAGGATATGAGTTTTCAGGCCTTTTTGGCGCTAAACGCTATTCCAGGGGTCAAAGCTTTACCCGTACTAGATTCAGCATTACCCACCTCTGGTAACTTTTCAGTAGAGTTTGTCGTACAAAGCACCGATGCATACACCGAGATGAAACCCTATGCGGACCAAATGCTTGCTAAGGCAAATGCAACCGGCAAGTTCATTTTCGTTGATACCGACCTTAAAATAGACCTTCCGCAAGCACGTTTTGTATTAAAACGCGATCGCATTGCAGATTTAGGTATGGATCTTTCGTCAGTCAGCCGTCAGCTCTCAACACTATTATCAGGCAATTTTGTTAACCGTTATAACCAAGACGGACGGGCTTACCGGGTTATTCCCATGTTAGCGGAGAGTGAGCGGCTTAATCCCAATGCCATTTTAGACTTACAAGTCAGAGCGCCATCTGGAGATATGATCCCCATACGTTCAATCGCCAGTCTTGAAACTGAAACAGCACCACGGGTGTTAGCGAAATTTCAGCAAAAAAATGCTTTTAAAATATTTGGCGAAGTTCGCCCCGATGTCACAAAAGAGCAAGGCTTAAGCATATTAGAGGACATTGCAACAGAGGTTCTTCCATCGACCTACACTACCGACTATGCAGGCGAATCACGGCAAATACGCTTAGAAGGCAATACCCTAGAAGGCGTGCTGTTGGTCGCGTTGGTATTTGTTTATTTGGTGCTGGCCGTGCAATTTAACAGCTTGCGTGACCCATTGGTGGTCTTGCTAGGCTCAGTGCCACTAGCCTTGTCTGGCGCCATCATGTTTGCATTTTTAGACTTCACTACCATCAATATTTATTCCCAAGTGGGCTTTATTACGCTAGTAGGGTTGATTGCGAAAAACGGTATTCTAATTGTTGAATTTGCCAATCATATGCAGCGCCAAGGGCTTGAAAAACTCGCCGCTATTCAAGCTGCCGCAAAGATACGTTTGAGGCCGGTATTGATGACCACCGCCGCAACCGTACTCGGTCACTTTCCGCTGGTGCTAGTCACCGGACCTGGAGCTGAAGCAAGAAATAGCATTGGTATCATCTTGGTGGCTGGGATGCTCGTTGGAACCTTGTTTACCCTGCTTGTACTGCCAAGCGTATACATGGCCTTAGCCTCAGATCATCGCAACGATGACGAGAAAGAGGCTCTCGCTAACAGGCCATTAATACAAGGCGCTAACTAAGTTAAACCGGTCGAGTAGTGGACTTACGAGGCCGGTTTTTATGAAAGTGACGAACGCTATCATAGGTAAAGATGGCAAGCGCCGTCCATACCATCACAAAGGTTGTTAAGCGCGCTTGGCTAAGCGACTCCTTGTAAATAACAATAGCTAAAACAAACATAATGCTAGGGCCTATGTACTGAATCATGCCTAACGTGGAGTACTGAATTCGTCTAGCCGCTGCGGTGAAACACAGCAAAGGCGCTGTGGTGACAATACCAGCGAATAACAATAAGGTGTTCAACTGAGCACTGTTTGCAGTCAAATCAGCAGTTTGCGTCGCAAAAAACGCATAATAGACTAACGCAACGGGCAACATCATGCTGGTTTCGACAAATAGGCCCGGCATCGAATCCACGGCAACTTGTTTACGCAATAATCCATACACACTGAAGCTACAAGCGAGCGTTAGGGCAATCCATGGTGGCTGACCATAAGACACTACCAATAAGCCGACGCCTACCATCGCAATACCCACGGCAAGTTTTTGAATAGGTCGCAATTGCTCGCCTAAGAAGATACGACCAAGGAACACATTAATTAACGGGTTAATAAAATACCCTAAACTTGCTTCAAGCAAATAGTTGTTATTGACCGACCATATAAATAACAACCAATTCCCCGCCAGTAAAAACCCTGCGAGTAGTAGCGTTCCTATCACGCGTCGTGATTTTAATGCAGCCCTGACTTTGCCTAAATGCTTTAAACCCACAATCAGAATAACCAGCACCACAACTGACCAAATCACGCGATGCATTAATATCTCAGCAGCTGGCACATAAGTGAGTGCCTTAAAATAAATAGGCGCAATGCCCCACATTGTGTAGGCAGCAACAGCAAATAAGATGCCTGCTTTGGTTTGACTGGCTTGATTCACTAACCTGTGGTTCCTTGATTGAAAAGTAGAGACGCTTTAGTGGCGCGGATTGTGGAATAAACCGCATTCATAAGCAACCGCTTATTTTGTATAAAATATAGCCTAAAAACCTAGTGCCAGAGTCGGTGCGGATAAATTTACAAAATTATGCGGTGACGACAAGATGAAAAGTCATTTGGACAGTGGTAGAGTGTCGCGCATTCGAGCAGAAGGCCATTAGTAATGGCCGAGACACTGACAATACGCTGTCATTTATTATTTTCACTAAGGGAGCATCTAATGAAGCTTGTATCTTGGAACGTCAACGGCATTCGAGCCGCAGTCAAAAAAGACTTTTTTACCTCTTTTGCAAATATGGACTGCGACGTGCTGTGTTTACAAGAAACAAAAGCTCAAGACGACCAGGTGCTTGAAGCATTAGACGCCCTTGACGGATACCACATATTTACCAATTCGGCGGTCAAAAAAGGTTACTCTGGCACAAGTATCATTACCCGCAACGCCCCTTTAAGTGTCACACAAGATATTGGTATTGAAGAGCATGACCAAGAAGGCAGAGTATTATGCGCTGAATATGAGGCCTTCTACCTTGTTACCGTTTATACTCCAAACTCTGGAAATGACTTAAGAAGACTGTCTTATCGACAACAGTGGGATGCTGATTTTCTGGCATATGTGAAAATACTCGAACAACAAAAACCGGTGATAGTCTGCGGGGACTTAAACGTCGCGCACAAAGATATTGACCTTGCTCGCCCAAAGCCAAACTATAATAAAAGTGCAGGTTATATGCAGGAAGAAATAGACGGTATTGATAACCTCACGGCGGCAGGTTTCATAGATTCCTTCCGCCATATCCATCCAGATGCTGAAAAGTACAGCTGGTTCAGCTATCGCGCTGGGGCCAGAGAGCGTAATGTTGGCTGGAGGATTGACTACTTCTTAGTGTCTGAGCAGTTAAAGGCACAAATCAAGAGCGCAGATATCCACAATGATATATTTGGCTCAGATCATTGCCCGGTGAGCCTTTTGTTATCTTAATTGCGCGTTATTAGGTGCCTCACTTTCATCGTGCTGTGGGAATTCAAAGTTAAATAAGACAATATCCAGCTGGTATCAAGCACGCAACTTGTCGAGGATGTCACGTGTGAACACTGCTGTCGATGTTAAATCGGTGGCGTTGCTTGTAGATAAGGTATGAGCGGGTAAGTGTAAGCTAGCGGCTATCTCTACCAATTCGGTTTCTAGCGCCTCATAAGGAATAATCGCGTCATACTTGCCTGGGCACGTGTCGATATCAAATAGAATATGCTCTCAGGACCATGCTTCATTTAAAACGAAAAAGGACGCAGTGAGCGTCCTTTTGAAGCTTGAAAGTAAAACGGGGTTATATGCGCTCAAAAATCATGGCAATCCCTTGACCACCACCAATACACATGGTTGCTAGGGCATATTTACCACCCACGCGTTGTAACTCATGAATAGCTTTGGTCGCGATTACCGCACCAGACGCGCCAATTGGGTGTCCTAAGGCAATTGCGCCGCCATTTGGGTTGGTTTTTGCTGGGTCTAAATCTAAACCTTTTGCTACGGTCAGTGCTTGTGCCGCAAACGCCTCGTTTGACTCGACAACATCCATATCAGCAATAGTTAATCCGGCTTTTGCAAGCGCAGCTTTTGATGCTGGGATCGGGCCTTCGCCCATTACATCGTTTGGCACACCGGCAACGGCATACGATACAATGCGAGCAATTGGCGCTAAGTTATTACTACTGGCATATTTTTCACTCGCTAGCGTTAAGAACGACGCGCCATCATTAATGCCTGATGCATTCCCTGCGGTGACACTGCCGTCTTTTTTAAATGCAGGACGCATACCGCTCAAGCCTTCTGCTGTTGTACCGGCTTTTACGTGTTCATCGACAGAGAAAAACGTGCTGCCTTTGCGACTGACTAATTCAACAGGTACGATTTGCCCTGTGAAGTATCCCGCATCAATAGCTGCTTGTGCCCGTGCATGAGATTGCGCTGCGAATATATCTTGTTGCTCACGCGTGATGTCCCATTTCGTAGCCAAATTCTCTGCAGTAATACCCATATGACCTACACCAAATGGGTCGGTAAGCGCAGCTACCATCATATCCGTCATGGATGTATCACCCATTCTTGCGCCAGCACGCATCGCGGTTGATAGATAACCACCGCGAGACATATTTTCTACACCACCACCAATGGCCAGCTCATGGTCCCCTAACATGATCCCTTGAGCAGAATTTACTACCGCTTGCAAACCTGAACTACATAGGCGATTTAGCGCCATAGCCGTTGAATTTAGTGACATCCCAGCTTGAATTGACGCAACGCGAGCAACATAAGGAAAGCGCGATTCAGTAGGAATAGTATTACCCACTACCACTGACTCATATTTTTCCGCCTCAACACCTGATGCAGCTATGCCTTGCTTAAGGACTTGACCTGCTAATTCGCAAGGCTCTATACCTTTAAGACTGCCGCTAAAGGTACCAATTGCCGAACGTACGGCACTTAAAACTACAACGCTATTTACACTCATGGTTACATTCCATCTAAATTAAACTGGGATTAATAATTACTACTTTTCCTACCATCATAAGGTATATGGAATTGATAAATTTTTAAAGGCGCTGATCACAGACATTAGTGGTAGAGATACCAATTACCTATATAAGCTCGCGCTTTAACTATTGGCACAACTTTTCCCTCATAAAGCGAAGCAAGCTGCCGTTAAGAGTTATTGGGAGTGCACATCGCATCAATACGTCGAAGCTGTGATATAGCAGCTAAACGATAACTAGCGATACGAACCTGATCAGATCTTTCAACGAAACAAGACTGAAGGTTGCTCTATAAAATGCTAAGCGTGAATATAATTTCTGCGTCAAAAAGCGTGGCACTTATGGTGTTAATGCTCACACTATCCCTGCCAAAATCTCATGCTGTGGCACAAAACCCAGATAGCGAGCTAACGGGTCAAAAACACCTAAAAATTTATACCGAAACCTTTCCTCCCTATAACTACATTAACGACGGCAAGTTACAAGGCATAAACGTTGAGTTTGTGCAGGCAATGTGTGAGCTGGCTAACATTCAGTGCGAGTTTACACTATACCCTTGGAATCGCTCCTTTAGAGCAGCGCAAAACAACAAGAATAGCGGCCTTATATCTGCCGCTCGCACCAAAGAACGTCGCGAGTTATTTTCTTGGATTGGACCAGTATCTTCCGGCCAAAGCTGCATTTTTAAATTATCCTCGAGGGACGATATTCAGATAAAAGACCAGGCTTCATTATCCCAATATACTATGGGCACGGCACGCGACAATGCGTACGAAAAAATATTAGAGGCACTGGGTTTTACTAGAACTAAAAACCTGATTTTGTTCCCCACAAAGAATGGGGATGTGAGACCATTTGCGGCGCAACGGGTAGACTTTATTATTGGCTCTGCATTGACCATAGAGCATCAACTTACCCAAGCTGAACTGGCTTTGCATGAAGTAACACCGGTTCATGTCATCGACAAACAACTCCTAAACGGCAACTTTCTAGCGCTAAATTTAGAAACTGACTCATCCATCGTTACAGCATTGCAACGCAGTTATGAAACCTTAACTGAACAAAATATGCTTTCGACCATAGAAGCGAAATACATTCGCCCTATTCAACCGGAGCAAAAAGGCATCCTCAATAACCTAGATATCTGGGAAGAATGCGCAAAGTCGATCCGATAAAGTTACTGGTACTTATCGCAAGTACAGCATGATTTTATTCACGAAATTCAGTAAACTGAGTGTATTGAAAATTATCTGAAAAAACATTGAACGCAATTACCTCAGTCGCTATTGATGAAGCACATCATCGTTGTTTAAAAGTGCTCAAACAAACCTTTGGTTTCGATAGCTTTCGCGACGGTCAATGGCAGGTTATTGAGCAAATTCTCGCTGGAAAAGACAGCTTGATTTTGTTGCCCACTGGGGGCGGAAAGTCGCTATGCTACCAAGTCCCCGCGCTGGTGCTAAACGGCACAGCGTTGGTTATTTCTCCCCTTATTTCACTCATGCATGACCAAGTTCAACAACTTAAGGAACAGGGCGTAAGCGCGGCTTATCTCAATTCCAGCCTAACATCTGAAGAAGCATGGCGCGTGATTGACGATTTGCAAAAGGGCAACCTAGACTTGCTCTATGTAGCACCAGAGAGAGCCCTACAGTACTCTTTTTTAAATGTTTTAAAACAGTGTCATATCAGCTTGCTTGCTGTTGACGAAGCACACTGCGTCAGCCATTGGGGTCATGATTTTAGAAAAGACTATCGTGAGCTAGGCCGATTGAAACAATCTCTGCCTAATATCCCCATGATTGCCCTTACTGCCACGGCTGATATAGCAACCCAGCATGACATCCAATATCAGCTTTGCATGCAAGATGCGTATGTGCATAAAGGTGGCTTTGATCGTCCCAATATCCGATACAACCTATTGCGCAAATACAAAGGATTTGACCAAGTGGTCAAATTTGTTCGTCAACAACAAGGTAACAGTGGCATTGTATATTGCAATAGCCGCGCTAAAGTAGACGACTTAACCGCTAAGCTAACGCAAGCAGGCATTCGATGTGACGCCTATCATGCAGGGCGTGACGCTGATATGCGTGAACTTGTGCAAAATCAATTTCTAAAAGATAACTTGCAAGTAGTGGTAGCAACCGTTGCCTTTGGTATGGGCATTAATAAATCGAACGTCCGTTTTGTTGTTCACCACGATGTGCCCCGCAGTGTTGAAGCATTCTACCAAGAAACCGGGCGTGCTGGCCGAGACGGTATGCCCAGTGAAGCCTTGCTGCTATATGATGAGCGAGACGGCGCACGCATCAAAAAATGGATAGCGGACGGCAGCACCCAAGAGCGATTTGCCATTGAGATGCATAAGTTTAATGCTATGCAATCCTTTGCTGAATCTCAAACCTGTCGGCGCCAAGTGCTGCTAAATTACTTCGCAGACTACCGCGACCGACCTTGCGGTAATTGCGACATTTGCCTTGACCCGCCCAAGATGTTTGATGGCACTACAGATGCCCAAAAGGTGCTTTCGTGTATTTACCGATTGCAGCTCGATACGAGCACCCAGCTTGTTATCGACGTGCTAAGAGGTATGCAGCACAAACGCATTATCGAGGCGAATTATCACGAGCTATCTACTTATGCTATTGGCAAAGGCCAAAGCGACAGCTATTGGCATAATATTATTCAGCAGCTCATCCACGTAGGGCTAGTCAGAATTGATATGACGCGGTCAGGTATTTTATGTTTGACGCCTAGCGCCAGACAGGTATTGAAGGGCGAAAAACGTGTTGAATTGGCCGTCCCGAAACTGTCCGTCAAACCAAACACACAAACCCAGTACGCACCTACGAACATCGACGGCAAGTTGTTCGATAAACTCAAAGCTTTGCGTAAGCTGCTTGCCGATGAGTTAGACAAGCCCGCTTTTATCATTTTCAGTGACGCAAGCTTAGCCGACATGGCGCAAACTCAGCCCACTACAGTAAGCGCATTTTTGAATATCACGGGTGTTGGAGAAAAGAAATTAGAGCAATACGGTGATGCCTTCATTGGATTGATAAAAGACTATCAGGCGACTTTGTAAGTACAGCCGCCTTTATAGATGAATTACTGCGCCTAGGCTTGAGCTTCAGCCTCTGCCATTTTGCTCATGGCACTTTGATACGACTCCAAGGCGTGCAGCCTTGCGACGTATGCTGTCATATTCGGAAATGACGTCAGTTTTCCTGATTTTTGTAACGCCTCAAGTCCAAAGCTCATCTGCACATCCGCTACCGTAGGGGTATCTCCTACAAAATACGCCGACTTAGCTAAGTGCGCTTCTACGTAAGCGAGGTTTCGCGCAATAACTTTGCCAAAGTAAGCGTCCATGATGGCGTCAATGATTTTATTAGCAATGAATTTAACAAAAAATGGTTTTGCCTTTTCGCGCGCTTTGTTCAGCACCATAGAGGTTACTAACGGTGGAAGAAAACTGCCTTCACTGAAATGTGACCAAAATTGCACATCAATGTGGGCTTTTGGATCGGCTTTGCAGAGCAATTCATCGGTGCCCGTTTGCTGGACGATGTACTCGCAAATGGCGCCTGATTCTGCAAGCATCAAATCACCATGTTCAAGCAGGGGAGCAGCGCCTAAGCTATGTAGCTTTTTGTAAGCCTCTGGTGCCAAGTTAGTCACTGGATCTCGTCGATAGGCCTTTATTTCGTATTCTGCGCCGACCATTTCGAGCAGCCACACAATGCGCTGTGACCGTGATTCCATAAGATGATGTAAGGTAAACATACTTTTTATCCTATTAATAAAAGACTTAGCGTTTACATCCTTACTCCAAATAGGCGTTAATGGTTCGTTTCAGGTGACATAGTATCGACTATGATGCGTTAGCATTGTTAAGGCTTATCGTGATCAGACGCCTGCCCGCCTCGCGGATCCATATTGGCGTAATACGCGGCTAAATCGGCAATGTCCTCATCGCTGAGCTTTCGAGCATGAGGTGTCATAGCCATATTCACGCGCTCACCAGAACGGTATGCTTTTAATGAAAGCACCAGGTACTGCTCTTTTTGGCCGGCCAAATTTGGATAAATAGGTACGATGGAGATACCGTTTCTTCCATGACACTGCGCACACATCGTCGATTTGTCTTCGCCGAGTTGCGGGTCCCCTGACATGGCCGGTTTGCCACAGCCGACTAGCACCGAAAATAAGCAAGCCACACATCCAAGTTGAACAAGCCTCGTTATTCGCTTGGCGAATTGATATTGCATCGTCGTTTATCTCCTTAAAGTGACCTGTAGACATACGAGATCAGTAGTTAATATACTACCTGATATTGCAACACGCTATACTTTCTATCGGTGTAGTTCTACTTTAAGCGCGGTTTTAAAAACGCCAAATTTGCGGACGATACATGCAATTACACCATTTTTATGCCAGCGAATTAGCTGATTTATGCAGCCCAGTGCACCCTTTAGCAGTTGCTCGCCCACGAGTGGCGATGCGCAACCTTGACCTAGCTAAATCATTAGGAATAGATGGCGATGCCCTTGGCGATGAACATCTACTGGCCATGTTATTCTCTGTGTCAAAACAAGGCGCGTTACGCAGCGTAGCGCAAAAATACGGCGGGCATCAGTTTGGTCACTGGAACCCTCAACTAGGAGATGGTCGCGGATTGCTTTTAGGTGAAATTGTGACCCCACAAAATACACTTTGCGATTTGCATTTGAAAGGCGCAGGCCCCACCCCATATAGTCGCCATGCAGATGGACGCGCTGTATTGCGTTCGACAGTTCGTGAATACATTGGTTCTGAAGCATTGCATGCATTGGGCATACCTTCTTCACGATCATTGTGCTTAATTGCAAGCGAAGAGCCGGTAATGCGTGAAAAGCTTGAACCCGGCGCAATGATGATTCGCACTTGCCCTAGCCATATCCGCTTTGGGCATTTTGAATATTTTCATTACAGCAATGAAAAAACAAAACTAGACAGTTTGTTTGAGTTTTGTTTTGAACATCACTTTTCGCACCTAAAAGATAGCCACAACCCCCACTTAGGCATGCTCACCGAAATTGTGCAAAACACCGCAACATTAATTGCCCATTGGCAAGCATATGGCTTTAACCACGGAGTAATGAATACCGACAATATGTCGATTCACGGCATTACCTTTGACTATGGTCCGTATGCATTTTTAGATGACTTTATTCCCAACTATATTTGTAATCACTCAGATCACAGCGGACGCTATGCATTTGACCAACAACCTAGCATCGCTTTGTGGAACTTAAATGCATTAGCGCATGGCTTTAGCCAGTATGTTGAAATAGAGGATTTAAAGGCAGCGTTGAGTGAATTTGAGCCTTTATTTATCGAAACCTACCAACGTTTGATGCACAAACGCTTGGGGCTAGGAACGACAATAAACGACAACACGCAGCACTGCATACACGAGTTTACGCAAATGCTAAGGGATGAGTTTGCCGATTATCATATTCCTTTTCGCGCATTGTCTGAACACTTACCCGATGTTATTGCTGGCAAAGAAGGTGCATTCACGCGAGTGTTTGAGCAGCATGAGCGGGCGAGCAATTGGGCACGACAATACGGTGCGCTACTTCATCATAAGCCAGCGAACGGACCTAGAATTGATATACACAACATGCAACAGGATATGTTAGGGTGCAATCCAAAATATGTGCTGCGTAATCATCATTTACAAAAAGCGATTGTTGCCGCTGAACAAAACGATTTTTCAGTGTGTGAACGCTTACTTGACGCTGTTAGTCATCCATTTGAAACAAACGCCACGTTTGCAGAATTTGCGCAGCCTCCTCACGCAAATGAAAAAGGAATTGCGTTGTCGTGTAGCAGTTAAATCGTTGGTTTCTTAGCAAATATTTTACAAATTAAGAGGAATTAGGGATTTTTCTGGTATTATCAAAAGCCATTGTCTTTTTTATAGCTTGGCTTATACATATTCGGATGACAGCTCACTTCAAATCCATTGTTCTTTTTTGTGTCTTTGCACTGCATGCATTGCTTTCTCAAGCCTCTGCAAATACGGTTGAAGCTGATTTTGAGACATCGGTGAACGTGAGTGAACAGGCCGAATTCTTAATCACCGAACAAAGCCTGCTCTTATCTGACCTTATGCAAATGGACGAGTGGCAATCTCACGAAGAATTGGTCAATATTCCACCAGACGCGTCATTGTGGATCCGTTTCAGTATTAACAACAGCTCCAACAGCAATAAGTTGTTAACCCTAGTCGCAGGCAATACCTTTATTGATAGAGCAGAAGCATATTTGATTGATGAGCAATCTCGCATTATTCAATCGGCACGCCTAAGAAACGATACGCCAAATGCAGCTAACTTAAGCCGCAGTGGTTTTAAAATGGCATTTACCTCTCGCAGCGCGTCTACACTCACGGTCTATTTACAAATACAAGACGATGGCTTTAGCGTGATACCTGTGCAACTGTGGCAAACAGATGTTTACACCACACAATCCAACATTCGTCTGATTTTGATTGGTGCGATGAGTGGTGGCCTGTCATTGCTAGCGACCTATTTTTTATTGACCTATATCTTGCGCCACACTCCGGCTCGCTTTTGGTTTTGCGTATTTGCGGTGGCAGCAATGACTACGATGCTCTCATCTGAGGGTATATTACCAATGTTATTTATGTTCCCCTCTTATGCCGCTGAACTCACCGCGGTAAGCCTGACTATTACGCTTTTTGCGGCAATCAAAATCACCCGCATTGTCTTTGAGCCTGTGTCTAACTTATGGCTAAGAGCGCATTATGCGTTGCTATGCTTCCCATTAGTTGGGATATTCATCTTCAATGATTTTTATCAGATCATGGCCTTGCTAGTCTTTTCGTGTTTGTTTTTTATCAGCAAATTAGTCGCCACGGTGATTTACCATAAGGGTGTGGACCTAAGAAGTGCGATTATATATTTCTTGGGTTGGATCGCCTTAGGCATTGTAGGTCTGATAGAAATGTTGGCTCTACTCAATAACACCAGTCACTTATCGTTTGCCGCTCCTTACCCGTTTGTTTTTACCTGTATTGGCGTCATGTTAATTGGGGTGGCTATTATCAGCCGAGAGCAATCAATACAGGTCGTTAACAGCAAGGTTCAGCTCAAGCAAATTTCAAAACTTCAGCAGTATAACGACTTATTCCAACATGCTGCTGAAGGCCTTTATACCGCAAAACCCAACGGTGAATTAATTCACGTTAACCCAGCGATATGCTCATTGTTTGGTTACCAAAACAGTGAAGCTTTTTTGCAGCGCCACAGTCATCTTGCAAGCTTTTTCGCCGACACCAAAGATGCTGATTTGCTGCTAGGCGAACTCAGTATTCAGCAAACGGTGCTGGGCAAAGAGGTGAAAGGAAAACGCAGCGACGGAGTTGAGTTTTGGTTCAGCATTTCATGTCAGCTTAAAAAAGTCGAAGACAATACCCTACATTTTGGCTCGCTCTTTGATATTACTGAGCGGCGCCTTCACCAAATAAACCTGCAGTATTTGAACACTCATGACCAACTCACTGGCTTATATAATCGCCGCTGTTTTTTACAAATCATGAATGATCGCATCAAAGGGCTTGATGCGTTTGTGGGTAAATTCGCTTTAGTATTTTTGGATGTGGACCAGTTTAAAGTGATCAACGACACCTGTGGTCATTCGGCAGGCGATATCTTTATCAAAGAACTATCCCATGAACTGTATGAAGTTGTAGGCGACAAATACCCCTTTGCACGTTTAAGTGCTGACCAATTTGGTTTGCTCGTTGGCTTTGAAAACAGCAACGAATTGCGCAGCCTTGCTCAAGCACTATTAGCACAAGTCAGAAAGTTTGAGTTTAAATGGGACAGACATGTCTTTAGTCAGAGCGTCAGCATTGGTATTGCTGCGTATGAAGCGTCTATTCCCAGTGGTGAAGAGCTATTGTCTTTTGCGGATACCGCATGTTTGATTGCCAAAGAAAGCGGACGAGATAAGATTCATATTTACTCAGCCGACATGGAAATGCATTCAAGTTATCAGCGGGACTTGTACTGGGTAAATGAAATTAAATGCGCTTTAAAAGAAGAAAGCTTTGAGTTGTTTTATCAGCATTATCGCCCACTCGGCAAGGCTGACGAGCTTGACTACTATGAGATTCTTGTTCGATTGAGAACCAAAGAGAATGACTTGGTGGCCCCAGAGTTTTTTATGTCTAGTGCTGAGAAGGCTAACATTAGTCATCATATAGATAAGTGCGTGATCGAAGGGTATTTTTCATGGCTAAATGCCAATAATGAATATATAAAATCACTAGGGAAGGTCAACATTAACCTGTCTGGCTTTTCATTATCAGACGATGATTTTCGTTTCTTTTTGCTCAACGCATTTGAGAAATACCATATCCCTCATGAAAAAGTATGCTTTGAGATCACCGAGACCATGGCGATTATCCGCATGAACGATGCTATTGCATTTATGCAGGAGTTTAAAAAGCTTGGATGTACCTTTGCGTTAGATGACTTTGGCACAGGGTTCTCAAGCTATAGCTACTTGAAAAATCTGCCGGTGGACTATTTAAAAATCGATGGAAACTTTATCCGTGATATTTTGAATGACAAAATAGACCTAGCGATGGTCACTTCTATCCGCGACGTGGCCGAAGCAATGAAAATCAAAACAGTGGCTGAATTTGTAGAAACCAAAGACATCATGGTGCAAATCGCCAAGCTCGGTGTGGACTATGCACAGGGGTTTTGCATTGCAAAGCCTGAACCATTACTGCATTATGCTGCGTATAAAGACACCCAAACTGACTCCAAGTAGTGTGGGAAATCACAACAAGACACTTGGATTTAGAAATTTTAGCCCCATAAACGCCTCTCATCGGGACAACAGCACTACGTTATGACATCAGTTTCACCTGCTTATAAATTTATCAGCCAAGCTAAACTACCTACACGTTTTGGCGAGTTTACTATTCACGGCTTTGTTGAGACAAACTCAGACCAAGAACATGTGGCTTTATCATATGGACAATGGGATGAAGATAGCGTGGTGCCTATTCGCATACACAGTGAGTGCTTAACGGGCGATGCATTATTCAGTACAAGATGTGACTGCGGCTTTCAGCTTGAGCGGGCTCTAGAAAATATCGTTAAACATGGTTGTGGCGTATTACTATATCTTCGTCAAGAAGGACGAGGCATTGGTTTGCTTAACAAAATCAAGGCATATAATCTGCAAGATCAAGGCTTTGATACGGTAGAGGCAAATCAGCATTTAGGCTTTGACGCAGATTTACGTGACTATGGCATATGCAAGCTGATGCTTGAAAAATTAAACGTCAAGCAAGTCCAACTAATGACTAACAACCCCAAGAAACTGGCAGCGCTAGAATCAATGGGTATCAATGTGGCTTCCCGTCTGCCGATTGACCATGGCGTAACGAATGATAATAAACATTATTTGATGACCAAAACATCAAAGTTAGGTCACACCTTCGATCCAGATAAACTCAAATAATCATAGATTACGAAGGACGTCGGATAGGCTTTAGCAGATAGACGCTCTCAAACACTTCTGAATGGCCTCTAAATCCACCTTGCACTTTATCCCTAAACAGCATCGAGATATTGTATAAATCGTGATAGTAAGCGTTCACTGCATCTTTCTCTACGCTAAATGGCGGCCCAGAAAAGAGTAAGGGATCGTAGTCATAAGTCACTAAGAATTGTTGGGTAGCGTGTGTAATATCGATAAGATGCTGAACATATCGTATCCGCATCTCATCAGGCAGTGCAACGAGCGCCGCTCTGTCATATATCCCTTGTATATCACCTATATGGGAGGCCTGCAGCGCAAAAAAGTCTCCTACGAACACTTGCAAATCAGGTGCTGAGAAAAGTTTAAAACCATCTTGCTCGGTGACCGAAGGCGAAATCCCGAGCTCATCGAACAAGGCGTTCACTGCTGTCTCGTTGAGCTCAATGGCGACCACCTGAAACCCCTTAAAGAGCAGCCAGCCGATATCTTTTGTCTTTCCGCATAAAGGTACAAAAATGCGTGCACCTTCTGCAAGCTCAAATTGGTTAAAGTAGGTTTTTAACAAATGGCTTCCGTCGGGCTCATGAAAACCTATTTCGTTCTTTTGCCAGCGACGATGCCAAAAATCATGATGCATAAGATATGTAACGCTAAAGTGTCAGATGAATGAAGAATAATCTAATTTTTAAGGAACGTTAACCATTTGGCCAACATCTAATGGGTTTAATTGTTATAGCGCTTCAGTAATCGCATGATTTGGAAGCTTGAACCTAGCGATGTAAGCCCGAGTATAGCGATGACAAGCACCAGGCGTTCTTTTTCTACGTCAAGGTAGTATGAGGCGAAAACAATGGCAACAAGCATGGCTGCTGAGACTAGCAAGAATGTAAAATAATTACTTAGATTTATATTGCCTTTTATTGCTAAATACATTTTAAAGTGCGCCGTTACCATAATAACTCATCTATGGTTAATATCGGTTGTCTTTACGCCACGCTTTAGCATAATGGATGTATTATTTGTTGCGAGCGTTTGCTTTCAACATTTCATCGTTATCACGATAAGGAGGGCATAAGTGTTCACATGTTTTCAGCGCTTGCTGATAGCTTCTATGTGCATATATGCCATCTGCCCCAATCTGGCGCTGGCGCAAGCGCCTGATACCCCACCACCTGTTGATGAAATATCTACATGTGATGAGCAAGCATCCCCATCGACGAGCGCACAAGCAGATAAAGTAGTAGAACGTATTATCATTAAAAGCGCACCCATCTTTGATGAAAATGCGCCTGATACCATTGCATTGCATCGCTTCGCCAATCGATTTCATGTGACGACCAAACCCTGGGTCATAGAAGAAAGGCTGACCTTTGTGCCCGGTAGCACAGTGAATGAGCAAGACCTGCGTGAAGCAGAAGCCATCTTAAGAAAAGAGCGTTATTTACGAGACGCTAGAATTCGCTTTATCCCTGGCTGTGAAGACGGCCAGGGAGCAATAGTGAGCGTTGAAACGTGGGATAACTGGTCGCTAATCCCTACGGTGTCATTTAGTCGAAGAGGCGGTGAAAATAAAAGCACCATTGGCGTTCAGCAAGACAATCTCTTGGGCATGGGTATACGCACTCGTTTACGCTATAACCAAGACGAACAAAGAAGCGGCTACCAGCTAACATTTAACTCAGCCGCCCCTTGGACCAAGCATGCGAATATCGGTCTTAACCTCATAGATAACGACGATGGCAAACGCATCCAGTTTGTTTTTGACCAACCGTTTTATCATTTAGGCACACAGCGCATGCGTTTCGCGCAATTTTTACAAGAAGAGCGCGTTGAGGATATTTTTCAAAACGGACAAACCCGCAACAGCTTTAATACCGAGCAGCATCGTTATGATGTAGCCTATGGTTGGCAACTGTTTAATGATCATACCGCCTCGGGTCGACTTTCTATTGGATTTTCTGACCACAAATCTCTCTTTCTAATAGATGAAACGAGCCCATCTACAAACACACTTTTTTTACCCTTCGACAGGGAGTTTCAATACCCTTGGATTGCTTATGAGCATATCCAGCGTGACATTGTTGTGATGCAGGATATATATCTCATCCAACAACCGGAAGACATCAATCTTGGCTGGTATTTTAGGGCGCAATTTGGACTAGAGCTCAATGATGTATCATCTGAGCACGACTTTGGCTATCAGGTGTTTTTTGACGCACGTAAAGGCACCAAGGTTGGCGACGGACTGTTTATGTTTAACCTCAGTAGCAGAGCGGTCATCAATGCCAGTCAACACGATCATCTGCGGGTTGATATGAACGGTGAATATTTTTATAAGATATCGGATCGCTTTAGCGCATATGGTCGGCTGTCGAGCACCTTTTCATCTAACCCCTTTCTAGATGACCCAGTCGTGCTTGACGACGACACAGGCGTTCGAGGTTATCCTCAACAGTATCAACATGGTGATCATCGTATATCGGGCAGCATCGAAGCGCGCATGTATACCGGTTACAACTTCTATCAATTGTTTGATCTTGGTTTTGCAGCTTTCGTTGACGCTGGTAAGGCCTTTGACGGCGATGTAGAACAATTCAATGAGTCTGACGATGTACTCTCAAGCGTTGGCATTGGCGCCCGTTTGTTCTCTAACCGCTCTAGTAACAAAGGCGTTATTCATATAGATTTTGCGACGCCTTTAGCCGGTGGTGACAATGTCGACTCGTGGGAATGGCGCTTTCAAATGCGCAACTCGTTTTAAATATTGAGTACCCTTACGCACCGCTTCATATAAAGGCGTGGCGTCTCACAGCCATCAATAGTTGTTTATCATCCAAAAAAACTCCTATTGCCCCTTAAAATAAGCCATTATTGTGACCGCGAGGATGTCAAAACTCACTATTTGAATTTGCATCTAGTGACTCAAGAGGATGGCACATGACAGAAAAATACACTTTATACGGCGCTCCGCTCTCGCTATACACGGGTAAAGCCCGTGCTTATCTACGCTTTAAAAACATTCCTTTTGAAGAAGTGCTTTCTACCGTTCGGGTGTATAAAAAAATCATCATCCCAAAGACCGGCGTACGCTTCATTCCCGTGCTTAAAACGCCGGACAATACCTTTATTCAAGATACCTCTGTGATCATAGACACGATGGAACAAGCCCATCCGGAGCGTAGCGTCTCGCCTTCAGGGCCGAAACAACGTCTGGTTTCACAAATCTTTGAAATGTGGGGAGACGAATGGTTGCTGATTCCCGCCATGCACTATCGCTGGAATCACGACAATTTCCCGTTTATTTATGAAGAGTTTGGCCAGGTTGTTACTCCTGGTTTTCCGCGCTTCATTCGTCGTTTTTTTGGTAAAAAAGTAGGCGCTCAGTTTAAAGGCTTTGTGCCCATGCTTGGGGTCACGCCTAAAAGTATCCCCGCCATTGAAGCATGGTATGAAAACACCGTACTACCGCTACTTGACGCGCATTTTGCCAAACACGATTACTTGCTTGGCTCACGCCCTTGCACAGGAGACTTTGGCCTCTTTGGTCCGCTCTATGCTCATCTTTATCGCGACCCTGCACCAGGTAAGCTAATGAGAGCGCAAGCGCCTAATCTTGCGCGTTGGGTAGAAAGAATGAACCAAGAACATGTAGAACTTGGTCAGTGGTGCGTTCAAGATCGTATTCCCGACACACTTATGCCGCTTTTATCTCAACAATTTAGGGAGTTTTGGCCAGTGCAAATAGACAGTCTCAAGATCACCCAAGCTTGGATTGAAGCCAATCTAGATAATAAATCACTCCCTAGAGCACTCGGTGAGCACGAATTTACTATCGGCAATGTCACTGAGAAAAGAGTTGTGCGCAGCTTCAGCCAATGGAAGCTGCAGCGTGTATTAGACGCCTATACGAACTTGAGCGACAAACAAAAGCAAGAAGTTGAGCCGATGCTACGCGAGCTCAACACACTGGAATTGATGCAAACTGAAATTGCTCATCGCCTTACGCTGAAAAACAACAAGCTGGTGGTTGATAGAAAGTAGACCTCAATATTTAAAATAGATAAACTGAGAGTGAGCACCTACTCACCATCAAATTTAACCGTGCTCTGACGCTCTCGATTTACCCGTAATTGGGTGACATCAGGACGTGAATAGTGCCCTGAACGATCGAAGTTTTGGCGCTCCTGCAATACCTGCTGGTGATCAAGCTTGACCACATAAACGCCTTCTGAGCCGATTTGTGGCTCCAGCACCCAAGAGCCATCGGGCGCGGCAACGCAAGATGCTCCGCTCGCTAGCATGTCGTTACAGCTACTCACAATCTCATCAAAATGAGGGGTGTCGCTAGGGAAGTCTTGTTTGCGCATTAGCCCCGATACTGAAATCACGAAGCTTCTGCCTTCTTTGGCGACAAAGCGCGTAATGTCATGGGTATTATGCTCACCACCGGGCCAACTTGCCACATGCAAGTCTTCACCTTGTGCATATAGCGCTGCGCGCGCCAGAGGCATCCAATTTTCCCAACAGTTTAGTGCGCCAAGCGTGAAGTTTTTAAGCGGGAAGGTGCGCAATCCATGCCCGTCGCCGGGAGACCACGTTAACCGTTCTTCGTAAGTGGGCATTAGTTTTCGATGCACGTTTTGAATTTCACCGTTAGCATCAATATACACCAACGAGGCATATATGCAGTGCCCTCCTCGGTCGTCAGCGCGCTCTGCGATACCCAAGACTACCGCTATATTGCGAGATTTGGCTACTTCACAAATGCCATCTAAGTGACCGAGTTCTATATTAACAGCTTGGGTTAGATAGTGTGCATGAATGGCTTTGTGTTTGGCTGAGTTAAACTCTGCTCCACCGGTAAAATCGAGCCAAAACGGGTAGCCCGGCAACAAACATTCACCAAACGTGACTAGCTCAGCGTGTTTGTCTGCCGCGTCATTGATTGCGCCGATGACTTTATCTGTGGTCGCCTGACGGTTTAACCATACTGGCGCGATTTGCGCGAGCGCTACTGTTAACGAACTATCGTTGGCAAATTCTGGCATCTTCATTCCCTGTGTGATGTAAGCAAAAACTACGCATGCTTATTGTGGATTGTATTGGCAAAACGCTGAGCAGACTCAACATCCATATTAAAATACAAAGACGGCTCAATCAGCTCAACTTCTATGATTGCCAGTCCATGCGAGGTATTTAACATATCCACTCGAGCATATAGTGCTGGCGCTGGTAAAGCGTTGATCGTTTGCTTCGCAAGAAGCAGCATATCGTCAGTAGGCTTAATCGCTTCTAGCTGACCACCATGCTCCTCTTGCACTCTAAAATCACCTTGTGCTGGTCGTTTACAAATTGCATGACTAAACACGCCATCGAAATAGAAAAGTGAGTACTCACCATCTTTAATAATGCTACTTTCAAAAGCTTGTACCATAAAAGGGCGTTCGGCAAAGGTAGTCATTAAGATCTCGGTTAATGGCGTGATATCATTTTTTCTAAATCGATAGGTATGATCGGCATTTGCGCTGACCAAGGGTTTGATAATAAGCTCGTCACTTTTAAAATGTTCAAAAGCTTCGTTTAGCATAGTTGAGTCGTACTGCTCGTACCAAAGGGTGGGTAAAATTGGTACTGATTTCTCAGCTAGTGCTTTGAGGTAATCTTTAGATAGGTTCCACCTCATTAGCGACAGAGGATTTTCTAATCGGGCACTGGAGGCGTCAATACGCTCCAGGCACTTAACAAACGCGTCAGGGTCGTCTTGGTAATCCCAAGTGCTGCGAACAATTACCAAATCAAACTCATTGTAATTGGCGTATTTATTGCGCCACGACACATCCTCTACCGCCCAACCCAAGCGTCTGAGGAAGGGTTTAACCAGATCGTCATAAACAAAGAACTCTTCAAGATTATCGGTGCTTAAAAAGGCACAGCGAGGCATTAGACATACTCAAAATAGACAAGGCTTAGGTAGATTAATGAATTTTGCGCATAAGTAAATATCAAAAAACGAATTGACTATGCCAAGCTGTTTCGTAGTTGCACCACTATTGAATCAGCGCTTAGGATTAGCTCAGTACCGCATATAAAATACTGCTGACTGCATACGCAAGTAGGCCATACAAAACAAATACACCCCATGAATATCGATTTTTGCCTGTCTCGCCCTTTAAGGTGGCTACCGTTGCAACGCATTGCAAAGCAATCACATAAAACGCTAATAGCGCTACCCCAGACGCTAAGGTAAAACCATCTGCTTGAATTTGAGAAGCCAAGCCAATTAAGTTCTCGTCGGCGTTCTCAATGTTATATAACGTCCCCAGCACGCCAACAAATACTTCGCGGGCCAAGAACGATACTAAGATGGCCACCCCGTAACGCCAATCTACGCCTAGGGGAGCAAAAATCGGTTCGATAAGTTGACCAATCATGGCTAAATATGAGCCTTGTAAATCGCCGTTGGCAGGGAAATATCCAAGTACCCAGACCACCACAGAGACGACAAAAATTATTGGGGCTGCGCGTTTGATGAAGTAAACACCGCTATTTAAAGTTTTATATAGCAATGGACGCCAATGAGGCAGGCGATAATTAGGTAGCTCCAAAATAAAAGGTAAATCGTTTTTGTCGCTATCGCCCACATACACATCTAGCATTTTACTAACAATCAACGCGGTCAAAATCCCACCAAAATATAGAATAAAAAAGATAGCACCTTGTAAGTTAACCCACCCGCCTAGATAGGCGACATCGGGTACAAACACCGCAATAAGCAAAGCATAAACAGGCAAGCGCGCTGAACATGACATAAGCGGCACGGTCATCATCGTGATCAAACGCTTACGAGGAGACTCAATGGTGCGCGCCGCCATGATTGCAGGAATCGCGCAAGCATGCCCAGACAAATACGGAATGAAACTTCTGCCTGATAAACCAAACAAGCTCAGTGGTTTGTGGCATATAAGCGCGGCGCGGGCTAAGTAACCGCTGTCTTCAAGCAACCCTATGATCAGCGTTAGCACCATGATTTGAGGTACAAAGACTAAGAATGCACCTACTCCACCAAATAGGGCGTCGTTTACGAAATCTTCATACACCCCGGCAGGTATAGTGCTAGTAACCCCTTGTGCTAACGCGCCTATCAAAAACTCTACACCATCCATCAGAGGGGAGGCCCAAGTAAAGATGCTTTGAAAAAGAAAAAACATAATAGCCGCGAAGGCTAGTGCACCAAACACACTATTGAGCAAAACATGGTCCACGCGGTTTTGCTTGCGCAATACAAGGTCTTGCTGCATGCCAAACTGCTTTGCTAGCCTTGCAGCCACTTTAACTGCGCTGTCGTGGTCACGATTAGGCGAATTAACTCTCGCTAATGAAGGAGTGCCAGCATACGATTTTAAAGCTTGGCTAAACTCTGACATCCCTATAAGGGTCTTAGCTGAAATTGCAAAAACAGGAGAGCCTAACGCTTTTGATAAACCTGCGGTGTCGTATTCGAATCCAAATCTGGCAACCTCATCCATCATGTTAAGCGCAAACACACAACCCTTATTATGCGTCTGAGCGAGCGATTGCACCTGCAAAGCAAAGACTAAGCTGCGTTCTAATTTGGTCGCGTCTAAGTTACATATAATGAGACAAGTATCAGGTGATTCTAAGGCCTTTTTCAGCTGATTTATGGCAATCAATTCGTCTTCAGAAATAGACTGCAGAGAATAGGTACCAGGAAAGTCGATAAGCTCATATTCATCAAACCTGCCACTCTTGAGTTCAACGGTGACGCCAGGAAAGTTCGCAACTTTTTGACGAAGGCCGGTCAATTGATTAAACAGTAAACTTTTACCCGAATTCGGTTTGCCTACCAGTACGATCTTTTGCATAAGGCGATTACTGCGGTCCTAGGTGATGAATAGATTGAAAGCTTTTATAGATAATGACTTATTGAATAGGACTAACATGAACCTGTTGGGCCAAATCTTTTTCTATCGAATAAACGCAATCTTGCAGTTGGATCACGAGCGGACCACTGAAGGGGGTGCGCTTCATACAGTGAACAATTTGTCCTTCAATAAAGCCCATCTCAGCCAAACGCATACTCAAATTAGTCGGTAGTGTCGACGTCAGGTTGGTAATTTCGGCTTTAGTACGCTTTTTTAGATCCCAAATAGTCATGTTGGCTTTTACTTCAAATATGATTTAAACAACGTCTATTAGGATAGGCAATATCATTCGTAAATGCGAATTATTATCAATAATTCTTTGATCCACATCACATACTTTGGTCCGCAGAGCACAGTACCGATGCAATAAGCCCATTGATATCGCTTTGAATTGACCACCGAGAGTACCTGACAGGAGTGTGAGTGCATCGCGCGCTAGTGCAGGCTTGCACACACTAACGTTGGGCGATAAACGTTCCGTTATTTTGACGCGTCACCTCGCGCATGAGCGTTGAGAATTTTACCACCTCACTGGTAGGCGTGCCGCCAGAGCGATTAAAACCAATAGCATGTATTCTTGCGATTTTACCGCCCGTGCTAGCATTGGTATTTAATGCATTTATCCTTGCAAGCGTCGCATCGTATGATCCGCCGCTATAATCGTCCCCAAATACATAGAGCGCCATTGAATCGGTTCTGGGCCCATAAATTTTTAAGGCAGTTTCAATACCCTCAACCGGTGAACTGTTTGAAGAGCCTCCCCATGTGCGCATCGCAGCCAACATAGCATTGCGCTGAGAGGGAGTATCGTTTCGCCAACGTCCGCGGGTGGTGCTCAATAAAAACTCACCATTATCAGACATAATTTGAAAACCTTTTACCTGGGGATGATTATTCAAGACCTCATTCATGGTAGTAAGTACTCGCCCCCACATCGCCTTCATACTGCCTGAGGTATCCACAATAAAGATGACGTAATCAGCATCTACCGGTATGCCGCCGACCTCTTCGTCGCGCTCTTCGGTGGTGTTTTGACTCATGGCTGCTCTTTGACGCTGTACAAGCACATTTTCAAGCCCGCTGGCTTTATCTGTAAGGGAAAGTACATCGCGTTGCGCTTGAGCAATCGTTGCTTCAAGCTTATCGGCTTGCGTTTGATTACTGGCACTTTGAGCCTGAGCCTGAAGTGTTAATTGCTGCTGCTCATCAATAGCGCTTTGTAGACTCGAAACGCTCGCCTCTGAGCGACTTAGGGACTGCAGCACACTAGAGATTTGGCTGACATCGTTAAACTCTCCGTCATCACCATTTCTCGCCAGCAAAATCAGCATCACTACGGCGCCAAATGCACAAGAAATCACATCAAGGAAAGATAGACTAAACACCTCAATTGGCGCGCGACGCGTTTTCATGGCCATGTACCCGCAGGTGCTATGAAAGTCCCAAGCGTGCCATCTGACCAACTCCAATATAGAGAAGCAGCAGTAGGGTCGCCTTCTAAAGGTAATAAAATCACATGAGTGCGCACGCCTGAAAGTGGATTCGCTCTAAGTGTATGGGCGAAAGCATTCACTCTGCACTCTCCGGTAATGGTCGCCTGTTTACCTTTTATAGGACGGCAAGCACGCGTCTCATTGAAGCCAGACCCTGCGTTGACGTAGGTAGGTAGGCCGTCGGTAATCAGATATAAATCGCTGATATTGGGCATGGTTTGGGCAATGGTTTGCAAACCTTGTTGTAAGTTTGTGCCTTCAGTGGGCACTAGTCCAGAGGCCTCAATCGCAATCTGATTAATATCATCGGTATTTTGCTGGTTGTTCACGCGCTTGCCTAACACCGCACTGGTATCGTTAAAAGCGACGACCGACACCTGAGCATTATTGGGTAGGCGGGCTAACAACCAATTTAAAATACGCAGCGTTCGTTGCCATTTGCTACCGGCACGCTTATCTTGGTCTGTCCCGACTTTGCGCTTGATCACTTCAATTAGCTGTTCTTCGGTCATAGAGGCACTCATATCGAGCAAGATGCCGATGCGCTGTCCTTCAACTTTCAAACCAATGAGATACTGCTCCTCTCCAGCGCCTTCGATAGTCACCGAGTCATCCGCAATTAGAGGCCCAGCTGCAGCAATTGCATCCTCTAAATCGGCAACGACCGCTATCTCTTCTTTAAGCGCCTGTGTTACCGCATCTTGCTCAATTTGCAGTTGGCGCAAGCGTTGTTGAATGTCTTCAAGGGTTGCACTTTGTTGGGCAAAAGCCTCCTGCTCAGAGCTTAAACTTTGCTGCAACTCGCTTTGCTTATCTTCCATGGCGGCAAGCTCTTGCTGTAGGCGCTCTAACTCTTCTATGGGGATGTCGGTATTAGCGCTGAATTTCACCAAAATGAGGATTAGAATAACGGCCCCTAAACCACAGGCCATGACATCTAAAAACGCTAGGTTAAATCCCTCTTCTCTGCGTTTTTTAAAAATACTCATAGCAAACCCATCATCAGTATTGATCTGTGCTTAGTTATGCAGTCGGGTGAGCAGGTGTTTTTCACAATTTTTACGGGTATTGATCACCATCTCGTCTTGTCGATTGTTCAACACATGCAATAAGTACATCAGCACGATAGAAATTAACAACGACACGAGCGTAGAGTTAAATGCAACACCGAGTTTGTCCACCATGCCAGAAATATCGCCAGCAACAGCCTCTTCGGCTTTCGCTAGTGCGGAGCCTATCCCGCGCACTGTACCGATAAACCCAATGCTTGGGATTGCCCAAATAAAGTACCTGATCATCGAGTTACCCGATTCGAGTTGTGCGGCGAGGATATCCACACTGTCAGAAATCGCTTGGCTGGCGTGTTGTACGTTTTGCGTGTTTTTAAAGCGTCGTAAACAATTTATCCAAGTGGCCATCGACGAGTTTTCGGCATAGCGGCTAGCCTCAAGCTCATCAAGGGCTTGGGAAACATCGATTGTGTCACCTAACGGCACCATTGAAGCCGATTCTGCCCGAGCCTGCTCGCCGCTTTCTTGTGCATCACCTTCATGAGAAATGGCTTCAACGACTGGCGTATTGCGTTTTTGCGCATGGCCACTTAAGTAGTCCATGGTAAATAAGGGCTCTTCTTTTAGCACAATCCGCTGATATTTATAGATGATCAAAAACGCACAGAAAAGCCCAATGCTAACGCTTGCTTGTTGCTCAAAGTCTTTAAAAATTACCCACAAATTCGTGGTCGCCCCACTCCCTTGAGCCGCTATTGCTGCTTCTGCAAAAGGCCTGACTAAGCCCTGATAAAATAAATGCACCACAACCACAATACTCAAAAACACTACCATGGTAATGATGCCAGACGGATTCATGTTAGATGATGCTTGGGAAGAAGAGGCTGTCATATTAAATATCACTCGGTAAGGTGGCGGGAGAATCTAGGCTAATCTGCAAGGCAAGGGCGACTGAACCACCAACCACTGCTGTTGCCAATAATATTGTCAGCACAATATATTTTAGGCGGACATTGTTATTCCCGCGTTCGGGAGACGATGTAGGTTTAATCATAACGTGCAATCCTAAATCCGATAGTAGGTTTGGGGGTTTCACCGACTTCTCTAAATGCGGCGCGCAGCTCACGCAGCCTGCCAGAAGTGTAGTTACCTCCCTTAACCACATTTTGTGTGCCTCTTGGCGCACCTAAATAATCTATATGCACTTTGCTGGTATCGGGTAATGCAGTAACGTAAAAATCATGTACCCACTCACTTACATTCCCCGCTAAATCGTACATGCCAGAGCGGTCTGCAGTAAAACTGCCCACCTCAGCAACACCCGCTTTTTGGTCATTATAGTCATCAAGAAAGATGAGCTGAGTGCCTTTAATGCTTTGATCACCATAGTTACCATTGTTTCTTGGAATGCGAGTTTGATTACCCCATACATAAACGGTGCTGCGCGGGCGCTTTGACTTTTTCGCTAACCATTCCCACTCAGCTTCTGTGGGTAAACGATAGCCTCTTGAGTCGGGGTTAATGCCAACCACTTGTTCCCCGCGCACACGATAAAACGCGGGCAATCCTTCCTGTTGGCTTAACCAGTTTGTAAATAAGGCCGCATCATTCCAAGAAATATCGGTTTGGGGCAATTTGCTGTTGCTACTTTGCCCCTTAAAAGCGGCATATTGCGCTTGGGTTATTTCATGCCGAGACACCCAAAACTCGCGAGAGAAATCGACGTCAATCTCATGCTCATTGCGGCGCCTCTCAGACTCATTAGGAGGAGAACCCATTGTAAATGCATCACCCCTGAACTTCTGTAAGTCGATTCCGATTTGGTTAGCAAATAGCGGTCGCCCTTCTTGGCGACGCGCATCAAACTCCGTCAGCATCGGAATATTTAAACTGGTAAGCTGACTACTGCTAGGGGTAAAGCGCCTGGTCACGCTGCGATATCCATCAAGGGCTAATGTGATTTGTGTCTCTTTAGCGGGCAGTTCAAGTGACAGTGGAACGTTACCTTTAGTTTGATTATTAATACTGACCTGAGCGGTCACGTTACTTGCCACGTTTACCTTGCCGAGTTCAGGCTCTAGCACAATGCTAATACTTTGCGATGCACCGGGCGCAAAGGTCAGAGCCCTTTGGTAAGGATAATAGCCTGCAAGCTGGTAGGAAAATCGATGCTGGGTATTGGCGTCAAGCGAATGCTCTCCAAGGGGTTTTTCAATGTTATCAATTAACAGTACACCGTTTGCAGGTGTGGCATTTAGGGTCACTATGGCTTGTTCAGGAATGAGTTGGTAATTTCTTGTTACCTGCGCCGCAGCAAGTGTAACTTCGAGCGTATCTTGTAGTGCTTGATAGCCAGCTCGCGTCAGTTGCACATCATACTGCCCACCCAAACGTTCACTTGTATAAGGCGTCTGGCCCACTTGTTGACCATCGATAGATACTTGCGCACCGCTTGGCGTACTATTGAGGGTAATACTGCCGCTGATAGCAACTAACTCCGGAGCTAGCGTTATCGTCTGCGCACGATTTGCTTCGATTTGTGTTTCCCACATTTCATAATAGGGATTCTGCACTGCTACCGCATAATTATCTGCGGGGAGACTATATTCAAGCTGATTGCCAACAAATACTAACTGACCATCAATATACCAACTGGTGTCACCTGCAACATCTAAGCTCGCCTTTAGCAATGCAGGAGATGGCTGTAGTACCACCTCTATATTACTCGGGCTATCGGCATCTATATTGACCGTGGCCGACTCAAAGGTATCAGCCGAAACCTTCACTTCAACCGCGCCACCTAGCGTGTAAACCTTATTATCAGTAATCCACTGCATGCCACTGACGCTACTGATACTGGCAATGCCACTTGCCTCACTAGGCCCGACAATAATGACATAAGCTCTCACCAAAAATAACCACGAAAACACGCTGGCAATAACCAATACCGACGCAAGCGCACCTAATACATACAGGCCTGCGCCCTTGCGCTGCGCTTGCTTTATCCGATCGTCTATTTGCATGCTAGTGCCACTTATATGTTTTACAAAGATAACCTACCACTGCCTTTATCAAGCAGTGGCTACTCTATGGTTTCGTCCACTATTAATCTTAGCGTCAAAGGACTGTTGGCTTTCACTTCAAAAGGCAATCGCTTACTTCGATATCCTTCGCGCTTACCTTCTAATACGTACTGACCAGGACCTAACTCAATCGTGTGTTGTTCAACCTCGCCCACAATACCTACGCCCACGACAATAAGATGGGTATTCCCATCAGATTCAATGGTGACGGGTATTTGCGCGCTGTACTTATCAATTAAGGCCGCTAATGTTTGCGCTTGAGCCGCCAAGGTCGGCGACTTACTCAAATATAAAATAGATTGTTGCAATGCATTTTTCGCGGCATTTCGAATGTTTTCATCGGCGACACGCTCAGGGCGAGAGGTAAATCGTCTTAAAGACTGCTGCTGGGCTAGCACCGCTTGCGCTTCTGATTGCACTTGTTTTAACGCAGCATTCCCCGTAAAGCGCGTTAATGCAGCCGTTGCATTTTGCGACGCTTGCGCCCAATTATCAGTGCGCGTCAACTGCTCAAGATTGGCCAAAACTGCGGATAGGTCTTGCTCGGATAAACGCTGCTGTATCTGAGCATTGAAGCTTTCTATACCCTTGGCCGTTGGGTCTATTGTTCGGGCAATTTGCAAACCATCTTGTGCGCCAGCCAAATCATTTTGAGCCAATGCATCCTCAACCTTGATCAAGGCAGCGGATAGGCGCTGCTCTTTTAGTTTCTCCTGGGCTTCACGCAACGAACCCTGCAACTGCGTCCTGGTAGGATCTGCCTGCAAAATTTGCTGCATTAAAGACACTTGCTTTGCTAAATTATTCTCCACTTTGGCAACATCAAGAGCGGCTAGGAGCACTGCTACTGAATCATAAGCGCGTAGTTGCGCCTCTAATTGTTGGGTTTGCGTTTGATTAGGCATAATCGCTTTTGCCTGCTGCAAAGCTAAGCGAGCCTGTTGAATTTGTTCTTGTGCGTAAAATTGCTTCGCCTGGCCGAGTGCATCGGCAAATGCAGCCTGCCAGCTATCGACAAACGCTTGTCCTTGGGTTTTGACCAGGTTAATACTGCCTAAGGCCTGTATAAACGCGGAATTCGCAAACAGTCTAAGCGCTTTGTCACTTTCAGCATCAAGACTTGCTGCTGTTGCAGGATCCCATTCACGCAGACTTGGAGTGGCCAATATGGGCGCCAACTGGCTTTCATGTTCACTTAACGCCTGACGAAATGCCTCTCTGGCAGCCTCTTGCTCAGCAACATTGAAGCTAGATTCAACAGTTGCAGGGGATGCATCGGTAATGGCCTGTTCGCTTGGGGTGATAGACAACACAACCACAATTAAGGCAATTAACAACAACAGACACAAGCCAATTAAAATGCGCTTTATCTGCTGCGCTTTTTGCTTTTGCTGCTGTTGAATAACCGCATCGGGTGATGTGGGCTCATGCTGCTCTATCAAAACCTGAATTCCTTTGAGGACTCACACTAAACTGAGATATTACCACAACGCCAAGGCTTAAAGCTGCACGTCTGGCGTACTCTCTAACTGATAAATCTCACGTAAGTGTGTCTTCCACTGCAAATACTGCTCACTTGCGGTGCCTTGAAGTTCAATGGTTTGATCTTCAAACTCCATTTCAATTGGCCCAACGCTTAAATCTACGGCCTGTCCTTTTTCTTCGATGACAGCACTGTGTACTTTTAACGCTGAATTTGATTTAAACGCTTCATTTACCGCTACTGCCGCTCCCACAGCGCCCACTACTGTGCCAATTTCACCGGCGGTTGAACCACTGTTTTTAGCCAAGATTGCCGCTAACACACCCAAACCAACCCCCATAGCTACACTTGCATTACGTTTGCGAGTGGCCGCTCGCGCTGCCTCAATTTCAGGAAGGGTTTCTTGTTGCCAAGTTGCATAAGATGGGCCCACCTCAGCATCAAAGACATCATACTGGTCTTGCAAACGGTCGATAAACAGGAGCTCTTGCGCCTTTAATTCTTGAATGCGTTTGAGCATGGGGTCGTCTGCATCGGGCAAACTGGTTAACTCAAACTTGTAGTAACGTTGACCATTTTTACGTTTGATATCAGTGCTAAGATAGCGGTCAAATGCTTCAGGGCTGTAATATCGTGCATAGCGCATTAACGACATGTTTTTGATATTGCGCTTGTCGTTTTCACTTAGTTTGCTGAGCAGTGATACAACATAGGCGCTGGCTTGGTCATAAATAGGTTGATAGGGGTTTTTACCTTTATTACGCTGATCTCTGAAATAGTTTTGTGACACCTCATGAGCAAAGTCCTTACTGCCCCAAATTTCACCGCTACTATCTACTACCGTAATGCTCATGCCAACGATTTCACTGTCAGAATGATTGATTTTACCCAGTACAAACAAATCAGAAGGTGTGCTTGCGTCTGGCACAACCGTCACCGAGCCAAATACATTTTTGCTGACAAGTGCGTTTTTTGTTTCCACGGCAAATAACTTAGCTTCTGTACGGCGAAGCTGTGGCCAAATCCCCTCTTCGTCTAGCTCTTCGTAATCAATTTCACTGGTGCGGCCAACGGTCGGAAACCCTGGATCAAATACCGGCACTGCCACATCTAAAAAAACCTCGGCATTTTGCAATGCTGCATTCGCAGATGAGTTATTCGCTGTTGGGTTTTCAATCGGCTGAGGGCCCACTAATAAAGGCACGTTTTGTGTGCTGGTCGACTGACAAGCAGACAAAAATAAAGTAACGCCTACAATAGATATAAGTTTACCAACAAATGGGCGTTTAAAGGCCCTGCGTAAAAAAGTGATCATGACTTCCTCAATGTTTGTCTTGTATTCTGCTTCATTTGCATAACATTTATATGAAAAGTAATGCGTTTAACTGCCGCACATGTAGTCTTTGTACTGTTTCTCGAGGCCTGTTCTTGCAGTACCCGAAGACTTTTGAATCTCATCAAATAGAAGTTTACAAATTATACTGTCGTTGTCTTTAGGTGCAACCACTTCACGGTTGACTGGTGTTTGAGAATTCGACTGCTGATTGACTACTTCTGAGCCCATATTAACCGATTGCGCAGGCTCACTTTGTGCGTTTTCAGAGTCAGGCGTCTGAGCGCTTCCACTCTGAGAGGGGCCTTCGCCAGATGAGCCTTGACCAGCTGCACCACCTCCACCCCCGCCACCACCGGTCATTGCGGTTTGAACGGTATTAACGCATGAAGAATAGCTGTCGATGGATTGCGATAGTGAAGCATCCATCAGCGCAAGTCTTTCTTGTTTGGTCAACAACTCGGTATCGATGTCATCAAGTGAGACTTGCGTGCATTCATAGGAGGATGACACTTTTGTGCTCGTGTTCGTTTGTTGCGCAAAGGAGAGCCATGAAGCACTTGTGATAAAAAGGCCTAACGCCATTAGGCACAGATACTGACGCAGTGGAAAACTATCGTCGCTTTGCATCTTGCTACTTACTTTGTTCATAGGTCCTCTCATCTTTATCTAGGTACCATTTCAATGTGCACGTTTAGTTTTAGAGTGTAACTATGTGCTGAGGTTCATGGAAATCTTATTTTTCATGAAATTGACTACTCACACCGCTTACACCTTTCCTTCAAATACGCTATGTACCGACGCGAGGTAGGCTTCGTTGTTCAGCATATCTTCATCATACTCAGGCAATTGTTTAACTTGTGCGACGTTAAGCTCGCAGAAAACGGCCTGATCCTTCCAACTCACCGAGGCCAAATATTCAGGTGGCAACAAAGCTATATGCCCTCCTGGCAGCCAATTTCTGATTCCAATCACAAAGTATTTAATTGTCCAAGTATCTGTATCGAGAATAAAGTCATGCACTCGCCCCTTCATTCCATCGGTTTCAACGACGCTGTAATGTCTTAGTTCATTTATTGAGCGCAAGTGCCGATCGATTATAGGGTCTGATGGTTGCTGTGAATTGTCGCTATCAGATATTGTGTCATCGACACTTCGCTCGATTAATGAGGTTGGAGTGTCAAAGTCGCCCCAGGCGCCTAACCCATTCCAATAATAACCATACCCAAAAAAGTCAAAATAGGCCTTCTCGAATTGCTCGGACACGGGTTTATGTGCCTCTATTGGGGGGCTATCTAGGATGTGCTGCTTGGTAAGTGAGAGACTCAAAGTTTCATCTTGTATATCAAATCCGCGCACCGCGATTGGGCTAATTAACACTTTTTGAGAGAGCGGCATCCAGCGTTTGGTATCAATGATGATATAACGCACAATCCATTGCTGATCATCAAACAATACATCTTTTAGGTACCCGATATCTCCGTCGGTAGCGTCGATGTCGTATTTTAAAAGTTTATTGAGGCTTAGATTCATCCGTTATGCCTTAATTTTGGTACAGATTGTATTAGTATAGTCGCAAACGACGATAAGAGCATCCATCTGACCATTAGCCAATACAACCGTGATTATTTATGCGTTTTACAAACCTAATAATAATTTAACAAGCAAAGACAGGTATATTCGGATAGGCTATAACAGAACATAAACTTCACTTGCAGGAGTAGTGCAATGAACTCAATAAAGCGAAAAAGCATCGGTATGGTCTGCACTGTCTTAGCTGTATTGAGTCTTAATGCATGTATTAGTAAAGACGTTGAGATGACAGAGCAACAAAAGCGTATGCAGCGTTGCGATCAGTACGTCGATATGGCTAGAGAGCAGTGTTTGCAGGGTATGAATGTGACTATTCAAGATTATCAGGAAGAATTCCGTAACTTTGAAAAGAGTCAACAGGCAGAACTCGAAGCACAAACAAAAGCAATTGAAGCGGCCGTTGCTCGCCAAGAAGCGATAAAAGCCGAAAAGCTTAAAGAAGCGCTCAAAAAAGCGGAAGAAAAAGCGGAAGAAAAAGCCAAGCAAGCAGAGCAAAACAAAGATAAGAGCTGATGTGATAGAGAGCAGTCAAAACGCTGAAAATAATAACCCTCCGCGCGGCGGTAATCGATTCACCGGTTGGTTAGGCGATGCCTTGCTTAGGCTATCGGGTTGGTCATTTAAAGGGGAATTACCTCAGCATCCTAAAATGGTCATTGCTGTCGCGCCCCATACCTCTAATTGGGATTTTGTGCTCGGCGTTGCGGTACTGTTTGCTTTGCGCATTCGTATTCGATTTTTGGGAAAGCACAGCCTTTTTGTGCCGGTGGCCAAACAACTGCTAGAAGCGATTGGCGGGATCCCCGTTGACCGCAGATCGAGTCATGGCGTGGTCGAACAAGCCGTTGATCACTTTAAACAAGAAGCAAAAATGATTTTAGCCATCGCACCTGAGGGTACTCGCTCACTCATTTACCCTTGGAAAACAGGCTTTGTTGCCATAGCTCACAAGGCCAAAGTCCCCATCGTGCTTATCGGGTTTGATTTTAAGCATAAGCAAGTTGTATTTGGACCCGATTTTCTGAGTAGCGGCGACTTTGCGCAAGACATGCAAAAAGTCTATGGGTTTTATGCAACGATACCTGCAAAATATCCTGATAAAGTGGCTATAGAACCCTAAGCCTCTACAACCGACAGTTTTGCTTTAATAAAGTCACTATGCGCAACATATAACAAGTCAGACACTTTACGGATAATGTTGTCTTCGTATTTATCTAAATTCCCATCTGCATAGGCTACCTTCCACATTAACTTCACAAGATTCACTCGCTGCGGGTAGTCATAATGCTCATTGATTAAAGAGGTGAATGGGTGGACTGATGTAGTTTCAGCGCCTTTTGAATGGCTAAACTCCACTAATTCATCAAGTTCCGCAGAATTCAAATCAAACGTCTTTTGCAGTAAATGTTTTACCTTTTCTTGCTCACTTTCTGAATGTTCAAAATCAGCAAGTGCCACTTCAATTAATAACACAGCACACGCCTGCTGAATCTTTTTGTCTTTATCTTCTGCATTGTCTGCTTCCAGCGGCATTGAAAACAGGTCTTTCAGTTTCTTTAGCATAGTGTCACTACTTTATGGATAGTGGGCCTATTTAGACGAGAAAAACTGGCGTTTGGTTCACAAAATGCGCTAAATTACAGTAAATTCAATTTTTTGGCGTTCAGGCCGACATAGTGTTTATGGAAAAAACACATGTAATCATATGTCAAAAATAACCACGCGTCAGGTCACACATTTAAACGATATCTTAAATGATAACGTTATCCGTTGTGCTGCCCTGATAAAAGGCCTCAGCCCGCCGATGCATATTAACGCGGTTGGTCACCCTCATAAAACCCATGAGTTCTCTCACGAGTTTTATATTTCTGTCGAGCTCGAAACGTTGAATGTTGGCGGAGTTGCAACACAGCAGTGCAGCGTTGAAGCCATCATCGATACCGACTCAGAACTGGAGATTAGAGGCTTATTCAATAGCTTAAACAAGGCTATGCGCGACGAGGTGTATGTTATTTTTGAAGCAGTCTATTTAGCTGTGGACGGCAACCAAGTATTATTGCAAGGCGCTCGTGCAGAAATTACCAACCTCAAACAAGATGCATATTTCAAATTGATCTCAGCAGGTACACCTGGTATCTAGCTGACAGTGCAATGGGAATTGCACAGCCTATCCCCCAATCATTACCGTAGGCGAACCCATCAAAAGACTGCCGCCATGAGAAGTTGAATCACCCATCCTTGCCGCAGGTTGTGCGGATATCATTACCGTAGCTGAGCCCTCAATAATGGTGGCTGGAGGGCCAACGCACGTCACCGTATCACCCAAAACAGCGGCGGGTAAACCGCCAATGAGCACAGTAGGTGCACCAGGACCAATAATAGGCCCACCAACATGTGGAACGATCCCCGTTACCGCTGGACAAGTATGAGAGTCGGTAATTCTCGCTGCAGGAGGCATAGCGTTATCCTTATTTAGTTAATCATAACCATAGCGCCTTTTACGCTTGTTTGCCCCGAAGCAGACAACTCAGCACTTGCGCTACCGGAGGCTTTGAGCTGTGCATCGGCAGAAAGGTTGACGTTCATACCGTGAATATTCACATCACTTGTTGCCCCTAGTTCGAGGCTTTGTCCCTGTATAGAAACTTCGCCATCAGCTTTAATCGTAATATCGTTTGCACCAAACAAACTGATGCCTTTTTCATCTAAAGTCACTACGTTATTGTTCACATCTTTGAGCTGCAGGTATGCTTCGCTGTCATTGAGCTCCACCGAGTTACCGTGCTTAGTTGTTACACTAAGCACATGATTATCATCATCAAATGTTATCTTCTGTCCGCCTTTGGTCATGATCATTTTGAACATGTTTTCCTCAGTCGCTTGTGAGGCTGCATCAGGCAACCCGCTCACTAAACTGCCCAAGATCACCGGTTCGCTTGGATTGTTATCTACATATCCAAGCACCACCTGCGCACCTATCTCCGGCATAAAAGCAAAACCAAAGCCCTCTCCTGAGTAGGGCTGAACCACTTTTACCCATATCTTTGCGTCTTCGTCTTCCAGTTCTGATAAGGCCACCAGAATGCGCTGCTGACCAGTTTCATCGTAATCGAGCTCAACAACCTTGGCGAGTGATAGCCCGGTTATAGGCGGTGCACAGTCATCTGCTGAAAGTCCGTTTGATAAGCACTTAGTCGAATTCAAACCAAAATCTACCTGTGTTTGCCAATCTCCCTCTGTGATTTTATGTACAACGCCAACGACAAGTTGACGACCACCAAATTGCTCACTCACGCCGTTGATTTCAATCATATCCCCGATATGCACCTGCCCGCTGCCTTGAAACTCGACTCTGCCGTTTGCTTCTAGCGCTTTGTCATCGTCATCTTTAGTATATGACGCATGTGCATCAAAATAGTTGATATCTTCACCATAAGTGAGCGTTAGCACTTCTTTTGTAGCGCTGGCAGGGTCAATAAGGCGAACCGTGTTGTTATAATTTGCAATGAGCAAATCGTTAGCTGCAGCTCGTTGTAAGACAAAGTCCCAATCACTTGTGTTGAACTGTCTAAGCTGCGTGTTACGTCGGGTGCGATGCGCACGCTTGTCCATCTTAATACCCTGGCGAGTCACTAACCGGCCTATTAATTTGCCATCGGAGATATTGGCAAAGCTTCTATTGTAAGACGCTTGTTTCATTACATAAGCCTTATCCTCACATTCTAGGGTACATAATGATTCGCCATTGGTTATACGCAAGCCACTGCGCACAATCACGCCTTCAAAAAGAATGGTAAATTCATTTTGACCATATGCGGCAACGATCTCAATGGCACTATCTCGCTCAAAGTTGGTTATTTCATCTTGAAGATTGAGTAGCCCATGATCATCTAAAGCGGAAAAAGTGATCACCGCTTGGCTAATCGTATTCATGTTCTGCACAATTTCAACGGAAATGAGCGGGTGCTCGTCTCTGATAAAAGCCCCGTTGATTTTAATTTTGACCTGAAGTATCCCATCAGCATTTAGTAGAGGTGAATCTGCCATGATATTTCCTTATTTACATTTTTGCCTTGCTTGAGTTTTTTAAGCCAATTAGCCTGCACGCACCGACAAGCCCTCATGAGCAAACTCAATTGTATCAACTGCCACATCATCAGAGTCGGCATCATACTCCTGTGCCGTAACTTTGGTGACAAATGCGTTATGTAGTGCCCATGTGATGGTTGGCGAACCCCGCTCATCTAATAACGTTATAGTGATATTATTGCGCGCGAGAGCACCCTGATTGAGTGTATCTAGCATATGAGCAGGCATGATGCCTTTTTTCAGCGTCACGTTAGAGGCGCGATGTAACCCTGGCATACCAACGCTAGAGAAAGCCGCACTGTTCACCGCTCGGTACTCGATAGGTTGTGCTTCCACATCAAGCCCCGAAACCTCTTCAAAAGACAATACGTGATCATCCCAATGCACTTGAAAGTAAAATTTTGGCAAAGGCCAAAAAGCTTGGCTTTGCGCGCTACCGTCATCTGCCATTTGCATTTCTCCTATTACAATTAATATAAGTATTAAGCGCTTTGCATCGCTTGCTCGACAGTAATCTCAATGAACTCTGCTGGCCGTGTCACGGCAACCAAAACTCTGAGACGCAAACGACCATCGATAATATCCTCGGCCGTCATCGTATTACCTAACCCGCAATGTACGCTAAAGGCATCCTCTGGCGTTGCTCCTGCAAGGCCTCCTTGCTTCCATATCCCGGTTAAAAAATGTTGCACCATGCTTTTAATCGTAAGCCAAGTAGCTGCCTCATTTCGCTCAAATACAAACGCTTTGGCTGCATAGCTTATTGACTGCTCTAACATCATCATGGTTCGTCGAACATTGATGTAACGCCAATCTAAGCTATTGCCGTCAAGGGTTCTAGCACCCCACACTAGCACTCCTTCTCCCGGGAAGGCGCGAATAGCGTTAACGGATTTACCGTCCACGGCGATGTTTAAATGCTGTTGATCATCGTGAGTAATGTTTAAGGAGGGCGCGGTAACTGCGCTTAAACCCACGTTTGCGGGCGCTTGCCAAACACCAGAATGGGCATCTACCAAGGCATATACTCCCGCAATTGCAGATGACGGTGGAAGGTTGTTTAGATGCCACTTGATTGCGTCTATCACCGCTACATAATGTGGGCTAGATATGCGCAGTGCGTTATCAATTGACACGTCAAACTCTTCGTTTATGGCGTTTATCAACGCGAGCAATTCAGCATGCGTATGTTTATCAGGTAATGCGCCGCGCAATATCGTTTGCATCATCTGCTTGCCCGATACGCTCAAATTTACATAACTTACGTCGTGTTGACTAACCACGGTTGTGTTGACCCATGGATAATAGGCTGCCGCAAAGTCTCCTCCCTCTTGGGTCGAGAGGTTTTGCCGAAACGCTGCAATCGCATCATTGTCGGATTGAAAGCCGTTATACACGTCTAGTATTGCAAAGCAGCTGCGCGACACTACACCACATTGCAACAGCATCTGCTGTTGAACCTCATAACACTCTGCTTGAGACAATGAGACCGCTTCGGGGATGACCAGTAAGGTGGGTTCCTGCTCTTTTAATAGCGCCTGCATGCATATTAAAAAATCATCTTTATGTATCGCGTCTGCGTAACTGCCCGCACAAACAACATAGCAATCACCACCGCCATTTTGGTAAAACATGTGCATCGCTTGGTGCAACAAATAATGCTGCCCCACCCGGCGTAAATCGTAATATTGATCAGCCACAACAATATCTGCATGCTCTTGTGATGGCGTTTCAATGACATCAAATTTCGTCAGATGGCGTAATCCAAATATCGTTTCAAACTCCAGCATAGACGAGATTCTAAATGGTTCATGCTTGATTGATTTATCCCCTCGCATTGTTAGCTGTGTATAGCCAATAAATGCAGGGACGGCGGTAGGGACGGTGACAACCGCGTTTGGGAAGGCGTCTTTTTCTACAATATATACGCCAGGGGTTTTCATTCGATACGTCCATGGCCAAGAACAGATATGGTGCTATATAAAGCGGGGGTAGCTTGACGGGTCATCTCTTCGCTTTTCATAAGCTTGGCCTTAATAGGGTTTGTTGTAGTTTGACTAACCGCTTATTAATACATAACAAACTCATTAGTCATCTATTGTGACAAACTCGCGACTCGCGACACAGAAGATACAATTAAGCTAACACAACGATATATGTGCCACAACATTTTCGCGACGGACTAGTCATCGCCACATATCATTGCAGTTTGCGCGCTAAACACTATACTTTTGCCACCGCTTGTAATATCCATGAAGCTTTTTTATAAGAACTGGTCACCACATGAAACACCAACCGTCATTTCAGCGCGCACTAAAACGCATCACTATTTTAGCCATGACGTATTTATTGTTTAGCTGCGCAAGTGCTGAGTTTATTGACCTGGGGGATGCGCCACAAGTGAACGTTGCGCCCGATACACAAACGGTGATCATTCAAACCTCTGGCCTGTTTGACGGCCTAGGCGACCTAGAGTTGTTAGCATTGTGCCAAGGTATGCCTGAGCGAGTTTATTCACAATTTGCTGCCAAACTTATGTGCTTTCAGAGCGTTCTTGCGCGCGCCAATTACGTCACAGAGCAACGGCAACAAGCCATTGGGTCGTTCAATCGCTTGCTCGCAGTAGCCATGACCGCCTATCAAGTACTCAGCCCTGAAGAGCAAGCGTTTGGCGATTTACGCATCAGATTGAATAACAACATTAATGGGTACGATACCTTTTATCAGGTTGAAAACATGCGTTCACGAGACCCGCGTTTGCCTATTCAAATCGACGGTGAGCTGGGGTTGCCATTGGTGGCCTATCGCACAAATTTAGGCAGCATTGCTGATAAACATTATCCTGCAGAGGGCTTGTTTCATGCTGTTAGCCTGACACTTGAGACGGTGGAGTTTGGGGATGAAGCGATAGAAATAAATTTGCGCTTAATCAGCAACAATAAAGAGAACATTATCGTTGAGACGCAGCCGTATGCCCTTCGCTTTAGCCCTAATGCGGCTTATCTCCTATTGATTGAAAACGCCACATTGGACGATTTGAAGTTTACCGGCCTTATCAACCCTGCTGCGGTAGAGGCCAGAATGGGCGTGTTTGCCATCACCCCCATCGAAGCCCACAAAACACCTGTTTTAATGATTCACGGGCTCAACTCAGACCCGCTTGTATGGCGGTATATCACCAACGATATTTTAAACACGCCTGAACTTAATGATAGGTTTATGGTGCTACATGCATTTTACGGTAGCGGCAGCCCGCCATTTTACAATGCCATGCGCATTCGTCGAGAAATGGACCATTTCATCTCGTATCATAATATTGAAACCGATAACAAAAGCCTTGTTGTGCTTGGGCATAGCATGGGCGGCATTATTGGCAATACGATTGTCTCCGATTCTAGCTATGCTCTGTGGGATGCGACATTTAAGTTAAGACCTGAAGACATCAACAGTGAGCTAACGAGAGAAGTGCAAGACGTGTTTATGTTTAGGCCCAAATTTGATTACAATCAAATTTATTTTATTGATACGCCTCACCGCGGCTCTCAAACGGCTAAGTCCTTTGTCGGGCGGGTGGGCTCGGCGCTCGTTACCCTCCCGCAAAATGTCGTGGATTTGTTTGCAATGTTCATCGATGAGGTGGGTATTGAAAACTTGTCTGAGCGCATGCTTCCGTTTTTAGGCAATCGCACAGCAAATAGCGTTGAAGTGCTTCGTCCGCAGCACCCGCTCATGGAAGTCCTCGCCGACTTACCCATTAAAGGAGATGCTTTTTCAATTATTGGCTCAAATGGCGATTTGAGCTGCGAATCAGAATTCCAATGTATGCAAATTACCGATGGTGTGGTCGATTATGTGAGTGCCTTGCATCCGCAAAGCAAGTACCGATTGATAGTGCCATCTCGCCATGATTCCTATCAAAATCAAGACGCCATTACCTTTATTTTAGAATCCCTGAAAAGTAAGCCTTCACTTACACCTCAGGCATCGTTTCAATGAGATCGGCCTAAATACCTGGCGCGTTTCTTTTCTTTGATTTTTGTGATGTCGACAACCACCAACCCATCAATGCAGTCTTGAAAGTCTGGGTCAATGTTAAAGGCACTAAAACTCACTCCGCCTTGCACACATAATTCTGCATATTGTTTGTATAAGGTGGGAAGCGTGACGTTTAAGTTCGCTAGTTGCGCTTTGAGCACTTGCATGCCTTCATCATACGTTACATCGTTAAATAAATGATGTTGCTGTGCACTGCCACAATAGGGTGTTTTTGCTAACGCGAGGGTTTGCTCAGCAGGAAAATAATGCAAAAAGAAACTCGTAATCAACTCTGTCGCAGCTGCCGGCAGCGCACCGCTTAGGGTAACTGGACCAAACAAATAGCGATACTGTGGATGTTTTCTTAAAAAAGCGCCTATCCCCATCCATAGGTAATCTAAGCTTCGCTTACCCCAATATTTTTGCTGCACAAAACTGCGACCTAACTCCAAGCCCGCATTCAAATAGGGCTGCATCGCATCGGTATAATTGAACAAGGTTGACGAATACAACGTCGTACTAGGGTCATTTGCATGCTTAGCGTCACCAAAACGATATGCACCTGCGATTTCCAAATCTTTTTCATCCCACAAAATAAGGTGAATATAGTGTTTATCAAACTTATCAACGTCACGGCGCTTGTTACTGCCCTCGCCAACTGCGCGAAACGTTAATTCACGCAAGCGACCTAACTCACGCATGATGGGGGAGCTGTGGGTATAGCGGTACAAATAAATACACTTGCCATCTTGGGTGCGACCAAGCAACTCACATTCTGCGTTAAGCGCTTTTAATAAGGCTCGACGCTCTTCAGGTAAGGCTATGGCGCATTGGGTTTGAAAGAGAGGCGTTTTGTTTTTTGCTACTCTATAAAGGTGCTTTTTAAACAAATTCACCTGCACTTTTATGGGCAATGACATGCCTGAAAATGCTGAATATGGAATAAGGTCGCCAATTTTTACACGAATGCTTTTGTCTTTTTGATGGAACATTTCCTTAACTAAAAGCGCGGTCGCGGCTGGCTTAAACAACATCGATACCCCATAAAATAGCGGAGAATTTTTTGCGTCAATGTAAATTGGCAAAATAGGGCATTGATTGTTCCTTGCCATGTTAAGAAACCCCTTATGCCATTTAGTATCGCGCACTCCTTGTGGGCGCAAGCGTGATACTTCTCCCGATGGAAAGATGAGTAACGCTCCGTCGTTTTGTAAATGGGTGTTGATGTGCTTAAGGTTTTGCTTAGGCGTATTGCCACTCATGTTGTTAACCGGCAGAAGCACTTCGTGAAGAGGTTGAATGGACATCAGCATGCTATTGGCTACCACTTTTACGTCACTGCGAATCTCTCTAATGCATTTAAGTAGGGCTAAACCATCTAATGAGCCAATAGGATGGTTCGCGATAATCACCACTTTACCCGCCTCTGGAATGCGCTCTCTGTGGTGATCGGCAACAGAATAGCTAAATGAAAAATACTCTAACACTTGCTCAACAAAATCAAAGCCGCTTAAATGAGGATACTCACTCTCAAAGGCGTTGATTTGTTGCTCGCATAATAAACGTTTAAGTAAAGCAGAAGCGGGCTTTTTCAATAGCTTATGATTTGCAACGGACGGAAAATGGTCGTGCAGTACTTGTTGTGTATCTAACATAAAGGCCACTCTTTAAAGTGCTACTTCAAACCTAGTGAGAATAAAATCAAGGGATGACAAGCACATGACTATTGAGTGACAATGTCGTGACAGATATCAAGGCAATCGACCTACTCATCCTTACCAATTTATATAGGAGCTTTTTACCTCGATGAGCAAAACTCAGTGGGAGCCTAAGCAATATAACCATGTCGCGGATTTTGTGGCCAGACTTGGTGAGCCATTGCTTGAGTTGTTAGCGCCGAAGACAAGCGACCATGTGCTAGATGTTGGTTGCGGAGATGGCAAACTTACTGAAAAGTTAGTGCCACTTTGTGCTCATGTTGTTGGTATTGACGCGAGTGCACAAATGGTCGGTGCAGCTCGGCAAATCAATATCGATGCACATGTAAAAGACGCCGAACAACTTGATTTCAATGAACAGTTTGACCGCATTATATCTAATGCTGCCCTTCACTGGATGCTCTGCCCTGAAAGCGTCATCGACTCAATTCACCGAGCATTGAAACCACGAGGGGTGTTTGTTGCAGAGTTTGGTGGAATGGGTAATGCTCAGTCTATAGTGGACGCGCTGACAAGTTCCTTACGCAAACGTAACATCCCGTTTGACAACCCATGGTATTTTCCAAGCGACGCTGAATACAAAGCGCTGTTAGAAAAGCACGGATTTGAAGTTAACTACATAGAATTGTTCGACCGACTCACGCCGCTGCCTCAGCACCTGCACGATTGGGTCCTAACGTTCGGACAGTCGTTTTTAGAATGCGCTAGCGAAGCACAAAAACAGGCTATCTTGGAAGAAGTTGCGGCACAAGTCGCACCGGGTCTACTTATCAACGGTCAGTGGCATGTCGACTATGTAAGGCTAAGATTAAAAGCAGTTAAGCGTAAGTAAGCGTTTATTTAGTCATAGTGTTTCAAAATAGCTTAGCACTTCACTTAAGTTGATCACTTGCGCATATTTTGCATGCATGTCGTGCAGGCTCATATCATGGGCATGTTGATTACGATCACCGCATGCTTGAGGTACCACTGCACACAAAAAGTTATGCTGTAAACCATCCACGCAGGTGGCTCGCACGCAGCCGGAGGTAGTTAGGCCGGTGATAATCAGCGAATCGACGCGTAATGCCTTTAACTTGTTGTACAAATTAGTACCAAAAAAGCCGCTAGGATGATGTTTTTCGATGATATTTTCAGCTGTTACAAAGGGTGACAGCTTGTCGTTGATATCAACCCAATGCGAGCCTCTTTGCAAGATGTTAAGCGCGGGGAGTCTCTGGCGAAACACACTGGCCTGAGTCTCATCATCGTATATAACCGTCGTGAAAAACATAGGAACATTATGGGCTTTAGCAGCTGCAAGCAAATCGTAGTTGGCCTGCACTTGCTCTTCAAAGTCACCACCCAAAGGGCTGTCGGGGCGGGTAAAGCCATAGCTAAAGTCAACCGAAATCACAGCTGGGCGTTTGCCCAACTGCAACTGTCCTATCACTAAGTCTTTTTCGCTTAACTCAACGCCCATTTAAAACTCAGGCGTTTGCGGTGCTGGTAGATTAGTTTCTGCCATGCTGCGGGCTTTGATATCGGCGATGTCGCCACCAAAATCGAATAAGCTCACATCGCCCCGTTTTTCTGCCATTTCAGCGCGTAGTGCTTGTGTAGCATCAGTATCCACTGCCATAGAGTCATTGATTACCACACCGTATGCTTTCGCACCTTCAACCGTTACCAAAGAACGATTAATATCGTCTAAGACCAATTGCGGGTCACGGGCTAGTGGGTCTCCCCAACCTCCGCCGCCCCATGTATTGAAGTATAAGATGTCGCCTTTTTTCACTTCTATACCCTCACACTTAGCAGGTAAGGTGGTTTGGGTACCATCTGCACGTTCTAGTAGTTTCGTTGAGCGTAAGCCCGGTGCACCGCCATTTACGCCCCACGGATAGGTAAGCCATCTATCATCATGGATAGCAATTTGCCCATCGTTTAAGAAACGATAACCCACCGTTAATCCATTTCCGCCTCTGTGCAGGCCCGCGCCGCCAGAATCTGGAATGGTGGCATAGGTTTCAACCCGCAGTGGGAAGTAAGCCTCAATAAATTCATTTGGAACATTAGTAAAGCCCGGCCATAGCGAGTGGCCGTCAGGACCATCCCCTGCAGGACGCCCAGGAATGCCACCAAAGCCGATTTGAAACAGCTGGAACCATTCACCGTTATCGTCATAACCTGAATAAAACAAATGAGGCGAATCTGAGAAACCTGCAGCGTTCATAGCCTCTGGCGCCCCTTGCCCAAGCAACCCGCCCATCACATCAAAGATACGACCAAGCGCATGCGTTCTGCCTGAAAGTGCAGCCGGATAGTTAGGTTTTAATAAACTGCCTTGTGGAATACGCACGTCAACAAGATCATAGAAACCGTCATTAAATAGGATCTGCGGATCCACCAAGTTGATAGTAAAAGAGCCAAAAAACATCTTAAACATTTCTTCGTTAAGATAGAAGTTAATGGAGCTTTTTGCTTGAGGATCAGTGCCTTCAAAATCAAAAATAGCCTTTGGCCCTTCTCGCCACATTTTACAGCGAATTTTGTAAGGTCCTTTACCCACACCGTCATCACACAAGTAGTCTTCAAACACGCGCGGCTCTTCTGGCACCAGCATATTGATAATCGCAGACATCGCCGTATGATTTCTCTCCAACATGATTTCCATGGTTGAATAAAAAATATCATCACCAAAACGATCAGCAATTTCAATAACCCGCTTGGAGGCAGTGTTACACGCAGCCACCAAAGCATTTAAATCGAAACGATTCCACTGAGGTGTGCGTACGTTATGCAAAATAAGCTCAAGTAGGTCTTTTTGTAACACGCCCTTTTTATACAGCTTAGTAGGCGGAATACGAATACCCTCTTGGAAAATTGTTTCGGCTTTGATGGGGATTGAGCCTGGCACCATGCCACCATTATCTGACATGTGACCGAACATTGCTGACCATGCGATATGGCGCCCTTCTCTGAAAATTGGAACGATAACAATCCAATCCGGTAAATGAGAAACAGCCGCATTACACATGTATGGGTCGTTTGTTAACAGTACGTCGCCTTCTTCCACCTGACCGGAAAATGCGTCCATAAATCCGTGAATGAACGAGCCAAACTGCCCTACGACCATTTTGCCGTCTTTGTTGGCAATCATCGGGAAGCAATCGCCTTGCTCGCGAATACCTGGGCTCATTGCGGTTCTAAATAACACCGCGTCCATCTCTTCACGAGCATTTTTTAGGGCATTTTCAATAATATCAACGGTTACGGTATCTACGTCTACACGATTTAGCGCAGCATTGTTTGTTTCAATAATTTTATTCATTGTCTTCTCCTGCAACATTTAAGCGGCGCTAACCGGGTTAATTAAAAGATTACCCACTTTATCTACAGTGGCAGCATAGCCAGGTAAAATAACCGTGGTTGAATCCATTTCACCGACAATACATGGACCTGGAACAAGCAGCCCTACCCCTAACTTCTCGCGTTCGTATATCGCCGCATTGTGATATTGGCCATCGTGATATATTTTAGTATCTGCAATTTTACACGCACCTAAGTCAGTATTACCGCTGATTTGCTTACCTTCAGGAAGCGCTTGTGACGCTGCCGATACAATCGCACGCACCATGACAATTTCATGACCTTCCTCTAAAGCGAAAGTGAACAATTGCGTATGCTCTTCATCAAATCGTTTGACCAATAAATCAAGGCCATTTGCCTCAAAGTCAGCTTGTGAACACTCAATAGAAAGTTGGAAGGCTTGGCCGGTATAGCGCACATCCGCCTGCAATGTTACTTCTAGTTGGTCTTTACTGATGCCATCTGCAATTAAAGTCGCCGCAGCTTTATCCGTCAGCTCGCCAAATAGCTCAGCAAGCGATGCTTGGTCGGTGTCTTTAATTAACGTTACATAGGTTTTAGATGCCTCATCTTTGACCACGGTTGTGGCATCACCATAGGCACACAATACGCCCGGGCCCGGTGGAATAATCGTCGGCCACGAATCGGTCAAAATACCCAGCGCGTTGGCATGTAAAGGCCCTGCACCACCAAAGCCCACTAAAGCAAAGTCTCGTGGGTCAAAGCCTTGCTCCACCGACACCAAGCGAAGGGCACCAAACATGGCCTCGTTGGCAATGCGGACAATCCCTTCGGCGGCTTCTTCGACAGAAATTTCCATCGCATCTGCGACTTTTTTCACCGCTGCGACAGCGGCTTCTTTATTGATGGCCATTTTGCCGCCGAGCTGCACGTCTGATGGTAAATATCCAAGCACGACGTTTGCGTCGCATACCGTAGGCTCTTCGCCGCCTTTCATGTAAGCTGCAGGCCCAGGTTTTGCACCAGCGGACTCTGGACCCACGCGTAAAGCCTTGGTTAACTCAGGTACAAATGCTAGTGAACCTCCACCGGCGCCTACTGTGCGCACATCTACCGAAGGCGCTCTGACCACAACATCGCCTACGCGAGTCTCACGGCGAATTCTTGCTTTTGCATTTTGAATCAACGCCACGTCGGTCGAGGTTCCCCCCATATCGAAGGTGAGAATATTGTCGTACCCAGCGGCTGATGCAAAATGAATCGCGCCTGATACACCACCAGCAGGACCACTCATTAATAAGTTGACCGGATTATCAGCAGCCGCATTAGCAGACGCTAAACCACCATCTGAGCGTAAAATAGAAAGATGTAAGTCCTTACCCATAGTTTCGTGAAGCGACGCCTGCAGATTATCTACATAACGCGCGACCTCTGGACGCACATATGAATTCACAACCGTGGTTTCAGTGCGCTCATACTCTTGCATTTCAGGTACGATATCGCTCGATATACTAATAGGGATGTCGGTGAATACCTCGCCAGCTACCGCCTTTGCGCGCTGTTCATGTTCGCCGTTTACATATGCATTAATGAAACAAATGGTCAGCGCTTCGACTTCACCGGTAGCCTTTAATGTTGCTAGGTCCTTTCTCAAGGCATCTTCATCTAGCTCGCCAACGCTCACACCATCAGCCCCCATGCGCTCATCGGCTTCAATAGTAAGCTCTAACGGAGCAAGCAACGGCTTTTTCACAAAACTCACCCAACCGCCTAAGCCACCTGGGCAAAAAGAGCGGGCCACTTGCAGCACATGCTTATATCCTTTTGTGGTTATCAAGCCTACTTTCGCGCCCTTGCCGGTAAGTACAGCGTTAGTCGCTACTGTGGTGCCATGCATCACGCGATTGATTTGCTTAGGATCAATACCCGACTCTTCACAAATACGCGCCACACCATTTAATACACCAATAGAAGAATCTTCAGGCGTAGAAGGGACTTTTGCAGTGTGAGTTTCACCGCTGCTCTCGTTGATTAACAGAAGGTCGGTAAACGTACCTCCAACGTCAACACCTAATCGATAACTCATAACGTTTTCCTTTTATTTTAATTCTTTATACGCTAAACCAATGCTCTAGCGGCTAATGTGTAGGCTTTTATCAGCCTTATCTCAATACGTTTTTCGTAACCATGTTTTTGCATTGCCGCCGCGAGCCGTTTCGGTTAGCTCCACGGCCAAATCAGAGGCGGCTAATAATCCAAACATATCAATGCCGGTTTCATACCCCATTTGCTCGCACATCATTACCACATCTTCGGTAGCAACATTGCCACTTGCGCCTGGTGCAAATGGACATCCACCAAGACCCGCAATAGAGGCGTCGAACCTTCGCACGCCAGCCTCAAGGGCCGCGTAGACATTCGCCAACCCCATGGCGCGTGTATCGTGAAAATGGCACGCAAACATGTCTGCATCAAAGTCGCTAATTAAAGCGCTCATAACATTGTTAACCGCTTGTGGGTCACCTGCACCGATGGTGTCTGCAATCACCAAGCGAGAGGCGCCCATCTCGATGAGCTGCGCTGCGAGTTCGTGGACCTGATTAACCGAGATAATGCCTTCAAACGGGCATTCCCACGCCGTTGCTAGATAAACCTGCAGTTCAACCTCAGTGCCACTGGCTGCGTCAATCACATCTTTGATCATGGCTAGGGTTTGTGCGTTGTCCATACGAATATTCTTTTCGTTCATCGTATTAGACGCAGCCATTACCAGCGACGCCAGCTTCACATTGTTATCACGGGCCAATTCAAACCCTTTCATATTTGGAATAAGCGCCGAAAAATGACAGTCGCTGCTCGGTAAGGACTGACATATTTGGTCGGTACCCGCCATTGCTGGTACCGCTTTTGGCGATACAAATGCGCCCACTTCCACACCGTCAAGCCCAGCTTTAACAAGGCTTTTAATCAAGTCCAATCGCTGCTCAGGCAGCAGTATTTTGGCCTGGTTTTGTAGCCCGTCTCGCGGGCCAACATCGTTTATATAAACACGCTTAGACATGCACCGTGCCTCGAATAGTGCCATCGTTAATCAACTGGGCAATACGCTCTTCAGACATCTCCAACAATTCTGACAGCACGGTATGGGTGTCTTGACCTAAAACAGGAGCGGCTGAAAATGATTCCTCGTTGGTACGTGAAAATTTAATGGGATTGCCCGGCCCCTTGGTAGACTTGCCGTTTGGATGCTTAAGCTCCACCACCATTTTACGATGCAAAACTTGCTCATCGTTTAACGCGTCAGATAAGTTGTTGACTGGTGCACAAGGAATGCGTTTTTCTTCTAGCTGCGCTATCCAGTGAGCCGAGGTGTTCTTGCTTAATATGTCATTTAGCTTCGCATCGATGTAGTCTTTATCTGCCCAGCGTCCTGGCTGACCGTCATACTTAGGGTCGTCAAATTCAGGGCACTTCACCACCTCATTGAGGTTTTTCCAGAAATTGTCTGTGATCACCGCAATAACGATAAAGCCATCTGAGGTTTGGTAGGTGTTATAGGGCACATGCACAAAATGAGAGTTACCAATTGGATAGGGGTTATCACCCGATAAAAAGTGCATGGTGGCCATGTAATTAAGCATCGACACTTGGCAATCTAGCATAGAGATATCAACGTCTTGCCCTTTGCCGCTGGTGGCTCGTTCAATGAGCGCTGACTGAATACCCATCACTGCAAACATACCGCCACCTAGGTCGCCAATGGGGATACCCGCTCGTACAGGATTATTTTTATCTGTGCCGGTAATCGACATCCCGCCGCCAGTTGCTTGTGCAACTTGGTCAAAAGCAGGGCGTTTAAACTTGGGGCCATCATTGCCAAAGCCCGTCACACTGCAGGTAATAATTTTTGGGTTGATGTCTTTTAAAGTCTCATAGTCTATACCTAAGCGTTTAGGCACACCGGCGCCAAAGTTATTGACCACCACATCAGACTTTTTCACTAATTCGTAAAATACTTGCTTACCCGCATCGCTTTTCAAATCAATACACACGCTTTGTTTATTGCGATTCAGCGTAATGTAGTAAGCACCCATTCCTTCAAGAGAATTCTTTGGGTCTGTTGCCAATAACTTTCTTGTGCCCTCACCTTGGATCGGCTCAACTTTAATTGTTTCTGCGCCCAAGTCGGCTAAAATCATCGCGCAATAGGGGCCAGATAACATATGTGTTAAGTCAATAACACGTATACCAGCTAGTGGCTTGTTCATTATTTTCTCCCAATAAAGTAACAACAGGAAGCAGACGCAGCGCTAAATATGCACTGCGTCTATACCTATAAACGCCTAGAAGTTGTACGTAAATTCAATACCATATTCTGCTAATGCAGATGGGTGGATGAATGAACCGCCAAATTCTGGAGCAGGGATGACTTCTTGTAAGTACTGCTCATCGGTGATGTTTTTCCCATACACTGCCAAGGTCCATGTATCGGCTTCAAGTGCAATACGAGCGTTAACAGTAGAGAATGAATCACGAGCGGCGTTGGTAAAGTCTTGTGGATGGGGGCCCGGTGGAACGCCGCCTCCTAAGGTACCAAAGAAGTCCCAAATCGTAGGCGTTTGCTCACCCTGTAGCGTATGGAAGAAGGTTTCACCGGTGTATTGATAATCAACACGTGTGGTGAGCCAATAATCATCCCCAACAGGTTGTTCATAACTAAAGCCAAGAGTGTAGGTGGTATCTGGAGATTGTGGAGCCTTATTGCCAACCGTTACCGGCCGGTTACGGTTTTCTTTAATCTCAGAATCAAGTAAGCCCAAGCCTGCAAATACCTTCAACGAGTCGCTCAAATCTGCCTCAACGTCTAATTCAAAGCCTTGGATTTCAAGTTCATCAATAGTGGTCACTGCGCGCAATAAGCCAAATGGGCCAGCGAAGAATTCAAAGAATTGATTGTCTTCGACGTTGGTTCTAAAGACTGCGCCGTTTAGCCTAACTTTGTTGTCCATTAATCTTGATTTAATACCAATCTCAAAGTTCGTAGTGACTTCCTTGTCGTACTCATCACTCACCAATAGCTGAGCATTGACCGCATCACCTGGGGTACCTGCACCCGATGCGTTAAACCAAAAATCTAGGGTAGCTTGCGTGCCTACTGAGTTGAACCCGCCGCTTCTAAAACCAACGCCGTAGCTTGCGTAAGAGTTAACGTTATCTGACAACTCATAGCTTAACGTGACTTTTGGTTGGAATTGCGAAAATGAGCGACTTCTATCTGGTACGCCGTTAGGGTTGCCCGCAAGCGCTGGATTAATAGGCCCAACAACACCATTGACAATGGTATTTACATTCAAGCCAGACGCGGTCACATTCGGTACATTGTTTGATACCGTTCTGTCTTCGTAGTCGTAACGTAAGGCAAAAGCAAATTCCATTTTGTCTGAAACATCGTATTCAATTTGGCCAAATGCTGAGAGCACAGATGTATCAAACGTATCGTCAAACAGTAAGTCTGTAGGATTTGGTCCAGTTGGTGGCACATATGCTTGGCGTAAAAAGCCTTGACCTTGGTCAGCGCCGTAGGCAACCACTACATCACGTTCTATTTCGGCAAAGTACAATCCGCCAATCCAGCGAAAGTCTGCGTCGTTATCGTCAGAGGTCACACGGATTTCACCGCTGAAGTCGGTTTGGCTGCGCTCTTGATATTGAAAGCCATCACAGGCAGTTGGCGTGTAAGGACCATAAACGCCGGTAAACTCAACGCCAGGTGGAAATACACCAAATGGCGCAAAGAACTCACCAAACAAATCCGTTCTATCCGCCCCACCTAAAACGCCCGGTGCATTGTTTAGGGTTGCACGATCTGTTTGGCATTGCGGTGTCAACTCGTAACCATAAAACGAAGCACTCGTGCCATCTGATAGCAAATACTCTTCAAGATCGTTGTATGCTAGAACACCAGTGACATCGTAACCGTCTAAATCCCAGTCTGCTTTAAGTGAAAACTCAACGTTATCTTGCTCGTTTTCGCCTGGCACGTTAAAAGCGAACACAAAATCATGATCGTTAACGTCCGCATTGTAAGCCGGTTGGTTAAATGCACCTACAAACGAAGGAAGCGCAAACACCGCATTAAAGTTAATCGCACCACCTTCGACTTTTGACATCCCGGCGCGAATATCAAGGGTCAATTCATCAGAGACATCCCACATGATTCGGCCGCGAACGGTGGTATCTTCCAAAAAGTCTACAACATCATCTTGATTGGTGAATATATTCTCGTAATGGCCATCAATACTATTGTAACTAGCCGTGAGTCGCCCGCGAACGTTGTCGCTAAGTGCTCCACTCACAATACCGTTAATACGCTGAATACCCGCGTTACCTACACCGGCTCTTACGCTGCCTTCAAAGTCTTCGCTAGGCTCAGTAGTGGTCACAAGAATGGCACCGGCAACCGCATTTCTGCCGTAAAGTGCACCCTGTGGTCCCTTCAATACTTCGATTTGCGCAATATCAAGCAACTCTTCGTTAAATCCATTTGGGTTGGTGATCAAAACACCGTCGACCACATAAGCGAAAGTCGATTCTGCATCGCGCGTAGATACTATCCCGCGTATGTTAACTTGCGTATCACCCACATTGGCGGCATCGACAATACTTACGTTTGGCACCAGAGAAATAAAGTCTGCAGGACGTTCAACACCGGCAGTCTCAATATCCCGAGCTGAAAGTGCACTTACCGCAATAGGTACCTCTTGCAAGCTTTCTGGACGCTTACGCGAAATACTAATGATTTCTACACTTTCTTCAGATGTCTCTGCCGCAGCATCTTGTGCTAATGCAATGCCAGAGGTGCTAAATGAGCCAGCTAATAGCGATACCGCTATTGCTTGCCCAAGTTTACTTTGGGTAAATCTACGCATGTTGTTTTCCCCTTTGGTTATTATCTTGGATGCGTTTTAGTCTTCGCCATAATGTGGTTTGGCTTATCCCTAAAAACTGAGCTACCAGTTCTTTGTTTCCGTTGAATTGCGTCATTGCTTGCCTGAGCAAGTCTTGTTCACTTTTGGCTAGTGCGCCAGTTTCTGTTGAATTATTCGCCAATATTTCTGGCGCCAAGTCATTAATCAAACGATTTATCTCCTGCTCACTCAACTGTGAACGATTAGCGCAATACACCAGCAAGCGCTCAACAATGTTTTCTAGCTCACGAATGTTGCCCGGCCAGTCATACTGAATAAATATGGGGGAAAGAAAGCCGGAGAGCTGTTCAAGAACCTGCTCGCTCAAATGATTAAAGTTAAGCTCATCAAGCTTGTGGGCAGTAATAGTGGCAATATCTTCCTTTCGCTGACGAAGGGATGGGATTTGTAAACTCAATACGTTGAGTCGATAGTACAAATCATCTCTGAACAAACCTTTGCTGACTTGCTCAGCGAGAGGTTTATTGGTTGCGGCGATTATTTTTAGGTTTACCTTGAATTCTTTGTGCGAACCGATAGGGCGGTAGGATTTTTCTTGGATGACCCGCAACAGTTTTGCCTGCTGAGGCAGACTTAACTCGCCGACTTCATCAAGAAATAGCACTCCATTTTCTGCCTCATACAGCAAACCATTTTTGCCCCCGCGTTTTGATCCTGTAAAAGCCCCTTCTACATAGCCAAATAACTCGCCCTCAAACAACTCGCTTGGCATAGCCGCGCAGTTTATGGCAACGAACTGTCCATGGGCAAAGGTACTTTTTTGATGGATGCGCTTCGCAATCATTTCCTTGCCCGTGCCTGATTCGCCAATGATGAGCACGTGACTTGGGGACTGTGCATATAAATCCGTACGCTCTAACAAATCGGTCATGACTTTGGAGCGATACACTAATGCGGGTGGGTTGGTGTGGGTTGAGCCTCTAGAAACGATTTTGGGGGTTTGTGCATAAAACTGATATACATCAAACTGATGATTAGACATGCTTACAGTATCTTTATGAAACCACCAGTCAGTTTGGTTTAAGCGGCATTGGCCATCAGATACGTCGCTGTATTGATTGCTACTCAACAAATCTACTATCTCTTGTTTGTTCAACTCGTCAATCGCAAATTCAGCCTTAGCAGCGTTGTTTGAGGTTAGAATGTTGGTGTAATTATCTACCACCAAAATGGGGGTTTTTGAATCCTCAACTAGCCAACGATGAATGGCTTTTTGATGTACGGTATCTTTGCTTTTTCGCCCCATCACGATGGCATCTTGGAGCACCTTACGGCACGATACTTTTGAGTAGATAAGAAAAGAACGAATGTTATTTTGAAACGCAAGCCCACAAACCAGGCTTGCGCCTACCACAACCTGTGAGCTGTCTAGATTAGCGAGTTGGTATATTTGTTTTGCTTCTTCAGCCGTCTCGTATTGACTGTGCGTAATCTTAACTGTCGTGCTTTGATTGAGAAGTTTGACTAAGCTACTGTAGTCATCAAAGGTGATAAGGTGGATGTCATCGCCGACCTGGCTGGCCTTTAAGAGTGAAGAAACAATATCAGACTCGGTCACAGGGATGGATAAAACCGGTACCTCAAGGGCAGTTTTGAGATAAGCGGAATTACTGCCTGCGCTTATAACTAGGTCTGGATTAAAGACATTAACGTGGGCGTTCGCTTCATCAATCGTCCCGACAATAGCATCAACAATTCTGCATTCAGCCTGCTCTTGAAACTCGCCCACAACACTACTGAGAAGTTGACTAAACTCCTTGTGGCCAAATATCAAAATGCGGACTTTATTGTCTTTTTGCATGAACTATCGACGACCTTGTTATAATTTATTTACAACTTAAACATAGCAGGCTTCATGCCAAATTCCATTTAATAGGGTTAAGCTATATAAATCAGCTATTTACAGAAATTAACGCGTTGATGCGCACACCCCATAAATATCAAATTGAAATAATATTTTTCACATTGAAATATTAAGTCTTGGTTTGCGTTAATTGTAAGATCGCTCCAAATTGCTCTATTTGCGCGATATCACATATTTCCCAACCGTCTAGGCCTTGGCGCTTTTCAACATGTTTTAAGGCGAGCTGATCTAAGGTTTGCTCAATAGATTGCGTGGCAAAGGATAGCAAAAAAATACCTTCCCCTTTTGTTGCCAAAATTTCAGCTACAACGCCTTCTTTGCTAGTGGGCTGCACTAATACCAATTGCGTTTCACCAATACTAAATCGCGCTGTTTTCACCATGCGTTTAGGCAAACTTTCCTCAATGGCACTTTGCTGAAATAAGTTCTTAAAATACGCAATAGAGTGCTCTAGGTCGGCAACAACAAAGTTGATATGATGTATATGTGTTAACACGCAACACCTCTGGCAGGTATGGTTACAATAGAGATGAGTAAAGCGTAGATGCTTTTGTCGTGTGTCGCCAGCTTGAACAGAGCAGCATATGCTGAAAGTGAGAACGAAGGGCGGGAACCCATCAATCCAATAGCACGTTAATACTGCTGCAAACCAAATCCAAATGGAAAAAGCGCCTTTCCATCAAACTGCCCTAAACATAAAACCATAAGACGTCTGATATTGAATCTCAGAATTAATATCAGCTTGTTTAGTTGATTGATCAACCAAGCCAGTCCACTAAAAAGACTACGCATCAGAATCTAGAAGCTTAGCTCGACGTAGCCATATTCCTCGTATTTGGCGACCAGTAAGCCACTTAGATAACACTTTCAAGTCTTCTTCTGTTAATTTCTCTAAAACGGCCCTAAATTCCGGTGTAAGGCTTAGGTCTGCCTCTTTTAACATGTCAGGGCGAGAGCTCGATGTCCTAAAAGCTCTGGTATGATCATACAGCCATATCTGCCAATCATCTTGAGTAAAGCCAATTCGGCTTGATAAAGCGCTAGAAGATGAAAATATTGAATATACCGTTCTGTTGAGAAAAAAAGGGGAACCAAAACTCTATTTATGTGATCCTCGGGTAGTGAACAAATGGACGAGAAAGGAAGATGAATAAACACAAACCCTCATTTTCCGTTACCACTTTTTCATGAAAAAAGTCACACCATATAACGGACTGGCCCAACCTTGTGCCGACTAAGGTTGGGTTACCCATTTCTTGAAGACTGCCCACACATAGTCTACTTTTATAGACAAACACAATGATTTATGTCAACAATGCTTTGCATGTTTGCATTTAGAGCATATCTACACATTTAGGGAAATTCATGACAAAACACATAAGAATACTGCTCAGTGCCTTAGCATTGGTAAGTGTGTCAGGCCTGGCTAATGCCAATCAGGATGAGATTATCGCCATTACCGGCGCGCGCTTGCTACCGATTACCAGTGAACCTATTGACGGCGGCACCATTGTGCTAAAAGACGGTAAAATACACGCCATTGGCAAAGACATTAATATACCAAGCGGCGCTACCGTTATTGATGCCACTGGCAAAGTTATTATGCCGGGGATTGTCGATACCCATAGCCACGTGGGGGCATCGGGAGACACCAACGAGCGTTCTAAAAAACTCAACCCAGAAATGCGTCTGCTCGACAGTTTTAACCCAGCAGATCCTAAAATCAAAGTCGCCTTGGCCGGCGGTATTACCACCGCCAATGTAATGCCCGGCAGTGGTAATGTAGTGGGTGGACAAACCATATACATCAAAATGACCGGCGATACGGTAGATGAAATGATTGTGGATGGCAGTATCGGCGGGATGAAGTTTGCTAACGGCACCAACCCTAAAGGCGACAAAGCCCCTACCACTCGTATGGCAACCGCGTCGATGGCGCGCGAGGCATTGTATGAAGCCAAAGCTTACTTAGAAAAGAAACAAGCGGCTGCGAAAAGCCGCAAAATAGACCCGCCAGAGTTTAACCTCGGTCATGAAGCCATGGCCGAAATCTTGGAAGGCAAGCGCATTTTGCACTTTCACTCGCATCGGGCAGACGACATAGTCACCGTGCTCAGGCTGAAAAAAGAATTTGGCTTTCGCTTAGTCATTCAACACGGCACCGAAAGCTACAAAATTGCGAAGATGATTGCGGGGATGGACGATGTCTATGTATCGCATATTTTGCTCGACAGTCACGGCGGTAAGCACGAAACCATGGAGTTAGTGATTGATGGCGCCGCTAAGCTTGAGCAAGCAGGCGTTAAACTTGCGCTGCATAGTGATGATGGCGTTATCGACAGCCGCTTTTTAATTCGTACCGCAGGACTTGCCATGCGCGGCGGCCTCTCAAGAGATGCAGCATTAAAGTCATTGACCATTTACGGCGCTGAAATGCTTGATTTGACCGATCGTGTTGGCTCTCTTGAAGTGGGTAAAGACGCCGACCTCGCCATTTTCGACGGTGATCCTCTTTCGCTTTATTCCAATGTGCTAGAGACTTGGATTGAAGGTGAAAAAGTATATGACCGCAGCATTCCTAAACATCGACTTTTTGCCACAGGTGGATATTTAATTGCAGACCGCTATTTAGCATTAGAAGAGGATAAGTAATCATGAGCATTCGTCATATATTTTTAGTACTTATCACTGTATTTGCCTGCCAAACCGCTATCGCACAAGACGTGTTCTACATTAAGGCTAATACTATCTATACCAGCACTGATGATGGCATCATTAGTAATGGCGTTATAAAAGTTGAGGATGGCAAAATTGCGCAAGTTGGCACCAATGTAACCATACCATCTGGCGCGAACGTGATTGAAACTGACATCGTGACACCTGGGCTTATCGATAGCCATACGGTTGTTGGTGTTAATGGGGCGTTTAACGAAGATGCTGATCAAGACGCTTTTGAGCGTGTAGATAGTATGGGCGCAGAGTATCGCATTTTAGACAGTTTCAACCCCTACGAATCGCTAATTGCTCACGCCTTGAAGTTTGGCGTCACCACCATTCATGTGACACCTCAACCGGCCGCTCCTGTTGGTGGTGTTAGCGCCATATTTAAAACAACTGGTCATACAGCCGATGAGATGGCCCTTCGCTCTGAAGCCGCCATGATGTTTAATTTGGGCGATGCGCCTAAAGCATACTTTAGAGATAGAAATGGACCATCGACGCGCATGGCGACCGCATCACTCATTCGCGAATCATTATACAAAGCCAAAGCTTGGCAAACAGAAGATGAAGACAAGCGCAAAATGGACTTGTCGATGCAGGCGCTTGCTAAAGTGCTAAGCGGCGAGCTAGACGCGATTTTTACCGCCCATAGAGAACACGACATCGCGACGGTTTTGCGTATTGCAAAAGAGTTTAACATCAAGCCTATCATCAACTATGGCACTGAAGGCTATCTTATGCGCGATACCTTATTAGCTGCAGATGCCACTGTAATCGCCGCGCCTACGATGCAGCGCAGCTCAGGTGAGAAACAAAACGCCTCGCTTGAAGCGGCAAAACTCCTGCATGATGCGCAAGTACCTTTCGTATTTTCTAGCGGCTATGAGGGCTACGTGCCCAAGACCCGTGTACTGCTATGGGAAATTGCCATTGCAGTCGCCAATGGTCTTGATAAACAAGCAGCTATTGATGCGGCAACAATCGTACCTGCAGAGCTATGGGGCATTAGCGATAAAGTAGGCAGTATTGAAGCCGGTAAGCACGCAGACTTAGTGCTGTATCAAGGCGACCCGTTTGAATACACGAGTAAAGTAACCGGTGTATACATTGAAGGTGTTCGAGTAAGTGAAGGGGGTTAAGCAAGGCTAATGAGACCTCTTATTTTAATATGTGCGCTGCTTATAGCAGCGCCTCTTGTTTTTGCGAGCGATGCACGTGAGGATGTATCACAACAAGTGCTAATTCCGATACACACGCTATTTGACGGTATGAGAGAGTCAGACGGTGCTAAAGTGCGTGATGCCTTTGCGCCAAACGCTGTGATACATCGCGCGCATGCCTCACTGCGCAATGATCTTACTCCCGAAAGTTTTGCCACCGCGGTAGAAAACAATCAAGACCAGCTTTGGGATGAAAAGATTTGGGATATCAAAGTAAACACCGATGAAAAGCTCGCTTCAGTATGGACACAATTTGCCTTCATCCGCAACGGTGAATTAAGCCACTGTGGCGTGAATTCGTTTCAGTTGTACAAGTTTGAAGATGGCTGGAAGATTATTCATCTTGTAGATACCTTTCGACAAGATGGGTGTGTGTTGCCCGAGCAGTTTAAATAGCTTGCTGTTGCCGTCATAAAGATAGGGATATTGTGTTATGGCAATAAAGTGTGAACAGGCACTGTAGTATTTACCTTCAAGTTTGCACGGATTTGGTTCTGTGCAATTTGGGTTGGCTATAACTTCATCTGAAAGTTTGCAATTAAGGGCTAATAAAGTCTAAATGAAAGTTCGTCTCCAAATGGGGAAGAGAACGGAACGAACAGTATTATGCCTTCGCAAGGATGACGCCTGGGACGTTTCAAACAGCGTAGTTAATGCATCGGCCATGACCGCAATCGGATGGCACTTGTCACTCGAAGAGGATTAGCTTGAGGCCAATCACTTCCTATGAAAATTTAAGGAAGCGTACAAACTATATTGTCATTACACAACACTTGTGCAGTAACAATAAAGTCTGCACGCAAGAAGGATTATTTCCCTTAAAGTTTGAACGCACTAATTGTCCGACGATAAATAGGTAGAAACTTATCAAGGTTTTGGCAATGTTTGATAGTTTTCTCGGTCAACGCTATCTTATTTCGATAACATAGTTTGATATTATTTAGGGTCTTGAATGGCCCTTGAATGGCCCTTGAATGGCCCTTGAGAGGCTGTGAGTTCAATTGGTCAATGCAACGCTATTGTTTCAAAAAGCCTAAAATCAACTCGTACAGGTTTTACAAGGTGTTTAAGAACAACGCGTGCAAACATTTCTCGCGCCTTCATGACGCGGGCGTTAATAGTGTTACGCAAGTTCATGGGGGTTGATGAATTGTGGTAGTTGATGGATATCATTTCAGGTTGAATAGTACCAACTAGCTTAACGGGTGTATCACCGAATACTTGCCGTGGTTTGTCACTAATAGTAGTTGTGCCATTTTGGTCTTGCCATTGATAAATGGCTTTTTGCTTGCTTGTGTTAAGTGGTAAAGCACACGATTCACCAACCGTTTGCAGTTCAGAAAATCGATGATGTAAAAGAGGCTCAGGTGATTGATCTAATTGATGGGGTACATTGCTTGGATTTAAAGTAGCTTTTATTTCATGCTTTTCGGTTGCAGCTATTGTTTCTGATTCAGTAGTCTCATGTGGGTTAATTAATTCCTGAAGCGAGTTGCACGTTAGCTTATAGTGTTGTGTCTGACAAGCTTGGTTTCAATAAAGCTTAAGTTAGTCTTAAGGTTTACCGCTTAGACTAAGCGGTACTTTTTCAAAAGCGTTGTTAAAACCATCAGCAACATGCCAAAAATAAAATCTATAAGCGTTGTAATACCCGCTAAAAATGAGGCGGACAATATTAAGCCTTTGGTTAAGGAAGTTATGGTATCCCTTGATCAAGTGTGCGACTTTGAAATTATTTATATAGATGATGGCAGCTCAGACCATACTGCACAAAAGGTCATTCAACTAAGCCGCGAGTATCCAACTAAAGTCCGCTTGTTGCAACATTCAGAATCAGTGGGGCAGAGCACTGCAATACACACCGGTGTGTCCCATGCAAAAGGCAAGGTAATTGTAACCTTAGACGCCGATGGTCAAAACAATCCCAAAGATATTCCTAAGCTCTTAAACGCTGCTGCTAATTTTGATGCTGACAAAGACTATTGTATTGCTGGATATCGAAAATCACGAAAAGACACCGCTTGGAAACGCTTTCAATCAAAGGTAGCAAACAAAGTGCGTTCTAAGTTATTAAAAGACGCGACACCCGATACTGGGTGTGGACTGAAAGTATTTCCTCGGGCCACGTTTATGCAGTTGCCATACTTTGACCATATGCATCGCTACTTGCCTGCCTTAATTAAACGCCTAGGCGGCAGCATTGAAGTGGTAGAAGTAAGTCATAGAGACCGCGAACATGGTATATCAAAATATGGCATGTGGGGACGACTTTTTGCCGGTCTTGTTGATATGCTAGGGGTGATGTGGCTGCAACACCGAGCGAAAAAACCTTACGTTAGGGAATCTAGCCTTCATGAATAATAACAGCGACTTCGTATGGTATAAACATGGTTTAGGGACCGTGGCTGTATGCATGCTCGTTGCCTTCATGATGTCTTACTTGGATATGTTTAGTTTATTTAATCAGGCGTGGATAGATCGAGATATTCGTGATAACGGCTTGCTTGGAGGTGTCTATTTTATCTTAGTCGCGGGGATGCTAACCGCCTGTGGCGCGCCTCGTCAGTTGATGGCGTTTTTAGGGGGGTATGCCTTTGGCTTTGTCGCCGGCGCTTTGTTGTCTACCATCGCTACAGTTATGGGTTGCATGCTTGCGTTTTTTGCCTCTCGATTACTAATACGTCCCATCATACGCAGAAAGTTTAGTCGTCAAGTGGTGCGAATAGATAATTTTTTGTATCGGAATCCTTTTCGAAAAACGATGATTATTCGCCTGCTACCGGTAGGCAGTAATATAATGACCAACTTACTAGCAGGTAGTACAGCGGTAAAACCCAGTGCGTTTTTTGCGGGATCAGCACTTGGATATGTGCCGCAAATGGTGATTTTTGCACTCTTAGGTAAAGGCTTATTTATTGGGTCTGAATGGAAAATAGCCGTCAGTATCGCGTTATTGTTAATCTCGAGTTTTCTGAGCGTATCTTTATACAAAAAGAATCGTCAACAAGGCTTAGAAGTACTTGGCCCAGCGCTTAATGAGGGCGAGACTATTAATCATAAGAATCGATGATGAATTCACACTCTACAAATACCTCGGTTTACACGAATACTAATCGCTTTGTTGAAACATTAGCCACTTCATTCTGGCCTCTGTTTATCGCTGCCTTTATTTTAATCTTTACCGGCATAGGCTTGCGTGACCCTTGGCCTGCTGACGAACCACGCTTTGCGCTGGTCGCCAAAGAAATGGTTGAAACTGGGCAATGGTTTTTTCCGGCTCGAGCCCAAGAGCTTTACCCTGATAAACCGCCTGTTTTTATGTGGGCAATTGCCATTTTTTATTGGCTTACGGGCTCCGTCAGAATAGCATTTTTAATGCCCTCGGCGCTTTGTGGTCTTTTGACTCTATTTTTAACCTATGATATCGCGAAGCGTTTATGGTCAAAAAAAGTAGCTTTGATGGCTGGCTGGCTTCTACTGTTCAGTTTTCAGTTTGTATTACAGGCCAAAACTGCACAAATTGACGCTACTGTGACTGCATGGATAACGCTCGGGTGCTATGGAATATTGCGTTATTCTCTAGTAGACGGAAAGTATCGATGGTATGCCTTAGCATGGGTTTTCATGGGCGTGGGCGTGATCACAAAAGGGGTAGGATTTTTGCCCATGTTGATGCTCATTCCATTGTTGTTTTACCGTTACAAGGCTAAAACCGCAAACAACGTTGTCGCTTATCCAATGTGGACTTGGTTTGCGGGGCCCTTCATTATGTTGGGAACGATTGCGCTTTGGGTGGTTCCCATGATGGTAATTGTAGCGCAGTCAGACAGCGCTGCATTTGAGCTTTATCGCGATAACATTCTTCTCAAACAAACCGTGACGCGATATGCCGATTCATGGCATCACGTAAAACCTGCTTGGTACTATGTTACCTCGGTCATTCCTGTATTCTGGTTACCTCTTAGTCTGATGATCCCTTGGTTAGTAAAGCCTTGGATAGCCTCTTTTAAAGCGCTAGACCCACGAATTATTTTACCGCTTACGTGGGTTGTACTAGTGATTGTGTTCTTTAGCATCAGCCCGGGTAAGCGAGGCGTATATATTTTTCCTGCATTGCCTATGTTGGTCTTAGCCGTTGCGCCTTACTTTGAGTTATTGCTTAAAAAAGCAGGCCTGCGCAGATTGCTGTTTGGCTTAGTATCATTGTTGAGTTTCGGCCTAATCGCTTTTGCGGTATTGGGTTTAATGGATGTTAATGCTGTCAGCAAACTCGCTGACAAAATTGAGATCAGCCCTTGGTATTTTTTCTTATGTGTAGGCCTCATTAGTACGCTCGGTTTGATATATGCACTGGTGAAAAATACTTGGTTTGCATGGCCAGTATTTTTTACCGCTCTGTGGATGACATATAGCACTTACGGGTATGTATTAAGAAACGAGGTGAGTACACCTATTTCTATATATGAGAACGCTCAACAGTATGTTTCTGACGACGCAGAAATTGCGTTGCTTCGATTTTCTGAGCAGTTTATTTTGTTTTCACCTTATCCTGTCTATCACTTTGGGTACCATACGCCATTAGAGGAGCAACTTAAGGCAGCATATCAGTGGCAGTCAAACGAAAGACGCTATTTGCTTATTGAGGATGAACTCATCGACCCGTCATGCTTTGATATGGCCAGTGTTATAGACTTAGGGTTTGCACACAGACGGCATTGGATCTTGTTGCCACAGGACGCGAAAAAGCCGACATGTGAATATCCACCGTCAGAGCTCCCGGTTTATTTTTATGAGCATAAATAGCAACCAGTTTGGACTCAAAATTGGCTTGAGACTGAAACGTTTATAGCCGACAGACGAAGGCACTGGCTGTAACTAAGCCAGTGCCACATGCTTTATATCCTAATCGAAATGATCAGCCAGTGTAGAAAAACTAGGTTGATTTTGTATGTCGATATTTAATTTTAGCTTGCGTGAAATATCACTTACCGAAAACAGGCCTCGAATAAGATTTTCATTCGTATCGACGACTAAACAGTGGTGGCGTCCCGAGTTTTTTAATGTTTCGATGACTTTTTTAATACTACTGAGCTTTACCGCTTCATAATCTAGCACTTGTAAGCCGCTTCTTGGCGTCATAAATTCAGTTACTGAGAGTTCGTCTCTAGTATCGCCCTTCTGTAGTTTTTGCACAATTTTGCGCTCGATCAAATCATCGGCACTCACAATGCCCACTAAATCGCCCTGCTCATTTACCACGAGTTTTAGTCTTACATGCGTTTTCTTCATAAGTTTAACCGTATCCACTGCAGACACACTAGACTCTATAATCAAGGGTTGTGTTTGTGTGAAGTCGGTGAAAAACGAAATCGCGGGTGACGTTAACGATAATTCAGTCTGATCAATAGGTACGGCTAAGTGATTGATATTACCAATGTTCTTAAGATCTAATTTAGTCATTTTGTTTTCCTTAGATAATTAAAATAAAAAGTGTATTAATTTACTAAGAAAACGGTGGCGCTCTGCTTCTGAAGGAAAGTATTGAGTTTGCAATAACTGCAAAGGACTTTGTGCTAATTTCAGTAAAGTTACTCGATTGCAATGTTGCAGAGTAGGATATTGGAAGGACTTTGTCATCATCAACTTCCGCATCCAAACCGCCCGCATCCATAGCAATGGATAGCTGAATGTTAGGCGCCTGCATTTCACTTGCGCCATCATCTGGATAAGCACCAGCACCCGATATCAGCAATAAGGAAAAAAGAAAGAAATAATTCACGTCAACAGTCTTGTACTTTATATAAAATTAAGGTGTGGGCGCTCAGCAAAATTTACAAGGTGAGTGATGCGTTTTTCTAAACAGTCTACAACTTAGCAAGTATTGACATGTGCAATCGATCACTTATTAATCTAAATTATTCCTAAACCCAAAAGACGTCACAGTAAAGACCGAACTTAACCTTTGTTCTAAAGCTACAACTGGCGATAAATTAAGTTTTATGATGTAAAAGCTTAACTCGGCTTTGCTGCGATTGATTTGGCCAATATTACGTGCGCCACCTGAAGAGCAATACGCAAACGATTTTACTATTCAACGTGACTTCAACTTTGGGGCATAGACTACCTTTACTGCAAGAGTGAAAGAAACACACTATTACATGGTGGGAACAATGGCATCCTGATCACCCAATTCCTGTACCAATAGCCTATCTTCGCATGACATTTCAAACTAACACGTTGTGCTCACGAGGGTAATAATTCTCTGTTTAATTCCATTTTTCCCTGTTTAATTCCAAAATTCACTCTTTACGTTCGTCAAAACTACACAACTAAACCACCTGCCCCGCGACCCAAGCACTCGACCAGGCCCATTGGAAGTTATATCCCCCGAGCCAGCCGGTTACATCGACTACTTCGCCAATAAAATAAAGGCCCTTTTGATTTTTTACTTCCATGGTCTTAGACGACAAATAATCGGTATCTACACCGCCAAGGGTCACTTCGGCGGTGCGGTAGCCTTCTGTGCCATTAGGCTTTATCTGCCATTGTGAAAAGCTCGATACCGCCTGCTCTAGCTGCTTGCCTTGGTATTGTTTGAGGGGTTTGTTGGTGATGTTAAGGTAATCGATAGCGGTTTGAACAAGTCGCTTGGGATAGATTTTGCAAAGCGCAGTTGATAATAATGCGTCGGGCGAATTGTTTTGCTCATCATTAAGCATATTGAGTAAATCGCCATTTGGGTACAAGTCAAAATCTACTGCTTGTCCAGGCTCCCAAAAGCTTGAGATTTGCAATACCGCCGGTCCACTCAAGCCTCTGTGGGTAAACAAAATGTTCTCATTAAACTGCGTATTGTTGCAGCTTGCGGAGGCATCTACTGAAATTCCGCTTAGCTCCCCTAACACCTCTTTATCGTGATCGTGCAGGGTAAAGGGCACCAACGCGGCGCGGGTAGGTATAATCGGTAAGCCAAATTGTTCAGCCACTCGATAACCAAAGGGAGTCGCGCCGAGCTTAGGCATACTCAAACCACCTGTGGCAATCACCAAGGCCGGTGCTTGATACTCACCCTTTGCAGTATGCACGCTGTACACGCCGTCTTGATAGGCAACTTCTCCCACTTCGCATCGGTTAGTTACAATCGCACCGGCTTTTGTGCACTCTTGCATGAGCATATCCACAATGTCTTTGGCGGTGTTGTCACAAAAAAGTTGGCCCAGCGTTTTTTCATGATAGGCAATTTTGTATTGCTCGACCAAGGCGATAAAGTCCCACTGGGTATAGCGACTTAGAGCAGACTTACAAAAATGCGGGTTTTGCGATAAGAAATTCTCGGGAGACGCGTACATATTGGTAAAATTGCAGCGGCCACCGCCCGACATCAGGATTTTACCGCCTAAGCGCTTAGCATGGTCAATGACCTCGACTTTACGTCCTCGTTTGGCCGCCTCTGCCGCACAAAACAAACCCGCCGCCCCCGCGCCAATGATCAGTACATCTCTTTGAATAACCTGATTCAATCCATTTTACCTTTTTTGTTCATATCCAACGCCTAACACGTGAAGTGTAATCGCTGTAGGCCTGGCCAAACACCTTGCCTAGCATTCGCTCCTCAGCTCCAATTTGAAAGCGTGTCATGTATAATTGAAAGCCTAGCACCCAACATGCAGCGATAGGGTTTTGCAGCCGTATCGCAAATGCGATGGTTAACAATAGCATTGCCAAGTACATTGGGTTACGGCTGACTCGAAAAATACCGCTGGTCACAAGGTGTTTTGCTTTATCAATATTGACAGGGTCTAAACTGGTTTTTGCTAAACTGAACGACACCACCGCCGCTACCCCAACACATACAGCAAGCATCATTAAGATTCGCGAAATAACGATGTGCCATGGTGTAAACAGCGGTTCGAATGATATCACGTAGTTTGTCAGGTACATGCCTGCAACGGTGATGATAAGCACCACAACAGGTGGCACTTTAAGTTCAAGCGCAGAGAATTTAGATACTTGCATCAATTGCTTTATAAAGTAGAGTAGCGAGATAGCCCATATAGTGACAGATTCATGACTGATATTCCAAAAAATCGCCTAAGCAAATCCCATATTTCAGTCGCGCAAAACGCGTCTGGGCGCAGTTTAAATGTGCCGATTTATCGCATTAGTGATAATGCTCCGGGGCCTAGAGTGTATATCCAAAGCTCCATTCACGGTGCCGAAGTTCAAGGGAATGTTGTTATTTATCATTTATTACAAGCGCTTAGCTCACAAAAAATTAATGGCGAAATCATTCTTGTGCCTAACTGTAACCCTGTAGGGACGAACATAAAAGCAGGTGAATATACCTTAGGACGCTTTGATCCGGTCAATGGCACAAACTGGAATCGAGGTTATCATTATGATGAAGAACAAGTGTTCTCTTTTGCCGATTCTGTGCAAGAGAATGATACTCAAGAGCAGATTAAGCAGGCGTTTCGTCAAAGCATAGCGAAGGCGATTGACAACAAGCTATCGCAACCTTGGGGCCTGGGATTAGCACAGCAGTTGAATTTACGGTTACAGCAAATAGCCACTACCGCTGATATTGTGCTGGATTTACACAACGGCCCGGTTTCTACCCGCCACATTTATATCCCGGAGTATGCCAAATCGGCAGCCTATGAATTTTCTATTCCCCACTGCATTTTTATCCCCAATAAGTTTGCCGGCGCGCTAGACGAGGCAACGTTTTGCCCTTGGTGGACATTGCAAGAGACCCTACAGGCGCGTTTTTCTCGAGAGTTTGATTTTGGTGTGCAGGCTTTTACCTTAGAAATGGGTAGCCAAGAAGTCATACAATTTGACGAAGGTGAAAAAGATGCCGTCAGCATTTTGGGGTATTTGAGTCAAAAAGGCATGCTGCAAAGTGGTGATTATAAACCGGCGAGCATGCGCCGTATTGGCGTCATGTTAAAAGATTATCGCACCATGTTTACCGACTTTGGCGGCATGGTAGAGTATTGTGTTGCTCCCGGTCAGCATGTGAAAGCAGGGGATACTATGGCACGCATTCTTAATATCGACGATTTAGATAACCATAAAGCCGTGCAAAATGTGGTGGCGCCATGCGATCTTATCCCGATATTGCACTTTCCATCAGCGTCGGTGCTCAGTGGTACGCAGTTGTATAAGTGTTTTACTGAGTATTTTGAGCTGTAAAAAGTCTGAGCTAATTAAGCTAGCGTACGGTTTAGCGACTCTGCCGATAAGCGAGATCAGCTCTTCGTATCGCCCAAACACCCTTCACACCAGTAAATGCGACGGCCATTACGCTGCGCCTTAACGATTGGTGTGACGCATTTCCTGCACGGTAAGCCCTCGCGATTAAACGCCATAAACCGAACGCTTTCATAACTGCCTTTCGTTTTGGCTAAGGTTTTTGCCAAACGACCTGGCACCGTGTGACCTTTAGTTTGATATGCTCTGTGACTTATCTCAAGCGTTTGTTTAGCAAGCGCTTTTATTTGCTCAGAAGATAATTGCTTGGGTTTAAGGTCAGGGTGAATATTGGCGGCATATAGTATTTCAGTGCGAAGATAGTTGCCAATCCCGGCAATGAAGTGCTGGTCAAGATAGAGTGTGGATATGCGGCGATTGCAGAACCGCTTATCGAGCAAGCGCGCCGATACCTTTTGCCATGTAAGCGATGCATCAAGAATATCAGGGCCTATCTTTGACAAAAAAGGATGGCTAGGCAATTCCTCATAGCGATAAATACCAATGTCAGAGGCGCTATATAACAACGCGCTTTTATCTTCAGCATGCAGTGCCAAGCGCAATGAACGCTTGGTATTGGGTAGGGATCCGCGTTTGGCTGTTTTCCAAACGCCATAGAGCTGATTATGAGAATACACCGACAGGCCATTGTCAAAATGAATGAGCATTGCCTTACCCCGCGTTTCAACCTGCCTTACGCGCTGCCCTTTCAATTGCTTGGCGGGAGATTCTAGGCGAGCTAAACCCACCTGAACCTCCTCAATGACCTTGCCCTCAATGACTTTGGCGATGGTATCTGCGGCGCGCCTTATTTCTGGACCTTCAGGCATGTACACCCTCTGCAATCCGATAACAAGCACCGCCGCATAAACTAAGCATCAACACATGAAGGTCCTAGCAAATAGATGTGTTTATAGCGCGCCAAGCAAAGTCTCAGCGTCGCTAACTTTAAAGCCGCCCCCTTCTTCTAAATTAAATACGCGCACTACGCCATCATCCACAATCATCGAATAACGCATAGAGCGCAGGCCGCCAAAACCTTCGGTGTTCATGTCTAGACCACAGGCTTTAGTAAATGTACCGTCACCGTCTGCTAGCATAACAATATGCTCTGCGTTTGACGCTTTGCCCCAAGAATCCATTACAAACGCATCGTTGACAGATAAACAAATAATATCGTCAATGCCTTTTGCTTTGAGCTTATCTGCGAGAGCAACATAGCCTGGTAAATGGGCTTGAGAGCACGTTGGCGTAAAAGCGCCAGGTACCGCAAACAGCGCCACTTTTTTACCTGCAAACAAACTGGTGGTGGTAGGGTTTTTCATTTCGCCGTCGGTCATTAGGCTAAATGTTGCTTCTGGGAGGTTTTGGCCTACTTCAATCATGATCATTCCTTTTGTAAACGTTAAGGTTATTGTGATTATCTAGCGTTTTGCACTGCAATAGCGGATTCGCATGCCCCACTATCCAACAATACTACTTATTGAATGATGTATACGTCGAACCTATGCTTTTTCGATCGAATCGCCATTGTGGGTTTGCGGTCTTGTGAATTTGCCAGTTCAGGCGCCGACACTGGGCGTTTTACCACTACTCTGGAAGTCGCATAGTTAAGCGCATTTGATAGCAGTGCTTCGCTGTCTTGATCGGGCCCAAGTAAACGTTGAAATGCCTGCATCTCTTTTTTCACTAGCGCTGATTTTTTCTTGTGGGGAAACATCGGGTCAAGATATACAACCTCTGCAGGCTTGCTCGATGCACTGTCGAATGATTCAAGATAACCAATTGCATCTTGACTCACTAACGACAAACTTTGCAACAGCGGCTCTTGGGCGTCTTCTAAACGCAGCAGAGCATCTTCAAGCAATGCTGCAATCACCGGATGGCGCTCTAACATGGTCACATTTGCGCCCACACTCGCCATCACAAAGCTATCAGTCCCCATACCGGCAGTACAATCGAGTACGTTCAGCGTAGATTTGCCTTTTATGCCGATTGCTTTGGCTATCGCTTCATTACGACCCCCTCCATGGAGCTTGCGATATTGCAAAGCAGAAGACACAAAATCAACACGGATATCAGTCCACGAGGGCTCGCTGCTTAAGCGTAAACTCAGGCCATGTTCGGTATAGACCAACTGCCACTGCGAACCGCTAAACGTATGCTGTTTTTTTTGTGGGTTAATCTCATAAACGGGCAATGTTAACTTTTTACTTAAACGCTGCGCCCGCTCGTGAGCTAACAAACTGCCGGCATCTTCAATCAAGATCACCGTATTGACTAACAATGGATCAGCGCTCATAAAAAGGTATCATGTTCAACATCTGAAGCGGCAGCCAAATGCACATTGCTTATGGTTGTCTGAGCAATTTGCGATAAAGCTTGATCGGTAAAAAAGCCTTGGTGGCCTGTAATCATTACATTGGGGAAGGTCAACAAACGCTGAAACACGTCATCGGCGATGATCTCAGTGGAACGGTTTTTAAAAAATAGGTCTTCTTCCATTTCGTAAACATCTAAACCCAAATAGCCAATTTTTTGAGACTTGATACCATTAATTACCGCTTTTGTATCGATGAGTTTTCCACGTGATGTATTTATGAGCATAACCCCATCGCGCATTGCTTCAATGCGAGGCGCATCAATCATATGAAAGGTCTCGTCGTTGAGTGGACAATGCAGCGAAATCACGTCTGCTTCTGTAATTAGTTCATCTAGACTTACATACTGCAAGTTTGCTTGCTGTAAGTCGTGAGCCGGAAAAGGGTCATAGCACAGCACCTTGCAACCAAAACCACCTAAGATGCGACATACTGCTTGCCCAATTTTACCGGTACCAATAATGCCGACTGTTTTTTTCTCAAGATTGAAACCAAGCAGGCCATTTAAATCGAAATTTCCCTCTTTGACGCGATTGTAAGCCTTGTGCAGCTTTCGATTTAAAGACAGTATTAAGGCAATGGTATGCTCTGCCACCGCCTGAGGCGAATAGGCTGGCACACGAGATACCATCAGTCCTTGTTGCTTTGCATAGTCAATGTCTACGTTGTTATAGCCTGCGCATCGCAGTGCAACGTGCTTCACCCCCATACCAAGAAGCTTGTCAATCACCGCCTTATCAACACGATCATTGACAAACACGCAAACCGCATCAGCATCTTTTGCCAATATTGCGGTTTGCTCACTAAGCTTTGCATCCAAAAAATCAAAGCAAATGTCGTCGGGGCAGGCATCTAACAAAAAGGTCTTGTCGTAGTCCTGACTGCTAAATACCTTTACACTTATCATGTTTTTCATGCACGACGCAGTAAATGTCTCAACCAAAATGGTTGAACGCGATTTTGTTGCCGTCAAAATCTCGAAAGTAAGCGCCATAAAACACATCAGGTATGCGCTGACCGGGTTCTCCATCGCATGTTGCGCCAAGTTCTAGTGCCTTAGCATGCATTTGGGCAACCTTCTCTTTTGAACCCGGAGCAATCGCAAGCATGTTGCCATTACCGCAATTTGAGGGCGCTTCATTATACGGAATACAAATAGACAGCATGGGCGATTTCATGTCTTTACCAATAAAAATAATACGGTCCATTTTCACCAGGGTTTTTGCGCCAAGGGGTGCAAGTAGCTCGGTATAAAATTTCTCTGATTTTTCCAAATCACTCACGCCGATGGTTGCATAACTAATCATATTTTTTCCTTATTTTGTTGTGTTGTTTAGGTGTAACATATTCTTGCAAACAATGTTTATCAGAATTCTTGTCTTATTGCGATGAGCATGTATGAAAATGTCCAAAATTGACTATCACGCACTCTTCCGTGTGTGAGTCACAGCAACAAATATCGCACAAAATACAACCGCCTTTAGATTAAAAAAACATCGCTTTTAAAGCGCAAATATCTCTTTAATTCCCTGGGGCTTAAGTATGGAAATTGGACGCCTTTCGCCCAATCATCACGTCATCATTGGGCTGCAAAGATGACGCCGCGTCGAAAACATCCTAAAGGTATAGTCTGAAGAGTCGATAATCTTGTGACAGAGGAGACATTTGTGTCTCGATTGTTTTTTAGCTTAGGATCACATCATGAAGGTCAAGCAAAAACTTATTAGCATTGCTGTGCTAGTGAGCGGGTCACTCGCTGCCCTGAGCATTGTGTTCTTCGCATTAAACGCAGCGGTATCTAATAATCTTTCCGAAGCGACAAATCTATCCAATAGAGCGGTAGCCTCTTCAGGCAACACTGAGGCTTCACTCAGGCAAAGTCAACAAGAGCTCGATACGTTAGCAAACAGGCTATCTGATGCAACCGCGCCGTTAGAACAAAATAAACAACGCTTAGCCATTCTAGAACGTAAATCCGCTTCATTTGTTGTACGAATGGATGAATTAAAAGCATTGTTAGAAGAGTCTTTAGAAGAGCTAGAGCCCAACGGCGAAGGTACGTTCATTATTGAAGACGCTATTTTTGAATTGGAAGATATTCAATCACAAATGCAGCGCGACCTTACAGCCAATATACAAACCACCGGCAGCGCGAATAGCGATGTTGCCAACACTGTCATTGAAAAATCACGGCTGTTTTTGGCACTTAATGCTCGTTTTACTTCAGCATTTGATGAGCTGGTTGCGGTAAACGCAGATAATGTTCAGAACAATGCGCGAGCCATTGAGACAATCGGCTTAGCCGCAGCAAAGCAAACTCGAAATAGCTTTATTCTTTCTGCGGCAATCATGGTCATTACTGCAGTAATAATAGGTGCCATCGTTTATATCATCCTATTAGTTACGCGCCCCCTCCAAAGCATAGTCAGCGACATTGAGAAAGTATCAAGTGGCGATTTTACTACGCGCTTCAAGGTTAACAAAAAAGACGAATTTGGCACGGTTGCCTATGCCATGAACAAGATGGTCGCTACCACAAAAGCACTTATTGAAGACATTGCTAATGAATCACAGTCGCTAACCAAAACGGCCAGTGATATGGAACAAAATAGCATTGCAACCACAAATGCCATATTGAGTGAACAAAACGACATTCAAGAAGTGGTGGCTGCCACAGGGCAAATGCTCTCTACCGTGCAGTCAGTGGCAAAAGCGTCTAGCGAAACGCTTGCATCGTCAAAAGAGTCTGGCGAAGCTGCTCAAGCAGGTATCACTATCGTTCAAAGCAATATTGAAAAAGTAAATGAACTCGCCGCTGAGTTTAATCGTGCGACGGATGTAGTTATGCGCGTCGAACAACATGCTGTTGAAATTGATAGCATTTTAGGTGTTATTAAAGACATCACCGAACAAACCAATCTTTTGGCGTTAAACGCCGCTATCGAGGCAGCTCGAGCTGGTGAGCAAGGTCGTGGATTTGCAGTAGTGGCTGATGAAGTACGTCAATTAGCGCTGCGCACGCAATCAAGCACCACGGAGATCACCGAGATCATCGCGAGGCTTCATGAGTCATCTCAAAATGCCGTATCGCTCATGAAAAGCAGTGAGCACGGCGTTAGCGACACCACTGTAGAGGCACAAAAAGTGAAAGATGTATTCAACGCGATTATGCAAAAAATTGATGACATTCAAAGCAGAATTGAAATGGTGGCATCTGCAAGCAACCAGCAAAGTGCTGTCTCAAGTATTGTACAAAACAAAATGCAGAAAATTGAACAAGAAACCGAAAAAGTGAAAGAGATGGCTGAACAAGTTGTAACGCAAAGCTCCTCTTTGAGAAGCGTGAGCAAAAATATTGCCTCACATTTAGATCAATTTATCATTTAATACAATTAAGAGACGCTATCATGAAACTCACCGTTACAAAGTCTATAACCAGAACGTTTACCATCTGCTGCTTATTTTTAACCCTTATTTTTGTGCCTAATAGCACAGTGTTTGCGCAAACTGCTGAAGAGCTAGGCACTGTCATCAACCTGTCAGGCAAACAACGCATGCTTACGCAGAAGATGAGCAAAGAAATTATGCTCATCGCTCTAGATGTCGACAAGGCACAAAACCTTAAAAACTTAGAGGCCACATCAACGCTTTTTGACAAAACATTAAAAGGCCTTCGTAACGGTGATGCTGATTTAAATCTGCCTGCCACTGAATCAAGCCGCATATCACGTCAGTTGGATCGCGTGGATGATTTATGGGCAACCTTTTATCCAACTGTGCAGGCTATCATTGCCAATGGAACTGTTATGCCCGAGCAAATTTCACTTATGGCTGAACAAAATGGTCCTCTGCTAGCACAAATGAATAAAGTGGTCGGTGCATACGAAAAAGAGGCCGAAAGAGGTGGCTTGCAAGCCGCACCTGGCTTGGCAGCAACCATAAACTTATCAGGCAAACAGCGCATGTTGACCCAAAAAATGAGTAAAGAGTTTTTACTCGTCGCAAACGGTCATGACGTCGCAAACAACCGCTTAAACCTTCTTGAAACGTTTTCGTTGTTTGAAAGAACACTTACTGGCTTGAAGCTAGGCGACGATACGTTAGGTCTCCCTCCCACTACCGACGCTGATATTCTGGCACAGCTAAACACCGTCAGCGATTTATGGGCACAAGCAAAACCTATATTTGAAGCATCGTCAGCAGCCGATAGCTCAATTGATGCAGATCAGATTGCCTCGGTGGCGCAAATTAACATACCGCTTCTCAAAGAGATGAATAAAGCGGTTGGCATGTACGAAAAGCTTGCTAAATAAACCGCATTAGGAAATTGAATATGAATCACTCAACTCAACACAATTACGCTGGTAAAACATCTAAGCTAGCATCATTAACAGTTGCAGTCGCATTGGCATTTACCGTTACACCTTTTGCTAATGCAAAGAGCGACACGGTTTATGAGGCTATAAGTTCTGGCAAAGCTTTTGCCGATCTTAGACTACGGTACGAGGGCGTTTCTCAAGATAATCCTCTTCAAGATGCTGACGCACTTACCTTTCGCACACGTTTAGGATATACCTCTGGCTCATTAGATGGTTTTTCTTTTACCGTAGAGCTAGAAGATAATCGTATTGCACTTGGCCAGGGTGATTACACCGTAGGCCCCACAGGATATAATCTAGGCATCTATTCGGTAGTAGCCGATCCAGAGTTTACCGAACTCGACCAAGGTTTTATTCAATACAAAAAAGACGGGTTCACCGCAAAAGTCGGTAGACAGGTCATCGCATTAGACAATCATCGCTTTATCGGGCATGTTGGATGGCGACAAGACCGCCAAACCTTTGATGCAGCTACCATAATGTATGCGCCATCTGAAGATTGGAAGGTGCATTACAGCTACATTAATCAGCGTAACCGTATTTTCGGTGAAGCTGCTGATCTAGATTCTAAAGACCATCTTCTAAACGCTTCGCTTAACACAGAGTACGGCACACTGGTCGCCTATAGCTATTTGCTTGAGGTGGATAATGAATCCAACAATGCACTAGATACCTATGGCTTTAGCTTTAAAGGCAAAAAGAGTGTAAGTGGTACACCGCTAATTTATGCATTTGAATATGCCACTCAATCTGCACAAGCAGGCAGCGCAGACTTTGACGCTGACTACTTGTTCGCGCAGATTGGCACTACTGTTTCGGGCGTCACCGCCCAAATTGGTTATGAAGTTTTGGGCTCCGATGAAGGTAACTATGGTTTCGCAACGCCACTTTCAACATTGCATGCCTTTAATGGTTGGAGCGATCAGTTTTTAGGCACGCCAGCCCAAGGCTTGGTCGATACGACTTTTCGCCTATCAGGCAGCGTTGGCAAAGCTAAATGGTTGGTTGTCTACCACAACTTTGAGGCCGATGAATCAAGCGCGACTGTTGATGATCTCGGTAACGAAATCAATCTTCAATACGTCAGGCCCATCGCCGAAAAATATACCTTGGGTGTTAAATATGCAGATTATTCTGGCGAGGACGCGCGAGTAGATGCTGATAAACTCTGGATTTGGCTAAGTACCAAGTTCTAATGTGTGTGGTGATGAGCGGCTTGTATTTTCATCGCTAGCCGCTCTTTTTTACCCTTAGGCGTTACTATAATCATCCCGATAGGGCAACCATCGGTTAATCAAGTGCAGGGCATTTGTATTGTGAGATTGCCAAACATGTTCTGCCATGGTCTTTATCTCTTCTACTAAATACGCATCGCGCACTAAATTTGCAATTTTTAAATCTGCCACCCCAGTTTGCTTAGTCCCTAATAGCTCTCCTGGACCCCGTATTTCAAGGTCTTTTTCAGCAATTAAAAAGCCGTCGTTGGATTCTCGAAGCACGCTTAAGCGCTGACTCGCCGTTTTAGACAGCGGATTTTGATACATCAATACACAATGACTGACCACCGACCCACGCCCTACTCGCCCTCTCAATTGATGCAGTTGAGCAAGGCCTAAGCGCTCTGGGTTTTCAATAATCATTAAACTCGCATTAGGCACGTCTACGCCTACTTCAATCACCGTTGTCGCAACTAATACATCCAGCTTATTGGCTTTAAACTCATCCATTATTGATTGTTTTTCGACAGGCTTTAAGCGCCCATGCACCAAGCCTACTTTCAGCTCCGGCAGCGCGGTTCGAAGCCCTACCGCGGTATCCTCTGCGGCTTGGCATTGCAATACGTCAGACTCTTCAATTAATGTACAAACCCAATATATTTGCCGCTTATCAACTAGAGCAGACTGGCGCACGCGGTCAATGACTTCACTACGACGTGTGTCGGGTAACACAACGGTTTTAACGGGCGTTCGTCCCGGTGGTAATTCATCGATAATGCTGGTGTCTAAATCCGCATAGGCGGTCATTGCAAGGGTGCGCGGAATGGGGGTTGCAGTCATTATTAGCTGATGCGGATATTTACCCTGTTGTTCGCCCTTTTTACGAAGCGCTAAGCGTTGATGTACGCCAAAGCGATGCTGCTCATCTACAATCACTAGCGCCAAATTGCGATATTCTACGGCGTCTTGAAAAATTGCGTGGGTGCCCACGAGCATTTGAATCTCACCGCTGGCCAATTGCGCAAAGGTTTCATTCCTGACTTTGCCTTTGAGCTTGCCTGCTAGCCACCCCACTTTGATATTCAGCGGCGTTAACCAATCTGCAAAGTTTTTGGCATGTTGTTCTGCAAGTAGCTCTGTAGGTGCCATTAAGGCGACTTGATAACCAGAGCCTATTACCGATAACGCACCGAGCGCCGCTACGAGCGTTTTCCCTGAGCCTACGTCGCCCTGAACTAGACGCATCATGGGCATACCCGATGCTAAGTTGCCTTCAATCTCATTGACCACGCGATTTTGTGCGCCGGTGGGCGAAAACGGCAATGTGCTTAAAAATCGCTGTTTAAGGGATGCGTCTGGATGCACCGCGTAGCCTGGGTCGGCTTTGGCCTGTGCGCGAACCTTTAACATGCTTAGATGATGCGCCAGCAATTCCTCAATCACCAAGCGTTTTTGCGCAGGATGCTGACCTTCAGCTAGCTGCTCCATGTCTACCTCAGCCGGAGGTCGATGCACCAAGTGCAATGCTTCGGTCAAACTCACTTGTTCGGGATAGAGGTTGTTTGGCAAATAATCAACCAAAGCCCCCTTGTCTAACTGGGCTAAGGCTTGAGTAGTAAGATTGCGCAAGGTAAGTTGATGCACACCTTCCGTTGTAGGGTAAATAGGAGTCAGCGTAGTTTCTAAACCTTCAGCCCCTACATCTTGAATTACCTTGTATTCAGGATGCGCCATCTCCATGCCGGTTTGCCCCGCTCTCACCTCTCCAAAGGCGCGAATAGTGGCACCGGTAGTAAAGCCTTTAAGTTGAGCGGCTGAGAAATGAAAGAAACGCAGCTGTATGGTACCGGTCTCATCATGAATTTTAACAATTAACATGCGCTTGCGACCGTACTTAATGTCGGCACTAACTACTTCACCCTGCACTGTTACATGCAGGTGATTGTGCAATTGTGCAATGCTGTAGATGCGCGTGCGATCTTCATATCGTAACGGTAGATGAAATATTACGTCTTGTAGGGTGCGCAACCCCAATCGCTCGAGCTTTTCAGCAATTTTAGCACCTACGCCTTTAAGCGTAGTGACAGGTGTATCGGTTAATGATTGCATTGACTAGGCAAGTGATTTTCATGAATATCACTAGGTTAACAAACATTTACCGACCATACACCTGTTCTGTAGTGGTGCATGTAAAAGAAAATCTTTCGAAACGGCAAGTGGGCGTTCGGTGGTTTTAAGGTGATTTTGCTGCTGTTTTGCCATTTACACAAAAGCTTGCATAATACCGACCGATAACTATAACAATACACAGCAATTCAAAGCATCAGAGGAAGTGTTGTTCGTGTTACAACATTCATGACAAAAGGAGAGACCATGAGTAAGCTTATTTTAACCACCCAACAGCCCCCTGAATCGATGGCCGTGGTAGAGGTCTTTGACATGGTGCAATTTACCGGTACCGTTGAGATTTCAGAGCGAGCGGTAGTGGTAGGTTTGTATGAGCGCAAGCGCACCGAGTATCAAGATATTGTAGATGCCTTCAGCGCAAGTGCCCCCGCCGAGGCCAATGCTATTTTGGGAGTGCAAGTATCTACCTCGACCCAAGCATTTAAAGACGTAACCTATCTCTACATAACCTATATAGGTACGCCCGTGGTGCTTATGGCGCATTAGATAAATGCGAACACCTCAAAAAGAAAGCGCGCTAAAACATATCTCAATGTATTAGTGCGCTTTTTGCTTTTCTAAGATGATATTTTAACGCCCCCTAAGTGAGCGTTAACTTAGCGTTTTACTCGGCAGGCTTGACCAACTTTGCAGCACTTAATACCAATGCCGCCGACGGACGAGTACGAAAATCTGGATTAACGTAGTTAAACAACACCTTGCCTGACGTATCGGTAATAAAAATCGCTGGCGCTGGCATGACGCTGCGCTCAGTTTCATCGGAGGCTAGCTCTATTTCAAAGGTTTTGTAGCGATTCCGGGTTTCGTTTTCGACATAAAAACCGATGCCAAAGCTTTTAATAGCATTAAGGTCGGCGTCGGAAATCAATTGTGCGGCAAATTCTGTTTCGAGTTTCTGCGACTGCAATTTTTCAGGCGTTTCAGGGGAAATAGCCAAGATTTGATACCCCTCAGCTACAAGCTCCTGCTCAATATCTTTAAGCTCAGCCAACTGACGTGAACAATATGGGCACCAACCACCACGATAAAACACAATGACCGCCGGTTTTTGCATTAACAATGCAGGTAAGCTAACTGGCGAACCTTCCGCGGTTTGTACCATCACATTAGGCACATTCGCACCATTTAGAATAGGTGTGACGTTCTCTGCCTTGTCGGCAATCACGCTGCGATCAAGCGCTACACTTTGAAATGAAAGTAAGGTGACAAAAACCGCGACGATAGTTAAAAAGCTGTATTTCATATAAATTCCTGGAGGTAAGTAGTATGTCTCGACATACTAGACCCGCAGCACCGTAAAGTTCTTTCAAATAACTAAATTTATTTTTTGTCTGAATATTGCAACGCTTGCCACCATTGCTCTGGTGCATCGATACAGCCGTTTTCATCAATACGCGGGAAGGGTAAATTGCGCCTGACACATTCTTTAAACAACACGGGGAAACCGCCCTCAAATAATACACCTTGAGCTTCAGCGTCATCGATGGTGCGGTTGTTGTACATGCCTGCCAATTCTCGCTGTCTTTGCGCTTCATACAAAATAATGCCTGCAGCTACCGAAACATTTAACGACTGCACCATGCCCACCATGGGGATTAAAATACTCTGGTCGGCAATGTCTACTGCTTCATCCGTTGCGCCCGTCTTTTCCTGACCCAAAATAATTGCGGTAGGTTTTGTGTAGTCAATCTCTCTAAAGTCCACAGCACTGTCATCAAGGTGGGTGACCAACACTTGCATGTCTTGCTGCTTTAAATGACTCACCGCGTCATGCACTGTTTCGTGGTGTTGGGTTTTCACCCAGATTTGACTGCCTAACGATGTGCCTTTGCGTAAGGATGTATGCTCTTCCCATACCGCGTGAATGTCGTGTACACCCACTGCATCCGCACTGCGTATCACAGCGCTCACATTATGAGGCTTGTGGACCTCTTCTAGGAGCAAGGTAAGGTCGGTTTGGCGCTTTGCTAATACTGATTGTATTTTTTGGTAGCGCTCTGAGGTCATGCATTGTTGCATAGGATTTAAGTCCAGAGTAAGTGCTTACTCCGGTAATACCATTACTGCATCAATCTCAATCTGCGAACCTTTCGGCAAGGCACTCACTTGCACTGCCGCGCGAGCAGGATAGGGCTGCGTAAAATAACGCGCCATCACTTCGTTTACTTTAGCGAATTCGCCTAAATCAGTAAGAAATATATTCACTTTCACTAAATTCGACATGCTACCACCAGCGGCCGCAACTACCGCCGACAAATTTTCAAACACCTGCACCGCTTGCGCCTCAAACTCTTGAGACACCATTTCCATGGTTTGTGGAACCAAAGGGATCTGACCAGATAAATAGACGGTATTGCCAGCTTTAACAGCTTGACTATAAGTGCCAATGGCCTCTGGGGCATTAGCTGTTTGAATCACTGATTTAGACATAATTTTCCTTAAATTCTCAACGTCACTTTGGTTTGTACTGACTGTGCCGAGAGATATTTTGTAGCTCGGGTAAAGCGCGTATCTTACGCATGATATTCGCTAAGTGCACTCTGTTTTGCGTGGTAAGCTCTACATCAATCACATAATGATTATCTTCACGGTCTTCGGTTTGCAGATGAATAATACTAGAGTTGCAGCTAGCAATAGCAGCAGTCAGCGCAGCCAAAGTACCTTGGCGGTTTAATAACTCAATGCGGATGGCCGCTTTAAAGTCACCTTGCGGGTCATCATCCCAGAGCATAGGGAGAACTCGGTTAGGCTCCTCACGGCTGAGTTTACGAATGTTGGTGCAACCTGTTTGATGGATAACCACCCCGCGACCTGGACTCAAGATGGCAACAATTTCATCGTCAGGGATGGGATGACAACAGCGCGAGAAGTGGACCATTAAGCCTTCTGTTCCGCGAATAGCGACTTTGCTTTTCTTTTCGGGGATCTCGGTATTTTCGCCCACTAATCTGCGCGCAATCATCGCACTGATTTCGTTCCCCATGCCAATATTCGACAACAGCTCTTCAAAGCTTTGATATTTTGTCTCAGCCACCACTCGGGCAATATCTTCCTCAGGTATTTCATCTAGCTTTATAGTGCCTAGCGCGTGGCGCAAGAGTCGGTTACCCATATTGGTTGCATCGTTGGCGTGCTGGCGCTTTAAGAAATGACGGATGTTAGAGCGCGCCCTTGCGCTGACAACAAAATTAAGCCAGTTAGCATTAGGTTTGGCTCTCGGTGAGGTAATCACCTCCACGCTATGACCATTTTCTAAGGGCTTATTCAAAGGATAGTTACGATGTTCTACTCTTGCTCCAACGCAAGTATTCCCAACGTCTGAGTGCACTGCATAGGCAAAGTCTACCGCTGTCGCGCCCATGGGTAACTCGATGATTTTGCCCTTGGGCGTGAACACATAAATCTCGTCAGGGAAAAGATCGGATTTTACCGTTTCGATAAATTCTACCGACGTAGAAGCGCTTTGTTGTAGCTCCATCAAAGACTGCATCCACTGATTGGCTCGCAGCTGCGCCGTTGTGCTTTTGTCATCGGCCTTTTTATAAAGCCAATGTGCGGCGACACCTTTGTCGGCCATATGATCCATCTCTTCAGTGCGAATTTGCACTTCTACGGGTATTCCATGCGGCCCTTTGAGCGAGGTGTGTAGTGATTGATAGCCGTTAGTACGAGGGATCGCAATGTAATCTTTAAAGCGATTTTCAATCGGCTTGTAAAGACCATGAATCGCGCCAAGTACGCGATAGCAATTATCCACAGTATCAACAATGATGCGAAAACCGTAGATATCCATCACTTCGGTAAACGACAATTCTTTGTTTTTCATTTTACGATAGATGGAGTACAGATGTTTTTCGCGGCCCACTACACGCCCTTTTATGGCATATTGTGTCAGCGTGTACTCAAGCTCTTCTCGTGTTTTTTCGATCACTTCTTTGCGATTACCTCTGGCTTGGGTAACCGCTGAGCGCAACGCTCGGTGACGCATTGGGTACATAGCCTGAAAGCCTAGGTTTTCAAGCTCGTTTTTTATGTCGTGTATACCCAGTCGATGGGCCATAGGCGAATAGATTTCGAGGGTTTCAAGAGCAATACGGCGGCGCTTTTCAGGTCTTAACGAGCCTAAAGTACGCATGTTATGTGTTCGATCTGCAAGCTTAATGAGTATGACACGGATATCTTGTACCATCGCCATCAGCATTTTTCTAAAGTTCTCTGCTTGCGCTTCTTGTTTGCTGCCGAATTTGAGTTTATCTAACTTACTCACCCCTTCAACTAACTCGGCAACGGTATCGCCAAAAGCAAGGGATAAGTCTTCTTTAGAATATTCCGTATCTTCAATCACATCGTGAAGCAAGGCAGCCATGAGTGTTTCATGGTCAAGGCGCATATCGGCTAAAATGCCGGTAACCGCCACAGGATGTGTAATGTACGGGTCACCACTTGAGCGCGTTTGTCCTTCGTGTGCATCGCGGGCAAGCACATATGCCGCTTGAATCAGGTCAACCTGTTCTGCGGGCAAATATGCACTAACCTTTGTTTTTAAACCTTCAAATAAATACACAACGTCTTTAGACTAAATACTCTATGTGCCTAAGAATACGATTATTTTTACAACATGCAAACGCAAAAACGCCGATTTTCATCGGCGTTTGTACAAATATGTGTGCTTAAGGCTATTTTTGATACTTTTGGTCGCTCATTTGACCGAAAAGTCAGCTTAATAAACTAGCTGTTAGACAAAATGCTCGCAACAGATGCAAATTCAGCAGCTTCTTGCTCGCGCTGATCTTGAAGTTCAGTAGCGTCAACAGTTTCAGCGGTTACTAAGCCTTCTTCGATTTCGCGTAATGCTACAACGGTAGGCTTGTCATTGCCCATCTCTACTAATGGATCTTTACCTTCAGTGGCGATTTGACGCGCACGACGCGCCGCAACTAACACTAAATCAAATCGGTTGCCGATCTTGTCTACTGCGTCTTCAACTGTTACACGTGCCATGAGTGCTCCGTAATAAATAGGGTTCTTCGAAAATTGGTCGCGAAGTATACTGTAAATTTATGGTATAGCCTAGTACAAATATGCCGATTTGCACGCATTTACCCTAGCAAAGATGAATTAAACATCACAATTTAGCTAGCTAACTTACTTTATTAAGCTGTTTAACAAACTTTGATGGCAAATTTTCTGTTTTGTCATGCTCAAGGCATGGCTATTCACAATGCTGACCAAATCGGTGAGCGCCTGTTCGAAATCGTCATTCACAATCAGATAATCAAATTCATCGTAGTGAGACATTTCAGATACCGCTTGCTCCATGCGCAGATTTATCACTTCGTCGCTATCTTTGCCTCTGCCAACTAAACGCTCCCGCAAAGCCTCAATTGAAGGAGGCAATACAAAAATACTGACTACCTCTGGATTGACTGCTTTGATTTGGCGAGCGCCTTGCCAATCGATATCGAGAAACACATCAATACCTTGCTGCAACTTATCGCTGATGGCTGCTTTTGACGTGCCATAATAGTTTTCAAATACTTTCGCATGCTCATAAAATGCATCGGCTTTAATCAACTGCTCAAAGGCTTCAATGTCGATAAAATGATAATGCGTACCGTCTTGTTCACCTTCACGAGGAGCACGCGTGGTATGTGATACCGATAGCTGTGCAGGATGATTAAGTCTTTTTGAATCAGTTAACCCCAATAATGCTGAGATTAAGCTAGACTTACCGGCACCTGAGGGAGCGGCAATAATATAAAGATTTCCTAAAGGTTGAACCATAAGCTGAAATTCACGCTATCTGTTAGTCTACAAATCGAAGCGTATGGTAGCATAATTGTAAGCGCTGTTGAGTAATGTATTGCTTCATGTTTATGAGGAGATGTTATGAAAAACACCACTTTTTCAAGTAACCATAAACATGCCGACGCTAGGTTTTACTTGTTTTTATATCATGCGGTGTCTCGCAACCGGGCACCCCAATCAAGCTTAATTTATTAAAAGGTTAAACACATATTATGAGCCAAGCGCAGTTAGAAGGTGTGATCCAAGAAGCACCGGCAGAACACAAAGCGACAATCATTTGGTTACATGGGTTAGGAGATTCAGGAAATGGGTTTGCGCCTATCGCCCCAGAGCTCAAGCTTCCCGACTCGTTAGGCGTGAAATTTATTTTCCCGCATGCGCCTATTCGCCCTGTGACCATTAACAATGGTATGGAAATGCGCGCATGGTATGACATAAAATCGATGGATATGGAAAGTCGTGCAGACGTAGATGGCGTCAAAGAGTCCGCCGCAGCGGTATCGCAACTGATTGAAGCGGAGATTGCAGCGGGTATACCGGCCAATAAAATCATGCTGATAGGCTTTTCGCAAGGCGGAGTGATAGCCCTGCACCTAGGCACACGCTTTAATAAGCCGCTGGGCGGAATTGTTGCTTTGTCGACCTACATGAGCGCCGCACATACATTGGCAGATGAAAAAAGCAGCGCCAACCAAGACACGCCAATACTTTGTTGTCATGGTCAACAAGACGAAGTTGTGCCCTTATTTTTAGGTAGAAGTGCGTATCAAACCTTGATTGAAAACGACTATCAAGTGCAGTGGAAAGAGTACATCATGCAGCACAATGTATGTTTGCCAGAAATTAAAGACATTTCAAAATTTATACAAGCGCACCTTGCGTAAAATATTAATCGTCACAGCGGTTTAAATAAGGGTTAACCTCTGTGACGCTTTTCGTTATCATCCCGTCATAATTTCTTAAGCATGGACGACTCATGTCAAATTCTTCACGTGTGATCAGAATCGCCACACGTAAAAGTGCCCTTGCAATGTGGCAAGCAAACTACGTAAAAGACAAGTTAGAGCACTATCACCCGCATATCACTGTGCAACTACTGCCTATGTCAACGCAAGGGGATAGGATTCTTGACACACCTTTGGCAAAAATTGGCGGTAAAGGGCTGTTTATCAAAGAGTTAGAAATCGCTATGCAAAAAGGCGAGGCTGACCTTGCAGTGCATTCGATGAAAGATGTACCCGTGCATTTTCCTGAAGAATTTGGCCTACATGCCATTTGCCCGCGAGAAAATCCTTATGATGCGTTTGTATCAAATACTTACGCGTCTCTGTCAGACCTCCCTCAGGGCGCAGTCGTCGGCACTTCTAGCTTACGCAGACAGTCACAAATACGCGCAATGCGCCCTGATTTAGTGATAAAAGACCTTAGGGGCAACGTAAATACGCGTTTAGGCAAGCTAGATGCCGGTGAGTATGACGCAATTATACTGGCCGCTGCCGGATTGATTCGCCTGAACATGCATGCCCGTATAGTGGAGCAGATTGCACCTGAAATTTCACTTCCTGCAGTTGGGCAAGGCGCCGTAGGGATTGAGTGTCGTAACGACGACCATATGCTTATTGAACTGCTTGAAGCACTAAACGACCAAGAAACTGCTATCCGTGTGCGCGCTGAGCGTGCCATGAACGCCCGACTTGAAGGCGGATGTCAGGTCCCTATCGGTAGCTTTGCAGAACTCGATGGCGAGCAACTTACCCTGCGCGGCTTAGTTGCCACACCCGATGGGAAAACGATTTTACGAAGCCAGCAAAGCGGTGATTTCGATCAACCCGAAGCAATTGGTATCGCTGTGGCACAAGAACTTATCGCCCAAGGCGCGGCAGATATTCTGCGCGCATTGCACGAGTAAGCGACTACTTATGTTTTTGGTGACTCGTCCACAGCCAAAAGCGCAACAAACCGTTGATGCATTAGCCCTTGAAGGCTTTGCCGCGATTGCTATGCCGATGATACAAGTGGTGTCAATTCCCTGCCACGCGCCTAGGCAGCACTACGACATAGTGCTGTTGACGAGCACTTATACCCAAGAATGGATCACGCAGCATGCAGCAACACTGATAACTGCAAAAACCCAGGTCATTTGCGTAGGTAAAAGCTCTGCGGATATGTTGTTGAGGGTTGTCGAAGGTATCCATGATGACCATTTACACATCGCTCATCCAGAAAATTCTGAGGGTATGTTAGCCATTGCGCTTAGCATCTGTAAGGCAAATCAGCGTGTAGCTCTCGTAAAAGGCCTACATGGTCGAAATATAATTGCACCGACGTTAAAAGAAAATGGGCTTGATGTAGATATTTATAATGTGTATCAACGTGTTGGGCAAAGTAACCCTAATTTTATTAAGGATATTGAGCATCAATTAATTAAGTGTATTATTGTTACAAGTATTGATATTGTGAACGAAGTGCTTAGCACCTTTGACCACGAATGGCTAAAGCAGCGCAGTTGGATGGCAGCAAGCCAGAGAATATATGACTACTTAGTTGAACGAGGGATGCAAGATGTTCAGCTAGCAAAGGGCGCATCAAGCGAGGCCATCGTGTTATGTGCACAAAAATTTTATTAAGCAGGAGTCTGGGATGACAGACGAAAATACGTCAAAATCGATGTCAGAAAAACCTAAAAGCGACCAAGTGGAAGACGCCGTGATCATAGATACACAAGCACAAACTCCAGCAAAGCCTGCTAAGACTGGCATTTTATGGTTTTTTACTGGGATTAACTTGCTACTAGTGCTTACCCTAGGCGCAGGTGCATATTGGTATTGGATGCAAACCCAGCAAATACAAAGTGAGCGAGAAAATGACCTCGTGCAACTTGAGTCAGTAGTTAATTCTCTGCAACGCTCACAAACTCAAACCCAAAACGATTTACAAGACAGCATTAACAATAACGCACAGTCACTTGAAAGCCTGCTTGCTCAGGTCGTGAACAACAGCGCCATAGACGAAGCCTTACAAAAGCAAATCGCCGAGTTATCTGGTCGCCGCCCTTCAGATTGGTTACTTGCTGAAGCAAATTACCTTGTCACCATGGCGGGGCGTAAATTGTATTTGGAGCAAGATGTACGCACCAGCGTAACGCTATTACAAGAAGCTGATGCTCGCTTACAAGATTTGGACGACCCTTCCTTGCTGCCTATTCGCGCACTGATTGCCACCGATATTCAAACCCTACAACAGATCAATCCGGTTTCTACTACGTCGCTCGCTTTAGCCATTACCGGCCTATTGCCACAGGTATCACAATTGCCCTTAGACAACTTGAAGCTACCCGAGCCGCAAGTTGAAGAGTCTCTGGAGTTAACAGATGATGTGGCAGACTGGCGCGATAATTTACGTAACGTTTGGCGCTCAATTGCAAAAGACTTCATTACCGTCACACCGGTCAATAAACCACTTGAGCCATATTTAGCAGAACGTCAACAGTGGCTAATTGAGCAACAATTAAAGCATGCGCTTACCCAAGCAAAAAGCGCGGCATTAGACGAGCAGTTCACCCTGTATCAGGGCTCATTGCAAGAGGCACTAGCCTTAGTGATAGAACATTACAAACTCGATGAAACCGCAGTAGAACAATTTATCAACGCTCTACAGCAATTACAAAACACCAGTTTTGAGCGCAAATACCCAGAGCAACTACAGGCGCAGCCGGCTCTACGAGATGCTATCGAGCGACGCCTAGAGCGCCAATTTAACAACCGGGATGATGTTTTATGATTAAGCTCATGATACTGCTGACCGTTGTCTTTTTAGCCTTATTTTTTGGGTATTACCTGATTGACCTGCCCGGCATGGTCATCGTCGCATTCCCCGAAACGGTTTATCAAATGAAAAGCAGCAGTGCGATTGTCATCGCTGTAGTCTTAACCTTCGTTATTTGGTTGAGTATCTACTTAATAAAGCGCGTGATAAACATGCTCTCGGGTTCTCGTAATTGGTTTGGCTCATTTTCACAACGCCAACAAAGACGGGCATTTCATAAGGCACTTAATGCCTATTTCACCGGTGAATATACACAAGCACTCACCTACGTTCAAAAAAGCTTTGGCGGTGAGTTTGCCGGCACAAACTATATGCTAGCTGCAGACATTGAAGAACGTCTGAATCATGGCAAAGATGTAGATACTTTACTGGGATATGCACAGTTAGAGTCCGATACTCGTGTTAGCGCGCTTATCAAACAGGCTCAGGTTGCACTTGAGCATGGCCAAGCCAACAAATGTTTATCGACCCTAGACGAGCTGTCTGCCAAAGAACAAAAACAAAAAGAAGTGGTGCAATTGCGCTTGCAAGCTTTGGGTAACCTGGGTAAATGGACTGAGGTTAAAGACCTTATTGCGGATAACAAACGTCTCATTGGTGAACAGTATTTGAGTTGGGCGCAGCAGGCTACTCACGGGGAGTTTGCAGCTATTGCATCAAAGCAAGGTGCAAACGCTTTGCGAGAAAAATGGGCCAACCTCTCGCGCTCGGCAAAAAGGGACATTTCTAACCAAATTTGTTATGTACAACTATTGCTCGAGCAAGGCCTTTCAAGTGAAGCCGAGCAAGTCTTGATTGAATTTGCCAAAAAACAACAACACCCAGCGTTCTGGGGGCTGTTTAAACAACTCAATCACACCTCACCGGCCAAAGCGATTCACTTTATTGAGCAAAAAATTAAGCAAACGCCTGATCAGGCCAATCTCTATTCTGTGCTGGCTCATTTAGCCTACAACAGTGGTGATTTTAGTTTAGCCGAACGCGCTATCAATAAGGCCATTGAGCTTGAAAAAACGAATGAAGATGTATTGCTACTCGCTGCGATTATGGAACAACAGCAATCTTATGAAAAAGCGAATCGCCTGTATCGTTCACTTGTGCACAAACACTAGACGACGTTGTTGCTCATTTCGTCAATGATCTGCGAAAATTCATGAAGCTCAAGAGGCTTATGAAGGACCTGCATTGAGTCTTGCAGACTCGCCAAGTTGCTTCCCTTTTCACAAAACACAATAATATTCGGCTCGTATTCACTGACTTTCTTTAATTGTGAAAATACCGCTTGTGGTCGTGCCGACGTAGATTCTGTATCTAAAATAATCAATGAGGGTCGCTTTGACGCAATTTCAAAACCCGCTTCAATACCACTGCTAAAACACGAAGTTTGATAATCAGCATCTCTTAAAATGCGGCGCGCGTGCTTACATAAATACACATCATTACTGACGACAACACAGTGTTCGTCTTCATCGTGCATCAATTCTTCTGGCACAGGCATACGATTTTGGGTGAGAAAGCTAACAAGTTGGGCCTCGCTCACACGATTGTTTCCGCGCCCTGGGAGTTTAAATGCTTTGAGTTTACCAGCCTCAATCCAGCGAATGACAGTACGGGAAGTGACATCACAAATTTGCGCAACTTCACCACTGGAAAATGACTTCATTAGCTACCTCTAACCTTTTAAATATCCACAGAACAACACTATCGATAAAGTTTAAAGCACAGGTATTTTTTGTGACACAATCAAAATCATACTCAGGTATGAAAGTAGAGCGGGTTGCTGTTATCATCTGCATCATAACAATAACGTCATGCCATTGGATTACTGTGAATGAATCGGCAGCTTAAGGCCTTGTTTGACATCGCAAACAAAGACGAGAAATGGATTATAGGCACTATGAGCGGTACTTCTCTAGATGGCCTAGACATTGCCCTTTGCAAAGTTAAAGGGCACGGTAAACAAACCACGCTAGAGCTGGTTCATTTCACTACCCAGCCTTACCAACAAGACTATAAAGACTTGATAACGCCTTTATTTGCCAACTCTGATGCAAGGCTTGAAGATGTGTGCCTAGCGAATACATGGGTTGCACATAAGCACGCGGCCATGATCAACGAAACGCTCGCAGGCTGGCATCTACAAGCAGATGACATCGATTTACTTGCCAGTCATGGTCAGACGGTGTTTCATGCTCCGCGCCATTCACATAGTCAGCCCAACATGCCTAACGCGACCTTGCAAATTGGCGATGGAGACCATATCGCCCAGCTCACCGGTATTATTACGATCAGTGACTTTAGACAAAAGCATGTCGCTGCAGGTGGAGAAGGTGCGCCAATGGTGAAGTACGGAGATTACTTACTGTTTGTGGACGATAACGAATATCGGGTACTGCTGAACTTAGGTGGGATAGCAAATCTTAGCGTTATTCCGCCAAAGGCCTATTTTTCAGACATTATCAGCACCGATACAGGGCCTGCCAATACGTTCATGGATGCACTTGTACAACAACATTTAGCGCCTAAACGTTATGATCATAACGGTGAGCTTGCCGCTAAAGGGGTGATTGACGACGCATTACTCACTAAATTGCTGACACATCCTTTTTTAACCCTGCCTTGCCCAAAAAGCACCGGTCAAGAGGCCTTCAGCATCACGTGGCTGAACGAGCAACTGACACAATGCAACTTGACCGACATCGCGCTTGAGGACATGTTAGCAACCTTATGTGCTTTTAGCGCTAAGTGCGTTGCCAACGCTATCAACCAGTTGATTCCTGCACAGCAAGCGTTAACCATATATGTGAGTGGTGGTGGTGCCCACAATGCGCAGTTATTGGCATACATAAACGCTTACCTGCCGAACGCCACGCTCAAAAGCATGAGCGCCTTGGGTATTAATGTGGATGCTAAAGAAGCCGCTTTGTTTGCCTTACTGGCAAATGAATGCATTTGCTCAGACGCCTCTGTTACCTTTGCTAACAGTAGTCATGCGCCTGCCGTGAGCATGGGCAAAATTTGTTTACCGAACTAATGGTCATCTTGTGAATACGCCTAATAACCTGATTATTTCACCAAGCACATTGCGACTTACACAGCAAGAGAAGCAGCTGTTTGCGCAACTTAACCCATGGGGCATTATTCTTTTTGCACGTAATATTGAAAGCCCCGAGCAAGTGCATGCCTTATTAAACGATATTAAAAATACCTTACAGCGAGAATCGCTAGTGGTGCTGATTGATCAAGAGGGAGGACGCGTATCTCGCTTACCCAAAACGCACTGGCGTATTCCCCCGAGCCCACAAGTGTTTGCGTCGCTGTTTATGCAATCGCCACAGCGAGCAAAGCGTGCTTGTTATATTAATAATGCACTGATTGGCCACGAGCTCAAATCATTGGGGATAAACGTCAATTGTGCTCCCATGCTAGATATTCCGCAAAAAGACGCTGCAGACATTATTCATGAGCGAGCATATGGTGCAACGGTGCAGCAGGTCATAGCCTTAGGTGAGCAGGTCATTGAGGGTCTGCACGCTGCCTCGGTAGAGCCCGTCATAAAACATATGCCAGGACATGGCCGCGGACGCTGCGACTCACATTTTGAGCTACCTACGGTAGAGGCCGACATCGATACACTATCGCAAATAGATTTTGCGCCATTTCGTGCCTTTAACAAATGTTCGATGGCCATGTCTGCGCATATCGTATATGAGCAAATTGACGCTCAATTGCCCGCCAGTATCAGCAGTACCGTGATAAACGATATCATACGTGAAAACATTGGCTTTGATGGTCTGATCATGACCGATGACATCAATATGCAAGCCTTGAGTGGCACTGTTGCGCAGCGTGCTACAGCGGCCATTCATGCTGGAGCGGATGTTGTTTTGCATTGCTCGGGTAAGTTAGACGAAATGCAAATGCTACAAGACGTGGCAACACCACTTAAAGGGAAGAGTTTGCAACGAGCAAGCTCTGCGCAGCAACGCGCGTGTGCAGCAATGCCCGATATTGACGTCAACGCGTTGTATCACGAATTAAACCAGCTACTGAGCACTCATGCATAGAGGAGCAATCATGCGTCATTCTCATCAAAAGCGTCCACAGGTATTACTGATTATTGATTTTTTAAGTGTCGTATTGATTTGTGCGCTGTTTATGTTTACTTCCTTTAACATTAGCGCGAACGAAGATGACTTGCAGCAGGCGAACCATACATTAGCACTAGAAAACCTCAGCCAGAGCATTGATGCTCGCATTGCTCAAATGAAGTTAATCGCCAAAACAATCGCTAACGATAGCCACATTCACAACTGGGTAGATGAGGGCTTTAACGCTAAACAAGAGCCTCTTTTAGTGGAAAAGTTAGGCTTTTTAGTCGAAGAATATGGCTTAACAAGTGCCTCTTTTGCCGACAAAACCACCCATAAATATTGGAATCACGAAGGCTTTTTACGTGTACTGCAACCTGATATAGACACATGGTATTTCGCCTATTTGCGCGGTGGACAAGAGAATTTGATCAGCGTATATCACGACCAAAATAAGCACCGCGTGGATGTTTATGTCAATTATCAACAAACTGATGGGAATGGCTTATCGGGTGTAGCAACATCATTTGATGGCGTTGTGACGATGCTAGAAACATCCTCGTTTGCCCAACAGGGCGAAGTATACCTGGTGGATGCTCAAGGAAAGGTGCAAGTACATGCAAATGAGAGCGTCGCCGGCAATGCGACCTTACAAACTCTCTATTCAAGCAGCATTTCATCTAGTTTGCTCACACCAAACACCCCTAGTTGGATTAGCGTGAGTGACAAGCAGCGAACGCGCTTAGGCGCCAGTTACATTCCAAGTATGGGGTGGTATCTGGTGGTCGCAATTGACGAGTAAAAATAAAAAGGCGGCTGTGTAATTAGCCGCGCTTTACCTATATATTGGTTTGGTTAAGGTCGCTAGCGGCCTTAATTTGCTTCACATGTAACATTGGGGACGAGCACGAGCTGACCCGTTCTTTCATGCATGATGCTACACGTACCTTCGATTGTTTTTAAGAAAAACCGCTCTGCAGTGCCAACGCCGTCTACGCCACTGGAAATATCCCGCCCATTGATCACTTGCCCCGTAACATTGGATACGCGCTGGCGGTCTATCACCAATTCTGAACTATCAACGAATACATCGTTACTGACAGGGATATTCTGGCCATTGAAAAAAGAGGATAGTGCTTGTTGCACTGCTGCTGCATTTTCAGCGCTCGCTTGGCTAAATCGAGCGTTTTGCATATCTTGCTCTGTACTATTACACCCTCCAAGTAAGAGGCCGCAAGATAATACGGTTATCCACATTAATGCACGTTTTTGCATTAGTTCACTCCCTTACCCATCATTGATCGATCTTCGTTGATAATTGCGTCTAGATAAGGATTGGGGGTGCGGATGGCGCGACCATCTGGGTCGTTGCGATCACGCTTGTTCAGCGATGCAGGTTGAGGTGCGATGCTCGGGCACTCATTATTTTCAGCAAAATAAATCGCCGTGCTAAGTAATGCCTCATCCACAGAGCCCAGTGGGTTGCTAAAATCATCGGCAACCGTACATCCTAATACTTGGTCTTGGAATACTGGGCTAGCCACGGGAGAAAAACCATCAGAAAACTCGCCAAACCCCTTGGCATTTACACCTTGAAACTGAATGGTAAAGTAGGTAGTGCCACAATTATCTTCTGGTACAAACCCAAACGGCTTGCCACAGGTTGTATCACCAATTAAGACCACTTCTACATCAATACCTAACAAGCTATTGATAAGTGACTCACTGGCTGAGCAGGTGTTTTCACTAGACAATATGAAAACTCTGGCGAGCTCTGGGCTAGGAAGATCATTGCTGGTAAACACGCCGTTTACGTAGTCAATTTCGCGGTCATAAAACGGCGTGCCCGGTGGATTAGCCGTCTTGCTGTTATATACTAACTGCTCAAATATGCGGTTATTGGTTTGGTTAGGGCCAGCAATCATGTATGCAATTTGCGAAGATAATGCGAGCAAGCCACCGCCGTTATAGCGAAGATCAATAATGACATCGGTTACCGTATCATCAACAAAGCGCTGAAAAGCCGAAATCAAACCAGGCTGCGCAGGGGATATGAAGGAGTTAAATTGCATATATCCAATACGGCCAGCAGCAGTATCAAAAACATTTACATTTTGTACAGGGCTTAACGCAACCACTGTAGAGGTTAACTCAACGCTAAGTGGTTCATTTGACGCGGTCACAAGTTCAAACGTATGCACTGCCCCTGGGTCACCTGAAAACAAAGCTGCATTGATAGCGTCGATTTCATCGCCATCATTGGTATTCACAAAGTCAATGCCATCAATCCGTTTTAAGCTTGCGCCTCTAGGAAGCCCAGCACGGGCGGCAGGAGAGTTTGGCTCTGTGTAACGCACAATAAGCTCTCTTGGCGCAGTATTGGCGACAAACTCCCATGAAATACCATACCCTGAGCTAGTGCCCGATTGCGTCCGTTGGTTATATTCAGCTGTCGATTGGCTAAAGTGAAAGTTATCTTTTAATTCGCCTGACGCTGTCACCGCATCGGTTTTTAACTGATCGAAGTAGTCAGGAATCGAAAAGTTATTAGGATTATTATCAGGTACTTCATCAAACCAGAGGTAGGTTTCATTGGTCCAAGAGCGCAACCACAACTTTTCAGTCAACGCAGAGCCTGCTCTATCTGGAAACACTTCTCCGGTAAACGGGTCAGTTCCTGAGCGAGGCGCTTCGCAGCGTGCGACAAATTGGTTACTAGGTGCATAGACACCGGCGGTCCATGTAGGCTGACTAGGCGGCGGAGGTGATGTAGATGGTCTTTGAGGTGCTGGGCTGCTGTTGCCACCGCCTCCACCACAACCTACCAATAACGAGGTAAAGAACAAGCCCATAAGGGGCAGAAAAGTTTTCTTAAATTTATGACTCATATACATGGACCACTACTTCATCTTATTAAGGGCCAGACCGCTAGCCATAGACACTGGCGACCATATATTAATAATGCTTTACCCAAACTAATCATTCCAACGTGAGAATGAAAGTTTTTACAAGCGCCTAGCGTATAGTCTTTAGATGAATGTGGTCAAGAGAATCGGGAGTTTTAGCATAAAAAGGTGTAAAGTCACTAATGTTGATTGCGCAATGTCTCTTTGTTGTAGCATGCCAGCAGGCCTCTAGAACCCCAATTGATTGAGTCGTACCAGCGTCACCATAACCACTAAAAAGTATCTACCAAAAGTCACTATTTGACTGTCGTTTTCTTCAAGTATTTTCATGATTATTAGCCTCCGTGCATCGCATCGTATAAACCGTTACCGATCTCGCTGCCAATCTTATCGAAGGCATTGCAACCATATCCCGAAATGAAAATCGCCCAGACGCCAAGCGCAATCGCTCCACCACTAACATGCTCAAGGTGAGCTTGATTTAATTCAGTCATTATTTTTTAAATTATGTTTTGTATTAAACACGCCTTTAAATAAGGCGTGTGACTGAATCATCGGTGATCTTGGGCTTTTTGAAAACTGTACGTGAGGCTAGAGTTTGTGCTCCTTTAGTATCAGAGGCGATACTAAACTGGAATGCGCACAAACCCTTCCATCAAGACTCTAGCACTTCGGCTCATTGCCACCTTTTCAACCTGCCACTCACCGTCACTGCTAGTGGCGCTTGCGCCCACTGTTAAGGTGCCCGACGGATGACCAAAGGTTACTTGCGTGCGATCACCGCCGCCTGCAGCCAAATTCACCAATGTACCTGGAATCGCGGCAGCAGTGCCTATGGCTACAGCAGCCGTGCCCATCATGGCATGGTGCAGTTTACCCATCGATAATGCTCGAACAAGGACGTCGATATCAGATGAATTTACCGCCTTATCGCTTGAACTAACATAATCTTGTGGAGGCGCAACAAAGGCGATTTTAGGCGTGTGCTGGCGCTGAGCGGCTTCGGCTAAGTCGCTAATCAAGCCCATTTGCAAAGCGCCATAGCTGCGCATCGTTTCAAATCGAGCAAGTGCTTGTGAGTCGCCATTGATGGCACCTTGCAGTTCAGTACCGGTATAGCCGATATCTTTAGCGTTAAGAAAAATGGTGGGAATGCCTGCATTGATGAAGGTTGCATCAAACTCTCCAATACCGGGTACGACGAGCTTATCAACTAAGTTGCCGGTAGGAAAAAGTGCACCCTCACCATCTGCGGGGTCAACAAACTCTACCTTTACCTCAGCGGCTGGGAATGTCACACCATCAAGCTCAAAGTCCCCTGTTTCTTGCACCTTACCATTAGTGATTGGCACATGGGCAATAATGGTTTTTTCAATGTTTTGCTGCCAAATCATCACCTCACAAATACCGTTTTGAGGGATCTTAGCTGCATCCACCAGCCCATTTTCAATAGCAAAAGAGCCTACCGCAGCGGTTAGGTTGCCGCAGTTTCCGCTCCAGTCAATGTGGGGTTTATCAATCGCTACCTGACCAAACAGGTAGTTAACGTCATGCCCTTCTTTATCTGCACGGCTCAATATCACGGTTTTGCTTGTACTTGATGTTGCACCGCCCATACCGTCTGTATGTTTACCATAGGGATCGGGACTGCCAATCACCCGAAGCAAAACATCATCACGCGCCTGACCGGGGACTTGGGCCGGAGCAGGCAAATCATCTAGCTTAAAGAACACGCCTTTACTTGTGCCACCGCGCATGTAAGTGGCAGGGATTTTTTGTTGGGGGGCAAAAATCGTCATGAGAATTCCTATAAAAAGAGAATAGGCAGAACAAGCGCTTGACCTGTTCTGCCTAAATTGCACGCGTATTGTTTTTGATAAACTAGCTTGCGCTTGCCAAAAAGTCTTGAGCAAAACGCTGCAGTACGCCACCGGCCGCATATATAGAGACTTCTTCAGCGGTATCGAGGCGACACGTAACAGGCACCGTAAGCTGCTCGCCGGTGGACTTAGTGATAATCAAAGACAGATTAGTACCTGGCTTGCACTCGCCTTTAACATCAAAGGTTTCTGTGCCATCTATACCAAGCGTTTTGCGAGTTACTCCTTCTTTAAACTCCAGCGGCAATACACCCATACCTATCAAGTTTTGACGGTGAATGCGCTCAAAACCTTCAGCAACAATGGCCTCTACACCGGCGAGTCTTACGCCTTTTGCAGCCCAGTCTCTTGAGCTACCTTGCCCATAGTCCGCACCTGCAATGATGATTAGTGGTTGTTTACGATTCATGTAGGTTTCAATTGCTTCCCACATACGCATGGTTTTGCCTTCTGGCTCCACACGCGCATATGAGCCCTGCTTAATCTCACCGTTCTCTGATACCATTTCATTTAATAACTTAGGATTAGCAAAAGTAGCGCGCTGAGCGGTTAAATGATCACCGCGGTGAGTCGCATATGAGTTAAAATCTTCCTCAGGCAGCCCCATTTTATGCAGGTATTCACCAGCTGCGCTGTTCATCTGAATCGCATTAGAAGGCGATAAATGATCCGTGGTGATATTATCGCCTAGCACCGCTAGCGGGCGCATACCGGTAAGTGTGGGCTCACTCGCTAATGCACCCTCCCAATAGGGTGGGCGACGAATATAGGTCGACATCTCGCGCCAATCATAAAGCGGATTAAGGTTTGCCTCTTCTACTTTTAAATCGAACATCGGCTCGTAAACTTTTCGGAACTGCTCTGGTTTGACCGACGCTTTTACTACCGCATTGATTTCCTCGTCAGTGGGCCAAATGTCTTTTAGCAGTATTGGCTTACCTGCAGCGTCAAACCCAAGGGGATCTTTTTCTATATCAAAACGGATGCTACCGGCAATGGCATAGGCAACAACTAAAGGCGGAGAAGCTAAGAAGGCTTGGTCAGCATGGGGGTGAATACGCCCGTCGAAGTTTCGGTTACCTGAAAGTACCGCCGTTGAGTAGAGGTCGCGACGCTTGATCTCTTCTTCGATTTTTGGATCTAAGCGGCCACTCATGCCATTACACGAGGTGCAGGCGAATGCAACCACGTCAAACCCAAGGGTCTGTAACTCTGGCAATAACTCTGCCTCTTCTAAATACAATTTAACCGTTTTAGAGCCAGGCGCAAGTGACGTTTTTACCCATGGCTTACGCTGCAGTCCAAGCTTATTGGCGTTGCGCGCGATAAGACCTGCGGCAATCATATTGCGTGGGTTGCTCGTATTGGTACAGCTCGTAATCGCGGCGATAATCACCGCGCCGTCGGGCATTTCATCCCCATTCACTTCATATTTAGCTGCAATGCCTTTACTGGCCAAATCGGCGGTAGCCAAGCGTGCATGCGGGTTTGACGGGCCAGCCATATTTCGGCCAACCGATGATAAATCAAACTTAAGGATGCGCTCGTATTCCGCTTCAACCATCGAATCAGCCCATAGACCAGTGTGCTTGGCATACTGCTCAACCAATTTCACTTGCTCGTCATCTCGGCCGGTGAGGGTGAGGTAATCAATCGTTTGCTCGTCGATATAAAACATGGCGGCAGTTGCGCCATATTCTGGGGTCATATTTGAGATGGTGGCGCGATCGCCTAGGGTTAAGTGGCGAGTACCTTCGCCGTAAAACTCTAAATAGGAAGATACCACGCGCTCTTTACGTAAAAACTCCGTAAGTGCTAATACGATATCAGTTGCCGTTATGCCTGCCTGCGGCTTACCGGTTAATTCAACACCAATAATGTCGGGTAAACGCAAGTAAGAAGCACGACCGAGCATGACACTTTCGGCTTCAAGGCCGCCCACACCAATCGAGATCACGCCGAGCGCATCTACCATTGGGGTGTGGCTATCAGTACCCACTAATGTATCTGGAAAAGCGACGCCATCGCGTATTTGCACTACCGGCGACATGCGCTCCAAGTTTATTTGATGCAAGATACCGTTGCCCTGCGGAATAACATCGACATTTTTAAAGGCAGTTTTGGTCCAGTTGATAAAGTGGAAGCGATCTTCGTTTCGTCTGTCTTCAATGACGCGGTTTTTTTCAAAGGCATTTTCTTCGTAACCGGCGTGCTCGACCGCTAACGAGTGATCAACGACGAGTTGCGTGGGAACTACTGGGTTAACTTTTGCTGGATCGCCGCCTTTGAGTGCAATGGCATCGCGCAAACCAGCGAGGTCTACTAGCGCCGTTTGACCAAGAATATCGTGACAAACTACGCGTGCTGGAAACCATGGAAAGTCTGAATCACGACGACGATAAATGATTTGCTCAAGTGCTTGCTGCAAATCTTCAGGGGGACATCGTCTTACCAAGTTCTCAGCATACACTTTTGATGTGTATGGTAGGCCTTTATAAGCATCTGGTTTAATCGCGTTTACAGCGGCTTCAGTGTCAAAATAATCTAACTTGCTGTTAGGTAAGGGTTTGCGATATTCGTAATTCATGTTTCCTCCAATGCGTTGAAGTCAATACTGTGTTGTGGTGCAAGCTTCCTCCCTACGAATTCGTTGTCAATTCGCAAGGGAGCAAATTTGCTATATGTCCGCTGCGCTTAACCGCGCTCAGCAATAGGCGGCACGTCACGGATGTCTTCACCCGTATAGTCAGCAGATGGTCTAATGATGCGATTGTCTGCACGTTGCTCCATCACGTGAGCAGCCCAACCGGTCAGACGTGACATAACAAAAATAGGCGTGAATAATTTCGTTGGGATCCCCATGAAGTTATACGCTGATGCATGGAAGAAATCTGCATTACAGAAAAGCTTCTTCTCGCGCCACATCACTTCTTCACATTTCACCGACACCGGATATAAGACGGTATCACCCACTTCTGCCGCTAACTTTTCTGACCAACCTTTAATGATTTCGTTGCGAGGGTCTGACTCAGAGTAAATCGCGTGACCAAAGCCCATAATTTTATCTTTACGCGCTAACTTAGCCATCATTTCTTCTTCGGCATGCTCTGGTGATGTAAAGCCTTCAATTAACTCCATAGCCGCTTCGTTAGCGCCGCCATGTAATGGACCGCGCAGTGATCCAATCGCACCGGTAATACATGAATGCATATCCGATAAGGTCGATGCGCAAACACGAGCGGTAAACGTTGATGCATTAAACTCATGCTCCGCATACAAAATTAACGATACGTGCATGACCTGCTCGAACAGCGCTTTTGGTTTTTCACCATGCAAGAGGTGTAAAAAATGTCCGCCGATTGAATCGTCATCGGTCTCTACGTCAATGCGCACGCCATCGTGGCTAAAGCGATACCAGTAACAAATAATCGATGGGAAACACGCTAACATGCGGTCTGTCACTTCGTGCTGCTGCTCAAAGCTATCTTCCATTTCTAAATTGCCTAGCATTGAACAACCGGTACGTAATACATCCATAGGGTGAGCATTCGCCGGGATGCGCTCAAGCACGTCTTTTAGGGCTTGCGGCAAACCGCGCAAACCTTTAAGCGTCGTTTTATATTCGTCTAACTGAGCTTGCGTAGGCAAGTCGCCCTTGAGAATTAAATATGCCACTTCTTCAAATTGACATGTTTCGGCTAGATCTTTTACATCATAGCCACGGTAGGTAAGACCCGAGCCGGATACGCCTACGGTAGAAAGTGCGGTTTTGCCTGCAACTTGACCGCGAAGGCCTGCGCCACTGAGTACTTTTGCCATTTTTTACTCCAATTCTTACTAATTAAATTAAGTGAATGTGTGTGCTAATTTGAATTATTTTTGTTGTGCAAACAGCTCATCAAGCTTTTGCTCATAGTCGTGATAGCCAAGATAATCATAAAGGTCCATGCGCGTTTGCATGGTATCGATAACGGCTTTTTGATCGCCATTGGCCAAGATTGACTGATATACATTTTCAGCCGCTTTGTTCATCGCTCTAAAGGCACTTAATGGATAAAGCACCATGGCTGCGCCCCACTCTCCGAGCTCTTTTTTGTTCCATAACTCAGTTTGTCCAAACTCTGTTATGTTTGCCAAGATAGGAACATCTAGCGCATCAGCGAACGCGCGATAATGTTCTTCGGTTTTAATTGCTTCTGCAAAAATACCGTCTGCACCGGCTGCTACATAGGCTTTTGCCCGCTCAATCGCCGCTTCTAGCCCTTCTTGAGCGAATGCGTCGGTACGTGCCATGATGAAAAAGTCTGGGTCGGTGCGTGCATCTACGGCCGATTTGATTCTGTCGACCATTTCTTGTGTGCTTACGATTTCTTTATTTGGGCGATGTCCACAACGTTTTTGGGCTACTTGGTCTTCCATATGCACCGCAGCTGCGCCCGCCTTTTCCATATCGCGAATGGTTTTAGCGATGTTAAACGCGCCACCCCAGCCAGTATCGATATCGACCAATAAAGGCAGGCTGCTTGCCGCAGTAATGCGCTGCACATCGGCCAGTACATCATTTAAAGACGTCATGCCAAGGTCGGGCAAACCATATGATGCGTTAGCAACACCGCCACCAGACAGGTAGATAGCCTTGTGACCAATCTTTTGTGCCATTATGGCGCTGTAGGCGTTGATGGTACCAACAATCTGTAAGGGTGTATTTTCAGCTAACGCTGCGCGGAATTTTTTACCTGCACTCATGGAATAGTCCTCAGTTTGGCTTCAATGTTATTTTTTGAATAAAGAATGTGGCGACGCATGAGCAGCTCAGCTAACTCCGCATCGCGATGGGATATTGCTTGTACGATATTGGTATGCTCGGCAAACGCCGTAGTCACGCGCGGTCCAGCCATGCCAAGCTGAACCCGATACATACGCACTAAATGATAAATATTATTGGTGAGCATGGAGATTAACTGCTGATTATGACTGCCAAGAACAATACGATAATGAAAGTCCACATCACCCGCTTCTTGGTAGTATGACTCACCGTTTTTCACTTGTTTTGCGTGATTATTTAAAAGGCTCTGTAGCTCTTCGATTTCATCATCGCTCATGTTTTGCGCCGCTAATCTTGCAGCCATGCCTTCGAGTGCTTCACGCACTTGATACAGTTGAATGAGGCCGTCTAACGTAAGCGTGACCACTTTCGCGCCTACATTTGCCTTGCGCTCAACCAAGCTAGCGTTTTCTAAGCGGTTGATTGCCTCTCGCACCACTGCTCGACTGACACCATAATTTGTCGACAATTCAGCTTCACTTAATTTTGCACCCGCCTTGATAACACCCTCCACCACATCTGCACGCAAGGCAATAAATGTCTTGTCTGATGAGGTTACAGGGGCTTCTTGAAAAGGCGACATGAAAAGCTCGTTGAAGTTGGATTGTCGACAATATAGAGAGTTTTGAGGCTTATTTCAAGGGATACTACGACAAATGTCTAAGCTACCAGTGAATTTTCAAGGATACGGGTTTAGGCCAAGCTCACGTATCGCTCAATGTTATTTTGCATAGTGCGGTTACTTTAGCCGTGGATTAAAAGCTGTTGGCCTAATTTTTATTGTGATGGCATATCGCCAGTCTCTGTGTCCGCAGTGTAAAAAAACTTGCAGACAACGGCTGGTCAATCAAACAATATAGAAGCTGCGGTGTTAAGCGCACCTAGTAAGCACTTAAACCGCTCACAAGCTCGCTAGATAAACAACTACGTAGGCTTAGCTTTGCGTCAATGTTAGTGGGTAAGATCAACGAAATAGGTTGTTAATGAAATCGAATAAAACAACAGTTGCCGGTTTAGCTTTTATTTTAGTCTTTGTGTCTTTGGTGCTTACATACAGTTATGTAGTAAACCTCTCATCTACAGTATCCGCGATTACCGGATATTTATTTGCAATCTTTTTGTTGCCATTACTTGCGTGTCTGGCTTTTTCTTTCACGATAAATCAAACTATTGCAAAAACGCTGAATAAAAAACAGAAACTGATAATTTTACTGCTCCCTTCTTTAGCAGTATTGTGTATCAACTTAGGTTTTTTCTTTCTCTTTCACTATATTGGAACGCATTGATAAGTTCGCATAACAACACAATCAGCCGCCTCGGAACTCTGTTTCGACGCTTCCCGCTTACATAGCAAATGACCTACGCTTTTGCATGCAATTCGTGAGGTTCAGTTGTTTTACATGCTAAGTAAAACAATACCAGCGCCGCAATTTTGGTTAGGTGAATAAAGGCTGAAACAATAAACAAAGCTCCACCAATCTCTACGCTGCTTTGCATAAAACTCACCCCAATATGACTAAGCGAAGCAACCAGAGCGATCATGATGAACATACCTAACTCACGCGGGGAAATGGGTTTTTTGTTTGCTCTTACGTCTTTAAAATAAACTGCGTAGTAAATGAGTGCAGGGAGCACAGACATGAAAACAGTCGCAATTGCCATACTTTTTAACAGGGGGTTTCTATTCATTACTGCTCCTTAAATTTGAGCGCGCAGAATACCGCCTTTATAATAAATATCCATTCGAAATAGCATTGCTTATATATCAGGTTTCGCTTGATATCTCTTTTAAGACCTCGCGTAACATGGGAGTCATAGCTATTTAGTGCTCATAATTTCTGTAAAACTTTACAAAAACTACCCGGCCATGTACGCCATCATTTCCTTGACGACTTTAAGTCGCTCTGGATTGTCATTGAGCATGTAGTCTATGCTCTGTAGCCGCTGGTGATCTTCAATTCGGTCGAGGAAAAACACACCATTTAGATGGTCGACTTCATGTTGCACCAAGCCTGATTCTTCACCTGTCATGGTGCGCGTTTGCGCATTTCCGTATTGATCTAAATAGCTGACCTCAACTTGCTGATGCCTTAAGACCACACCACGCACGTTATACAAACTAAAGCACTCTTCTTCAAACTCAAACATCTCACTAGAAAGTGAAGTGAAGCTCGGGTTTATCATCGGTACAAATTCACCATCTAAACGCAGCATAATCGCGCGAATGGGTTGCCCCACCTGGGGCGCAGAAACTGCATTACCATTTTCGTCAGAGATTGCTTTTATGCCATTGAGCACATCTTGCATAAGTTTTAGAGTAGATTGTACTACTTCTGAGGATACATCTTGCGGCGCAACCTCTTTTGATACTTTCCGTAGTATGGGATGCCCTAGCTGTTTAATGCGCATAATCTAATCTCCTGTTCCAATCACCCTGATGCTCGCGGGTGCATGCTTCTTCTGTGTCAAAAATCACGTGCTTTTTGGGATGTTTGAGTAAAAAACCCGATTTTAATAACGCGCCATGAATACGTTTGATCAACAATACCGTTTGCTCTGTTTCTTTTGCAAGATGTAAGGATTGGTCAGTATCAAATACACAACGCACCACTAAACTACCCGGAAAGTTTGAATAGTCGGCGGTATGTGTCAGCCAGTCAAACCCGAGTACGTCTTGCTTACACTGCTCACATGCTATTGTGAGTGCCTGAACAACCTGCTTGTCTAACTTCTTGATGGTTTTTTTCATGTGTTAATAAATAATCCCAGTTAAACATTGACCATAACGTCCGTGTAGACTCTATAACCTCAACGATTAAAAATCGACCTTCTTTCGCAATGCCTTGTTCATACCGTTGCGCTTTTTGGCATCTACCCGCTTCTTTTTAGCATTTAAGCTCGGACGAGTCGCTCGCCTAGGTTTTTTCTCGACTAAAACAGAGGCAATCAGCGCTTTTAAGCGAGCAATCGCATCGTCTTTGTTTTTTTCTTGGGTGCGGTGCGACTGCGCCTTGATCACAACAATGCCCTCTTTATTGATACGCGAGTCAGAAAGCACGAGCAAGCGCGCCTTATATTTTTCAGGCAAGGTGGATTGTGCAATATCAAATCGCAAATGAATCGCTGTTGCGACCTTATTGACGTTTTGCCCGCCGTTGCCCGCTGAGCGAATAGCGCTCAGTTGATACTGGTCTTCGTCAATATGGATATTGTGCGGCAAAGAAATCACGTAACGGAGTAAACCTTTTCATTTATGACTGCGACACATCAATATGCCGCATATGTCTATTAGACCAATTATTGAGAGTTTTGACTAATGAATAATAAAATCGGAAATTTCATTAGCCTGTAACTTATTGTTTTTCATGAATTTTAATGCTGGCATACATTGTGCTAATTACCCACATGCAGCACTTACCCATATTGCTTATAATAAAAAGGAATCATACATGACTAAGCGAATGAAATTACCTGTTTATGGTTTTATTGGCATTATCGCCGCAACATTAATACTCACCGGATGCATTATTCACGTTGGCGCAAGCGATGGAAAAGGCGCATATACTTACACTGATGGTGATGATTACACCAGCACCAACAAATCCGTGAAAGTCGCTAAAGGACTGACGGTTGGCGAAGTATCGTCGGTAAATGGTTCATTATCTCTAGATGACAATGTCACGGCCGAAGAGGTCAGTAATGTGAACGGGCGCATTCGTATTGGTGATAACGTGACTGTAGAAAGCGTCAGTATCGTCAATGGGTCTATCAATATTGGCGAGGGTTTTAGCGCTTCAGAAGATGTAAGCACGGTAAATGGAAACATTAATATCGAGCAAAACAGCAACGTGGGTGCCAGTATTACCACAGTTAATGGTGACGTCGATTTAGACAACGTCACGGTGGCTGAAAATATTGTTACTGTCAATGGCGATATCGCCCTGCTCAACGGCACTATTGTAGAAGGCGATGTGCGATTTGAACGCAAACCACAGCGCAATAACCGCTCTAACCGACCACCCACCCTGAAAGTAGACGCTTCATCACAAATACGCGGTGCAATCATTATTTATGATGAGGTCAATTTCGAATTTGCCGACCCTACATTGATGGATAAAGTGCAGCGCAGATAACCCTTTCAAATACTTCATCTCTCCCGATGGCAGCGCGGCACTCACAATTTGGTGAGGCCGCAATAGCTGCAGCGCAACAAAAACAGCGATCCACATTGCAACTATTGCGTATTTCATCAACACTTAGAGCATCTAAACAAAATGATGGAACACCATGACCGCTAAAACTATTCAATGTAAAGCCGCAGTAGCCTGGGGCCCCGGACAAGCGCTTAAAATAGAAACTGTCGATGTAGCCCCTCCTAAAGCGGGCGAAGTAAGAGTGAAGCTGACGGCAACAGGCGTATGCCATACCGATGCATACACGCTTTCAGGTGATGACCCCGAAGGCGTATTCCCTAGCATATTAGGCCATGAAGGCGGCGGAATTGTTGAATCTATTGGCGAAGGCGTAACAAGCGTAGAAGTTGGTGATCACGTCATTCCACTTTACACGCCCGAATGCGGAGAGTGTAAGTTTTGCACCTCTGGCAAAACTAATTTGTGTCAGAAAATTCGAGGCACTCAAGGTCAAGGCTTAATGCCCGACGGCACATCACGCTTTTCGATAAATGGCGAAGTGATTTATCATTATATGGGTACTTCTACCTTCTCAGAGTATACCGTATTGCCTGAGATTTCGTTGGCAAAAGTTAACCCTAAAGCGCCACTTGAAGAAGTATGCTTATTAGGATGCGGCGTAACCACTGGCATGGGCGCAGTCATGAACACGGCAAAAGTCCAAGCCGGCGATACAGTCGCGGTGTTTGGTTTAGGCGGCATTGGCCTTTCTGCAATCATCGGTGCCACCATGGCAAAGTCTGGTCGCATTATTGCTATCGATATTAATGAGCGTAAGTTCGATTTAGCGCGTCAACTCGGCGCAACAGACTGCATTAACCCAAATGATTACGACAAACCCATTCAAGAAGTAATTGTCGAGATGACCGACGGCGGGGTCGACTTTTCGTTCGAGTGTATCGGCAATGTGAAGATTATGCGCAGCGCCCTTGAATGCTGTCACAAAGGTTGGGGAGAGTCGATCATCATTGGCGTAGCCGGCGCAGGACAAGAAATTTCGACTAGACCATTTCAGCTAGTCACCGGCAGGGTATGGCGTGGCACAGCGTTTGGCGGTGTTAAAGGGCGTTCTGAATTACCTGATTATGTGGAGCGTTACATGGCCGGAGAATTCAAATTGGATGACTTCATTACGCATACCATGGGTCTTGAAGACGTGAATGAAGCATTTGAATTAATGCATAAAGGTGAATCTATTCGCTCTGTCATTCACTTTAATAAGTGAGGGATAATATGACTGATATAGCCATTAGCAAACTTAGCAGTACGCTTAGCTTTCAAGGTGTTCACGAGCAGTACTCGCATGTTTCAAGTAGTAATCATTGCACAATGAAATTTGCGATTTATCTGCCACCTCAAGTTAAGCAAGGTCAAAAAGTTCCGGTGCTGTATTGGCTATCGGGCCTCACCTGTACAGATGAAAACTTTATGCAAAAAGCCGGCGCGCATCAGTTCGCCGCTAAGCACGGTATCGCCATTGTTGCCCCCGATACCAGCCCTCGAGGCGATGATGTAGCAGACATCGATAGCTATGACTGTGGCAAAGGCGCTGGTTTTTACCTCAATGCGACACGCATGCCATGGGCAAAGCATTATCACATGTACGACTATGTGTTAAATGAACTTCCGGCTCTTATCGAGGCGCATTTTCCAGTATCAAACAAGCGCGCTATCAGCGGCCACTCTATGGGCGGGCACGGTGCATTAACCATTGCGCTGAAACATCCAGAAAAATATGTTTCAGTGTCAGCGTTTGCGCCCATCGCTAATCCCACAGGTTGTCCTTGGGGGCAAAAAGCATTTTCAACGTACTTGGGAGATGATGAGTCTACTTGGAAACATTACGATGCAACATTGCTAGTAGATAAAGCAAGCGCTTACTTACCTACGCTTATCGATCAGGGCAGCGCTGACAATTTTTTACAAGATCAATTAAAACCAGAGGCGTTGATTGAGGCTGCTAAACGTGCTGACTATACCATTGGGTTTCGCATGCAAGAAGGTTATGACCATAGTTACTATTTTATTGCGAGTTTTATCGAAGATCATATCGCTTTTCATGCGCAGCACTTAACCTAGGAGTTAAAATAGTGGCATGCATCCACTATTTTACGGTCAAATTATTCTATTTTTCGCTTGTTAAGCGCTCACCCAGTGAGTGCTTACATACATCAAAATCCTTTAAAATCAACATATTTCTTTAAAACCCCTAAATCGAAGAATCATCCGGCCTTGCGCCCTATTCATCGTTAACTTTTTCCTTTCTCGTCAAAATTTCAGGCCCAATCTTCAAGGTTGCGGTTGCTACACTGACTTCAAAAAAGAACGATAGTAGCCCCCCGGTCATCAATATTAAAGCAAGTATAAATGTACTTAAAATAGCCACATCTAAACTAGGCGCGACTAAACCGTTTACTAATAACAATATAACATCTATACAAATGGTCACGGCAGCGGCGATTAAAAACGTAATCGCCCAGTTGGCAAAGCGCATACGGCGTCGAAGCGAGCGGATCTCAATTTTAGCTTGCGCACTGTCTTTAAAAGTCTGTGCGCATTCGCCACCCTCTTCAAAAGATCGCGCGCGGTCAATCACCCTGGCTAACCGCCCGGTTACAACATTTACCATGGTGCCAATGCCTACTAGTAAAAATACAGGAGCAAGTGCAAGCTGAATGAGCTTCACCGCGGATTCGGCGATCGTTAAGTCCATGATGCACTCCTAGGAACTTGGCTGTTGTTAATGATTTGGCACAATCTCATGACAGTGCTCTTAAAAGCATATTACGTAAGCTTTTAATATCAATCAATAAATCACCAGACCTTAATTTATAGGCATAAAAAAAGCCCCGACACCAAAATGTCAGGGCTTTTGAAATCAATAATAGCTTAAAGAGCTACGATGTTCTCTGCTTGAGGGCCTTTTTGACCGTCAGTTACAGTGAACTCAACTTTTTGGCCTTCAGCTAAAGTTTTGAAACCGTCGCCAGAGATTGCGCTGAAGTGTGCAAACACGTCAGGACCAGATTCTTGAGCGATAAAGCCGAAGCCTTTAGATTCGTTAAACCATTTAACCGTACCGGTAGTTTTAGACATAATAATAACCTGTAATAAAAAATTGTTAATAGTGCTCACTTGCAAAATGCAAATAAACGGGTGTAGCTGAAATTAGAGACTGATACTTAAAACTGCAGGACGATGTAATATGAATAAAACAATGTAATGTAGGGTAAAGAATAGACTTCTCTCTAGCTAAGGCGGATATTACGCCCTTTTTTTTAGAATGTAAAATCTTTTTATTTATCGATAACACTTTGTTTCTTTTTACAATAAATCAGCGCGGACATACATCATGCGTCTAACGCATTCATCTAAATCAACAAACAGCGAAAAAGTGAGCAGTAATGTAGTTACGGGATGACCGGTATCTTCATCCCTATTTTCTTGTATGCTAGGTTTGCGCGGCTAGTAGCATGAGTTTGGTGTGCTGTCAGGGTTAATATCGCCGCTCACTTCGTCGGGGTCAACGTCGTGATCTAATAGCACTCCACGCACAAACTCAATGTGTTCAAGAACATTTTTGTAATTTTCACCGTATTCATATTTATTTACTTCAATTGCTTGTGGCATGTAAGTAAAAGCAATTTTTAGTGCAAGTAACTCATCATCTTTCATCGTATTGGCGCCAAAATATAGATAAAATGTAAACGAAGCTAATGGAAGTTCGGATCGTTGTTGCAACCACCGCGTAACAATAAAAGAAACTATTGAAAGGAATCACATTTATGCATGCTTTTGAATTTCATGCGCCAAAGAGCATCATCTGCGAAGCGAACGGGATTTTAAAATTACCCAGCTTATGCGCCAAATTGGGCATTCACAGGCCGCTTGTGGTTACCGATGCCGGCTTGGTCAAGCATGGATTATTAGATGAGCTTACCAAAAGCTTCAGGCAAGCCAACTCAACAATTGCATTATCCATATTCGACGAAGTAGAAAGCGACCCTAGTGAAGCAACCGTGCTTAAGGGGATTGACCTTTGTAAAAGCCAGGCGTGCGACGGAGTCATCGGCTTTGGTGGTGGCAGTCCTATGGATGTGGCAAAAGTGATTGCATCAGCATCTAGTCAGACAGTGTTGCCCAGTATGTACGGTATAGATAACGTGACTGAGCGTTCGTTGCCCTTAGTCCTAATCCCGACAACATCAGGTACCGGGTCGGAAGTGACCCCCATTGCGATTTTAACAACGGGGAAAACCACCAAAGCAGGTATTGTTTCTGCGCAGTTAATTCCTGATGTGGCAATACTAGATGCACACCTTACCCTTAATTTACCCTCTCATGTGACAGCCGCGACCGGCATTGATGCGATGGTACACGCCATCGAAGCATATACTGGCAAGCACAAGAAGAATATTTACTCCGACATGTTGGCTACCAAAGCCTTAAGCTTGCTATCGAGTAATATCAAAACAGCGACATTTGACGGTCATAATCTAGCAGCACGACAAAACATGTTGCTTGGTGCTTGCTTTGCTGGCCAAGCATTTGCCAATTCACCCGTGGCGGCAGTGCATGCTCTAGCATATCCACTTGGCGGACATTTTCATATTCCCCATGGCTTGAGCAATGCTTTAGTGCTGCCTTATGTCATGCGCCACAATCTGAGTGCATGTCATCAGCTTTATGCAGAGCTAGCAGTGCATATCATGCCGCACAATATCGATAAGCAAGACTCGATGGACCTTGCACGCAGCTTAATTGAGTATATTGAAATGCTCATAATCGACTTGAAGTTGCCCACTCAATTACGTGCACTGAACATCACCCTAGAAGATTTACCGAAGCTAGCAAGCGAAGCGATGCTGCAAACACGCTTGCTTATTAACAACCCTAGGGAAGTCACCCAAGATGATGCCCTGCGCATCTATCAGCAGGCGTTTTAAATTTTTCATGTGTCCTTCAGGAGCATCTATACCCCATGAGTAAACCTACTGCAGAAACCTTAAACGACTATGTAGCGTTTTTTGATATCACCACACGATGGATGGATAACGATGTATATGGGCACGTGAATAATGTTGTCTACTACAGCTATTTTGACTCGATAATCAATCAATACATGATTGAGAAAGACGTACTGGACATTCATCACGGTGATCAAATAGGCTTAATGGTGCAATCTCAATGTCATTATTTCGCTTCAATTGCCTTCCCCGACAAAATATCCGGGGGAATAAGAGTGAATCGGCTTGGCAATAGCTCTGTGGAATATGGCGTTGCGATATTTAAAGAAGGTCAGGAAAGTGCATGTGCGCAAGGCAGTTTAACGCATGTGTTCGTGCAGCGAGATACGCAAGTACCCAGTGCTATCACCGGCGAATTACGTCTGGCCCTAGAAAGTCTATTGGTATCTTAAATAGTGGCAATAATGCAATAAGTGGAAGTTGTTTTACAACCACTACGAGTATGCAACATAACATCCTGTATATGATATACAAACTCCAGATAAGAAGAGTGTTTTGAACATGAGCATAACACCAAAATCAAAAGCCTCTTGGGCGATTTTTATGATTGGTCTAGGTTCTCTATTGTTCTCGATGTGGGTGCAAGGACGTATGTGGCAAGTGGAGATGGGGTTAAGACCCGTATCAAGCGGCGGCGGGGAATATATGATGGCTTTGTTTGTTGGAGTCCCTTCATTGCTTGTTTCCATTTTGTTGCTCAGTTTTGCGGCATTTCGTAAGCAGTGGCAATCCGCTATCGGTGTAGGCGCGTTTGGTCTGTCTCTCATCCTACTCGTGGGCTTCGTTATTGTGGGTACCTAAATTCTACGGTTGGAAATCAATATTTAAGCCATGCTTGATTGGCGTTTGTTTTTATTAGGCATGTTTGCCAACCAAATCATCAGCGAAAATTATTGCTTAATCTATAAATAACGATGTAGCTCGACAGGCCCTTATGGGGCAATTAGCCGACGGATTAAAAGGACTAAATTAGACATACAAAACGTAATTTCAAACATCCACATAGCCGTTATTGTTTCGTTATGATTTTAAAAGCTTGGATAACCACTTGGTAAAAAGCATTTTATTGATGTTTTCACTTTCCCATCTAAGTGTGAGTTTTGTTCACTTTTTTCTCATGATTTTGCCCAATGACACGCAAAATATCACGCCAGCTCACAATCCCTACTGGTTCAAAATGTTCATTTACAATAGGAATGCACGAAATGCTGTGTTCATTGAAGATAGCAATGGCATCGTACACATTCGCATCGGCCGTGAGGGTGATGGGTTTACGCGTCATGATTTGGTGCGCTTTACGGTTTAGCGTTAATTTGTCGCGCACCTTTTCATTAGCTGTACCAACAAACGGACTTGTCGCTTTCAGTAAGTCTCTATCGGAGATGACGCCATAGAGTTTTTTATCTTCAACCACTAACAAATGATGGAACTTAACATTTTCAAAAATTTCTTTTAATACCTTCAACGTATCATCAAACTCCACCGTTACAATCGGTTGAGTCATAAGTTTTTTAATCAGCATTTGCACCCCGCCATAAAAGACTACATTGAAAATAATGAGTCGGCACAGGCATCATGAGGGCCTGCGCCTTGTAAAGCTACCTATTGAGTAAGTCTTTAAGTTTATCTTTACCTTTTTCTATCAGCTTGTCTTTTTCTTCTTCAAGTTTCTCTTTGGCTTTTTCTTCTAGGCGTCTTTTTGCTTCTGCTTTTGCTTGTTCAATCACGTTGTCTAGCATCGCTTCGACAATCGCGGCGCCAACTTGATCTGCAGGCAGTCCGTTTGGCATGCCAATTGACCCTGCATTAAATGTTGGAAGCGTGATTTCATAAGACTTCGTATCAAACTGCAAATCGCCAGTATTGAGCTTTTCAAAATCTAATTTAAGACGCACGTTACTGACCGTTACATTTTCAACTATCACTAACGGATTCGGTCCTGCGCCAGTATCTGCTGGCGGCGCATCTGACTTAGGAAGATTAGCGCTTAAGTTATCTTTTAATACAATCAGGTTGCCCTTTCCAGATGCATCAACTTCATAAAGCACTTCTGGCGCGTTAACGCTCACGGTTTGCACTACATAAGGCTCGCTAGTCATAGCGCCTAAGTCTAATACTACAGACTCAAGGCTAAACGCGTCAGCAACGCTGAAACCTTCAGGGTTTTCAACGTCCAAATCGTTAATGGTCAAACGCCCCTCGGTTACCGATAAATCCACATTGAATACGGTTACCGGTGTGCCTAAAAACTTACTTCCCTGCTGCTCAATTTGGGTGCGGATAAAATCGCCTGCACCGCTGAACGCATACCAAATACCGCCAGCAAGCACCGCTAGCAACAAAGCTGTGACTAAAAGACCCTTTTTCATCTGTATTTCCTTTTATTAACCATCTATTTTGAGCCAAACCAACGTCTATAAATGATCATACCCTACAATCATTACGACGGTCTCTTACTATTGACGTTACTATAACAAATTAGTGCATTTTTTTATGGTTATTGCATCTGAAATTATTGCGTCTCTCCTCAGCTTCTGTAATGGTAACCTTTGGCCAAAATTTGATCTCACAACACCACATGGAGCACTTATGAAACCCGAGACGATTGCCCTGCATGCAGGTTATAGCAGTGAAGCCACCACTAAGGCTGCCACCACGCCCATTTATCAAACCACCTCATTTACCTTCGACAACACGCAGCATGGTGCTGACCTTTTTAATTTGGCGGTCCCTGGCTTTATTTACAGCCGTATTATGAATCCTACTAATGATGTGCTTGAGCAAAGAGTCGCTGCGCTCGAGGGTGGTATTGGTGCGCTAGCGGTTGCCTCGGGTATGGCGGCTATTCGTTATGCGATTGAAGCGATTGCTGAAGTGGGCAGTAACATTGTTAGCACCAGTCAGCTATATGGCGGCACATATAACCTATTTGCGCACACTTTTCCTCGTCAGGGTATAGAAGCGCGCTTTGCAAAATCTGATGATTACGACAAGGTAGCGGCACTCATTGATGAAAACACCCGCGCCCTATTTTGTGAATCCATTGGCAACCCTGCCGGTAATGTTGTGGATATTGAGCGATGGGCGCAAATTGCTCACGATGCTGGCGTACCCTTAATCGTCGATAATACCGTCGCTACCCCAGTATTGTGCCGTGCATTTGATCACGGTGCAGATATTGTTATTCACTCCCTAACTAAATACATAGGCGGGCATGGCACCACTGTTGGCGGCATTATTGTTGACTCAGGCAAATTTGACTGGGCTGCAAACAGCGAGCGTTTTGCCATGATGACCACTCCCGACCCTTCTTATCATGGGGTGGTTTACACAGAAGCGTTGGGGCCTGCAGCGTATATTGGCCGCTGCCGCGTAGTACCTTTGCGTAATACCGGCGCTGCACTTTCAGCAAGCAGCGCCTTTCAAATCATGCAGGGCTTAGAGACGCTTGCGCTGCGCATGGAAAGGCATTGTGAAAATGCCGAAAAAGTTGCAGCCTACCTACAAGCCCATGATGCGGTTGAATGGGTTAACTATGCAGCATTGCCCAACAGCCCGTATTACGAAACCTGTCAAAAAATCTGCAAGGGTAAGGCGGCTGGGATCATAAGCTTTGGTATCAAAGGCGGTATTGAGGCAGGCGCGAAGTTTATTGATGCGCTCTCGTTAATCCTGCGTCTTGTGAACATTGGCGATGCAAAATCATTAGCGTGTCACCCTGCTAGCACTACTCATCGTCAGTTAAGTCCAGAGGAGCTTGCGAGTGCAGGAGTGTCAGAAGAAATGGTGAGGATTTCAGTGGGCATTGAGCACATTGACGACATACTAGCCGATATTGAACAGGCGCTTAAGAGCAGTCAAACGGCATAAAATGCATAACGCGGTTAGGTGCTAGTAGGATCAATAGCATCTAACCTGTGTAAGCGCTTTAAATGTTATAAACTTCCGTCTCTATCGAGCAATATGCACTTGTCTAATGAAGCTAATAGCTCACTGCGCGCCTTTAGTTTGGTTTGATGGTGAGCGCGCATATCAAGTTTGCTCATCGCCTTGGCGATAGCCGCTACGGTGGGTAAAAACGCCTCCTCACTGACCACTTTATCTAAAAAGCCTGCAGTCACCGCTTCTTGCGGCGATACCATTTCAGCTAGAATCACCGAGCGATTGAAAAACACAGGTGCTAGCCTGCCTCTTGCAAGCTCAACGCCGGCATGATGCATGCTCATACCAATAGCAACCTCGTTTAAGCCAATTTTGAAATCACCCTCGACGCCTATGCGATAGTCTGCACTGAGCAGTAAAAAAGCGCCTTTCGCTACCGCATGACCAGGACAAGCGGCAAGCACTGGGTATGGAAACGCTAGCAAGCGGCGTGACAAGGTAGAACCCTTTTCGACCAGTGCCATGGCAGAAGCCATACTTTCACGCATCACCTTTAAGTCGTAACCGCCTGATAGCATGCCAGGTTGGCCGGTCAAAACTACAACAGCTTTGGCTTTTTCAGCTTCGTCTAATGCTAGGTTCAGCTCTTCTATCACTTGATGAGAGATAGCATTTACCTTGCCGTTATTAATACTTATGGTCGCAATGTTATCTGCAATAGTTGTAGTAACTAATGTGCTCAAAATTATCTCCTAAGTCGCAACTTAACTGACCTGCGTTTAGTGCAATATGACTATGGCGGGCAAAAAATGCCAATCATCATTTTTTATAATCACATATTGCTACTGCGATCCGCTCAAAAAGGCCTTTACCGCTGTTACGGTAGCAATGGGATCTTCTTCATGAGGCACATGCCCTAGCTGCTCAAACACCACCAGCTCACTATTGATAATTGCCTGATTGAGTCGTTGTCCTACTCCCAAAGGTATCAAGCGGTCTAAGCCGCCCCAAATGATTAAGGTAGGGACATTGATGCTAGCGACTTTTGCGGCCAAATCCCCGGGTTGAGTTTGCGCAAAACGCGCCCGAAGTGCATCTCGATTGCCCTCTCTTAAACTGAGTTCATAGTAGCGATGAACAAGCTCGTCGGTCACTATGTCGGGGTTGCCATAAACATTTTTCACGCTGCTGGCAACTACCGATATGGGCAAAAAGTCATCGAGCAAATACTCCAAGATTGGGTACTGTGAGAGTATGAAAGCAATAGGTACCGACTCGGCTTCAAATGGCAACCCACTTGCATCAACCAATACCAACTGTGTTACGCGCTGGGGATGCAACACGGCCGTAGCCCAAGCAATATAGCCTCCTAAGGAGTTTCCGCCAAGTATGGCAGTATCAACATTTAAGGTATCAAGCACACTTACCACCACATCGGCATACGCTTCAATAGTGTAGTTGTTTTGTGGATGCGGACCCGTTAAACCAAAGCCCGGTAAGTCAAAGCGAATAACGCGTTTTTGTGAAACCAGCTCACTGACCCAGCCATCCCAAGTGTGAAGCGATGCGCTCGTACCATGAATAAGGACAATTGGGTTTGGGTCATCTCTTGGACCTTCATCTCGCAAGTGCACGTTCATACCGGCAATTTTAATAAACTGCGAAGGCGGCTGAGCCCAGCGCTCGGTTAACTCTTCAACAGGTATATCTGGGGATTGATTCATCCAAACATAGATAGCCAACCCAGACACTAAGGTGACTAATATGATCAGCGTATATTTCATGACTTTTAGCATGCCTACTTCACTATTATGAATGTTGTTTTTAACAACAGGTATTTGAGCAACCCGAAGCTTAACGTGTTATGACATTATTTTCATATCCCGCGAATTGTATTTTTATCGCATGACTCCATAATGTGACTAGGAAACAACCTTTTTACATTTGGGCATATATGAGAATTTTACTTTTTTTGGGTACCAACATCGCGATTATGGCGCTGCTAAGCCTGACCTTTAGTTTGTTTGGCGTCCAAGGGCTATTGGCAGATAATGGCGTCGACCTGAACCTTCAAGCCTTGCTACTGTACTCAGCGGTCATCGGTTTTGCGGGCTCATTTATTTCACTGCTTATGAGTAAATGGCTTGCCAAGCGCAGCATGAACGTACAGGTCATCGCCGAGCCAAGCAACCCTACCGAATCTTGGCTAGTGCAAACCGTGAGACTGCAGGCTGAACGTGCCAATATCGGCATGCCAGAGGTAGGCGTATTTGACCATCCATCCCCCAATGCTTTTGCCACAGGATGGAATAAGAACAATGCGTTAGTTGCCGTCAGCACTGGGCTGTTGCGCTCTATGAATAAGAATGAAGTTGAAGCGGTACTCGCGCACGAAGTTAGTCACGTCGCTAACGGCGATATGGTCACGTTGACGCTCGTGCAAGGCGTAGTCAACACCTTCGTCGTATTCTTATCACGTATTATCGGTCACGTGGTCGATAGAGTCGTCTTTAAGGTAGAACGTGGTCATGGACCGGCGTTTTACATTGTGTCTTTTTTGGCACAAATCGTATTAGGTATTTTGGCGATGACCATCGTCATGTGGTTTTCGCGCTACCGCGAGTTCAGAGCCGATGAAGGTGGTGCAAAACTAGCAGGCAAACAAAACATGATTGCTGCCCTAGAGAGCTTACAGCGAGGCAAGGAAACTGAGCCTATGCCAGATGAAATGCGCGCTCTGGCTATCAACGCGGGTAAAGTACAAAAACTGTTTTCAAGCCACCCGCCATTAGAAGACAGAATTCAAGCATTGAAAAACATGCAATAACGAACATAAAAAAGAGCGCTAGTTAGCGCTCTTTTTTCATTTGATAGTGCCCTTATAAATCCTTCAGTAACTCTTGCACTGCTCGCTCTAGCTGAGGATCTACCCCTTTGGCTTTATATGCCGGCGGGTTAAATACTTCAATGTCGGGCTTGGCAGGCACGAACTCCATGTTTTCACCGGTTTCTTTTACCCACCATCCTCTAAACGGCATGCGCACCGCGGTGCCATCTACCATAAATGCTGCACCAGTGCTGATTACCGCACCAAAAGTAGGACGGCCCACTACCTTACCGATGTCATTGGCTTGATAGGCGTGAGAGAAAATCTCTGCGTTTGAGTAGCTGTTTTCATTGGTCATCGCAATAGATGGCTTAGTCCAAGCAGACAGCGGTAAACGCTCTGAGAAAGGATAAGTATTTTTAAAGGCCTCATGATTTTTATTGATGTCGTCTGTCGCGCCACGGGGAATAGTATACGCGTGCTGCTTAACACTTAAGACGGCCATGAGATAGTCGGTTGTCCAACCGCCACCGTTATAGCGCACATCTATGACGATGCCTTCTTTACCATAACCTGCGGCCATCAATTCTCTTTCAAAACGCTCAAAACTACTCCAATTCATACCGCGAATGTGTAAGTAACCTAGTCTGCCACCAGAGAATTCTTTAGTTAGCGCTCGACGCGTATTCACCCAATCGTCGTAAAGTTGCGTGCTTAGGCTATTGGTCGGCCAAATAACTAACTCTTGCGATTCACCTGAGCGCTCAATGTTAAGCAACACAGGCTCATTGATTTGATTCATCAACAGCGAATACATGTTTTTTCCATCAAGCGACTGTTGATTAATCGCCGTAATCACATCACCCACTTGTAATTGGCTATCTTCTCTGTCGGCAGGGCTATCGGCCAGTACGCTAGATATTTCAAACCCCTGCTCTGTATGAGTACCTTCCAAACCCAATAGGCCAGTAAGCTGTCGTTGGGTTTCCTTAGGATTATCGCCTCTAGACATCCCCATGTGACTCGCATTCAACTGGCCTAACATTAAGTTAAAGATATATTGGAAGTCTTCTTTGGTGGAGGCCTTTAAGGCGATAGGCTTATATTTATCGCGTAGTGATGTCCAATCCTGACCATGGAACTGCGGGTCATAAAATCCGGCGCCAAGTTCACGCCATGCTTCATCAAAAATTTGCTCTTGCTCGGCTATGTAATCAATAGTGCTCGTCGAAGTTACGTCTAAATTGGTAGATTTATCAGACTTAGTATCGACACTCACCATGCGCCCACCGTTGGTAAGGGCAAATAGCTGCTTGCCATCTTTACTTAGATACAAATCTTCTACACCACGATCTCCATCAATAACGGCTTTTTTATCTTCGCCGTCCCATTTGATTTTGTATAGGTTCTCATCGGCTTCTACGCCCATGCGACCGCCACCGCTTGTGGCATAATAGATGTGGTTGCCGTCTTTTGTAAACGCCAACTCGGTTTCACCGCCTGTAAAGCGCGTGACTTGCTGTAAACGCAAATAGATGTTGTCGAAATCAATTTTAATCGCCATTGCTTCAGCTGGCTCTGCATCTTCGCTTGCATCCTCGCCCTCAACGGTCTCTTCGTCTTCAGGCTTTTTAGCTTTTTTAGGCTTTTCCTTGTCGCTTTTCTCATCGCGCTTCCACTCTTCATTAGAGCGCTGCCAGTCAGACTTTGTTAACCAAGCAAACCAAATATCTGGATCGCCGTTGTTGCGCATAGACACGAACCCAAGCTTACTGCCATCTGGGCTCCAAACCGGGCCATAATCATATTTTGGATGCATGCTGACATTCACAGGCTCAGAAGAATTATCTGCCGCATGAATGTATACTTCTTCATTAAAATATAAATCGGCTAAAGAATAGGCAAGCCATACACTATCGGGCGACCAAGCCACGCCAGATGGTGAATCCCATCCATCTAGCAAGACAATTTGATTGCTTAAGGTACCATCATCACTAATGTCCGCAGTGAGCAAGCGACCACGACCTTGATTGAAAGCGAGCTTTTTGCCATCAGGAGAAACAACCGGTGAAGATTCTTCTTCATCGCTACTCGTAAGCCTGGTGACTTTGTGTTTTAACGAAACAAACAGGTTTTTCTCATTGGCATCATCCGACGTCAACATGAATAAGTCATTTTGATCGTAGCGGTCAGATACAAATAATAACGTATTATCATTTAGCCACGTCACATCGCGATCTCTATCACCACCGGTGGTCAAACGCACGCTGCGCTTATCTTCTTTATCATTTCGGGTAATATAAATATCGCCACGGTGTACATACGCGCTTAACTTACCATTTGGAGAGACAGCGTACTCATTAATGCGGTTATTCACCGAGTTAGTCACTACTAGATCAAATCTAAAATCACTGGTCACATCGATATTAATAGCACGCTTGCCAGAGGTTTTTGTATTAAACTGCCAAACGCTATCGCCAGTTTGGTAAGCAAGTTTAGAACCGTCTGCAGTGGTGCTGAAATGGTTAATACCAAAATTACTTTCGTCGGTGATTTGCGTTATTTCACCATCTAGCGTCGCTTTATGAACATTGTATTTACCGCTTCGGGCAGACACAAAATACAAGCTATCATTGCCCACCCACTTTGGCATGAAATCGTTACCATCAAAATCTGTTAGCTGGGTGTAGGTATTTTTGTCTCTATCGTAAATCCAGATATCGCGATTAGCTGGGCCGCGATAGTCTTCGCGTGCTACGCGGCATGTGCCTCTGACAAATGCCACCTTACTGCCATCTGGAGACACAATTGGGTCAAACCCTAGTGCATCCATAAAACGGCCTTCGGTGCGATTACCTTGAGCGTCTACCTGCATAATTTCCCACTCACGCTCAACCTGCGCATACACTCGGCGGCTATTAAACAATATTTGATTGTCGGGCGTGAAACTAACGACTCTGTCATTGCCAGAGTGGTAAGTAAGTCGTTGCGGTTGGCCGCCATTTTTAGGCATTACATAAACGTCATCGTTTCCAAAGCGGTCGCTGCTAAACGCTAGGGTAGAAGAATCAGCAGACCACACTGGGTTGCTTTCGTAGCCTTCATGTATAGTGAGACGAGTGGCCCGTCCGCCATCGGCATCAACGGTCCAAATATCACCTTGATACGAAAACGCAACGTGTTCGCCATCGGGGCTAATTTCAGTTTGTAAGATAAGCGCTTGTGATAGCGCAAGAGGTGCCGTAACTAATAAGGCAAGGCTAGTGAGTAGTTTCATTAATATCCCTGTCGTTTTTTTGTTGTTATATACGTAATGCTGATAAAAAAGCATCATTTTTGTTTTATAAGCAGCGTCGTTGCGTGTTGATCAGCGGCTATCTTTTTGCAAATTTTGTTGCTGCCACTTTTTAGGCGACGTGCCTGAATGCTTTCGAAACGCGCGAGCCAGTGCTGAGCCGTTTTCATATCCGACCTTTTTGGCCACTATGTTGACTGTATGCCCCTTCAGTAATTCATTTTGGGCGACGGTCATGCGCCAATTAGTTAAATATTCCCCAGGTGTTTCATCCACCACTTCTCGAAATAAATCTGCAAATTTTGAGCGCGACATAAACGCATATTCGGCCATCGAATCAAGACTCCATGGATATTCAGGTTGCGCATGAAGCTTTACAATGACTTGCGATAGTTGAGGGTGTGATAAGCCAGCGAGTAAACCTTGCGTCATTTGCTCGCTGTCTAATACATAGCGTAATACTTGGATGATAAAGATATCGCACAGCCTATCAATCATCGGTTCGCGCCCGCATTTGTCGCCAAACGCCTCTTTAAAGAGCCATTTTGCTGCTTTTTTTAAATCCGGGTAGCGACTTAACTGAAATTTCAAAAACGGTGGTAGTGATTGCGCAATGGGATTGGCTTTTGGATCTTGATATTCAATCGTCGCGCAGACTAAATCGGCGCCAATTACTGGGTCTGGCACTAGGCGATGTTTGCGACCACTTGGAAAAAACAGCACGGATGGCTGTGCGATATTGCGCTTTTTACCCAGGTCATCAATCAGCTGCAGCGCCCCGCTTTTAAGAATGTGTATGTGCCCTCGGGCACCGTCAGGCTCTTCAAACTCGCTTATGCTGCAAAGGTTTCCACTAAAAAACACATCTGCGTGTAAATTAAAGCGCTTAATAATTTCCGATAATCGGTCCATTGGCCCTCCTTTGGACGATTGGTATTATTTTAAAGACTACTTGATTCATTTTGTATAAGCAAACCCCTGTCTTATGTAGTGTCACTTAAACAGAGCGCCACACAATTTGCTCTATTACACATACCACATTGAAAATATTACATAGGAAACAACAACATGAACTTCAAAACCATTTTAAAAGCTAGCGCCATTGCCTCAACTCTTTTACTAAGCACCTTCACCTTTGCTTCAGACATTGATGTAAACGCAAACGCCAACGACCTTGCCATTCAAGGTTACGATACTGTTGCTTACTTTACTGAAGGCCAACCGGTGCAAGGCAGCTCTGAATTTACTGCCACTTACAAGAATGCTATTTATCAATTCTCAAGCGAAGAACATCGAGATTTGTTTCGTGAAAACCCTGAAAAATACGCACCACAATACGGCGGCTTTTGTGCCTTTGGTGTGACGATGGAAAGAAAGTTTGATACCGATCCGACCGCTTTTAAAATCGTTGATAACAAACTTTACCTAAATCTCAATTCACAAGTACAAGCGCGTTGGTTAACTGACATACCTGGATTTGTAGAGAGTGCTAACGGTAATTGGGGTGACATCAAACTTAAAACAGATGCTGAGCTAGAAGCAGAGTAAGTTCATCGGCTAATAGGGTCGTCTGTTACTCAAGATGGCCCTAATCTCATCTCCATTACCGTTAACCGCAACACCACACTTCCCATATCCAAAGGACATAACTTCCGCTCATTATTGATCTGAGCTAGTCAATCATACATACTTTGAGTCACGCTAAGACTTCACTTAGCTGTAAAACGAAGCGCTTAAAGGATCTCAATGCACGACACTTACGAACCCGCCGCAGGAAAAAAATCGCGATTAAAAACCTTTATTGTAATAGGTGTTTGGGTCGCAATTTTAGCGATACTCATCACGGCATATATGCGTGCTCAAAGTGCTAGAGAAGCGCAAGCACAAGTCGATACCGGTATTAAATGGGATCCACAGTTACTTGCTTGTAATGAGGTGTTCGATGCCTCGCCAACCGATAGCTTTACAACATGTTTAGCCATGGCTGATGAGGGCTGGATTGATGCCGCTCAGCGCATTGCATGGGCCTATACCCGAGATGGTGAACATCAAAACTGGCAGTCTGTATATGACTGGTTAGTGTGGCTGAGTGATTACGACGTGTATGCTGAACTACTCAGTTATATCGTACTGTATGAGATTGGCGAAAGTAACGATGTAAAAGAAGATGGCGAACGCGGCATTCGGAAAATGGCCATCATCAATAACCCCGCCGCAGCGGCTTATTTAGCCTCTGTGTACTACTTAGGGGCACATCAACTGCCACGGCAGTCCAATATCACATGGTTACTTGAACGAGCTTACCAACAAAGTAAGTTTTGGGTCATGCCGGAAGAGATTGCTCGCATTTACGCTCGCGGTTTTTTAGGCAAAGCCCAACCAGAAAAAGCAAAAGCCTTATTAATCGACGCGACAAAAGATGACTTTCCTTTGCACGCCAACAATGTCGCATGGCTGTTTGCCACCACCGATTCACCGCAGCTTGCGGATACTAAAATGGCTGTCACCTTGGCCGAGAAAGTCGTAGCTGAACAAGAATATGCCGAAAACTACGTATATGTAGATACCTTAGCCGCCGCCTATGCCGCTGACGGAAAATTTGACCAAGCGGTTGAAGCACAGTTAAAAGCGGTAGATTTAATTAAGTCGGCCCATAAGCAAAATGAGAATCCGTCACCCCAACTTGCGTCTTTTGAAGAACGCTTGGCCTTGTTTAAAGCACAGCAACCTTATGTAATTGAGGAAACCCTTGAAGCAGGAAATGAGTTCTTTGAATCATTTAAAAATCAGATAGAACAAGCCCTTATCGATAACTTATATGTTGAGGTGCAAGCGCCTGAAGTGGACACTTTAGCGCAGCCCTGAGTACGTCAACGATATATTAGATGCTGACGGTTTACGCGTTTTCTAGATACCAATAACCCGCGTTTAAAAGCTCGGTACATAAATCAGCCATTAAGCTCATTTGTATCTTAGTTAAGTTTAATGGCAAGTGCGTGGCCTCTTCGCTGATAAATGCTTGAGTTAATACCGCTATCTCTTGGGGCGCGACAAACGCGCCTCCATCTATATAAAAGGTGAATGTGTCGCTGGCTTTCTCTTTAAAAATTGGTCTTACACCGGGTGCGCGTATCAGTACAGCAGACTGAGTCAATATAGATAAGGTATCGCGTTTCGTATATTCCTCGTCACAAGCGAGTTCCGGTAGCGCCTGACGCGACAAATACTGCACAATGGTTTGTTGCCCAGCTTCACTTTCCAATAATCTTTGTAACATCTGCGTTAAGGCTTGTAACTCTCCGTTGCTTACCAGCGAAGCTGGCGCTTGGGCGCATCGCAATGCCAACTGATCTGGGTCGGTATAGCGAGTTTGCTTTGCAGCTAAAGCTTCTGATTCATCTACAATACCGGCGAGAAGCTCTAAGTCTGTGGGTGCACGAAAGCCAATCGAATAATTGAGGCAGTCAGTCAATGCCACCCCATTGTGAGGGTGTTTAGGCGGAATATAAATCGCATCTCCTGGTGCAAGCTCTTGGTCAATCACCGCGTCAAACCCATCTATTTGTTTGAGCAAAGGATGAGTAACGAGCTGATTAAAATGACTGGGAAGGCCCACCTGCCAACGTCGCCTACCTTTACCTTGCACGATGATCACATCATATTCATCTATGTGAGCACCCACGCCAGCTCCTTCATTTGAAAAGCTCACCATCACATCTTCTAAGCGCCAATGCGGAATATCACTGACTTGGTCGGTTAACATATTTACTTCATCGATGTATTTATCGACGCCTTGCACCAACAGTATCCAAGCACCTTTGCACAGAGGTTCGAAATCGTCAATGGGGCCTTGCGTTACTTGCCAGTTTGCGCCTTGTTGAGAAATCAATCGACTATCAACCTCACTCTCTTGAGCAAGACCCGCTAAATCATGTTCATCTAAAGGATCGACAAAATTTGGGATGAAACCTTTGATCACGCAGGGCTTTTTTTGCCAATACTCTTGCATGAATTGGCGATAGTTGAAGCCTTGCATGGTACTCATATAGCGTGCGTCCTTATCGGTCAGTGAATTAAAACCTTCTTATGTTACCGTTAATTGCAACTAAGGCGTTAATTTATCGGTCATAAACTCGCTATATGCTTGGCTCCCTGTCAGCCATTTATCCATACTGGTCCAGGGGATGCTTTGCTGATACATTGAGTTTTCACGTTAACATCAAAGGAATTTTGGTATGAATTTAATGAAATTGAGTGCGGCATGGATTGGCATTGTGCTGCTTAGCGGGTGCGCATCCATGGGCGATGGAACGGTCGCTGAAAAGCGCACAGCTATCTTAGAAATGCAGCAAGACACCCTAACTAAATTATACGAAAAGAAACCGGCGGCAAGAGCCGAGCTTGCCGCATCACCAGGCTATGCCGTGTTCTCCAATGCCAACGTGAACCTGTTTATTGTGGCCGCTGGAACCGGATATGGCGTGGTTAACGACAGCATCAGCGGCAAGAAAACCTATATGAATATGGCTGAGGGCGGCGTTGGGTTTGGCGTGGGAGCTAAAGACTATCGCATCGTGATGGTATTTCACTCTGAAAAGGCCATGCGTGATTTTGTTGAAAAAGGCTGGACCTTTGGTGGCAACGCAGATGCCGCGGCTAAAGCAGGTAGTAAAGGCAAATCGATTGAAGGTGAAGCATATTACGGCGATGTAACGGTGTATACGATGACCGAAAGTGGCTTAGCCTTGCAAGCAACGGTCAAAGGTACGCGGTTTTGGGTGGATGATAAGTTAAATTAGATGCTTTTCAGTACTAGTGCATCGGCTAAACAATCACGTGATAAGGTGCTAAATGTATAGGCTGATTACGTTAAAACGGTATCCCGCAATCATCGCGGGATACCTATACTTTTGGTCAGATAGCGTTATTCGTCACTATCTTTTGCTTTTAATCGCTCACCCATATCCAAATCAAATACAGGCATTGGATCATTACGCGAGGCATCTGGAGCTAAGTAAGTATCCATCCAACGCATAAAGCGTAAAGAATAGTCATACTGGGCTGCCGCGTTGCGGTTACCGTGACCTTCTCCTGGATAGAACACTAGGCGAACTGGCGTTTCGGTGCGCACTTTCATAGAGCGATATAGCTCCATCGATTGTGAAGGATGGACTCGTGTATCTTCCTCACCGTGCATGATCAAGGTAGGTGTTGTGCTCTTGCCAGCATGATAAATGGGAGAGCGCTCAATGAGGTTCATCCAGTTATCTTCCCACGGCCATTTAAGTGAGTGAACAAGATGCATTTCGTTGGGAATATCGCTGGTACCAAACTTTGATACCTGATTAGAAATCCCCACAAATGCGACAGCCGCTGCAAAATGCTCCGTTAAGGCGGTAGCGCCCCACATCGATGCATAGCCACCATATGAACCACCTGTAATACCTACGCGGTCACGGTTTACAATGCCTGCTTCAACTAATGCTTCCACACCATCAACCAGATCATTAAACTCTTTACCAGCGTAATCGTCCTGATGCTCTTTAGCAAAGGCAACGCCGCGGCCAGTAGAACCTCGATAGTTTGGATAGAACACTGCATAACCATCTGCTGCACCAAACTGACCGGCATCTGAGTAACGAGTGATCCAGCCATCGCTATAATGTGCTTCAGGGCCGCCGTGAACTGTCAAAATAAGCGGCCAACCACCTTCTGGCGCGTCGCCATTTGGCGTGATTAATAGCCCTTCTATAGTCTCACCGTCTCTTGCAGTATAAGTAAAGGTAGTTTGCTCAGATAGTGTGAGCTCTTCTAACCATGCATTGTGAGAGGAGAGTTTTTCAGTACGATTACGCTTAGCGCTAAATACTTCACGGGGATGTTTGGGACTATCTGCGATAAAACGAATTTCGCCATCGCCAACGTCGGCACTGCGTACAGCAATATCATCCGGTGTTTGGTAAGTGCGTTTTTCGTCTCCATCTGTGTCATAGAGTACCAATGCGGTCTCCACGCCGCGATGTGCAACGGCTAAAATGTCATCGCCAAGCCAGTCAATGTCCACAATATGTTGCAACGCATCTTTGGTAAGTTGCTCAAAACTGTCGCTATTGGTCTTGCTCACCATTAACACGCCAGTAGAGGTATCGTGTACATCGGTGCCGGCAAGAAAGGCAAGGTGGTCACCATCAGGTGAGATTTCAAAGGTGCCTAATTTACCAGGGATATCCAAAGTAGAGATGACCTCACCTGACGTGACATTTAGAAAATGAAGGTCGCGGAGCATGTAGTAGTCATCAATTAAGTTGGTAGGGGCAACCGCTGCCACTAAGGTTTCGCCCGAGGCCGACAGCTCAATATCAGAGACATGGCCGCCTGAAAAAAGCTTACTAGCTTGTGCATCTGCGTCTTGCAAATTCACTGTCCATAAAGATGCTAGGCGCTGGTCTTCTTCATAAGCGTAGGCTTTAAAACCTTTGTCTTTTAGATCCTCGGCATCGTCTTTTTCGTTTGCGACAAAATACAGCGTACTGTTGTCGGGGCTCACGGCATAATCGCCAATGCTTGTTTCAAACTCAAACTGCTTGACCGCTTCGCCGCCGTTTAGCGATATGGAATAAAGCGAGGTGTTTTTGTCATCATCACGCTTTGATTTAAAATACAAGGTTTTGCCGTCTTGACTGAATTGCAACGCCGATACACCACCAGCGGCCGTAATAAACTTGCTGGCAGCCCCGTCACCGCGGATTAAGTAAAGATGGGTGTCGGGCGTACCGTCTTTATCACCCGCTAGGATATCTCTTGGCTGGGAAACGGTATATACGGTGAAGTTACCATCATTAGATACCGTCACATTACCGGCATTTATCAATTTAGGAAGATGTTCAATTTCGAAAGTATTAGCTGAGGCTGCAACGCTACTCAGTGCAATTGTTGCCGCTAACAGCGAATGTTTAAAAGGAATATTTACCATCTAGGAAGCTCCGTCATTATCATTATTATGTGTTTGGTTAAAAACTCAGGCCTATATAAACATAAAACCGAACGCCTCTCAAAACAAGGCGTTCGGTTATTTAGTATCACTTAATTGATGAGCTGTTTATTGTGCAGGGGTATCGAGGCTTCTAATACCCATGTTCCACAATGTGAACCCATATAAGTCGGCAAATTGTTCTATGGTTTTACTCACTGGCGTACCGGCACCATGACCAGCATCTTTTTCGATACGGATCAGAGTTGGGTTGCTACCTTGTTGAAACTCTTGCAAGGTCGCTGCATATTTGAATGAATGCGCAGGTACTACGCGATCATCTCTATCAGCGGTAGTCACCATAATGGCCGGATATTCAGTCGCACGAATATTATGAAGTGGCGAATACCCTTTTAAATACTCAAACATCTCTTCGCTTTGTTCTGCAGTTCCATAATCATAGGCCCAACCCGCTCCTGCCGTAAAGGTATGATAACGCAACATATCCATAACGCCTACGGCCGGCAACGCAACCTGCGCCAAGTCAGGGCGTTGGTTAGCCACCGCGCCTACTAATAAACCGCCATTTGAACCACCGCGTATTGCTAGATACTGACTGCTGGTGTAGTTCTGTGCAATGAGGTACTCGCCGGCTGCAATAAAGTCATCAAAGGCGTTTTGACGCTTCATTTGAATCGCCGCTTGGTGCCACTCTTTGCCGTATTCACCGCCGCCACGAATATTAGCGACCGCATATACGCCGCCTAACTCTAACCAAGCTGCGACCGTTGAACTAAAGCTAGGCATTAGGCTAACGTTAAAACCGCCGTAGCCATACAACAATGTAGGGTTTTTACCGTTTAACTCAGTATCTTTATGATGCGTAATGATCATTGGCACGCGTGTGCCGTCTTTTGAAGTATAAAACACCTGCTCAGAGACATACTGACTACCATCAAAGTTGATTGCTGGCGCATTGAATACCGATGATTCACCGCTTTTAATATCAAGGCTGAAGATGGTAGTTGGTGTGGTGTAGTTTGCAAACGTAAAGTAAGTTTGTGTGGCATCGGCTTTTGCAGCAAAGCTACCTGCATTGCCAATACCTGGCAGTTCGATTGCACGCACTTGCTCGCCATCTAAGGTATATTGATACACTTTTGAGATAGCATCTTGTATGTATTCGGCAAAAATAAAGCCGCCAGCGGTGCTTGGCACCAGTACATTTTCGGTCTCGGGGATCACGTCTTGCCAATTTGCCACATCAGGCGCGCTAGCATTCACCGATACTATGCGAGTATTTGGCGCGTCATGATTGGTCACAAGATACAAAGTATCGTCTTTTGTGGTGAGCAAGCGTACGTCAGTTGATACGTCTTCTTTGACAAGCTTAAAGGTACTTTGTGGGTCGCTCAAATCTTTGACAAAGGCGCGATTACCAGAAGTCGTGACCGCTGCAGACACCATTAAAAACCGATTGTCTTCACTGACTTGTGCACCAACGTAACGGTGCTTTTCTTCTTCGGTATGACCAAACACCTTAACGTCCTCGGCTTGAGCAGTGTCCACCACATGATAGTAAAGCTTATGCTGGTCAGTTTTTTCACTTAACTCAGAGCCTTCTGGCTTGTCGTAGCTTGAGTAGTAAAAGCCTTCATTCTTGTACCAAGACAACCCACTGAACTTAACGTCTTGAAGTGGCTCGCCCACTTGCTCCATGGTCTCGGTGTTGATTACGTATACCTGACGCCAATCACTGCCACCGGTAGATGTTTGGTAAGCTGCCAATGAGCCGTCATCGGAGAATGCTAGAGCCGCGAGCGATATGGTACCATCGTCACTAAACTTGTTCGGGTCGAGGAATACTTCTGGCTCGCCATCACCTTTTTGACGATACACAACACTTTGGTTTTGTAAGCCATCGTTTTTATAAAAATAGGTATATTCGCCTTCTGTGAAAGGCGCAGAAACACGCTCGTAGTTGATTAAGTTTCTGACCACTTCGGCAATTTCGCCTCGGTAGGTGATCTGTGACAGGTAGTTTTGGGTGACCACATTTTGCGCATCAACCCATGCGCCAGTCTCTTCACTTCGATCATCTTCGAGCCAACGATAAGGATCTGCCACTTCTTGGCCAAAATACGTATCGACTACATCGCCTTTGCGGGTGCTCGGATAAGTTAGTGTTTGCATAGTTTGCTCTTGCTCTGCAGCTTGCTGCTCTTCAACCGCTGGCTGACACGCCATAATGGAGCCTGCCACCAAAGTGCATAAAGCACCACGTGTAAGGACTGTTTTCATACCGATTTACCTTTTTATTGTTTTTAGAAATGAGTATTTGTATAACGCTCATGACAAGTGAACATGAAAGTTATACCCGTTAGATATTGTATATACGAAGGCGTGCCCCGTAGAGATTAACTAAAGGTTAACAGCATCACCGACGCGCGCAAACCTGAAAATTGTAAGGCCTTACAACAAGATAAACTTGTTTGTTGATGACGGTTACCTCTTATTGTTTAGGGCGCAAAAAAAAGCCTTCTATCACAATAGAAGGCAATAAAGTCAGCTTGAAAGGGAGCAACTTTAATGGTCACACTAGGGAGAGTGTTTGCACGTTTAAAACTGGGTTTGCGAAAGGGCCTGAGTTGCGTATTTAGCATCAACGTCACTCATGTTTGTGAGGTTTTTCGCCACTTGTGTGCGGGTATCGTTTAAGGTGTTTTCAATATCGAAATAAATCACCGCAGCGATAAATACCTCTTCGCTAGAAAAATCGCCTTTCTGATAACCTTCGTCGATAATCGCTAGTTGTGCTTTCGCGTCTGCAAGGTCTTGCTCTAAGTGCATCAATAACGATACTGCTCTATTAATGTGTTGCACCTGAATAGTTGCTTGACGAATATCTTTTGTCTCGATGACCGCGGATGTCGCGTGAGCAGACTGCCCTGCTAGCAACGCAAACATCATTAACGCAGTGAAAGAGCCGCTGATAATTTTAAGAGCTGTTTTGGTAAAGTTATGTAATTGCATGGCGACGTTTCCGCTTTGTCTTTAAGTTGTGTTCATCTTAAAATACAAGACCGGATAAAAATAATTATGCTTTCATATGAAATACATTTTTATTTGTGATGTTTTGAGCGCTCAGTTATCAATAGCCAACCGATGCGGTTAGTCACGCGCGAGATGAAACGTTATTTGAAAGCCAGTGGTGTTCCACATTCTAGCGACCAAATAAAAGAGCGAAATCATGAATAATGAAAACCACCACTCATAAGCGTTCTCCCAGTTGTCCCAGCCTTCCCAATAAAACCCTGCGATAGCGCTTAAAATACCCGATATAACAAGGGCCGCGCATATATAAACGAGAGCTTTTTGTTCGCCCTCAATGCAAAGCGCTTTGCAATCGACTAACTGCAATTTACGCAACAAAAGTAAATGGCCAAATGATGAAAACGCAAAGTAAAAGATAACCCCAATGCGCCGGGCCAGTGCGTAAGGCTCACCTACCGCGCCAAGGGTTACCGTATAAATAATGAGTGCACATGACGCTATCACGCCCAAACCCGTGATAAGCCTAGTGCCAATGCGGCCATTACTGATTTGTTTGAGCCACACCCGTAAGATGAGCCAATAAGCGAGCATAAAAATGGCGGTGGGGATCATCAGTGCTTTAAACACAAAAAACTCAGGATATTGACGTCCCGTAGCGCTAATGGAGTGACACTGCGACCAGTAAGGTAAGCAATACTCCAAATTACCAAACAAAATTGAAATCGTTAACGTCGTGTGCACCGTTAAAAGCGGCAACAATACCGCAACTATGGCGATTTTATAGGGCGTCATTTTGATTGTTTCCACCTTGTTCAATATTGTTCTATCATACGACAAACTTCCCAAGTGAGATTAGCTCGCTTACAAGATTTGGTCATCTGTGAAAGAATGTAATCAATGTGGAAAATGCTGTATTAAATACGGTGATGGTGGGCTTAATGCCACCCACGAGGAACTGCGTTTGTGGGAGCTTTTTAACCCAGACATTTATGCCTATGTTAAAGACGAAAAAATTTGGTTCGATCCACAATCAGGCGAAAAGCTCAGTCGTTGCCCGTTTCTAGAAATAGAAAAACCTCGATATCCCACGTCGCCTACCCGCTATACCTGTGGTATCTATCTTGATAGACCCGATGACTGTCGACAATATCCAAGTTTAATATCAGAAATGATCGCAGATGAATGCGAGATGATTGAAACCGTTGATTTGAATCATCCTAAACGTGCGCAAGATGCTTTGAACACGTTGATGCGTGACAGTCGTTAATCACTATTAATATTGTTATGACGCGCTTATCTACTAGGAAATTTGCAACAACTTGCTACACTTCGCACATACCGGTTTACTCACATCCCATGAGGATTAAAAATTGACATATTGTTTAGCTATTAATGTGAATAAAGGGATGGTTTTCGCCTCAGATTCACGCACCAATGCGGGCGTAGATTACGTTGCAAGCCACAGTAAAATGTTTAACTTCATATATCCAAACAATCGCAGCATTTATATTCTAACCTCTGGTAGTTTGGCAACATCGCAATCTGTGATAAACCGCATTACCACCGATTTAGAAGACACAGAGGCCAGCTTTAATCTGCTTAAAGCCAAACATTTACATGAAGTTGCAGATTATGTGGGTGAACTGAGTCAAGCTCAACAAACCAAATACGAAGGGGCAATGAAAAAAAGCAACATGAGTGCTGAATCAAGCTTTATCGTCGGTGGTCAAATTAAAGGGCAAGATTGTGAAATTTTTCATGTCTATCCACAAGGGAATTACATTAAAGCCTCTATCGAAACGCCTTACTTGCAAATTGGCGAAAACAAGTACGGCAAACCTATTCTCGATCGCATTATTGCACCGAACACCACTTTAGAGGATGCCGCTCGATGCGCACTCGTTTCATTAGATTCGACCATTCGAAGTAATATTTCTGTAGGCCCTCCTATAGAAATGGCAATTCATACCTACAATGACTTTGATGGCCCTTACTACAATACATATAGCGTTAATTCAACGTTCTATAAATCTTTACAAAAACAATGGAACGAAGGGCTAAAACGGGCGTTCAAACGCCTTCCTCGCTTTGAATGGGAAAAAGAAAAGTCTTAGCAGTATCATCTATTTACTGCTAAGCGCTTCACTCTCAATCACTTTATGAACAAAGCGAAGTTTATTCAGCGCCGACAATGAAATAACAAACGGATACGCATCATCTAGGCCCATGCTTCGATTAAGTGCATTTAGCGCGCGGGTAAGGCGACACCAATCGTCAAACAGGCGCGTAAAGTTGGTTTCTGTAAGCAAGGCGTTGTCGTGTTCATGGGCCACCAAAGGATTACTCAATGGACTACCAGCAATGCTAAATTCAAATTGATTGGCAGTCTCAAGGGTATCGACCATGTGTAGGTAGTGCGCCCATGTTTCTGCCCAATCTTCCCAAGGATGCATGCTGGCGTAGGCGCTTATCCAAACATTTTGCCAATCAGCGGCCGGTCCATTGCTATAGTAACTTTGCATAGCATGCTGATAATCAATACGTTCATCGCCAAATAGTCGCCTGAACTCCTCAAGGTATGCACTATTTTTAATTAAACAGTCCCAAAAATAATGCCCCGATTCATGCCTGAAATGCCCTAATAGGGTACGATATTGCTCCTGCATTTTTTCGCGCATTTCAATACGCGTTGACGGGTCAGCCTCATTTAAGTTTATGGTGATCAAGCCGCTCTGATGGCCAGTTGTCACATAACTTTTTATGGTTAACTCATTACCAAAGGCGTCTTGCGTGACATCTTCAAGGAACGCAAAGCCCAAACCGCTAACTTGGTTTTCTTGCTTGCTGACCACCGGCAAATCGAGCTTAAAAATCGAATACAACAGTCGGCGCTTAGCCTCTTCCATCAAAAACCACAAACGTAAGTTTTTTGGATCGTTTAAATTCGGGATGGTCTCTGTCAAACGGCAAGATTGGCAAAGAGAATGGCTATCATCATCACGCACCATCCAATTGCAGACGTCGAGCTCGGCGTAATTTCGACACTTTCGATAAAGGTGGTTACTTGTATCAGTACGATACATGCCCGGCGCCACTTCTTTTATTGGAGCTAACGACAATTCGTCTGGCAAAAACCCTAACATCGAATGGCACTTGACACACTCAGTATTAGGGAAGTGCAGGGTATTTTTGCATGTGCATGCAAAGGTTTTCAAAGCATAACGCTCCTGATCGGCATACCTAGGTAATTGAAAATACGCTTACATAGGTACATTAGAAATAGCTGTCATACAGTTTAGTATCTATTTCAATTAAACCTAGCTGAATATCATCAATAAACTCATGTAACTTTTCTTGCACCAGCTTTGCCGGTCTTGCGTTCATCAAGTAATTACGTAGCTGACGCGTTTTATCGATGGCCGATTTATTATTCGGCAGTTGCGATAACGAGTATTCCACTTGCTCTAGTGCATGCAACAAGGAGCGCGGAAAACGTGACTCAAGCAGCAAAAACTCAAGTACATCCTCGCGAGTGATGCGCATTCTAACTTGACGCCTGTACATCTGATAGGCCGACATCGATTTGAGCACGCTCATCCATTGTATATTGCTAAATGCAGAAGAATCATCGTCTATATTAGTTAGCAGCGACGCTGAGCGCACATCGATAATGCGTGTAGACATATCCGCGCGCTCTAAATTTCGGCCAATACGCAAAAAGTCATAGCCATCATCATGGGTCATAGTGCCGCTGAACAATCCAGTAATCGATTGGTTTGCCTGAATGATTTTTCTCAAAAAATCATACCGGCTGCGACGCGTAAAAACGTCTGCCTTATTGTCCGTCACAAACCAGTACAGCTCATTGAGCTGCTCCCATGCTTCTTGTGGCAAAATTTCTTTGACCGTTCGCGCATTTTCACGCGCGGCATCTAATGCGCTCATGATAGAGCCAGGATTATTTTCATCCACTACCATGAAACGAATAACGCTTTTTTCATCTGCGTTATCGTACCTTTCGTAAAACATAGTGCGAAAAGACAAGATATCGACGATGGGCTCCCAACCTAATTTTACTCGGGTGGGCAAGTCCAGCAATAGATGCGAATTCACATTGATTAAACGAGCCGTGTTCTCTGCTCGCTCTAAATACCTCGCCAGCCAATACAAGTTGTTTGCGACTCTGGATAACATGCTCATTGATCGTCCTCCATATCCACAATCCATGTATCTTTACTGCCACCGCCTTGAGAGGAATTTACGACCATTGAACCTTTGGTCATGGCAACACGTGTCAAACCACCCATGGTCACATTGATTTCTTTACTGCTTAAGATAAAGGGCCTTAAATCTAGATGTCTTGGCTCTACTTTCGTCCCCACCATGGTCGGCGCGGTCGATAGCATCAGCATAGGCTGGGCTACGTAGTTACGAGGATCGCTTTTGATTAATTTACGAAATTTTTCATGCTCGCTTTTTGTCGCATGTGGGCCAATTAACATGCCGTATCCACCCGACTCATTGGCGGGTTTAACTACCATATCTGCAATGTTTTCGAGCACATATTCGCGCTCTTTTTTGTTGTTGCATTTATAGGTGGGCACATTAGGCAGAATGGCTTCTTCTTGTAAGTAATATTCAATGATTTTAGGTACATAGGCATACACGACTTTATCATCAGCCACGCCCGATCCAGGCGCATTAGCAAGGCCAACGTTCCCGGCCTTCCACGCGCGAATAAGACCCGGTACACCTAACATCGAATCGGGGTGAAATGCCTCAGGATCAACAAACCAATCATCCACCCGACGATAAATCACATCAACTCTGGTTAAGCCATTAATAGTACGCATATATACGCAATCATCATCTTGCACCACCAAATCGCTGCCCACGACTAACTCAGCGCCCATTTGCTGCGCCAAGTACGCATGCTCAAAATAGGCTGAGTTATAAATGCCCGGGGTAAGCACCACAATTTCTGGCTCTTCAATTTTGCGAGGGGAAATATCGGCAAGCATGTTATAAAGCTGCGATGGGTAATCATCTACCGGCATGATGCTGTATTTGGCAAACATTTCAGGGAAGACGCGTTTCATTACATGTCGGTTTTCAAGCATGTAAGATACACCAGAAGGCACACGTAAGTTATCTTCTAATACATATACCGTGCCCTGGTTATCACGAACGAGATCAGAACCGCAAATATGCGCCCAAACCCCGTACGGCGGGCTAAAACCCTGGCATTCTGGTAAAAAATTCTTTGATTTTTTAAGTAAGCTGGCCGGTACAATGCCATCTTTAATGATACGTTGGTCGTTGTATAAATCGTCAATAAACATATTCAGCGCTTTAACACGCTGCTTCAGTCCATTATCAATCACGTCCCACTCTTTTTTATCAATCAATCGCGGAATAATGTCAAAGGGCCAAGCACGGTCAACAGAGCCTTCTTCATCATTGTATACACGAAAAGTAATGCCCATGACGTGAATAGCAGAATCTGCTGCGGCCTTTAATTCATTGACCTCTTTGTCGGTGAGTCCTTTTAGGTATTCACATAACTGATGAGCATAGTCTCGTGGCTTTCCGGCTGCACGGATAAGTTCATCGTGCAGATTTTTGACTTTGTAATTACCCCATCTAATTGCCATATACGCCCTTAGTATTCGCGATTGAAATCTATATATACCATATCAGGCATGAATGAAAATATCATTGGGTTAAGAAAAACGCTATATGTGCGCGCATTTATCTATCGGTATGTCACAAACTCTCAATGGTGAGCCTGTGAGCAAATCGCTGAACCTTGCTAACTAATGTATCGCGCAAAAAAATGGCATTAGAAAAGCGCCCAAGGTTTACCATGGGCGCTTGATTTTCAATGGAGCAACTAACGAATACGCTTTGCAATATCCTCTAGGGTGTCACGTAAACCTTTAACACGTTTGAGTGCATTATGGTCGGTGTTATTTGCTTTTAGGGACTTGGCTAACTTCGCTAAGTCTCTAGAGAAACCACGATCAGTTTCACCACTGTTGAGCATGGTTTGTGCAGCGTCCATCATTTGTTTAACCTGCTCGTGCACCGACGTGTCTAAACCACCATCACGTGCAAACTGGTCAAGATAAGCTAAGGCAACCACCGGTTCAGCAGGCCAAGTCACTTGGAACTGCTGCTGCGGGTTAAAGGTGTCGCCCATATCAGCAATTAATGCAGCTGCCAGTTCATTTTCAGTCAAAAACTCACTGGTTTGAAGCTCCATCACATCGAGACCACGGATAATTTCAGTGCCGTAAATCTTGCCGTTATACCAATACGTTGACCAATATCCGCCAATCACCATACGCTCGTCATGGATAGGGCCGCGATCAAAGAAGGCAATTTCTTGAGGATTACTGGTATCGGTAAAATCAATCACCGACACACCACCTTGATACCATGCTTGAACAAAAATATCGCGCCCAGGTACCGGCACCGCAGAGCCATTATGTGCAACACAGTTTTCTTGCTCAGATTGTGGCGCGCCTATTTTGTAGTAGCTTTCAAAGCTCAGCTCACCATCTTCGATGGAGTAAAAAGCGTTAGCGCCCCAGTTCATTGGATCAGATGCACGGCAGCGTGGTTGAGTACCGCCGCCCCACTCATCTGTAAACACCACTTTCGTGCCGTCGTTATTAAACGTAGCCGAATGCCAATACGCAAAGCCTGGATCTGATACATCATCAATACGTTTGGGTTTTAACGGGTTGGAAATATCTAACAGAATACCATTACCTGAGCAGGCTCCCGCAGCAAGTTCTAAATCTGGGAATACGGTAATATCATGGCATTGATCAGTGCGGCGCGTACTTTGCGTGCCATCACCATGATCGCCACCTTGCCATAACCCGGCAACACGTCCTTCTTCGTCAGCAAATACCGCTGGGCTGGATGTTATTCTTGCCTTAGCGGGATCTTTTACAGGAATTTCAATGACGTCAATACGAAACAGCGCGGTACGCTCATCCCCTGGCACATTGCCAATACAGCCGGCTAACTCTTCTTCATCTCTTACGCCCGCGGTACCTGAATTGTAAACAACGATAGTTTTATCGTCGGCAGATACAATAGAGTGTGTGTGCGAGCCACGACAAGTTTGCACAAGTCCAACTTGCTTTGGTAAGCTCAAATCTGAGATATCAAAAATTCTTAAGCCACGAAAACGCTCATCACTCACATCGTCACTGACGCCTTGCAGGCCACAATCGATGCGACCGCGGGTCTGCTCAACAGACATAATCAGTAAATCGCCTACTATCGACACGTCACCCTGTCCACCTGGGCAAACAATCGAGCTGTTGAGCTGTGGTACACCTTCTGAATCTAATTTGTAAACGTTGAAACCGTGATAGTTACCAGCCACTAATACATCGCCCGAAAATGCGATATCAGTATTCCAGAAGCTCAATAAAGGCCAGCGCTCGCCCCACTCAGTTTTTACATCACCGTCATCATCACCGCGCTGGGCAACTTCCTCGCCTGTCTCTTCGGCTTCTGCTGTCGTCTCTTCATCGATTGCTTCTGGCTCTTGTGCTGGTTTAATAGGAGGCAGATTAGATGGGTTTTCAGGGTCAAAGAATCCATTTGGACGGCCTTGCGTGTTGACCAAACGCATGTTCATCGACGCTTCTCCCGCATCTCTTAGCCCTGCGCTCAAACCTACTCTCGGATCCGTCGAAAGGCCGGTAAGCAAACCATTCATGCGGGTAATTTCAGTCTGCTGGTCGTTAACAATATCGTTAACAAAATCATACAGAATCGGGTCATAAGCAGAGCCCGACTGATCTAGTAAATTCTCCGCCATACGCACCGCGCCCTCATGATGGGGGATCATAAGCGTTAAGAATTGACGGTCAAATTCAGTGCCTTCAGCGAGCGCTAGCTCAGCCATTTGCGCAGTAGTGGCCATGCCCATATGGTTATGGTCCATGTGCATACCCTGAGGAATATCAGCATTTTCACCACGTGATTCTAGCCAGTCTTGCATAAACGCAATTTCGTCTGCTTGTGACTTGCGGATACGCCCCGCAATTTCAATAATATCTTTATTGTTGGTGCGGTCTTCTACCAAAACCGCCATGTCCACTGCTTGACCATGATGCGGAATCATATTTTGCATGAACATCACATCGTCGCGGGTGTAGCTAGTATCTGCGATTTTCACCGCATCTTGGGCGGTTAGGGTTTTAGACGCCTGCCCGGGTGCTCCGGGCTGCACGATAGGTACTTCTTGAGCATTTGCAAGGCCCGTCGCAGCCGCGCTGACACTGAGCAAGGTAACCAAACTAAGGGTTTGGCATCTGTCTAATACAGATGTTTTCATAGGGGGAACTCCGTTTGTCGTTATTATTGTTTGTTTTGTTAGCAGACTATGCGTATTTACTTTGCATGTAAAGTCACAGTGCTTTTAGCACTCACCATAAATCTTTTACAAAGAATACCCTTTACTACGCATCTTTTTAAGTTCTCGATTTTTGTTGTGCGCAAGCACGATGCTCCCACGTCAAATAGTTTTTGTTTTCATATAAAAAATAATTTGATTGTTTTATTGCCAAAATCCTCGATATTAGAAGATGCCGGAGATATACCTTCGAGCAATCACAATATCCTCAGTATGTTTGAGAACAGGACCATGAGTAAAGATTTTCGCTTTAATAAAAAAGACTACGGCTTTGACGATGAACCAGCTTACGCCACTTCAAGCAATAAGCAGCAAAAAGGCAAAAAGGCCAGCAACCTGCCGAAACCAAAGTCAAGCTTCGAACGTTTCGATAAACGCGCGTAATACCAAAAAGCAGCGCGTCATCAAGCGCGCTGCTTTTCATGTTTATTTTGCTTGCACTTAACGTCACAAGCATGAATGATGCGGTCATATAACCGCATTAGGGGTGAATTGTGGACATTAGGTTTCTAAGCACGTTTTTAGAAGTTTCAAAAACGCGACATTTTGGCAAAGCTGCTGAGAATCTGTATTTAACGCCAGCTGCCGTCAGCGCTCGCATCAAACACCTCGAAGAATCCTTCAACACACTGTTATTCACCCGCGTTAGGAACGGGATCCAGTTAACCCCTGCAGGTGAATCATTAGTACCCTACGCCTTGAGTATTGAAAATACCTTAAAGCAAGCACGACTGGCTTTAGCACAAGAGGACGTTGCGTTTATCGCATGTGGTCTAAGCGCAAACTCATCAGAAGTGATACACGGCGAATTACGCGATGCCTTAACCACCCGACTCCCAAACGCCTCAGTGAAACTTGAAATATTAAGTGGAGAGCAGCTATCGCGGCAGTTACATGAGCGCACCATTGAAGTCGCATTTACTCACGAGCCTTTAAAGTCTTCAGATATTGAGAATATTTTACTGAGAACAGAGCCCTTGAAGCTTTTTTCTGATACACCTCATACGCAAAGTGTCACGCCAGAAAACTACTTGCATGTTGAATGGTGCACCGAAGCCTCATTAAGTTTTTTTAGTCATTACCCACAGGCCAAGACGGCACACTTTCGCACGAATTCGGTAAGCATGGCGCTTAAACAAATGAGGGCTAAAGGCGGGATAGTGATGTTACCTGAACGACTTGCGAGCACGCTCGACATTGCGCTACTTGAAGAGCAATCAGAAATGGTGTCACCACCGGTTTTAAAAACATACATGGTATGCATGAAGGAAGGTCGCCACCCCTTGCTAGATGAGTTAATTCATCAGTTAGGGCTCGCCTTTAATGAGTAAGCGTCGCAATTGCTCACGACGCTTCACTAGCCGTTATTCAGGGAGTTTGGTAATGGCTTGAAAACCTTCTAACTCTAGCTCTTCGTTCACGCATGCTAGCAAGAACTCAGGCAAAGGTTTACCATCAGTACCCTCGCTCTCAGCGATATCTTCACAGAACTGTTTAAGATCTAAAATCAATTCAAGATCGGCAACAGGCTTATCATCCGCTATAGCGGTAAATGCTAATCCTATTATCATCGCACCAATTAAACGTTTCATATTATGCATCCATAGGTTATGACAGACGCGCAACATAACGCCAACTTATTGCTTTGAACAGCAAATATATTTCATCGTCAGGTCAATAAATATCTAATGATAAATCACCTAATAAATAGCACCGCCACTTATGACTAAACGCCCTTGTGCAGCATGAGGCGTGACGTTGACCGCTATTTAAAATATAAACATGTTTATATGAACGCACACGTTACATTTTTAAATATGATGTATTAGGATAGTGTGGACGATAGATACTGAGGAATGAAGATGCGCCCGCACGAATTAAATTTACTGATAATATTTGACGCGATTATGACCGAGGGAAGCATTAGCCGAGCCGCTGACAGGCTCTCCATGACCCAACCGGCCGTATCGAACGCAGTGAGTCGCATGCGAGTGGCGTGGAAAGATGAACTGTTTGTGAAAGCGGGGCGCAACATAAAACCGACACTAAAAGCAGAAAATATGTGGGCACAAGTTAAGCAGCCTATCAGCGATTTGAGCGGCTTTATTAGACCTAGTGATTTTACGCCTGCTACCGCACAACGCACTTTTCGTATCGCGTTAGCCGATATAGTGGCGCAAATGTTAATGGTTCCTTTGCGCAAACGCATCGAAGCGCTCGCTCCGGGAATTAATATCCATCTTGTGCCCTACACCATTGTTAACACGGTGGAAGTCCTAGAATCTGCCAACGTTGACTTAGTAATTGGGGCGGCGAGCTTGACGCCTGGCTCGGTGCGATCAGAGTTTTTATTTCAACCTACTTATGCATGCGCCATGAGAAAAGGGCACACCTTGGCAAAAAAAAATATCACGTTAGAGGAATTTGCGGCAGCCGACCATTTGTTAGTGTCACTTTCAGGTGATACCTTTGGCTTTACCGATGAAGTGCTCGCACAACAAGGTTTGACTCGCCGTATTGCGGCAACCGTCAATCAATTCTCGTTGCTCGGGCCGATGCTAGAGCAGAGCAACTTAATTGCGGTAGCGCCTCTTGGAGCCATAAGTAAGGATCTGCAAGAAGGTCGCATCACAGCAACCCATTCGCCGGTCAAAATCCCCCCCACTACCGCCAATATGTATTGGCACAAGCGCCAAGACAAAGACCCCGGCCTTATGTGGTTAAAAGAGCAAACAAAAGAGATTATTGTTGCCTCTGACCAAGAAAGTATTCACAAAGCGCTACCCTTCTTTTGTCAGGCAGACCCAACTGAAGGGGTCGATGGCGCTCACATCTAATGCTTTAGTAGATGTGACTGTCCAATACCATCTCTGGCTGTTGTACAATTGATATAGCAAAGCTCATCGCATTCATATTGCCTCTTGCGCACGCTGACCAAATCCGACTTTTACAATGGAATAAAAGTGCGGCGCTGAACGAGACCCTTCTAACGATTGCGTAGTAGGAAAATACATCGAATCATAGGCCGATAGCTGCGCATAGCCTTACCCCGACAACAACAATAAAGCACCTAGCAACGACACTGAAAAAAACCTATAAACCATAAAATTTCGCCTAATGAATGACCTTGCTAACAAGACAGGCGTTAAGTAGGAAAACTTTCAGTATCGTTTTTTGTATTCATTTAGCAAAGACTAACAAATGAAGAACGATTGTTCTTTATTATCGCTTTGACGCACTGTATCTTCCCTAAAATTACCATTTAAAAGGCCTCTCAAGCAGAGTCAATGTGCTAGTAAAGGTACTTTTTTGTCATTATCGTTCATTGCAATTCATGCAATGCTTGAGTATAAGTAATCAAGGATTACGCCCCTAAGCAATTGGCACAAATATTCGGCTATAGCCTTGCAGCTGCGCATCTAACATTATCGAGGGAGCAAACACGTTGTCGGAAAATCAAGAACAAAGCCCACCGGCAGACCAAAAGCAAATTGAACATGTAGATGATGCTGAATTTACACCATCGTCGCCTTCACTTATGCAAAAGCTAAAAGCGTGGCGCGGCACTTGGCGTTCAAGCTGGTCAAAACTCCATACAAATCAAATCATCTATGTCATTGCCCTGGTTTTATATTTTATGGTCGATTACGACGAAGCGAACCCTTCCATGGATTTTTGGATTGTTGGTACTTTAGCCCTTATTGGCATGACGCGAGAGTTATGGGCGATTTTCATCAAAGTATGGGAATCCACCTTTGGGCGATTGGTGATGTTAGTCACCTATGCAGCTATTGCCAATTTTACGCTGGCCTTAGCGTCGCAAAAAGTAAACATGGTCATTCAGGCCGACCCTACCTTTCTTTATCACACCCAAGCGCTAACTACATTGTTAATGCTGCCGCTGTGGTTGATGATGTTTAGCATTATTGCCATGGTGACGATTTTTGGATTGGTCAATGTCGGTAAGCTGCTTGTAAGCTTTTTGCGCCTTATTAGATTAGTGGGAAAAAGTGTAAAGGTAAAAGAAGCCTTTCCTACTGCATTTGTAGTTATTCGACTCATACTGCTAGCGCCGGTTATCATGACGATTACTGCATCTATTGATTGGTATAGTAGTCAATTTAATATGAACGAAGTCGATGGCTTTGGCATCAATATTACCTTCCCCGATGAAACGCAGATAAAAATAGCTCAACTAGGTCTAAGTGAAATTGAAACTCAACTTGCGCGCACTGATTTAGCAGATGAAGACCGCCAAGAGTTACTTAACGCAAAGGCCGTATTGACTGAACAGTTAAATGCGAAGTTAAACAACGAAAGCATGCCATCGGTCGCACCAAATGAAGATTTGGAAAATGGGTTCACTATTGAACTGGCTAGCGGGCAGGCAAAACAAGAAGACGAAGTCGCAGAGGCGGTTGAAGATAGCACTTACTTCTTTGACTCCATGATTGCCTCGTTTGTATATAACTTTGAGGCCTTTAAATACTCTCACTGTAACAACACACCTGAACAACGAGTGGTGTTTATCACCGAAGATGAAGTCCTTATAGTGCAAAAAGATAAAAATAGCCCCAATGGCTTTGCTTTTAGCACCCGTCCATGTGAGCCAGCGGCACCGTGAAAACATTTTTTGCAACGCAGTTATTTGATGGCCACGCCCTGAGCGACAACATGCATATCCAAGTGCTAGATGGATACATTACCGCCATCAAGCCAGCGAGCGAAAGTGACGCGCCGGCGGATGTTGAGCTCAACGGTCTGGTAAGCGCTGGTTTTGTTGATGTTCAGGTAAATGGTGGCGGTGGAGCGCTATTTAACGACCATCCTGATCACAACACGCTTAAAACCATGGTGAAAGGACATACCCGCTATGGCACAACCGCCATGCTACCTACCCTGATTACCGACAGCCATGCAAAGATGGAGCAAGCCGCCAACGCCGTAGCCCAAGCTATCTCGCAAGATACACCGGGGATTGCTGGAATTCACTTTGAAGGGCCGTATTTAAGCCAAGGCAAAAAAGGCATTCACCCAGCGAAGCATGTAAGGCCGATTAAAGATAGTGAACTGTCTATCATCACGCGCAAAGACATGGGCAGTGTGTTGCTCACCCTGGCACCCGAAAATGTCAGCCCAGATGTGATTGCTGACTTGGTCAAGCAAGGCATAGTAGTGTCACTGGGGCACTCAAATGCTGATATCGATACCGTACTTGCGGCCATTGAGGCGGGAGCGCATTGTTTTACCCATCTATTTAATGCCATGTCGGGCTTAAGCGCACGCTCACCAGGCATGATTTCAGCGGCCTTGAGTGAAAATAGTGTAAGCGCCGGCCTTATTGTCGATTTTCATCATGTGCATAAACAAAACTGCAAGCTCGCCTACCAATGCCTTGGCCCCGACCGTCTGATGCTAGTCACAGATTCAATGGCGCATACGGGTAGCGATTTGCAGATCTTGAAATGGCAAAAGTCTTTGATCACGCGACAAGGTGACAAACTCACGCTGGAAGACGGCAGTATTGCCGGCTCTTGTATTGATATGGCAACGTCTGTGAGAAACATGCATCAAGTCATTTCTTCTAGCCATGAGAGTTCTACACAAGCGATTTGCGATGCCTTGAAGATGGCTAGCGCAACGCCCGCTCGTGTGGCAAAACTAGCTGATCGCGGCACGCTTTCGGTGGGAGCGCGCGCCGACTTTGTTGTGCTCACAGATACTTTTGAGGTACAAACTTGCTGGATAGGCGGCGCCCAAGTTTACAGCGAGAATGACTCAAATAAGTAGCGCAAAGCAACATCGTTGCGCTACTTTTGTGCTAGTGTTTATACTTAACCGTAAAGGTCATATCTCTTCTATTTGTTTTGAATGATGCAGTTAAGCCCGAATCGATTGGGGCGCGATGCATTCAACTAGGTTAAAACTATGTCAGCGACAGCATTTGAAAACTTACTCCGTCCACTCGATTTAGGCTTTACGACCATTAAAAATCGAACTCTGATGGGGTCAATGCACCTCGGTTTAGAAGAAGAAAAAGGTGGGTTTGACAAGCTCGCTGCTTTTTATGCCGCCAGAGCACGCGGTGGTGTAGGTTTAATTGTGACCGGCGGCATTGCGCCAAACATCGCCGGGTGGGTTGCGCCATTTGCAGGGCGCATGAGCAATGCTCGCCATGCTAAAAAACATCGCGTGATCACCGAAGCGGTGCATGCAGAGGGCGGCAAAATTTGCATGCAAATTCTGCATTCCGGTCGCTACGGCTATCATCCTTTGGCGGTGTCTGCCTCAGATGCCAAATCACCCATTACGCCATTTAAGCCAAAAGCGCTGTCGGCGCGCGGCATTCGAAATACCATTAAAGACTACGCCGAGTGCGCTAACTATGCCAAAAGCGCTGGTTACGATGGCGTCGAAATTATGGGTTCTGAAGGATACTTAATTAACCAATTTTTTTGCGAGCGTACTAATTTTAGAGACGATGAGTTTGGTGGAAGCCTAGAGAATCGGGCACGTCTTGCAGTTGAAATCGTTGAACAAACCCGAAAGCGCGTTGGTCCAGAGTTCATTATTATCTATCGCTTGTCGATGCTCGACTTGGTGGAAGGCGGCGCGCCATGGGATGAAGTGGTATACCTAGCCAAAGAAATAGAAAAAGCGGGCGCAACCCTTATCAACACCGGAATAGGGTGGCATGAGGCGAGAGTCCCGACTATCGCAACGTCAGTGCCGCGCGCCGCGTTTACGTGGATTACGCAGCGCATGAAAAGTGAAGTATCTATTCCCCTTATTACCACCAACCGCATTAACACGCCAGAAGTCGCAGAGTCGGTGCTCGCTCAGGGTCATGCTGATATGGTATCGATGGCACGGCCATTTCTAGCCGATGCAGACTTTGTCGCCAAGGCCATGCGTAATGCCTCTGATGAAATTAATACCTGTATTGCATGCAATCAAGCTTGTTTAGATCACGCCTTTGAGCAAAAGCGTGCAAGTTGCCTTGTGAACCCGCAGGCATGTTACGAAACCGAGCTTATTTTTAAAAGTGTCGCTAATCCTAAAAAACTCGCGGTGGTGGGTGCAGGCCCTGCAGGGCTTGCATTTGCAACCTATGCTGCAGGACGCGGTCACAGTGTGCACTTATATGATCAGGCCAGTGAAATTGGTGGGCAGTTCAACTACGCTAAGCAAATTCCTGGCAAAGAAGAGTTTTACGAGACCTTGCGTTACTATCAAAAACAAATTGAGCTTACCGGAGTCAAGCTACACCTAAACACAAAAGTAGATACCTCCGTACTAAGCGACGAGGGATTTGACGAAGTGATTATTGCGACCGGCATCAAGCCTCGTACACCTGCGATAAAAGGTATCGAACACCCAAGCGTTATGAGCTACCTCGACGTACTTCGCGACCACAAGCCTGTTGGTAAGCGCGTTGCCGTCATCGGCGCCGGCGGCATTGGTTTTGATGTGTCGGAATATTTGGTAGAAGATAAACACTTGACCACCAACTTAGACGCTTGGCTTCATCATTGGGGTATTGATAAGGAGTATCAACAGCCTGGCGCGCTGCAAATGAAAGAAGATGTTACCCCAAGCCGAGAGGTATTTTTACTGCAACGCAAAGCCACAAAAGTCGGCAAAGGCCTAGGCAAAACCACCGGCTGGATCCACCGTGCATCACTGCAAAATCATAAAGTACAAATGCTCGCGGGCGTCAGCTATGAAAAAATTGATGACGATGGCTTGCACATCTTGATTGGTAACGAACCAAAAACCTTAAAAGTCGACAACATTGTGATTTGCGCAGGCCAAGAGCCTTTTAAAGAGCTTGCAGACGCTATACAAAGCGCTGGTTTTAAAACCCATATCATAGGCGGCGCTGATGTTGCTGCAGAGCTAGATGCGAAGCGCGCTATAAGGCAAGGGGCTGAGTTGGCAGCTGAGATTTAGTGAGTCAGAAAACAAAAAACCGGCACACGCCGGTTTTTTTAACTAAGCGACGCGTTGCATCAATACAATGAACACGAACAGCTTCATATCTATTTTCTTCGTGAGGCCATTCAGCCTGCAAGAGAGTCAAAACCATCAAGGGGAGCGCTATCCAACCTGCTCAAACTTCCACCCTGGAATAGCTTTGCCATCGATTGGCTTACTAAAGTAATAACCTTGAAAGCTATCACATCCCATCTTTGCGAGCAGTTGGACCTGCTCTTTGGTTTCGGTGCCCTCAGCAACAATGGTAAGAGACTGCTGCTGACCGATCGCAATGATGGTTTTTATGAGTTGGGCTGCGCTGTCTTCATTGATTTTATCTACGAACGATTTATCAATTTTTAGTACGTCTAGGGGAAGCTCACGTAAATAAGAAAGTGAAGAATACCCCGTACCAAAATCGTCTAGCGCAATGGTCACGCCGCCATTTCGCAGAGCTCTAAGGGTTTCTATTGCCCGCTCAACATCGTTTAGCAGCCCGTACTCTGTTATTTCAAGCTCGATGTCGTGTGGCTGTAGACCAAATGCTGTGAGTTGCTCGAAGACAAAATCGGCGAAGTCTCTGCGTAAAAATTGCGCCGCAGAAATGTTGATAGCCACCTTGCAAGCAAAACCCTCGTCTTTCCATTGACAAAGTTGTGCACAAACCGTTTTGATCACCCAGTCGCCCAAGTCTACGATGAGCTCGGTGCGCTCTGCGATTGGAATGAACTCGTCTGGCCTAACATTGCCAAGTTGTGGATGATGCCAACGCAACAATGCTTCTACTGCCAATAAATGCCCGTGTTGGTCGGTTTTTGGTTGATAAGCCATCGAAAGTTGGGCGTCGTCATAAAGTGCCGCGCGCAATTGAGAATCTATGTGCTGGCGCCTTTCAATAAGGTCAAGCAACTGCATCTCAAACATAACTGCAGTGCCGCGTCCTTTTTGTTTTGCCTGTAGCAATGCACTTTCAGCACACTGAATCACATCATACTTTCTGCCTGTTTGCTGCGGAAACATCACCGCGCCGACGCTAAAGTCTACTCGAATGCTTTGGGAATCTACATGAATTGGACGCCTTAAAATCGTACGAATCGATTCCCATTGCTGCTCTAAGAATGCATTTGATTCAGCTTCAGTACGGTAAAATACAGCCGCAAACTCATCTGCACCACTTCGAGCAAAAAATACATTATCGTGTTTATAATGGTTGAGACGCGTGCCAAGCTCTAGTAAAACATGCTCACCCGCATCGTACCCAAAATCTGAATTGATTTGCGTAAAACGGTCTATATCAATAAGCATAAGCAAGGCTTCATACTGGTCTTGTTCTCGTTGACTAAAAGTGTCATTTAACACCTCAAACAAACGTGCTTTGTTTGCCAAACCGGATGCATGATCAACATACGCCATATGACGCAGCTTCTGTTCAACCGCATCTCGCTGAATCTCCGAGCAAGCCCGTGAGGCAAAAATTTTCATCGCTTCTAAAATTTGGTTGTCGAGTTTAAGCGGCTTCACGTCTAACATGACAAGCAACCCAATCAACTCGCCATCAGCAGCAATTAGAGGTGTACCCACATAACCGTCGATATGCATATCTACAAGCATTTCGTCTTTTGGAAACTGACTTTGTACACCTGTACGATAAACACAGGTATCGAAATTAAATACATTCTCACAAGGCGTGTCTTTTAGTGCATATGAGAAGTTGTCTACCTCTACGCCATTGTGAATCACTGCCTTAACGTTCACAATTGCATCATTTGTCTGTGTATCTTTTAATCCAATAAAAATGTAGGCAGCGCCGGTAAGCTCGTACAAACCTTTGAGCATTTGGTAGTAATAATTGTCACGCTGCGAAATATTGGCACCCTTTGCAAGCTCAGAGATAGCGTGCTCTAGTGCTTCAGTTTTAGCATGTAGTTGGTCATAACGAGAGGCCTGATTACGAAATTCATAGGCAGCAAGAGCGCACACTCCTACATTTAATGCGATGAGTGGTAGCACCGCAAGGTAGATAAAATTTAAAATGCCTTCATCAATTAGATAGCTTGCAAAAGACGCCACAAACTGGAACACCAAAACCGCTGCCAATAATATTGCGAGACGTTTATTACCCGTGCGAAAAAAACGTCTTGCAGTAAAAACCATCAATACAAGCACGAAAGCGGACAATACGTGCGCTAGCACTCCTGCTGCAGAGGACGGTCCAGACAACAAACCGATAGACTCTCCATTCCACAGCTCGACCATACGCAACTCGTCAATAGCTGAAAAACGCATGGTATATTCGGAGAAAAAATTGACCAGCACAAGTATAAATGACGCTGCGCCGATAACTGCCGTCCATATATTTAGGTTCGGTAATCTAGCCCAGCGGGCAAAGGCATAAAAGTAAATAGGCCGCAAACATATCACGACATAAGTTTGAAGGTTTAGCCAGTATAGCGCGGTGTCGACGTCGGTGGATAAGTGATAGCGCATTGACATATATTGATAAAGCGCGACAAGCGAAGAGAGGATGGCTAAAACGTTATATTCAGTGCGCTGTTGCCTGATACCGCTAATTAGCACTAGCAGTGCTATTAAACAACTTATCGAAATTGTTGCCGCAAAATATGCGGGTACAAAATAATCTGACAATGTCATATAGGGCGTTTAAACGTTCCATCCACTGAAATTTATAGTGCACAAAACCAAAAATGGTTTATTTGTGCGCGTTTGTGCCTAAAAGGTGCGAAATCAGATGCCTTCAACATTAAACATAACACACTTTACGCCTTGTCGATAGAAACATATCGTACAAAATATAACCGCTTTTCGCTTTCTTTGTTGACACTTGTCATTCAATATTTGTTAACGGCGTATTTGCGCACAACTTGAAAGAAATCCTCACTAAAATGAGGGTATTGAACCCGCGTTTGCGCTTATTATAAAAGAGATCAAATAGCGCGATAAAAATCACACTTTAGTCAAACATTAAATTGCACAAAGTTTCACGAGTCGTTATGATTTTAAATTGTTCGATTTTTATACACCGATATACGCAATGCTTCTTATGGATTGCGACAAACCAAAATCACTCGCAAGGGAGAGCCTCAAATGACATCATTTTCGAGTGAAATCGCTTCATTACCCACAGCGCTTCAGTCAGTCATGCTTGAAGAGCTGCATCGCATTGCCGCTCGCTTCATGCATAGCGAACAACAGGGGCATACTTTGCAAGCCACCGCCTTAGTCAACGAGGCGTACTTAAAACTGGCCGACAAAACCATGCATATCGCTGATAAAAAGCACTTTATTGCGATTGCGGCCCAGCAAATGCGAAGGATTCTCGTAGATCATGCCAGACAAAAACACGCCGATAAACGCGGTGGAAAGCAACAAAAAGTTACTCTTCTCGAACAGCCTGCAGATATACAGCCGGGCATTGGCCACGAACATATTGAACTGATTTATATTGATGAGCTACTCCATCAACTTGCTGCATTTGATCCCCGAGCAGCGCATATTTTTGAACTTAAACTGTTTTCAATGTTAACCCACCCAGAAATTGCTGAAGTATTGGGACTATCGGTCGCGACCATAGAGAGGGATATTCAAGCTGCCAAGGCATGGTTAAAGATACAAATGAAAACAGATGACCTTTCCACAAATAAGAAAAAAGGAATGTGAGATGGACCAGCAAAAGTGGAGTGTGATAAAGGATTTATTTGATCAGGCGCGACAACTTCCCAAAGACCAACAAGAAGTATTTGTGCAGCAACATAGCAACGGCGATACCGACATTATTCATCAGGTCATGGAAATGCTAGATGCCCAACAAAATGAAAGTTATGACCCGTCTCTAACCGACCTAGTGAGTGCATCCGCCACAGATATGATTATGGACGAGGCGATATTGAAACCAGGAGATATGGTTGAACGCTTTGAAGTCATTAAATCTATTGGCGAAGGTGGCATGGGCTCGGTGTTTCTAGGCACGCGAAAACAAGACGACTTTGAGCAATTGGTGGCGATTAAAGTGATTCACCGCAAATATTTAACCGCTCAAAGCCTGCAACGCTTTCGCCGAGAGCGCCAGATCCTAGCATCACTGAATCACAAAAACATTGCCAGTTTCATTGGCGGGGGTGAAACCGAACAAGGGCAACCGTATATCATTCTTGAATATGTCGATGGCATACCTATTACGCAATACTGCCAACAGCATGATTTATCGGTAAGTCAGCGCATCACGCTATTTAAGCAGGTATTAGAAGCGGTCATGTATGCACACCAGAACTTAGTGGTACATCGCGACATTAAACCTAACAATGTGTTGGTCAATACCCAAGGTGAGGTCAAGCTACTGGATTTTGGCATTGCAAAACTCGTCCAAGAAAGTACGCAAAATCCCAATCCAGACTCAGAATTAACCCAAGAATTTGTGCGCGTATTGACCCCTGCCAATGCCTCACCTGAGCAAGTATTAGGCAGCAATATCACCACCCGCTCCGACGTCTATGGTCTAGGCGCTTTATTAATGTATATGCTGACCGACGAAGCCGTATTTGATACTACGGCAAGCTCTCAGCAAAGTATCGAATCGATGATCCTAGAGTTATTGCCCGTTAAACCTAGTGTTAGATGCATGCAGTCTGACAATCAAGCCGTACAAGGCCGAGCAAAACTGCTCAAGGGCGATGTTGACACTATTGTGATGAAAGCGCTGCAAAAAGAGCCTGAACGGCGCTACTCAAGTACAGAGCAACTCATGCAGGATATTGTTAGGCATCAGCAGAACTATCCTATCTCAGCAAAGCCCGATAGTTTTGCTTATCGTGCTAAAAAGTTTGTGCAGCGCAATACGCTGAGCACTGCCTTTGTATCGATTTTTGTCATTGGGCTACTTAGCGCTAGCGCCATCATCTTCCAACAATCATTAACCATCGAGCAAGAGCGAGACACCGCGCTACGACAGGCATTTGTGGCCCAAAAAACCTCTCGATTTATGAGTGATATTTTCAGGCAAGCGGACCCCAACGAAACCGATGGCGGCGTAGTCAGCGTGAAGAGTATTGTGGATAAAGCGGCCGACAACTTACAAGCGCTGGACAGCGACCCACTTATTAAGGCCCAGTTAAACACCACATTAGGGGCTGTTTACAATCAACTCGGTGAATATGAACTTGGAAGCGCTTTGTTAGATAATGCCAATGAATACTTTGCCAAAGCTAAACAAGAAATGTTCAACCCAGAGTATATTTCACTTAAGTATGTGTTAGGCCTCGAAAACGGCAACAGTCTGACTTTTGAGGGGAAATACGACGAAGCGGTTAGTTTACTTACTGAGCTTAATCAAAGCCTTGATAGTGAGAAAGGCGCCAGCCTAAATGATGAGCTAAAAGACTTTTACCACGTGGAGCTGCAATATGGTTTAGGGACTGCATTCTCATATAGTGGTAAGGATGATCAGGCTGCTCCTCATTATCGCAATTCCGTTGACGCAAGCGAACAAATCATTGCCCGTGCAGGGGAATTTGCTAATCAGCTTGAACTTGCGCTTGCTGACCGACTGTTTGGCCTTGGGCATTCGCTGCGCCAAATCGGCGAATTTGCTGAATCAAAAGCGGTGATTATGCGCGGAATTGATCTTGAAAGGTCTATGTATGAGACACCAAGGCTGTCGTTAGGGCATGGACTCAATCAACTCGCTAGTACACTTTTGCAATTAGGAGAGCTTGAGCAAGCCGAAGTTTATGCCAAAGAAGGCTTAGAAATTCGCCGTAGCATTCTAGATTATGGCCATGTGGAGATCATGGCAAGCATTGGCATCCTTACAAACATCTACAGTAAACAAGGCCAATTCGAGCGCAGTCTTGAGATGCGCAAAGAAATGCTTGATATGGTTGAAGTATCGGTTGGCGCAACGCACCCGTATTATTACTCAGTGCAGAGCGCGATTGGTCAACTCTATATGCTCACCGGCGATCTAGACCAAGCCAAAGTTTATCTTGACCAATCATTGCAAGGATTCATCAACCTATTTCCTAATGGGCACCGCTCTATCGCAACGCCGATGGTAAGCCTTGGTGATATTGCTTTGAAAACAGGAGACATTGATACTGCGGTTGCAAAGCTTTCTGAAGCCGTTGGCATTCTAAATGAACAATCTACAGAGCAGTCACAACTGAACGCAAAAGCAAACGCGCTTTATGCAGCGGCGCTATATCGCGATGGTCAAGCTGAGTTGGCGAGCACATATGAGGTTCTTGGCTTAGGCATTATCGAGAGTTTAATAGGAAAAGAAGCAAACGAGTACAACGTGCTATTTAAGCGTATTGAAGATGCCAAATCACAATAGCTATATCGGCGCAGGCATCACCCATCGCGGCACAACCAGGCCGATAAACCAAGATGCGATCTTTATTGATGACAAATCAGGCATTTGGATTGTCGCCGACGGTATGGGTGGGCACAGGGCGGGCGAAGTTGCTTCGAATTGGGTGTGCAAGCATTTACCTCATGAGGTCAAAATCCATCACTGTGCCGGTAAAGAAGCGATTCAAGCGGTCCATCAAAAATTACGCAGCTATGCCCAACAAGAGATTGAATATGAAGGGATGGGCACAACAATGATCATGGCGGTCAAGCAAGGCGACACTATCAACCTCTACTGGAGTGGGGACTGTCGGGCTTACTTGCTTACGTCGAACAATTGTAAGCTATTAAGTAAAGACCACTCTGTGGTGCAAAGGCTGCTCGACCTGAATGTCATTGACCAAGATGAAGCCGCACGCCACCCTCAGCGTAATATTGTTACCTCTTGTATTGGCGGAGATTTAGCCAAACCAGAGATTGACGAAAAAGAGCTGACTCTAGGGGCCCTTGAAACGCTTTTGTTGTGTTCAGATGGGCTATATAAAGCGCTGTCGTTAGACGAAATTCACACTGTCATTAAAGGCGCTAACAGCCTCGAGCAAGGTGCACAAAACTTAGTGAGTCAGGCGAACGCTCATGGCGCTAAAGACAATGTATCTGCGATATTAATTAGCCCTGAAACTCAGGTCACTCATTCACTTCAAACCCAATAAATAGCGAAGCAAAAATACCGCAGCCATCACATAAGTGGCAATGCTGACCTTACTAAACTCACCTTTACCAATACGAAGTCCTGCATAGGTAATGAACCCAAGCGCTATTCCCTCGCTGATACTAAAGGTTAAGGGCATAGCCAGCAGCGCGATGGTGGCAGTGGCGACCGCGGTAAGATCATCAAAGTCGAGATCTTTTATCGCGCTCATCATAAAAATACCCACCATTACCAACGCTGGCGTAGTAGCCATAATGGGGATCACCAGCATCAAGGGCGATAAAAACAAAGCCAACAAGAAACAAATCGCGACTACCACCGCGGTTAAGCCCGTGCGACCACCGGCTGACACTCCAGCCGCCGACTCCACATAGCTAGTAACCGGTGACGTGCCTAGCGCTGCGCCAATCACACCGGCGCTCGCATCGGCGGTCATTGCACGCCCCATTTTTGGAAGCTTGCCTTGTTTATCAAGCAAGTTAGCGCGTTTTGAGACGCCAATCAGCGTGCCGATTGTGTCAAACATATTGACGAACATCAGCGCAAAAATCAGGTCCCACGTCGTCGCAAAGTTAACAATAGGATAATATAAATCCATGGCAAAAAATGTATCCGATATTGGCGGTGGCAGGCCAACTATACCGTCCGGCTGCGCTGTCAAATAACCACTTTCTGTGGGAATAAAGATACCTATCAGGGTTAAAGTGATAATGGATATTAATATCGCTCCGGTAACCTTTTTAAGCACCAATACAATCGTAAACACGATGCCTAAAAATGCTAACAACACCGCTGGCTCAGACATATCGCCCAAAGACACCAATGTCGCTGGGTTAGCCACAATCAAACCGGCATTTTTTAAGCCAATAAACGCAATAAACAATCCAATCCCGCACTGCACACCAATTTTAAGCGAGGCTGGGATGGCGTCTGCGATTTTTTGGCGTAAGCCAGAAATGGTAAGCGCTAAAAACAGCACCCCATTGTAAAACACTATCCCCAATGCCACTTCCCACGGAATTTCTCTGCTTAAGCATATGGTAAAGGCAAAAAATGCGTTTAGCCCCATGCCTGGCGCAAGCGCTATTGGATAATTCGTTAACCAAGCCATCAGCAGCGTTCCTATGCATGCGGCTAAGGCAGTAACGGTAATTAAGCCTGCTACAGGCATGCCGCTTAAGCCTAGAATGCTCGGGTTGACGATTAAAATATATGACATTGCAGCAAAGGTCGTGAAACCAGCGATGATCTCATTTTTCACCGTGCTACCGTGGGCTTGAACCGAAAAGGTTTTGTCTAGAAAACGGCCGAGCATGAAGCTTCCTTTGAATGATGTGTTTGGCGATTAAGTCATCAGGTTATGATGAGGCGCCATGAATGTTTATCGTGTTTTTATTGTGTTTATTTCGCTATGGTAATGCAAAGGCGCATACAAATACATTAAGCTATTGCGCTCTATTGTCTTGTCACCTCATTGTTGACCTAAAAAGGATCTATAAAATGAAGATAGCCAACGTCATGCTGTGGTTAACACTAAGCGTTTTTGCAACGCTTGCCAACGGTCAGTCTGAATATGGTCCCAGAGTATTTCCTGAGGACCAAAAATGGACTGCAATTGTTGCCGCTTATGCCCCTGAAATAGAAGCTATCGACGCGGCATTTGAGCAGCTAGATCATGCGAGCATTAGCGAAGTGGTTACCATCAAAGGCGTTAAATATCAGCTGGGCACATACAAAGATGAGCCGGTGATTATTTTCACCACGGGAATAAGTGTCAGCAATGCAGCCATGACCATGCAAATGGCACTTGATTATTTCCCTATCAATAAAGTCGTGATGATGGGCGTTGCTGGGGCAATCAATCCTGAATTTTCACCAGGCGACATTGCGATTGCAGAACGTTGGTATTTTCACGACGAGTCGGTTTATGTTAACCCTAACCCTGACAAACCTGGGCAATACATCTTACCTGCCTACTACGAACAAACGCAAAAGGCCTTTACGCAAAGAAGCAAAGTAGATCCCCACGCACCTGCCTACAAAAACTTTGATTTTATGTTTCCCCGTGAGGTATCCATTGTAAAAGAAGGCTTAACGACACCCACTGCGATGCCCTATTTTTCGGTGTCGAAGAATTTGTTTGAGTTGGCAAAACAAGCAAGTATTAATGTGGCTCCCATAACAATGCCTTCAGGCAAACCCATTCAGATTAAACTGGGTGGCAACGGCGTCACCGGCTCGGTATTTGCCGATAGCGCCAAGTATCGTATCTGGTTGCAAGAGGTTTACAATGCACAAGTCACTGAAATGGAATCTGCCGCTGTTGGGCAAGTTTGCTATATCAATGATGTAGACTGGATTATCATTCGCTCTGTCAGTGATTTGGCCGGCGCACAAAAAGGCCAAAATGAAGAAAACGTGTTTGAAGCAATTGCATCGGGTACTGGCACAAAATTGCTGATTGCTTTGTTAGATGAGATTGTCAAGAGTAAAGCGCACTAAGTAAATAAGACGTGTAACCACTAGGCGCCCATTAAAGGCGCCTAGTGCACTGTTGCTGTTAGGCTGCTAAATGCGAATACACCACCCGCATCGTCATTTGCAAGCCATTTTTAGTCGCAGGCCACCTGATAGAAATGTTATCTACCATGCCATTTTCACAATCATCCACGATACTCTGAATAAGCTGCTTAAGGGCATCTGAGCCAATATTGTTTGCAAGCTTACTGAGCTTTTTAGCGCCGCCTTTGATGGCGCTTTCGTCGTTATCAGCAATCGCCTTTTCCATATCGCTTATATGACTTTCAAGCTGTTCGATGATGCCATTTAATGTATCAGGTAAAGAGCCATCTAAGGGATGAGCCTTTAAGTACTCTACTAAATCAAACCATAAACCAGGGCGAGCCGGCATAAATAGCTTTGCAATGTGCGGGCGCGCAAAGCTACTGACTGACTTCACTTGTTCCTCGAGCGCTTTATGGTGCTCGGCAAGCAAGGCCTTTTCTTGGGCTTCGAAGTTCTGCTTGCTGGCAGCAAGCTCCTCTTGCACCGTACTAAGTGCCTCAACCTTATTCGCCAGCTCTTGTTGAGACTGTGCTAAAGATGCCTCTAGGGCTTGCAGCTTTTCACTTAACAGTGACTGATTGTTGTTTTGTTGTTCGAGGTTTTGCTTACTGTCAGCATACTCTTGCTCGACCGCCGCAAGCTTCTCAGCCAACGCTTTTTGCTTCGAAATTGCCTGCTCTATGATAGTCGATTCTTTATCTTCAAGGCTTCGCTGTTGTGCAAGCATTTGTTCTATCTGAGCTTGCTCCTGCTGCTCTTTTACGGCGATGCTTTGCTCATACTCTTGAATTTTTTGCTGCGCTTCGCTCAAGGCTTGTTGCAGCTCGCTCTCTTTCGCTTGTGCGCTTTTAGCCTGTGTTGTTACCTCATCTAGGGCTTTTCTTTTTTCATCTAACTCTTCATCTAAGGCGCGATTTTGCTCTTCGTTAGCCTTAAGCGACGCCTCTAGCTGCGCCTTTTGTGCCTCTATTTGCTCACATTGCGCACGCCACTGCTCATCGCTGTTACTGAGCATTTTTTGTTGCTCATTGATATTCGCCTGAATACTCGACATTTGGTCGTTGAGTGCGTCTAACGACGCTAGGTGCTGCTCTTTTTCCTGCTGTTCTTTTTCTAAATCAGCCTTGGCTTGAGCAAGCTCACTTTGTGCATCAGCAAGCTCTTTGAGCCTTGCCTCTAGCACAAAGCTAAGCTGTGATTGATGTGCTTGAATATCGCTTTGCTCTTGGGTCGCCTTATCCTCTAGGGCTGCAAGTTCTTCTTGCAAACGCTGTTGTTGTGTTTTCGTTTCATCAAGTGCTTGCTGCGCTTGTTCACATTTTTGCTCAGCTTGCTGACGCTCTAGCTCGATGTTTTGACGCGCTTCACGCTCACTAGCAAGTTGCTCTTGCAATGCTTGTGCACCTTCGGTTGATGTTTGTAGCTCAAGATTTAAGGTATCGAGTCTCTCGTTAAGCTGCGCGAGCTCACTTTGCTTGTCTTCTAAGGCTTGCTTGGCTTGTGCTACCTCGTTTGCTAAGTCTTGTACTTGCGATTCTTGCGAAGATTTTTGCTGCGCTAAGTTATCAACATTTTCTTTGGTGGCATCTAAGGCTTGTTGCGCCTGTTGACAGTTCGCTTCGCTCTGTTCGAGAGCCGCCTTGAGTGTGGCTTGCTGTTGCGTTAACTCGGCGACCTGCTCACTGGCTTGCTCATATTGTGAACTTAGCTCGGCATTTAGATGCTCGGCATCATGCAACTTAACGCGGCTGTCTTCAAACGCTTGTTCAAGCGCGTGTAGCTTTTGGCTCGTGTCTTCATAGCTTTCTTGCAACTGCGAAAACTCTGCCTGTGTATGGCTTAAATCTTCTTGGGCTTGTAACAAGGCTTGTTCAGTGCTTTCTAGCGCTTCGCTTCGTTGTGCCAGTGCCTGCTCACTTTGTTTGAGCAAAGCCTGCTTTTCTTGCAAGACGCTTTCGGCCTCTTTACGCTGCTCAATAGCATGAGTTTGCGCTTTCTCGGCAGCGTCAATGGCACGTTCATCGCGCCACACGCATAATATAGAATCGAAGGCTTGGTCTTTAAATATAGGCACGTAAGTTACAGCGCAAGGTATCAAGCGGTCACCCACTTTGTGAGTCCACGGCATCGATAACACTTGGCGGCTGCTTTTTAATTGCTCAAGCGCCTTTTCTAAAGTATCTGCCTCTTTATGGCTAATATTAAATTGTGAGGCAAATGGGTAAATGCCAAATAAGTCTTCTTCGTCTTCAGCACCAAACAGCGTGCAAGCCGCCTGATTGACTTTACTAAAGCCCGACGTGTCCATAATCGCCATTGCCATATCACTGTGCTGAAGCACACTTTCAAACTTGTCGCGTTGGAACTGTTCATCAGAGCGATCAATAATCCAAACTAAGTACTCTTGGTTTTCTTCATCTATTAACTCTGCGGTGAGTTCACCTGGATAGATATGGTTGTCTTTACCCTTAATTTTCACATGAAAATCGTGTAAGCGGCCTTTTTTATTGAGTACTTTTGCGGTTGTGCCCGCTTCTGCTGGGTCGCTGAAAAGCTTGTAGATATTGCCCTTTTTAAGCTCTTTTTCGTTGTATTTAAAACGCTCGAGCATCACGCGATTTGCGCTGATAATTTTGTCATCACTGTTTATGGTTGCAATCGCAACGGGTGACAGGTCTAACAAATTTTGTAAACGCTCTTTGCTTTGTGTCAGCTCTTTGGTGGTGTAGGTCAAGCGCTCCGTTGTGTGATTTAGCTGCTCGGTAGTATCGGCGAGTTTGCGAGACGTGACATCTAGCTCATCTTCTCTTGCGCTGAGCGAGTGCAGCGCTTTGCTGGCGCGGTCTTTTTCATGCTTAAGCGCGCTTCTTGTTTGCTTCATTTGGCTTAGGTCTTGCAAAACCGCAACCATGCCGATTTTAGCGTGACCATTTAGCCTATCAACCACTTCATACGATGCAATGTCGAGCTTGAGATACAATATCTCTGCTTCATTTAGCTTTATCTCAAACTCTTTTTCATAGCTTGAAATAGATCTAAATGCATCTCGCTTATGCAGTTGCATGATGTTTTCTGGGAACGGCTTCATGTCCAACAGGTTTTTTGATGGGCTATTGGGTAGCACCCGACGCAACATAGATTTAAAACGCTCATTGGCCCATAAAATGTTGCCATTATCGTCTAGTGCGTAGGCAGCATTTGGATTAACGGTCAACATCGCAACACGTTGTTCTTTGGCTAATGCTAAGCGCCTTGCTTGCTCTTCTTGCTCATTGTGAGCGCGCACTAACAGTGTAAAACGCGTATGCTTTTGACTTGCAAGCACCTGCTCATCATCTTCTTGCGTGGCTTGGTCTGCGATGATATCCACATGCAATGAAGTATATATGACATTTTCATCATCACCAGCAATACGCATTCTAACCGACGCAGCCGCCGCTCCATTTGCTTTAGCAGACGAAAAAGCCTCTTTCCATGCGTCCATATCATGGTTGTGAATGTGTTTGAGAAAGTCTGCGATTTTAGATGACTCGCTATGGTCGCTATCTTCTTCGATGACGTTTAGTGCGAGTAAATCATCAAAGCGTTTATCGTGTTTATAGTTATCATTTTGCGTATCGAGGTACACGCGAGCGAAGTTACCGGCGTCAATGAGGTGTGCAAGATGATTTCGGTGATCGGCAGTTTTATTGAAGTCCCGCTGTAGCGTGTTTTGGTTGCTTAAAGTCACTATCGTAACGAGATTGTCGTTAATTGAAATAGTTTTGCCCACTTGCACCGCAAGGTATAAGTTGCTCGACTTAGCGCGCGCCTTAACAGAGCTGTTTCTTTCGCTAAGTCCAGCCTCCAGTGCATCACGCGCAGCGCCTTCAAAGTTTTCACTAAAGTCACTGTTAATAAGCTTGTCTTTATGGCGTCCAATTTGCTTTGCGGCAACTTCATTGAGGTAGACAATTTTGCCTGCAATATTGACGTGGAGTAACCCGCTAGGCAAGTTCTCCACTAAGTCTTGATGATGTTCGCGCGCATCACGCAATTTGTTTAACAGCAGCTTTGATACCAATACCACTGCAATTACTAGGGCCGCAATAAGCCCCATCAGGCTATAAAGGCCGATGCTCAAGTTCTCAATACTCTGCTGCTTGAGAAAGCTCTCAAGCGCAAATGAAGACTTGCTAAATAATAGCAAAACGCACCCCATTACAAAGTAAAAGGTGCGTTGGATAACTGCGAGGCGCATTATCATATGTAATTAGTCCGTTAACGACAGGGTTGACGTATCTTAGAATATCGACTTAAAACGAAGTTGCTATAGTTTTATTCGCAAATTAGTATATTTGAGCATACCTAAGCATGCGTTCAACACCCCTCAAATAAAACATTAAAACAAGCCTACACGTAACAAAGCTATGTTTAGAACGTTGGGCATAGACATACTTTTTTTACTCTAGATTATGAGAAGACTAAGCATGCTAGGAAAGCAACGCTTTGATAATGAACTGGCAATAAAAAAGGCATCAAACGATGCCTTTTTTTGAATAAACTTTACTCGATTACTTGCGCTTAGCAAACACTCTTAACGCAAATATCACCATGGCAAGCAGCGCGACACTAGAGGGCGCAGGCACTTTTGTAAGACTGACATTATCGATGTATCCGCCAATCGTGTTAGCACTACCTTGTGCACCGAAGCCAACTAACATGTCAACTGCCGTGGCTTGGAATACAAACGAATACTGCACCCACCCTTTGTTAGCCGCTATCATTTCACCCAACTTACCTGGGTTTGATGTTACGTCTGGCTCATCGCCAGCATATGCAAAGATGGCATTGGTGTTAGTGTCAGATGTTCTTGGAGAATACCAAACGCTCAATTCATAAAAGGCGTTAACGGTTAAACCTTCAACAAGTTGTGCCATTAGAGTATTTGTAGTGACGCCGCTAGCACCACCGTTACCGTTGTGAGAATCGAGCTCCACTTTATAATCAAGGTCTTGGGCATCAATAGTACCTGTACCATTGGCCTGTATTTCAATGCCTGCGCCTGAAATCGTTGTCCAATCGGTAGTGTTGCCGTCGCCATCATCCAGAGATTGGTAAACTTCCCAACCACTTTCGTTTAAGTCGTTGCCGAGTTCAAAACTACCATTGGTAATTAAGTTTGCTGATGCACTGAAAGATGCACTAGCGATCAAAGCTGTTGATAATAAAGCGCGATATAAATTTTTCATTGATACATTTCCGTTTTGGTGGTTTCGCATTATCGAATATTTGGGGTAAAGCAGGAAATGTGCCATATAAAAATATCAAGAAAAATCAGAACCTTAGTCGTATTGGGTTTTATTTTTCAAGAAGGTTGTAAAATTTTTCGACATAAACCTTTGTGAAGCTTACACCTCCATATTCATGAGCACATCTCATCTATTGAACCACTACCTAACATAGTTTAGTCTTTTGTCTCATATTTGCCGCAAATAACAACAATAAGGGCTAACCCCATGTCCATGTATTTTAAAGCGAGTCATCGCTTACCCACTTTTATACTCATGCTGACCATCATCAGTTTTCAAACTGTTGCGCAAGCGCCATCAAAGCGAGGCATGGTACCTATCGACTATTTTGACTTTGTATTTGTAGGTAGCCCCTCGATATCCCCTGATGGCAGCAAAATCATCTTTGCTAAAACCAGCGTCAATGATGACGCCAGTGGCCGCCACTCTCACCTTTATCTAATTGAGAGGAATCAGCCGCCTCGTCGATTCACTCAAGGCGACAAAGACCGTTCTGCAAAATGGTCGCCGGACGGAAAAAGCATTGCGTTCGTCAGAAGTGTCGACGATACCCCTCAGGTGTTTATCATCCCAGCAAATGGTGGTGAAGCAACTCAGATCACTGAGCTTGAAGACTTCATGACAGAGCTCCAATGGCTACCAGATAATCAAGGTCTACTGCTTAGTTTGGAAGGCGAGCAAGTGGAAGGTGAGCAGGCAACAGACAAAAGCGACACGACTGACGAGGAAGCTACCCGCGCTGAGCCAGATATTGTGGTTGTGCAGCACGCACGTTACATGGCTAATAGCTTAGGCTTCCTCAACGATAAACGTATACATTTGCACACATTAGACATACCGAGTAAAACCCTCACGCAAATAACCCGCTCAGAAGATTATAACGTTCGTTCACCACAAGTGTCACCGGATGGAAAATACGTATTCTATAGCGCGAACAAAACAGGCACAGAATTCAACGGCAGTGCTATTAGCGATATTTATAAAGTAGAGTTAGCCACAAAAACCACTACGCGAGTCACTGAGCATCCTCACGCTGAATATCAATCGGCTATATCCCATGACGGCAAGCGCATTGCTTATTTGCACAACGAAGCAGAATATACTCAAACTGATTTATGGCTGATGGACAGCGACGGCAAAGACGCCAAAAACCTTACTAAAGATTTTGATCGTAATGCCACTCGAGCAGCATGGAGCCCAAGTAACAAAGCACTTTACTTTATTGCCAGCGACCATGGCGCTGAGCGCATTTTTTCAGTAAATACTGAAGGTGGCACCGTAAACGCTCTGCTGGAAGTGGATAAAACCCAAAGTAGTCTTACGCTTTCACCCGCCGGGGACTATGCGGTGTTTGCCATGGAAAGCTCAACTGAGCTTCCCGAACTCTATCGATATGACTTTGAAACCCAAAACCTGACTCAACTCACCCAGTTTAACCAAGACGTGTTGGCGCGTTTACATTTGTCTGAAGCCAAAAGCGTATGGTTTAAAAACGACAAAGGCATGAATGTACAAGGGTTCTTACATTTACCTGTTGGCTATGAAAAAGGCGAATCCTACCCCTTGGTGCTGAATATCAAAGGCGGTCCTGGCGGAATGTGGGGGCACCGCTGGTTTCATGAAAATCAAATGTACGCAGCAAAAGGCTATGGCGTTGCCTATGTGAACTATCGCGGCAGCAGCGGTTATGGATTTGACCATGCAAACGCCGTTCGCCTCGATTATGGCGGCGCAGATTATCAAGACAACATGCAGTTTTTAGAGCATGTCATCGCACAGAACGACTGGATTGACGTCGACCAGCTATTTATTACCGGAGGAAGCCATGGCGGCTTTTTGAGCAACTGGATCACTACCCAAACATCACAATTTAAAGCAGCCGTTACTCAGCGCAGTGTTAGCTCATGGATATCTGCGGCCGGCACACAACAATACACCCCCTATCAAATGCGCAGCGAGTTTGGCGGCAGTTTATGGGAAAATTTTGACTACTATTGGGACCGCTCACCTTTACAGTTTGCCGATAAAGTTACTACCCCTACCTTAATCATCCACAGCGATGGTGACACCATCACCCCTATTGGTCAGGGGCAAGAATGGTTTTACGCACTAAAAGCTAACGACGTACCCACCGAAATGGTGATATTCAAAGGCGAAAACCATAACCTTTCACGCACAGGCACACCAACCAACCTCGTGGAGCGATTAGAGCGGATTTTAGAATGGTTTGAACGTTATTCAAAGTAGCAGTGTGGTGGGTAAATCCCCTATAATGCTTGCCTGTGTTACAAGAGGGTAAGCATATTAAAGCAACATCGCTAGCGAAATTGATGGCATCTGTATTTTGTTTGGCAGCGGCCTCACCTGCTATATGGGCTATGGCGGACGAAAAAGACAAAAATGTTCAGCACAGCGATAAAGCCGAACATAAAGATGAACACGACCATCACGATGAAGAGCACGGGCATGGCGCCGAACGGATTTTAGTACAAGCCACGCGCTTAGGGCGTATTGTTAACGATGCACCGATTCGGGTGGAGCTAATCAACCGCGAAGAGATCCAAGAGAAGGCGGTGATGCGCCCGGGTAACATCTCAATGTTAGTTGCAGAAACCGGCGGCGTACGCGTACAAACCACCTCTCCGGCCCTTGGCAGCGCCAATATACGCTTGCAAGGATTATACGGTCGCTACACTCAACTTTTAAGCGATGGATTACCGCTCTATGGCAGCCAAGCCCCCTCCATTGGGCTACTGCAAATTCCGCCTACCGACCTTGCCCATGTTGAAATTATAAAGGGCTCTGCATCGTCTTTGTATGGCGGAGCTGCGCTTGGTGGCGTGATCAATTTGATTTCTCGCCAACCCGGTGACCAATTAGAAGGTGAAGCATTGCTCAATCTTACCTCTCGAGACGGACAAGATTTCACAACTTATATCGCTGCGCCATTAGATGATAGATTTAGCGGATCAATTACTGCAGGGGCGCATCATCAAAGTGAACAAGATTTTGATAATGACGGTTGGATTGATATGGCCGGATATGAGCGTTTAACTGCGCGCCCAAGACTCTTTTTTAATGGTGAAAATGGCGAAACGCTTTATGCCACTGTGGGCGTTATGAGCGAGCAGCGCACCGGCGGCACTCGCAGCGCACTGACGTTGCCAAGCGGAGCGCCGTTTGCACAAAACCAAGATACACAGCGCGTTGACGCAGGGCTCGTATTTAACCGTCCAGTTAAAGATACCTTAAATTTGAACGTACGCGCGTCTGCTATGGTGCAAGACCATGACCACCTATTTGGTACCCTTGAAGAAAACGATACCCATGAAAGCTATCTGCTCGAAAGCAGTATTGCCGGCTATTCACAGCAGACTGATTGGGTTGTAGGCCTTGCTTTTCAGTCAGACACCTACGATTCAGATACCTTCCCCGCATTTAACTATCAATATGATGTGCCGGGCATATTTTCGCAGGTAGACTACACCATCAACGATACTCTACTGACATCAGTAAGTGCTCGTTTAGATGATCACAGCGAATATGGTACACAATTTAACCCGCGAGTCTCGTTACTGTACCGGCCAGGAGAATGGACCGTGAGAGGCTCGTATGGCCGCGGCTATTTTGCTTCAAGTCCTTTTGTTGAAGAAATTGAAGAGGCCGGGCTCTCGCGTCTTGCGCCCTTACAAAACTTACAAGAAGAACGCGCACAAACCGCCTCCATCGACATTGGGTACTCATCTGACAGCATTCAAACCAGTTTGACTTTGTTTGGCTCAAACGTAGATGGCGTAACCGAGCTTACGCCCTTTTCATCTTTGAACAACGGCGTATTAGATCGCGTGCGCTTAGTCAACGCCCTAGAAGAAACCCGCATTCGCGGCTCTGAATTGCTCATGCGGTATTATTGGAATGACTTTAAGTTCACCGGCAGCTATTTGTACATCGATTCGAGTCAACAAAGCGTGAATGATATTGTGCGCAGTGAGATTGCGCTCACACCTCGTCATTCTGCAGGTTTTGTTGCTATGTGGGAGCAGCACGGCAATGGCAGAGTGGGCTTTGAAGCTTATTACACCGGCACTCAGCAGCTTGAAAACAATCCCTACCGCGATAGGAGCGACGCCTATTGGCATCTTGGGCTAATGGCTGAAATCACGCTTGGCAAAATCAGTTATTTCATTAACTTTGAGAACCTACTGGATATTCGCCAAACCAAAGAGGATTCATTGCTACTGCCCGCGCGCGGTCCAAGCGGGCGCTGGACTACCGACATTTGGTCTCGTAACGATGGCTTTATTGTGAATGCTGGCATACGAGTGCAATTCGACGGCCATTAAGCGCCACCCGTCAAAAACTGAATAGGCTTACTCTTGTTTATAGGGTAAGCCTGCAAAGTTGCTCAGCTTATCCTTCAAGCGTTGAGAGAAACTTACAAAGCTGATCATAGCGCCAACGTCTTCTCGGCTTTTATCTGCTAGCATCAGCAACAGCGCTTTACTGAAGCGATTGATCTCTTGCTGCAAGGCCTTCTCTTTGTTTTTAAGGGTTACCGAAACGCCATCTTGCTGTTGCGCGCTATCGGCCAAAATCTGCTCAAAAACCTCTAAAGTGTGAATCGCTAACCCTCTGATTAAAATAACTAAATCACTATTTAACTCAATATATCTTTCATTGATAACGCGCTTCGCTTGGAACAAATCTTTAATTGAATCGTGGATTTGAAATAGATAGTCAAAGCGATTAATCAGTGCGACTAGCTCCTTTGAGTCCGCTTCTTTATTAATAATATTCACTTCGCTAGCAAAGTAATGTAAATATTGACCCTTAAGAAACTCCACATAGGCGATACGCTTTTCTGCTGCCTCAAAAATCCCCTTATAGTTTGTCTCTACACTAAGCGTCACGGCATTGTAGTTTTCTTTGATAAATCCAAATAGCGCAACACTGTTGGCATCTAGCTGCGGCTTTACTGTCGTAATATCATCATCGTCATTAGATACAGGTAAATCAATACGCTCAAAATCCATTTTCCCTTCACCAAACAACTTATCGACAAAGCGCACAAAGGGGTTGATTAGGGCGGTAAAGAGCAAACTCGCGCCAACATTGAAGATAAGGTGAATGTTGGCTAATGCGATAGCCGGATAGTCGTCAAATTCACTTAGTCTATGTCCAAAAATGAACAGCAATGGCAAAAATATTAGCACCCCTAGGGTGTTAAATAGAAAATGGCTAAAAGCGGCTTTTTTTGCCGCAACATCCATGTTTATCACCGCCAAAAACGCCGTGCTCGTGGTGCCAATGTTAGCCCCTAAAATTAACGGCACTGCATTTTCAAGACCCAATATGCCCTGCTGAGTAAATATGATGGCCAAGCCCGTGGTGACAGAGCTCGATTGGACTAAGGCGGTGAATATACACCCTAATAAAATCGCATATAACGGATTTTGTGGTTCGGTTAGAATATCTACCAATACCTGATTACTTTGCAATGGCTCTAGGGTGGTTGAAATAAGGTTTAAGCTAAAAAATACAAAGCCAAAATAAAACACAGCCTTGCCAAAAATGGACGCTTTGTTGCGCATTAAGGTCATTACAAAACCGATAATAATAAATATAGGTGCGTAATGAGTTAGCTTAAAGGCAACCAGTTGCGCGGTAATGGTAGTCCCGATATTACTTCCAAAAATAATACCCACACTGTTTTTAAACGACAAAACACCGGCATTAACCAAACTAATTGCGATGACTGAGGTTGCCGAACTCGACTGAATGAACATGGTAACAACCGCACCAATGAGCACGCCAAATATTGGCCAGTTAGTCGCCGAGCTCAGAAAATGCCGAAAACGCTCACCGGAGAGTCTTTCGATTTCTTTTGAAAAGTTATCTAGGCCAAATACAAACAGAATAATAGCCGTGACACCGGTCATAATCAGTTGTAATAGTTCCAAGGGAGCTCCTCATATTCAAAGCGCGTTTATAGTGTCGTTATACCCGCAAAATACTCGTATCAATGTCTTGCAGCCACCACAAAACACTGTTTTTATTATATAAATATAGCAGATATGATGTTTTTAACCTTAGGTTCTTAGTCGCATATCCACCGCCTAGGGGAGAAGCGTCACCGGGAGAGCAAAGAAAAATCTGCTGTTAAGACATAAAGGCTTGCGGCAATATACTGGGCACTTGGCGATGTTTACGCTATTGAGGTCTGTGCACCACATAAAATAGCAAAGGATTGAAAGGCGATGACCCATATTCTCTCAAGCATATCGCGTATAAAAAAATACCTAGCGATAGTTGTCATGCTCGCATTACTCAGTTCATGCAAAATGACACCTTCACATGAAACGAGTATTCCCTACGATCTTATCAACACGCGGCTAATTTTTTGGAGCGAGCAACGTCAGTCCGACCTTGCCTCTCTCACCCATACCATTCGACTGTCTCGAGATGAATCATTTAGTCTATACCTGCAAAAAAATGATGGGGAGCGTATTAATATAGTGGTCTCTGATGGTCCCTCTGCCCTAGGCATTATACTTCCTAAAATGGACGTAGAAGAGGCAAAAGCGTGGCAGCTCAAAGTGACACAACCACAATGGATGGTGCGGGTGTACCCTAATCTGTCAATTGAGCTACCTAGCACACAAGTGCGCTATCAAAGACTATTTGGGGTACTTAAAGATATAAACGAAATCACGCAACGCACAAGCCCTTTTCCTGATTGGTACACACAAGACATCAACCAACTGTGGATATCTTTTTCACACAAGGCATTTGTCTCCTACGCATATCAGCAGCGCCAACACGTTCATCACACCGACGACGGTAAGCTCATCAGGCTGACTTATGACCCAGCACTATTTGAAGAAAACGGGCTGCTTACCTTTTCTTCCATGCCCGACAGCATTATTGGGATGCGCGGTTATTAAGATTATCTATTGCCCAAAGCTTACATCTACCCATACTAACTTATGATCTGAAGAACTCTGTCGGTCTTGAATCAGCCGATATAACGGGTCGTCTGGTTTTGGCCAAAATACACCGCTGTCGGTAACCTTCAAGCTACTCGAGGGCAATACATAATCGGCGCGCATTCGCCATGATGCCGTATGTTCAGCTGCGAAAGGGTTGCTGGGTGTATGCAACACGGCCGCTTCGCTGGTAGGTGGCAGGTCGTCTTGAACGCGCGGGTGGGCAATCAAATCGGCAATGCCTTTTCTGATAGCGCTGCCCTCATCGGGCGAAGCATTTAGGTCGCCAGCAATAATAAAATAGTCACCCTGTAAACCGCCCTTTTGACCTTTATCATCATAAATGTAGGCAGATTGCTGTACCCCTGAAATGTAGTCGGTCCAAAAGCGGATTTCATCGTGATTACGCTTACCGTTTCTATCTTCAAAACCGTCAAACACCGGCGGTGTTGGGTGACTGACCAAAATATTTAGCTGACGCCCATTCACCATTACCGGCACATCCCAATGAGACTTGCTCGACAACCTAAAAGCAGCTTGAGCTTGTTCACTATAAAAATGCGTGCCGTCTTCGTTTTTAACATCACCGAGCATGCTGTTGGGCATATCTTTCCACAAAAAGGTTTGGAAGGTACGAATTTGCTCTTCTTCAATAGGAAATTGACTCAATATCGCCATGCCATAGTGCCCGGGAAACAAACCGTAACCAAAAGCGTCGGCTTTATACCCTGATGCTACGCCGTCACCATCTAAATCAAAGCCCGAATCGACCCCAGTATTTACCGGCGCAGAAAACACATAAGGATAGTTAATAGGCGCATTACCTTGCTGAGATAACTCAAGGTAGTGTTTTAAAAAAGCAGCGATATCTTTGCTTGCTTGCGCAGAATAATCAAATTCGTTGAGAATAATCACGTGCGGACGCACAAGCTGAATGATTTCGGCAATATTTTGTATTTGCGGATGCGTGCCGTCGCGCAGGTTATACGAAAGCTCTCCCCCCGTAATACTAGCCTCATCAGCATTGTAGTTATTCGCCTCCATACTCGCATTAAAGATGGCAACTCGAATCGGCATATCTTGTGTCTCTGCAAAAGTAGTGAGTGGAGTAAGAAGTAACGCCAAGGCGCCAAACATAAAAATGAAAACACTGAACAACGGAAATGACGATTTGGTGATCATAGCTAGCCTTTTAATCAGGAACAAAACAATGCGCTTTTTTAGCCGCGTTAATCGACACAAAATTATATCTAATTGCTTTGATAGATGCTCTTTAATTTGCTAAATATCGTTAAAAGACATGCTCTATTCATAGCGCTAACTGTCGTGCATACTAGGTTAAATCATGACGACGCGCATTTTTTACGTAGGTGAAACAATGGACCAATCAGCATATATAACATACTGCCACAGTGAGCTTAAAAAGGTTTTCACGGCTATACAAAATGGCAAACCTGATATTAGTTTGAAGCATCGTACCGAAGGTTTGATAAGAGCGGGGGAAGTCTTAGCTTTATTTAACCGCAAGGAAGCTAAGGAATTAGTCGAGCGTGCTCATTATGAAGTTTTTGGTGAATCTATTGCCGGCAGAGGGGCGCGCAAAAAGTCTCTTAGTGAGCTCAAAGCACTATCACCAGATGAGTATTTTGAAATTCCGGCGATTGAGCGACGGAACTAAATGTGAAGCAAGCTAATGCTCCTAAATATCTCTCCAAATCAAAAGATTGGTCTTGTCATTAAAATCGGTTAACCTGGTAATATAGTCACTTAAGGATGAGAATTCAGTAATGACTCGGGTAATTGATGTCGCCGCTGGAATAATTGTAAAAGACCGCAGGATATTAGCCGCTAGAAGAAAGGCGGGACTTCATCTCGAGGGATATTGGGAATTTCCTGGCGGTAAACTTGAGCCTAATGAAAGTGCCGAAGACTGCTTGCTGAGAGAGCTTAAAGAAGAATTCAATGTTGATGCAGCCATCACATCTTACGTAGGTGAAAACATTCATCGCTATGGTGAAAAAACTATTCGTCTTATTGCTTATCAAGTAGAGCATATCGCAGGCGAGTTTTTACTCACCGATCACGACAAAATCGAATGGGTTACTGTCGACCAACTCACAGACTTCAACTGGGCGCCTGCAGACATACCTCTGATTAACGCATTTAAAAACGCGCTTAGCATATCGAATTTTTATCACAGCAATGCGAACGATTACTTTAACGAAACAGTCACTGCAAATATGCAAGTTAATCGAGAGAGATTTACTCGTTTGCTAACAAAAAATGCATCAGTTTTAGATTTAGGCTGTGGGTCTGGAAGAGATTCGAAAAGCTTTATTGAGAGCGGCTATACCGTTACTGCAATCGATGGATGCAAACAACTATCAAAACTAGCCGAAGAGTATATTGGCCAACCCGTAATTACCCGTCGATTTGAAGAGTTAGACTACGAAAATGAGTTTGACGGAGTCTGGGCATGCGCTAGTTTACTGCACTGCCCAAAGTCAGATATCCAAAACATTCTTTTTAAGGTCTTTAAAGCATTAAAAGCAGATGGTGTTTTGTATGCATCATTCAAAAACGGACAAAAAGAAACCATTGATGACAAAGCACGCTTTTTTAATAACTATACCAAAAGTGAACTTGTGTCACTGTTTCAGCAAATGCCTCAAGCAAGTGTTTTGGAGTGTTGGGAGGAAGTGAGCGAACTAAGAGGTTCACAACAACCTTGGGTCAACATTCTTTGTAAAAAGTTAATACAAAAATATGAATGAGTTCCCCAAGCAACACCTAACTGTCGGCGAGGCCGACCCATTCCTACCGCACTTATTGCAAGCAATCAACTATGCGACATCAATCAGTATTGCAGCAGCGTTTATTAGACAAACAGGCTTAGACCTAATTTATGAAGCGCTGGATGACGCTCTAACCCGAGGCGCTCAGATTAAAATTATTACCGGTGACTCTATGGGGATTACCGAACCAAGAGCGCTAAGACAACTCATGCTTTTGCAAAATAAAGGTGCCTCTATAAAGGTTTTTGAATCAAAATTCATCAAAAGCTTCCATATGAAAGCCTACATTTTTATAAAAAATGAAAATGCCACTGACTTCGAAGGGATAGCCTATGTTGGCTCGAGCAACATTTCACACTCCGCCTTACGTGATGGATTAGAGTGGAACTTAGCTGTCGACAGTGAAAGCGCCCCAGAAAAATTCAACGACGTGAAAAGCAGATTTGAAATGCTATATATCGATACACGTTGCGCTAAACTGACTCATAAATGGATTGATGCATATGTTGAGCGCATAGCCACGCTTCCGGCAGTTCAGCTTGTTGTAGACAATCAAAACGCTGAATTTACCGCACCACCTACACCCAACGGCATTCAAATACAAGCTCTAACTGCCCTTAAAAATACCAGAAACAAAAACTACAAACGGGGCTTAGTAGTTATGGCTACTGGCACAGGAAAAACGTGGTTAGCCGCATTTGATTCAACACAAATGAATGCGGAAAAAATACTTTTTGTAGCACACAGGGAGGAGATACTCGATCAGGCCGAAAAAACTTTTAGCATTATTAAACAAAACGCTAGGATTGGAAGATATGACGGCACCAGCAAAGAAGCTAACATGGATATTATCTTTGCTTCAATTCAGACAATAGGTCGAAAGTTTCATCTTAACCAATTCCAGAAAAACCACTTCGACCTAATTATTGTTGATGAATTTCATCACGCCTCAGCTCAAAGCTATCAAAAGTTACTTTCATACTTCACACCTAAATTTATGTTAGGACTTACCGCAACGCCTGAAAGAACCGATCAATCTGACATTCTTTCGTTATGTGACAATAATTTAGTATATGAAATCGGACTATTTGACGCTATTGAATCAGATGTGCTTTGTCCATTCGACTATAAGGGCATCGCCGATAACGTAGATTATTCTGAGATTAAATGGCGAAATGGAAAATTTGATCCCGAGCAACTAGAGAACAAGCTTGCCACACAATCGCGTGCTAAGCACAATTTGAAATACTGGCGAGAACACAAACTAACTCGAACACTCGCATTCTGTATTTCCACTAAACATTCAGATTTTATGGCTGATTATTTTTGCCTCCATGGAATAAAAGCAGTTTCTGTTCATAGCAAATCAAACACGCCTAGAAATGTTGCGCTGAAAAAGCTAAAAAGTGGAGAGATTGAGGTTATATTTTCTGTAGACTTGTTTAACGAAGGGGTCGATTTGCCCTCAATCGATACAGTAATGATGCTTCGGCCCACAGACTCAAAAATCATATTTTTGCAGCAACTAGGACGAGGATTACGCAAGAGCTCGACCACACAAAAAGACAAACTTGTTATTCTTGATTTCATAGGAAACCATATTGGTTTCTTTCGCAAAGTGGATGCTCTATTTAGGGTGGGCGTTACGAACGCTGCAAGAAGAAAGTTTTTGAAAAATACAGAAGAAAAGAGGCTCGTTTTACCGAAGGGCTGTTTTGTTAATTTGGATTTGGAATCTATCGATTTTTTGAAAAACTTATTGGTCACTAATATTAGTGCGCAAGAGGATATATACACCGGGCTGCTAGAATCTCTAGGCCGAAGGCCGACACTATCAGAATACTACTTTTCCGGCGGATCGGTGGAAACGGTCAAACAAGAGCATGGCAGTTGGTTTGAGTTTGTAAATGCAATGAAGGGGCTTGTTGGTCGCCAACAGAGCGCCGCAGCTGAATATTCTGACTTTCTCAAAGAAATTGAGGTTACGAAGCTAACCAAGTCATACAAGCTGGTGCTGCTCGAAGCCTTTTTAGAGCTTAATGGTTTATCTGAACCAGTAGATCTTCAGGATATTGCTTTACGCTCAATTGAAGTATTGAAGCGCAGGCCCCGGTTGTTAGAAGATTTACCTACCGATTTCGAGCAATCATTTAAGAACAATGAAATAGATATCAAAAAATGGCAATCATATTGGAGACGAAACCCAGTAAATGCATGGGTGGGCAACAACAGCGACACGAGCAAGCCATATTTTGAGTTGGAGGAGAATTTAATAAGAGCAACTTACGCTACAAATAGTTCCTATAAGGACGAGTTAAGCCAATTCGTACAAGAGCTTGTTGATTATCGGTTCACTCGTTATGAAACTAGACTTGCAGATCGCACATTAGTGCCACTCCCAATTAAAAAGCCTCATGGAAAAGACAAAAAGAAAGGTAAACCTTTCATTCATGAACAATTTATGAGGGCAGAAATCCCTCCATTATTTGGGCTAGCGTTCCATAAGTCTATATGGGAGGCCGGACACATTACGCCTAAAAATAACGACTCACAATTTTTACTAGTAACATTAAACAAACAAGGGAAACAAGCAAGCCAGCAATATCATGATTATTTCATTGATAACTCAACATTTCATTGGCAAAGCCAAGCATCTACAACGCCTTCATCAGCCAAGGGTAAAGCGATTTTATCTGATCAAAAAGCGCATTTGTTTGTCAGAAAGAACAAACTGTTTGGGAAAAAGGCTGCGCCATTTTTTTATCTTGGTGAGGTTGTATATTCGACGCATCAAAACGAAAAACCAATGGATGTTACTTGGAAACTCAAGGAACCCATTAGTAATGAAATGTTGGATTATTTTAAAATATGATTAAGACTTTGGAGAAACAAAAATGGCGCTCCCGGCGCGATTCGAACGCGCGACCTTTGGCTTCGGAGGCCAACACTCTATCCAGCTGAGCTACGGGAGCTTTTTGAGATTGTGGATGGTATCATAAGCGCTAATAACTTGACTACGAGCTTTCTCGGTAAATTCCACGTATCCATTCTCAAATCTTTATGTTTGCATTAACGCCTAACTGCTAAAAATATGAAATTAAAAGCTGCCTTTACCATTTTTGTTCTGCTGTTTGCCTTAGCTTGGCATTTTAAGGCCCATATTGCGCAATATGTGTATCACACCTTCCCGCATCTCACTTATCATTACTTTAGCAGTAACACAGCTTTACATGAGCAGTTAGCGCAAACACCACCTACTCCCATTGGTTGGGGCGACCTCATCCCTGACGATGAGAAAGCCATTTTAGAAAAGTTTCAACAGCCAACCGTGGCCAACCTTACCGAACAAATTTTGTTATCCATTGAAGCTAGCACCAACGAGGCTTATCGCAATGCGATGTTCTCTACCAACATCATAGAGTCACTCATCGGCAGCGCGGTAAATATCTCTGGCTTTATTGTACCTTTAGAAGTGGGGGCAGATCAGACTTTGCAGAGCTTCTTTTTCGTTCCGTATTTTGGAGCATGCACGCATTACCCGCCGCCACCGCCTAACCAAATGCTATATGTGCGACTCGACGACACAATGCCCATTCCCGATTTAAATCAAGCCTACACCCTCACCGGCGTCTTATCGGATGGCTTGTATGAAGATGTGCTCGGCACGTCGGCTTATCAATTAGCTACGGCAAAAATGCGGGTGTTTGCGCAAAACCCTGATGATTTTCGCACTCACACTATCCAATAAGTGCTTAATTTTTATGTTATTTACCGTTGTCTATGGCTATATTAGCAAGCCGTTGATGCTTGCGTATAAAAAGATATAACTAATATATTGAATTATATTTTAGTATTACCCCCTCAGGCCGTTAACAAGTCTTATACACAAAGATGAACTTGCTGGTTCAGCAATCATAAAACCGTTGCATGCTAGGTAAAACAAGCATTACAGCGGTTTTTGTGTAGGCAGTTTAGGGCTTATTTTCGTGATTTTGCGCTTACTGTCATGAACCCGCAACAGTAAAATATAAAAACATCATCAACAAGTTGTTGTGATGCATACCGATGTCGTTATAATCATGCGGTAAATTTATACAGCCTGTTTGCGGGAGAAGTTTGTGAAAGTAAAAGCATTATTAGTAATTGCGTTATCTGGTTTATTTTTATCAGGTGCGATCGCTCAGACAATGAGCGAAGAAGATATTAAACAGCGCATCAAACCAGTTGGCCAAGTGAAGGTTGCTGGTGCAGTTGACGCAACCGTTGCTGCGGGTCCGCGCTCTGGCGCAGATATTTATGCTGCAGCATGCACAGCGTGTCATGCGGTTGGCGTGCTAGGTGCACCTAAAACGAAGATTGCCGCTGATTGGCAGCCACGACTTGATGAAAAAGGCTTTGATCAAGTGTGGCAAAACGCAATTAACGGAATTGGTGCAATGCCGGCAATGGGCGCCTGTGGCGACTGTACCGACGATGATATCAAAGCCGCAATTGATTACATGATTGAAGGAATATAGCATATATACTTGCTAGGTTCTTCAATCTCGACCTAAAGAGTATGTGTGTAGAATGCAAAGACTTGGGATAGTTGGAGAGCTGAGCGAAAACGAGCTTCGTGCCATGGTGCCGGAGCTCCAAAACTTAACTGAGCGATACAAGCGTGCTGAAAATATTCAAAAAGCATTGTATCGCATCAGTGAGTTATCTAGTTCTGCCGGTAATCTAGACAGCCTCTACCCCAATATCCACGAAATCGTCCAAGACTTCATGACAGCCGACAACTTCTTTGTTGCCTTTTATGAAAAGCAAGACGAGCGCATTCAATTTGCCTATTTTGTAGACGAGCTCGACGAAGATACGATGCTCTCTATCTCTTACGACAAAATTAAAAACGGCGTCACCGCGCACATCCTCCGCAAAGGCGAGCCATTAGTCCTTACGCAAGAAAATTTCCAGGAGCAATCACAGAAACACCAGTTCGAGATACTCGGTACACCACCCGTAGACCTTATTGGCGTGCCCCTTATGCGCGATGGCGCGACTATCGGTGCTATGGTAGTACAAAGTTACAACGAAAACGTGCGTTACTCCGATGACGATTTGGAAATTTTAACGTTTATTTCGCAGCACATTGTGACCACTGTAGACCGAGTCAAGAGTCGTGAGGTCACTGAGCTATTGATTCGTGAACGAACCGCACAGCTTAGAGATGCCAATGCCATATTGGAAGACGAGATTAAAGAGCGTAAACGAGTTGAGTCTTTGCAAAAAGCGCTTTTTGAAATATCTGAGCTATCTGCGGCAACCGACGAAGATATCCTTAAGTTCTACAGTCAAATTCATGACATCTTAAAGCGCCTCATCAATGCACCAAACTGCTATATCGCAATCCTTGATGACTCTCGTGAAGAGCTAAGCTTCCCCTACTTTGTGGGCAGCAGTAACGATTCATCCGAATCTCGAAAACTGGGCAGTGGACTGACTGAATATGTCATTTCAAAAGGTGAGGCATGTCTTCTCAACGTAGAAAAAATTCAAGCTTTAGAAGAGGGAGTTCTCAGCAGTAGAGTTGTTAGTAACATGCTTGCCCTGAATAACTCATGGCTCGGCGCTCCGCTTATTTTAAATAACCAAGTGGAAGGCGTCATCAGCGTTCAAACGTACGGCAACACCGATGATTACACCGAAGATGACCTCAACATATTACGCTTTGTTTCTCAGCACATTGCGGTTGCGATAGAGCGCCGACGCACCGCTGAAGAGTTAAAGGATTACAACAAGCAACTTGCCGAAAAAGTCGAAGAGCGCACTGCTGAGCTTAATCTCACCAACGAGTCACTGCAGCGACAAATTGACCAACGTAAAGAGATTGAGTTAAAACTCATACACGACGCGCATCACGACGCCCTTACAGGCTTGCCTAACCGGGTGATGTTTAATAATCGCCTAGACTTAGCTATTGCCAGTAAGCGGCGCCATGGCGAGCATAACTATGCACTGTTGTTTATTGATCTTGACCGCTTCAAAGCTATTAACGACACCCTCGGACATCATGCTGGCGATCAGTTCTTAATTGAAGTAGCCAAGCGCATCAACAAGTGTAAACGCAGCCATGACCTGCTCGCCCGCCTAGGTGGTGACGAGTTTGTAGTACTTATCGATAACTACTCAAGCATGAGAGACGTTGAGTTAGTTGCCCAGCGCATTGTCGATAGTATTGGCAGTGTATTCGTACTCGACAACAAAGAAGTCTTTTCTGGGGCCAGTATTGGTATTGCTGAGCTTATACAGGAATATACCAGCGCCGACGACGCCCTGCGCGATGCCGATGCAGCTATGTATCAAGCCAAAAATTTTGGGCGTAACCGCTTTGTCGTGTTCGATGTAAGTATGCGTAACCAGCTTATTGATGAAATAGAGCTTGAAAGCGACTTTAGGCAGGCATTTAAGCTCAAGCAGTTTAGCTGTTATTTACAGCCCATTATGGATGTTGAATCTGACGAAGTGCTGTATTACGAAACGACCATTCAGTGGCACAGTGAGCGCAGCGGCTTGGTAAAAAATGAAGCGTTTTGGAAAATCGCTAATCAATGCGGTTTGACCTACAGCGTGAATCAATATTTGTTGGAGCTGACCTTCGAGCAGCTACAAAGATGGCGCCTGGATCCTAAGCTTAAAGAAATGAAAATTGGCATGAGCTTGTCGGTAGAGCATCTACTGCATAAAAAGTCGATGCAAAACTTGGTAGCCTTGGTAAACAGTGCCAATATCAATAGCGACTTGTTGGTCATCGAGCTTTCTGAACAATCACTCAGTAAGTTTAATAAGTACTTACCCACCATTTTAGATCAGCTCCAGCGCTTAGGTGTTACCTTAGTGCTAGATGATTTCGGTAGCGATACCGCCTCGTTATCCTATTTCTTTACGTACGATTTTGATTTTATAAAGCTTAGCGAAAACTTAGTAAACACCCTATCGATGTCTAACAAGTATCACACGCTCGTAAAGTCGGTAGTGAAAATAGCACATAACATTGGTATGTCGGTGATTGGTGAGGGCGTAGCCGATGAGCATACCAAAAATGAGTTACAAATGGTTGGGTGTCGCTATGCGCAAGGTGAGTTTATTAGTCCTGCCGAACGTATGTCGTAGTCTTGACAACGCACTAATCAAACAAATTCTTTAAGTTCGCAATACCCTTTTCAGCCTTTTGTTTACGCACCTCTTCGGTGTCTTTTTGTTTGTGCCATTCCCATTCCACATCGTCGTGAGGCAATTCATATAAAAATCGGCTAGGCTCAGGCTCTATCAGCTCTCCAAGCTGTCTACGCTCTCTGGCAATACTGAAGAACAAGCGTTCTTGTGCGCGGGTAATGCCCACATAAGCAAGGCGACGCTCTTCTTCTATATTCTCTTCATCAATGCTACTTTGATGCGGCAGCAGGCCCTCTTCCATGCCCACCATAAACACATAAGGAAATTCCAATCCCTTGGACGCATGCAGCGTCATTAGCTGCACTTGGTCGGCATCATCAGCGTCTTCGCCGCGCTCCATCATATCTCGCAATGTCAGGCGCTGAACGATTTCGGGCAAGGTCATTGGCGCGGCAATCGCATCGCCTTTTAGCATGTCTTGTACCCAGCCGAATAAGGTGGAGACGTTTGCCATGGCCATCTCCGCCGCTTTTGGCGTAGTGCTTTGCGCAAATAGCCACTCTTCAAAACCCAGCGTCTTGATAAAATCGCGCAACACGCCAACTGCGTCGCCTCGCTGCATATTATCTTGTGTTTCTACCAGCAGACGCACAAAGCCTTGGGTTTGTTGATAAGCTTTTTCAGGTAACGCGCTGGCAAGGCCTTTATGGCAAAGTGCATCAAACAACCCGAATTGATGATAATTGGCGAACTCACCGAGCTTTGCGAGCGTGGCACGGCCAATACCACGATGCGGTGTATTGATAATTCTTAGCAGCGCATTGTCGTCACTATGATTCGTTAACAAACGCAAATACGCCATGATGTCTTTGATTTCTGCTCGCCCAAAAAATGATGTTCCACCGCTTATTTTATAAGGAATGCGGTTTTTCATAAGCACTTTTTCAAACACGCGAGACTGATGGTTGCCTCGATACAAAATTGCATATTGCTTGTATGAGGTGTCTTGCATAAAGCGGTGAGCCAGCATTTCGGCAATGACTTTTTCAGCCTCGTGCTCTTCGTTTTTTGCCACCAACACTTTTAGCGTATCGCCGTAGCTAAGCTGCGAATAGAGTCGCTTCTCAAATACGTGAGGATTATTTTGAATCAGGATATTAGCGGTATGCAGTATGCGCCCCGATGAGCGATAGTTCTCTTCCAGCTTCACCAGTTTTAAACTCGGAAAGTCTTGCTGCAAAAGCAATAGATTTTTGGGTTGCGCACCCCGCCAAGAATAAATGGACTGGTCATCGTCACCTACCACGGTGAAGCGTGCGCGCTCACCTACCATGAGTTTAACCAGTTGATACTGGCTGGTATTGGTATCTTGATATTCATCTACTAGCAAATAGCGAATTTTGTTACGCCACGTTTCTAATATTTGCGGATGGCTTAAAAACAAGATAGTGGGCAAGAGGATCAAATCATCAAAATCCAGAGCATTGTAGGCTTTTAGATGCCTCGAATATTCTTGATAATACCCCGCTAGCATGCGCTCGTGCTCATCCCTTGCTTGCTTTACCGCCTGCTCTGGCATCACCAACTCATTTTTCCATGAAGAGATGCGATTTTGCAGACTCATCAGCGCGTCTTTTTCGCCATCGTAATCTTCTAGGGTGAGGTCGGTTAACAGTGACATGCTGTCTTTATCGTCAAACAACGAAAAACCCGCTTTGTAGCCTAATACCGTTATGTGTTTTTTAATGATATTCAGGCCCAAAGTATGAAACGTGGAGACTTTTAAACCCCGCGATGCTTTTTTACCCAGAGTTTGCGCCACGCGCTCTTTCATCTCTCGCGCCGCTTTATTGGTGAAAGTAACCGCGGCAATATGCGATGGTTTGTAGCCGCAGGTGTTAACCAAGTATGCGATTTTGTTGGTGATCACGCGGGTTTTACCGCTACCTGCACCCGCTAACACCAAGCACGGTCCAGACACATATTCTACGGCAGATTGCTGAGCTGGGTTTAAGCGCATGTAGGCAAACAACTTGATGTAAGATAAAAAGGACACAAATTATAACAAAAGAAGTACTGAATGAGACTGCATTCTTTCGCACAAATGACTACAATATTCATTCTATTACGATTTAAGGAACGGACATGATTGATCCGAAGAAACTCGAAGAGCTAGCAAAGAACATTTCAGCGGCCATTCCGCCTGGAATGAAAAACATGGCAGACGAAGCAGAAGGACGTGTTAAACAAGTATTACAGGCACAGCTGACCAAGTTGGACTTTGTGAGCCGCGAAGAATTTGATATTCAAAGCCAAGTGCTTATTCGCACGCGAGAAAAGCTTGAAGCGCTTGAAGCACGTCTAGCCGAGCTTGAAGGAAAAGGCGACACGCCAGAATAAGCGCTAAGTCAGTAACAGCGAGGCGATTATCCCTGCGGTAACCGCCAACCCTACCCAATGATTGTTTAAAAACGCCTGAAAACAAGCGGCCTCCTGTCGCTTGCGAGTGTTAACGTATTGCAAAGCAAACAGCACTGCTGCTGCGTTTAGCCCTAAAAAGGCAAATAAATTCAGCTCAAGCAAGTCGAACACATAAGCGAGTAAGACAATGCTCAGCGCCTGAAGCACAACCACTGCGCTTAAATCGTATTTGCCAAACAATATTGCCGTAGATTTTATGCCTACTTTTATATCGTCTTTGCGATCCACCATTGCATATTGGGTATCGTAGGCCACCGTCCAGCTCAAATTCGCCAAGTACAACAGCCAAATCCACGTAGGAATAGTTTCAAGCACTGCCATTGCCGCCATGGGCATCGACCAGCTAAAAGCTGCGCCTAATACCACTTGTGGCAAATGCGTATAACGCTTCATAAACGGGTAAGCGCTCGCGAGTGCTAAAGCGCCAAAGGAGAGTAAAATCGTTTGCCAGTTCAGCGCTAATACCAACAAAAAGGCAATACCAATTAACAATGCAAATAACTGCTTGGCTTCTGTTTCAGTCACAACCCCTGTGGCTAATGGCCGGTGCTGAGTGCGTTCTACCGAGCCGTCGAGATGCCTATCGGCGTAGTCGTTGATAACGCAGCCTGCGCTTCGCATCAATACCACTCCCGCGATAAAAATCAGTAAGGTTGAAAGCTGCGGAATCCCGCCCGACACTAGCAACAGCGCCCACATGGTCGGCCAGAGCAACAAATATATACCAATGGGTTTATCTGCACGCATAAGCTGCCAATAGGCCTGACGGTTTTGCCAGCGAAGCGCTAACATTGGCTTACCTGATAACATGGGCAGTCTGGCAGAAAAGCTTCAGCTACTAACAGTTCATGCTCTTCGATAGAAAAGATGGAGCGCCTCGCCCAGCGTTTGCACTTTGCATCGCCTGTGGCAAATGATTCGCCAGTGACTGGATGGGCAGTAAGCACACCAATCTCAAAACCGCTTCGCACAAAGCGCGAGTCGTTAAAAATACGCTGTCCTAAGGGCTGATTGCCAAGGTTAGCCCATGTAGATTCACATAAGCGTTGTGGTAATACGGAGCGGGCAAATACCCATGGCTTGCCATCGCCATGCAGTATGACCTCGCGCACTTGCCATTGGCTTTGTGCATGGTTTGGCAAGGCGCGCTTTTCAGCGTCTTCAAGCTCAACTTGACGCTGACCGAGTACTTCTACCGTGAAATTCTCACAATTAGCCTGCAAACGCTCGGTTAACGAGCCGGTGTCGAGCAACCAGTGATGCATGTTAGATGGCAAGGGCGAAAAAACCGAAGGCTCATCCCACTGCACTAAAAGGCCAAAAGGAAACGCAGAGTTGACTAACAAAAGTGAAGATTTCTTATTATTTACCGATAACCTAAGTCTAACATAGTGAAATTCACAACCGTATCTTCTTGCTTAAGAAAATACTCAATAGAGCTAAATACAGGCAGTGATGAGAATGATAAAAACTTGGCAAAATGCGCAACGTTGGTGCCTTATCTATATGGCAATCCTCGCGATCTCTTTGTTGAATAGTCAAATCGCAAACGCACAAGACCAGGCCGCTGCAGCATCGAGCATTGCCTATATCGCTATTGAGCCGGATATAGTGACCAATTATTCAGGGGATAACAGTGAACGTTTGGGCTTTTTACGTATCACTATAGAAATGATGATAGACGATACCAGCTTGATTAATGACCTAGAGCATCACATGCCCTTGTTACGCGCGACGGCAATAGAAGTGATTGGCGCTCAGTCTGAGCAAAAGGTGCGCTCGTTAACAGGACGAGAAGAGATTCGACGCATGATTTTAAAGCGCTTTCGCGATATTATGGCCAATGAAGTTGGCAACGAAACGGTAAAAGATATCATTTTTACGAAATATCTACGTCAAGGTTAGTGGCAAAAGCAGAGCCTTTATTGGCTGTGTGTATCGCTACTCTTAGGCATTAAAAGATGCAAGGTAATCGCCAGTAAACAGCCCGAAATAAGTCCAAATGTATGCGCCTGATTGGCCATATCTACGGTCAAAACGCCGCTATACCCTACTACCAACCAAATCAATAAAAACACAACAAAGCCGTTGGGAATGCTAATGCCCCAGCTTGGACGCAGCCAACCTATCCACCAAACAAATCCAAACAATGCATACACCACGCCCGACATGCCGCCGAAATTTGGTCCTGATACCAACAGCTGCGAGATGTTGGCAAATAAGCTGGCCACAACAAATAACGTCACTAGTGAGAACGTACCAAAAACACGCTCCAACTGACCACCAAAAATCCACCACCAAATAAGATTAAACACTATGTGAGTGGCAGAGAAGTGCAGAAAATTAGGCCCAAACAACCGCCACCATTGATGGTTAGCGCTTAACTGATCAAAATATTGGATGGTGAGATTGTTGTACCAAAAGTCGAATGAGCCGGTGATGCTAGCCAAGTATATGAAGATATTTAGTAGCAATATGCCAATGGTAAAAGGAGATTTTGCCAAGTCGGTGATTGTGGGCAGCGAGCTTGCGCCAAGCATGCTCCCCGAGCTAGAAGAAACCTCACCGGTTTCCCATGCGGCTTTTTGAAACTTTGGATCTCGCGGGTTAGATAAAAACTCTTGTGCGATGGAAGTCGCTTGCGCCTTTTGCGACTCATCAAAGAGCAACAGCATAAAGCCCTTTTCTTGATCAGATTCTGCCGCTGTTACGGTGCACTGAATACCTTGCTCACGCAAATACGCGGCTAACAACTGAGCAGGCTGCTCTTGGCCAAATCGAATAAAGGGCGTTGGGTTTTGCAAAGGTTTTATGCGCCTGCGCCAGAACTAAACCCATAGCTCGCGCGCCAAGCTTCAAAGCCTCCGTCCATGCTATACACCTCTTCAAAACCTTGACGTAGCATGTATTGGGCCGCTTGTTGTGAGCTGATACCGTGATAGCAGACAACCACTACTGGCACGTCAAATGCGTTTTCTTGAACAAACTGCTGAATACTAGCATTAGTCAAATGATAAGCGCCTGGGATATGACCCACAGCAAAGGATTGGTCGTCTCTAATATCGACGATTTTTATTTCGCCCTTGTCCAAACGTTCTTTAGTTTGTTGTGGTGAAATATGCGCAAATTGTTCCATGAATTACCTTTTGTTATGCAGTCCAGTCTAATAATACTTTGCCTGAGCGCCCAGAGCCCATGATTTCAAACCCTTGTTGGAAATCGTCCACCGGCATTTGATGGGTGATGATAGGGCTTAAGTCTAGCCCACTTTGCAGTAAACTCACCATTTTGTACCAGGTTTCGAACATTTCGCGACCATAAATGCCTTTTATGGTGAGTCCTTTGAAAATCACCTTGTTCCAATCGACCGCAACATCTTGTGGAGGAATGCCCAACATCGCGATTTTTCCACCATGGTTCATTTTATCTAACATATCGCGAAACGCGCTTGGTACGCCTGACATTTCAAGCCCAATATCAAAACCTTCGGTCATACCCAATTCGTTCATCACATCTTTAAGAGATTCAGACGCTACGTTGACCACTCTCGTTGCGCCCATCTTTTTGGCTAACGACAACCGATAGTCATTTACGTCGGTAATCACCACGTGACGCGCCCCCACATGCTTAGCGACTGCGGCGGCCATAATACCAATGGGACCGGCGCCTGTGATCAACACGTCTTCGCCCACTAAATCAAACGAGAGTGCAGTATGCACAGCATTCCCAAACGGGTCGAATATAGCGGCCATTTCATCGCTGATATTGCTGGGGATTTTGAACGCATTAAACGCCGGAATGACAAGATATTCGGCAAACGCACCCGCTCGATTAACGCCAACGCCAGTGGTATTGCGGCATAAATGACGACGCCCGGCACGGCAGTTTCTACAATGCCCGCAGGTAATATGCCCTTCACCACTGACTCTATCGCCGACTGAAAAGCCAGCCACTTCGCTGCCCATATCAACCACTTCACCCACATATTCGTGCCCAACGATCATCGGCACAGGAATGGTTTGTTGCGACCATTCATCCCAATTGTAGATGTGCATGTCGGTGCCACAGATGGCGGTTTTACGTATTTTGATGAGCAAGTCGTTATGACCAACCTCCGGCATAGGGTTGTCTACCATCCATATGCCCGGTTCACGCATTTGCTTGGCAAGAGACTTCATGAAATCACTCCCATTTCACGGCCCACTTCGATAAATGCATCCACGGCGCGATCAATTTGTTCAATGGAATGCGCTGCAGACATCTGCGTACGGATTCTCGCTTTGCCTTGTGGCACTACAGGAAAAGAGAAGCCTACAACATAAATGCCACGCTCTAGCATTTTATCTGCCATTTCACCGGCAAGCTTGGCATCCCCTAGCATCACGGGAATAATCGCATGATCTTTACCCGATAAGGTAAAGCCAGCCTCTTCCATACGCGCTCTAAAATGTGCGGCGTTTTGTTTTAACTTGTCGCGTAAATCTTGGCCGTTGGACATCATGTCAAATACTTTGAGAGAGGCGGCCACAATAGGAGGCGCAACTGAGTTTGAAAACAAATAAGGACGCGAACGCTGGCGTAGCCAGTCAATCACGGCTTTTTTGCCTGATGTAAATCCGCCTGACGCACCGCCAAGAGCTTTACCTAGCGTTCCGGTAATAATGTCGACTCTTCCCATGACATCGCAGTATTCATGTGAGCCCTTACCTTGTTCACCCACAAATCCTGTAGCATGACAATCATCCACCATGACCATCGCGTCGTATTTATCGGCTAAATCACATACACCTTTTAGGTTAGCAATCACACCATCCATTGAGAACACGCCGTCTGTTGCAATCAGTTTAAAGCGCGCACCTTCTTCGCAGGCTTTGATAAGTTGCTCTTCTAACGCGGCCATATCGTTACTTTGATAGCGATAACGTCGCGCTTTTGATAGACGCACCCCATCGATGATGCTGGCATGGTTTAACGAATCGGAAATCACAGCATCTTCAGCCGTTAATATGGTTTCAAACAATCCACCGTTTGCGTCAAAACAAGAAGGATACAGAATGGTTTCTTCCATACCTAAAAAGTTGCTTATCTTGCTTTCTAACTGCTTGTGAATGTCTTGCGTACCACAAATGAAACGAACAGATGCCACGCCAAAACCATGACTATCCAAACCGGCTTTGGCCGCTTCAATAAGATCAGGGTGGTTCGCTAAACCTAAGTAATTATTGGCACAAAAATTCAGTACGTGAGCACCAGATTGCACCTGAATGTCAGAATATTGTTGAGAAGTTATCACCCTCTCGGTTTTGTATAAGCCTTGGCTTTTTGTCTCGTCAATTTGCGCGTTTAGATGGTCTACAAATGCTTGCGACATAGGAAATCCTGAGTGCTTGAAAAGTTGCGGTGAATTTTAGCGAACAATTAGGCATATGCCTATCTTTGTAAAAAAATAGTTACTGGCCAAGTGATGGCTCGTTAGTTGTATTTTTGTATTGTTTTATTTACTTATGAACAATCCGTTCTTTTTTATGTCACAAGATTTACTTTATACTAGTGCGGTTTTACCTTTACTACCCGTGTCGCGAGCTGCAAACGCGCATTGGATAAAGAGCACAGCGACGTTTTAACTCTCAAACATTGATACGATTGTTTGATGGAAGTTAGCAGTATTCCAGAGCGATGTATTATTAGGACTTTATTTCATGAGCATTGATGTTCAGACGGCCCCCAATCAGGTCAGCCTGTTACGCACAGAATTGGGACAAGCGTTAAATATTGGTCTAAAACACTTCGATGTCGATTACCTAGAAGGGAAAGAGTGTATTACGCGCACCGCTCAAGGGCGCGCTGAGGTGTATTTTTTTAACCACCATCAAACCGAACTCGTGCTTCGACATTATTACCGAGGCGGCTTACTAGGCAAGGTTAACAAAGATTGGTTTTTATATACCGGCATTGAAAATACGCGCGGCTTTTTAGAGCTTGATGTGCTCGATTTTTTGCGCAGCAAAAACGTAGACGTTTCTAATGCGGTTGCCGCCCGAATTGTGCGCCAAGGTATGTTTTACCGTGCCGATATCATGACCGTCGCAGTACCGCATGCCCAAGAGCTTCATGAGATGCTCAAGCTGCATCCAGTGGACGACGAAATTTGGTCGGCAATTGGTACGGCTTTAGGCAAATTACACAATCTTGACGTTAGGCACGACGATATTAATGTCAAAAATATTTTGATCCGCGACAACAACGAAGTAGTGTTAATCGATTTTGATAAGTGCCAGCAACAGCCTTATGGTAACTGGAAATCGGCAAATATCGCGCGCTTTTACCGCTCTTTAATAAAGCAGCATGGCCTACATAAGCCTTATCATTTTGTACAGTCCAATTGGGAAACCCTTGAGCTGGCTTACAACGAAGCGACTCGCAAAAATCCATAATGAGGGGCGATGACCCAAGACTTTGGGAGCAAATCAGAGCATATAGCCGCTCAAACGCATAATTGATTTGCAAAGTGACTTCAACTTTCGTTATGGTGTGCGCTCGTTTTCATAGGAAGTTGTAATATGTCGAGCACCAAAAAAGTGGGTAATACTGCGATTTATCCAGGCACTTTCGATCCTATTACCAATGGTCATGCCGACTTAATTGAGCGCGCTGCAAATATGTTTTCACATGTTATTGTGGCCATTGCATCAAACCCCAGCAAACAGCCCTTATTCACTCTCGAAGAGCGTGTAGATATGATCACCAAGGTAACCGCAAAGCTGCCAAATGTGAGCGTAATGGGGTTTACCGGCTTACTGGCCGACCTTGCCCGAAAAGAACAATCCAATATCTTAATTCGTGGGTTACGAGCAGTCTCTGATTTTGAATATGAATTTCAGCTTGCCAATATGAATAGACGACTAAACCCAGATTTAGAAAGCGTATTTTTAACCCCGTCTGAAGAAAACTCTTTTATTTCGTCAACGCTTGTAAAAGAGGTGGCGCTGCATAAAGGTGATGTTTCTGGGTTTTGCCATCCTATTGTAAACAAAGCACTTATTGAACGCCTTGCAGACAAAACGCCCTAGGTATTAGATTTACTGAATATGTAGACGCAAATTTTTGTCTGGCACGGGCGTAAAAATTTCCCAGTTTTGCTGCCGAACTTAATTTATAGCTTCGGCGACCTTAGCGCATTATTGAGTTTAAAAGATATCTGCTGACGGATGCGTCTTAAGCGGTGAGATTTTACTCCTGAACGGCTTTGGACAGCATTTATATCACTGGCAACATCAGGCGCAGGCGCAAAGGGAAATGGTTTGATACCGTGTACGCTAATCTCCATTTCCCACCAATATTGTAAGTCGATATCTACTGGCCGCCCAAATTTTTCAGTATTTTTGAGTAAGTTTGCGGCACCTGTGGCACTTACAATTTGTGCACATGCACGCACGGGCACTTTATCAAACGTAACTAACTCTGACTTGCCATACATCTTCACCGCACTTGATTTACGAGGCCGATTAGGGTGGTCCGATAGTTTTACGTAATCAAAAACAAAACCCGACTCAATAAAGGTTTGTACGTCTGTTAAATCACTTTGGCAAACAATATCATCTTCGAGAATAATAGCGGCATCTAATCCCTTGTCTATGATGCTTTGCCATGCTTTACGATGACTTAAATAACAACCAATTTCTCCAGGGGTAAGTGCCTTGTGGTACTGCACTTCATTCTTTTTGGGGGAATAATGGGCGAGACGCTCTTCTTCACTCATGATGCGGCCGTCAACCGCAGGGATACGCTCAAAGGTTGCACCAATGCTTTGCAGTTGTTGCTCAACATTGCGTAAGCGTTCGTCGGAGCCGTCTAAGTTAATAACGAATATGGGTAGCATATTCCGCGTTCTCTCCTATTTATTCACATTGCGCTGGGTATAAGTGTAGCGTTTATGAACGTAAGTATGCCATAAGTCTAGTAAACATGATCAATACCGCAGCTTACGCGATGATTATTTTTGGCACTTAATACAAAAAAACGTATTTCGCTGCCCAATCACTTTATTGCGAATAGGTGTTTGGCAAACATCACATGGCTCATGGGTGCGGCCATACACATGCAATTGTTGCGCGAAATAACCCGGACTACCGTCTGCTTGGGCGAAATCACGCAGTGTTGTTCCGCCTTGTTCAATGGCACTAGCGAGCACCAACTTGATATTTTGTGTGAGGCGCTCATAGCGTTTTTTGCTTACTTTGCCCGCCGCTCGTCTAGGGTCAATGCCCGATTTAAAAAGCGACTCATTGGCGTAAATATTCCCCACCCCGACGACCACTGCGTTATCCATAATGAAGGCCTTAATGGGCATTTGTCGATTACGAGAAAGCGTAAAGAGGCGTTGTGAGTCAAACTCATCGGTTAAAGGTTCTGGGCCTAGCTTTTGCAGCAGTGTAAGGGGCTCGCCACCTGCTTGTTGCCATAAGCAACTGCCAAAGCGACGGGCGTCGTTAAGCACCAGCTTTTTCCCAGATGCCAGCTCAATCTCTACGTGATCATGCTTTTTTCGCTCGAGTGCTTTATCGACCACGCGCATTTTGCCCGACATACCTAAATGCAACATCAAGGCGCCAACGGCAGTATTGATAAATAAATACTTAGCACGACGAGTCACGCTTAGTACGGTTTGACCTTCAGCTAAATGTACTTGCTCAGGGATAGGCCAGCGCATCTGCCTTTGATGCACGAGAATGCGCGTAATGATTTGTCCTTCAACAAACGGGGCAATGCCCATACGGGTGACTTCTACTTCTGGTAACTCAGGCATTTTTAACTTCGCGCTCGGATTGATTTATGCTGTAGGCGGCAACAATTGCGCCATGGTCGGAAAATCTAGCAGGTATAACTCACCTTCATAAATAACATATGCAACCCCTTCGACCTCTAATAGGCCCATGATTTGCGCGGATGGCTGACCGGCCACCGAAATACTAACTAAGTACGAGGGTGAAGCGGTGATCTCAGGCGCCAGTATCACTGGACTTGGGGCTAGGATGGCGCGCTGCCATTGAGCAACAAGCCTGTCAATATCATCACTTTGCATATCGGGCAGTAAATCAGCACTTGGGGCTGTAACACGCCAGCCGGTGCCAATGCGCTCAAAGGTCATTTGGTTGATTTGCAGGCTAACAATGAAGTCGCCTTCAGATACAACGGGTTTGGAGCTAGATTCATCACTCTCAAATAGACGGTCATAATTTAATACAACAATCAAAATGAGCATGGAAAAAATCAGTACGTTGTTCCAAGCTTTTTGTGACAGTCTCAAGATCTGATGCCCTGCAAGAATGAGTGATGACTTAGCTTACCGCATTTTCTAAAGGGTAAAAACTAAAAACCCAGCCTAAGCTGGGTTTTTATGGAGACAATATCAACTCAATCGCTTGAGCAAAGGCACTAAGCCTTACTTGATTTTTGCTTCCTTGAACATGACGTGCTTACGCACTTTTGGGTCAAACTTTTTGATTTCCATTTTGCCCGGCATGTTACGCTTGTTTTTGTCTGTGGTGTAGTAAAAACCAGTTCCAGCAGATGATACTAATTTGATTTTATCACGCATGATAGGATTCCTTAGACTTTCTCACCACGAGCACGGATGTCAGACAATACTGAATCAATACCCTTCTTATCAATAATACGCATACCTTTAGCGGTAAGACGCAATTTAACGAAACGATTTTCGCTTTCAACCCAAAAACGGTGTGTTTGTAGGTTAGGTAAGAAACGGCGACGTGTCGCGTTTCTAGCGTGTGAGCGGTTGTTACCCACTGCAGGACGCTTACCTGTAACTGCACATACTTTAGACATTTTTGTCTCCAAAAAACTGTGTTTGCCGATTAACACCAGCAAACCGTATTGCTGTGTAACGCGATTAATTAAGAGGGCGCATTTTATACAGGAATGCGCATAAAAATACAACTAAAAATGATGAAAACGGCGATCTTTTCACGAATATGGGTTAAAAACGCCCCGTACCGCAATTTATTGTGTGGCGATGATATAGTTTACATGCCGCCAAACCCCATCACCGCGACGCTAATAATGAAGCAACATTATACAATGCAACACGGCTAAAGCACGATGATTATTTAGTCTATTCAAGTGTTTTATATTACAAAAGGCCTCGCTGCGCAAAAGACGCCGCACGCCCATCGCCAATCACAAAATGATCTAGCACGCTAACGTCAATAAGCGCCATGGCCTGCTTTATTTTTTGCGTAATGGAAATATCAGACTGACTTGGCTCCGCTAAACCACTGGGGTGATTGTGCGCCAAAATAACCGCTGCGGCATTATCTTCCATGGCTTGTTTCACAAGCTCTCTTGGATACACCGCCGCGCTGTTAATAGTGCCTTGGAACATTTCACGATAGGCAATCAGTTGATGTTGTGAATCGAGCATGAGCATCGCGAATACTTCACGAGGTTTATCGCGCAGCTGACTAATAAGGTAGCTAGAAGCGTCATCGGCATGACAAAAGCTGCGCTCCCTGATCATTTGCTCACTGAGGTGGCGCTTTTGTAATTCGATACTGGCCTGCAACATGGCATATTTTGCACTACCAAAACCTGGCGTAGTAAGCACCTTGCGTTTTGGTGCTTGTAACAGGGCGCGTAACGAACCATGACTTTGCAAAGCGGTTTTTGCTAATTGCACGGCATTTTGCCCTTTTACGCCGGTTTGAAGAAAAATAGCTAATAACTCTGCATCACTTAAAGTATGCGCGCCATAGTGCATTAGCTTTTCACGAGGACGTTCTTGTTGTGGCCAGTCGAGTATTTTCATGTTCCCATCCTTGGATAACAATGTTTTAATAATAAGAGTGAAGACTCTCGCATATGTACAAGCTGTATGTTGTACGCGATTTGGAAGAATATGCAACTTGAACAAAAGAATGTATTAGTAGGCGTCAGCGGTGGTATTGCCGCGTATAAAACGCCTGACTTGGTCAGAAAACTCAAAGCGCAAGGTGCCAATGTACGAGTCGTATTAACCGAATCTGCAACGCATTTTGTGTCAAGCTTATCGCTACAAGCAGTCTCAGGCGAAAAGGTCTCTACGCATTTATTAGATGAAGACGCAGAAGCGGGCATGGGTCATATTGAGCTTGCACGCTGGGCAGATATCTTTTTAATTGCCCCAGCTACCGCAAATATCATGGCCAAACTCGCTCATGGCTTAGCCGATGATTTGCTCACCACACTTTACTTAGCCACGCCCGCGCCGGTGCTGATTGCGCCGGCGATGAATCAACAGATGTGGGCAGCGCCCGCAACCACTGCAAATTTTGAATTATTATTGTCTCGTGGCGTCACGACTATTGGGCCTGCAGCGGGCGAACAAGCATGCGGCGATATGGGATATGGCCGCATGGCAGAGCCAGCCGAAATCGTTGAGGCGCTATGCGCACACTGCGAAATGTACCTAAACGAAGCCCCCCGTGAGACCATTCTTAAAGGCAAACGCATATTAATTACCGCAGGACCTACGCGCGAAGCAATAGATCCTGTGCGTTATATTAGCAACCACAGCTCAGGCAAAATGGGGTTTGCACTTGCCGAGCAGGCAAAGAATTTGGGTGCAGAGGTGATTTTAGTTGCCGGTCCAGTATCACTCGAAACTCCCGTAGGCGTGACTCGATACGATGTCATTAGCGCCCAGCAGATGCTAGATACTGTCGAACAACACGTTGATCAAGCTGATATTTTTATTGCTTGTGCAGCGGTAGCAGATTATAAAGTTGCACGTGAGAACGCACAAAAGCTGAAAAAGAGTGGCGATGAGCTCACTATTGCGTTTACGCAAAATCCAGATATTTTAAAAACAGTGGCGAGTCGCTCAAACCCTCCATTTACACTTGGGTTTGCAGCTGAAACGGAAAACGTTGAGGAATACGCTCGGATAAAACTCAATAAGAAACGTTTGAACATGATCGCAGCGAATGACGTATCAATTCCCGGATTAGGATTTAATTCCGATCGAAATGCGCTTATGATAATTACAAAAAACACGACGCATCGGCTTGCTCCCGAGACAAAAGATGCACTCGCTCTTAGCTTGCTAAAAATAATGCACGAAGAGTATACACACTTACAAGAAGTCAGATAGGTTACACATGCCTGCAGCTAAAAAACCAAATAGAAAAGCACAAATCCTGCAATCCTTAGCCGGCATGCTGGAAACCCATCACGGTCAACGTATCACTACTGCAAAACTTGCAGAAGAGGTAGGTGTATCTGAAGCCGCCTTATATCGTCACTTCCCTTCAAAAGCGAGAATGTTTGAAGGTTTGATTGAGTTTATTGAAGAAACGTTGTTTTCACGCATTAATAAAATTATAAATGATGAAAAAGACGCATCGGCTCGTTGCCAATTGATTCTGCATCTATTGTTAGGCTTTGCCGAAAAGAACCCGGGCATCACCCGCATATTAAATGGCGATGCGCTAATGGGCGAGCAAGAGCGCTTACGTGAGCGAATAGCGCAGCTATTTGACCGCTTAGAGGTCCAGCTCAAGCAAATATTACGCGAGCGTAAACTACGTGAAGGCAAAACGGTAAATGTGGATGAGGCACTGCTAGCGAATCTGCTGATTTGTTTTGTCGACGGAAAAATCAATCAATATGTGCGCAGTCAGTTCCAGCGCCGCCCCACCGCTCAATTCAATGAACATTGGGCGCATATCAAAAGCGCTTATTTGTAATAAAAAAGGCGCTGATGATATCCATCGGCGCCTTTCATTTTCTTTACCTTCGGCGCTTACTTACGCCCGAATGTATTTCCAAAAAAGCTATCTTCATTCCACACTGGGCGCTGCGGTGCATCAGCAAGTGTTTGACCGATCTCAAAATTGACTTGCGTGAACGTACGCGCGGCATTCCAATTGAAATCTTGATTCATGTCATCTGATGGACGATGATAATGTGTTGCCAAAAAAGTATTGAGTACTTGGCTACCATCAATCTCAGGATCTTTTGACTTTATGCCCGTAACTAAAAATACGGCAGGGATCCCTTCTCTTACAAAAGCATAGTGATCAGAGCGAGTAAACAAGTTAAGTTCTGGCCACGGATCGTCGGTCAGCGTAATGCCTGCATTCGCTACAGCACTTTCAACATAACCGCCCATCGAGCTATGACTCGCACCAAAGGCAATGACATCTGACGACTCATAGGTCAGTAATGGCATATCAAGATTCACATTAGCCACTAGCGACTCTTTGGGTACTGTTGGATTTTTTACAAAGTAGTCAGCCCCTAACAGCCCTCTTTCTTCGCCGGTTACCGCTAAAAACATAATTGAACGCGCAGGCGCTTTGGGCAGACTCGCAAACATTCTAGCGGTTTCAATCAACACCGAGGTGCCTGAAGCATTGTCAAGCGCCCCGTTATTAATGCGATCTAATTCAACTGATTTAGAAATGCCTAAATGGTCAGAGTGTGCAGTGAAGACTATGTATTCATCTTTTAAATCCGGGTCGCTACCTGGTAACACACCCGCTACGTTTGGACTAGTGAACTCATCGTGCGTAGAGGCGCTCTTTAAACGCGCCGTTGCTGGCAAAGCAAAACCAGTAGGCACTTCATCGGCTTCAATTTGAGCATAGATATCCGCAGCAGAAACGGGTGCGTTTTCAAATAAAACCGCAGCGGTATCCATATTTACAAAAGCACGAACTTCTAGTTGTGGAAAGGTATTGCCCACGTTACCTTGAGGGTCTACCCAACGCAGTCTTGGCGCATGAATTGAGGTTAGCGAACGCTCATACGGACGTCTTTTTTCGCCGGCAGGCGTTTGCAATGTAATGTAGCCTACCGCACCGTTGTCCACAGCATATTTTGATTTTTGTGCACTAGACGCCAGATGGGTGCCCTCTTCACTGTTAAGACCGCTTGGTCTGCCGCTTAGTGCAACAACGATTTTGCCTTCTACATCTAGGCCAGCATAATCATTATGACCAAACTCTTCGGCAATGATGCCATAGCCAACAAAGACCATGGGGGCAGAAAGTTCTGCGCTAGTGCGCACCGGGTCCGCGCCCATAATGAAATCTTTTGGGTAGTTAAAGCTGTGCTCACCTGCGTCAGTGTTAATCACAAACTCCGGAGACTCTTGCACAAGTAGCGCACGCCTAAAGCCAACGCGCTGCATAAACGTATCGTTGTCGCCAGCAGGCGTTAGACCGAATTTTTTGAATTCTCCAGCAATATATAAAGATGCAATCTCATGACCACGAGTACCGGTATCTCGGCCTTCGAGCAGATCATCGGCTAAAAAGCTCATATGAGATTGAATGTTGGCAATGCTCGGCTGAGGGCTTGATGCAGCTTGCTGCGTTATTGATGAAGTTTGTGCGCAACCGAATGTTGCTAAGCTGACCACAGCGACAACAAGCATTGAGCGAATAGATGGTGATGAAGACACAAAACATCCTTAGAGGAAAATGATGGCGTCTTTATATCACAATCAAAATACATTTTTGTACGCAATATATATCTATTAACATTTTCTTACATATTGGTGATGAAGCGCTTATGTGTAGGCTTCTTGATGGCAGACAAGTAACATGGTTACTTGCTATGCTCGTAAAAATGACTTATAAGAACATATGTTCTCATTTTGCAATGCAGGATTTACCATGCCCAAGCAGCCTAAATATCAATTAGAAAAAGTTTTAGAAGGTGCACTTCCACTCGTATTGGAACTCGGTTATCGGGGCTGCTCTATGGCCACACTTATTAGTAGTACAGGTTTTAACCGACGTGCTTTTTACATACAATTTCACAATAAAGAAGACTTCTTTGAGGCACTATTAAACCATTATCTACATGCTCATTTAATGCCTTTAAATCAATATCTTAGAGAATCTTTTAATGTTCAAGAATGCATTCATGCATATTTTAAAGCCTATCAACAACACATTCATCGCAAAGGTTGCTTGTTGACTAAGTTAGTGCTTGAAATGGGCAATGAAAATAATGCCATACAGCATCAAGCTCGATGGTTCTATGACCAACTACAATTAGATTTTATTGCGCTGCTCGAACGTGCACAACAACATGATATGTTGGCGAAAAATGTAAATGTGGAACAACAAGCGCTCAAATTGACGTGCTTAGCGCAAGGATTTGCCATCTCGAATCAAATTGTTCAAGGAGAAGAAGATGCAACACTGTTAATAGAATCAATATTCTCTTTACCGGTGTAAAACATGCCTGCTCTATCCTTGAAATAAGGTCTGTTTGCCCTCAAATAAGCTTCTCGAATTCACATGTAATGGTAAGCAGTATGGCAACTTCTCAAGCAATTTATAAAGTACAGTTTATTAGTAGTGGTCAGCGCTATGAGGTGTATGTGCGTGAATTACAAACTAGCCAAATATTTGGTTTTATTGAAATTGCTGACTTTGTTTGGGATAACCACACCGAAATAGTGCTTGACCCAAGCCATGAAAAACTCAAAGATGAGTTTGCAAAGGTGAAGCGTACCTACATTCCCATGCATAACGTATTGAGAATCGATCAGGTAGAAAAACAGGGTAGCGCGAAAATCAGCCAGCTATCTGATAAGGTAACCGCACTTCATTCACCTATTTATACACCGAAAAAATAGGCTAGTTACTGCGAATATCGCATAGCCGTTTCAATGCGGGACACAATATGAAAGCACTGATCATCAGCATCACCTTTACCTTGCTAAGCCTTACGGCGCAAGCTATACAATCTGAGAATGATAATTCTCAAAAACTACATACCTTGCTTGAACAAGTATGGGAGTATGAATTAAGTCAGTTCCCAAGTATGGCCCGTTCGGAAGGAAGAGAGCCGCAGCAAAGCCTTACCGATATTAGTATGAGCGCAATGCAGGCACGCTTTGAGCAATTCACAGCCTTTCAGCAACAGTTAAATGAGATTGAACTTGCATCCCTTAACAATGATGATCAAATCAGTCATTTAATGCAAAACTATCGTTTGAGCAACTACATAGATAACTTTCGTTTCAAAGAATATCGGGTACCAATCACCTCTGAGTTTGGCTTTCATAGCAGTTTAGGACGCATTCCGGATAGCACTCGTATAGGCTCACAGCAAGACTTTGATCGCTACATGAGATTACTCGATGCCGTTCCTCATAATATGCAATTGAATGTGCAATATATGAAAGAAGGCTTGGCACTAGGACACTCGCAGCCTCAAGTGGTACTCATTGGATATGAAGACAGCATTACTCCATTTATTGGCAAAACCATTCAAGAACATCCGTTCTACGCCCCAATTATAGGAGCAAACAATTTTAAACTGACCGAACAACAAAAAGCCGAAGCGGCACAAAAAGTGGCAAATGTGCAGCAAGCCTATCAAGATTTTTATGATTTTTTTGTAAACGACTACCAAGTGAATACGAAAACGGATATTGCCGCAACAACGTGGCCTCAAGGTGACGCCTTTTATAAAAATCGTATGAAGCACTACACCACCGCCGATTTGAGCGCCCAAGAAATCCACGATATTGGTTTGGCCGAAGTGGCCCGCATACGCGCTGAAATGCAGCAAATCATCGACGACTTAGAATTTGATGGCGATATAAACGCATTTATTGAGTTTTTGCGTACCGACGAGCAGTTTTATGCCAAAACCGCGGAAGAACTGATCATGGTAGCGTCTTACATTTCAAAGCAAATGGACGCGCGCCTACCTCAGTTGTTTTATAAAATGCCTCGCACTCCCTATGGCGTAGCGCCGGTGCCTGACAGCATTGCCCCTAAGTACACAACCGGTAGATATATTTCACCCAGCAGTGATGATGAGCCGGGGTATTACTGGGTCAATACTTATGCTTTAGACAAGCGACCGCTGTATGCCTTGCCTGCATTAACCTTACACGAAGCGGTACCAGGACATCATTTTCAAATTTCACTGGCGGCAGAAATGGAAGACTTACCTAACGTAAGGCGTAAAACCTACATTTCTGCATTTGGCGAGGGATGGGGTTTATATTCTGAATACTTGGGCCTTGAAGTGGGCATTTATGAAGACCCATATGACAACTTTGGCAGGCTCAGCTATGAGATGTGGCGCGCATGTCGTTTAGTCGTCGATACAGGTATGCATGTGTTTGGTTGGAGTCGAGATAAAGCTTTGGCCTACATGCTCGAAAATACTGCACTTAGCGAGCACAATGTACGCACGGAAATTGACCGCTATATTTCATGGCCCGCGCAGGCACTTTCTTACAAAATTGGCGAAATAAAAATCAAGGAATTACGCGCAAAAGCGCAACAAACCTTGGGTAATGAGTTTGACCTACGCGCTTTTCATGACGAGCTATTAGCCCATGGCTCTGTTCCCTTATTTATTTTAGAGCGTAACGTTAATAACTGGATCACGGCTCAACAAACAAACTAGTATTCCCTCCTGCGGGTACCACTGAGCGTACCCGCTGTGTTCGCACCTCGTCATAGATTGCGTTACACTTCTATCGTCATATTATTCCCCACATTTACTAGGATATCAGAATGAAAAAGTGGTTATTCACAATTGCCGCATTGCTTATTGCGCTTGGCTTAATTGGCCCTAAATTTACCGGCAATGTATTTAATCAGCAGCTTGAGCAGTATATCGATACCGTTAATAAGCTAGGCGTATATGAGGTCAATATCAAATCTCGTGAGCAAGGTTGGTTTTCAACCGATGCGACCATTGAAGTAGGCCTTAATATGGCATCCTTCGACCCTAATGCCCCACTACCTGAGATCAACATTGAATTACAAGCAGATGCTCAACATGGCCCAATATTGACCAATGAGGGCTTAAGTATTGGATTACTTCAATGGTCTTTAGGGGTGAGCGATGAAACAGCTGCATCAGATATTGTCTTAACAGGTGAGGGCCCTTTATATCGCGCCGTTGGAAAAATGAACTTGCTAGGTACAACCATCTATAGAGACGCACTCAGCGCCTTCACATACACCGATGTAGCAACAAATATGCGTTTTAGCACTCAAGGTTGGCAAGGCGAAGGCTACCTTGGCGCACAGCAAACACGCTACGCAGGTAGTATGACAACTCTGGAAATGGCGATGCCAGGATTGTACGAGTTAGTAATTACTGATTTAGGCGTATCTGTGCAAGCGCAAGGCTCTATATACGAGATGATTTTAGGACAACTTATTGAAAGCACAGCCTCTGTAGGATTTGCACAAATGCAGGTGGCAGATTTACTGGCCAATACGCAGATGCAAATGGACGGATTCGCCGTTAATTACGCACTTGAAATGGACGATGCGCAAGGGCTAGCCAACTTTAACAGCCAACTCACCCTCGCCCAGCTTGATGCGTCGGATATCTCTATCAGAGATATGGTAATGCACAGCGAGGTCAATAATATCGAGCAGGCATTTTTACGCGCGTATCAAGATATGAATAAGGCCGTTGCCCAAAACCCTCAGCAAACTAGTGAAATCATGCAGCAGGTCATGCTAGATAATCTATTACCACAATTGATGGCAGAGCCTGAACTGAACATTACAAAATTCAACGCGCAACTTAACAATGGCAATATAGAGTTAAGCTCTAACAGTAAAATTGTGGGCGTAACCAGTTTGCCCGACACGATGGAAAGCAACGATTTTTGGCTTGAGCATTTGCAATCACAAACCTATGTCGATATCGATGATGAAGCAGCACAAGTCATCGCTACCATGGTACTTGCTTCACAACTTGCGCAAAACCCTGACTTTGCACAAATGGAATTGTCGCAGCGCACGCAAATATTACAGCAACAAAGCCTAGCCACATTAGAGGGATTAGTTGCCCAAGGCTTACTTATCAAAACCAGTGATGGCTACAGCATGGCGTTTGTGATGCAAGATGGTCAAGCTAGCCTAAATGACACCGTCATTCCATTAGCGGATTAGCACCTCTTTTAGTTTTGCATATCATTTTTAGTACCCAGCACACTGAAGATGATATGCACACCGCCTTTCCATCATAGTCATACAGACTAAAAACACATTATAAATAAAACACTTAGCTTGTATTTACATACTTGTCTAGGGGAAGTGCTTGATCCCTTAAAGAAACTATTTATACTGTATATATGTACAGTATAAATGAATGCCTTATGAATCCTATTTTGCACGAACTCAAAGCTAAACAATGGATATGGAACGCATCTAATAGCCAAGGAAAAGGTCATTCAAAGCGTTTAACTACCGGTTATGAGGCCCTCGATAGTGTATTGTCAGGGGGCTTTCCTAGCGCCGGCATGATTCATATAAATAGCTATTTAGGCTGTGGTGAACTACGCCTGATTTTAAGTATTTTGCGTCAAATGCCTCAACATGAAGTTGCTCAGGCAAATAACAAACTACGTGTTTTTATTGCACCGCCATTTCAGCTCAATGCTGAGTTTTTACTCGATGAAAAGATAGCATTGGAGCACTTGCTGGTAATTAAGCCTGCCACACAAGAAGAAGCGCTTTGGAGTGCTGAGCAATGCGCTAAAAGTGGGGTATGTGAAGCGGTTTTTTTATGGCAAAACCAGCTGAAGCATACGCAAATACGTAAGTTGGAGCTCGCGGCGTTACATGGTCAGTGCCATTGCTTTTGGTTTGATAATAATCGTCAATGTATGAGCAACCTTCCACTGACATTGTCACTTTTGCTATCACGCGAAAATGAACAGATGCAAATCAAAGTAAATAAGCAAAAAGTAGGTTGGGCAAAGCCGGCCATCAACATCAAGCTGCCTTTTAAATCGCGCACACAGCTTCGCTTTAAAGAGGCGCGCAAGGCCGTTAACAATATTGTTCAACTGCGCGCTACGCCTTAAAAAGCAAACCCGACCATGCAATTTGATACCTGCTCTTTGTGGATATATCTGCACTTTACGCAGCTCCATTTAAATGTGATTGAAAACACTCAAGTACACGATGAGCGGGAGTTAGCGCAGCCTCGTGCAATATACAACATGCAGAGTAATCAGCTTGTGCAGCTTAATGAGAGCGCATTACAAAAAGGCATCAAACATGGCATGGGGCTCGCCAGCGCTAGCCTTTTATACCCACAGCTTAATGTGCACGAATACAACGAAGAGATAGAGAAACATGCGCTTGAACACATGGCAAATGCCTTATACCTGCTCAGCTCTGATATTGTGCTCATGCCACCTAACGGCTTAGTACTACGCGCGCAAAACATGTTGAAGCTCTACGGTGGTCTCGGGCCCTATTGGCAAAACATTTCTCGTTGTTTATCGCAATTAGGCTATCGCTATCAAAGTGCCGCAGGGTTTTCTATTCAGGCATGCAAAGTAATGGCAAAGTGCAAACAAGGGATTATCTCCCAAGAGCGTGACGTTATCGAACAGCAACTCTTTAAGTGCTCCCTTGCTCACTGCGATATTGACCTAAAAGACTTTGAGAAGTTAAAGCGCATTGGCATAAGCACTGTCGATGAGTTAAGTCGCGTGCCGCTATCGCAACTGGCCAATCGCATTAGCCGTTATAGCGTGGGTATTATTGCCGAGCTACGTGGGCAAGCACCTTCTAAGGTGACGTTTTTCGCGCCTTCCATAAGTTATGAAGACTACATTGAATTACTCTACGATATCTCTCTAGTCGATAAACTGGTGCCCGTACTCAAACATGCTTTGAAAAAGCTCGAAACCTTCTTATATGTGCGAAACACTCAATGCTTACACATTGATGTGAGCTTTTATCAACGCGAGCATGAACCTTTGCAAATCGGTTTTGACAGCGCAATGGCAATTTATAGACACCAAGATTGGTTAGAAATAGCCAGCCTGAAACTCGAGCAAGTACGTTTTGCTTCACCTGTATACGCCCTTAAACTTGTGTGCGAAAAGTACGAAGTTGCCCATGCCAGTGTTGATGACTTTTTTACACATAAATCCACTCATATCGAAACCATGTCTTTAACATCGCGCCTAGCAAGCAAATTAGGCCAACAAAAAATTACGCGCTTAAATTTCATAGACGATTTTCGCCCAGAAAAAAGCACCCTAGCCTTAGCAGATATAAAAAGTAAAAGCCTAAATCACGCCCAAAGTGTATTTGCAGATAGGCCCGGTTTTTTGCTCGAAACACCCACCCTACTGCAACAAAAAATACAGCTCATCAAAGGGCCCGAACGCATGATTTGCGGCTGGTGGGACGATGGTGTTGTCACCCGAGACTATTACATCGGCCAAAGTCAGCAAGGACAACAAATGTGGGTATTTAAAACGCCTGAGAAAGACTGGTATTTACATGGCTACTTTATCTAGTTCAAAACGCGCTCAATACGCAGAGCTAATTTGCCAAAGCAACTTTTCATTTTTATATGGGGCTTCGCATCCAGAGGAGTATGTACGCCATGCCTATTTTCTAGGTTATCAAGCGCTAGCGATCACCGATGAGTGCTCGATGGCGGGTGTGGTACGGGCCTATACCGAAATAAAGCTAAATCATATTCCCATGAAACTGATTGTGGGTAGCTTGTTTAAATTGAACGAACAAACAATGGTGTTACTTTGCCCAGATAAAAACGCATATAGCGAATGTTGCCGGATCATTACAAACGCTCGACGAAGGGCTAAAAAAGGGCATTACGAATTATCAGAGTGGGACTTAAAAAGTGTTAAGCATTGCTTATGTTTATGGCTGCCCAGCGGCAATTCGGTTGCCGATATTACGTGGGGAGCTTGGTTACAAAAGCACTTTAAAGAACGATTGTTCTTAGCCGTGAAACGATGGTTAACGGCCAATGAAGAGGCGTATATTGAACATTGCCAAAACATGGCTGAGCAATACCACTTAGATATTGTTGCGACTTCTATGGCATGCATGCATGAGCCGTCTCGCTTAGCCTTGCAGCATAGTTTACACGCCATCCGAGAAGGCAAAACATTAAACACATTAGGCCGAACAGCCTTGTCGAATGCAGAAAGCTGTTTACGACCTATCACAAAACTCGCTCAGCTTTATCCTCAGCAATGGCTAGAAAATGCGGTGAGTATCGCAAAAGGATGTCAGTTTTGCTTATCTGAGCTCGCATATGCATACCCTGCTGAAGTGGTTGCACAAGGCATGACCCCTAGTGAATATTTACGCTACCTAGTTGAAAAGGGCATTAAAGAACGTTTCAAAGAAGGCCTAAGTGACGAGATACGAGCGACCATCGAGAAAGAACTTATACTCATAAAAGAGCAGTCTTATGAGCACTTTTTCTTAACCATTTATGACATTGTGCAATTTGCTAAAAAGCGAGGCATTTTATATCAAGGCAGAGGCTCTGCTGCCAATTCAGTCGTGTGCTATTGCCTAGAGATCACAGCGGTAGATCCGAGGCAAATTAGCGTTCTCTTTGAACGCTTCATATCAAAAGAGCGTAACGAACCGCCAGATATTGATGTGGACTTTGAGCATGAGCGACGCGAAGAGGTGATTCAATACATCTATCGAAAATACGGTCGCGAGCGTACCGCTCTGGCAGCTACCGTAGTGTGTTATCGCTTTAAAAGCGCACTACGAGAAATCGGTAAAGTCATGGGTATTAACTCAACGGATATTGACTTTTTTATCAGTAATGTAAATCGACGCGATCGCACCTTAAGCTGGCAATCACAACTTGGAGAGCTAGGCATTGACCCTCAATCAGACTTTGCGCATACCTTTATTAGTTTGGTCGAGCAGTTAATGGGGTTTCCTCGTCATTTGTCTCAGCACGTTGGCGGGTTTGTGATTTCTGCAGGCCCATTGTATGAGTTAGTACCTATTGAAAATGCTTCTATGGCAGATCGCACCGTGATTCAATGGGACAAGGATGATCTTGAGAGCTTAAAACTGCTTAAAGTAGATGTGCTAGCCTTAGGCATGTTGACTGCTATTAGGAAGTGCTTCGACTTATTGAAAACCCACTATCAACAAACATGTAGCATACCCTTTATCACGAAGCTCGGAGACGATCGTCAAGTCTATCAACAGATCCAACAAGCGGATACCGTTGGTATATTTCAAATTGAATCACGCGCACAAATGTCGATGCTACCGCGTTTGAAACCAGCTTGTTATTACGACCTAGTTGTGCAAATTGCGATTGTCAGACCTGGGCCTATTCAGGGAGATATGGTGCATCCATATCTAAGACGCCGCGACGGCCTAGAAGCGGTCAGCTATCCTTCACCGGAGATTAAACAAGTACTATCTCGTACGATGGGCGTACCGATTTTTCAAGAGCAGGTCATTCAATTAGCGATGGTAGCGGCAGGCTTTACAGGAGGCGAGGCAGACCAACTTCGTCGTGCAATGGCGAGCTGGAAGAAAAACGGTGCACTGCATAAGTTTAGAAGTAAGCTGATTGATGGCATGACACAGCGTAACTATTCAGTGGAATATGCGGAGCGCTTATTTGAACAAATTTGTGGGTTTGGCGAATACGGCTTTCCTGAATCACATTCAGCGTCTTTTGCGGTATTAGCCTATGTCTCGGCATGGATAAAACATTATTACCCGGCAGTATTTTATGTTGGATTGCTAAACTCACTGCCTATGGGCTTTTACACAGCATCGCAACTACTACAAGATGCCAAGCATCATCAGATAAAGGTGTTGCCATGTTGTGTACTGAACTCCCACTATGATCATGTATTAACATACCAGCAAAGTGCATACGTTATACGACTGGGGCTACGTATTGTTAAAGGCTTGAAACAAGCGTCAGTCGAGCAATTAGTGATATACCGTAATCAACACACGATCCGGTCTATTGCATGCCTAAGAGCGCTAGGCTTACCTCAGTCTTGTATACAAGCATTAGCTAGCGCTAACGCTTTAAGCGCGTTATCAACTAACCGCTTTGATGCACGCTGGCAAATCATGGACGAAACACAATCTCTGCCATTATTTGCCTCTCAGCCATCGTCGACATGTGAAGTTGAGCAACCCTATATTAGACAACCTAGTTTGTTTGATAACTTAATAGAGGATTATGAGAGCACCGGCCTATCTATTGCACAACACCCAATTAAGATGTTAAGTGATGCAAACTTGTTACCCAAATTCAGCACCGCCTCACAACTGGCCAATATTGCTCACAAGACCGTCGTAAACGTCATTGGCGTTGTCGCTTGCAAGCAAAGTCCAGGCACGGCTGCAGGAGTAACCTTTATTACACTTGAGGATCATACTGGTAATACCAATGTTGTCGTTTGGCAACGCTCGGCCCGCGCACAAAGACAAGCGTATTTAAATGCTAAAATCTTGCACGTAAACGGTATATTAGAGCGAGGTAATGGCGATGTGATACACGTCATCGCTGGCAGGTTGACAAACAAGAGCGATTTACTTGAAAAGCTTGCTGTAAGTTGCCGCTCATTTCATTAGGCATATTCATTTACCCTAATTGGTGTGCAGTATAGTCATCTTGCCCATCTCATTATTACAACACTTTTTCCAAACACACATGAGCGAAATGAATCTTGTTATTACATGCTATATAAGAGGATGTTTTTAATAGAAGCGGAGAATATTACAGGCAATAAAAAAGCCCCAGCATAATGCTAGGGCTTGGTATGGGAGTCTGGCGATGTGCTACTCTCACATGGGGAATCCCCACACTA
>NZ_JAHEOJ010000026.1 GCF_018595715.1 Glaciecola sp. XM2
ATAGACATTATGACTCCCTTCAAAAGTGCTAGTCTCCGCATTTTCGTGGGTTAGCTACAATAGCCAGTGCCATAAATAATTGTCGATTAAACATTATATAAATTTGGAGACTAGCATGAATAAACATAGCATAATTTTTATTGGATTGGATACTCATAAAGAATTTCACGAAGTGGCGTATTGCGAAGATGGTAGAGGGAAAGCACCGGTTCATATGGGACGCATAGCCTCTTCAAAAGTAAGCGTGAAAAAGCTTGTGCGTCAGTTTGAATCCAAATACCCAAACGCAACTCTGCACTTTGTTTACGAAGCAGGCCCTTGTGGCTATTGGATTTATCGGTTTATCACCAGCTTAGGTCATTGTTGTTATGTGGTAGCGCCGTCACTCATTCCTAAAAAGCCTGGTGATAAAATAAAGACCGATAGACGCGATGCACTTAAGCTCGTGAAATTACTAAAATCTGAAGATCTATCCCCCATCTATGTCCCCGAGCCGGAAGATGAGGCTGTACGTGATTTATCTCGTGGCCGTGAAACAGCCATGAAAGATTTAAAGGATGCAAAGTACCAATTAAAGGCACTTTTGCTGCGAAACAATATTCACTACGACGGAGTGGCTAACTGGTCTAAGAAACACCTTCGTTGGCTCACTGAAATGGTACTGCCGCATCCTGCACAGCACATCGTGTTACAAGAATACATTCAAACCATCACTGAACGAATACAGCGCTTAGAGCGACTCGATAATGAACTTGAACATCAAGTACGTCAGTGGCGCTATTATCCTGTGGTCAAGGCGATTCAATCTATGCGAGGAGTAAGACTATTGGTTGCTGTTGGTGTAGTGGCTGAGCTGGGTGATTTAACCCGCTTTGACCACCCAAGAAAGCTAATGAGTTATTTAGGTCTGGTGCCCTCAGAACATTCCTCTGGTGGTAAACGCCGTATTGGGGCCATTACCAAAACAGGTAATGGCCGTGCACGACGATTACTTATCGAAGGCGCTCATAGTTACCGATTCGCCGCTAATATCTCTACCGAGTTACAAAAGCGACAAGAGTGCTTACCCAAAGATATTTTGGACATTGCTTGGAAGGCGCAACTACGATTGTGCAAGCGCTATCAACGCATGAGTAAGCAGGGCAAACACTACAATTTAATCATTGCAGCGATTGCCAGGGAGATGGCGGCTTACATATGGGCGATTACCAAAGAAGTGGTACTCACACCGGTCAATCCAAAATTGCGCACTAGTAGAGTGCCAGCATGATAAAGAGTTTTAAGCTAGCGCATTTAGATCAGGCCGCGGATGTGGTGCAACCTCCGAGGGTGTTAGGAAGGCAATAAACAACACGTTTTTGACCCACGAACATAGAGTGATGAGAAGGCACTGCGGCGGAAAAAGTAAGGTCAGCTCTGCTTATTGAAAAATAAGTAACCTACGGATACCAGCATGTAAACCGACGACAATACTGCCTCATCTGATGCGTTAGCTTAATTTTTAAATATCTTATGGACCGAAAGAATGTCACAGGATTGTTTTGTCAAACTTGACAAAGGGAGTCATACCAACTTCCAAATATGGGGCGCAGACACATGTGCAATAATGGCGAAGCTGCGCACGTGTATGCGTCCCAGCGAGCGGCAGCGAGTGCCATAATTTGTTTGTTATGTTTCTTCACTCGAAACTTCCTTTTTAACCGACTCGATATCAATATGGGGACTTATGAATTGCCATTGCTTACGTGCGGAATCTAGGTAGATTACAAAGCCATAAGCAATTCCAGAAAAAGCTGCTATTGCTAACAAGTACAATCCAGTAAAACCTAGAAAATGCAAAAAGAAAACAATCACAATCGCGAGCCATGACATACCAGTCAAAAGCAAACTTTTCCTCTTTAGTTTTAATGCGTGTTTTTCTGGATTCTCAATCGAAGAAAGAATGCTTTTCAAAGTCTTATCTTTTAATTGATTATTCACAATTCCTCCATGAAACATAACTTTGAGCTAACGGGCAATAACGGAATGGCAAAATATGCGCAGCATGCCATTGCGTTATTGTCCCAGTGACCGAAGGGAACGTGTTAAGCGTGTTGTTATGTGCCTGCCTGTGCGAAGACAAGAGCGCGCTTTAAAAAACAGGCTATTTAATCATACCTATATGAGTAACTTTCCCTCCGCTGAAGGAAATTATATAGTCTTTGCGCTTGATGACGAAAAGCAAATCCTCGTTCTTAACCATGTTAGCGCCAGAAGTTATATCTGAGAATTTAGGCTGCCCGCAATATGAGATTACTTCCAGTTTGCTGGTGCCTTCTGTTACCCAACCCCCTTTACACTTAACATTCCTAACTCTTGTCGTATCAGTCGCAAGCGCAGATATACTTATAAAAAAAAGCAAAAAACCAAAAAAACGCATTAAAAAATTCCTTCTTAGATACCTTGGTCTTATTGAGTCTAAAATAGAAAGTTGATCTTTGCATGTCAACCAGCACATAACACTTTACATAACCGGTTTTGGCCGCTCTCGCCAAAATCCGGTTTATGTTTTTGTTATATGCCAAAACAACCACGTTATTTACTCACTCTAAACATTTCAATCATTGTAGATAGCTAGTCATATATAAATTTTAACTTGCTGCTTTGCCTTCTCTCTTTCACTTCTTTTTTCAAGAGGCGTTTTTCTACTAAAAGCTCAATATTATGCTCAAACATATAATTCTGAAATTCAGCACTACCGTAACCAAAACCAGATTCTTTGACAACCTGCTTAACTGTCATGTGAATACTCTTAGACATATAAATCTCTATGCATATAACACCAAATTAAGCGGCGTTGCCCGCTCTTGGTAATGTCCGCTTCAATTTTTTGTTATAAGTCAAAGCCACGTTCCCTGACTATATCTAAAACATCACCATGACCCTGTAAGTAAGCCGAAAGACGAACCTTTTTTCCAGATTTAAATTGAAGAGTATACCAATACATTGAACCATTAAATGCAGCCGATACGAGATCATCCCAACGTTCTTTTTTAGAGCCAGTCCAAGGTGTGTAAAAATCTATTTCATTGGAATCAAAGTTACCACTGACTTTAAAATATTCAGCAAAACAAGCAAGGGCGGCCATTCCAAAGCCGAAGAATAACAATAATACTGAAACAAACTCGCTTGTTTCCTGATGGACATCTTCATCGTAAAAAAACATCCAGGCAGCAAATATTGAAAAGGCCATACAAGCCAATGCTAATACGAAAATTAATAGCCCATGCTTTAACTTTCCATTGGTATTTTTTCTACGAGCAGCTTTTGTTACTAAAGTACCTATAACAACAGCGATTAACCCGCCAACTAAGCCTGATGTTATGCTTGAGTCCATCTACATCCTCCTTGACTTATAACGCCGCGTTAAGTGGTGAACAACGCTAACCACCAAACTTAAACCATTGTACCTTAAACACTAAATTCAACTTGAACTGAAATCGCCAAGCGTTGTGAATCCGCCTTAAACGCCTTGTTAGGTCTTTTTTCGAATGGCACGCTTATATTTAGCTTGATACTCTCTACGCTGTTTTGTGACCTCGTAAAGAACGATACCTGTCGTAGTTGCCAAGTTTAGGCTCTCGATCATGCCAAACATTGGTATTGATATACAGGCTTCGCTTCTTTCAACCACTAGATCACTTACACCACGAGCTTCATTTCCAAACCAGACAGCAAGTCTAGTTTGAGTGTAATCAGCTTCGTGCAAGACAAAATTGTTCTTTCCTTTGATATGTGGAGATGTCACCATCGATGTGAATCTATTTTTTTCGAGATGCTCCAAACACTCTTCCGTGCTATCAAAACGCTTTACGAAAGTCCATTTTGATGCGGAAACTGATATTTTAGAAAGAGATTTTCGCTCTCTTATTTCTTCCCAATCATCAGGTAATGATTTTCTACTGTCTACAACATATATTTTTTCGACACCTAAAGCATTGGCATTTCTAATTACTGAGCCGATGTTTTTCACATCCATTGGGTTTTCTAACACTGCAATGAGGTTTTTACATTGATACTCTTTAATTTCATCAGCTCTTTGGCGAACTGAACTCTTTGAACTTTCCATATTTTTCTCTACTTGCCCCAATAGACCTAACGCCGCAAACAGCTGCGGCTTTGTAGTGGATTGTTTTGTGGTAGCGTAGCGTAAAACCACAAAACAAGTAACGGAAAAGCCGTCAGACTGATTTGCCTTGTTAGCTCCCACGCACCGGATACTTTTCTAGAGCCATTTTAATGCCACCACGTATATTGGCAAAGTCATTTGCATGCAGTTCAGTTACTATACTCCAATCTTTTCTCTTAACCCTAAACTGCTCAATTTTAAAGGGAGGCTTAAGCTCGTGACTTAGATTAATGGCTATTCTTACTACACCATCATTAAATGCCAAAAAATTAAAACTAATACATGGCTCAGTAAATGTTAGGCAAGAGTAACGCGGTAACCGCCCCTCTGCCAAACTTGAAAACCAGCGTAATAGTTGCACCAATTCTGTGGCTTCCATAGCCGGATCGACAAGCTCGCATCTATCGCTACCCTGATCAATTTTTACCTTTAGCAAGCACCAATCATCTTTCTTGCTATCTGGAAATTGGTATCCAACTACCTCCAGAGAAAAATCAATATTGCCTTCTACATTTTTAAGCTTGAACATTCCGATTACTTGTTTGTGAGCTAACGCTCAGTTAACGAGTTAGCAGATTATGGCGTGGCGTTTGCGAATGCAAGCGACATGACATGAGCTGATAATCTCTTTTGAACGCCTTGTTACGTGCTTTCATATCATCTTTATCAGCTGGTAAATAACGGATATCCACATAAACCACAATGAAGATGTTGCAAGAACTGAAAAACATCTCGCGCGAATACTGTAAACACCCCAATATCGCGAATAACCGGCAATTAAAAAATAACCCAAGCATTCTGGAGTCTTACTATGAACTGTGAAGAATATAGGAAGATGACCGCCGATATGGTCATACCAAGCCGAATCAGTTTTTTTTAAATGGTTGAGAGAAACGTTGGCAGAGACGAGAAAAATTAGGAAAGATGAAATAAAAAACCACATTATAATAGTGCCACCATTGTTAACTGTACACGTAACATTGGCTGATAGCCGGCGCGCAATGCAGTAAAAATAACAAGGGAGCGTAAACCGCGTCCGGCTGATTAGCGTTGTTATACGAGCACGACATGATAATCTCCTTTGTTACTTCGATGCTGTTCCGATAGGGTAAAGCCTTTGCATGTTCATCCGATGCCACACGGGCTGCCAACGATGTTTGATTCTACACTTTAGGCGTTTGCTGTGCCGTAGTAAGCTAGCTTCTGCGGCACAGCAAACGCCTAAAGCGTGACATAAAAAACCAAACTCTTCCACTGGACTTCGATTCAGATCGCTAAGCTATCCTACCTGAATAACGTAATAAGGTTGAATGCCCGTGTCGTATAACACCCGGTTAAAGTGCTCCACGAAGTGGTGTCACAGCGCAGCGCATTAAACCGTTTGTTATGTGCCCGCTCCATTTAAACCTCTAAAGTTTTTCCATTTAATTGTAGTAAAGGACCAGAATAGACCGTGGTACTCCCCAAAAAAAACTGACAAATTGGAAGCGGTACATCTTGTTGGTCCCATTGAAACGGCCCCATTTGTTTGTATGAACCGTGCACTTCATAAGCGCTATGTTTTAATACCAATACACCGTTGTCATTAGTAGCAGTTGCAGAAGTATTTAATTCTTTTGCAATAAGTTCGGTAATACTTCCCAGCTCACCTTTACACTCGAAAGAAACACCGCGAATTGGTATTTGTTCTTTATCAATAAATGTAATTTTGTATTCTCTATCGGGAAGCACTCCATGCCATGAAACATGGGATACACAACCTGACAATACTAAACCTAAAACGGCATATATTATTGATTTCATCACTGGCACATAACACTTTATTAGCTAACCACCTGTGGACAAAAAATCTGTCCCGAGGTCGGGTTAATGTTTTTCAATAAATTTAATATATTTGTGTAGGCCCCAAAGCACAAGCATTTTTGTCATGCCGCCTTTTTGCGGGGAGGGAAATGCGGAGTTTTTCGCAAACATGCTGTTAGGCGGTTTGGATAACTTTTTTAGCATAATGTTTGTCGATTACGCATGTAAAACTTTGACGTGCAATTATGCTGGAATAAAGCGGTGTGATGGACCTTTGTATAAGACAAGGCTTACTTAAGCTATAGTAGATGCTTAATGTAAGCCTGGTTAAACATGCAATAGACGTACTCTGCTATGCCATTCTAAATTGTTTAACAGCAGCACTTAATCCATCCATTTGCACTTCTATCTCATGGATGGCGTCGTTAGAGGCTTGTGTGCTTTTAGCGCTATTTTCACTTAGTTGAACAATGGTAGTTAGGCGTGTTACCACGTCGTCTAATAACGTATCTTGCTGACCGGTGTCCTGCACGATTTGTTGATTAAAATCAGCCAAGCTTTGAATAAGGGTTTTGATGGTGAGCACCTGGGAGGTGACTTCATCGGTTATTTCAACGCCCTTTTGTACTTGTTCAGAGCCGGTTTTCATTGCATCGACTGCTAGCTGAGCATCCCGTTGCAGCGATACGATCATTTTCTCAATCTCTTCTGTTGAATCTTGAGTGCGAGTGGCAAGGGTGCGAACTTCATCTGCAACTACGGCAAACCCCCTCCCCTGTTCACCTGCTCGAGCGGCTTCAATGGCTGCGTTTAGTGCCAATAAGTTAGTCTGTTCAGCAATGGTCTTTATCACGTCTAAAATACCACCAATCTTGTGACTGTTCTCTCCCACACGATTAACGATTTCAGCCGATAACGCTGCCTGTTCAGACTGTTCGGTAACCTGTCGTTTAGATTCTTCAACCAGTGCCACAACGGTTTCGCTTTGTTTAATTGCAACGTCAATCTGCCCATCGGCAGCATGTATTTTGCTTAAGTTGGACTGGCTAGTAGCTTTAACCTGTTGCGTATTGCCACTGGTGGTATGAATTTGATCCTGTTGCTGGGCAACGTGTGCAAGTGAGCTGTCACCCATCTCCACACTTTTCATCATTACTTCACGTAAACTTTGCTCACGTTCGCCTATACTGCCAATTAAGCTACGCAACGATTTGATAAGCTGATTAACACTCTTTGCAAGCGCCGAAAACTCGTCGTTCCCGTCTTCTTTTAACTGCTGAGTTAAATCTCCACTGCTCAATATGGTCAGCTTTTGATTCACGTAAGCCAGAGGTTTTGCAATGCTTCTAGTGGCAATTACGGCAAGTGCAATGGTGGCAATGATACCCACTATCGATATTGCAATGTTTTGTATACTGTTTGCGCTTACCGCATCTAAAATGTCTTGCTGTCCTTCTAACGCAGCATCATTAGTAATCTTAGAAAGGTTCGAAAGCTCAATGATTGCCTGATTGATTTCACGTACCGAAGTCGCACGGTGCTCTGACGCTTGCTGTATAAGTGCAAGCTGTGCCCGTTTTAACCCAAACACCCCCGCTTCACCAACAAGCGCCCCTTTCATGCTTGCGAACTCTTCATCAAACATGTCAAAAATACCTTGGTCATCAATTCCCTCACCAAGGCGCTTTGCATAATCAACGTCTACTTCAATATTACTAATGTTGTACTCAAGGTCGCCAATCGACAATTCTGCGTTTTCAGGTTCCGTGGTTGTTGATAAGTCTTTTATATTGCTTAGCAACAATCCAATTCGGTTATCAATGTTGGTAGATGTGCCAATCATTGCATCAAGGTTAGCTTCATCGCCTTCTAGATAACTTAAGTCAAGCATCAATGCACTAGCTTCGTCTGCATGCATCAAAGCAGCACTTGTGGAATCCATGAGCTTTTGATTGGTATCTAAAATTGAAAACTTGACCGCAAACATCGCATCACTTGCATCAAGATATGCCTGTGAGTTTAATTTTACCGCGTCTACGAGCGCTTGATTTTGTTGTGTGACAAGTTCAGATAGCAGCATAAGTTGTTCGGCATATTGTGCATAACTGTCGCCAAACTGCGCTTTAAATGCGGTGAGTTGTTGCCTGTCAGTTTCAAAATAGGTGTTTGTTGTAATTGTGCCTAAGCGCAAAATATCGACGTTGAGCGATGATACAACGCGTTGAATTGGCATCTTCTCTTGCGCTACTTGTTCAGCAGAATGTTTAATGTCGTTCAGTCCTAAATAAGATAAAAAGCTGGTAAATAGCAGTAGCAAGGCTAACACCGTAAAGCCTATGACCATTTTTCGAACAACCGTGAGTTGCATACAACAATTCTTCCTATAATCGATACGCTTTGAGAAAAAACGAAAAAAACCCTAAGTTAATTGTTCGGCAAATACTGTTAAAACTTGAATTCTTACTTATAATGTACCCTGAGTTTCCAAAAATAAGACGCACATGGACCAAAATAAAGAATTAAAAAAAGCTGGCCTGAAAGTTACGCTCCCGCGTTTGAAGATTTTAGAGATCCTTCAACAGCCTAATAATCAACATATTAGCGCTGAAGACGTATACAAGTTGCTTATTGATATGGGCGAAGAAATTGGCTTAGCAACGGTGTACAGAGTACTAAACCAGTTTGATGATGCTGGCATTTTAAATCGCCATCATTTCGAAGGTGGTAAGTCGGTGTTTGAAATCAGCCACAAAGACCATCACGATCATTTAGTGTGCTTAACCTGTGGCAAGGTCATTGAGTTTGAAGACGACATGATTGAAAAACGCCAAGAAGAAATTGCCTCGGCGAATCAGATGAAATTAACCAATCATAGTCTTTATTTGTATGGCGAGTGCATCAAGGTCGATTGCGAAAACAACGTCGACTAACACGTAAATTTATAAGCGTTGTAGGCCGTTTGTGCGGCCAACCACATTTTCCCAGGGCGTCCGTCCCCTAATGTTCTGTCGTCTATCTTTATCACTGGGCCAATTTCTTTGCTCGATGATGTCAGCCATACTTCGTCACAATCATCTAACATCGACAACGCAATAGGCTCCTCTCTAACGTCAAAGCCACCTGCATGCGCTAACGAGTCGATAATGATGCGGCGCGTTATGCCAGGTAGGAGTTGATTGTCTAACGGCGGTGTGTAAATGACATCGTCTTTTACCACAAAGATATTACATGCCGCCGCTTCGGTGATTTGACCATGCTCGTTATATAAAATCACTTCATCTTTACCGGCGTCTTGCCCTTGCTGAAAATGCATCACATTACCGAGTAATGAGGTAGACTTTATGTGGCACCGCTGCCAACGCAAGTCTTCAGTTACCGTTACGGTAAAACCTTTGGCTTTGTCCCTATCTAGCGGCTGAGGCGAAGGTATTTTAAAGGCATAGGCAAATACAGTAGGCGTAACATTCTGCGGATAAGCGTGATATCGCTTGGTATCGGCGCCGCGGCTAACGTGAATATACACGCCCATATCAGGGGTTTCATATTGCGAAACCAAATGCTTGATAGTCTCTTGCCACTCCTCGATCTTCGCTTCGTATTGAATGCCAATTTCTTGCAGGCCGTTGTTCATTCGCTGAAGGTGCAATTTTAACCCAACAGGTCTGCCGCCGTAACAGGGAATGACTTCGTATATACCATCTCCAAACAAAAAACCGCGATCCATAGGCGAAATACTTGCCTTGGTTTCATCAACAAAACTGCCATTTAGTAATACGTGTGCCATTAGATTGTCTCACTCACATTTAACACTACAATATAATCATGAACTTAGCATTTGGTCTACTGTTGTGCTTATTTTTTCGATGCTCGCCTTCCACATCCGAACATCGGCGACGCTACGTAACACATCAACAAACGTAAACTGCACCGCGCTGCCGGGTGTCATCTGTGCTAATTGAGCACGTGAACATGCACTAAGCGAACCTAAAACAGGATAACCACCAATACTCTGGCGATCGTTTAACATAACAATGAGTTGACCTGCACCCGTACACTGTATTGCGCCATTGCACAAGCCTTGAGAGCTTAAGGTGGTTATGCCGCATTTTATCGGTCGCCCCTCTAGCTTCACAGCCATGCGATTAGCCTCCGCGCTGACCTTATATATACTCGACAGCAGCAGCGCTTTTTGTGAGGCTGAGAAATGGTTAAACTGATAGCCGGGTATGATCTTAAGCGGCATAGCTTGTGCAACATCATCAACACGCTTAATGCTTTTAAGAAAATCCGCCGTCGCCTTGTGAACATCTTCAATATGCGCGCTACTCACTGCTTGCGGTATGTTAGCGCATGTAGGCAATATGTCGCCCGTTAGCAGCCCTTGCCCGTTTTGATGAAGTCCTCCACGCCCCTCTCGCATCACATTCGACGCACTGCTAAATAACTGAGGTGTTTCAAGGCCATTTCTCACGGCAATATAGACATGTTGCCCATAGCCCTGAGTGCCATGACCAATGTTGCTAATACTTAAAACGTCGCCCTTTTTAAGTAGCAACGCTTGATACATTGAGCAGGGTTTATGGTTAACTTTACACAGCGCATTAGCGCCAGTTATCGCAATCATGCAGGGCTCATGAAACTTCAATTGTGCCTCACCAAGCGTGATTTCAATAGCCACATGATTGCGCCCTTTACTGCGCGGCTTAGATGTATTACCCACCAAAGCATTGGCTACGTCAAAACTCTTCCAATCGAGCGCGCCGGACTCACTATATCCATGATGCGATGCATGTTTGCGTCCATCATCCACAAGCTGGGCATAAAAGCCAATATGCTGACATTCAATCATTGTCGTTGACCACGCGGGGTCAGCGCGCCATATTTTTGCTGATATTCAGCAATTGAAATTGGCTTGAACACAACCTCGTCCCCCGCACTAAATACAGTGTCACCCTGACCGGACAAATCAAAAGGGCAATAGCCCAATATATGCCAGCCGCCTGGTGAGCGCTGCGGATAAATCGCGGTTTGGTTATCAGCTATTGCCACGGCCCCCGCAGGAACCGCTTTTCGTGGTGAGCTTAATCTAGGAATGTGTAATGCATCGATGGTAAACCCCATGTAGGCAAAATTAGGCAAAAAGCCCACCGTAAACACCCTATAAACCTGCTCACTGTGCATTTGGATTATCTCAGGCACTGCCATGTTTAAAGTCTGACTCATTTGACTTAAATCATTCGGACGTAGCTTGTCGTTTTCTTGCACGCTTTGATTGTGCAACAGCGCATCTTCTAGACCTTCATCGTAGCAAACCTCAATAACATGCTGCTTGGTGACCGGCGCGTTATTACGATATTCATTAAGCGCTAGCGATTTAAGAAAGGCTTTTACCTCAAAGCAATCTACCTGCATTGGGTCAAACATGATCAGTAGGCTGTCATATGACGGTACATAGTTTGTCAGCCATGGCGGCGCTCCCGCCGATAGCGCACGTGCCCATAAAAGCACATGAGCGTTAAGCAATAATAGCTCTTGGGGCTTATTTGATGGTTTTTCCCCTTCTCTTAAGTGTATCTGTAAAAGTGCGCTACTCTCATTTACCCATTGAATGTGCGTAAAATCGTTGAGAACCTCAAGGGGTAGCGAACAATGGATAGGGTCGTTAAACAAGTTAGACGCCCTGCTGCTGAAGAATTTCACGGATTTGCGAAACCATCTTCAATGCATCTGGGCTGTCACCGTGCACGCACAAACTATCGGCAACAATGCTAATACGCTTGCCTTGGTCTGTAATAACTTCTCCTCTTTCAATGAGCAGTCTTGCCTGCGCCAAAGCTTCGATAGATGAAAGCACTGCATCCGGGTTTTGACGAGATTCAAGATACCCTGTAGCGGTATAACGCCTATCTGCAAAGGCTTCAAAAATTAAGTCAATATTATGATGGCTAGCAATTTGACGATGAAAGTCGTTATTAGCAAGCGCCTGAATCATTAATGGATAGCGCTGATGATACTCAGCCATAGCGCTAACCACATCTTCAAACACCTGGGCATGTTGCATCATGTCGTTGTAAAGTGCGCCATGAGGCTTTACATATTCAAGTGCCACGTTTTGGCATTTTGCCATGCCTTCAACAATGGCCATCTGTGCATGTATCATCGGAATCAACTCGTCAGCCGGAATGCGCATGCTACGCCGGCCAAACCCCTGTAAATCAGGGTATGAAGGATGCGCACCTAAACTCACATTGTGACGCTTAACCAGCGCAACCGTGCGCTGAAGGACTTTAGGGTCGCCCGCATGATAGCCGCATGCTACATTGGCTTGGTCGATGTAGGCCATTATGTCTTGGTCGCTTGTGGCCTGCCAATGACCAAAGCTTTCACCCAGATCAGCGTTTAGTTTCATCAAAGAAGATACTTCCTACTCAAGATGTTGATATACTGTCAAAAAGTAACACATTGGCGCAAAAAAGAAACCATATGCTAAACATCGGAACACTTAACACTCTCACGGTTATTGAAGCCACCCCTATGGGCTACCTGCTTAGCGATGGCGACAGCCATCATGAGCACGACATTCTCCTTACGACCGAAGACCAATCACTGGCTGAAGGACAATCCATTGATGTGTTTTTGTACTATGGTCAAGACCGTAATATTCACGCCACTTTAACCAAGCCAGCTATTACTGTTGATGAATTTAAGGCGCTTAGGGTAGTTGGTCTCTCGGACGCTGGCGCGTTTTTTGACTGGGGTTTGCCAAAAGATTTATATGCCCCCAAACAGCATACCCATAGCGAACTCGCTATTGGCATGCCCGCGGTGGTCAAATTAGTCGTGGAAGATAAGCAACACAAGCTCTACGCCACCACTAAAATTGAAAAGTTTTTATCTCCTGCGCCTGATACGTGGAGCACGTCAACCCCCGTACAGCTGCTGGTGTACGCAAAAACGCCTTTAGGTTTTAAAGTGATTATTGACGATACCTACGCTGGCCTTCTTTACCATAGCGACCTATTCAAGCCTGTGCATATTGGCGAGGTACATCAGGGGTTTATCAAGCGCATCAGAGAAGATGGAAAAGTAGACGTAACGCTACAACGCCACGATAAAAAACAACGTGCGTCTCTAGCAGAACAAATTCTGGATGATTTAGAAGCCCATGGTGGTTTATCATCGCTTACCGACAAAAGCAGTCCACAAGATATTCAAGTACGCTTTAACGTAAGCAAAGCCAGTTATAAAAAAGCGTTAGGACAGCTTTATAAAGAAAAGAAGATTGTCATTACGCCTAAACATATAAAACTAACCAACGAGAATTCTTAATATGAAAGCGAATGTAAAATGGGTCCCCTCTGAAGACGGATTAGCGTTTGATGGCACGATGGATAGCGGTGAAACCCTACACCTAGATGGTTCAAAAAAAGCGCTCTCTCCGATGCAGGCAGTTTTAATATCGGTAGGCGCTTGCTCGTCAGTTGATGTAGTAGAAATTATGCGCAAAGCACGCCAAGGCATTGAAAGCTGTGAATGTGTACTCGATGCCACACGCGCCGAAAGCCCACCTCGCGTTTTTACACACATCAACGCACATTACGTGGTGTCAGGAACCAATGTAAACGAAAAGCACCTAGCTAGAGCGGTGCAGCTCTCTACAGAAAAATATTGTTCTGTTATGCTAATGCTTAACGACAAAGTCGATATTAAAACAACTTATGAGATTAAAAGCTGAGTTAGTAACTTAACATGACTGTTCGCATTGCTGTATGGCTTACCGCGCTGCTTGGCATCGTATTTTATGCGGGTTATTACGTGGGTCAAAACACTTCTTCACCGAGCCAGACAGGCTGGGTGGCTCCTCAGCGTGCGACCTCTCAAATACAAAGTGAAACTGACACCCCGCACAATTGGTTCATTAATCTCGATGAGAACTCACCAGAAGCACAATCGACGCTAGCGCAAAGCGATGATAGTTTAGACGATGGGCTGCAAAGCACCCTTGATGAAACGAATATCGACTCGCAACTCGAATGGGACGACCCTAACGATATCGTGAGCATGTTTAATCAACTTCTGGACTTATCATCGCCACAAACTGACGAAGATATGCGCTTATTTTCCCAGGCCATCGACCAATTTAGAGCATCGCTAAGTGATTCACCCACGCAATTGGCCATTATGATGGATTATTTACAAGGATTGGAGTTTGGCTCTAAAGAATATCATTATGTCACATCGATTATGCAGGGCTTACCCGATGGGCAAGGACGTGCAGCGCTCGAAAACCTTGCCTTGCAAATAAGCGGCAATACCGACAGTGCATCACGCCAGCAGTTTTTGCATCTCGTTTCAAACTCGTATGCAAGCGCTGATAACCCAGAAATTATTGCTAGCCTTGTCGACATCGCGATATATTCTGAAGAGTCCATGGACACTAAATTATCTGCCCTTGATAACATGATGCCGTTTCAAATTAGTGATGTTGAGCGCCAGCAAATACTCAGCGGCTTAGATGGCATGATTGAACAGTCAAACGTTGACGAAAAGTCGGCATTGCTCAATCACGTTTTGCGATTTAGTAACCGCGACCAACGCCAAGAATTGGCGATGACGTATATCAGTGATCAAAACGACGTTCAGTTGCGGTACAGCGTGCTCGACGGCATCCACTCAGGCAACATTCCACGCACTGATGCACTCAAAGAGCAGTTATTTAGTATCGCGTCCAACCCGAGCGACCCACTTCACCAGCAGGCGAAACACGCTTTGATGTACACTTTCGATATTACCAATCAAGAATATCAACGCTTACAACCCTAAAGCGCCTACTCCTGATTGTCATTATCCTGCAGGTACTTCGCATCAAGTTGCTTGGTGCTAGTGACGCCGAGCTCTTTAAATCCTTGAGCCTGGCGAAGGAGATTACCCCTACCCGTTGACAGTTTATTCATAGCCGCTTCGTAGGTGTTACTGAGGGTATCGACATTTTTGCCAATCTTTTCCATATCACCCACGAAGTTAGCAAGCTTGTCATACATTTTTGCGGCTTTATCTGCAATTATCTTGGCGTTTTGATTTTGGTATTCATATTGCCAAATGTTGTTGATGGTTCTAAGCGCTACCAGCAGATTTGTAGGGCTCACTAACATGATTTGGTTATCGAGTGCGAGCTTTATGAGCTCTGGCTCTGCTTCAACAGCATTGTAAAAGGCCGATTCAATGGGCACAAACATCAACACATAATCCAGCGATTTAACACCCGGTAAGTCTTGGTAATCCTTTTTACTGAGTCCTTTAATATGGCCCTTCATCGACGCAACATGTTCTTTCAATGCACGCTGGCGGTCTTCTTTACTTTGCGCGTTGACCACTTTTTCATGGGCGATAAGCGATACCTTAGAGTCCACCACGATGTCTTTTTCATTAGGGAGATGAATCACTACGTCAGGCTGTAAGCGCTTGCCGTCGTCGTTAGTCACGCTCTTTTGTACTTCGTACTCATGGCCATTGCGTAAACCCGACTCAGTTAGAATACGCTCTAACACCAGTTCGCCCCAATTACCTTGTTGTTTGTTGTCGCCTTTGAGCGCATTTGTAAGCGCTGCCGCCTCTTCGGTAATTTGTTTATTGAGTTCTTTAAGCCCCAGTATTTCTGTTTTAAGAGACGCACGCTCTTGCCCTTCTCGGGTGTATTGCTCGGTAATTTGACGTTTAAAATCATCAATTTGCTGTTTTAGGGGAGATAAGATTTGGTTAATACCCGTTTCACTGGTCTTGGTGAATTTCTCTGATTTTTGCTCAAATATTTTATTCGCAAGGTTTTCAAACTGAGTGTTGAGCTTGTTTTCCGCATTCTCAAGTAGGCTGAGTTTCTCATCAAACCCTCGGCGCTCTTGCGCGACGCTCGCCAATGTGGCTTCATTTTTAGCTTGTAGTTGAGAATACGCAGATTGCAGTTCGTTGAACTCTTGTTTTAATCGCTCAAGTTGTTGTTTCGCATCCTCTAGCTGCAACGCTTGTTGACGTGACTCACCTAACTTGCGTTCACTCTCATATAGCTTTTCTTGATATTGCGAGAGCTGTTGCTGAAACTTAAGCTGCTGGGCGCCATGCTGCTGCTCGGCTTGCTGATGCTGTTGTTGTAGCTGGCTCACGGATCTTTGCTCGAGCGCTAACTCATACTGCAGCGCCTGCTGTGCTTGCTGAAATTCGAGCGACTGCTTATGCAAACTCTCTTGATGCCGCTTGTTGATAAATACCACCAAAATCAACACCACCAAACCAACAAACACGGCAGTCAAAATGGGGACATACATCGGCATGGAAACAGCCACAAGCAATGACGACAAAGCACACTCCTAATGAATTATTATTGTGAGAGGATAATACTACAGAAAATACATAGGGGCGCTGAAAATCAACGCCCATCCGCATGGTTTGGAGAGCTTACTTACTCAATGCTGCGTCGAGTTCAGCAATGTTCGCTTTCCAAATCGCAGGACCTGTTTCGTGCGCGTTTGCACCATTGCTATCTACCGCAACGGTTACCGGCATATCTTCCACTTCAAACTCGTATATCGCTTCCATACCGAGGTCTTCGAAGGCAACCACACGTGCTTTTTTAATGGCTTTAGAGACTAGGTAGGCTGCACCGCCAACGGCCATCAAATAAACCGATTTATGTTTGGCAATACTGGCCACCGTTGCCGGACCGCGCTCTGCCTTACCAATCGTACCTAATATGCCGGTTTTTTCTAACATCATGTCGGTGAACTTATCCATGCGCGTGGCCGTTGTCGGGCCCGCTGGACCAACGGCTTCGTTACGAACGGCATCTACCGGGCCAACGTAATAAATAAACTTACCGGTAAGGTCAACACCCTCTGGCATACCTTCGCCATTATCGAGCATGCTTTGCAGGCGTTTATGGGCAGCATCCCGGCCGGTAAGCATCTTACCGGTTAACAATACCGTCTCACCCACTTTCCATTCGGCAATATCTTCTTTGGTCACGGTATCTAGATTGACTCGGCGAGTGTTTTCGCCCACTTCCCATGTGATTTCAGGCCAATCTTCTAGTTTCGGTTGTTTAAGATGTGCTGGGCCACTGCCATCAAGATAAAAATGCGCGTGGCGCGTGGCGGCGCAGTTGGGGATCATGGCTACCGGTTTTGATGCCGCATGAGTTGGCACCGATTTAATCTTGATATCCACAACGGTAGTTAAACCGCCTAGACCTTGCGCGCCTATTCCTAACGCATTGACCTTATTAAAAATATCGACACGCAGCTTTTCTTCGGTCGTTTGCGCACCGCGCTCAATAAGCTCAGGCATGTCAACAGGGTCCATCAAGCTCTCTTTTGCCAGCACCGCGGCCTTTTCTGCCGTGCCGCCAATACCTATACCCAACATACCAGGCGGACACCAACCTGCGCCCATAGTTGGCAATGTTTTAACTACCCACTGTGCAATGTCGTCACTTGGGTTGAGCATCACCATTTTCGATTTGTTTTCAGAGCCGCCACCTTTGGCCGCAATCATAACTTCGATTTTATCCCCAGGTACCATATCGATATGCACCACCGCTGGGGTGTTATCTTTAGTGTTAATGCGTTTTCCAGCAGGATCTGAAACAATCGAGGCACGCAGCGGATTGTCGGGGTTTAAATACGCGCGGCGAGTTCCTTCGTCTACCATTTCTTGCACCGTCATATCGGTTTTATCCCAACTGACTTGCATACCAATCTTAACAAAGCAGGTGACAATTCCTGTATCTTGGCAGATGGGTCGTTTTCCTTCCGCAGACATTCTAGAATTGATGAGAATTTGCGCCATTGCGTCTTTTGCCGCTTGGCTTTTTTCCTTATGATAAGCAGCTTCTACTGCCTTTATATAGTCAAGCGGATGGTAATAGGAGATAAATTGAAGTGCATCTTCAATACTATCAATTAAATCTTGTTGACGAATGATGGTCATAAAAAAGCCTCATATAAAAAAGAGTGTTGCGGGTATTGTTTGGCACGTATACTACCGACAAATTGACCATACACCAAGCCTTCGCATGCAGACTTTGGTGGATGAGTTTATAAATAATAGAAGTCAGCGTGACTTTTTTAGCATTATGTTGTCTCACTGAGCGTTATGACAAAAAGAAACATTCAAATTAAGCCTATACCGACCTTGTCTGGGATAAAGGCCCAAACGGTTTTTGCTGCAATAGAGCATCTTCCTTGGGCAATGTTGCTCGACACCTGCGACAATACATTATCAGACGGACGCTACGACATAATTGTATATGCACCGAGCGTGCGCTATCAGTTTAAAGATGCTCAGCCTCAGCTATCGGTTGACAGCGATGATTTTGCGGCGCTTAAAAACATACCGGTCACGCAATCACCGTTTACGCATTTGGCGGTGCTTCACAAAGCATTTGCTGAATATTTTGATGTCGGTGAACTCAAAGCAAGCCAACTCCCCTTTTTGATAGGTGCAGTGGGCTTATTTGGGTACGACATAAACGTGCTGACCGATGCAATCACAGATGCCAAACCTAAGCAGTATCAACTCGACGACATTGCCGTAGGCTTTTATCAACAGTCACTCATATTTGATAACCATAGCGGCGAAGTGCACCATATTTGCCCTCACGGACTGATTGATAACTGGCTTGAGCCCTTGCTTAACTATCAAACATCAAATGCCACTGAGCACTTCGCTTTAACGAGTGACTGGCAGTCGAATGTGAGCGAACCACAATATATCGAAAGCATGCAGAAAATTAACGATTATTTGCATGCGGGCGACTGCTATCAAGTCAACTTTGCACAGCGTTTTAGCGCAACCTATCGCGGCAGTGAGTGGCAAGCTTATCAAATGCTTACCGAGGTCAATAAAGCGCCGTTTTCTAGCTTTATTCGATTAGATAAAAGCTGTGTGTTGAGTGTCTCGCCCGAACGGTTCTTATCTGTCAAAGATGCCCAAGTTGTTACCAAGCCCATAAAAGGCACACGTAAACGTGCTATCGACCCCATTGCCGACAAAGCCCTAGCCGACGAATTGTTGCAGTCTGAGAAAGATCGTGCTGAAAACTTAATGATTGTCGATTTATTGCGCAACGACATTAGCAAACATTGCGTGGCGCACTCGGTTAAGGTGCCCCATTTGTTCGCGCTTGAAAGTTATCCTGCGGTGCATCATATGGTAAGCACGGTAGTAGGCCAGTTAAAACCGAGCTCAGGTCCCTTTGATTTATTGGCCGGCGCCTTTCCAGGGGGCTCTATTACTGGTGCGCCTAAAGTGCGGGCGATGCAAATTATTCAAGAATTAGAGCCAGATAAGCGCAGCATTTATTGTGGCAGTATTGGGTACGTAGGGATTCGAAATGATATGGATACCAGCATATGCATACGTACCATACTCGCTGAAGATGATACCTTATTTTGCTGGGCCGGCGGCGGGATTGTATTAGATTCCCAAGCCCAAGACGAATATCAAGAATCGTTTCATAAGGTGGTTAAGATTTTACCTGTATTACGGGATACGTTAAACAAGGAAGAGTTTAAGTGAGAGAGGAAGATTTCTTATCGGCATTTAATCAACCCTGGCTGATTGACAAAGACGCCAGTGAACCCTTCCCTGCTGCAAAACGCCCCGCAGCGGTACTCATATGTTTAAACCCCAGTGAAAATGGCCTTAGCGTCATATTCACTCGCCGAGCAACACACCTTAAACATCACGCAGGGCAAGTAAGCTTCCCAGGGGGCAAGGCTGAAAAAAGCGACATGGGTGTAATACATACTGCATTTCGAGAAGCCGAAGAGGAAATTGGCCTAGCACCCGAGCATTTAAAAGTCATTGGTCGCCTTCCGCCCTATCGCACCATCAGCGGCTTTGCAGTCACACCGATTATCGCTAAACATCAATATGGCGTCAGCGTCCCCCACGAATTGACCATTGATACTAACGAAGTGAGGGAGGTATTTGAGGTTCCCTTAGCTTATCTAATGAATAAGAAAAACTATTTCGTGCAAGTAATACATAGAGGCAGCAAAGAATTCCCCGTGCATTACATTACCTATAACGACCAAGTTATTTGGGGCGCAACAGCAGGAATGATGGTTCACTTGCGCGATCATATTCTATATCACCAAAGCAACTAAGCGCTTTATTTCTCTAAAATTACCGTTGTTTCTTGCAACAATTTATTAACATTACTAATATTACGCATTAGGAAAATTCACTTGTGAGTGCACCGATTTGTGCAACACTTGCAGCTCTATAATTAGGAGTGCAGCATGATTAGCGTTTTCGATATGTTTAAAGTGGGAATTGGCCCCTCTAGCTCTCATACGGTTGGTCCGATGCGAGCCGCTCGTCAATTCGGCCTCGACGTTGAAGCGCAAGGTTTACTTGAAAAAATCGATACCGTGCGCACCGAGTTATACGGCTCACTTGGTCAAACCGGCAAAGGTCATGGCACGGGTAAAGCCATCATCCTAGGCTTGTTAGGCTATACGCCAGACGACGTTCCCGTAGAAGACATTGACACAATGCTAGCAAAGGTAGAAGCACAACAATCTTTGCAGTTCATGAATAAGCGCGCTATCACTTTTGCCAGCCAGGGCGCTATCGTCTTTCATCGCCGTAAAACCTTGCCGCTTCATGCTAATGGTATGACCCTTTTCGCGATGCACGGGGATGAGTGCGTGTTTCAGCGCACCTATTATTCTATTGGCGGCGGATTTATTGTTGAAGAATCAGAGTTTGAAGCGCAAAAGAAAGAAAAAATCTCTGAGCAACAAATGGACGCCCCCTTTCCCTTTTCAACTGCAGCAGAGCTGCTTGTACATTGTAAGGAAAATAGTTTTCGCATCAGCTCACTGATGCTTAAAAACGAAGCTATTTTGCGCGATGAGAAAAGCACACGTGCACAACTCGTAAACATATGGCGAGTTATGCAGGCGTGTATTGCTCGCGGCATCGATACCGAAGGTATTTTACCCGGCGGCCTGAAAGTACATCGCCGTGCACCAGCACTGCATCATCGTTTGATGAATGAAAGAAATGACGACCCCATGCAGGTAATGGATTGGGTAAATATGTATGCCCTAGCCGTAAATGAAGAAAATGCTGCCGGTGGTCGCGTTGTCACCGCGCCTACAAACGGTGCTGCGGGCATTATCCCTGCTGTGATGAGCTACTACGACAAATTCATTCGCCCAATGGATGATGATACTGCCTGTCGCTTTTTATTAACCGCAGGTGCAATCGCCATTTTATACAAAAAGAACGCCTCTATCTCTGGTGCTGAAGTGGGCTGCCAAGGTGAAGTCGGCGTTGCCTGCTCGATGGCCGCAGGCGCACTCACGGAAATTTTGGGTGGCTCAGTAGATTCGGTCGAGAATGCTGCCGAAATCGGCATGGAGCACAACTTAGGCTTAACCTGCGATCCGGTAGGTGGATTAGTGCAAGTACCTTGCATTGAACGAAACGCAATGGGGGCAATCAAGGCTATCAATGCGTCTCGTCTTGCCCTTCGTGGTACTGGCACACAAAAGGTATCTCTAGATAAGGTCATTAAAACCATGTGGGATACCGGTAACGACATGAAGACCAAATACAAAGAAACCGCGCGAGGCGGTTTGGCAGTCAACATTATTGAGTGCTAGTGAATAACGCATAACATAAAGCCGTCATTTTTGACGGCTTTTGTATATCACTGAACATTGATGTCAGCGGTTATTTTACAGGAAGGGTTAAGCCTTTAAACATCGCCTCCACTTCCTGATTATTCTTTTGCATCATCGCTTTTTCTACCACGTCTTTGGTTAAGTGGGGAGCAAAGCGCTCAATAAACTCATACATGTAGTTGCGTAAAAACGAACCTTTTCTAAATCCTATCTTAGTTGTACTGTAGTCAAACAAATGGCTGGCATCTATCTTTACTAAATCCGCATCTAACTCGTCATCCACTGCCATAGTCGCAATTACCCCTATGCCTACTCCCAAACGTACGTAGGTTTTTATGACATCAGCATCGGTGGCGGTAAACACAATTTTTGGCTCTAAACCCGCTGCGTTAAATGCACGGTCGAGCTCTGATCGACCGGTAAAGCCAAACACATAAGTTACCAGCGAATATTTCGCGATATCTTCAATGGTTATGCTGGTTTTCTTTGCCAAAGGATGAGCTTTGTTCACAATCACCGAGCGATTCCAGTGATAACAAGGCAGCATGACTAAGTCGTTATACAAATGCAGTGATTCGGTGGCAATGGCAAAATCAGCCTCGCCTTTTGCTGCTAAATCGCTAATTTGCGATGGCGTACCTTGATGCATATGCAACGACACTTTTGGATACTTTGACATGAAGCCTTGAATCACATCGGGCAGCGCGTAACGCGCCTGAGTGTGTGTGGTAGCAATATTCAACTTACCTTGATCAGGCAAGGTATGCTCTCTGGCCACCGATTTAATGCTCTCAACTTTCGCTAGAATTTGGCGAGATATGTTAATCACCTCTTTGCCGGCTTCAGTGACATGGGTTAAGTGCTTTCCGCTTCGCCCAAATATTTGAATGCCGAGCTCATCTTCAAGCATGCGCACTTGTTTGCTGATCCCAGGTTGCGAAGTGAAGAGGTTTTCTGCGGTTGCCGAAACATTCAAATTATTGTTTAGTACTTCCACGATGTAGCGTAGTTGTTGGAGTTTCATTAAAAGCCTTAGCGTATTGTCATTTAGGTTGGCACCTAAACATGTTTGCTGTGGTGTTTTGGTTAAGCAATTTACATCCTAGCCGATACCCACTTATGTAGTTGTGCTGTAAACCATAGCAAACAGCTAACTTTATTGCATAAGAAAACCGTATTTTATAAGCGAATGCAAGAAAAACCAGCATTTTCTTCGTCAAGCACGCAACATAGGTAATTAAGAATTTGAGCGACTTACACGACAACGCAAATGATCCTAAAGCGCTTGTAGATTTTTCATCGGTGATTGCTGTCGCCATTCACGATATGAAAAATTCACTCAGCCTATTGATGCAGTCCATTGAACATATGTCTAGCGTGATCCCACAAGAAGTAAGCCAAGCACATGTCAGTCTCAATAGCGTGCACTATGAAGCGAATCGAATGAATACCACTTTAGTCCAAGTGCTTTCATTATATCGTGCAGAAATTGACGCATTACCTGTCAACATCGACGAAGTGTTTATCGCAGAACTGTTTGATGAAATCGTAGAGTCAAATCAGGTTTATACTGATCAGCAAGGCATAAAAGTGACCATCATCGCAGATGAGGATCTCTCTTGGTACTTAGATCGCGAACTCATATATCTGCTTTTACATGATGTGCTGATTAATGCAGTGCGTTATGGATGCAAGCACATAGAAATAAAAGCCAGTGTAGATGACAACCAGCTGACGATTTGTGTGGAAGACGACGGTCCTGGCTATCCAGCAACCATGCTAGAAATGTCGAACAAAGTACTCGACCAACATTGCATCAGTGAGGGACGTACCGGTTTAGGTCTATTCTTTGCGCGATTGATGGCGCAGAATCATAAGAATATGGGCAAACAAGGCAATATTCACCTAGCTAACAGCGACGTTACCGGTGGCAGCGTATTTACGCTGACCTTACCTTAGTGAACGTAAGCAAACTAAACAGATATTACTTACGATGAATCAAACTTACACCATCATCATCATTCTCATCGCTGCACTCATTGTTGCAGGCATTGCCGCAAGTGCCGTTCAGCAACACAATGAACGAAAGGCAGCGAAAAAGCGCGAGGAAATAAACAAGCATCGTGCGGTGTTAGAAGAAACTGAAATGGCTGCAGGCGCGGCGCAACATATGCCCGTATCCAAACTGCTCATCTCCATACTAAGAAAGCGCAGTTTAGCGGCATTGATTGAAATTTATGAACAAAACCCATCTCCCGACTTGAAGTCAAAGGTCACCGAATTGCAAAAACTTATTCGTGAAATAGACGTTAATGAAAAGCCGCCAGAACTCTCTGGTTTCAAGCTTCCGAAGTCTGATAAAGTCATCATTAAATACATTCAGGCGATTAAAAAGCTTCGCATAATTTTGCGAAGTGAGCGCAAAAAAGAAAATATCACCAAAGAGATATTTTTACGTGAAGACAAAACGCTAGAAAGCCTGCAACTTCGTGTCAATATCGACACCTTGCTCAAACGAGCGAACGACGCGGTAACAAACAATATGCAAGGCTCGGCTCGTCAGTACTTAGAAAAAGCCATTGGTGCGCTTGTAAAACACACTCCGCAAGATGAATATACTACTAGCCGTTCGCAAGAACTGACCGAGATGCTAAACGGGCTTGAAAGCTCGCTGAAAGATAAAAATGTTCAGAATATTCTAGAAGCGAAGGCGCGAGAGAAAGAGGATATCGATACCCTCTTTGCTCCTAAAAAGAAATGGTAGCGTTCGCTACACTTTACTTATCTTTTAAGTAAAACTGTGCAACTACCGGCAAATGATCGGCCAAATCATCTTGCTTTTGCGGTTCAAAATAATACACAGGTTTGACAGAGTTAGGCACCATTTCGCTCAGCATGTTTTCGTTCATGATTGCATAGTCTAAACGTCTTAACGGCTCTATCGCGGTATGTGTGAAATCATCAGGTCCTAAAGGATCAATAAAACGATTCCCAGCATTGCTTCCTGCCAAAAACGTGCTTAATTCGATGGTATCGGGCAAGGCGTTAAAATCGCCTACCACCAAGATATTGCGCTGTGGGTCTTCCCATAAAAACCGTTCAAATTGCGTTTTCAAGAATTCAATCTGTCCTAAGCGCATACCAATGTTGCGCTCGCCTCTCCCTGCCTTTAGATGCACCGACGTCATTAAAAATGAATATGCTTGAGACGGAAAAACGTCAATGGACCACATGCGCGTGTTTAAATTACGCTGGGTCTCCACTTCTCCATTTTCATCAAGGTAATTAAGCACTGGCGTGTTCGCATTGCCATAGCTATACATGACACCCAGTGGAAAACGACTCATCACCACCACATTCATATACCAGCCGTGTGAAGGTGCATCGGCAAAAAACATATAGCCCATATCGGCGAGCTCATTTTGAGCAATATTACGCAGCAGTTTTGCACTCTCAAACTCTTGCAGTACCACAATATCCGCATCCGCTATTTTTAGCGCCTCAACCAAGTACTCGCGTTTATTGCCCATACTTTGCGCTGAATCATTTTCACGCTCGTTATCAATGTAAGGGTCATCATGCTCATCTAGAAAATGCTCCACGTTCCAAGAGATCACCTTAAACGTGTCTTGCTCTGGGTATTGATATCCTTGTGGCAAGATTAGGCTTTGTCTGTACAAAGGATTGCCGTTGTGAAGCGCCGGACTAGGCTGCTCATTGACTGTAACAGTTTCTGGCGCTTCAGTATTCGATGAAATGGAGCATGCGGATAATAAACCCACAAAAATTATGGATATAAGTGATTGAGTTTTCATTGTTTTTTCACATTATCTAAGGTGCTAGAAATGTACCATGGGTTTATGTCAGAAAAAAGAAAACCAACACGCATTCAGGGGGTTATTTTTACCCCTGATATTGATACAGGTGATTGATACAGTCATACAACTCAATATTATCGACATGTACAAAACCTAAGGTCTGCAGTAACCGTTGTGAAGCGATATTTTCTGGCTTTGTTACGCCCAATATCGCGTTAAGTTTATGCACATTAAGCGCATCGAACATAACGGTTTTGCTCGCTTCTTTGGCATATCCTTTTCCCCAATAGCGCTCCAAAAAGGCAAATCCTAAATCCGGAGAGGCTAACTCGGGGCGTTTGACTAAGCCGCACATGCCAATCGGGATTTGTGTGTCTTTCAACATGACCATATTCAGACCAAAGCCATTGCTTTGATAACTCGCAATCGGAGCATTTTGTAAATAGTTTTTTGCATCAAGACGTGTGCGAACGCCTCTATCTGCAATAAAATCAATAAAGGGCTTTTCGTTTAATTGGCTGAGCACATAGTCGGTATCGTCTAGCGTAAAGTGGCGTATTAACAGCCTGTCGGTTTCAAATAAAATCACTTTTTTTACTCCATAACGTTATGATGCTCATCGGCCAGTTGCGCCCACAACTTTTTAGCAGCACTTGATAGCGCCTCTTGTGAAGTGGCAATCATCCCCACTCGCTTTTGCAATATACCGCCTTTTAAGGGCACACAGACCAATTCTTTTGCCTGCATTTGTTGCTCACACAGCTGCGGCACAATCGACCAACCCAATCCTTGTTTGACAAATTGCCCTAAGGTACCAAGCTGAGAAGCATCGGCGACGATGGTAGTTTCCAAATTATGTGCCTCAAATACAGCGTCTAGCCATCTGCGTATGGATGAGCCAACATTTGTCATAAGCAAAGGGTGTGCGGCAACGTGTTCTAAGGTTACCTGCTTTTTGTTAGCATATATATCGTCTTTGCGCATCACCACACAAAAGTTATCCGTCAGTAAAGGGTGAAAAATCAATCCTTTTAAATTCTCTGGCTCAAACACAAAACCAATATCGGCGCGTTTACTTAACACCGCCTCAATCACTTGCTCCATTATGACATCTAACACTCGTAGGCGAATATTGGGATGTTGCTGATGATAAAGCGCCATGACACCCGCCAAATGGCCCTCCGCAAAAGACGGCATCGCTGCTACGGTTAACCGCCCTTGCTGCACGCTAAATAGGTTTTGTACATCGCTTAAGGCTCCGTCCCAATCGGCAATGAGGCGCTTTGCGGTAGGTAAAAATGCCTTTCCTTCTGGCGTGAGCATCACTTTGCGCGTAGTTCGAGCAAATAATTGCCCGCCTAATTGAGTTTCCATATTCTTGATGGAGGTTGATAGCGCTGGTTGCGAGAGATAAAGCTTTTCAGCCGCTTCCGCGAAAGTTGCCGATTGCGCTACACTCACAAACGCCAACATGTTTTTGTATGAAACGGACACTTCTTATTATTCCAATAAATTTATCAATATCAATATTAAATCAATTTTACAAAATTTAACAAGTCGTAAATACTTCTATTACTATTTAGTAAACATCAGAGGCAGTTTATGGCAGGTTTTGACAAGGTGGTGTCGAGTTATGAGGAGGCTATGCTAGGCCTTGAAGATAACATGACGGTCATCGCAGGTGGTTTTGGTCTTTGCGGAATTCCAGAAGGCTTAATCGCACAAATTAAATCAATGGGTACAAAAGGCCTAACCGTGGTTTCAAACAACTGCGGTGTTGACGGATTTGGTCTAGGTTTGTTGCTTGAAGACAAACAAATTAAAAAGATGATTTCTTCATACGTTGGCGAAAACGCGTTGTTTGAACAACAGCTATTAAACGGTGAACTAGAAGTTGAACTAACGCCGCAAGGCACCCTCGCTGAAAAAATGCGCGCTGGTGGTGCCGGTATCCCTGCGTTTTACACCGCTACAGGATATGGCACCCCGGTTGGTGACGGTAAAGAAGTAAAAGAGTTTGATGGTCGCCCATACATTATGGAGCCAAGCATTACCGGAGACTTTGCCATTGTAAAAGCTTGGAAAGCAGACCGCTACGGCAACTGCATCTACCGCCACACGGCAATGAACTTCAATCCTATGGCTGCAACGGCCGGTAAAATTACGGTAGTAGAAGTAGAGGAAATAGTAGAGCCAGGTGAGCTTGAGCCCAGCCAAATTCATACTCCCGGTATCTATGTGAATCGCGTCATCAAAGGCAGTTTTGAAAAACGCATCGAACGCAAAGTTTTGGCGAAGGAGGCTTAAGTCATGGCATTAACTCGTGATCAAATCGCAATGCGCGTAGCACAAGAATTCAAAGACGGTGATTATGTTAACTTAGGTATCGGTATCCCTACGCTAGCGGCTAACTTCGTCCCTAAAGATATCAGCGTAATGCTGCAGTCTGAAAACGGTTTACTGGGCATGGGTCCTTACCCTACCGAAGACCAAGTAGATGCCGACATGATTAACGCAGGTAAAGAGACCGTTACCGCATCAACCGGAGCATCTATCTTTAGCTCAGCAGAAAGCTTTGCCATGATCCGCGGCGGACACGTAGACTTTACGGTACTCGGTGCATTTGAAGTAGACGTAAACGGCAACATTGCATCGTGGATGATACCCGGCAAGCTTATCAAAGGTATGGGCGGCGCGATGGACTTAGTCGCGGGTGCGAAAAACATTATCGTTACCATGACTCACGCTGATAAGCACGGTAATTCTAAGCTTTTACCCGCTTGCACCTTACCGCTAACTGGCGTTAACTGCATTACACGCATCATTACCGATTTGGCAGTATTAGAAGTAAAAGACGGCGCGTTTCATTTAACCGAGCGAGCACCAGGTGTGAGTATCGACGAAATTCGTGAAAAGACAGCAGGTAAGCTTGTGGCCGAGGGTGATATTCCTGAAATGCAGTTTAGTTAATTTAACCATTTAGCTTAACGCCTTAAAGCATTATACTGGCGCTCTTATCTATAAAAGAGCGCCATTTTGTTATTTTCTGACCTTCCCCTGGACCATCGAATTCTCACTGCCCTTAAAACGATGCAGTTAGACGACGCTACCGATATACAAGAACAAGCTATTCCTCATGCAATTATGGGCAAAGACTTGCTTGCGTCCTCCAAAACAGGCTCAGGTAAAACCTTAGCGTTTTTGGTGCCAACTGTGCAAAGGCTCCTCACCCAGCGCGCCTTGTCAAGGAGAGACCCGCGGGTGTTAATTCTTGCCCCGACGCGTGAACTTGCCAAACAGGTCTTTTCGGTTGCCAAAGCACTTACACAAAAATTGAGTTTGCAATGCGTACTCATTTTAGGCGGTGAAAACTACAACGACCAAGCAAAAGCGCTTAAACGCTATCCAAATATAGTGGTGGGAACTGCAGGCAGGATTAATGACCACCTAGAAGCACGCCACTTGTTTTTAAATGGCTTAGAGCTACTTATTCTAGACGAAGCCGATCGCATGCTTGAACTTGGCTTTAAAGACGCGTTAGAAAATATCCATCGCAGTGCTGACCACCGTAAGCGTCAAACCATGATGTTCTCAGCCACGATAGACAGCGCTGAGGTCAACGAAGTAACCGAGCTCATGCTAAAAAGCCCGGTCAAAATAAACATCGATAAAGTCGCTACCCCTCATGAGGATATTACCCAAGCTTTTTATCTATCAGATGGCGTATCTCATAAAGACAAACTGCTACTTGCCGCGCTTAAATTGGATGGGCGCGATCAAGCACTTGTGTTCACCGCCACTCGTGAGGACACAAAACGCTTAGCTGAACACTTACAGGCAAACGAGATCAGTGCCGCTTTTTTGCATGGCGATCTTTTACAAAACCAACGCTCAGCCATAATCAACGACTTTAGCCGCGGCAAAACTGCAGTGCTTGTCACTACCGATCTTGCCTCTCGTGGTCTAGATATTAGCAATATTGCAAGGGTCATTAACTACGATTTACCCAAGTTTGCCGACGAATATGTGCACCGTATTGGACGAACTGGACGAGCCGGTAAGAAAGGGGACGCACTATCGTTTGTTAGCCGTAAAGATTGGGCGAGCTTTTTGATGATTCAAAGTCGTTTAGAACAGCGCTTTATATTTGAAACCTTTGAAGGATTAGCAGCGAAATTTAAAGGTCTTGGTTTGAAACCCCGCTCGATGCAAAAAGACGCTCCCAAGCCCAATAAACGCGTTGAAAAGAAAGTCAGCAAACCCAAGCAGAAGAAGCGTTTTGATCCAATGCAATCTGAAGATATGGGCTTCGCCCCAATCAAACGCAAGCCTAGAAATGATACCTCTTTTGAACAGGATGACGACGAATAACGGGATGTTTTAACGTAAATGATGAAAGCCAAGCGACGCTTTCCTGTATTACATACTTTATAAAATAAGAATTAATGAGTTTTATGCACTTTTTGGCACATTTGTAAGCATTTAATTGCAGTTAAATACATTTAAGTGCTTTAAATTTTTCCTAGATAAATTAACGTTACTCTTTTTTCGACTACGTTTGCAACATTTAGACTCAATTAAAAGCCATTTTAAGCATTTAAATTTTTTATTATTTGTGTGCTTTTTGCAACATTTAACACCTAAGTTTCTAGGTGTTTAGGCCATGAAAATCATTTTTCTCTTTTTTGATGCACAAAAAAAGCGCTTTTAAAAAGCGCTTTCTTAAAATACAAAAGGGAAGATTAATACTCCCACCATCCTTCTTGCCACCAAGCAAGAAACTCTTCGAAATCAATATGACCGTCACCATTACTGTCGATGATGTTAAATCCTTCTTGGACATGATTGATCTTTGTCTTTGGCGACAATATGGTCAACAAGTCTATAAACTCTCTCAAATCAATTTGACCGTCTTGGTCGCGATCAAAAAAATCAAAGTCTTTACGGATGCTGTCTTTTTGTTCAGCGGTCAAATCATTAGCCGTTGGCGTTTTAGTATCGCTCATGGGCTTTCCCCTTTCGGTGAGTCGTTAACACAAGTTTACTCTGATAACAGAGCCACTGTCTAGGAAAAAACCCGATGAATTACGCCTTGTCGGTCTTTTTCGCCAGTGCTCTTGCGCGCTGTGCTTGTGCTTTTTGCTCTCGCTTTTGGTGCATCAAATCTCTAGCGCCCGTGCCAACGTGCTCTTGCTGACGCTGTTTTGACAGATTCACTTGTTTTTCGCGCTCTCTAAAGCGCGCAAGTTGCTCCTCGCTATGGGTGCCAAAACATTTTGGACACGTTACGCCTGCTTCATATTTATCCGATTGCTTATCTTCTTGAGTAATGGGCAATCTGCAGCCATAACATTGGTCATAGTGACTTTTGTCGAGAGAATGATTAACTGCAACCCGGTTATCGAACACAAAGCAGTCTCCTTCCCACATGGAGTTTTCTTCAGGCATATCTTCAAGGTACTGCAAAATACCGCCCTCAAGATGATAAACTTCATCAAAGCCTTGCTCTTTTAAGTAAGCGGTAGACTTTTCACAGCGAATACCACCGGTGCAAAACATCGCTACTTTTTTATGCTGCTTTGGGTCAAGTGTTTTGGCAACATATTCAGGGAATTCTCTAAAAGACTCAGTCTTAGGATTAATTGCGCCTTTGAATGTACCAATTTCAATTTCGTAGTCATTGCGGGTATCAATTAGCGTAACCTCTGGGTCACTTATCAGCGCATTCCACTGCTCGGGCTTAACGTAGGTACCGGCGGTTTTGCGCGGATCTATCCCCTCTACTCCCATGGTGACAATCTCTTTTTTCAACTTCACCTTGGTGCGATAAAAAGGCTGTTCTTCGTGCCAAGATTGTTTATGAGAGATAGGACGAATGCGCGGATCGTTATTGAGGTATTCTAACAGTGCATCGATACTTTTTGACTCACCCGATACCGTGCCGTTTAAGCCTTCAAGCGCCAGTAAAATGGTGCCTTTTATGTTGTGTGTTTCCATAAAAGCGCGAAGCGGTTCGCGCATGCTTTGATAATCTTCAAGCGTGACAAATTTATACAAAGCGCAAACTAAGTAGTTGTTCATAATGTTTCCTTTGCGTGTTGGAACGTAAAACCAATGCAAAAATGCGGCGCCGAGCCTACCATAATTATTGATGTGTATCGAGGGTGTAGCGGATAAAAACAGAAAGTATAAGACGAACGTCGTTACATTGAATAGGCTTGTGAGGCCTCAATTACATCGTTTAACAGCGATAAATCTGGCAATACCTCACCATCCTCTCGCACATCTTCACCTAAATAATCGTCTTGTTGTGCTTGTTTAAAAGCCTGTTGCGTGTGTACAGAGCAGTTTTCTAACACATCTTCGTTAATGCGTGTAGCGTCATCATAAATCGATAACGGTGTTGGCTGGCTGCATAATAACCATTTTGCATCATGCATTCTAGATTGTTGCATGGATGCGGATATATGTGACGTGCAAGCATAGTCAGCGTCACATGCCTTGGTACGAATCGTGGCGTTTGTATTGCGGATCAGCTCATCGAATAACGATTGCGCACCACCTTGTATTTGGTCTTGCACATGCTCACGCTCAAATTCCAAGCGCTCTGCAAACATTGCGTGAAATAACGCATAGTCTTCACGCCTTACATGCTTAAACTGTAGCGCTTGATTAAAATCCTGTTGTACATTGATGTAATGTTCAACCTTCATATGCGTAAACTGCGACCTAGACCTTTGTGTTTGCTATAAAGAGGTATCGGCAGATATACGAAATAACTCAAGGCTTGGGCGTATCAAACGATATAATGTATGTGGTAGAAGTGCGTATTACACTAGCTTGACTCGCTAATGACGTATATTTTGATTGATAAGAAAGAGTGTAGATTTAGTGTAGATGGAAAAACTCGATTATTCAGACAAACGATGCTTGGTAGTGGAGGACAGACGTCCCTTCCTTATGCTATTGCGCGGTTTGCTAAACGCATTAGGCGCGAAAACCGTGGATACCGCACAATCTGCCGAAGCAGGCCTTAAAGCATGTAAGCAACACAAATACGATATTGTGATTTGCGACTTGCATTTAGGCACCAACCGCAAAAACGGCTTTGAATTTTTAGAGGAAATCAGAAAACTGGCGCTCATTAAACCCTCTGCTGTGTTTGTGATGATAAGTGGCGATAGTGCCCGCAGTATGGTGCTTGGCTCCCTTGAAAAACAGCCCGATGATTATTTAGTTAAACCTTTTTCACAAGCTCAACTTAACGCGCGGATTACTCGAGCAACACACCGAAGAGTCACGCTGGCCGCGTTGTATAGTCAAATCGACCATCAAAAGTTTGAGTTAAGCATTGAAACGTGCAAGCACTTTTTAGAAACCGAGCCACGTTACACCAACCATCTGCTACAAACCATCGTCAAACTATATTGGAAATTAGAAAAATACGATGCCGCTGAAAAGGTATTGCAAAAAGTGCTTGATGAACGCGCTTTGCATTGGGCTGTGTGCTCAATGGCAAAGACTCACCTTCTCAAAGGAGAGTATGATAAGGCAATAGAGCTCGCTAAGCGCGTCATTGAAAGCTCTAAAAACACAGTAGAAGCTTACGATATTATTGCCGATGCCTACTTACAAAAAGACAAAAAGCCAGAGGCACTAAAATACATTTTAGAAGCACTCAACCTTTCGCCGTTATCCATTGATAGGCACTTTAGAGTATGCGAAATTGCTCGTGAAAATGGCAACTATGAACTTGCAATGAATAGCGCAAAGTCAATTTACGAGCTATCTCAACGATCGGTCCACAAGAATATCAATCATGTATGTGGATTTGTTCGCTCCGTTCTAGACATTGCAGCAAATGCGGATTCTAAAAGCATTAAAAATCGTTATCTTCAAGAAACCATGCTGACCATGCAGCGAATGCTGAACGACGACTCCATTGTTGAGAACTCAGAAGATTTTGATTTTGAGATTTTTCAGGCCATCATCAATGCTCGTATGCTGTTTATTGAAGGAAAACAATCAGAATCGAAAAAGAGTTTTGAAGAAACACAGATTAAAATAGAGCGTAACTTCACTGAATATCCTGTTTCTATGGCCCCTGATAGCCTTAAGATGATGATTGATCATGGCGATTTTGAAGAAGCAGGGAAACTAATTGACGTCATCAAAGCAAACGAAGACAAAGTAGATGCATCTATTGCGTACTTAATCGAAACCGAGATGGCCAACGCCAAAGATACAAGAAAACAATATGTTCAGCATAATAAAAAAGGCATTGCGCTATACAGTGAAGGCAACTATCAGCAAGCCTATGAAGAGTTTTGCACCGCAAAAAATGTATGCCCACTCAACATAAACGTTAACCTGAATTTAATGCAATGCCTTGTGAAACTCATCGAGAAAACAAACCGACCTGAAGGTCAGCACATTGTTCAAGCTCGCGAACTCTATCGATTTATTAGCAACATGCCACTTAAAGATACACATAGAGAGAAGTTTAGAAGTATGCGTGAGGATGTGGAAAAGGCGATTAGCTAAACCCCTTTACCTTCAGATTTCAAGGCGTGTTCTAGGAGTCTGGCTGCGAATAAGGCAATATGTTTACCGTCGCGCAATAAAAAAGGCGTATTTAAAGTGCATTAAATACGCCTTTTTAAAAGTCTATTGGATTATTTCATTTTACTTAGAGGCTAGAACTGATAATTAAGTCTTACACCAAACTCGCTAGCATCATTGCTGAGGATCACGAGCACATAATCACCGGTATTAAGGCGAGCATTATCGTAGCGCTCATCAAAAATATTTCTTCCGTATGCTGAAACGCTCCAGTTCGCATCATTTGGTGCGTAAGTGACATTTACGTTTGTCAATGTACGACTGTCTATTTGCGTTAGGCGACCGGGATCAGATGATGGCTCACCAAACATCTCATCTCTATATGAAATATCCATACGAAAATTAAGCGTACCACTTCCAATCGGCATTGAGTAGCTTGGACTAATCGAAGCGGTGATGTCAGGCGTTAGCGGTGCAACGGGCTTTACTCCATTTTGTTCATCTACATCAACATCGATAAACCCAAAGCTAGTATGCAGATTGAATTGTGCACTAGGTGCCCAAGTACTCTCGAGCTCGATACCACGAGACGTTTGACCAACCACTAGATTAGCAGTGTTGAAGCCACCCTCTGCTGTCGTGCTGACTTGGTAGGGAAGATCGTCATATTCGGTGTTAAATATCGCAACGCTCATACTCAGGTCATCTGTTAACTCGCCTTTGATACCTGCTTCAAAGTTTGTTGCAGTAATATTCTCAGTTGCAATAAAACAATTAGGATCGCCAAACAGACAGAACGGCCTGGCTGGGAACTGACCTGATTGATATCCGCTTTGAATACTACCGTAAACATTCATTCCATTTTCTAAAGTGTAACTTGCAGATAGATCATATGACACTTCTTGCCAGTCGCGCTGAGCATTTGCAGGCCCAACGCCAACGTCGGCAGTCGCTATCTTTTCGTCGTCGTTGTAACGCAGACCGGCGGTAATGCGTAAATCGAGAGTAACATCGTAACCGACATTAACAAAGACCGCTTTGCTAGTTGTCTCTTGGTCTAGAGATAGAAGGTTGGGTCCGCCGTTAAAGCTTGAGTCCTCGCCCTGACGGTTACTACCCTCTTCATTAAAATAGTAAAGCCCTGAAACGAAATCCCAAGTATCAAAAAAACCATTAAATTGAAACTCAGCTGATACTTGGTCGGCGTCACCGCGCTCAGGGAAATGGTCTAAGGAAAAAACGGTACTGTCATCGTCAAGCCCTGCTTTATAATCTGAGGTACGATTACTGACAATCACTTTTGAAGAAAAAACCTCACTCCAATTGTAATCAACCGTAGCTGATATACCTGAAGCAGCATTCTCAACAGTACTAACTGCGGCGGTTCCTGTTGCGTTATCATACGGATTGGCCGCTACATCAGAGTTACGAAGTGGACCAGCAGGCGTTGGCGAACCAAATCGCTGCCCTGTAAAATATCCGCCTGTTGGAACCTCATCAATCAATGTTGTGTAGGGTCTTAAGCCACCTTCCCCATCATTTGCATCGGCGGTAATAACCAAGCTAAAGTCGGCATTAGGTGCATAGCGCAAAGAAAAACGACCGTATACTTCTTCAGTTTCGCCAACATCATATTCTGCATTAGGAAGATTGATGAACGTTCCAATGCCGTTGCGTGTATTGTAACCTGCATTTAAGTTAAACGAGACGTGATCATTGATTGCCTGGTTGGTAAAAACATCACCTTTCAAACGGCCACGACTACCAAGCTCTGCACTTAACTGGGTTTCTGCTTGGTCGTTTGGCGCCTTGGTAATGATGTTAATTGCACCACCGATTGAGTTTCTGCCATATAGGGTGCCTTGAGGCCCTCTTAATACTTCAATTCGTTCAATGTTGCTAAGGTTCCAGTTTTGCCCAACTTGGCGTCCGAGATAAACACCATCTACATAAACGCTAACACCTGGATCTGTCGTGATTAAATGGTCTTGCAGACCAATACCACGAATAAATGGATTAACTGAGGATGTGTGGCCCGCCGAGAAGCCGGTTACGTTTAAATTAGGTACAAACTTACCCACATCGGTTAAATCAGTGACACCTTGTGTTGCTAATGCGTCGCCTGAAAACGCGCTTATTGCAACCGGCACCTCGTAGATAACTTGTGAACGTTTTGTTGCAGTCACTGAAATGACTTCTAAGTTGCTAAGGTCAGCCTCTTCTGCCTCTTGCGCAACTACAGGCATGCTAAGTGCTAAACCGATAGCAAGTGTTAATAAAGAGGGACGAGCAAAAAAAGGGAGGATTGTTGAGTCAATGTGTGTTTCATGTAGTTTCCAAGATTGATGTCGCTTACCACTAGAGAACTTGGATGCGAAGGATAGTCTTTTTTGAAGAAAAGATCATGCTTTTGCCATAAAAAATTCATAAATTTATCATGTTTTCAATTTTAATCGGCTCATATTTTGCATAACTAATTTACTTAACATTTCTACTCTTAGAGTGCCCAACAAATGACAATACAAACGAAATTCTTTTATGCTGTCGCGTCAGTAATCGCTCTTTCAGCCATTATTATGGCGGCCCTAGGTGCGATTGACAGCGCAAACGCGACTCGCGACAACATTGCGACGCAAAGCCAATTGCAGTCAGAGAAAATACTGCAAGTATTAGATATTACCGACAGTATTATGGCTAAACGCGTTCAAAACAGTATGCGCTACTTACAACAACGCGCATCTGAACTTGGAGAGCCACGTCAACAGGGAAGCGTCACGGTCAATGGTGTTGAGGCAAACAACATCTACTTAGGTGATATCGCACAAGGGAATGATTTTACACTCGTTGATGGTGTGACAGAAATGATGGATGGAACTGCTACCATCTTTAGTAAATCAGGCGATGATTACATTCGTATATCTACCAACGTTATAAACAATGGTAAACGCGCTATTGGCACAAAGCTGTCGCCCTCCGGCAAGGCGATAGGTAACATTAAACAAGGGAAACCATATTATGGTGCCGTTGATATCTTGGGTATGCCTTTTTTGACGGGCTATGTGCCTATGAAAAATACGAATGGGCAAACCATCGGCATTTGGTACGTTGGTTACTCAGCAGATCTGTCTGTGTTATTTAAGTCAATAGAGACTGGCCGCATTTTAGATAATGGGTTTATCGCATTATTAGACAATAAAGGGCAAGTGCGCACGCATTCGAATAACATTACAAATGAGCGGCTTGTTCAGGCACTTAGCAACGAAGATAGTGATTTTGACATTCAGCGTATTGATTATGATAAATGGGGTTATCAAATCGTTTTGGGCATAGACAGCAACGAAGTTAGCAGTCAAATCATGTTAAGTGTGATAAGAGGCGCTGCCGCACAACTCGTTGCCGGCATTATTATCTTGTTTGTGATATTCATTTTACTCAAAAATATCTTGGGTAAGCGCGTGCGTACATATGTAGACGCAATAAATGAAATAGCCGACGGTGATGGTGACTTAACCGTGCGTTTTAATGAACAAACAAAAGATGAATTTGGGCAAATGGCAAAAGGTCTCAATCGCCTGTTAGCAAAAGTTCACAGCACTATAGTAGACGTCAATAAGTCATCTTTACGCCTCATCGAAACAACCCATACATTAAATACGCTTGCCGAAAGTACGCAATCGTCTATCGCCACATTGAATGATGAAATAACAGGTATTGCCACGTCGGCAATAACACTTGAGCAGCAGGCATCTTCAGTTGAAGATAATACGTTTAAGGCAAACGAAGCTGCTCTTGTCGCTGATAAAGAGACCAATTTATCAGTTTCAACACTTGCAACGACCATTGAAGATATTCGCAAGCAAGCCGCTAATACCGAAACGTCGGTCAGCGTAATTGAAGAACTCGCTCGCTCAAGTGAAGAAATTTCAGGCGTAATGGATGTAATCAGAAATATCGCGGAGCAAACTAATTTGCTCGCGTTGAATGCTGCCATTGAGGCTGCCCGCGCGGGTGAACAGGGACGTGGCTTTGCTGTAGTGGCAGATGAAGTTCGTTCGCTAGCTAGCCGCACTCAAACCTCAACCGAAGAAATTCGTAGCATGATTGAAAAGCTGCAGGCTGGCAGCAAGCAGGCGTCAAGCACCATGGCCCAAAGCAACGAGTCAGCTTTAAATACAGTAGAATCGACCACAAAAACAGGTGAAGTATTAAAACAAGCGCTAGCATCAGTTGATACAATTAAGTCACTCAACCAAGCCACCGCTACAATGGCTAGTCAGCAAAAAGCGGTTTCAGTCAGCATTAAAACAGGTATTGATAGCGTTAATGTTATCAGTGGTCAAAACACCAAAAGTGCTTCAGATATCAAGGCGAAATGTGCTGAATTATCAACGTTGGTAAATGAAATTAAAGACAAGCTAGCAGGGTATGTAATTGATTAAACGAAAGTATCATTAAACCACTAGCAGAATTATGACTATCTTCTAGAGTTTTCTACAAACAATGACGGATTTGTCCGTACATATTTATGATTAGGTAATTTACTAGTAGTTTTGCCCCGAGCACGATATTCTCGGTGCGTTGTTTGTTGGCGAACTTTATCGTTTTATCAGAAACATGCCACTTAAAGATACAAATCGAGAAAGTGCATAAGTATGTGTGAGGAACCGGAAAAGACGATTGACTGAAAATAAAAAAAGCCTCGTCATCAAAGCGAGGCTTTTAGTTTATATCCTAAGAACATATCTTATTTTTTTGGTCCGCCAATTTTTTGTGGACCGTTACCGTTTTTAGATTCGACGATATAAATGACAAGACAGCTTCGCGACCTGAGTAAGTTAGTGTCGTTACGCAAAACGGGAAACACGATTCATTTATCTCGCAGCGAAGCAAGACCCGATTAAATCAATTTGATCAGATAATACATGTGCTTCGCCCAGAAGAGCTTAACGATAACTTAGGCTTTGTATCCACGCCGCGTTGACGCTAGTACAAATATTTTTGGGGTTTCGTCGGTGGCTCGAATAGTGTCGATAAGCGCTAAGTTTTCATGTTGCGCGGCGATGTCGTTGACCTCAGTGGTATCTAGAGCGAGCGTTTGCACTTGATACAGACCACCATCGGTTTCCACATAAAGCTGAGTGAATGTAACCGAATCACTGCTCATGTCTTTTACATGTGCACCGTTGTAAGCAACGTTACCAGTGCGCTTAGCGCCCATCATATTGGCAATTACATTACCTGTATTAGCATCGCGTAAGGAGTAGGCTATTTCAGCGTCAAGTTGTTTGAGGATGGCATCGGTGGATTCTTTCGTCATCGCAATATGAGTCACTTCAATCATTGTGCCCTTTATATTTGCAAAGTAGCGCATATCATCATTGCTAGGCTGGAGAGTTTGCTTATCTATCGTCATATTGTTCCTTTATACAATTTAGGCAACGACATCGTTGCTTACGCAAAGGTGTACCATAGGTACTGTGCGGCACGCAAGAAAAGTCGCTACTGCATCTTTGCTTTTTTGTTTTTATTGAGAACAGCGGGAGTGGTAAAAAATGCCGATGCCCTATGCATCAAATGACGAATACAATTCGATAAGGTACAAAATTATGCATAGCAACACGTCCCTACCCGGTTTAATAGACGTTCAGTTTCCAACCGAGCGTCTACGCTAACCTGTTAGGAGCGCATTGCATGTTTGATTACTCCAATAAATCCACCACATCATCACGCCATTTATTAATTTCTTTGATTAAGTGCTGTCTTTGTTTGTCGGTGCTGTATGTAAACAGACTAAGTAAGTAATACCTGCTCGCTTCTTCGTTCGCCGCGCTACGTGTTTGCATTTCATCGCTTCTATACACGTCAGGATCGTTAAGTAGCGTAAGCATCGCTTGCGCAAATGCTTCTCCCCTATCGGGTACATCAAACACCTCGCGCATTGCCGCTTGATAGCGCCTGCGATAATCTATCCACAACATACCGTTTGAAGTGAAGTTGTCGTAACGATTTTCGATTAAGGTAATTTGTTCATCATTTAATTTACCCAGCCAGTTTTCTAGATTATCGATATTACGCTTTATCCATCTGTCTCTGCGCTTTTCTTCGCTTCGCTCTGCACGCTCTAGGCGCTCTTTTTCATCTTTTTTATTCTCTTTTTCAAGCGCTGTAAAAAAGTCGTCAACTTGTTCATCGCTCATCGTTGCGGCTAGTTTGACTAAATCGGGGGTTACATGGCTTCTTACTCTCACCCAATGATCACGGGCTTTTTCTTGATGATATTCCATGCGAGCAATACTGATGTTTTGAGTGGCAATGTCGGATGTCAGCTCTTCGAAATGCGCTAAATATAAAGGCAGCTGTGTCTGCTTATGCCAACTTAACCAGTTTGCAAAATCAGCATCAAACTGGTCTTTCTGAGTGCGCGTCAAATCAACATAGTCATCGATAAACCAATGCACTAACCAGTCTGCGTTTTTATATGCAAATTTAGTTGAACAGCCACCGAGCATTAACACTGCCAACAAAATAACGATTTTCTTCATGCAGTTGTTCTCCTTTATTTAGTTTTTGTTATGCTACATACGCGCATATCAATAAAAAAGGTTTTGTATGGCGGTGAATAAAATAGCGGTGTTAACATCTGGTGGTGATGCTCCGGGCATGAATGCCTGTATTCGTGCAGTGTTTTTGGCAGCACAGAGCGCTGGCATTGAGCTCATTGGTTATCAACATGGCTATAATGGGCTTATCAATCAAGAATATTTTACCATCACCCATAAAGACATACGCAACCTCATCCAACGAGGCGGCACTATGCTGTTTAGCGCTCGTTGTGAAAAGTTTAAGCACGAGCAACACCGACTAACCGCCGCTAAGCACTTAACTGAATCGGGCGCAGACGGTTTAATCGTAATTGGCGGTGACGGCTCGTTTAAAGGCGTAGAGTCACTTCAACCGCTTTGGGACAAACCCATTGTGGGCGTGCCAGGGACGATTGATAACGATGTAGCAGGCACGGATTACACCATTGGATATCACACTGCGATTCAAACAGCGGTTGAAAGTATTGATAAAGTCAGAGATACCGCCGATGCTTTTGAGCGAATATTTATTGTCGATGTCATGGGTAGAGAAGCTGGCTTTATTGCCCTTAACTCAGCCATTGCTGGGGGGGCCGACCATGTTATTTTACCCGAAACCTTTGACTCAGCAGCCGGTGAGTTGTTGCGCATTCTAGAAAAGCTCAAGATACGCAGAAAAAACAACGTCAACGGTAGTCATATCATTGTCACAACAGAACAGTTATGGCCCGGCGGACTCAACATATTACAAGAATCGTTACAAAGCGAAACAGGTATTGATACTCGCATACTTACCTTAGGGCACGTGCAACGAGGGGGCTCGCCTGTTTGGCAAGACCGAGTGTTAGCAAGTAAGTTAGGTACCTATGCCGTTGAGATGGTGTTAAATGATGAACGCGCGTGCATGGCAGGGATACAAGACCGCTATCCAAAAGCGGTTAGGATTAGCAACACTAAAGAAAGTCGCAAGCAGCTCAATGAGTTTTCATTGAGCATGCTCGAAAAGATGGCCTTGCTCGGGTAACCTTTAGTACTGGATATTTAAGCGCTTAAGCCAATGCACCCACCACCAAGCGGGGCCAACTAATAAGTAGCGTAAATCTTCAAAAAACGAAGGCTTTTTGCCTTCAATCTTATGCCCGACAAACTGCAAAATCCACATCACAACAAACAGCGCCAAACAAAATTGCCACACGGAGATTTCGAGAAACAGTAACAGCTCAATACCATAAAAGGCGGCAATGGTAAGCAGGGTCATCGCCGCGCCGATCGGGCCAGATAATTTAAAATAATAATATAGAACCGGCACCGCGAGTATGTGTGCAAAGGTAATATTAAACTCAGCAATAAAAGCAGGTACGGGTATGGACCACACTAAACCAATGGTAACAAAATAAATGGCCGGAACCGCAATGGCGTGAATCCAAACATTCGTCGAATTTTGATGGCTTTCACCATAGTTATTAATTAATCGTTCTATTTCGCGCATACATCACTCTTAATGTTGATTTAGTGCCAATAGCTGCAATCGATTCGATTATGGGTTTAGGCGCTTAACTCCAAGCAATCCCATCATATCGCACAGCGGTTAAAGCAAAGTTTACAACGACCTTACCAGTACAACAAGCGAAAAGCGAGTTGCCCTGTGCAAGCTTTGTGTTGATTGTTACTATAGTTAAAATACCTAACTTTAGTAGCCCATGTCTGAGTTTAATATTTGTTATCAAGTCTCACCTGTTAATTTAAGTGAGCATCTTTTAGAAGTTCAACTAACCGCTAACCTCCCGCAACAAGACGTTTTCACACTGACGCTTCCCGCTTGGATCCCTGGTAGTTATATGATTCGCGACTTTGCGCGTAATATCATATGCATCAATTGCGAAGACAATGGAATATCACTCACAAAGCTTGACAAGCAAAGCTGGCAAGTGCGCAGAAAAGACCAACAAACTTTTGGTCAGTTTGTCTTAACGTATAGAGTATTTGCATTTGACTTGTCGGTCAGAAGTGCATTTATTAACCATGAATATGCGTTCTTTAATGGTACAAGTGCCCTTCTCAATGTTGTAGAACACGATGACGTGTCTCACTTTGTCCATATCCAACACACAGAGTTCACCAAAGACTGGCAGACCGTCACTGCGATGCCTGTTGCTGAAACCTCCCCATTTACACTTACCGAACCACATGCCTTGGTTTACCATTGCCCTGACTACGCCACTTTGATTGACAGCCCAGTGCTAATGGGTCAATTGTGCATGCAATCATTTGAAGTGGAAGGCGTCCGCTTTCATGTGGTATTCACCGGTGACCAAACTATGGACTTAGCGCGCATATGCGAGGACTTAACACCGATATGCGCACACCATATTCAGCTGTTTGGCGAGTCGCCGGTCAGCGAGTATTGGTTTATGACCTTGCTCTGCGATAAAGGCTTTGGTGGCTTAGAGCATAAAGCGTCTACGGTTTTACAATATTCACGATTCGATTTACCGATGCTAGGGGCAGCACAAGAGAAAACTGAGAGCTATCAGCAGTTTTTGAGCCTGTGCTCTCACGAGCTCTTTCACACTTGGCATGTAAAAAGAATTAAACCAGAAATTATGGTTAACCCGAACCTAAGTGAAGAGACCTACACGCCACAGTTGTGGATATACGAAGGGTTTACCTCCTTGTATGACGACCTTACGCTTGCAAGAACCGGCGTAATAACCCCCGAACAATACTGTCAAATATTGGCGCAAAGCATCACACGCTTAATGCGAAATCCCGGTCGACACCTGCAAAGCGTCAGTGAATCGAGCTTTGATGCGTGGACGCGGTTTTATAAACAAGACGCAAACTCTGTTAATCATATTGTGAGTTATTATCTAAAAGGCTCCATTATCGCTCTTGCCTTAGATATTAATATTCGCCAACAAAGCGGCAACACCAAGAGCCTAGACGACATCATGCGCAGCTTATGGCATCGCTATGGGAAGCATGAAATCGGCACGCCCGATGACGTGATTTCGATGCTCTGCAAACAAGATTTAGACCTAGATTTAGATAGCTTTATTCATGTTGCGGCCAGTACGACTATGGATTTACCCCTATCCACCTTAATTAACAGCGTCGGGCTTACCTTGCATATGCGATGTTCAGAAGGGTACAGCGACAAAGGCGGTAAGCCAGCATCAATAGTGAATAGCAGAGATATGGGGGCTAATTTAAGCGACGATATTCAGGGCGTAAAAGTCAATCAAGTGCTTGCGAGTAGCGCAGCGGCCGCCGCTGGCTTGCAGGTAGGAGATATTATTATTGCCTGCAAACACTACAAAGCAACGCTAGAAAGACTCAGTCAATTTTTAGAAAGTACAGCCTTAGGAGAGTCGGTTTTACTGCACGTAATGCGCGACAACCAGCTAATACAGTGCAAACTTGAAGCTAGAGAGGCTCCATTGGATACTTGCTACATTAGTATAAATAACGAAACCCTTTTGTATAACTGGTTAGGTATTGACACGGCTTAGGTATATTTTACGGATAAATGGTGCCGACACATACAACGTTTTTGCTTCATAAATAGCGTATAAATAGTTATCGCTCAACACGACTGCCAGAGAACTATGTATAATCTTTTTATTGGGGTGAATTGACAATGACTTCCTTTAAACAAATCAAAAGCAATGCAAGACGCATCAACATATTTAGCGCCAATGTGATCATAACCATGGTGTTATACGCTGGACTTTTGCACCGCGCTCACATTACTCGCGACCCTGGGGTTCAGGAGCTTGCGAGCGTGCTTCTGTACCCGAGTAGTTTAGTGATCTTACTACTCATTTTAGCTATTTTATATCTGCAAAGAACCAATGCGCATTTTGAAGTGAAACTTGAGAACAAAATGCTACACGTCAGCGACTCATCTTCGCCAGACTGCACATGGTCGGTTAACGTAAAAAAAATCGTGACCATTGATCAGCAATGCGACATTGATGGAAAGTTTAATGCTATTTTTGTATACCTAAACGACGGTTCTTACAAAAAACTCAGTGCTCAATATAACTTCAACCGCGCGAAATTTTACAAAGCGCTCAAAAAGGCGAACCCTTTTGTGCGACTCCCAAAAGACCCTAGCGTCTTTCGTCAGGTAAATCATTAAGTTTTAAAACGGCACCCTCCCAAGGTGCCGTTTTTCGTTAGCGCAGCATAGATTGCCCCTACTTCGCTTAAATTCGCATTAATCACTTGTCATACGTCCACCAGAATCTACAATATAGGCACACGTAGCACGCTTTGGTCAGCGCTCAATAACGCGCATACAAACAAGGAAAGACTAACTTTATGAAGACACAATCTGATATCGCCGTTGTAGGTTTAGCCGTAATGGGTGAAAACTTAATCCTAAACATGGCGAGTAAAGGCTTTACGGTGACCGCTTACAACCGTTCTTATCATAAAGTAGAAGCATTTTTACAGGGGCGCGCAAAAGGCAAAAGCATTCGCGGCGCAGACTCCATCGAGAGCTTAGTGGCCTCGTTAGCTTCACCGAGAAAGGTAATGCTTATGGTTAAATCGGGCCAGCCTGTCGACGATTTTATCCGTCTTTTACTCCCCCACCTTGATGAAGGCGACATCGTAATAGATGGCGGTAACAGTCAATTTGAAGATTCCAATAGACGTACTAAAGAGCTCGCGAAAAGCGGAATTTTATACGTCGGAGCAGGCGTATCGGGCGGTGAAGAAGGCGCATTGCTTGGCCCCTCTATCATGCCCGGTGGAAACCCACAGGCATGGCCATACGTGAAGCCGATTTTTCAAGCCATTTCGGCAAAAGTCAAAGATGCAAACGGCGAACTCACCATCCCATGTTGTGATTGGGTAGGCGAAGATGGGGCTGGGCATTTTGTAAAAATGGTGCACAACGGCATTGAATATGGCGATATGCAAATTATCTGTGAAGGTTATGTATTGATGCGTGACCTATTAGGCATGAGCGTTGATGACATTCAAGCGGTCTTTGCCGATTGGAACACCACCGAACTGTCGAGCTATTTAATCGAAATTACCGCCGACATCTTAAGTTTTAAAGAAGACGGGGAGCCATTGGTTGAGAAAATTCTCGATACCGCAGGGCAAAAAGGCACCGGCAAATGGACCGGTATTACCGCCCTTCACTTAGGCGTGCCGCTGACCTTAATTGGCGAGGCTGTATTTGCCCGTTGTTTATCTTCTCTTAAATCTCAACGCGTGTTAGCAGCAAAAGCCATATCTGGGCCAAAAGTAGCGTTTACTGGAGACAAGCAGGCTTTTATTAATGACTTAAAACAGGCCTTACTGGCCGCCAAAATTGTATCTTACGCTCAAGGTTTTGCACTGATCCAAGAAGCGGCAAAAGAATATGATTGGCATTTAGACTATGGCTCCATTGCGATGATGTGGCGTGAAGGATGCATTATTCGCTCGGTGTTCTTAGATAACATTAAACAAGCTTACGACAATCACCCAGAGTTAAATAATTTAATGCTCGATGATTATTTCAATAACATGCTCGCCAGCGCGCAATCAGGCTGGCGTAAAGTAGTCGCAGCCGCTGCCATCAATGGTGTCGCAGCACCGTGTATCGGAGCATCTTTAAGCTATTTTGATGGGTATCGCACAGAAAACCTACCCGCTAACCTATTACAGGCTCAGCGAGATTATTTTGGTGCACACACTTACGAAAGAAAAGATAAGCCAAGAGGTGAGTTCTTTCATACTAACTGGACCGGACGTGGAGGCAATACTTCGTCCTCCACCTACGACGTATAAGCGATATCTCTGCGAGGACTCGTTAGTTATCTAATGCCTCAGATTCAAGTAGTAATGCAGGGTCGAGTCGTTCTTTATACCAGTTGATTCGCCAATCTAGGTGCGGGCCAGTCACTCGGCCCGTTGCGCCAATCTCGCCAATGACATCTCCCTGCTCAACTCTTTGGCCAGTTTCAACATGGATTTTACTTAAATGGATAAACGTCGAAGAGACCCCAAAACCATGATCCATGATTAAGGTGCCGCCAGAATAATACATATCATCATGCGCTAAGCTTATCACTCCGCCCACAGGGGCAACCACTGGCGTTCCGACCTGATTTGCAACGTCCAGACCAAAATGAGGACGTCTTGGCTCACCGTTAAAGTAGCGTTGAGAGCCATACACCCCAGAAATCCTTCCTTGTGCAGGCATAATAAAAGTATCTAGAAAGTCTTTTAACTGTGATTGCGTTGCCCGTGCGTTTGCAATCTCTCGGTTGTCTTGGCGAATCCGTGCTAATACCGCTTCAGGCGGGCTGACATATTTTTGAGCCACCCCTTCTATTCGCTGAATATCATATTCACGTGCCTTCAACGTAATAGGCATGCTTTGCTTAGTGTCATTTAGCTGCCATTCAAGAGTGTGTTCAAGCGCAGCGTCACGACCAAAACCAAATACAAATTCACCCGTGGGTGACACCGCGATTTGATTACCGTTTAACCAAACTTGTGCGCCTGGGCTAATGTTTGCGCGAATAAGGCTACCTTGGGTCAACTCACCTTTTAAAGATGGTGCAGATGCTAGTGCCGAGACACTCAACAAGGTGCACACAATCGATACCAACAGCATGAAACCCAGCGATACCTTATTCATTACCAATCATTGCTCCTTTACCAACCCCTTCAAACGCGCTCACACGATAGCGCGCATCACTTTGTTCAGACAAGGTCTCTAGTACATATTGCGCTAAACACTCAACAGTGGAATCATATTCAATGATTTCACAAGCGTGCTTTGGAATAGCCATTTCAAACACCCCTTGGGATGCTTCATATGAAAAGCAATAATGTGTTTGATCACTAATCCCTTGCGTGTTTAGCTGAAGCTGCTGCACCGAAACAAGATCTTCACGTGTGCCAATGTATATATCAGACCACCGTTTCGCCCATTCGTTTTCTCGAGCGGCACTACGCTGGCCATCTTCGATAATGACAATTTTAGAACGATGACCATGGGCAATTCGCTGACAGTTACCATCGTGCTTTTTCAAGCCATGGGTATAGTGATAAAAAGGCGTATCAATCACTTCTGCGCGTAATAAAATTTCAATACCCTGCACGTTCTCAGGCAAGTGTGTCTTAATGACATCTTTTAAGTACGCCGTCACCGATGCCATATCTACCTCAGGCGCATAAACAAAGGCATAGGCTTCAGGTGGGCACAGTAAATGAATTGAAGTGTTTTGCTGCTGCGCCTTATGATAGGTGAAATCAACACTCACGCGACCTTGCGTCTGGTCATGTGCAATCTCAACACCTTCATAATCCGCGGGGATCACCAGTTTATGATCCACATATTCATCGATAAGTTTTTTTAGCTGCTTTTTGACGATACCGAAATCTTGCACCATGCTTTCTTCATTTAAGCCGCCGTCTAAAATAATATCAACAATCCAGCTCTCCCCTACCATTCCGCGCCTTGGGCACAAGTAGGAAAAGTCCATTACGGTCAAGTCATTGACGAATAACTTCATTCATCTGCTCCGCTTTTCAGCGATTTAGTTAACTGATCTTTTAGGTTAGGCGGAATGCCTTTGATCATCAAGGTGTCTGTTTGTGGGTCGTACTGAACCCTCTCGCCCAATAGATTTCGATCAAAACTCACCGACACACCACCACCTGCGCCTGAAAACTTCTTCATCGCGGTCATTATACTGCGATCAGGTTGGAACGTGGGCTCAATAGGTTGAGCTAATGACGCGTTGTAGCTCGAAAAACCATCTTCGGTGGAGCCCTGCCTAGGTAATACATTATCCAAATCACTGATTTGCACCTGTTCACCTAAGTCTACTTTTTCTTTGTAGTACGCCGCGAGAGATTCACGGTGAGCCTGCTTTTCTTGATTATCGAGTGATTCACCAGAGAGATATTCATCAACCTCATGCAACAAACGCTTGTTTTGCTGCTTTACATCGACTTTTTCTTCGCAGCCAATAAATTGCATAAAGAAATCGCCTACTTTGCGGCCCATCCTACCCTTTAAAAAGCTAATGTAGCGATTTTGCTCCGGCTGCACGTCGTACTGCGTTAAATCGATGCGCACGGCAATTTGCATCTTCGATAAATCTAGATGCTGGCTTTGGCTTATTTCAAGATGCTGATTCACTTCAACGTGTTCTTTCGTATCAAGCATCGCAATCATTAAGTAATCAGTAGCCAAATACTCGTAGCGATTAAAAATCACAAACCCTGTTTCAAGCATAGCTTCGTTGACAATTGTATCTAGCAGGTGCTTACCGGCGATAAGACTAAACTCATGAAAATCTAATTGGCCGCTGATCACTTCTGGTAGAAGATCTTTAATCGGATTTTCTTGATCAGTATTAAAACCGCCCACGCCCTTACCCGGCTTGGTATTAAAAGTGGTATGCAGCTGCGCGCACAAACTCGTGATTTCTGCACTCACCTCAAAACAACTGCCTCGCGGCAAAAAGTGGAGTTTTCCGTCGTTGGTGAGCATAATTCTGTGCACAACAAACTGCTGAACGTTAGCACTCATAAAAAATAAAGAACCTTTTGGTTGGCTTGTTGCCCCATAAGAGTATGCTAATCTTTGCTTAGCACCTGAAAAGACAACAAAAGTTGGTGATCGTGATAACTGCCTTTATACTTCGTTATCGCGATTTCGATATCTCGCGCAATTGTACCGAGTTTTCGAGTAAAAATCATAGGACAAATACATGCCCATACAGTCAAAATACAGTAATCAAGAGTTTGAAGCCTTGATGCAGGACGTATTTATCGCACTAGAAAAAAACCAAGCCGATAGAGATTTATCAATAATGGCCCTTGGAAACGTGCTGGCAACTATTTTTACCAATCAGGTAAATGAAAAAAATCGAGCGGCAATGGTGGATAATTTTTGTAAAGTTTTGCAAAAAACCACGCTCAGCGCCGCCACTAACAAAGACGCCTAATACTACACTATGATCTATTCTGAATCTCCAAGACGTCAACAAATCACCCGTCAGGTGGCATGGGGCCATTGGTTTGCGCTAGCCAATATTCTAATGGCGATTGTCATATCATCGGTCTACTTGTTTGCCACGCCGATGGCAGACACGCCGTTGAGCTTTATCTACATGCTACTAACTTGGTTTGGTCACACAAGCTTTGTCACCTTTTTGGTCTTTGTAGTGCTTATATTGCCCTTGTGTTATCAAGTTACCAACATGCGCGCCTTACGCGGTGCATGCGCGGTCATCTCCGCCGTCGGTCTAGCACTACTGGCTTTCGACGCACTCATTTACAACAACACTGGTTTTCATATTAGTTTTAGCTCTGCCGCCTTGTTAAGAAGTGAGACGCAAGTTCAGGTGAGCGCATTTAGCTGGCTACAATGGTTTTATCTATCCCTCTTGTTTATCATTTGGTTGATGTTTCAACTGGTTGTTGCCAACGCAATTTACCAGCGTCTGGACCGCCTGCAACGCTTACGAATTGGACCGTATATCACCAGTGTGCTGGTAGTCTGTTTTGTCAGTAGCCATGCAATTCACGTATGGGCAGATGCCAAACTCTATACGCCCGTCCTTAAACAAGACAATATGTTCCCGCTCAGTTATCCGGCCACAGCAAAAACGCTTATGGCCCGATACGGCTTACTTGATTTAGAAGACCGTCAACAGCGAGAGGATTTACAGCTACAAGGTGTGAGTAGCCGATTTGTTTACCCACCGCAAAATGTATATTGCAGCGTAAATGCTCAACAAAAGGTGGTAGTGCTTTACACCGATGTCGCTGTGACTGCTGATACCACCGGTACATTATTGTCTAATGATTTTCATTTAAGCACGCAAAGCGAACCATCAAACATATTGAAGCACTTGCAATATGGTATCCCTTATAATTTGATTATGCGGACCTCATCGCCTGCCGTGATGTTGGATTTGCTCAACGCGTTTTCGGTTCCTAATACCGTATTTAATTACGCCGACAGTTCTGATGAGCAAGCAAACACGTTCATGACGTCATTAGCGACTGCTTCTGCCGGACTATACATGGGAATTGTTAATGCCCAGCAACTTGCACAGCTAAACGTCAATACCCTTAGCGCTGGCGCAAAAGTATTACTCATTGCGCCAGATGACAGCGGTATGCACAAGCTTTACTCTAACTTTACAGATACATCTCAAGCATCCACTAATGAAGATATTGCGCCTACGGTAATGCGTGAGTTTGAATGTTTAGCAGATGTATATAGATTCTCTACAGGACAGGCCTTACAGGCGCCTTCAAGAAAATGGTTGGTCAGTACAAAACAAGACAATATTTTGTTCTATAGCGCTCCCTACCTCACTCAAGTGACCCGTGATGGCAGCTATAAAGTGACCGATATGCGAGACCAAAGCGAAGTGCTCATTGATATCGATACGAATATGCTAAGTCGTTCAATCAAGCATTTAGAAAACTTCAGTCGATAAAAAAGGCTGCGAAAGCAGCCTTACTTTGTTTTTTGTTGAAGAGACTCAAATATACTCGAAAAGTCTTTTCCGCCATTGCCGTTTAGAGCGTGCAGTTGATAAAGCGACTGCGCTAATGAGCCCATCGGTACCGCCGACTGATTGCTAGCAGCTGTGGCCATCGCCAAACCTAAGTCCTTATTCATCAAGTCCACCATAAACCCGCCTTTATAACCGTTTGATGAGGGCACGTTTTCCATTACGTTAGGACAAGGATTATAGGTTTGTAAGGTCCAGTTGTTGCCCGAACTCTTTTTCATAATTTCTGACATTACGGTGGCATCAATACCATTATCAATGGCCAGTTTCAGTGCCTCACTTGTGCCCGCCATGAGTACCGCTAAGAGCATGTTGTTGCAAATTTTTGCAACCTGACCTGCACCCGCATCACCTGCATGAAAAATGTTTTTGCCCATCGCTTCAAGCACTGGAGTGATTTGCGTCACGACCGACTGCTCACCACCTACGATAAAGGTTAGTGTGCCGGCTTGGGCACCTGCTACACCGCCTGAAACCGGTGCATCAGCAAAGGTGAAGCCTTGTGCAAGCAACTGCTTGCTGATTTCTCGCGCATCATCCGCTTCAATAGTCGAGCAATCTATAAACACCGTTGCAGCTTTAGCGCTGGCGCAAATGCCTGGTGCGTCTTGCGAACCAAAATATAGCTGTTTTACGTGACGCCCTGCCGGTAGCATACTAATCACCACATCAGCGTCTTTCACCGCATCTTGTGGAGTCGCGGCACCAACAGCGCCCTTGTCTACCAAAAGCTGCACTTGGCTGGCCACCAAGTCAAACACCGTCACCGTATACCCTGCCCCGAGCAAGTTTGCCGCCATGCCAGCGCCCATGTTTCCTAACCCATAAAAAGCAATGTGCTTCATTTTGTGCTCCAAATCTTACGCTGCGAAATCTTCTTCGAGCTTTGCTAGAGGGTGAACTAAGCCCTCAAACTGAGAAAAATGTGCTTGAATAACCGATTCTGGTACCTCGGACGGTCTTGCATATTGCCACTTCGGCTGATTATCTTTATCGATAAGCAATGCACGTACGCCCTCTTCAAACTCACCTAAGGCAGAGCAAGTAAACGCCATGCTCAACTCCATTCTAAAGCAGTCTGCTAATGACATATCTTTGCTTCTGGTGAGTTGTTCTAAAACCAAGTTGGCGGTAATTGCACTGCCGTGATGAAATGTCTTTAACGCTTTTTGAAGATAGGTATTGTCAGGGGCTTCGCTCACCAATGCTTCGAGCGCTTTTTCAGCTGCGCTAACACAATGCACTTGATGAAGCGATGATAACGAAGACAATATCGGCGCAATATTGGATGGACGAAGCACCGAAGTATCGCTGTTAATCTCTTTGGACAATGACGCCAAGCTCTTAGCATCTATGTGTGACAACTGTGCTAACTTATTTAAAAAGAGAGGTTTGTCTTGATGGGCAATAAACGCATCAGCCAATCCGATTTCTAATGTATCTAAGGTGTTAATACTGGCAGCAGTTAAGCCTAAAAACATGCCCACGCCGTTTGGCATTTTGTTTAAAAAGTAGCTTGCGCCAACATCTGGAAAAAGCCCGATACTGATTTCGGGCATAGCAATGCGCGCTGTTTCAGTCACTATTTTAAAGTGAGAGCCGGCAAACAAACCAAGGCCACCCCCCATAATAATGCCGTTACCCCAAACTATCACAGGCTTTGAAAAAGTATGTAAACAATAGTCTAGGCGATATTCTTGCGTGAAGAACTCCTGTAAAAACGCTGGCGTCGAAGGGACTTCATTTACTTGCGTTGCGTGAGCATTGTCTTTCATGGCTTTGTGCATAGAGACGATATCGCCACCTGCACAAAACGCTTTATCGCCTTCGCTATCTAACAACACCGCACTAACATCATCGTCTTTAGCGATGCTATCAAGGGCGTCGAGCATCAGGTTCACCATATCCAAATCCAATGCATTTAGGGCTTTGGGTTTGTTTAAGCGAATGTGAGCAATCTTGCCCGAAACCGCGCTGATATAATTTAGCTGAATCTTGGCGTCAAAGGCCTTTTCATCGCTCATTACAAGACCTCTTTGTCGTCGCTCAAGAGTCTGCGCCCTACTATCACTCGCATGATTTCATTGGTCCCTTCAAGAATTTGGTGTACGCGAACATCACGCACATGTCTTTCAAGAGGATATTCCTTGATATAACCATAACCGCCATGAATTTGGAGGGCTTGATTACACACTTCAAAACCAACGTCAGTGGCAAAACGTTTGGCCATTGCACAGTAAGTGGTTTTATCAGCATGGTTTGTATCTATTTTGCTAGCGGCCAGGCGCACCATTTGACGCGCCGCCACTAACTCAGTCGCCATATCGGCAAGTTTAAACTGAAGCGCTTGAAAGCTCGCCAGAGGCTTGCCAAATTGCGAACGCTCATGCATGTATGCACGCGCAGTGTTAAGAGCCTGCTGAGCAGTACCGATGGAACACGTCGCTATATTGATACGGCCACCATCTAAGCCCTGCATGGCGAATTTAAAGCCTTCGCCTTCTTCGCCTAAAAGCTGGTGCGCTTCTACCTTTACATTGTCAAACGTGACCATGCGCGTAGGCTGGGCATTCCAACCCATTTTCTCTTCGGCTTTGCCATAGATGATCCCTTCGCTGTCGGCGGGTACGACAAACGCGCTCACCCCACCTGCGCCAGCATCGCCAGTACGTGCCATCACGACGAGTACTTGTGTCGCACCTGCCCCAGAGATAAATACTTTTGAGCCGTTGAGAATATAGTTATCGCCATCGCGCTGCGCACTGGTGCGCAAAGAACCCGCGTCTGAACCAGCACCAGGCTCGGTTAAGCAATAACTGGCAATGGCTTCACCGGTCACCAGTTGCTCCATCCACTGCTCTTTAATGGCATCGGTGCCCCACGTTGCGACCATCCAAGTCGCCATATTGTGTATGGTAAGCATGGCGGTTGTCGTGGTACAGCCCATGGCTAATTGTTCGAAGATAATGGACGAATCAAGACGGCTCAAACCTAAGCCACCCGCCTCTTCTGGGGTGTATAAGCTACAAAAACCGAGCTCACCGGCTTTTCTTATTACATCCACAGGGAAGTGATGCTCTTGATCCCATTTTGCCGCAAACGGCGCCATTTCTGCCTCTGCAAACTGCTTCGCAGTATCGCTAAATGCAATTTGATCTTCGTTTAACTCAAAATTCATATTTATGCCTTCCTACCGTAAATTAGCGTAAGTTGATGGTCATGTTAGGACCACTGTCGGTCTCATCGTCAAACCAGCGTGCGGTAATGGTTTTGGTTTCGGTGTAGAAACGCACTGCCTGCTTACCGTAGGCATGTAAATCGCCATAGAACGAATTTTTCCAACCAGTGAAAGAGAAAAATGGCATTGGCACAGGAATAGGCACGTTAATACCTACCTGACCTACTTCCACATTACTCTGGTAGTAGCGGGCTGCCGCACCGCTTGCAGTAAAGATACTGGTACCATTTCCAAATGGATTCGCATTTACAAGGGCAAGCGCTTCTTCTAGGGTTTCTACCTGCATACAGCACAATACTGGGCCAAAAATTTCTTCTTGGTAAATCGCCATATCTGCGGTCACGCCAGCGAATACCGTTGGGCCAACCCAGTTTCCTTGCTCGTGGCCTTCTAGCGTAAAGTCGCTGCCATCCACTAGGCATGTTGCGCCTTCATCTTTGCCTTTTTGAATCAGCGATAATACGCGTGCTTTGGCTTGTGGGCTGATTAATGGCCCATAACCGGCAGATTTGTCATCCCAAAGGCCAGGTTTTACTTCGCCAATTAATTCTGCTAATTCAGGTATCCAATTTGCACTGTCACCCACAAATACAGCAACAGAAATAGCCATGCAGCGCTGGCCTGCAGCACCAACCGAGGCGCCAACAAGGTTGTTCAATACTTTTGATTTATTCGCATCAGGCATGATGACTGAGTGATTTTTCGCACCCGCAAAACACTGAGCGCGCTTCATATTCGACGTCGCAGTGCGATATATATGCTGACCTACAGGCACACTACCCACAAAAGAAACCGCTTTGATGTCTGGATGCTCTAGCAAATGATTCACCTGATCACCACGACCGTGAACGATGTTTAAGACACCTTCAGGGGCGCCGGCTTGGATGAATAGCTCAGCCAGCTTCATCGGGGTTGCAGGGTCTTGCTCAGAAGGCTTAAGCACAAACGTGTTACCGCAAGCAATAGCCATTGGGAACATCCATAATGGAATCATGGCAGGAAAGTTAAATGGGGTAATACCAAGGCACACACCTAAAGGCTGAATCATGCTATAGGTATCGATATCTCTGGCAACGTTTTCAACGGTTTCGCCCATCATCATTGATGCTACGTTCGCGGCTTGTTCAACCACTTCTATGCCGCGCCAAACATCGCCTTTTGCGTCATCAAAGGTTTTACCTGTCTCTTGTGACAAGATGGTGGCAATCTCATCGTGATGCTCTTTGAGCAAATGTTGATAACGCAGCATCACTCTTGCGCGCTCTGAAATTGGCACCTTTTTCCAAGTTTCGAATGCGTGTTTTGCACTTGCGACGGCGCGTTCAATTTCGCTTTCAGTAGAAACCGGCAAATGCGCGATCACCTGATTGTTGGCAGGGTTGGTCACTTCAATCATATCGCTTGAAGTGGATTGCTCAAATTGACCATTAATTAATTGCTGAATTGTGTGCATATTGGCTCTCTAGTAGCTGCGGTTTGTCGATGAAAATCGTTTTACCTTTACGTTAACGTAAACTATAAATGATCGGCCCATTGCTTGTAAATCTTTTGTTAAGCAAACGCGTCATTTTTGCCCAATCTCACTGTAAATAAGAAACGCTTGCGTATGGCTAATAACACCTAAATAAGCTCCAAGATTTTTGCAAACGTGCCGATAAATTACACAGAAGTATGAATTTAAATACAGAAGAAGAGTAAATATTCCGTAATATGAGATGTAGACCAATTTACTTGTTTTATAAGCAATCTGATAAAAGTAACTAACTATGATCAAGCTTGAAGGATACAAACTACCTCAAAAAGCAAACTTGCGTATCGCTATTGTTGAAGACAACAATACCGCACGCCTGAATCTTCGCAGCCATTTAATGTCAATCGATGGATTTGAAATATCGAGTTACAGTAACGGCAAAGAGCTTCGAAACGGTCTACGTACTGTCAACTTCGACATGGTCTTTATCGATTTTCATTTAGGACAAGCTAAAAATGGCGTAGAGTGGATTCAGCAGCTCATTGAAGCCAAAGCATTTAAGCCATCAATGGGTTTGTTCTTTGTTACCTCAGACAGCCAGCCGCAAACTATCGGTCAAATTTTAGATTTACATCCCGACTTCATCTTAATTAAGCCATATACCATGAAAAGCTTGGCGACTAACGTGCGTCACTATTTGTCAGCACGCAGAAGCCTGTTACCCGCACTTAAATACATGGACGCTAACCGCAACCAAATGGCAATTCATTACGTTAATGAACAGTTAGACAAAGGCGTACCAAAACGCATCGAAACCGACTTTATTAAATTAAAGGGGCGTCTGCTCATTATTGAAAAGCGTTACGACGAGGCAATCAGCTTATATTCAAGCGTACTAGACAAGGCCAATGGCGTGTTATGGGCGCACTGGGGCCTCATCAAAAGTGAATTCTTTACGGGTAAATGGCAAGAATGCCAAAAAATGCTAGACCGATTAATCGATGAAAGTCTTACCAAAGAAAAAGCGTACGAATGGCTTGCAAGCGTGGAGATCGGCCGTAAGAATTTTATCCATGCTGAACAATTATTAGATAATATTAGAGATACCGACCTTACCATTCAAGCCACGCGATTAAAGGTACTTTGCTATAAAATGCAGGGCAAAACTGCAGACGCACTCGCATTGCTTGAGAAAAAAGTACAAAGCAACTTGAGCATAAAAGAACGCTTAGTGGATTACGCAATGGAGCTGGCCCGCTATCACCTGCACGTAGCTGAACTAGAAGCCGATGGCGATAATAGTCAAAGCGTTTCGGCCGCCCGTGTAATGCTTGGCAAAGCCGGACGAGGGATCTCAGACCGTCAGTCTGAACAGCAAAAAGACAACATGCTCGCACTATCGTTTTTACTAGATGACGATAAACCACGAGCAGAGCGTATCATCAGTGAATCCAGCCATAGCTTACAATTGCGTAATGCCAACGTGAGCAGCATGGTTGACGCGGTAAAAGTGTGGTTTGGTTTAGGACACCTAGATAAGGCCAAAGAGCTGTTAGAAGCCTGCGATAACTTAATGCTTGAACAAGAGAGTCATATCGATAGCCTCATCGCCAATGAAGTAGTCGCTAAAGCTGAAAAGTCATTGGGTCTGGAAAAAGAGCGCGCTATTTCAGTTAACGAAAAAGGCATGCAAGAATACCGCGCACAAAACTTTAGCGCTGCCTTAGCCCATTTTTATAAGGCCTACTGCACCTTCCCTGGCGTGCCTGCCTTTGCCTTGAACTTATTGCAATGCTTAGGGGATTGTCAGCAAAGCGAGTACAAAGATGTAACGGTTGAAAAGCTGCTGCATGAACTGGATGCCATTAGCCTATCGGATAAGAATTTGATTCGCATGGATTCGATTAAACAAAAATTTAAGATGATTGCCTGATCCAAGGGTTAAACCTCATCGGTATATGATAGTATTATCGTTTTTACGGATTATCCTATGTCGACTCCAACTGCCCAAGACAATGTGCACAGCCACAGTGTCACTCTGAACAACGCTGATCAGCTCGACCTGTCGCAATATAAAGGCAAGGTTCTATTGCTGGTCAATACCGCAAGCAAATGCGGCTTTACCCCACAATATGAAGGCTTAGAGGCTTTGTATCAATCCCATAAAGATAAGGGCTTAGAAATCATTGGTTTTCCCTGTGACCAGTTTGGGCATCAAGAGCCAGGCAATGATGATGAAATTGCACAGTTTTGCTCACTGAAATTCAATGTAAGCTTTCCTATGTCGACAAAAGTTGAGGTTAACGGAGACAATACCACCCCGCTTTATCAGACGCTAAAAACTCAAGCGCCCGGTTTGCTCGGTTCGACACGAATTAAATGGAACTTCACTAAATTCTTAGTCAGTAAAGACGGGCAAGTGGTTAAACGTTATGCTCCCACCACTAAACCACAGGATATTGTGAACGACATTGAAGCAGAACTTGCCAAAACCGTTTAGGGGTTTCGCATTTTAAGTGAATTGGGCTTGGCAATAACAAGCCAGGTTAATTTGCCACCATACCGACTACCGCCAAATGCTTGGAGTTTGGACTTATCGAGAGTCTGCCCGCCCCCTTAATCCCAAACTCACTCAAATCTGCAACCGCTTGCATTGTGCCATTTTCAAATGGCTTGCTTTGAAACAAAACATTGTTTTGTATCATAAATATTCGTTGGTCTTGTGACCAAGTATAATCATGATTATCCCCAACAATGCTTAGCAAAGGCGTGACAGAAAGAGTAGTCGGGTCAATCATTTTAATCACGACTTGTTCGTTCAATTGGCGATGCACAAAACTGAAATTATCAGTTTGTGGAATAAGGTGTGGCGTTGCCGGTGGAGTATTACCTGCAACAAAGTGGTAAGTTGATGTTGATTGATTAACAAGCTTAATGCTAAAGCCATAACGGGACCAATATAAAAAATCCTGGGTCTTATCATTAAAAGCGAAATAGCCTATCGGCTCTCTGTTGTCACTTGCTTGCATTAACCAGCTCGGTGCATTCGGGGCACTTCGCTGTGCACGCCAAACGCTGCCGTTTCTATCACTGACAAATAACATCGACGCATTATCGGCGCTCGGCGTCGGTGAGTACTCGGTGTTGGCACCGTCAGTCACTTGCCTGTGCTCTGCTGTCGCAAGCACGTACTCGAACACATCTACAACACTGTCTTGCTCCCGCGAATACAAGAACGTGGTGCTGTCAGGCGTAAAATAGGGCTGGTTGTCATACCCCATGCGCTTAGTGGTATTGACGACATTAGAAATGCTGACTGTGTCACCCTCTATAAGCAAATCAAATAAGAAAATTTCGGTCAGGGATGCCGGACTTACAGGCGCCTCTTGCGGGGCTTCAAGATATTCTGACAATGCAGATTGTGTATACATCAACAATGGCAAAGCGCTTATCAAAACTTGGAGAAACTTCATCTATTGTTCCTTTTATTGTGTATGCCACCGAGCGTAAGGGCGCACTATCTTGCCCGCCTCTACTAGTTATCTGTGAGGGGCTTATTGTTAAACCCTTTAATGAAATCAGGGAGTTCACTAGCAGGCAATGGCTTACTAAAATAATATCCTTGGTAGTCACAATTTTTATCACCTAAAAAGGCTACCTGGCTTTCAGTCTCTACGCCTTCGGCAATGACCTCTAGCTTCAGCGTTTTTGCCAAGCCAATAATGGCATCAGTGATAGCCTTATCATCTTCATCATCAGGTATATCGTTGATAAAAGAGCGGTCGATTTTTAAGCGATCGATAGGCAGCTGTTTCAAATAACTGAGCGATGAATAACCTGTACCAAAATCATCAAGGGATACCGATATTCCCATTTGACGAAAACGCTGCAGCTTCTTAATCGCTTCATCGGTGTTATCCATGACCAGACTTTCAGTAATCTCTAGCTCGAGAGATGAGGCCGATAACGCAGTTTGCTCTAATATACCGACCACCTCTTCAACAAAGTCAGTGTTATAGAATTGCACAGCACTGAGATTTACGGCCATTTTACCTAGCTTGTAGCCTTGCTGCTGCCATTGCGCTGCTTGTTTACACGCTGTTCTCAAGACCCATTTTCCGATCTTACCAATCGTGCCATTTTGTTCAGCGATTGGAATAAATCTATCAGGGGGAATGAGACCGTCTGTGGGATGCTGCCAGCGAATCAAGGCTTCGATACCCACGATTTCATTTAAGTCGGCCGAAAACTGCGGTTGATACACTAAAAAGAACTGCTCTTCGACGAGCGCTTTCTTCAAGGCATTTTCCATGTATACAAACTCAGCGGCTTGGCTGGTAAACTCCGAAGAATAAAATGTAAAGGTGTTTTTACCGCTCTCTTTGGCTTTATACATTGCCGCATCGGCATGGGCCATCAGATATGCAATATCCTGCGCATCTTGGGGATACATGCTGATACCGATGCTTGCTGTCACGCTAATTTCAATATCGTTAATGATAAAAGTATCTTGCAGCGAATGAAGCAAATGTCGGGCAACGTGTGTTACATCCGCCACGTTTTTTGCATCCTCCACAATCACTACAAACTCATCACCACTGATGCGAGCAACAGTATCTGACTCTCGTATTGACACACAGAGTCTTTGTGCAACGTGACGTAAAAGCGTATCGCCCACCGGATGTCCCATGCTGTCATTGACGTGCTTAAATCGGTCAAGGTCAATAAACATAAGGGCTAAGGAGCGATTATTGCGAGCAGATATGCGTATACTGTGCTCCAACTTTTCAGTTAACAAAACGCGATTAGGTAGGTCGGTAAGCGGATCGTGATGGGCCAAGTGAGTCAGTTTGTCTTGCTGTTCTTTGAGCGTAGAAATATCAGAAAATACGCCAACGTAGCCTTGCGCCTCGCCTCCTTCATAAAAGGTATTGATGGTCAGTAGCTCAGGGTACACAGTTCCATCTTTACGACGATTCACAATTTCTCCCTGCCAATTCCCCTCTCTTTTAATCGACACCCACATTTTGCGATAAAAGTCTCTATCTTGAAGGTCAGAGGTGAACACATTTGGCGTCTTGCCCATAACCTCTTGTTCTGTAAACCCCGTTATTTTACAAAAGGCCTTATTTACTTCTACAATTTTACTATTTAAATCAGTAATCATGACCCCCTCTGCCGTGCTCTCAAACACGGCGGCGGCCTGTCTTAGCTTTTGTTCTGAAGAGATGCGATCTGTGATATCGATAGCAGAGCCGTAAACAACGCCTTCATCAAGGGAAATATTTGAAGACCACGATAAATAACGATAATGCCCATCGTAATGTCGATATCGATTCACAAAGTTTTCAGAGTACCGATAACCCTCAACAATCTCGTCTTTTTCTTGATTGGTCATCTCAAGATCATCGGGGTGCAAAAACGCTGAAATATTCTGACCAACAAAGTGCTCAATAGGATAGCCTAGGGTGTTCGTCCAATTTTGATTGACCTTTAAGAAGTTACCCTCAAAGTCGAATATCGCATTTAAGGCAAAGGGTTGTTCAAAAAAGCTATCTAGTGCTTTTTCTAAATGTTGTTCTGTCGTGACGTCAAGTACGACACTATTCCACATTATGTCGCCATTTTCCGCCCGTCTCGGAGAGCCCGTGCCTTTTAAGTTTTTAGTTTTCCCCGATGGCGTAACAATTTGCCATTCATGTGACCAGTACGACAATGATGTTGCAGATTCAACAATCGACTGTTGTAAAGCTTCAATATCATCTGGTTGCACCATGTCCCAGATGAGCGAGGGTGATTCTACAGCCTCCCTAGGAGATACCTCCCACACATGTCGACAGCCAGCACTCATGTAAGCAATTTTATCGGTGTTGTCAGCGCATAAAATATATCTAAAAATGGCACCTGGGATGCCGTTAGTTAACTCTTCATATAGCGCTTCGGCTTGGGATGAATTGCCATCTGAGTCTAACAAATACAGTTTATTATCAATCGCTGCGTCATCTAGCTGACCTGTGGCGTCATGACTAATATCTGAACTTTTAGAGGTATTGGCGTTGTCTGACTTCATATACAAGGTATATTTGAAGGACGTATATATACAATGTTAGGTATTAGCATGTATTCGTCCTGAGTTCATCTGCGAGATATTGTTAGTGTAATGTATAGATCTGAATTTTAGCAAGTTTTGGACCGGTAACAATTTACGTATTTTGTGCGTTGTCCTTTATCGTTTTATGTATTTAATCGTCAAGATCCCTACCGGGCTATCAATTGTGAACACACAATGTAAAACGAAACGCAGTTAGTTCAGCTTTCTCACTCGAATATAAAAGTACTTCCCCAGCCATTTATAGGGCGTCTGAGCGCCATACTGCTTCTCAAGTGCAAGCAACTCGTCAAACCGATTACTCTGCATACTTGGGTCTCGCATGTAGTCATGAAAGCAGCGGATACCCGCGCTTAACTCGATACTTATATCATCTCGTTTTGCCAGATGCTCCAGCACGCTAGCAGGTGACTGTGGATTGTGCGGATTCAATCGCACGACATTTCGCACTTTCATGCCTTTTTCTATGTAATCAAAATTGCCGTAGATTGCGTTATTAAACAACATTGCTTGTTGGTTGAAAAAACTCACACTCATCTGCCCGTCCACTTTTACATGCGCTAACAGTGCGTCTAATGCCTGTAAAGGATGCTCAAGCCATTCTAAGACAGCATGGCACACGACAAGATCATATTTGCCGCTTATGCTATCGATGCCGCCTAATGTAAATTGAGTATGAGGATGCCCATTCAGTCGCTCACGGGCGATACTAAGGGCTTCTTCAGATACATCCACTAGATGCAAGTGATGACCTTGCTGCGCAAAGGCCTGCGCCATCATACCAGTGCCAGCCCCTGCATCTAATACAGTCATGGGCGCACCATTGAGCAAGTCGCTTAGATAAAAACACAGCAACTGGTGGCGCATTTGCCCCTTTGTTGTGCCGTAGATATTGCGGTCAAACTTGTTTGCAATGCCATCAAAACTGCCACTTTTCATAGATGCTTACGCCGGATTTTGAATATCAACAAAACTCACTTTTAGCCCAAAATTTTCAGCTAAGTGCTCGCCGACAGCTTTTACGCCATAACGCTCAGTAGCATGGTGTCCTGCGGCGAAATAATCGATGCCGAGCTCGCGCGCACTGTGGGTGGTTTGTTCGGAGATTTCACCAGAGATAAAAGCGTCGATACCGCACCCATCTGTCGATAGGTTTACCAGCTCATCTATAAACCCTTGCCCACCACCGGTGCACCAAGCAACGCGTTTTATCTGGGCACTACCACCCACACTGACCGGTGCACGATGCAAAGCGTGCTGCAAACGCGCGCTCAACTGCTCGTGAGTAATTGCCTCTGGCAAAATCCCCTGCATGACCACACCTTCAGGTGCAATATCAACCACAGGAGTAACCTCAGTTAGTGCCAGTAGCTTTGCAAGCTGTGCATTGTTGCCAAGCGTTGGGTGAACATCTAAGGGTAAGTGGTACGCAAACAGATTGATATCATGTTGCAAAAGCGCCGCAATTCGACGCTTTTTCATTCCCACGATGTTATAAGCCTCGTTTTTCCAAAAATAACCGTGATGAACTAGAATTGCGTCGGCATCCAAGGCAATCGCATGGTCAATAAGCGCCTGACTTGCCGTCACGCCAGTTACGATATGATGAATCTCCTCTTTACCTTCAACTTGAAGGCCATTTGGACAATAGTCTTTAACCAAATGAGGTGATAATAGTTGATTTAGAGTCGATAAAAGCTGATCACGCTGCAATTTCGCTTCCTTTTGCTAAGAAATTAGACTTTTTCGTCAGATTATGGTTTCATTCATAATATTAACATCATTACAACAATAAAGGTTTATTTTACTCAATGAGCAAACTAGATAAAGACAGCGTCATCGAAAAATTCACCACTGCTTATACAGCGGCAAATGGTAAAGCGCCTCAGATTGAAGCTAAAGGCGGTTGGTACAGCGTAGATGGCGGTAAAAACATGCGCTTGGCACAATTGGACGAATTAGCCGATAGCATGGCAGGCAGTGCACCAGCACCTAAAAAGGCCGAAAAGGCAGCACCTGCCAAAGAAAAAGCAGCGCCTAAAAAAGCTGAACCGAAAAAAGCTGAACCAAAAAAAGCAGAGCCTAAAAAGGCTGCAGCAAAGAAACCCGCTGCGAAGAAAGCTAAGAAGCCAGCTTCCGCCTTCTCTGTAAAGGATTTCTATACTGCGCAGATTCAAGAAGCTAATCCTGGCAGCAGAGCACCACGCTAGATTCTAAAGAATAGACGCAATAAAAAAAACAGCACGTGGTGCTGTTTTTTTATGTTTGCTCGTTAATGTGTAAGCGCATCTCGCTGAATACTAAAAGTGCCAGCGCCCTGCTTGATTCATCACTTTAGTGACCACGTTTTCCACCCCTTCTGAGGCCGCAATACCCAGTTTTTGCGCAAGGGTCTTTTTCGTCGCATATTTCAATCGATATAGCTTATGGGTGTCATTCGCTTTCAACAAAAAATCATCCGACGTTTGGATGTCATCTACGAGATTTAACGCTTTAGCTTTAGTGCCATACCAATATTCGCCTGTTGAGACCTTGGCGATATCAATATCCTTGCGATGTTCGGATACAAAATCCTTAAACATCTGGTGCACCTCTTCCAACTCACTTCTAAACTTTTGGCGACCGTCGTCAGTGTTTTCACCAAACAAGGTCAGCGTGCGTTTGAATTCTCCTGACGTGTGCATTTCAAAATCAATATCGTTCTTTTTCAAGATTTTATTAAAGTTGGGGATTTGTGCAATCACACCAATAGAACCAACAATTGCAAACGGCGCGGCAATTATCTTGTCAGCCACGCAGGCCATCATATAGCCGCCACTCGCCGCTACCTTATCGATACTGATGGTCAGTTTAAGCCCTTTGTCTTTTATGCGCTGAAGCTGAGACGCAGCCAAGCCATAGCCATGCACTACACCGCCACCACTCTCCACATTCACTAAGACCTCATCTCCTTCTTGCGCAACACACAAAACTGCAGTGATTTCTTTGCGCAATGAGTCTACTTCTTTGGCCATCGAAGAGCCGACAAAATTGATCACAAAAAGGTTGGGCTTAGCGTCAGTTTCGGCATCTGCGTCTTTTTTCTTCGCCTTTTTTGCTTTTTGCGCCTTTTTATCTGCTTTTTGTTTCTCTTTTAGCTGGTCCTTATCTAATAGCACCGATTCAGCTTGGTGCTTTAGGTCATCAAAGGTCTCTGAAATAGAATCAAACTCTAAGCTGCCTGGGCGTTGCTTTTGCTTACTCGCCATGGACACAACAAAGCCGACTACAATCAAGATAGCAACCACCCATGTGATCACTTTGGCTGCAAACAGCCCGTATTCAAATAAAAACTCCAAACATTTACTCCATTTATTTTAAGCGGCGTGTGTAGTGGATGTGGGGCCTTTTGTAAAAACAAGAAGGGTGTGTTTAACAAAACACACCCTTAAACTTTTTATATCGTTAGCCTCTGCGCATCTTACGAAGTCGCGCTTGACTAATTGGCCACAACAGACGTGTCGGTTACCACTATCGTTGGCGTTCCCATTTGAGTAGTGGCAAAGAACTGCGCAAGTTGTCTTTGCATTTCTACTGTCGTTGCCGCGCTTGGTACAGGAGCAAGCAAAGAACCATGAGAGCCAGCTATAAATCTTACTATGCCGTTACCTTCAGTGGTAACGCTCACGCCCGGCAATCCAATTAACCCTGCTAACGCTTCTGTTCCAGAAAGCGGTGGAACAAAGTTAGGGATGGTTTGGTCAGGTAATGCAGTACTTCCATCGTCGTTTGTACCACCACCGACTACCGATGCCATATAAACAGGCGTTGATTGCGCACCAAGAATAGCGGCGTAAGTATTTGGGTCACCTGCATCTAGCATTGTTTGCGCAGCATATGCAAATTGAGCAAATATAGCGTTAGCCGTGGCTTGCTGCTCGGCGTTAAACGTAGCAGAGAATGCTGCGTACGCACCTGGTAAGGCAGATTCAAGAGGTAGCTGATTTTCTGCTGCAAATTGACCTAAAAACGCTTGAAACTCTGGTGATGTAGCCGCAAACAAAGACCCTTTAACAAGGTTTCCAAACGAGCCAGACTCTAAAAGGAAACCAGCGATACCACCGCCAGGAACGTTTAACCCTGCTCCTTTAATCGCAAACATAGAATCAAAATTCGCTAACGCTGGATTAACTTGCGCCAAACTTTCATTTGCGATTGCGGTAGCCGATGTCGCAGCTATTGCACCTAAAGACTGACCGGCAAGATAAACGCTAGAGGCGTCGATATCAACTGAACCTGATGGGTCGACAAGCGCGTTGACACCCAATCTTAAACCAATCAAATCGATGATCGCCTGTCTGTTATTATCGCGAGATGATAGCAAGTTAGCTAGGTTGAAGTAATCGGTAGTAGAACCACCTAAACCATTCGTCGCGTTAATGATTGTGCCATCTTCTAACACAAAACCACGCTCACCATGCAAAGGTTGGTCGATTGCAATCGTTGCAAAACCAGCCAACGAGAGCGCACCACTTGCAGCTAACATGGCTTCTTTACTGCTGGTAATACCGTGAGACAAAATAACCACTGGCCATCCTGCTTCTGGTTTTGTTATCGCAGACACTGTGGGATTAATAGCCGCCAGCGTTTGAATAAAATCGACATCAGGTACAGATATTTGAACACTTAGGGTTTCAGTACCATCAGCATTACGGCCTTTTGGCTTTGGAATCGGGCTGTAGCGCGTTAAGTGACGGCTATCAAGAATCCCTAATGCAGATACGTCTAAATCTAATAAGCTACCGCCAGATGCAGTCTGACAATAGTCATTTAATGGACCAACAGGTAATGTTCCATTAGCAATAAGACCTGGAATATTTTCAGCGCCAATACCTTGTAAGGCTAAGCCATTAGTACATGCTGCTTCCCAGCTGTCACTAAGTGGCTCGGTTGGGCTTAAATAATACGGCAGATTAATAGTCGCTTCAGTCACTTCTGCTGAGCATAACAAACCAAAAGCGGCGAAAGTAGAAGACGCTGTTGGAAATAAGGGGGAATCTGGATTGGTAGCCGCGCCAACTAAGCCAGCACAATTACCTAGACCAACAGCTTGTAAGCCAGCAAAAGCATCAGCGCCTAAAAACAACGGCGCAACCACATCATATGCAGTTCGAGGTGACGTAGCATCCACTAAGATTGCAGGTAAAAATTGGCCTGCAGCCGCTGTAGCAGTTGCAAGATCTGCCCCTTGGCCTAATGCAGTGCTAAAGGCCTGCGCAAACCCGCCTATTTGCAAACCTTTTATGGTATTAAAGATGTCACTGGTAGTTTGCGTGGTAAACGTAGAGCTGTAGATAATAGAGTCTGCATCTACACCGCCTTGACTGACTAAGACGCTCTCATATGAATTGACTAAACCCTGCAGCGCTAGCTGAGACTCAGATCCAAGAGGAGAAGTTGCAATGGGCTGGCGCACTAACTCATACGTAGTTGAACCCTTCAACGCGCGACCATCACTTGCTTTGAGACCGTCTGTAAGCACCACATAATAGCTCGTGGCTCCCTCAAACGCTTTTAATGGGATAACATTGATGTTATTGCCTGATGCCTGAGCAACAAAGTCAACACCAAACGTAAGCTCATCATATATCTTACAACCTGTTAATGGCGACGCAGTTGTGCAATCAGGGTCTCTAAGATCACCCCCTATTGCGCCTCTGAATATACGAACAGAGCCTGGCGTGCTAACAGACGCAGCATCAAGACTAATACCCGCGGCATGTCCTGTGGATATCGAAAACGCAGCCTGCGTACTCCAACCATCTTGAGCACCTAATGCAACACCTGGATCGCTATAATCGGCAACGCCGTTATTAGCTAATCGAGATTCAACCTCGTCTGGCAATTCTAGCGTACCATCCTGTGTTTGCCCTGCAAGCGCGAACAACAAATCGGTAGGCACCGGCAACACAGCATTTGTAGGATCGAATAATATTCTTGATGCTGGTCTCTCCGCTGTCGCTTCAGCTTGTAGATCCTCGATGGTTTCGCCACCACCACATCCGGCAAGCCCCAATGCTGCGATTATACTTGTGCTTACTAACAGTTTTTTCATTCTTTCTCCCTACTCAATCCATGAATGCTTAATTTGTTGAGTGACTAAAAATAATTGGTAACACGCGTTTTGCATTAGCGTAACTCGTATGACCAGTTTAATAACGCCTATAGTATTGACTTTATCAGCACTTTGCAAAGTGTTTGTAAACGTAATGTAATAAAAAACTCAATTATGATGTTTAGTATTAGCTGATACTTTAGGTAATTCAAATTATGGGCTACTATTTGCGCCTCTTTTTTCAACATATGCGTTTTTATGTCTAATTTAGCACCCCATTTAAGCTTTTCGCCATCTCCTACTGCCCTGCAATCCAAAGTCATTTTAGTGACTGGGGCTGGAGACGGTATTGGTAAAACCGCTGCGCTCACATACGCATCGCTTGGCGCAACGGTCATCCTCTTGGGGCGCACCGTCGAAAAACTCGAGGGTGTATACGACCAAATTGTCGCTGCGGGTCATCCTCAGCCAAGCATTGTTCCAATGGACTTGGCAGGCGCTACCGCTCAACATTACCAAGGCTTAGCAGACACCATAAATGGAGAGTACGGCAAGCTCGATGGCGTATTACTAAACGCAGGTATCTTAGGCGCATTGTGCCCGTTTGCTGAAATCAAAAGCAAAGAATATGACAACGTTATGCAAGTTAACGTCAACAGCCAGTTCTATTTGCTACAGGCTTTATTGCCGTTACTTAAACATAACAAAACGGCGTCGGTCATTTTTACTAGCTCTGGCGTGGGACGCGTGGGACGCGCATTCTGGGGCACCTACAGCATATCGAAATTTGCTACCGAGGGAATGATGCAAGTGCTTGCTGATGAATTTAAAAACAGCGGTTTACGATTTAACTGCATCAATCCAGGTGCCACGCGCACTGACATGAGAGCCAAAGCATATCCAGCGGAGGATGCTTTACTGCTTAAAACACCAGAAGACATTATGGCAACGTACACCTATCTGATGGCTGATGATTCCATGGGTATTACTGGCCAAAGCTTGGACTGTCAGCCTAAGTAAAACCTAAACAGTAAATAGAACACCACAAAAAAGCGCCTTTAGAAGGCGCTTTTTAGCATTGAAGAACGATTAATTAATCACCAATTTTCGCCCAAGTATCGCGCAGTTCAACCGTTCGGTTGAAAATAAGCTTGTCAGGTGTACTTTCTTCGTCAACACAAAAATAACCTGTTCTTTCAAATTGAAAGCGTTCAAGGTTTTCAGATTGCGCTAAAGCGGGTTCAACAAAGCCGTGCTTAACCACCAAAGACGATGCATTAATACAGCCTGCAAAATCCTCTTGTGCAGCAGGGTTTGCCTCAGTAAACAATCTGTCATAGAGCATAAACTGCGCTGGCTTCGCTTCTGTTGCACTTACCCAATGAATAACACCCTTTGCCTTGCGGCCATCTGCAGGATCTTTGCCTAATGTGTCTGGGTCATAAGTACAGTATATTGTAGTCACTTCACCGTTTTGGTCTTTATCGACGCTATTTGCCTTTAGGAAATAAGCATTTCTAAGCCGCACTTCTTTATCTAAAACGAGGCGCTTAAATTTCTTATTCGCTTGCTCTCTAAAATCTTCTCGTTCTATCCAAAGGGTTTTTGAAAAGGCGATTTTGCGTGTACCCATGCCCTCTTCGCTTGGATGATTAGCCGCATCAATCCACTCAACCTTATCCTCGGGATAGTTTTCTATTACCACCTTAATTGGATCGAGAACCGCCATGCGTCTTGGTGCATCGGTATTTAGTTCATCGCGAATACAGGCTTCTAACATGCTCATCTCTACCATGTTATCCATCTTGGTTACGCCAATCCGTTTACAAAATTCTTGGATAGAAGCAGGAGTGTATCCACGACGTCGAATACCGGCGATGGTTGGCATACGCGGATCATCCCATCCATTCACGTGCTTATCTTCCACTAATTGAATGAGCCTGCGTTTACTCAACACGGTGTACTCAAGGTTGAGACGACTAAACTCGTACTGACGAGGTGTGCACTCAATGCTGATATTTTCAATCACCCAGTCATATAAACGGCGATTATCCTGGAACTCTAGCGTACATAAAGAATGCGTGATCCCCTCAATTGCGTCTGAAATACAATGCGTAAAGTCATACATTGGATAGATGCACCACTTATCCCCAGTTTGGTGATGATGCGCAAACTTTACCCGATAAATGACCGGATCGCGCATGCACATAAACGCAGACGCCATATCAATTTTAGCGCGCAAGCTACAAGAGCCCTCTTTGTATTCACCAGCCTTCATCTTTTCAAAGTGAGCGAGGTTTTCTTCAGGAGTGGTATCACGGTATGGGCTATTTTGACCTGGCTCAGTTAAGGTACCACGCAAGGCTCTGACCTCGTCAGGAGAGCTAAAATCAACGTATGCTAAGCCCTTTTCAATCAACTCAACCGCATAGCCATACAGAGCATCAAAATAATCTGAGGAATAACGTTCTTTGCCTGCCCACTCAAACCCGAGCCATTTAACATCTTGCTTTATTGCATTGACGTAATCGATGTTTTCTTTATCAGGGTTGGTATCATCAAAGCGCAGATTACAGGTTCCTTGGTAATCTTGTGCGATACCAAAATTCAAGCAAATCGATTTTGCATGCCCCATGTGTAAATAACCATTTGGCTCAGGCGGGAAGCGTGTAGCAACGCTTGAATGTAAGCCAGAGGCCAAGTCTTTATCGATGATTTGACGAATAAAGTTGGACGGACGTGGCGCAGTCTCGGCCATAGAATGTATATCCTTTTGCGAATGTAGTTCAGGTAATAAGCAAAGTATATCACCCCGACACAAATTTCATCATGGCTTTTTGTTGATTATTTTGGTTTTTGTATACTGCAAATACAAAAAATCCGCGATAAACGCGGATTTTTTTAATCGCTTAGAAAAGCGTTAATTACCAACCGGTAATCTCGCGCAATCCTTTACCTATTTCAGCAAGTGAACGAACCGTTTTAACGCCAGCATCTTCCAATGCTTTAAACTTCTCGTCAGCAGTACCTTTGCCTCCAGAAATAATTGCTCCGGCGTGGCCCATACGCTTACCAGCAGGTGCAGTTACACCAGCAATGTAAGACACAACAGGCTTAGTTACGTTAGCTTTGATGTAGGCAGCCGCTTCTTCTTCAGCAGTACCACCAATCTCACCAATCATCACGATCGCTTCAGTTTCAGGGTCTTCTTGGAACAAGGCTAATATGTCGATAAAGTTTGAACCAGGGATTGGGTCACCGCCAATACCAACACACGTTGATTGACCAAAACCTTCGTCAGTGGTTTGCTTAACCGCTTCATAAGTCAATGTACCAGAGCGAGATACAATACCTACTTTACCTTTCTTATGAATGTGACCTGGCATAATACCAATCTTACACTCATCAGGGGTAATAACACCCGGGCAGTTAGGACCAATCATGCGCACGCCTTTGCCATCGACATATTCTTTTACGTATAACATGTCGATAGTTGGGATGCCTTCGGTAATACATACAATCAGTTCAATGCCAGCATCAGCGGCTTCGACGATTGAATCTTTACAAAATGGTGCAGGAACGTAGATAACCGTTGCAGTCGCGCCAGTGGCTGCAACTGCGTCTTTAACGGTGTTAAACACAGGTAAACCCAAGTGAGTTGTACCACCTTTACCGGGTGTTACACCACCAACCATTTGCGTACCATAAGCAATCGCTTGCTCAGAATGGAATGTACCTTGTCCACCAGTAAAACCTTGGCAGATTACTTTCGTATCTTTATTAATTAATACTGACATTATTTGCCCTCCGCTGCAGCAACGACTTTCTGCGCTGCATCCGACAAAGATTCAGCTGCAATAATATCTAATCCAGAGCCGGCTAACACTTCGCGACCGAGTTCTGCATTGGTGCCTTCTAAACGAACTACCACTGGCACTTCAACACCTACTTCTTTAACTGCACCGATAATACCTTCAGCAATCATGTCACAACGTACAATACCGCCAAATATATTTACCAATACTGCTTTTACATTAGAATCAGATAGGATGATTTTAAACGCTTCAGCTACACGCTCTTTCGTTGCGCCGCCACCAACGTCTAGGAAGTTAGCAGGGTTACCGCCGTGCAAATTAACGATATCCATCGTACCCATTGCCAGGCCTGCGCCATTTACCATACAGCCTACGTTTCCATCAAGGGCAACGTAGTTAAGCTCCCATTTTGCTGCAATCGCTTCACGCTCATCTTCTTGTGAAGGATCGTGCATGTCGCGCATTTTTGGCTGACGATATAAAGCGTTGCTGTCGACCGCGAGCTTTGCATCTAAGCAATGTAAATCACCGTCTGCTTTAATCACTAGCGGATTAACTTCGATTAGTGCGATATCCAAGTCTTCAAACATCTTCGCAAGGCCTAAGAAGATCTGCGTAAACTGCTTAATCTGAACACCTTTAAGGCCAAGGGCGAAAGCAATTTCTCTTGCCTGATAAGGTTGTGCACCTACAAGCGGATCGACTTCTGCTTTTAGGATTTTCTCAGGTGTTTCTTCAGCTACTTTCTCAATTTCAACACCACCTTCTGTAGAGGCCATGAATACAATTTTACGAGAAGTTCTATCGACAACTGCGCCTAAGTACAATTCTTGGGCGATATCTGTACAAGTCTCAACAAGGATGCGCGTAACAGGTTGACCGTTTTCATCTGTTTGGTAAGTGACAAGATTTTTGCCTAACCAATTTTGTGCAAACGTTCTAATTTCGTCTTTAGTTTTAACAAGCTTAACGCCGCCAGCTTTTCCGCGACCGCCTGCGTGCACTTGGCACTTAACTACCCATTCGTTTCCGCCAATGCGGTCGGCTGCTTCAACAGCACTTTGGGGAGTATCAGCAGCGTATCCTTCAGATACAGGCAAGCCGTACTCTTTGAATAGCTGTTTACCCTGATATTCATGCAAATTCATGGTGATTTATCCAATTTTTGTTGAGTGATGGGCCAAACATAGTGGCCCTGATAATCGACGCAGGCTATATTTCAAACCTGCGACACTGACGATGATACCTTAAGTATCATCTAAAGCGCTCGTTTCAGACCAAAGTATCAAACGTCTAATAACAAGCGAGTTGGATCTTCCAACATTTCTTTCACGGTCACTAAGAAGCCGACCGATTCTTTACCATCAATGATGCGGTGATCGTACGATAACGCTAGATACATCATTGGTAAAATTTCTACTTTCCCATCAACAGCCATAGGACGATCTTGGATTTTATGCATACCCAAGATAGCACTTTGAGGTGGGTTGATGATTGGCGTAGACATTAGCGAGCCGAAGACGCCGCCATTGGTAATGGTGAAGTTTCCGCCCTGTAACTCTGCCAATGACAACTTACCGTCACGACCTTTGATGGCTAACTCTTTGATACCTTTTTCGATGCCCGCCATACCCAACGTATCGGTGTCTTTTAACACTGGTGTCACAAGACCACGTGGGGTAGAGACAGCAATCGAAATATCAAAGTAGTTATGATAGCAAATATCATCGCCATCGAGTGAAGCATTTACTTCAGGGAAGCGTTTTAGCGCCTCGGTTACCGCTTTTACATAAAACGACATGAAACCAAGACGAATACCGTGACGCTTCTCAAAGCTATCTTGATACTGCTTGCGAAGGTCCATAATGGGCTTCATGTTCACTTCGTTAAAGGTTGTTAGCATGGCTGTTGAGTTTTTAGCTTCTAACAAGCGATTGGCGATGGTTTTACGTAAACGCGTCATTGGCACGCGTTTTTCAGTACGTTCACCGACTGCAACGACCGGTGCAGATTCTGGTGCCGCTTTCGCTGGCGCTGGGGCACCTTTAAGATGTTTTTCAACGTCTTCTTTGGTGATACGTCCACCTTTTCCAGAGCCTTTCACAGCACTAGGATCAATGTCTTTTTCAGCTAGCAGTCTTCTGACAGATGGCGATAACGCATCGGTATCTGCCTCACCACTGTCACTTGGAGCGTCTGCTTGAGCAGGCGCAGCACTTGCGCCAGCACCTTCAATGAAGGTGGCAATAACTGCTTCAGCCGTAACCGTTTCACCCTCTTGGGCGATGATCGCTTTTAACGAGCCATCCGCTGGTGCAACGACTTCTAGTACCACTTTGTCAGTTTCAATATCAACGAGGTTTTGATCACGAGACACTGCCTCACCTACTTGTACATGCCAAGTAGCAATCGTTGCATCGGCAACCGACTCCGGTAATACCGGCACCTTAATTTCGGTTTCTGCGCCACCGGCATCACTTGCTGGGGCTTCGCTTTCAGTTTTTGCTGGTTCTTTTGACGACATCTCGCCCTTTCCTTCTTCTATGGTTCCAATGACTTGTTCACCCATTACTGTTGCGCCTTCTTCGGCAGTAATGTCACCCATCACCCCATCAGAAGGAGCAACAACTTCTAGAACAACTTTATCTGTTTCAATATCGACTAAATTTTGATCTCGCGTGACAGAATCACCCGCTTTCACATGCCAAGTGGCTATCGTTGCATCTGCAACCGACTCTGGAAGAACTGGAACTTTGATTTCATGTGCCATTGGGGTTCCTTATTTAAGTGTGAGTGCGTCTTCAATCAACGCTTTTTGTTGTTGATTGTGGACAGATACATAGCCAACCGCAGGAGAAGCCGAAGCCTTTCTACCCGCATAAGTCAGCTTTGCATCAGACGGTATTGAGTTAATGAAGTGATGCTGACTACAGTACCATGCGCCTTGGTTTTGCGGCTCTTCTTGACACCATACCCAATCTTTCACATGACTGTATTTTTCAACTACTTTCGCCATCTCTTCTTGCGGGAATGGATAAAGCTGTTCTATACGCACGAGCGCAACATCGTCTTGTTCATTTTTACGGCGTTGGTCTAACAAATCGTAATATACCTTGCCTGAGCACATTACCACGCGCTTAACCGATTTCGGCTTTATCTCATCAATCTCATCGATGACGTTATAAAATACGCCCGCTGCCAACTCGTCAATGCTACTTACTGCTAACGGGTGACGCAGTAACGACTTAGGAGACATCACAATCAGCGGACGACGCATTGGTCTGACCGATTGACGACGCAACATATTATAAACTTGCGCTGGGGTTGATGGCACGCAAACTTGCCAGTTATGGTCAGCACACATTTGTAAGAAACGCTCTAAGCGTGCCGAACTATGCTCAGGCCCTTGCCCTTCATAGCCATGAGGAAGCAACACTGTAAGGCCACATAACCTGCCCCACTTAGCCTCACCAGATGAAAGAAACTGATCAAATACAACTTGGGCGCCGTTTGCAAAATCACCAAACTGGGCTTCCCAAATGGTTAAGGTTGCAGGCTCTGCCGTTGCATAGCCATATTCAAATGCCATCACCGCTTCTTCGGATAACACCGAGTCGTATATTTCGATATTACCTTGGTCATCGCTAATGTGCTTGAGCGGCATATATTCATCACCACTATCTTGACCGTGCAATACCGCATGACGATGGAAAAACGTACCGCGACCAGAATCCTGACCGGTAATACGAATATTGGTCCCTTCTTTTAAGATAGAGGCATACGCTAAGTTTTCTGCCATACCCCAATCGAGTAGACGTTCACCTTCAACCATTGCCACACGGTCTTTGTAAAGCTTGTTCACTCGAGATTGCAAGCGATGACTTTCAGGGATGTTCGTTAGGGCTTCGCCTAACTTTTTCATGTCATCGGTGCTGAGTTTGCCGTTATATTCAGCATCCCAGTCGTGGCCAAGAAACGGTGTCCAATCTACTGAGTGCTCTGTCATCGGACGCCATTCATCTACCACGCAAGCACCATGGTCAAGCGCTGCACGATACTCCGCCATTAAACGCTCAACCTCAGCGGCATCAATAGTACCCTCTGCAATAAGCTGATCGGCATACACTTGGCGAGGAACAGGATGCTTTTTAATTTTTTGATACATCAACGGCTGAGTTGCATTTGGCTCGTCGGCTTCATTGTGCCCGTGACGGCGATAACATACTAAATCAATAACGACATCACGCTTAAACTTGTTGCGATAATCTAATGCGAGTTTGGTAACAAACAATACCGCTTCAGGGTCATCGGCATTAACGTGGAAAATTGGCGCCTGCACCATTTTAGCAATATCGGTACAATACTGCGTAGAGCGGGTATCTTCGGTTTTAGACGTTGTAAAGCCCACTTGGTTATTAATAACAATGCGTACCGTTCCACCCACCGAGAAGCCGCGTGTTTGAGACATGTTGAACGTCTCTTGCACCACGCCTTGCCCTGCAATAGCTGAGTCACCGTGAATAGTAATAGGTAATACTGCTGAACCATCGGTGCAATTACGACGTTGTAGACGCGCGCGTACCGAGCCCATGACCACCGGGTTAACGATTTCTAAGTGCGATGGGTTAAATGCCAAAGCCAAGTGCACGTTACCGCCAGGAGTTGCGAAATCTGAAGAGAAGCCTGCGTGATATTTTACGTCGCCAGCACCGAGTGAATCGTCGTGCTTGCCCGCAAATTCGTCAAACAATACAGAGGGGTTTTTACCGAGAACGTTAACCAGTACATTCAAGCGGCCTCTATGCGCCATTCCCAATACGACCTCTTTAGCGCCTTGGGTACCGGCCTCAGTAATTAGGCCTTTTAACATTGGAATCAATGCATCGCCACCCTCAAGTGAGAAGCGCTTGGCACCAGTAAACTTCGCTCCAAGGTATTTTTCCATACCATCAGCTGCTACCAGGCCCTTTAATATTTTGATTTTTTCATCACGGCTAATAACCGGCTTAGCTTCTACCGATTCTATGCGTTGCTGAAGCCAGCGTTTTTGCTCAGTATCGGTAATGTGCATGTATTCAGAACCGATTGAACCGCAATACGTGCGGTTTAGTGATTTAAACAAATCACCCAACTTCATCTTTTCAGCATCTACCGCATATGAACCTAAGTTGAAGATGGTTTCAAAATCTGATTCTTTTAAATTATGATGTGAAAGCTCTAAGTCGCGAACGCGTTCTTGTTGCCATAACCCTAATGGGTCTAAATTAGCATGCTGATGACCACGGAAACGATAAGCATTTATCAGCTGCAGTACCTTAACCTGTCTTTCATCAGTGGGAATATCGTTTTGTGCAGATCCACCACCGCCCATGCGAGCAGCTGGGCCAAGCGCGGCCATTCTCTTAAACTCTTCTCGAATATCGGAGTGGTTAGTTTCAACACTCACGCCATCGACTTTAGGAAGTTCGTCAAAAATAGATTTCCATGTTTCAGGAACGTCTTGGGGATTGCTTAGATAGATTTCATAAAGTTCTTCGACATAAGAAGCATTGCCGCCTGCCATATGGGACGAATCCCACCACGCTTTCATCACGCTATTTTGCATTATTTAGCCTTGATATCATCATTAACCAACGAAAGGTACTATATTACAAATGCTATTGTATTCTAAGTAATTTTCTTTTTAAATCTCCTACCACTATAGTGGTAAAGAAATTTGCAAAAAATGGTCTAATTGCAAAAAAAATAGCCACTCTTTGCAGAGTGGCCATTTTATATGAGGTATTTAACCGTTCAACACTGTCAATTATACAGCTCGTTGCAACAACATTGACTTAATATGGCCAATTGCTTTTGTTGGGTTTAATCCTTTTGGACATACACTCACGCAGTTCATGATGCCGTGACAACGGAAAACACTGAACGCGTCATCAAGATCGCCCAAACGCTCGTCGGTTGCTGTATCACGGCTATCTACTAAGAACCTATAGGCATGTAACAAGCCCGCAGGCCCGATGAACTTGTCAGGATTCCACCAGAACGATGGACATGCAGTGGAACAACATGCACACAAGATACACTCATATAATCCATCTAGCTTTGCGCGGTCTTCAGGGCTTTGCAAATGCTCTCTTGCTGGCGGTTGCTTTTGATCGTTAATCAAAAACGGCTTGATTTTCTCGTATTGCGTGTAGAACTGAGACATATCAACGACAAGGTCGCGCACAACAGGCAAGCCTGGTAGTGGGCGAACAACAATTTTGCCTTTGCCTAGCGCAGATAGTGGCGTAATACATGCCAAGCCGTTTTTACCGTTCATGTTCATTCCGTCAGAGCCGCATACGCCTTCACGGCATGAGCGTCTGAACGAAAGTGACGGGTCCTTTTCTTTTAACGCAATAAGCGCGTCAAGCACCATCATGTCCTGGCCTTCTTCTACCTCAAGCTGGTAATCTTCCATGCGTGGGGCATCGTCTACATCTGGGTTATAACGATAAATTGAAAAAGTAAGTTGCATCAGATTACTCCTAATTAGTACGAACGCACTTTCGGAGGGAATGCTTCCCTCAACTTCGGTGCCATGTTTACATCACGTTTTCTCATTGAATCTGACTCTGGCAGATACACTGAGTGACATAACCAATTTTCATCATCACGCTCAGTAAAGTCGAAGCGGCTATGTGCGCCGCGGCTTTCTGTTCTAAAGTTTGCTGCCACAGCAGTGCTGTATGCAGTTTCCATTAAGTTGTCTAGCTCTAAACACTCAATACGTTGAGTATTAAAGTCGCTGCTCTTATCGTCCAAGCGAGCGTGCGCTAAGCGCTCTTTAATTTCTTTAAGCTCTTTGAGGCCTTCAGCCATCGCTTCACCTTCGCGGAATACAGAGAAGTTTAATTGCATACACTTCTGCATATCTTTCTTGATTTGAACCGGGTCTTCACCTTTACCCACTTCAGAACCTTCCCAGCGATTAAAGCGAGCCATTGCGCCTTCAAGATCTGACTCAGAAGCGTCAGATTTAATATCGATTTGATCAAGGCTCTTGCCAAGATGCAAGCCAGTTGCACGACCGAATACAACCAAATCGAGCAATGAGTTACCACCTAAGCGGTTTGCACCATGCACAGATACGCAAGCTATCTCTCCACATGCGAATAAACCATCGATTTGTGATTCGTTGCCATCTTTATCGATGCTAATTACCTGACCATCAACATTGGTAGGTATTCCACCCATCATATAGTGGCAAGTAGGAATGACAGGAATCGGCTCCTTAACAGGATCAACGTGAGCAAATGTGCGAGAAAGCTCCAAAATACCTGGTAGACGCGACTCAAGTACGTCTTTACCGAGGTGATCAAGCTTCAATTTCAAGTGAGTGCCCCAAGGACCTTCACAGCCGCGACCTTCACGAATTTCAGTCATCATCGAACGAGCAACAACATCGCGCCCGGCTAAGTCTTTAGCATTTGGTGCGTAACGTTCCATGAAGCGCTCACCGTCTTTGTTCAGCAAGTAACCACCTTCACCGCGACAACCCTCTGTCACAAGCGTACCTGCACCAGCTATACCCGTTGGGTGGAACTGCCACATTTCCATGTCTTGAACAGGAGCACCAGCGCGCATCGCCATACCAACACCGTCACCGGTATTGATGTGAGCGTTAGTAGTAGAAGCGTATATACGTCCTGCACCACCGGTCGCCAAAACAACCGCGCGTGATTTAAAGTAAACTACCTCACCGGTTTCAATATCGATAGCAGTACAACCTACTACTTGGCCTTGTTGGTTTTTCACCAAATCTAGCGCGTACCACTCACTGAATACTTTTGTTTTGTTCTTTACGTTCTGCTGATATAGAAGGTGTAACAGGGCGTGGCCGGTTCTATCTGCTGCCGCCGCTGTGCGCGCTGCTTGCTCGCCACCAAAGTTACGAGACTGACCGCCAAATGGGCGTTGATATACTTTTCCGTTTTCAAAACGAGAGAAAGGTAATCCCATATTTTCCATTTCGATAATGGCTTCTGGGCCGGTCTTACACATATATTCAATGGCTTCTTGGTCACCAATGTAATCTGACCCTTTAACGGTGTCATACATGTGCCATTCCCAGTTATCTTCATGGGAGTTACCTAACGCGACGGTAATACCGCCTTGCGCTGATACCGTGTGCGAACGGGTAGGAAACACTTTTGATAATAATGCGCAAGAGCGACCAGATTGAGAAATCTGCAGTGCCGCACGCATTCCCGCGCCGCCAGCACCAATTACTACTGCGTCAAATTCATGAACTGGTAAAGTCATCTTTAAACACCCCACAATACAAATAAGCCAACCGCAACATAAGCAAAGGCGATTAAATTCAATACAAACTGCAACGCTGCTCTTAAGCGATACGGTTTAACATAGTCAGTCAGCACCTGCCAAAGACCAACGCGCACATGCAACATAATTGCTACTAGCGCGGCAAGCGTGAATGCTTTCATATATATAGAAGAGAAGATACCCTGCCAGATCTCAAAGGTCATATTTTCGGTGGAAATAAAAACGTACACCATGTAGAACGTGAACGCAGCGATGACCGCGGCACTTGCTCTAAGGGTGACGTAATCTTGAATACCGTCGCGCTTCATTGATGCTTGATTTGTTACCACAATACCACTCCTATCACGATAGTTAATACAATCCATACGCCGATAGTGATATCAGCACTTAGGTTGCCGGACTTGAGTTCTTCCCAGTAACCCATGTCCATGACTGCATGGCGGATGCCACCGAGAATATGATAAGAAAGTGCCGATAAGGTACCTATCGCAACAATCTTACCTAGAATGCCGCCCATCACACTCTCGACAAGAGCAAAGCCTTCGGCAGATGCCAAAGAAGTGGCCCATGCCCAAATAACGAATAACAATGCAAAAAACATTGCTACGCCTGTTACTCTGTGAAGAATTGAAGCCTTGCCGGCAGATGGTAATTTGATTGTGGTTAAATCGAGATTTACTGGTCTTTGTTTTTTCACAATAAAACGCCTGTTGTTGTTTCCTTATAGAAATACCACAAAGCAAGCACTTCGAGATATTCTACTTTGGTTGTGTGTGTATTACGCATTTACACCTGTAAATGTTAACTAATTGTGAACAAGAATTTATAAAGTTATTACAAAATAACCCTTATAATTCAGGGGGTTTGAATATAACAATGCAAATCGCGAATAGCAATTAAATGTTGCATGCTAGAACTTTGGTCGTAAAGAATTCTTTATAGGCGAGTATCGATGTAGATTATAGAGAATATATATTAAGCAGATATGCATTTAAATTGACTTCACTGTGCTTTAAGTTAAGAATATCGCCACTTTTCGCACTAATTTGGACAATTTCCACCATATTGTGAACAAATTGCGCACTTTATCCGTTTAATCGGATTCCTCAACTTAGGAGAGTATTTTATGTCAGAAAAGATGGCCACATTAAAAGCAGGTGATGTCGAAATCGAGTTCCCGATTATAGAAGGAACGGAAGGACATCCAGTGATTGATGTTAGAGCACTTGGCAGCAAAGGCTACTTTACTTTCGACCCTGGTTTTATGGCAACAGGATCATGCGAATCGTCCATTACTTTTATTGATGGCGCTAAGGGCATCTTGCTCCATCGTGGTTTCTCTATTGAAGATTTAGCGCGCGACTCAGACTACATTGAAGTGTGCCACATGTTACTTCACGGCGAAAAACCAACGGAAGAAGAGTATCAAGAGTTTAAACACACCATCACGCGCCACACAATGGTGCATGAGCAGCTCAACATGTTCTTCCATGGGTTTAGAAACGACGCGCATCCAATGGCGATGCTGTGCGGCACCGTAGGCGCGCTATCATCATTTTACCATAGCGACTTAGACGTATCAGACCCAGAGCAACGCAAGCGCTCTGCACATAGACTGATTGCGAAAATGCCAACGCTTGTAGCAATGTGCTACAAATACAATGTAGGTCAGCCGTTTGTGTATCCACGCAACGATTTGAGCTACGCAGCTAACTTCCTAAACATGATGTTTTCTGTACCTGCGGAAGATTACAAAATCACGCCTGCTGTTGAGCGCGCCATGGATCGCATCTTCATTTTGCATGCTGACCACGAACAAAACGCCTCTACATCTACTGTAAGATTAGCGGGTTCATCTGGTGCTAACCCATACGCATGTATCGCAGCGGGTGTCGCTTCTCTTTGGGGGCCGGCGCACGGTGGTGCTAACGAAGCATGTTTAAAAATGCTAGAAGAAATTGGCAGCGTTGACCGTATTCCAGAGTTTATTGCTCGTGCAAAAGACAAAAACGATCCGTTCCGTCTAATGGGCTTTGGCCATCGCGTTTACAAAAACCATGATCCACGCGCAACCGTAATGCGTGAAAGCTGTCATGAAGTATTAGCTGAGCTAAACGTTGACAACCCGCTGTTAGATGTTGCAATGGAACTGGAGCGTATCGCGTTGAGTGACCCATACTTTGCTGAAAAGAAACTCTTCCCTAACGTAGATTTTTATTCAGGCATCGTGCTTAGTGCAATTGGTATTCCAACGAACATGTTTACGTGTATCTTTGCTTTAGCAAGAACGGTAGGTTGGATTTCACATTGGCACGAAATGATGAGTCAACCAGGTCAGAAAATTGGCCGTCCTCGTCAGCTATACACCGGTCACAGCAAGCGCGAATATACGCCGCTTAAAAAGTGATGGTAAAAAGATAAAGAAAAGCGCGTTTATCGCGCTTTTTTTGTTTAACATATACGTGTTTTTAACACGCGATAAAAAAGAAGAGCACCATGCATAATGCCGCAAAACTCTTAGGCTACGCCGGATTATTACCGTTTATTGGAATACCTATTCTGATTTTAACGGGGCAGATATATTACTATCAGGGATACACTTATTTCATTCAATATTCGACGATAATTCTGTCGTTTTTTGGTGGTATCCACTGGCTAGACGCATTACAAAATCGCCGTAAAAACCACCAACTATATGTGGCGATGCTACCGAGCATCGTAGGTTGGTCATCACTTGTTTTTCTAGACGGATATCTTTTGCTTAGCGTGCTTTCCATTACCTACATTGGCATGCTTATGTATGATAAATACGTATTGGCCTTGGAAAAGGATATCTTGATTGACTACACGTTTTTGCGCACCATTTTGACAACCATTGTCGTGATTTGTCACTTGTTCATGGCATCTATTTAAACCGCAAGTACCTTAGTATGATTTTAAGGTACGCGCGTTATTTTACTGCTAAGGACCTCTGATCTAGCAATGATGATACTCGCTGGCTTGCTTGTATACTGATGAATCGCGACAAAGTATTGTACCGGCAAGTGAAGATTTCGGAGATTTACCTCATTTTCACTAGCGTGATCTAGCACGCCAGGCCATAGGATACTCATATTTCCTTGACCCGGAAGCAGTTTGCAAAATGGTGTGCCATCTTCATTTAAAATACTTCGGTTAGTAAAACTTTTACCGTCTTCTTTATGCACAAACTGCACTGTGCAAAAGTAGCGATTGGCGTCGCTTTGTTCATTATCGCTTTTTATTTCATAATCAAAGCTAAGATTAATAAGGTGCTGATAACGATTACTGTCTAAGCTCTCAGTAGCAGACACATTGCTAATAGTCGCAGCACTAATACTCATTGGCTGAGGGCCTTTTTGGCATGCCGTTATCAGCAATACCATTATCACAAGCGAAACATATTTCATCTTTTAACCTTCTTTTCACTATTCACAGTGAGCAGCACTCGGGCGGATATAATGATAAGCTCAACTTGCCTAACCTGTTATAAGACTGGCCAAAAGCTCTGTCTTTTCTCTCATTAATGCAATATCAGCCTTCGATTCGACATTTAAACGAATAACCGGTTCGGTATTCGACTTTCGTAAATTAAAGCGCCAATTACCAAACTCCATACCAATGCCATCCGTCTTGTCGATGTGCTGTGCTTGAGATTCAAAGTGGGTAATGATGCGTTTAATCGTCTGCCCTGCGTCCTCTACGCGATAATTTATCTCACCAGACGATGGATACAGCCCAATACGCTCTTTGACCAACGACGATAGTGGTTTTCCTGTCGTGCACAGTAACTCTGCCACTAATAACCATGGGATCATGCCTGAATCGCAATAAGCGAAGTCCCTAAAATAATGATGAGCACTCATCTCACCACCATAAATGGCGTCTTCTTTGCGCATACGCTCTTTAATAAACGCATGCCCGGTTTTTGACTTGATGGGTTTACCACCCGCTTGCTTAACAATATCTTCAGTATTCCAATACACACGAGGGTCATAAATGATGCTAGCGCCCTTCTCTTTACTTAAAAAGGATTGAGCGAGCAGGCCTACAATGTAATACCCTTCAATAAATTCACCGGTTTCATCAAACAAAAAACATCGATCGAAATCACCGTCCCAAGCAATACCCATGTCGGCTTTGTGCGCGATAACGGCATTAGCAGTATCGTCGCGGTTCTCTGGCAACAGTGGATTAGGGATACCGTTAGGGAAGTCTCCGTCTGGCAGATGATGAACCTTTATAAACTCGATAGGAATCTGTTGGTGGGAAAATAATAGCTCCAATGCATCAATGACGTGTCCTGCAGCGCCATTGCCCGCATTAACCACACATTTCAACGGTTTTAGCTTGCGAATATTAATGTATTCACACAAATGTAAAATATAGTCGTTTACGCAGCTGACACGTTCATAAGACTTTGAGGCTAACAAACTTAAATCTTTTATGCTCGACTCGCCTTTTAAAAAAGCCTCATCGGTCACGCGCTCACCATAGGATGACAACTGCGCTTCTACGAGAGTATCGTCAAACCCTTCCGCAATTTCTTTTATAGCGTTAAGACCACTGTCGCCACTGATAGGCACAGAGCCGGCTTTAACTAATTTCATACCGTTGTAATTAATGGGGTTGTGACTTGCGGTGACTTCAATCCCGCCGTCGACGCCAAGGTGTTTGGTTGCAAAATAAATTTCTTCCGTCCCTGCCATGCCCAAATCAAACACTTTTGCGCCGCCATCGATTAACCCGGCACTTAATGCTAGCTTGAGCGGTCGCGCGGTGTGACGGACATCTGAGCCTACCACCACTGTTTTAGCGTTTAAGTAGCTCGCAAACGCTCTGCCGATGCGATACGCCACGTTTTCATCTAACTGCTCGATGAGTTCGCCGCGAATATCGTAGGCTTTAAAACATGTAATTGGCTTCATTGGATTCCTTTCTGAATTACGAATAAAGGTGCAAGCGTCAATAGTAGGTAAAAATAGTGATTTGTTCAATCGTCATGACCGATGAGCACAATAGCGCCATACAATTAAAGGGTATAGAAGCGAATTAAGAATGTGACGCATTACCCTTAATGAAAGGCAAAACGTCACATGATGGCTTATGCCAGTGCGCCAGACTGATAGTCTCTAATGGCCTGATGAATTTCCTCCTCTGTGTTCATCACGAAAGGACCATATTGAACGATGGGTTCATTAATGGGCTCACCGCTGACAAAAATCGCTTTAGACTCACAGCTTGCTTTAACCTCAATGTCGCCGTCAAACTTCAATACACCTAGCTGACCTTTTGTCAGGATTTCTGCACCGACGGATACTTCACCTTCGTACACGTATAAAAACCCATTGTGTGAAGACACCGTTGGCCACTTAATGTGAGCATCAGCTTGCAAGTGAACATCTAAAAACTGGGGCTGAATCGCTTGCGTTTTCACGGGTCCTAAAACATCGTTGAACGTGCCTGCTAGCACTCTCACCAACGCATTGTCTAGCTGTACTTCAGGGATTTTATCGGTAGGTATGTCTTGATATCCTGGTGGTGACATTTTTTCGCTCGCAGGTAAATTTACCCACAGCTGAAACCCACGCATACGGCCTTGTGTCTGCTGCGGGATTTCTTCATGAATGATGCCTTTACCCGCATTCATCCATTGTAAGCCACCGTCTTCAATCACTCCCGAATTCCCAACGGAATCTTTGTGACCCATCTTACCTTCAAGCATATAAGTCACGGTTTGAAAACCACGGTGAGGGTGCTGAGGAAAGCCAGCGATATAATCTTGGGCATCTTCTGAACCAAATTCATCGAGCATCAAAAACGGATCAAGCCTTTTTAAGCCTGGCTGTCCAAGCACCCGAGATAGCTTCACACCCGCACCGTCAGATGCAGGCATGCCGGTGGCCTTAGTCAATATTCTGGTCATCACTATACACCTCTATTGTGAGCCGATAACAAATCTTGAACAGGGCCTGTAGGCACAACCTGAGTTGGATTTATCATGGTATGGCTATAATAATAATGCCGCTTAATGTGATCAAAATTAGTGGTGTTTGCTACGCCATCCGCTTGATATAGCTCTTTCATGTAGTTAAAGATATTGGGGTAATCCGCAATTTGTCTGATATTACATTTAAAATGACCAACATATACGGGATCAAAACGAATCAAGGTGGTAAACAAGCGCCAATCTGCTTCGGTAATAACGTCTCCCACTAAATAGCGTGACTTCGCCAAAATGCCTTCCACCTTATCTAAGGCTTTAAACAAATCCGTAACCGCTTCTTGATAAGCCGCTTGTGTCGTCGCAAAGCCCGATTTATAAACACCGTTATTGATATTGTCATAGACATAATCATTAATTAACGCAATTTGTGCGTGTAGCGATTTAGGGTAATAGTCGTCGGTGTTACCGGTAATATCATTAAATGCGCTGTTGAGAATGCGAATGATGTCAGCGGATTCGTTATTCACAATTTGCCCGGATTTTTTATCAAACAACACCGGTACTGTCACTCTTGTCGTGATATCTGGCTTCACTTTAGTATAAACCTGATGCATATAGTCAAAGCCAAATAGATGGTCTTGTGTTGCGCCCTCGTATTGACCAAACTCCCAGCCGTTTTCTAGCATGTCTGGGCTCACTACGGATACTGAGATATGTTCTTCTAAGTTTTTAAGGGCTCTAAAAATTAATGTGCGATGCGCCCAAGGACATGCAAGGGACACATACAAATGATATCTGCCAGATTCTGCAGGAAATTTTGCTTCAGGGCTTGCTTCTATAATGTCTCTGAACTTAGAATCCTGACGAACAAATTTGCCATCGCTCTTTTTAGTGTCGTACCATTGGTCTTTCCACTGGCCGTCTACAAGTAATCCCATCATTTATCTCCAGTTATTTTGATAGATGAATTAAAACACTAACTTTAGTGAACGTATATTGGTATAAATCGCCTAAATCATTCAATTAAATAGAAAGGTTATATGTCTTACTCCCAACGCTTCTCAGGTTTAGTACGCTTATATGGTCAAGCTGGCCTGACAAAATTGCAGCATTCATCCGTCGTCGTGATTGGCATTGGTGGTGTGGGTGCATGGGCAGCAGAGGCCCTCGCGCGCTCTGGCGTTAACCATATTACGCTTATTGATTTAGACGACATCAACATCAGCAACGTCAATCGCCAGCTCCATGCGATGAGTTCAACGCTAAATCAAAGTAAAGTGGAAGTGATGAAAGCGCGGATATTAGACATCAACCCTGACTGCACGGTTGATGCCATTGAAGATTTTGTCACGCCTAACAACGTTCATGAATATGTAAACGACAGTGCCGATGTGGTAATTGACGCGGTAGACAGTGTTAGTGCTAAAGTGGCTATTGTGGTTCATTGCAAGCGCAACAAAATAAAACTGATTACGGTAGGTGGTGCAGGTGGGCAAATAGACCCCTTGCAAATCACCACCGGCGATCTCGCCAAGACTATTCAAGACCCGTTACTCGCAAAAGTGCGCAGCGAACTTCGACGTCATCACAACTTCTCGAGCAACCCGAAAAGACGTTTTGCTGTGGAAGCGATATATTCTACCGAACAATTACGCTATCCCAGCGATAACGGCACTGTATCGTTTGAAAAAACAGGCGCGCAAGGGAGCGGTAAGATGGACTGCGCCACAGGATTTGGAGCCTTCGTAGGCGTTACCGCAAGTTTTGGAATGATAGCGGCTACCCGCGCAATTGCCCACCTAATCTCTACAACATCCTAAACAGCGGCCTTTGTGGCTAGTCGATGTTTTCGCACGTCATAGACAAGTGAGATAGATAACCAAATACCAATAAGCGTAAACAATAAGACTGAATTCTCCGCCATCGACATGACTTGTTCGCTCAGTACTGCAGTGCCAGCAATCAATAATAAATAATAAGGAAGGTTCAGTAAGCCAGCGAGCCAAACCACGCGAAACGATTTGCCATTAGCGCCCTGTGAGAACATAAAAAAGGCCAACGAATTAATATGAATCATCGCGAGTAACAAATGACGAAGTTTGGTCTCGGTTTCTATTTCATCTTTATTTTTGAGGTTTTTACCCAAAAAATAATTGATAATTGACCCTAAGGTTGCGGCTAATACCATCGCCACGGTGAGATAAACTACGTCGGTCGCAGTAGGCTTTGCCCCAATCACTAATAAAACAGCGAAAAACTGGCCTGGAAAGTAGAAACCAACATAGATGATGGACTCTAATAAGATAATGAAGAATATTACCAGATAGAAACCTTCATCTAGCGCACCTTCAAGCTTTTCAAGGATCTGCAAACCCGGTGGAATAACATCATAATTGACCAAAAGCGTGATTACGGTTAAGGCAATAAGGGCAGTCAGCGGTAAATAAGAAGCAAATTTCATAAGGTGCAGTATAGTAAAGGCTTATATAAAGATTACAGGTAAACCCTTAGAAAAGATTAATTTTCATAATTACGAATAATTAACTTACTATGGCGGGTCTTATTTCAATATGATTGTGATTTTATGAGGAACTGAGCCTTTGTATCGTCCTAAAACAACCTTGGAACAGTGGCGTATTTTACAGGCAGTTGTCGATTTCGGTGGCTATGCCCAAGCCGCTGATGCGCTCAATAAATCGCAATCTTCGCTGAACCATGCGGTTGCAAAATTGCAGTCGATGTTGGGTGTGCAGCTCCTAGAAGTCATTGGTAGAAAGGCTGTTTTAACTGCGGCTGGAGAGGTAATGTTGCGCCGCTCTAGAAACTTAACGCAAAACGTAGAATCCCTCGAATTGTTAGCCGTAAATATCCATCAAGACTGGGAGCCTGAGATCATCGTGGCGGTAGATTTAGCCTATCCAAGGGATGCATTATTCCCCGTTTTAAAAGCATTTTTACCTCAATCTCGCGGCAGCCGCGTAAAAATAAAAGACACGGTCTTAACCGGTACAGAAGATGCTATCTTAAATCATGAAGCGCATCTGGCGATTAATATGTCCATCCCAGTGGGGTTTTTAGGCGAACCGCTATGTCATGTTAGCTTCGTACCGGTGTGTCATCCCACCCACGAGCTGGCGCAAATTGAGGGAGAAATTGATCCTACGACCCTCGCGCAACACTTGCAGGTCGTTATTGCCGATACCTCCAGCAAACCCTCTGAAAAAAGTGGTTGGCTCAAATCCGAAAATAGGTGGACAGTTAGCCAGTTTGATACGGCAATTGACTTACTGCAGCATAACGTTGGCTTTTGTTGGCTTCCAACCCACAAAGTATCAAAATATATCGACGCCGGCGAGCTTGTGACCTTAAAAGTGCGTGGTAGCCAGTTTAAACAAATGACCGCATTTTTGATTTGTCCTACCCCCGATGATAAAGGTCCAGGTACTGAGCTTCTTGAAAATCTTATTTTACAACACCGGCAAATTGATCTACCTTCACCCTAGCATTGTTCATCGAAAGGAAAGTCATGTTACAACAAGAGCTTGATACACTCATGCAAGAAACAGCAGAAGATGCGGTGAAAACATCACAAGAGCAGTTTGGCATCAGTTTGGATTATTCTGCAGCAAGCATTGATCAGGTCGATGCTACCATCACCCGTTTTGTAAAAGAGTTCCCGAGCCAGTCTTTAGAAAACAAAGCTATCTTTACGATCTGCAACATGTACGGCGCATATATCGGAGAAGTCTTCAAGGAGCTTGCCGGAGGTCAATGGCACTACGACACCTCAGCCCCCGAAGCGCCCACTATTTTTCTGAAAATCAAAGACAAATCCTATGCCTTTGCCGGCGTATGCTACGATAAACTCGTCAAAAATCCTGATATTCAAGTGGGCGAGTATTTTCAAAAAGCGCTAGCGGCTAATACCAACTAGGCTCGCATCAGTGTTCACGTACCCAGTCATTGACAATGTCGCGCATATGGCGGCTTTTCATTGCATACACTAAACCAATGAGTGCAATAAGAATTGAGAACCCATGAGTGGCAGAAAAAGCAAAGTGGATGCGAGATAAAATACCAAGTTGCACGCTTATATCAGCCAATAATGCGACGACAAATAACATTACTAATGGTTTAAATAGCCACATTCGCTCGCTGCGCCATATCTTATTACGCTGACTTAACAATATCAGTACCACTAGCGCTGGCAATACCGGCAATAACGACCAATAAAAATCATATTTCGACGGATAGAATAAGGTCATCATGCGGCTACTATCTTCACGAAACGACAGTGAAATAATCAATAGCAAAAAGCCTCTGCAAACAAATAATAAGAATGCGTAGAGCAATAAGGGCGGTTTTAACCGCCCTGCTTCATCGTAATGGTGTAGAGGAAACTTTAAAGGCATGGCTATCTATCTTGTCTAATGACCGTGAAACGTAGCGCCTTTCTTTTTAAACAACAGCGTCATGCGGTCGCTCTCACCAATGGCAAGCATGGCTTCTCGCATCTGTGGATCATCGGCTGAACCATTTAAGCTTGGCGGTAGTCGCCACACAACATCGTTTGATGTGGGTTTATCTAACGCATTTGCATTAATCTCGGAGAGCGCGACTAACTCAAAACCTGCACTTTCAAATGCCTTAATCACGCTAGACTGTTTAAGGTAGCCGGCGCCGCCTGATGCCCATGTCTCATCTGCATCCTCAGGCGCTCTGTGCTGAACTACGCCCACTAAACCATCAGCGTTTAATAGCTCAAAAGCAGCTGTAATCGCCTCGGTCATCGTTCCTGCTTGCTCTTCAAAACGCGCTAAATTATGTAACGCGCGGACAAATAACACTCGGTCTAACGTGCCCTTTATATCATCGGGTACGGTTGCAAAGGTAAATCCTCGACTCGCAATACCGTTGTCAGACAAATCTGCTACCATGTCCGGAAATTCAGCGGTACGTGCCGACATTTCAGCGATTCTCTCAGGCGTAAAAAAGCCGAATAACGGCCACATAGACTCATTGTAGTTGATGCCGTACAAAGCCCCTTCGGCGCCAAGGTAATTGGCTAATATTTCAGAGTACCAGCCGCCTCCCGGTAGCGCTTCTGCAACTTTCATACCTGGCTCAACATGGAAAAATGATAAGGTTTGCACAGGCCGACGGCTAGCATCGCGTGCTCGTTTATCGGCATCTCTGTCTAGCACTACGCCAGCAAGTTTTTGATTGCCATCGTGCGCCTGCACATTTGCTAACATTGATGCGGTCATTAATGAACTTGCTATCAACACACTCGGTGCCCATTTTTTTACTGCCTGTAAGACTGTCGCCATAATTTGGACTCTTCCTATTTATGTTTTGAAAATTTCAAACGCCGTTACGCTATTATAGACAGCCTTAAGCGGTTTCGCGTGCATTATTTAAGGCCTTTTCATGTCCTAAGTGTGCAGCGCACAGAATTAATGTTGCCCAAAATAAATCAAGCTGAATTATCCACCCAATTCATTTATACTACGCGCCTTTAAATTTGTGCATTTTTTAAGCTAGGTAGACAATGACCGTTAAACAATTCGACCCTAAACAGACCACCACGCTCAAATCACCGAGTAACGCATTGGGCGAAATGGCTAAGCAAAGCTCAGAGCATGGCGAATTAATTGATGTCAGAATGCAAGAAAGCGGCGCTAAAATCGGCTTTGTCAGTTTAGGTTGCCCTAAAAACCTAGTGGATTCTGAGCGCATTTTAACCCAGCTTCGCACCGAAGGTTACGATGTCGTTCCTACCTACAACGACGCCGAACTTGTGATTGTAAACACCTGCGGTTTTATTGATTCGGCAGTGCAAGAATCCTTAGACACCATTGGAGAAGCGTTAGCTGAAAATGGCAAGGTGATCGTAACAGGTTGCTTAGGCATCAAAGAAGATGAAATTCGTGAAGTGCACCCCAACGTACTTTCTATCACAGGCCCTCATGCTTATGAGGAAGTGGTGTCGCAAGTTCATGAACACCTTCCAAAGCCAGTACACAATCCGTTTTTGCATTTGGTGCCCGATCACGGTATCAAACTGACCCCAAAGCACTTTGCATACTTGAAAATATCAGAAGGTTGTAACCACCGCTGCACATTTTGCATCATCCCATCAATGCGCGGCGATTTGGTCAGCCGTCCGGTAGGTGATGTACTAGGCGAGGCCAAACGATTAAAAGCCGCGGGCGTTAATGAATTGCTCGTGATCTCACAAGATACCAGTGCATATGGGGTCGATGTTAAATACAAAACCGATTTCTGGGATGGCATGCCGGTGAAAACCCACATGCAGCAGTTGTGTGAACAACTAGGTAAACTGGATATTTGGGTACGCTTGCATTATGTATATCCTTATCCCCATGTCGATGACCTTATCCCCCTCATGGCGCAAGGTAAAATACTCCCGTATTTAGATATTCCATTTCAGCATGCCAGTAAACGTATTTTACGATTGATGAAACGCCCTGGCAGCGCAGATAGAACCGTTGAGCGCATTCGCAAATGGCGCGAGATCTGTCCAGACTTGGTCATCCGCTCAACCTTTATCGTTGGCTTCCCCGGTGAAACCGAAGAAGAATTCGAAGAGTTACTTACCTTCTTGCGAGAAGCTCAGTTAGACCGCGTAGGTTGCTTTAAATATTCTCCCGTAAAAGGCGCCACCGCAAACGCTCTGCCAGGACACGTGAGTGAAGATGTCAAAGAATCTCGCCTGCAACGCTTTATGCAAGTGCAGTCTGAAATCAGCTACCAGCGCCTACAGGCAAAAATTGGTAATGAATACAACGTTGTCATCGACAACATCGATAGCGAAGGCGCTACCGCAAGAAGCTTTGGTGAAGCCCCTGAAATAGACGGCATTATTCATATAAACGACGTTCATGACCTGACAGTGGGTCAACGCGTATGGGTTGAAATTATCCATACTGATGAGCACGATATGTGGGCGGTGTTAAGCGAAGAACAAGACGCTTAACCAATATATACAAGGCATCTAAGTGTCACAAAAAATCACGTTACTTGATGGCGGTATGGGACAAGAGCTTTTAAGTCGAAGCACTCGGCCCGTCACTAGCCTTTGGTCGGCCGACATCATGTTAAATGAACCTGAACTGGTGCGCGACCTTCACAGTGACTTTATAAAAAGTGGCGCGCGCGTCATCACGTTAAATACCTATACAGCCACACCAGAGCGTTTAACCCGTGAAAACGAAATGGCAAATATTGGCAAGCTGCATCAGTCAGCCATGCGCGCCGCCCTTGATGCAAGAGATAACGCTATGTGCGACGGTGTGCGCATTGCCGGCTGTTTACCTCCACTAGTGGCAAGCTATCGGCCAGAGGTGTCATTGTCGTTTGACCAAGCCCTACCAAGCTATCAACGTCTAGTTGCGCTACAAGAGCCTGCGAGCGACCTCTTTATATGTGAAACCATGGCCACGATTGCTGAAGCCTCTGCAGCTTGTCATGCAGCGCGTGATGCAGGCAAATCCATTTGGGTTGCATTCACTGTCAGCGATACCGATGCTGGTGCACTGCGCAGTGGCGAATCAGTGCAAGATGCGGTGAACGCGGTTCAACAATATAAACCTGAGGCAATCCTGCTCAATTGTAGTCAGCCAGAAGCCGTTGATGCGTCATGGCGCGGGTTATCGCTGGCAACGCAAGCGATTGGCGCGTATGCAAACGGTTTTAAATCGGTCAGTGATTTGCATCCCGGTGGAACCGTTGAAAACATGGAAACGCGCGAAGACTTAGGCCCATCCCGATACGCAAAACATGCCCTTAACTGGATCAAAAACGGTGCTTCTATCGTGGGTGGATGCTGTGAAATAGGCCCAAAACATATTGCATATCTGCACCAAGCGCTGTTGGCGCAAGGGTATGAATTAAGTTAGGTCTGTTGCATCACCCGATGCAAACGGCGGTTCTATCCACGATACTAGGCGCCCGGCGCAAAGCCCCTTTACTGAGCGTTTAGCTTCGCAAGATCTTCTGGCGTGTCTACACCATGTGGTGGCGCGTCAACCGCTTGTGCGACATGAATCGAATAGCCGTGCTCTAACACGCGCAATTGCTCCAATGACTCGCAGTACTCCAGTGCACTGCTGCGCATCTGACCAAACTTAGTCACAAACTCAGCGCGGTATCCATAAATACCAATGTGACGAAAATAATCATAAGACAACTTTTCAAGCGTCAAGCCATGACTCTCACTGACTTTCATGTCTGCGCGTGGATAAGGAATTGGCGCGCGAGAAAAATAAAGCGCTTTGTTATGCTCATCTTTAACCACTTTCACAATATTCGGATTCAGCACATCTTCAGGTAAGGTAATGGGAAAACACAAGGTGGCCATGGGGTAATGCGTAAACTGAGCGAGGTTATCGGCGACCTGGCGAATATTGGTGGGCGGAATAAAGGGTTCATCACCCTGTACGTTAATAACAATCTCTTGATTATCGATTTTTCGCAGTTCAATCACCTCTGCAATACGCGTTGTACCCGAGTCATGATCAGAGGATGTCATGCATACGTCTGCACCAAATCCTTGGGCGGCTTGTTCTATTGAAGCATCGTCTGTGGCCACAATCACTTGCCGCGCACCCGCTTCTAAAGCGCGTTCATATACATGTTGGATCATCGGCTTGCCCTGAATAAGCGCCAAGGGTTTGCCGGGGAATCGACTCGATGCAAAGCGAGCAGGAATAACAACGGTAAAATCAGTCATGTGCTTTGACCGATTCAAATTCTTCAGCACTCATGGTGCGGCTTTCGCTTTCTAAAAGCACAGGAATACCGTCTTCTATGGCATAGGCTAAGCGGTCAAATCGACACACTAGCTCTTGCTTTACCGGCGTATTTTCATCAGTTGAATCAGACGGCACATCATGCAGTACAAGCTGGCCTTTACATGTTGGGCAAGCGAGAATGTCTAAAAGCTTTTTATTAAATGCCATCTTCAGTCCTTATTGGATAATTACCACGTGGGTGGGTGTGCATATTATACATCTAGTTTTGCACACATATACTCATAAAATGTTTTCGGCAGCTTTGCGTCAACCCGAAGGTACCAAGCGTTTTGTTCCGCAAACGAGGCGCATTTTACGGCATCTTTTTCGGTCATCAAAACGAAGTCTGCCTTGGGCATGTCAGTGGGCTTAAATTGATGATGGTCAGCAAAGGCCAAGCTCTCACTGACTTCAATGCCCGAGGCATTTAAAGTATCAAAGAAGCGCTGTGGATGCCCTATTCCGGCTAATGCAACAACCCTAGCCTCGCTCGAAAACAGACTCAAGCCTTGCGCCAGGCTGATTTGCTCATGGGTTTTAACGTTAACCCAAGCACTGGGCAATAGCTGCATTTGAGCGATATCGGTAGATACCTTGCTAAGTGCCGCCTGCGTGTGGGGTTGTTCCCCATTATACACAATGTAATCGACGCTATTTAACCGAGCAACAGACTCTCTTAGCGGTCCCATAGGCAACAAATACCCATTACCCACGCCGCGCCCATCCATTACGCAAAGCTCAATATCTCTTTGCAAGGCGTAGTGTTGCAAACCGTCATCGCACAATAACACTTGTGCGTGGGTATGCTGCTCAATAAACGCAGCGCCTCTGGCGCGTTTAGGGTCAATCACCACAGGGATATTTAAGCGCCTAGCAATCAGTGCAGGCTCATCACCAACATCGTGCGGGTCATCATCACCTTGCAGTAAATATGGAAACTGTGTTTGAGTACCGCCATATCCACGCAATAGCACCGCACACGAAACACCTTTAGATAATAAGTGTTCGGCTAGTGCGATAACGGTAGGTGTTTTACCATTACCACCCACCGAAATATTGCCCACAATAACGACTTTGAGCGAGCTTTTGTAACTTGGCAACACATGCAGTTTAAACAGCAGGCGACGCAAATGGCTCAGAGTATAAAACAACATCGTGAATGGCAGTAGCACCCATACCCAAGCCCTGCCCTTATACCATGCGTACTGCAAAGACATATAGTGACTTAACCTGAAAACTGCATTTTATGAAGCTGCGCATACATACCGTCTGCATCGAGCAAGCTTTGGTGGGTCCCTGTCTCAATAATCTCACCATCTTCCACGACCAAAATAATATCCGCCGACTCAATCGTAGAGAGACGATGGGCAACCACGATGCTGGTGCGGGTCTTTTGCAATTCGTCGAGCGCAGATTGAATAAATTTCTCTGACTCGGTATCAAGTGCCGAAGTGGCCTCGTCTAATATGAGAATCGGGGCATCTGCCAGTATCGCGCGTGCAATGGCAATACGTTGGCGCTGACCACCTGAAAGCATTAGGCCATTTTCGCCGACTAAGGTATCGAAACCCTCCGACTGTTTGGCGACAAAATCGGTGACGTGTGCAATATCAGCCGCCCGAATAATATCATCACGGCTCACCTCACCTTCTTTTCCGTAGGCGATATTGTTAGCGATGGTATCGTTAAATAGGGTGACCTGCTGCGAAACCAAGGCAAACTGCTTCCTTAGGCTACGCAGTTTGATGTCTTGAATATTATGTCCATCAATACTAATCACGCCCTCGTTGGGCGCATAAAAACGGGTTAACAAGTTTGAGAGCGTGGACTTTCCGCTACCAGATCGCCCTACAAGGGCAACAGTTTGGCCGGGTTTGACGTTGAGGTTTACACGCTTCAGCGCAGGCTCTTTTTTAGTAGGATAGGTAAACGTGACGTTTTCAAAACTAATCTGACCGCTGGCTTTATCGAGTTCTATAACGCCGTTATCTTGCTCATCTTGATTGTCGAGTATTTCAAAAATACTCGCGCACGCGGCCATTCCTTTTTGAAATTCAGTATTCACCGTGGTTAGCTGCTTTAATGGCTTAAGTAGCATCACCATACACACTACAACATTAATAAATATTCCTGCGGTGAGCTTTTCAATCATCGCCGGTGTACTCGAAGCAAATAAAACAAAGGCCAAGGCAACAGAAGCGATAATTTGAATGCTCGATACGCTGAGTATTTGCGAGGTCACTAACTTCATTGTTTGTAAGCGGTTTTGATTGTTGCGCTGTGCAAAACGTTCAGATTCTAGCGCTTGCCCGTCGTGCATTAACACCACTTTATGACCTTTCACGGCCTGCTCAATAGACGTGGTCAATGAACCCATGGCCTGCTGTATAGCCTGACTTACCTTTCTAAATCGCTTGCTCACAAAAGATACAATGACGGCCACTAGCGGTCCAATCAATAAAAATATCAGCGACAGTTCCCAAGAATAGTAGAACATCGCCCCTAACAATCCAATCACCAGCACCCCTTCCCGAACAAGGGTTAACAACGCTTTTCCAGAGGCGTGTCGTACTTGCTCTGTGTCATAAATGATTTTAGAAATGAGCGTTCCGCTGCTGTTGTGATCGTGAAATTCAATGGGCAAGTGTATGTATTTTTCAAACAACTCTTGGCGCATTTTCATCACGATTTTTGTGCCAATGTATTCTAGGGTATATGAACCCATGAAATTAAAAATACCGCGCAGCACAAATAACGGCACAATAAAGTAGGCCGCCATTTGCAAATAGGCATAGTTACCGTTGTTTAAACTATCGTCGATTAAGGGTTGCAGCTGCATAAATACGAAGGTATCTACTGACGAATATCCCACCATGCCTAAAATCGCCACAGCGAATAATACTTTGAAGGGCTTTAAGTATGTTAGAAAGCGTCGAATGATAGGCTTATTAACAGCGCGCTCCTGAGATACTGAACTATCTATTGACTGTTGCTCCGTCAGACTCATTTTACTCCAAAATACAATAATGTAGGGCGCTTATACTGATTAGAACGCGCTCGCTTTACTTAATGGCGAAAGTATACCGATGTATCTTACTTTTCGCTAATCCGGAGTTTTATAATACCATCGATTATACATATCGTCTCTGTAGGTGCGCATGCGTACTTCATTCTCGCCTAATGCAAACTCAACTGCACCTTGCTTACCTGTTTGCACTGTATAGCTTCCTTGTTGCACGTAGCGATTAAAAACATCGCGATGGGGATGTCCCCAACGGTTGGCATACCCTGCAGTAAAAACCACATATTGGGGTGAGACTGCATTTACGAATGCAGGTGTCGACGATGAATTGCTTCCATGGTGAGGTGCAATCAGTATATCTGCCTTAAGATCAGCTTCGCTAGCCACTAAGGAGGCCTCGACCGATTGTTCAATATCGCCAGCAAACAAAATACGATGGCCATTTACATGCAGCATAATAACGCAACTATGGTTATTTTCATGCCCGCTTTGCGGTGACAGTGGCCAAATAATATCCGCTGTAATATCGTCTTGAAAAAAGCGCTTAGAACGCACACACGCGTCCGCAGGCGTATATATGTTATTGATAGCGATACTATCTTTTAAGGCTTGTAGCCCGCCAGCATGATCATTATCTAAATGGCTTAAAAATAATGTATCGATTTGGATCATGCCGGTTTGCTTGAAATACGGCAGCAATACCGACTCTGCCATCGAAAACCCAGATGGAAACGCAGGCCCTGTATCGAAAAGCATCACGGTGTTTTTGTGTTTCAATAACGCTGATGTACCCTGCCCTACATCAAACACCAGTAGCTTGCTCGTCGGATCACGACTCCCCGTTAGCGAGCATACAAAGGCAAGCCCGAACAAGACAATTAGCATGCGTTTTTGTGGCCAAAACGGTGTGAGTACCAATAAAGTTACTATCACAAGCAGCAACATGTGATACGAATTTAAAGAAGGTATTAGCGTGATATGTGGAAAGGACTCATGAAACACAGCGACGGCCTGCTCACTTAACATACTGACGCCATGCATGACTTTGAGGGCTGCGAACATTGCCAGGTTTGCGAATTCATATAGCCACACATAGGGCAGTCCCAACAACATAAAAAAGCTGCCTAACAAACATAGCGGCACCAGCACTAAACTCACCCATGGCACAAGGAGAAGGTTCGCAAACAGCGCAAAAATAGGCAGCTGACCAAATATAAAAAATGTAATAGGTGCGGTAATCAGCGATAACCATATCTGTAAATAGGCTGTGTAGCGAAAGACAGTCCAAACATTTTGCTTTTTAGGCAGCGGGTATCGCCAAGTGAATGCCCAAATACTCAGCACGGCTAAAAAACTAAACCAGAAACTTACGCTTAAGATTGAAAAGGGAAATAGCACAAAAAAGATGACCAACAATCGCAAAAAAATACTCGATAACCGCCAATATGCTTGCACCAACGTCAGATACGCCAATAACATAAATGAAATAAGCGCTCGCAGTACGGGCACTTGAAAGCCTGCTAGATAAGCATATACAACGCATAACACGCACGCGCCTAGTAGGGTGAATTTACTAATGTGAATTTGACGCAAGCCCCCTACATAAGAACCAAGGGCTACTGGTCGACGAAGCAGTAACAAGATATAACCGCTCACAATCCCTAAATGCATTCCAGATATGGCAAATAGATGCGCCGTGCCGGTCACTTGTAACAACGCCCAATCGTCGTCACTCAAATCCCCTCTGTAACCAAAGCTAAGGGCTTGTAACCATCGCCCTTGCTCAAGCGACAAGCTATCGAGTGTATTAATACTCTGCTGTCTTAAGCTGATTGCATCGTTTAATAATGCATTGCTTACGCTTGTAATAACCGCGCCCGTTGCAACAATATTATGACTGGCTAACCACGTTTGATAATGAAAAGAATGTGGATTTGCCGCGCCGTGGGGGGCTTTTAGTTTAACTAATAAACGATACTTGTGACCTTGCTGCGGGTGAAATTGAGGGGCATGCCAAGACAATCTTACTTCAGGTGAACGCATTGTAGTATGCTTTCCTATTTTCGTTAGGCGCATCGTAAAACGAACGGGAGCAGCGAGGTTTTGACCTTCAGCGATATCTGACGGTGGAGATGAGGCGCTAACAACAACGCCTTCAATGATTACATTTTGTTGGAAGACTGAACTATCGATTTGGCCGCTGTCATACCAATGTCCCATGGAAGCTGCCCAAGCAAACCCGAATAATGCCCCCAGCATAACTGCCGATAACGAATAAATAAGCATCAGCACAATTAATACAATGGTCATAATTATCAGTGAAACATCAGGTAAATTAGGCCATAATGCGCTGGTTAAAAAAATGCTGATAAAAGCGGTAGCCGCTTTGTCTATGGAAGTCACTTAGGCCTCATTGTGTAACGTACTGATATGCCAAGAAAGTTTATTCAACGGCTTTTGCCGGATCATAAGAAAGTGAAAGAGACCAGGTCATTACGCATGTTTGGCGCGCTCTTGCATGATCCTAACTTATGGCATTTAAACCGCCGCTCAGCAAAAGGTGCCTTTGGCCTTGGATTGTTTTTTGCATTTTGGCCTGTTCCATTTCAAATGGTGTTATCAGCAGCTGTCGCTATCCCACTTCGCGTCAACCTACCTTTATCCATCGTGACATGTTGGATATCTAATCCCTTTACTATGCCGCCATTATTTTACGGTGCTTATTTGGTTGGTAGTACTGTACTTGGTACTGAAATGTCGCCGTTTTCTTTTGAGTTAAGTTGGGCATGGCTTATTGACTCGATTGGCACAAAAGGCCCTGCATTTTTATTGGGGTGTTTGATTTGCTCTGTGGTTGCGGGATTAATTGGGTACTTTGGGCTAGATTGGGTTTGGCGTTGGTCAGTGAGCAAGGCTTGGCGTAAACGTCGCGGTGCCATTGAGTTTAAAGACCAATAACACGCGCTTCGACAAGGGAACACCATGATTGAAATCACAAGGCATAGATAAGTATTTACCCTCTAAGATTGAGGAAAAACACCTCACATACTCCTACAAAGTGGCTAGATAATCCACAAACGCCTGCTCATCCCACGTTTCAATGCCAAGTTCAGCCGCTTTTGCCAACTTAGAGCCTGCTTTTTCTCCGGCTATTAACAAGTCGGTTTTAGCCGACACGCTACCTGAAACTTTAGCACCAAGGTCTTGCAGTTTGGCCTTTGCTTCGCTTCTTCCCATTTGCGACAGCGTGCCGGTTAACACTACGGTTTTGCCCACAAAGGGTTGCTCATCGGGTGAAGCTAACTCTATATCTGGCCAGTTAACCCCTGCATCCCTTAACTTTTGGATGACCGCAAGATTGGCTTGTTCGTGCAAAAACTCATGAATATGACTGGCAACAATTTCGCCCACATCTTGTACTTCAAGCAAGGCCTCAATATCGGCTTGCAATAAGTTGTCTAGGGTCAAAAAATGCATGGCTAAATTGCGGGCGGTAGCCTCACCGACTTCACGAATGCCTAGCGCATATAAAAACTTGGCAAGCGTAGTATTTTTTGCATCATCAAGAGCACGTAATAGATTGACCGCCGACTTGTCTCCAAAACGCTCCAACGCAGTTAGCTGGGGTAGCGAAAGATGAAACAAATCTGCGGGATGAGAAATCAAGCCTTGTTCGACTAACTGTTCAACCAGTTTGTCTCCCAAACCGTCTACGTCCATCGCTTTACGAGAGGCGAAGTGTTTAATGGCCTCTTTGCGTTGAGCTGGGCACACTAAGCCGCCGCTGCATCGAGCAACGGCCTCGCCATGAGGCTTTTCAACATGAGAGTCACACACCGGACAATGGGATGGGAATTCTATTTGTTTGGCATCGTCAGGGCGTTTATCGAGCACGACTGAAACCACTTGAGGTATAACGTCACCTGCTCTTCGAATAATCACCGTATCACCAATCATCACGCCTAAGCGCTGCATTTCATCTTGGTTATGCAAGGTAGCATTAGAGACCGTTACGCCGCCAACAAACACTGGCTCTAAACGTGCAACGGGCGTTACCGCTCCTGTTCGTCCCACTTGAAACTCAATGGCTCGCAATATAGTCATTTCTTCTTGCGCCGGAAACTTTTGTGCAAGCGCCCAGCGAGGGGCTTTTGAGACAAAGCCTAACCGTGATTGCAACGCTAGGCTGTTGGTTTTAAACACCACACCATCTATGTCGTAACTGAGCGAGTCTCGCATTTCGCCTATTTTATTGAAATACGCAATACACGCCTGTGCGCCGGTTACGACAGCGGTCTCTTTACAAAGAGGCAAGCCCATCTTGCCAAGGCTTTCCAAACGTTGTGAGTGGGTCTGTAAGGCAGATATTGCACCGCCCTCTAATATGCCCACCGAATATGCATAAAAACGCAAGGGACGACTTGCCGTAATGCTAGAGTCAAGCTGGCGCAAACTGCCTGCTGCCGCGTTACGCGGGTTCACAAATGGCTTTGCGCCCTTGTCTCGTTGAGCCTGATTAAGCGCCTCAAAGCCCTGTTTGGGCATAAACACCTCACCGCGTACTTCAAGCCGCTGAGGTAAATCCTCTCCTACTAATCTTAACGGCACATTGGCGATGGTTTTTACATTAACGGTAATATCCTCACCGGTCTGTCCATCTCCGCGTGTTGCAGCAAAACTCAATATTCCGTCAGCATACATAATCGAAGCGGCCAAGCCGTCAAGCTTAGGCTCGCAAGCAAACTCAACTTCTGCGTCAAGGTTTAACCTATCTAAAATGCGCTGTTCAAAACTCACAAGATCAGCATCTTCAAAGCCATTATCTAAACTGAGCATCGGCATTTCGTGAACAATACTGTCGAACTTGCTGAGCACTGCACCGCCGACCTTTTGCGATGGGGAGTCTGGGGTTTTCAGCTCTGGATACTGCCGCTCGAGTGCAATCAAAGACTGCATCAACCTATCATATTGAATATCCGGCACACTCGGATCGTCGAGCACATAATATTGATACGCATAGTTCTCGAGCTGCTGTTTTAACTCGTTATGCTGCTTAGCAGGGTTGTCTGACATAAATTAACTACTATCTGGTAAGGCGGCGACGCTCAAACTCGCGAATACGCTCACTGTATTGTTGAAGGCTTTGTTTGGAAAGCAGCACTTTATTGCCATCTAAGACTTTACAATCAAACTCTTCGGCAATTTTTCGCGCGGCGTTATGCATCATATTAAAGACCTGCTGCGCCTCTCCCTCAATCGGCAACATCATAAATAACGATACGCCCTGTGTGGTAAAGGTTTCCATATTATCGATATCAAACACACCAGGTTTAAACAGGTTAGTCAGGCTAAATAAAATTGGCCCCTTGCCGTTGGTATTGACATGACGATGAAAGATATCGTGCTCACCAAATTTAAAGCCTAGGGTCAACAACATAGGCAACAACGCAGCCCCATTGATAGGATTTTCGGCGTTGGCTTTGATATTCAACACCAACACGTCTGTTGGCTGCGAAGCATCCTTGTCATTGCTCTTAGGTGCATCTACCGAGCTTGGTTCAATGCGCCCGCTTTTGCTAGCTAGCTCTGGATCAGTGGGTTCAAAATCAATGCGCATTTGATCATCTGATGCTTTGGCAGAGCCACGTACTTGGGGTTCTTTACGAATCTTTTCTGCGACCGTTTTTCTGTTTCGACGCACAAAGCGTTTGGCCTGCTCAGCAAAGCTTAGCTCCTTTTCGACCCCCTTGGGAGCCTGGCCCTCATCATTTTCTTTGGACATCGTCGGGGGCTTTTTAGGGCCATCTTGTACATCTAACGAAAAATCGGGGGCGGGCTTTGCTCGCTCAATTGAAGGCTTGGTGTCGTGCGCAGGCGCTTCAGCCTCATCTGATAATGTTTTCGCTTCAGCCCCATCTGATTTTTTCAATAAAAAGCCCGGTGGCTCTGGCAAGGGTTCAGACGCATCTGTAGATCTTGCAGGACGTGTGAATTCAGGCTTTGGTTGGGTGACAACCCCAGAATAAATGGGTGCATCCACGCCTTGCTTTTGAGGATTTGACGCTGGTGATATCGCCGCATCCTCAACAACACTAAGCACCGGCTTACGCTCGGTGTTGTCTTCTACATCGGGAGGTTCAGCTACACTGACCACGTCGTCATTTAAGTGGATATCACCTTTAGTACGCTGCTCATTGGCATCATCGCCTAGCACGGGCTCAAGTATCTCAGCCTCATCAAACGCTACCTCTTCAGTTGGCGGGGTAGACGCTTTTGTTGGTGACGGCTTATCTTCATCAACAGCGCTTGTGGTTCTATTTGTGTCAGAGACACTTATTACACGCGCCTGACTTACGCCAACGTCGTCGTAGTAATCGTCATCATCCTCGTCATCTTCATAGCTCTCGAAACGCTCGCGTTCGAATTTTGGCTCTGAATGACGGGGCTGAAAGCTGTTCGGCTTAGTAAGCTTTTTATTCTTACGAATCGTCCAAGCGCCATGCAACAAAATGCCTATAATAAAGGCCGTGCCAATCGCAAAAAGGGTAATACGGAGTTCGTCTTGCATTACAATCCTGTTGTCTATTTTTTGTTATTCAGCAATAGCTAGCGCTTCTTCCATATCGACTGAGACCATTCTCGATACGCCAGGTTCCGCCATAGTGACACCGGTTAAATGGGTCGCCATCTCCATCGCTACTTTATTATGTGTTATATAAATAAACTGTACGGTTTTAGACATTTCTGATACCAGTTTACAGAAACGTCCAACGTTTGCATCATCTAATGGTGCATCAACTTCATCGAGCAAGCAAAACGGCGATGGATTCAGTCTAAATATCGCAAACACTAATGATAATGCGGTTAACGCCTTTTCACCACCTGATAATAGGTGAATGGTACTATTTTTCTTGCCTGGTGGTCTGGCCATAATGGTTACACCGGTTTCTAGCAAGTCATCGTCGGTCAATGCTAAATAGGCAGAGCCGCCGCCAAATACCTTCGGAAATAAGGTTTTAAGATCGTCGTTGACTTGATCAAAGGTTTCTTTAAAGCGTGTTCGCGTTTCTTTATCTATCTTACGCATGGCGTTTTCGAGGGTTTCTAGCGCCTGAGTTAAGTCTTCGTTTTGACTGTCAAGATGTGCCTTTCTAACCGACTGCTCTTCGTATTCTTCCACCGCGGCTAAGTTGACTGCACCTAATCTGCCTAAATCAGCTGAGGTTTTATCAAGCTGCGACTGATAATCACCCTCTTTCGCATCTTCAGGTAAATTTTCTAGCACCTCTTTTATATTTTGCTGCATTTGGCTCAGTTGCTCGACAAAGGTTTGCGCCTTTACTTTAGCGGTTTGTGCACTGAGTCTTTCGCTTTCGATTTTTTGTTTAATGGCATCAATTTTTTCATTAATACCCAGTTGCCCTTTTTCCATGTCCAAAAGCTTCTCATCGATGGTATCGAGTGCATGCTGAAGTGACTGCTGGCGCTCGCCTAAGCTAGCTTTTTCAGTGAGCATGTCTTGCAACTTTTGTTGTTGCTGGGCACTTGGCATAGATAAGGTTTCAGCTTCATCTTGGAGCAAGAGCTCTTTCTCCTGATAATCAGATACCTGCATTTGCTTGTTCTTTTTTTGCTGAACCAGAATTTGATGGCTGTTCTGTAAATTTTGACTCAACAGCACCTGCTTGTGCAATTGCTGTTGCGCCTGCTGCACTTGCGATTGCAAGCCTTGAAGCTGAATCATAATACCTTGCTTGTCGGCTTCTGCAGCGAGTTTTTCGGCCTCTACCTCGGCTAAATCGATGCTCAGACCTTCAATTTCTTCACTGAGCATCTCTAGGCTCATGTGCTCTTGCTCTAAAATCTGCGTTTGTTTAACAAGCTCTTCATTGACTTTTTGCTGACGCTGCGCCTGCTGAGCCTGCATCTTCTGTAGGTTTTCGAGGTCGCGCTCAAACAAGCCTTTTTCGCTCTGTAGCGCACCTAACTGCGTTTGCGCCACAACCTGTTGCTCTTGCTGCGCTTTCAACTGATTCATTAGCTCAGCGTGCACTTCGCTTGCCTCTTCAAGTGCTGAAGTTGCCATGGATATCTCATCTGTCAGCGCATCTAATCTTGCTTTGCGTAATACTTTACTGTCAGCTTGTAGCGCATCAGATACATAAACATCTCTGGCAAACCTTTCACCATTGCGGGTAATGACCATCCATTCAGGCGGAAGATCAATGAGCATTTGCGTTGCCTCATCACGGTTCTGGGCAATGATTATTTGATTGAAATAGTGCGGCAGGCGTTCGTTGTGGACTAATGTTGCTAAGGTGTTTTCACGCTTTTGTTCACTAAAGCGAGTCTCTAACATAATCGGTACGCCAGGTGCTTCATTTTCACTTAGCATCTGTGCATGATCGATATTTGCGCCGACCAAAGCGTTAGGATATATACTCAAAGCCGCTTCCAGCACTTTTTCATAACCACTTGGAACTGTAAATACCTGCCATGCCGGCTTGTGCTCACTGCCGCTTAAAAACGAAGGAGGTTTTTGAGTGTCACTTTGCTGTAATGCCGCCAATGCGTTTTGTTCAGCGCTTAAATTGATGCAGTGGCTTTCGGCAGATTTTACGGCTTCAGACGCTTGAGTCACCTCATCACTTATGGTCTTTACGCTAACATTAAGTTGATTGCAAAGCTCACTGGCAGCGCTCTGTTGTTTACATAACTGCTCAATCTGCTCTTGGATGCGCAAAATATCTTCACCGCCAATCATGGCAAATTCTTCTAACTCGCGTTTTAACTCCTCAATGCGCCCCTCAGTTCGCTCTTGCAGACTTAAGGTCTGCTGCAGTTGACCATGTTTTTGCTGTAAGTCCTGTTTCTGGCGATAAAAACGGTCTTCAGTCTGCTTGGCAGTCATTAATACTTGTGTTTGCTTATCTTGAAGCGCTGCATGGCGGTCTTCTAATTCATGTAATTGCTCTTCGAGAACGTCCTTTTCAGGCGCCAGCTGATTGATTTGCTCGTCTAATACACTAAGCTCATCGTCAATCTCTCGCATGGCAGATTCAACCTGCTTGGTCTGCTGATGTAAACTGAGTATTTCAGCATCAATTTGACCGGCGCGTTTTTTGGCGAACAGCTGCGATTGCTCTAACTTAGTGATGTCGTTACCTAACTGATAAATATGCTGCTGAACGTCACTTAGCTGCTGTTTGGTGATGGACTGGTCGTTTTTAAGCGCCTGTATACCTGACTCATCGCCCTGTTTACCTGCCACAAGACTCTCAAGCTCCTGGCGAAACTCACTTACCCGCTTGTCTGACTCACTCAACAATGCCGACTGTGCTAGCCATCTAATACTGGCAACCTGCGCTTTTAAGGTGCGCTCTTCTTGCTTTAAGGCTTTATAACGGGTTGCCGCAGCGGCTTGACGCTTTAACTTAGCAAGCTGCTCGCCAATGGCTTGGCGCACATCATCGAGGCGATCTAAGTTGTCTTTGGTGTGAGAAATTCGATTAAGGGTTTCTTTGCGACGCTCTTTATACTTGGAAATGCCCGCCGCTTCTTCGATGAAAACGCGCAGTTCTTGGGGCTTTGACTCAATCAGTTTTGAGATCATACCCTGCTCGATAATCGCGTAGCTTCTCGGTCCTAAACCCGTCCCTAAAAATAGGTCAGTAATGTCGCGGCGGCGACACTTAGCACCGTTTAACAAGTAGCTCGATACAGCATCTTTGGTGACCACACGCTTAACCGATAATTCATTATAGTTGGCGTATTCACCGCCAATACGTCCAGAGCTATTGTCAAACACCAGCTCTACCGAGCACTGGGAGACCGGCTTTCTGGCGTTTGAGCCATTGAAGATCACGTCGGTCATGGCGTCGCCGCGCAGATTTTTAGCAGAGCTTTCGCCCAATACCCAGCGAACCGCATCAATCACATTTGATTTTCCGCAGCCATTTGGACCCACAACCGCCGTCATATCCCCAGGGAAAGGGATATTGGTTGGGTCAACAAAGGATTTAAATCCTGCTAGGCGAATCTTCTTTAAGCGCATTTTCTTCTTATAATTGTCTTTGAGCTAATAACACCCTTACACCACAGTTTACTGTGTGATTGGCGTATATTCCATAATAGAAAAACTTCGTAACAATTGAAAATATCTTTTTCCTTATCATGCCATATAATACCAATCTCAATACAGGAGGTTATATGCAAGAACGTGGTGGCACGAGTTATTTTTTTCAGGGCTTTGAGCTAATTCGTACAAAAGGGCTTAAGCGCTTTGTGTTAGTACCCTTAGTCATTAACGTCATCCTGTTTTCGGTCGCGTTTTATTTTATTCTAGATTACATTCAAGCCGGTGTGGACTATATCATTGCTTGGATACCGGATTTTCTTGGCGTGATAAAAGACGGCCTTGTCTATATATTATGGCCTATTGCGGTGATTACCGTACTTTTGGTATTTGCGCTAATTTTTGGCACTTTAGCAAATTGGATTGGTGCGCCATTTAACGGTTTGTTATCTGAAAAGGTAGAACGACATTTATTACAGCAAGACTTGGGTGATGAAGGGCTACTTGACGTGTTCAAAGATATTCCACGCACCTTAGGCAGAGAGGTATCTAAACTTGTCTACTTCATTCCCCGAGCGCTAGGCTTTTTGATTCTATTTTTTATTTTACCCGTCATCGGACAGGTTTTATGGTTTATGTTTAACGCTTGGATGATGGCTATTCAGTATTGTGACTACCCGTTCGACAATCATAAAATTGGTTTTCAACCTATGCGCCGGCAACTTCTTAATCACAAAGGAGATTGCTTTGGGTTTGGCCTAATGGTGAATCTGTTTTCGTTAATTCCGATTGTTAACTTTATTGTGATGCCAGTAGCAATATGCGGTGCTACGGCAATGTGGACTGAGCAGCTGCGGGAGCAAGCGCTGTCTCAAAAGCAACTTGATATGTCTGCCAGTGGGCGATAGCGCTTCTTTGCTGATTGCGCTTAGCAAGATGCAGAAACTCCTGAGCGACCGCCTTATGATTCGCTGTTCTATCGAGTTCTTGCTGCCATAAGGCAATATACAGTGGCGGAATATAATCGGTATCGTGATGCTCTAAAAACGTAATGTCGGCACTTGGCTTATAACTATCGTTGCTAGCATATCGACACGTTTTACTCGGTGCTACAGAAAACGTAATGCTTTGAGCCTCTTCTATATCATCAGCCTGGGCGCTATGGCTCAGCTGTTCCCATTGCGCCAATTTTTCTGTATCCATTCCGTCTAGCGCTGTGGCAATCATGATATTTGGCGCGTTCGATGCCTCGCAATGCTGCTCTGCAAAGCCGCTAGATAAAGCATATTCATCAACAAACCCAGCAAAGTGTGCTAACTCATGCACAAATACCGAATAGTCGTCTGCTCTATCAAGATACATGACCCCACGCTGTACATAGGCTCTACCAGATTCAGCAAACACCACAAGGTGCGTGAAATTAGGCGTTTGGAGAATGTCGGCCAATGGTGAAAGATCGCATTTTATTCGACCATTGCGTGAGGTCTCATCTTGGGGTGTACAAGGTAATTCATCTTGCTCAAGCCAAACGACTGGGTTCACACATATGTCTAAGGTATCAAAACGAGCGTCATTCGCAAACAAGGCTTCAAAGGAGGTTGCTTGCACCACCGAATCGAGTCCGCTGGCAACAAATTGTAATTGTTGAGCACATTGAGCAGGATTGTTTAAAGCGACTGCGCTTACAATTTCGCTTTTTGGGGCCTCGCTATACATTAACGAAGCCTCGGTTCGAGGTACGTTTTTTAGTACATTGATATAGTCGATAGCCAATGGGTTACCCATCTCGTAAGACACTTCAAATGCCGTTAACGCGGCGCTTTTATCTTGTAACTGCCAATGCAGCTTTGCTAGCTTAAACGCGCTTTGTCGATCAAAATGTGCGGCTTTATCGAGCCAATATAAAGCTTCAATCGCATTATCACGATTCGCTTGCACATCCGAAGAAGACATAATTAAGTTTTGATGATGAAATTTTGCGAAGGTAATAACCGCTGGCGGATAACCCTGCTGAGCAGAGGACTCAATTAACTCAAACTGTTCCGGCCCTTCGCTTACTAACAACGATAGTTCAAACGCACTTTTGGGGTCGCCCTTTTGCGCAGCAAACCTAAACCATCTGCGCTGCTCAGACTCTCTGGCTGTGCGCATAGCAAGCTCATATGCCGCTTCTGCGTCACCTATCTGGGTAAGTTGTTTTAGCCAGTACGATGAATCCGACGCCTTCGCAAGGAACAATAACTGTTGGCGCGCTGCCTCATTAGAAATAGCAGCTGCTCGATACAACAAAACTGCTTTTGAGAGGGGATTGTTTTGTGCTTGAGCAAACGCACGGAGATGCTCAGGATTGTAATTGCTGCTTGCATACATGCCAAAACAAATACATATAACTACCGTCAGCTTGATTACATAACCCATTAATGCATCGACAATCAGTTTACTGCGCGCTCAGATGCACGAATATTGGCCAGTTCTACACGAGAGAACTTATGCTCAACATATTCATGCACATTGGTGCTCAATGAGAGTTTAAAATAGTTGGCGGCGGTGGTGTTATTGCCCTTAGCTGCGTGATATTTGCCTAAATAAAAGTAGGCCTCACATAATCGATTATTTAACTCCGTTTGAGAGCGCACATCACTTATCAATGCAGCTACCACGCCTGCTTCGGTGCTCTCGCCTAAGTAAAAATCAACCATTGTGGTTGCCCAACGCTGATCATCGAGCTGTTGGCGGTTGGTACGAAGTTGCTCTAGCGCACGCACTTCATTCGTTTGGCGTGAAGCAATAAAGTGCCATAACGCTCGAATAGGGTCGCTGGGCTCTTGATCAAGAAACACCTGCGTATCAAGTGATGCTAAATCACTTCGACCACCATAATACAGCGCGATCCCGCGGTTAAGAATGGCAAAATGATAATCAGGATTAATTTCTAAGGTTGAGTCAAAAGCTTCGTAAGCACGAATAAACTGACCTTGTTGGGTGTAATGCACGCCAACAGAGTTATACGCTTCGGCCATGTCGGGCTTTAATCGCAAGGTTTCGGTGTAATCTCGTTGTGCTAGGCTACTTAGGCCAAGAGAATCATATGCGATACCGCGTTGAAACAAGAGTTCCGCGCGTTCGGCATCACTCAGCGCTGCCTCGTACAAGATGTGCGTATATCGTGCAATTACCATTTGCGAACGCTGGCTCACCGGCTCTGGCTCTGCAAGCAATAACGAGTTTACAGAGGGCGAGCGTGAGGTTGTGGTGCACCCACTTGAGAGGGCAACCATAAGCAAAACAAAATATAGCCGAATTCGCTTGGCTTTAAGCAATGTAATCACTCCTTTTTACTTTTCACAACGCCCTATTAAGAACTTAAGGAGCCGAGTAAGTTTCCTACCACGGTGTAAAGTGTACTCAAAATCCGTAATTTTGGATAGTGCACAGCTTCAAAAAGAGCTAATAATCACGCTTTTTGGCGTGCACTAAACTTGGCTTTTTGCTCTTCTGTCGCAGGGGTTTGATGATTCGCTTTCCATTCACTGTAAGGCATTTTATATACGTATTCGCGCGCTTGCTCATCAGTCAGCTCAACGCCTTGCTCCTGAGCTGCAGCGAGATACCATTTTGATAAACAGTTTCTACAAAAATCGGCCACAATCATTAAGTCGATGTTTTGCACATCTTTATTGTCGTCTAAGTGTTTTAGTAAACGTCTAAATGCTGCTGCTTCTAGTTCTGTTTGAGTCTTCTTATCCATTTCTTTTTATCTCTTGTGTAATAGTCAAAAACTAATGATAAAAAAAGGAGCATATAGCTCCTTTTTTCAGTTATTTTGCCGCTTATTCAGCGTCACTTGCATTACCGTCAGCTTCTGGCGCTTTTGGCTTTTCAAGTAACTCTTTCATGCTTAAACGCACGCGGTTTTGACGATCGATTTCCATGACCTTCACATCAACCATTTGGCCTTCTGTTAAGTGGTCAGTTACTTTATTCACGCGCTCATGAGCGATTTGTGAAATGTGAACCAAACCTTCTTTACCAGGAAGCACTTCAACGAATGCACCAAAATCAACGATACGCATAACCTTACCGTGGTAAGTTGTGCCTACTTCGATTTCTGCGGTAACCTGCTTGATGCGGTCAATGGCCACGTCAGCTTTGGTTTTTTCGGTTGCGAAGATTTTGATTGTACCGTCGTCTTCAATTTCGATGTTGGTATCAGATAGCTCAGTAATAGAGCGGATAGTCGCACCGCCTTTACCAATCACGTCACGGATTTTGTCTTGGTCCACTTTCATGGTGTAAATACGCGGTGCATACTCAGACATTTCGTCACGGTGACCAGAAATCGCTTGGTCCATTACACCTAGAATATGCAAACGAGCTTCTTTTGCTTGCTTAAGTGCAATTTGCATGATTTCTTGCGTGATACCTTCAATTTTTATGTCCATTTGAAGTGCAGTGATACCGTTGGTAGTACCCGCTACTTTAAAGTCCATGTCACCTAAGTGATCTTCATCACCTAGAATGTCTGAAAGTACAACAAAGTTCTCGTCAGATTTCACCAAACCCATCGCGATACCCGCAACAGAAGCTTTAATGGGTACACCCGCATCCATAAGAGCAAGTGACGTACCGCACACAGACGCCATTGATGATGAACCGTTTGATTCGGTGATCTCTGATACTACGCGCACAACGTACGGGAATTCTTCAGCAGAAGGCATAACCGCTTGAATACCGCGCTTAGCTAAACGACCGTGACCAATTTCACGACGCTTAGGAGAACCTACAAAACCGGTTTCACCTACACAGTATGGAGGGAAGTTGTAATGCAACATAAAGCGGCTATCTTCACGGCCACCTAATGCATCAATCATCTGTGCATCACGTTCAGTACCTAAGGTTGCAACCACAATGGCTTGGGTCTCACCACGCGTAAACACAGCAGAGCCGTGAGTTCTTGGTAATAAACCTGTTGCCATGTCTAAAGCACGAATAGTTTGTGGATCGCGTCCGTCAATACGCTTTTCGCCCGCTAAAATACGTGAACGCACCGCGTCACTTTCTAGGTCGTGGCATAAATTGCTAATTTCTTTGGCATCGAGAGTTTCATCTGCAGCAACTAAATCAGCAATCGTTTTTTCAGTGACTGCATTTACCGCATCTTTACGCTCTAGCTTATCTGATATTTGATAAGCCGCTAACATGCCTTCCAGCGCTGCTTCTTTGACTTTGTCTTTAAGTGCAGTGTTTTCTTCTGGAGCAACCCAATTCCAAGATGGGGTATTTACTTCAGCTGCGAACTCTTTTACTGCATTAATCACAGTCTGAGATTGCTCATGGCCGTACATGACTGCACCAAGCATCACATCTTCAGACAAAATATCCGCTTCAGACTCAACCATTAGTACAGCACTTTCAGTACCTGCTACTACGAGATCTAACTGGCTGTTTTCTTGCTCAGATACACGCGTGTTTAAAATGTATTGATTGTCGGTATAACCCACACGCGCTGCACCAACAGGACCGTTAAACGGAATACCTGAGATTGCAAGTGCGGCAGATGTGCCGATAAGAGAAATTATATCCGTTGGGATATCTGGGTTAGCAGATACAACAGTGATGATAATTTGTACTTCGTTCATGAAGCCATCAGGAAACAATGGGCGAATGGGTCTGTCGATAAGACGCGAAGTTAAGGTTTCGCTCTCTGAAGGACGTCCTTCGCGTTTGAAAAACCCACCAGGAATTTTACCTGCTGCGTAAGTTTTTTCTTGGTAATTTACCGTTAATGGAAAGAAACTTTGGTCTGGATTCGCTTCTTTTTTACCCACAACAGTGACTAATACTGCCGTGTCGTCCATGCTAGCCATTACGGCTGCGGTTGCTTGTCTAGCGATTACGCCAGTTTCTAGGGTGACAGTATGCTGACCATACTGAAAAGTTTTTGTAATAGGAGTCACACTCTATCCTTTAATTAATCATTATTTTTACGCTTATTATCGCGCGCATAGTATAGCCGCATCTGCTCACTAATACTATGACTGAGCGATTAATTCCTTTAAAAACAATTTATAAAGCGCGATTCACATTGTATTTCACAAGCTGGCAGAACAATTGCAACGCTGTGATTATCAATGAGCAAATGCGTAAGTTACCCGAAGGTACTCATACCTATGTATGGCAACACGTGCACAATCAGCACGCAAATAAGCCGATAGTATGAGCTACCAAGGTCGAATTTTAAGCAGTCAGAGGGCCATTTATATTGGTTTAACTTCTGACGGAGTATAGAAGATGACATTTAAACGAGTTGACGATTTTAGAGTGCAGCCGTGCGCGGTGGAATATTTGCTGTTATATATTTCATGCTCAAGCTTTATTTTAGTGAGCACCGCGAGTCTGTTAGGGCACATTAATGCCCCAACCGCCTTTGCAAGCCTGTTAGTGTTTGCCGGTATTGCCGCCTTTTTGATTGCTTGTAGAATCAAACGCCGACAACGAGCCTCGCTTTTTTACATGGAATGGCTAAGCGGTCTGTCTAAAAATGAATTTTTAGAATTAAAACATCGCGTCAAATGCAACAGCCAAGAACACCAATGCATCGCGCAGTTGCATGAAATTGATAAGGCTAAAAATAAAGGGAAAGCACCTACGCTAGCATAGGCACTAATATAGCGCTGGTTTATTTGAAGATAACGTCTCTGGCGGTGCTGCATATTGCAGCCACGGCGGGGTGACTAACCTTACGCTCGGCGGATATCGCATAAAACTTCTGTTTGATATCCGATAAACGCCCAATTATCTCCAATCCAAAAGTCTCTTTTACTTCATCCTCAATAATGCTTGGCATGAAAAACACCCCAAAACCCGCTTTACCAAAAGACTTCATCAACGCACTGTCGTCGTACTGCCCTTTAATAATTGGGTAAATATTGGAGTCATGGCACCACTTATCAAACAGTTGCCGAATTGCGTATTGTTTTGTTGGTAACAAGACCGGCGCCTCGTTTAAGCAGGCGGGGAAAGGACCTGACAATTTTGCCGCCAGACTTGGAGCCGCAAAAAATGACAAATCGGATTGTCCTAAATAGTGATTATATGCTTTGACGCTAAATGCGCTGGAAAGCGGCGTATCGGTTAACACCATATCCACTTCATGCACTGCAAGTTCGCCTAAAATGGCCTCTACAGGCCCTTCTTTGCACATCATGCTGACGTCTTGCGACAACATTAACGCCGGCTCTAAAATCTTATAGACAATGGTTTTAGGTAGCGCACTGGCTGCACTGACAATAAATTCTGATGTTCCAACTAATGGCGCACCGCGCAACACATCGGTTAACTCCTTGCCTAGCTCAAAAATATCATCGGCGTATCTGAGCACCAACCTGCCGGTTTCTGTGAGTCGTAAACGTCGCCCTACTCTGTCGAACAAAGGCTGCCCAATGCGTTCTTCAAGCATACTGAGCTGGCCACTAATAGTCTGAGGTGTAATGAAAAGCTTATCTGCCGCGCGGGCAATACTACCTTCAGTCGCCACAACCCAAAAATAGTGGAGATGTTTATAATTTAAATTTTCCGCCATGCTTATTATTCTACCTTCATGCTCATCAGACGATTGTTGTGTGGGTCGGTAAACAAACCTTGCCACTCAAATAGCTCAGTTTTTCCGAATACTCTTTATACATATATTCGAATTTAATCGTTCACTTTTTATTGATATTGTTAAAAGGTTAGAAAAAGAAACCTGATAGCGATATGAATTACACGTTAGATGTAACAAACCTAAGATTAAAAGAAAGTGAGCACGAGATGATTGAGACTCGCTTGGGTCTTAGCTTGTCTAGATTCGCTAGTCTCATTGCGCAAAGCAACATTGCTTTCAGTGCTGGTTCGGCCGATATGAAGCAATCGGCAATACACTGTGAAATCACTCTTAAGCTGCAATCAGGCTATAAAATTGACATCAGGGATGACGCAAAAAGTGTCGAATTGGCTTTCACACAAGCCCTTCAACGTTCAAAACGCTCCATAGAAAGGCATCTTCGCCATCATCGCGGCCCTCGATTAGGCTCGAGTATGACGACGCGTACCTAAGCGACTTAGCGACTTTTCACACCTATACTCCTATTTAAAATACTCCTTTTTAAACGCTAACAACGTCAGATCGTGCTCGCCGCTTCTCACCATACCTAGCCTAACTGCTTCTTGACCAAGCAGATGTTCAGATAGGCCCCAAGCAATACGCCAATCAAATAGGCAAATAAATCGCTAACTTTAAAGCCGAACCCTAATATTAGTCCGCCAAGGGTTGTATGGCGGATATCATTGATCCATTGGGCCTGATAGAGCTGTGAAAATTCGATACAAAAGCAAAAAACCAAGGCAAACAGTGCTTGAGCAGCTACTTGCAGAGATGGCCTTAAAAAGCAAACACCCCAATAGATTAAACAAGCCCAAAGTGCATCCCCAACGTATAGATGAACAAAGCTTGAAGGTGCGACAAAACTGCTACGTGACAGCAAACCCAAAAGGATGGTGATACCAATGGCTAAGCTATAAATGATAGATGCACGAATGTTGATTGCCTTTCCCTCTTTTAAGCGTGGTTTGCGAAACACACTACATTATCGTCCAATTTTGCCATACACTGCACCGGTGATATTCACAAGATCACTGGGCCTAAGTTCTATTTCTAGTCCCCTTCGACCAGCACTTACATATATGGTTTCGAAGCTTTGTGCGCTTGCATCAACAATCGTTCTGAGGCGCTTTTTCTGTCCTAAGGGGCTTACGCCTCCCAATACATATCCCGTTGTTCGTTCTACCAAGGCTTTATCGGCCATGACTGCTTTTTTTGCGCCAACTACTTTAGCCAGATGCTTCATGCTTAACATACATGCAACGGGCACTACGGCGACAATCAGCTCATGAGAGTCTAGAGAAACCACTAGTGTCTTAAAGACTCTAATGGCAGACACGCCAAGCTTATCAGACGCCTCTTGCCCATATGAATCAATCGAATCATCGTGTTCATACTCGTGCACCTTATATTCGATTTTGTGTTTTTTAACGCTTATGATACCTGGAGTCATAATCTCCGCTTTTTGCAAGTAACATGAACTAACGTGACTTGTGCGTTGCACGGATGTCGCTAACACCGTCCTTGGCACATAAAAAAAGAGGTAAGCCACTAGCTTACCTCTTTTTAATTGGTGCGGAAAGCGGGACTTGAACCCGCACGAGCATAGCTCACCACCCCCTCAAGATGGCGTGTCTACCAATTCCACCACTTCCGCGTATTTGTCATTAATTAGGGATATCAGACTCTACCTGATCATCTTCAGCTTGAATAGGCTGAACTTCAGTCCCTGGAATATCTGATTCATTAGGCACTGGCGGTGCAACCGGCACGACCTGCTCTAATGGAATATCGATATTCTGAAACTCGTCTACTTCATCACCACGGTTAGCAGAGATGCTACCAATGATAAGGCTTATCAAGAAAAAACATGTGGCTAAAATAGCCGTGGTGCGCGTCATGAAGTTACCCGAGCCGCTAGAACCAAATACGGTGTTTGAACCACCAGCACCGAATGAAGCACCCATATCTGCGCCCTTGCCCTGTTGAATCAGTACAAAACCAATCAACAACAGTGCCACAATCAAGTACGCCACTAATAAAACTTCATAAATCATGTTATTTCCTCTTAACTTGCCGCTTGGCAAATTACGTTAAAATCGTCAATTTTCAAACTAGCGCCCCCAATTAGGCCGCCGTCTATATCTTTCTGTGCAAGCAATGCCGTTGCATTTGATGCATTTAAACTACCGCCATATAACAATCGCATTTGCGACGCTTTAGCGTTTTTTTGCGTTAGGTATTCACGAATAAAACCGTGTACCTCTTGTGCTTGCTCCGGTGTTGCTGTTTTGCCCGTGCCTATTGCCCAAATGGGCTCGTAAGCAATCGTAGTCAGCTTTTCAAAAAAGGCATCACCACATTGCGCTAACACTGCATCTAGCTGTGCTTGCACGTAAGCAAACACGTCACCGTTTTCCCTTACCTCTAAGGGTTCACCAATACAAAGTATAGGCTTAATATTAGAACTCAATGCATTGGCCATCTTTTTTGCCACGACTGCATTGCTTTCATTATGATCTTGTCGACGTTCTGAGTGACCAATAATCACATATTCAACCGATAAGTCTTGCAACATCTGCAGAGATACATCTCCGGTGTGAGCACCTTTTTCATGCTCACTGCAATCTTGCGCACCTATTGAGAACTTGTTTTGTGACGCTAACCCAAGGTATGGATAGGGCAAACAAAGCAGAACATCAGCGCTTTGAGGGACATTAAGCTGTTCTATAAACGTGTTGAGTAATGCTCGGTCGCCATTCATTTTCCAATTACCTGCAACCAACTTTCTGCGCACTTCACTCATACCTTGAACTCCTTGCGTGCCCCTTGCTCAAAAGCGGCGCTGATATTAACCAACCACAGCAAATTATACAAGCAAGTTGACGAATATTTTATGCTAAATGTCTAGTGCTTTCACTTCATCAGCGATAGCGTTTGCCCATTGATCAGATATTTCTCTTTCTTGTGCTTCGACCATAACGCGGATCAATGGCTCTGTACCACTTTTTCTAAGCAGCACTCTTCCGGTATTGCCCATTGCGTTTTCTGCGGTCTTTACCGCATTTATAACTGACTGAGCCTGCAATGGATCTGATGCCCCCGCCTGATACTTCACGTTAATCAAACGCTGTGGGAATTTAATAAAGCCAGACGCTAACTCGCTCAATGTCATTTGTGCTCTGAGCATCGCCGCAACAACTTGCAAACCGGCAACAATGCCATCACCGGTAGACGCATAGTTTAAATTCAACACGTGGCCCGAGCTTTCACCGCCTATTGACCAGCCGTTTCTACTGAGTAGCTCAAATACATAGCGGTCACCCACGTTCGCGCGGGCGAACGGAATGCCTAATTGTTCTAAACCAAGCTCCATACCCAAGTTCGACATTTTGGTGCCTACAACGCCGCCTTTTAAAATACCTGACTTGAGTGCGTCGCGCGCAATAATGAAGATGATTTGGTCACCATCAATCACCTGTCCGTGCTCGTCAACCATCATAATCCGGTCGCCATCGCCATCTAGCGCAAAACCAAAATCGGCTGAGTGCTCTTTTACTGCCTCAATACAGTTACGAAGAGAGGTTGCACCCACTTGATGATTAATGTTGATGCCATCTGGCGAAGTGCCAATTTCAATTACATTTGCACCTAGCTCGCTTAGCACACTCGGCGCAATGTGATAAGTGGCGCCATGTGCACAATCAACGACAATTTTTAGCCCTTTAAGAGAAAGATCTGTAGGAAAGGTGCCCTTGCAATACTCAATGTAACGACCTGCAGCATCACTTACTCGGCTTGCTTTTCCTAACTTATCGCTCTGCACACAGGTCATTGGCTGCTGCATTTGCTGCTCAATCGCCAGCTCGATATCGTCATCGAGCTTTTGCCCTTGGGCAGAGAAAAACTTAATGCCGTTATCATAATAGGGATTATGTGAGGCACTGATCACAATGCCCGCTTCAGAACGAAAGGTTTTGGTAAGATAGGCAATCGCAGGCGTTGGCATGGGGCCGAGTAGACCAATATTAATGCCCGCTGCAGACAGACCGGCCTCTAGAGAAGATTCAAGCATATAACCACTGATACGCGTGTCTTTGCCAATCAATACTTTGTTGGTGCCGCTCCCTGCTAAGACTTTCCCTGCTGCCCAACCTAATTTTGTGACAAACTCAGGGTTGATAACACTTTCGCCAACCTTGCCACGAATTCCATCTGTACCAAAATATTGTCTTGCTGACATTGATGTTCCTTTTATGCTACTTGATTAATTTTTTCGATAATTTTGACCACATCCATGGCCTCTTTTACATCATGTACTCTAAGCACACTCGCACCTGACATAGACGCAAGGGTATTAACGCAAACGTCGCCTGCGATCCTATCATCTACTTTTTTATTTAGTAAGTCACCTATCATCGACTTTCGTGACATGCCTGCCATGACGGGTAAGTCAAACTCGGTAAACCGAATAAAGTGTTTGAGCATTTGATAATTATGATCGAGGGTCTTACCAAAACCAAAACCCGGATCCAGCATGATTTGCTTATAGTGAAAACCAGCATGCGTTAAACGCTCTAACTGCTGGCGAAAGAACTCCACTACCTCATCGACAACCGAATCATACTGAGGTCCATTTTGCATGGTCAAAGGTGTGCCTTGCATATGCATAATGCAGCTTGGAATATTGTGCTTAGCCGCCAATTCTGCCGCAGTTTCTAGTGCACCTGGCTGCGATAGCGCGCGAACATCGTTAATCAATCCTGCGCCATGGGCAGCAGCTTCTGACATGACGGTTGCTTTGCTAGTATCGACTGAAATGATGACATCGAAACGTTTTGAAATTGCGTCAATTACCGGAATGACGCGAGATAACTCTTCGTCCTCACCCACCGGTGTCGCACCAGGACGCGTAGATTCGCCGCCTACATCGATGAAGGTCGCGCCTTGCTCGCACATAAATGCACATTGACTGATTGCAGAGTCTATATTGTCAAATTTACCGCCATCTGAAAATGAGTCGGGGGTGACATTTAAAATGCCCATCACTTTTGGCGCGTCGAACACGACTTTTTTATTTCTAAACGTCATCATAATAATTCATGCCTTTTACCCGCACAGGACCACGCATAATAACGCAATTTAAAAGAAATGTTCAGGTATTAGCGCCCAAAATTTGTGCACTTGAGCATAAACAAAAACACCGGCATAAGCCGGTGTTTTTTCGTACGTATTTGCTTACGATGAAGGATTAGTTTCCCCTGCACCGTCGTCTTTAGGCTCGTCTTGGCGACCTACATCAAGCTTGGCCCCGCCCGTTGGCGTGTCAGAATCCGACTTGTCATGCTTATCCCAATCCGCTGGCTGACGAACTTCTCTACGCGCCATCAAATCATCAATTTGGCGAGCATCGATAGTTTCGTACTTCATCAAACAATCTTTCATTGAATGCAGAATGTCGATGTTGTCACGCAATATCTTTTCAGCACGTTGATAGTTGCGGTCAATCAAAGCTTTGATTTCTTGGTCAATAGCACGAGCTGTTTCATCTGACACACTTGCAGACTTGCTTACAGAGCGCCCTAGGAACACTTCGCCCTCTTCTTCAGCATAAAGCTGAGCGCCCAACTTAGTTGAAAGGCCCCATTGGGTTACCATTTTCTTCGCTATATCAGTGGCACGCTCAATATCATTTGACGCGCCAGTTGTGACCATATCTTCACCGTAGATTATCTCTTCGGCTAATCGACCGCCGTAAAGGCTTGAAATCATACTTTCGAGATGTTGTTTGGTGTAGCTAACACGATCTTGTTCAGGCAGGTACATGGTCACACCTAATGCTCTGCCGCGCGGAATGATAGAGACCTTGTAAACCGGGTCATGCTCAGGCACAAGACGACCAACAATAGCATGTCCTGCTTCGTGATACGCCGTCATGGTTTTCTCTTTCTCACTCATGACCATAGATTTGCGCTCTGCGCCCATCATGATTTTGTCTTTTGCAGAATCAAACTCTTCCATTGACACTACGCGACGATTTGAACGTGCCGCAAACAAAGCAGCTTCGTTAACAAGGTTAGCCAAATCTGCACCAGAAAATCCTGGCGTACCGCGAGCGATTACAGCAGCGTCTACGTCATCACCTAAAGGCACTTTACGCATGTGCACTTTAAGAATTTGTTCACGACCACGGATATCTGGAAGACCTACGACTACCTGACGGTCAAAACGACCAGGACGAAGTAAGGCAGGGTCAAGTACGTCGGGACGGTTAGTTGCCGCAATAACAATAATTCCTTCGTGACCTTCAAACCCGTCCATTTCTACTAACATTTGGTTAAGCGTTTGCTCTCGCTCATCATGACCACCGCCTAGACCGGCGCCGCGCTGACGGCCAACGGCGTCAATTTCATCAATAAAGATGATACAAGGAGAAGATTTCTTGGCTTGCTCAAACATGTCACGAACGCGCGATGCACCTACACCAACAAACATTTCGACAAAGTCTGAGCCAGAAATAGTAAAGAAAGGTACTTTTGCTTCACCCGCAATCGCTTTTGCAAGTAAGGTCTTACCGGTCCCTGGAGGCCCTACCATTAATACGCCTTTCGGGATTTTACCGCCAAGCTTTTGGAACTTCGTTGGGTCGCGTAAGAAGTCCACTAATTCAGTAACGTCTTCTTTCGCTTCATCACAGCCGGCAACGTCTGCGAATGTTGTTTTTATTTGGTCTTCACCTAACAGGCGCGCTTTGCTCTTGCCGAATGACATCGCACCGCGGCCACCACCACCTTGCATTTGACGCATGAAGAATATCCATACACCAATCAGAAGCAACATAGGGAACCAAGAAATGAATATTTGCGCTAACCAGTTAGTTTGCTCTGGTGGCTGACCAAATGCTCTCACGTCTTGCTTAATCAAATCTGACATAAGCTGAGGGTCTGGGGCCGGCATGTATGTTACGAAAGGTTCACCATTACGTCTGACACCCTTAATTTCACTGCCATTGACAGTGACTTCGCGAATATCGCCGCGCTCTACTTCTTTAACGAATGTGGTGTAATCAGTCTGTGCACGAACCGTTTCTTGTCCAGAAAAATTCTTGAACACCATCATTAACACAACTGCGATGAATAACCACAGGATGAGATTTTTTGCCATGTCGCTCAACGCTACTTACCTCTAATCAATAAGCTCAATTTAAAAATTTGGATGCAGGCGATAATCCTATTAGGGCCTGCAAGTAAGACTACTATACTTTATTCGGTTTCGCCACTTAGGACGTGTTATGCGGCGATTTAGTTTCCATCCACCACCATTATTTTTCAGGCCTTATTTACTTTTCATAATTGCTTACGCGCGTGATTCAAATAATGGTCATTCAATTTTGTTGCTTATTGGGTTTTATTTATTACCGTGTAAAAAAAACCGTCCACCCATTAAGTTGTGCATATTTAACGCTTTTTTACACACCCGCTACATTGTTGACGATTTATGGTGTGCAAATGTCGCAATAGTTACTAAGTAGAGGTAGAATGCAGAAATTCAAGGTCGCTTTCTGTGAAAGCGACAAATAACTTTTTACATATTAGTTTGGTAAATGCATTTAACAACGAAACAAAATCAATATCTCAAAGGCCTCGCACACCCACTTAAGCCTGTTGTGCAACTGGGTCAAAATGGCCTCACTGAGGGCGTCGTCGCAGAAATCGAAAACGCGCTTGCACATCATGAACTTATCAAGGTGAAGGTACCTTCTGATGATCGCCAAGAAAAAACGCTGATCATGGATGCCATTGTTGGTGAAACTTCTGCCCATAAAGTACAAACCATCGGACATGTCTTGGTGTTATATAAACCAAGCGAAGAGCAAAAAATCACGCTTCCGCGCAAATAAGCCTGCACTCTCGCCACAAGCGAGCTAGGCTTTTCGATGCTTTTTTGTACGCAAGAATCTCATATGGCATTTAATACGTATGCACTGCTCATCAAACGCACTGGCATCTAGCGCCACATTGTTTTTTATCCGTAATTAGGAGTCGTAATGAATAATACTCAAAACACTGCCATCGTAACCGGCGGGTGCTCTGGCCTTGGCCATGCCACCACTAAAGCACTTATTGCAGCGAATTGGCACGTCATTATGTTAGATATGAACGCTGAGGCAGCGCAAGAGCGAATCGCTGAACATGGCGCTGATAGCTGCTCTTTTTTGCAGGTCGATGTGACTAGCGATGCAGCGGTAGAAGAGGCTCTGAGCACTGCATTTGCAGAGCATTCCAACATTCGCCTATGTGTCAATTGCGCTGGCGTCGCACCCGCCAAACGCATACTCAACAGAGACGGCGATGCGATGCCTTTAGGCGATTTTGCAAAAACGATTAATATTAATCTTATTGGCACATTCAACGTGTCACGAGTGGCGGCAAGTTACTTTGCGAAAAACGAAGCCCTTGGTGAAGCAGCGGAGCGCGGGCTTATTATAAATACCGCATCAGTTGCCGGTTATGAAGGACAAATTGGACAAACTGCATATGCGGCGAGTAAAGGCGGGATCATCGGTCTTTGTCTGCCCATGGCGCGCGATTTAGCGCCATTGGGTATTCGGGTAAATACTATTGCACCAGGCGTGATGGGCACCCCTATGCTTTTAGCCATGCCTGAAAATGTCCAACATGCGTTAACGGCCAATGTGCAATTTCCAAAACGCTTAGGCTTACCAGAAGAATTCGCAAAGCTGGTATTGCACATGTACGACAACAAGTACCTAAATGGCGAAACCGTTCGCTTAGACGGCGCTTTAAGGATGCCGCCTAAGTAAACCGACATCTATTCGTCGTGGCCGCCGTTAACGGTAACAGATATTGCATACAATCGATTAACGGCGCGCTCGTGGACAGAGTGCTTTGGAAAACGCCCTCGAGTATTTAGCACCCCAGCATCTTTTCCGGTCATAATACTGATGGCTTGGTCAACATTATCTACCGCATACACATGAAAGCTACCCGCTTCAACGGCATTTCGTACATCTTCGTTTAACATGAGATTTACGCGATTTGAGCGCGGTATAATTACCCCTTGCTCACCGTTTAACCCTCGGTGACTGCACAATTCAAAGTAGCCTTCAATTTTTTCGTTAATGCCGCCGACCGCCTGCACTTCCCCTAGCTGATTGATTGAACCGGTGACCGCTATGCTTTGCTTCAGCGGAATATCAGTCAATGCTGAGATAAGTGCGAGTAACTCTCCGAGCGAAGCGCTGTCACCATCGATGTAGCCATAGGATTGTTCTAATGCAATATTCGCTGATAAGGTAAGTGAAAACTCTTGGGCATACTTGTTGCCCAAGTAGCCTGTCAGCAAGAGCACCCCTTTAGAGTGGATTGACTGTCCTAGCTCCACTTCGCGCTCAATATCTACGACGCCACTGCTGCCTGCATACACGGTAGCCGTCACTCGCGCTGGCGTGCCAAACGCCGTATCACCAATTTCCAGTACAGTTAACCCATTTAGTGTACCAACCGCTAAGCCTTCTGTGCTAATGAGTACATGGCCCTCCTGAATATCTTGTAGGAAATTATCTGACACTCTGCCGGTGCGCATTTTTTTTGCACCAAGCGCGGCGACTACATCTTCAACTAGCAGGTTTTGACGTTGTGACTTTTCGCAGAAATATTTCGCTTCGTGGATTAACTCTAAAATATCTGCAAAGCGCGCACTTAGCTTACTTTGATGTTCGGCGATACGCAGGCTATGGGCTACAAGCTTCTCTATGGCCACCCGATCAATACTTTGTAAACCGAGTTTTTCCACTTCCTTTTCTAATCGCTTAACAAAATGCGTCAGGTTGGGTTCGTTTAACTCTATATCACTTTCAAAATCTACCAGTACCCGAAATAACTCAGGGAATTCAGGATCATAATCTTGCAAGGTGTAATACAAGTCTCTGGAGCCTAGAAGGATAACTTTAACGTCAAGTCCAATAGGCTCAGGGTTTTGCGTAATGGAGTTAACCATACCAACTTCTTGTTGCGGCAGCTCAAGCTTGATACGTTCAAATTTAAGGGCTAACTTCAGCGCCTCCCAGACATGCGCTTGTGACAACAACTTGTCGGCATCTAACACTAAATAACCACCGTTAGCACGGTGCAGCGCACCTGCCGTAATCATTCGGTAGTTGGTGTAAACGGAGCCCTGTACGCTAGTATATTCAATCTTACCAAATAAGTTTTGATAGCTAGGGTTAGCCTCGTATATCAGAGGAGCCGCTGCCCCTTGCTTATTACTCACCATAGTATTAGGCAAGTACATTTCTATCAGCATGCCACGCTTATCAAACTCATCTTGCTTGTCTTCTTTATGCTCTTGCGACAAGGTCTCAACAATCACGTCGACCATATTAGTCTTTAGCTGCTTGAGATACTTCAAAATGTGAATGTTACTGGAATACTTTTGTTCTAGCTCTTTAATTAAGGGGCGTACGCCTTGCTCAGCGAGCTGCTGCTTTAGCTGTTTTTGCTGCTCGGCCGCTTCGCGTTGCCAACTTGGCAGTTCAAGCAGCGCCTCGGTAAGGGTGAGTTCAAGCTCATCGATAATATCGTAATAATGCTTACGCATTTGGTCTGGTTGGCTCGAAAAATCTGCGTCACTTACAGGCTGGCCTTCTACTATTGGCGCAAAACTCACGCTATTGCCCTCTTCCACCAGCGCAACGCCTTTTTCAAAGGCGAGTTTTTCTACCTCATCGATAGCTTTGTCATATTTTTGTTCAAAATGGCGGGTAATGGCGGCTTTACGCCTTTGATAACCTGGGTTTTCATAAGACGCTGGAAAGGTTGCCAGCACCTCATCAATCAAAGTTTCCATATCGGCAACAAAGGCTTTGCTCTCGCCAGCTGGCAGCATGAGCACTCGCGGCTCTCGCTCGTTGTCTAAATTATTTAAATATAGATAGTCGTACAATTGCGTTTTGCGCTGCGTGTTGAGCGCAATGTAGTCACGAATCAAAGTAAAGCGACCGGTTGCCTGCTCGCCCATCACATACATATTGTATCCTGGGGAAGCAATCCCTAGGCCAAATTCAACGGCGCGCTTAGCGCGCTCCTGACCTATCAACTCATGTATTTGCGGCGTATCTAAAGGTGTCGTATCACAGAGCTTGGGTAAGGTGATATTTGCAGCTAATTCTTGGCTTGATAAGCGCGTTTGCTTGGCGACGGCGTTTTCTGTCATAAACCTGCTTGTTTATTGTTGTAATGATGACATGCGCAAAGTCTACCCCATAATGGCTTTGCAGACCGCATTAATTTGTGAGAATTATGGTTGTTTAATATCCCCTTGGGTCAAGGCAGAGCAGGTCAGATAACTAGAACGACTTTCTATACAGCATTGCACGCACATTCGTGAAGATTGAGCAGCGCCATTCCAAAGCGCTTTATGTAAAGAAAGGCTTGTGATGAGCGGCAAGGGCAAGGTATTCTATACGGCATAAATACATACTAATAATGAGCATTGCACAATAGATGTCCAGTTCTGAAGAAAACACGGCGAATACATACCAATACGACCCTAAATCCATTGAATCACGAGCCCAACAGCATTGGCTAGATACCAAGGTGTTTGATGCGAATGTCGATGAGAATAAAGAAAAATTTTATTGTATGTCGATGTTCCCTTACCCCAGCGGCCGCCTACACATGGGGCACGTGCGTAATTATACGATTGGCGATGTGGTCAGTCGTTTTCATCGCATGCAGGGCAAAAACGTACTACAGCCAATGGGTTGGGATGCTTTTGGATTGCCCGCTGAAAACGCAGCGCTTGCAAATAATACCGCCCCTTCTAACTGGACCTTGCAAAACATCGACTACATGAAGTCGCAACTTAATGCCTTGGGCTTTGGTTATGACTGGCGCCGCGAAGTGACAACCTGCAAAAGCGACTATTATCGTTGGGAGCAATGGTTCTTCACACGTCTGTTCGATAAGGGCTTGGTCTATAAAAAGAATGCGACGGTCAATTGGGATCCGATTGATCAAACCGTGCTTGCCAATGAACAAGTAATAGATGGCAGGGGTTGGCGCTCTGGCGCTTTAGTAGAGCAAAAAGAGATCCCTCAGTGGTTTATTAAAATCACCGATTATGCCGACCAGTTACTTGCAGATTTAGACAAGTTACCCGACTGGCCTAGCCAAGTTAAAACCGCACAAAGAAACTGGATTGGCCGTTCTGAAGGGGTAGAAATCAGCTTCGATTTAGAAACTGAAACCGCCGGTTACCAAGATATCGAAGTCTACACCACTCGACCTGATACACTATACGGCGCAACCTACTTAGCCATTGCAGCGCAGCACCCGATTGCCTTATCTATTGGCGAAAACAATGCCGATATCGCGGCATTTATCGAACAATGTAAAAATGTGAAAACCGCTGAAGCTGATATGGCGACCATGGAAAAGCTAGGTATGCCCACCGGTATTTATGCTATCCATCCACTCACCAATGAGCGTTTAGAAGTATGGATTGCTAACTTTGTATTAATGGGATATGGCTCAGGCGCCGTCATGTCGGTGCCTGCTCACGACCAGCGCGACTGGGAGTTTGCCACCAAATATAAGCTACCGATTGTGCAAGTGGTAGACATTGCACAAGAGCATGGCGATGCTGATATTAGCAAAGGCGCGTATGTAGAAAAAAACACCATCATAAATTCTGCAGAGTTTTCTAACCTCTCCTTTGAGGATGCCTTTAATGGGATTGCAGAGCGTCTTGAAGCTATGAATAAAGGTAAGAAGACGACCAACTACCGTCTTCGTGATTGGGGTGTATCACGTCAACGTTATTGGGGAGCGCCTATCCCGATTGTTAACGATGACGCAGGTAAATCATATGCTGTGGCTGAGCAAGACTTACCCGTTGAACTGCCAACCGATGTTGTGATGGACGGGGTTATCTCTCCCATTAAAGCCGACCCTGAGTGGGCAAAAACCGTGCATAACGGCCAAGCAATGCTGCGTGAGACGGATACTTTTGATACTTTCATGGAGTCATCTTGGTATTACGCAAGATATGCGTCAGCACCACAAGATGCGATGCTCGAGCCCAAAGAAGCAAATTACTGGTTGCCTGTGGATCAATATATTGGCGGTATTGAGCACGCAATATTGCATCTACTGTATGCTCGCTTTTTCCATAAATTATTAAGAGATGAAGGCTTAGTGGATTCCGATGAGCCCTTTAAACGCTTGTTGTGCCAAGGCATGGTGCTATCGAATGCATTTTATTCAAAAGCCGAAAACGGCAAAGAAATTTGGCATGCACTTGATGATGTGACTATCGAGCGCGATGACAAAGGCCGCATTACAGGCGCATACAATACGAAAACCGGCGAAGCGCTTGAATATGCGGGCATGATCAAGATGTCTAAGTCGAAAAACAACGGCATCGACCCGCAAAAAGTCATTGATGTCTACGGCGCTGACACCATCCGCTTATATACCATGTTTGCTGCGCCACCTGAGCAAGATTTAGAGTGGATAGAATCTGGCGTGGAAGGTGCAAATCGTTTCTTGCGCAGATTATGGCGCCTTGCAGGTGAATTTATTGACACGCATTTGAGCGATGCAGCTGATGGCGAGATTGCGGTAAGCGGAAGTTTGTCAAAAGAACAAAAAAACCTTCGCAAAGAAATCCATAGCAAAATTGACTCGATAACTGATGACGTAGCGCGCCGTCAAACTTTCAATACGGCCGTCGCGAAGATGATGGAGTTATTAAACGCACTTCAGAAGTATCAGATTAACGATACCAATGATGTTGCGGTATTTCATGAAGGTTTAATCGCATTAGTGAAAATGCTTAACCCATTCACTCCGCATATTTGCGAGGCACTTTGGTCGGCGTTAAAACAACAAGACCCATTGCAGTGTGCCCATTGGCCCGCGGTAGACAAAAGCGCCTTAGTGGAAGATGAAAAACTTATTATTGTGCAAGTAAACGGAAAAGTAAGAGCTAAACTCACCGTGCCTGCAGATATCGACAAAGATAGTTTAGAAAAACTAGCGTTAGATGCAGACAACGTGCAAGCCTTCACGCAAGATAAAACGATTCGCAAAGTGATAGTTATCCCTGGTAAGTTAGTCAACATAGTGGCCAATTAATCATGAAACTATTCACAGGTATTGTTTTTATCACGTTATGTATGAGCCTCGCTGGCTGCGGATTTAAGTTACGTGGCTCTCAAGCTTTACCTGAATCACTTGATACGGTGGTGATAAATTCATCGTTACAGTTTTCTCCTATGTCTAGAGCACTGGATAACCGGCTTTCGGTTTATCAACTAAACGGTATTGCTGCACGCAGTGAGCAAGCTAAAAACCTTGATGCCGACTCCGTTGTGTTAATTAACTTGTCGCCAGAGAATCTGGAGCGTCGATTATTATCGGTATTTTCTAGCGGTCAGGTGGCAGAATATGAGTTAATCTATTCGGTCAATTATGAAGTCATCTTTCCGGGTGCCGAGGCGATTTCTAATGTGATGTCAGTGTCTAGAGAATATCAAGATGACCCGCAACAAATCCTTGCAAAATCGCGTGAGTTGGAACTTGTTATGGATGAAATGCGTCTAGAAACCGCCGACAGGATTATCCGTTTGCTATCGAGTCAATACACCCTTAGCGTGACTGCTACTGAGTCAAACTAGATGCAACTTCGTGCTAATCAGTTTACTTCTCAGCTCGCAAGCAACGCACTCCCCCCTATTATTTTGCTGTTTGGCGATGAACCGCAGCAAAAACTAGACATCATTGATGCCATTCGAGAAAAAGCTAAAGCAAGTGGCTTTGAGGAGCGCCAAAGCCTCACCGCTGATGCTGATTTCAGTTGGCAACAGCTTGTTGATGCAACGCAAACCATGTCGTTATTTTCAGATAAACAGTACATTGAGCTGACCTTACCTACCGGCAAGCCTGGTGCGCAAGGCGCAGCGGTATTAACAGAGATTGCACAGCAACCTAATGAAGATGTTTTACTGTTGATTGATGGCCCCAAGATTGGCAAGGATGTGCAAAACACAAAGTGGTTCAAGCAGGTTTTGCAGCATGCGTGGTTTTGTCATTGTTATGACCTGCAAGGTAATCAATTAAACCAGTGGATTAAACAGCGCGCGCAACGTCTGAATCTGCCACTTAATGCTGATGCATGCGCCCTGATCGCCGACTTGAGTGAGGGTAATCTACTCGCTGCTAACCAAGAGTTACAAAAGCTCGGCTTATTATATCCCAGTGCAAATGTGCTTGACCACGACATGGTCTCATCAGCCGTTATTGACCAATCTCGTTACACCGTGTTCCAATTTACCGACGAGGTACTTGCAGGCAACATGGCAAAGGCAACGAAAATTTTATATCGCTTGGAAAGCGAAGGCGTTGAGCCAAATATCGTTGTTTGGTCATTAGTGAAAGAGGCGCAATTGTTAGCGCAGTGCCAAGCATTTCGTCAACGCTCGGAGCAAATTCCGTTTACTAAGTTACGGATATGGCAAAATAAACAGGCCTTGTACAATGCGGCTCTCATGCGTTTAGACGAACGGCAATTAGGTGTTCTCATTAACGCACTACAAGATGCTGATCATCTCTTTAAATCACAAACAGTGCACAAACCCTTTGTTATGTTGAGTCACCTTGCGCTGTTGTTTTTACCTGCGCCCATTGAACAATTTAGCTTAACGACTTAATTGAGCCTGGCGAGTTAGGCACTATCGCAAAGAGGCACTACCCATAAAACCTATTTAAGCGCTATACTAACCGTATAAACGCAATCTCTTTTACTACCATCAAAGAAAGGCAGTCGATTGAAAGAAAGTACATTTACCGATTTTGTAGTTGAAAAATTCGAAGATATGAAAGCCAGAGACATCATTGTGATAGACGTCTCCGATAAAAGCAGTGTCACAGATACCTTAGTGATTTGCTCAGGCAATTCTAAACGACACGTATCATCTATCGCCAATAATTTAATTGTTGAAACCAAGCAAGCCGGACATCCTCCATTGAGTGTTGAAGGTAAAGACGCGGGCGAATGGGTGTTAGTAGATTTAGGCAGTGTTGTTGCGCATGTTATGCAAGATGAAACCCGCGACTTCTATCAGCTTGAAAAACTCTGGCAGTAATCTAAAACGCCATGCAAATTCAAGTCGTTGCTGTTGGGAACAAAATGCCTCAATGGGTGGTCGAAGGGGTCAGAGAATATACCAAACGTTTTCCAGCGGATTGCAAACTGAGCTTCACTGAAATAACGCCAGGAAAACGCGCAAAGACCGGCAATATTGAAAAAGTAACCTTCGAAGAAGGGCAAAAGTGCCTGCAAGCTATTCCTAGAGGCAATCGCATTGTTGCACTGGAAGTATTAGGTAAGCAGTGGACGACAGCAAATTTAGCGACACAGTTAGAACAATGGAAAATGGATGGCCGTGATGTAAGTTTATTAATCGGCGGCCCTGAAGGTTTGTCTCCAGAATGCAAGGCTGCGGCGCATCAGCAATGGTCTTTATCGCCGCTAACATTACCGCATCCGATGGTGCGCGTCATAGTCGCAGAAGCACTATATCGCGCTTGGTCGGTCACACAAAACCATCCATATCATAGAGAGTAAGCTAGCAACATTATGGCAAGAAAGCGACAGACCATACGAGACCATAGCGCAGAGGCTAATTTATTCGCCCGCCGCGCATTTTTCTCGATGTTTTTTGTCGTTGGCTTCTTAAGTCTTATTCTAGTCAATCTTTATCATTTGCAAGTGACCCAGTTTGAAGACTATCAAACCCGCTCTAACGGAAATCGTATAAAGGTATTACCTATTGCGCCCAACCGCGGTCTTATTTTCGATCGAAACGGTGTGATATTAGCCGAAAACCGTCCTGTATTTAGTTTAGAAATTATTCCAGAGGAAGTGGAAGACCTCGAAGCAACGCTCGAACAATTAGCAACCCTAATGTCGTTAACTGAAGATGAGATTTATGATTTCAATCAGTCTCGCAAACGTCAGCGCCGCTTTAAACCCCTCTCTATTCGTAATCAATTGAGCGAAAGCGATGTCGCATTGTTCTCTGCTAATCAACATAAATTTACTGGTGTGCACATTGAAGCGCGCCTGTCACGCTACTACCCCTTCAAAGATACTTTAACGCACATGCTCGGCTATGTAGCGCGTATTAACAGACGAGACTTAGAGCGATTGCGTGAAACCGAGCAAGAAGCAAACTACGCAGCAACCCACGACATTGGTAAGCAAGGGGTCGAAAAGTACCATGAGACCACCTTGCATGGCCAAGTAGGATATCAACAAGTTGAGGTCAACAACCAAGGCAGAATTATTCGTGTGCTTGACGTCCAACCGCCTGTTCCGGGAAGCGACATTGTATTAAACATCGATATTGAACTGCAGCAACGTGCGAAACAAGAACTCGCAGGAAGACGCGGCTCAGTAGTCATTACCGATACGCGAACGGGTGGCGTGTTAGCGCTGTATAGTAGCCCAAGCTACGACCCTAATTTATTTGTGCACGGCATCTCACAAAAAGACTATTCAGAACTACTCAACTCACCCTATAGTCCGCTGCTTAACCGGGCAACACAAGGCCGTTATCCGCCTGCCTCCACCATTAAGCCACATCTTGCCTTAGTAGGCCTTGAAGATGAAATTATTACGCCTGAAACGGTCATCAAAGACACCGGCACGTATCAATTAAAAAATGTTTCACACGTTTGGCGAGACTGGAAACGCTGGGGACATGGCGAGGTTGACGTAGTGAAATCGGTAGAGGTATCTTGTGACGTTTTTTATTACGACTTAGCGTTTAAACTCGGCATCGATCGGATTCACGAATCGATGACAGAATTTGGCTTTGGTGAATTCACCGGTATCGATTTGCATGAAGAATCACGAGCCATCTTACCCTCTCGTGGATGGAAGCGAGCACGATTTAATGAGCCTTGGTACATTGGTGACACAATATCTGTGGGCATAGGTCAAGGCTACTGGAACGCGACGCCGTTGCAATTGGCTCAATCGCTCAATTTCTTGATCAACAAAGGGCAAAGACACGTTCCACGCCTGATTAAAGGCTATATGGTAGAGGGTGAGGTTCAAGACCTGCCGATCGAAATGAAGTCCCCCATGGTCGTTAAGAATGAAGAAAATTGGGATTTGATATTAGATTCTTTATACGGAACAGTGAATCGTGAACACGGCACTGCTCGCACTGCGTTTGAGAATACAAATTATACCTCGGCTGGTAAGACCGGCACGGCACAACTGTTCACAGTTGCTCAAGATGCAGAGTACGATGAAGATGCGATTTCAGAATATCTACGAGATAACGCGATGTATGTGGGCTACGCGCCCTATGTAAACCCAGAAATCAGCATAGCGGTCACTATCGAAAATGCAGGTGGCGGTGGCTCAAACGCCGCACCATTAGCACGCAATGTGATGGATTTTTATTTTGAACGAAGCGGTTACAACGAAATTGCGACAATCACCGCAGCGGCACATGAGCCAGTGAACGCCAATGAATAAAGCATTCACCCCAGCAAAAAGTAGCCTCTTGGAAAAAGTCCATATCGACGGCTTTTTGTTGTTTTCCTTGCTGTCACTGATGCTAATTGGTTTGCTAACTATCTTTTCTTCTGGCGGCCAAGATTGGGACTTAGTGAATCGTCAGTTGGTCAGGCTTGGTCTAGCAATTACGGTAATGGTGTTTTTTGCGCAAATACCGGTGCTTTTATATCAACGCTTTGCTATTTATTTTTATGCTTTGGGCATACTGATGTTGATTGGCGTATTGCTATTTGGGGATGTCGGTAAAGGCGCTCAACGCTGGTTGGATTTTGGTTTTATTCGTTTTCAGCCTTCTGAAATTATGAAATTGGCCGTACCGCTAATGGTGGCTTGGTATATTAGTAGAGCCAGCTTACCGCCCAAAAATGGCGATATCATCGTGGGTTTTGTTCTAGTATTTGTGCCCACCATTTTAATCGCTAAACAGCCCGATTTAGGCACATCTTTGCTCATCGCAAGTTCAGGTATATTCGTATTATTTCTTGCAGGGATGGCCTGGAAGCTTATCGGGTTTATTGCCATGCTCGCTGGTTGCTTTGCCCCCATCATGTGGTTTTTTCTGATGGAAGAGTATCAAAAGCGGCGTGTCACCACTTTTTTAAACCCAGAGACAGATCCCTTGGGCGCTGGTTATCATATTATTCAATCAAAAATAGCGATAGGCTCAGGCGGCGTGGAAGGCAAAGGGTGGTTGCAAGGCACGCAATCTCAACTAGAATTTTTACCAGAGCGACACACCGATTTTATTTTTGCGGTCTACAGCGAAGAGTTTGGTTTAATTGGGGTACTTGGCTTATTGGTAATGTATTTGTGTATCATCTTAAGAGGCTTGTATATTGCCAACCGTGCACAAGATGCGTTTAGTAAGTTATTAGCCGGCAGTATCACCCTCACCTTCTTTGTTTATGTGTTTGTGAATATGGGTATGGTTTCGGGGTTATTGCCAGTTGTTGGCGTACCTTTGCCATTAATTAGCTACGGCGGCACATCGATGGTGACACTGCTCGCGGGCTTTGGTATTTTAATGTCGATTAGCACGCAAAAACGATTATTATCTCGATAACATAGCGGTTTATATTATAAAAAGGGTGCTTAGTAGGCATGAAAAAGATACGCAGATGTTTAGTAATAGTGGCAGCCGGCATCACTATGCTGCAGGGGTGCAGTATTTCAGATGGTGGGCGATACTCAATCAAGCAAGATTCAGCGCCGCATTTTGACTATGGCGACATTGAATACGTAGAACCCACACCAGAATATCTTCCTCACAATGTGTGGACAAGTCGCCCCTACGAAGTGCTAGGTGGTTACTACACCCCCATGCTCGATGCGAAAGGTTTTGAAGATATTGGCTATTCATCTTGGTATGGGCAAAAGTTTCACGGGCACACTACCGCAAACGGTGAAATCTTTGACATGTTTTCATTGACCGCTGCACATCGCACACTGCCCCTTCCCTCATTTTTACGGGTGACAAATTTAGAGAATAATAAAACAACCACGGTAAGAGTAAACGATAGAGGCCCGTTTCATGACGACCGAATTTTAGACCTATCTTACGCAGCGGCAAAAAAATTAGGCTTTCATAACAACGGTGTTGCCAAAGTCAAAATTGAAATCATTCATGTTGCACCAAATGGCGCAGTAACCGTTGGCTCGCAGCAAAGCGATACACGACTTGCCCGTAACAGTGTTGAGTTAAACCCTGCTACCCCCATCAGACGCGAGTTAAGTTCAAGTATTGCCGATAGCGACACTGCTAAAGGCCCAAGCACAACGGATATTCGCGTCAGCCAGCAATTGTCTGGGCAATCGTCGACTGACTCGTTGAGCGATTCGGTATTGTTTGTACAAGTGGCAGCAACCTCAGATGCCCAAAAAGCCAAAGAACTCGCCACGGGCTTATCCAATCTCCTTCAAGTGCCTAACAGCATACCAAAGGTGAATAATGTCTACCGCTTGCATTTAGGCCCATTAGAAAATGAACAAAGGGCCGAAAAACTTATCCAAGATCTAAAGAATATCGGATTTGATAGTGCGTTTAGGGTTGAATTTAGCCCACAATGACCTAATTGAATGCTTTCAAACGTATTGATGAACATTAGGTTAGTAGCACCGTATTCTTTCCGTTAGACCCTAAAACGCTATCTCTGGCTGGCGCAATACGCTAACATTATGCGCTTGTCAGGCCAATAAAAATAATAAAAAGGGTCTGTTTAACTTATTAATCGAAATATAAAAAAGGTATTCGAAACCACCATGCGCTTTATTACCCTGTTATTCATCGCTGCGCTTAGCAGCGTTATGGCTGCAAATGCAGCGATTGTTATTCCCCCAGCACCGCAAGTAGATGCCGGCGGCTTCTTGTTAATGGACCATCAAACGGGTCATATCATTGCAGAGAAAAACATAGATCAACGACTTGCCCCCGCTAGTTTGACAAAAATTATGACGGTATATGTGGTCGGAAAAGAATTGAAAGCCGGTAACATTAGCATGGAAGATGAAGTCACTATTTCTGAAAATGCATGGGCCAAAAACTTTCCGGATTCATCCAAGATGTTTATTGAAGTAGGCACGAAAGTCACCGTTAATGATCTGATGCAAGGGATTATGGTGCAGTCGGGTAACGATGCGTGCGTTGCGATAGCAGAGCATATTGCTGGCAGTGAGTCGGCCTTTGCTAGCATGATGAATGCCCACGCCGCAAATCTCGGCATGACAGCCACTAACTTCGTTAACAGCCACGGACTTCACGACCCTGATCACTACACTTCACCGCGCGACATGGCAGTTTTATCATCAGCCCTTATTCGCGAACTGCCTGAAGTGTATGGTTTATACAGCCAAAAAGAGTTCACCTATAATGGTATTAAGCAGTTCAACCGTAACAGTTTATTGTGGGACCAGAGTCTTAACGTAGATGGCATTAAAACAGGCCATACCTCAGACGCAGGTTACAGCCTAATAACATCGGCTACACAAGATGATATGCGCCTCATCTCAGTGGTTATGGGTACCGACAGTGAGCGTTCTAGAAAGGCGGAGAACAAAAAGCTATTACGCTACGGTTTCCGCTTCTTCGAATCGGTAACACCTTACACTGCAGGACAGAGCTTTGTAGCGCATCGTATATTCATGGGTGATAAAGACACCGTAGAACTGGGTATCAATGTTGATACCCCTATCACTATTCCTCGTGGACAGGCGTCGAATCTAACGGCACATTTTGAATTATCACAACAACTTGAAGCGCCTATCACAAAAAATCAAGAAGTGGGAGTTTTAGTACTCAAACTTGAAGAAGACACTATTGCCACTTACCCCCTTGTCACACTAGAAGAAGTGCAAGAAGGCGGTTTATTTGATAAGGCAAAAGATTGGGCAAGTTTAAAGTTAGGACTTGAGAAGTAATGGAAACAAGGTTTGATGAACTCTTAGAGTTCCCCTGCTTACAGACATTTAAAGTTATGGGGCTATCACACGATAGCCTCAGTGATCAGATTGTAGAGTGTTTGCAAGAGCACGCACCAGGCGATTACTCGCCCTCGGTAAAGCCAAGCAGCAAAGGCACGTATCATGCGGTGTCGGTAAGCGTAATGGTCGAAAGTAAAGATCATATGGAAACGATTTACACTGAGCTAGCCAAAATTGAAATCGTAAAAGTGGTGCTATAGCTTGAACGCAGAAGTACAGAGCAAGCTTGTTACCGTGGTGCGCGATTTAGGATTGCAAGACTATTATCCTATTTGGCAAAAGATGCAGCAGTTTACTGATACTAGAGATGCCAGCACGCAAGACGAAATATGGCTATGTGAACATCACAGCGTGTTCACACAGGGTCAAGCAGGTAAGCAAGAGCACATTCTTAACCCAGGCAATATTCCCATTGTAGAGGTCGACCGCGGTGGCCAAGTGACCTATCACGGGCCAGGACAATTGATGATGTACATCTTATTGGACATCCGCCGTGCTAAATGGGGTGTGCGTGATTTGGTTTCTGCGCTAGAAAAAAGTATTGTTGACACGCTAGGCGAGTACGGCACTAAAGCGTACCCTAAAAAGGATGCCCCCGGCGTATATGTAGACGAAAAGAAAATTTGTTCCGTTGGACTTCGGATTCGCAAAGGCGCATCTTTTCATGGTTTAGCTTTTAACGTAGATATGGATTTATCTCCTTTTCAAGGCATCAATCCTTGTGGATATGCGGGCTTGGAAATGATAGATTGCACACACATTGAAGGCCCAAAAAATATGCATGATGCAAAGCGAGACGTTGTCGCACATTTCTGTCAAGCATTGGGTATTAAACACACAATCAATAAAGAAGGTTTTGATGAGTAATTCACGTGCACAAGCAGGCGTTAAATTAAGAGATGAGGATAAAGTTAAGCATATCCCTATCACGATTGTACCGACTGAAAAAGAGCAAATGCTGCGCAAACCTGAGTGGATCAAAATTAAGCTGCCTCGCTCAACCGACAGAATTGATCACATCAAAAAGACGCTGAGAAAAAACAAACTGCATTCAGTGTGCGAAGAAGCGAGCTGCCCTAACCTTGCCGAATGCTTCAATCACGGCACAGCGACGTTTATGATCCTGGGCGATATATGCACGCGTCGCTGTCCTTTTTGCGATGTAGCGCACGGAAAGCCGCTTCCACCGAGCGCAGAAGAGCCTATAAAATTGGCAACCACCATTGCTGAAATGGGGCTGAATTACGTCGTTATTACCTCGGTAGATAGAGACGACCTTCGCGATGGCGGTGCTCAGCATTTTGTGGACTGTATTAAGGCAATCAGAGAGCACAGCCCAAATACGACCATTGAGGTGCTTGTTCCTGACTTTAGAGGGCGTATGGACCGAGCGCTTGAGATTTTCCAGCAAGCCACTCCAGACGTATTCAATCACAACTTAGAGACCATCCCGCGCCTTTACAGAGAATGTAGACCTGGTGCAAACTACAAATGGTCTCTAGAGCTTTTACGTAAGTTTAAAGAGCAACACCCAAGCATCCCAACCAAATCTGGGCTTATGATGGGAATGGGTGAGACGAATGATGAAATGCAAGTGGTATTGTCTGATTTGCGTGAACACAATGTCGACATGTTAACGCTAGGACAATACTTACAGCCTAGTAAGCATCACTACCCAGTAAAACGCTACGTACCACCTGCAGAATTTGACGCGCTTGGTGATTATGCTAAAGAAATTGGCTTTACCCATGCTGCTTGCGGCCCTATGGTGCGTTCAAGCTATCATGCAGACAAACAAGCGATGGGTGAAGAAGTTAAATAATCTCAAGTAAGCATATTACCCCTTCTTTAAATAGGCGCTTTATGCGCCTATTTATTTCGCTCATATATTTCAAAAGCGCATGGTATTGCTTTATGTAAGTTGTCATTGTGACTTTCAGACACAAAATACCCATAAATACTGTGTATAACGCATATATTGCTAAAAATGCCCAAAACCTTACTTTTTTAGTCGTAAAAAGTGGTTAGTGAGGCCAAAAAACTTTAAACTATGCGCTCTATTGGCTGAATAAAAAGAGACTATTCAAGTGAACCTGATCAATTCATTGAAAGATTACAACATCACGACAGACGCAGAAATACTGCATAATCCCGACTACGACACCCTATTTTCTGAAACAACAGATACAAGTTTGACCGGATACGAAAAGGGCGAACTAACCGAATCGGGTGCTGTTTGCGTCAAAACAGGTAAATTCACGGGTCGCTCGCCTAAAGACAAATACATCGTAAAAGACAGCGTGACGAAAGATACGCTGTGGTGGTCTGATCAAGGAAAAAATGACAACAAACCTATAAACAAAGAAACATGGGATCATTTAAAATCCCTAGTGACCAATCAACTTAGCGGCAAACGCTTGTTTGTGGTTGATGCATTTTGCGGGGCCAATAAAGACACGCGCATGAGCGTTCGCTTCATCACCGAAGTTGCTTGGCAAGCTCACTTTGTGACAAATATGTTCATTAAACCAACAAAAGAAGAGCTTGCTGACTTCTCTCCAGACTTCGTAGTAATGAATGGCGCGAAAACATCCAATCCTGACTGGCAGTCTCAAGGCCTCAATTCAGAAAATTTCGTAGCCTTTAACCTAACTGAGCGTATCCAATTGATCGGTGGAACGTGGTACGGCGGGGAAATGAAAAAAGGTATGTTCGCCATGATGAATTACTACCTACCGCTGCAAGGTATTGCTTCAATGCACTGCAGCGCCAATGTAGGTGAAAAAGGCGACGTTGCTATTTTCTTTGGCCTATCAGGCACGGGCAAAACCACGCTATCGACAGATCCAAAAAGACAGCTTATTGGTGATGATGAGCACGGCTGGGACGACAACGGTGTTTTTAACTTAGAAGGCGGTTGTTACGCAAAAACCATCAACTTAAGCCAAGAAAACGAACCCGATATTTATGCAGCCATACGTCGTAACGCCTTACTTGAAAACGTCACCCATGACGAAAACGGCGTGATTGATTACAACGACAACTCCATTACTGAAAACACCCGAGTATCTTACCCTCTTGACCATATTACAAATATCGTTAAGCCTATATCGAAGGCTGGGCATGCTAACAAAGTCATCTTTTTAACTGCAGACGCATTTGGGGTTCTGCCGGCGGTATCTAAACTTACCCCAGAACAAGCACAATACTACCTACTGTCTGGCTTCACGGCTAAATTAGCAGGTACTGAACGCGGTATTACAGCGCCAACCCCTACGTTCTCAAGCTGTTTTGGCGCGGCTTTCCTTACCCTTCACCCTACGCAGTATGCAAATGTGCTTGAAAAGCGAATGCAAGCAAGCAATGCTCAAGCTTACTTAGTTAATACCGGCTGGAACGGCACCGGAAAACGCATTTCGATCAAGGCAACAAGAGCCATTATCGACGCAATTTTAGATGGTAGCATCGATTCAGCACCCAGTACTATGCTACCTATTTTTAACCTTGAAATACCATCAAGCCTGCACGATGTGGATACCAAAGTACTTGACCCAAGAGGGACCTATGCAGACGCTAGCGATTGGTATGACAAAGCTCAAGACCTTGCTGCGCTGTTTGTAGATAACTTTGAGAAGTTCACAGACACTGCACACGGTGCAAGCCTAGTTTCCGCTGGACCAACACTAAAAGTGACCGCCTAATAAACCAAAGAGGGCTTAACCGCCCTCTTTGTTTTCTCACCATCAATTCATCTTTGTTTACGCAACTCGCCAGCGATTTTTTGCTCAACTCTCTAAACAAAAACTAGCGACGGCCGTTAAAATAATCTACGCTTTTACCTAAGCATTTGTGCGAAAATCCGGCGTTTTGAGATGTAGATGTGAGCATAGCAGAGATTGCCAACATTAATTATTTGTTCATTATTTTTATAATGAACTTAGTTGGCGTGGCTTATTTTTATGTATCTCCAGCAAGACGCGTCGCTGAATTAACACCCTCTGTTAATTCATTTATGACCATGTTTGCCGTAATTGCTGCGGCATTTGCAGTATTTGCGCTTAGAGCACTTATTCCAATTTGGATTTCGTTAACCCTAGCTAACGGGCTGTTCTTACTTTCGGCATATTGCGCAAAAAGAGGGTTCGTTTATCGCTCCGGCCATTCACCGCCCCAGCTTTTAAAAGACCGTGAGGTGTGGGTCAACATTTCAATCTTAACCATTGTCAACACAGGTATTTTCTACTTATGGATTGATAACTTTGCAATACGAGCCACAATCACTAGCGTATACATAGCCTATGTATTTTATTCATCGATAAACAAAATCCCAAAGAATCCTCAAGATAAGTCTGATGGCGAAAAAATTGCTCAGTTTGCCATCTATGTAACCGTGTTTTTTACGCCTTTAAGCGCAACCTTTCATTGGTTTGATCAATCCTATTTTGTTTACATGTCGACGCTGATGTTTACCCAAGCCATTGCAGTAACCAGTTTATTAGGGGCTTTTTTATCGTTGCTCACATCCGACCTAATCGAAGAGCACTACCATAACTCTGTGATAGACCCCTTAACGGGCGTATATAACAGGCGCTTCTTTAACGACAAAGCGAGCAAACTTTTAGGCTTTAGTCGTAAAACCGACAATTCACACGGCGTGATAGTAACCGATATCGATGACTTTAAGGATATTAACGACAAATATGGTCATGCAGCGGGTGATGAGGCCCTGGTAAAGTTTGCAAAGATTATCTCACAAACCGTTAGAAGCTCAGATGTGGTCGCTCGCTTTGGTGGCGAGGAGTTTGTTATTCTGTTGCCATCGTCAAGCCAAGACGAGACTGCAATGTTAGCAAAGCGCTTGTGCGAAGAAATATCAAATTGCGTCATTGCTACAACGGCGGGAGACGTATCGATAACCGCTAGTTTTGGGGTATCAATGGTCAAGGAGCCAAACCAGCTACAAGCAAGCCTTGAGATAGCTGATGCCGCCATGTATAAAGCAAAAGGTGCTGGCAAAAATCGCGTGGTAATTGCCTAAGAGTATCTAAGCCTCACTTAGTTGGATTTGACGCTCTATATTCTTCGCTAGGGTCAACCATGCACATTCCCACTAACGCTTCTCTGCCTAGTAACATCAGATGCGTCATGGAAGAACGATCAGTTAAGGTCAACTCTATATCCCAAGCAATGCTCGTCATCAATGCATTGGTCTTAATCACATAACGGCGTTCACGCTCACCATTTGACGATTTGATCCACCGTCTCGCATGAACGTCTGCCTGGCAACGTATGGTCTTGTCGATATCGTGAAAATCAGGATGAAATTCGAAACTCACCACATTCGACTTTTTATCAAAATGAATATGGTCAACATGCAGCGCAGAGGTTTGCGCGCCGGTGTCGATTCGGGTAGTAATTTGCGTTAGCCCTAACGCGGGTAAGTCAATGTTTTCAACAACACCGACAATAACCTTATCTTCTAAATAATCTAGATTACGCTTATCCATTATGGATTACTCTCAAACTTTTCGTCGTTGGGTACGAGATTGTCTTGTAGCTGCTCAATATGCTCGAGCACATCCGTTGGCTCTTCAAAATTAGCAACGTGATACATTGCATCCCCTTCTTGTACCAGAGGGATATTTTGCTTGCCGATAATTACACCTGATTTAGGTGCGATCAGTTTTTCAACAAAGCGGCCTGTTGGGCTGCAAATGTGTGCCATCACCTCGCCCTTGTTAACATGGTCCCCTAGCATCTTAAGGTCGGTTACCAATCCGCTTACGGTTGCTCTCACCCAATTTGAATGATTGGCGATAAACGGGTCAACTGTTTTAGAACGTGAAGGGCGTTTACGAACCATGCCAAGATGGCCCAGCACGTTCAAAATGCCTTTCAGGCCAGCTCTAATTGAGAGCTCATCAAAACGCAAAGCTTGGCCTGCTTCATAAAGCAATACTTTTGCGCCTAACTCCGACGCCGCTTCACGCAGAGAACCGTCGCGCAATTCAGAATTAAGTAACACGGGCACACCGAAAATCCGAGCCATTTCTTGTGTTTCACTGTCGCGTAAATTGGCTCTTATCTGAGGAAAGTTACTGCGATGTATAGCACCGGTGTGTAAATCAATGCCGTAATCACATTTACTCACGATCTCGTCCAAGAATAAGTGCGCTAAACGGCCTGCCAAAGAGCCTTTTGGTGAGCCTGGAAAGCTTCGATTTAAATCTCGGCGGTCTGGCATATAGCGCGATTGGTTAAGTACGCCATACACATTTACAATGGGCACCGCGATCACCGTTCCTTTAGATAGTTTAAACGATTTGGTCGCAAGTAAGCGGCGAATGATTTCGATGCCATTGAGCTCATCACCGTGAATCGCGGCACTGATAAATACCGTGGGGCCAGGCTTCTTTGCCCGTATGACTTCTACCGGAATAGAGACCTCGGTGTCTGTATACAAACTAGCCACAGGCAAATCGAGCTTAACGCGACTCCCCGGCACAATGTCTACATCGCCAATGCGTAATAAATTGTTCACCTGTTTACCCTTTAGCCTTTGCCCTTGGTGCGATTGTTATGCGGTTTGGTGGTTTTTTCAATAAATTGGAAGATCATACTTGCCACATCTTTACCCGTTGCAGTTTCGATACCCTCTAAGCCAGGCGATGAGTTCACTTCCATCACTACCGGTCCGCGGTTGGAGCGCAACAAATCTACCCCACACACATTCAACCCCATCGCTTTTGCCGCAGCAACTGCCGTCGCGCGCTCTTCAGCAGTAATTTTAGTGATTTGAGCAGAGCCGCCACGATGCAAGTTGGAGCGAAACTCGCCCTCCTGACCTTGACGTTTCATTGCAGCAACTACCTTGCCGCCTACTACTAAGCAGCGAATGTCTGACCCGCCAGCTTCTTTGATAAACTCTTGCACAAGAATGTTAGTGTTAATACCCATAAACGCTTCAATCACGCTCTCAGCGGCTTTGCTTGTCTCCGCTAGCACAACGCCCACTCCTTGCGTTCCCTCTAATAGCTTGATAACAAGAGGTGCACCACCTACGTTTTTAATTAGGTCTTTGATGTTATCAGGGCTGTGTGCAAATCCTGTGCGCGGTAAACCAATGCCTTTACGCGAAAGTAACTGCAAGGAACGAAGCTTGTCTCTCGAACGCGATATCGCAACCGATTCATTTACACTAAAAGCGCCTGTCATCTCAAATTGTCTTACTACCGCGGTGCCATAAAATGTAACCGATGCACCAATGCGCGGGATAACTGCATCGTAATGGGGCAAGGACTCACCCTTGAAGCGCACAACTGGATTTGCACTCGTAATATCCATGTAGCAATGCAGCGTATCAATAACGTCAACTTCGTGGCCTCGGGCTTCTCCAGCCTCCTTAAGGCGGCGAGTTGAATAGAGCTTTTTGTTTCGTGATAGAATCGCGATCTTCATTAATTATAACCTTAAATTTTGGTGTCGGTGTTTGATCAATATTTTGGAGCATTCATCAAACGTACAAAGCCTTATTGTCCAACCATCATGCGTGATAATAATGCTTTAAATGTCTAATACAGCCTAACAAACTCCGAAAGCGAACGCGAATTTACCCCAATTTGGGTTGGAGCGTCCGCGTAGGAGAGGGCAAATATTCATCAAAAAAATCTTGAGCGGACTTTTACGTTAGTTTTCCCTTAAAATAAACAATTATTTGCATAGACTTGCAATTAATTTCCGCTATCCTGATACGCATATTATCTGCAAATCAGAATCCTTCGTCCCAACATCCATTTGTGCTAGCCTATCTGTAATAAAAGGAACGTCTATGTCTGAACAATTACCTGATCTCATTGAAGAAATCGTTTCAGCCCCTGATGCACAAAACGTAGGTGCGGTCACCAGCGTTATCGTCACCCAAGATGAAGATGACATCGCACTGCTTTTAGAGTCTATTCCACTCGAGCAGCGTTTAGCGATATGGCGTGACATTCCAAAACATAAAAAGCTTGACGTATTGGTAGAAATGCGTGCCGATGCGCGCGAAACACTCATCCTACAGAACGATCCAGCTGAATGGGACGTGCTATTTAGTGACGTTGATGCAGAACAATTACTAGAACTTGCTGATACGCTACCAACTGCACTTTTAGATAAAGCTTATGCCGCGATGGACAAGCAACAGCGGCAATATTTTAAAGACGCTAGTCAGTATGCAGATAATCAAATTGGGCATTGGCTGAGTCACGATTTGTTAGTCTTACCGCTAAATGCAAAAGTCAGAGATGCGCTTCGCTTGATACGCAGAAACGTGCCGAACTATACCGACTGCATATTTCTGCTCAATCGTGCAGGACAGTATTCAGAAGCCGTAAAAATTAATAAGGTCTTCGGCTCTCCAGAACATTTACCACTGGTTGATTTAAGCGAAGATGAAATTGGCATACTCAGAGCGGAGGATGATTGCACCAGTGCTGCACGCATAGTGCAACGTTCGGGCTTTGCAGCTTTGCCGGTAGTAGATGAAAACAACAAGCTTTTGGGCTGTGTGGATATGTTTATCGCCAGCGAATTGGTCAACGAATATTACGAGCGCCAAGTGATGTCGAGCGCAGGTATGGATGAAGAAGAAGATTTATTCTCCCCTGTGCGCAAAAGCGCAAAGAACCGCGCGGTTTGGTTGGGCATTAACTTACTCACCGCCTTTCTTGCTTCATGGTTTATTGGTTTGTTTGAAGCAACTTTACAACAAGTGGTTGCGTTGGCAGTGTTGATGCCGGTAGTTGCTAGCATGGGCGGCATTGCAGGCTCACAGACCTTAACACTTATTGTACGCGGATTGGCGCTCGGACAAGTCACCAATGCCAACCGCAAAGCATTACTTGATAAAGAGCTGCGTGTAGGCGGCCTAAATGGATTGGTGTGGGCAGTTGTGATTGGTATTGTGGCCTACTTTTGGTTTGCCAGCCCCTTGCTAGGGCTGGTAATTGCGCTGGCCATTTTAGTCAACATTGTGGTGGCAGCGATTGCAGGCGTCACGCTGCCGGTTATTTTACACAAGCTTAAAATTGATCCGGCCCTTGCCGGCTCAGTTATCCTCACAACGGTCACCGATATTGTGGGTTTTGTGGCGTTTTTAGGCTTAGGCACCCTTGTTTTACTGTAATAGACTAGCGTTGGCCATTGTCTAGATACTAAATGTGATGTGAAATCATGCGTTTAATAATTTTCAGTGTACAAGTGTAAGCTGAAATAGTAAATTAATGGCTCTTAAAGCTTACATTTTGAACTAACATGCTCCCCCAGAAATCGATATCGATGGACAATAGCACCTATTCTTCACTCGAAGAAGGGTTAAACGCCGCCACCCACGGGTTAGGCGCCCTGCTATCTATAGTGGGTATGATATTTTTGCTGTTGAAAAGCCAATCGGGTATTGAGGCCGCAGTTGCCACAGTATATGGCGCGAGCATGGTCATGCTATTTACCGCATCATGCCTATATCATTTGTCTACGCCGGCAAAACAACGCAAATGGCTAAGAAAACTTGACCATATTGCTATTTACTTTCTCATTGCTGGCACCTACACGCCATTTCTCACTATTTCTATGGACGGTACGTTAGCAACGATAGGGCTGATAGTCATATGGATAATCGCACTCGCCGGATTGGTATTTAAGCTCACACTTGGGCACAACCACCCTCGTATCAGCATATCCACCTACGCCATTATGGGATGGCTCGCACTGTTTTTGATTTACCCAATTTATCAGGCCCTGCCCTTAGCTGGATTTATTTGGCTGGTGGCCGGTGGCCTTTGCTACAGCGGAGGCATACCGCTATACCTAATGAAAGGCCACCACTACACCCATGCGCTTTGGCATTTATGTGTAGTAGCCGGCGCTGCTTGTCACTTTATTGCCATTTACTTTTTCGTATATTAAGCGCGCGACCGTTTAATCGACTAACGCCTGATATACCGTATTTCTAAAATCATTGTTGTGGGCATGAAAGTTAGACGGTAAAAATTGCGTCATCGAAATCATGATCATGTTCTCTTCTGGCGATACACGAAAATACGTCGATGCAGCGCCTCCCCAACCATAGTTTCCATCAGAGCTCATAAACATCACCTGATTAGCATCTAGCGTTACCGACATGCCTAAGGCGTACCCTTCTCCCGGCCTATTTTGCTCATATGGCACTAAATGCTCAGGAAGATGATTGCTGGTCATATATTCTGCCGTCTTACGCCCTAAAATACGCACCCCGTTATACTCTCCGCCGTTTAACAGCATTTGCGCAAACTTATAATAATCGTCAATGCTGGATACTAAACCGCCCCCACCATTATGCACGGCTGGCTCCGATAAAAAGTCTCCTAGCGGCTCATTTTCAACGACTACGGTTTTACCTTGTCTATCAGCGCCATAGATTTGTGCAAGCCTGTGCGCCTTTTCAGCAGGTACGTAAAACCCGGTATCGGTCATATTTAGTGGATCAAAAATCACCTCTTGCATATATTGGCCAAGCTTTTTGCCGGTAATACGCTCAACAACAAAGCCCAGCACATCGGTATTGATGCCATAATGATATTGACTACCTGGCTGATGGTTTAGCGGCAAGTCGGCTAATTGTGCTAAAAAGCTCTCCACGGTATCGCTGCTAGCAGGCGGCGGAAATGCTCGGTACAGTTTATCGAGTTCGCTGTTGGTAAACCCATAAGAAAAGCCCGCGGTGTGTAAAAATAAGTCAATCATGCGAATCGAGCGCTCACTGTCCTCTACTACCATATCGTCGGCAGGTCCACTCACATATACTTTCAAATTTGCAAGTTCAGGCAGGTACTTTTCAATAGGATCATTCATGTGGAACTTGCCCTGCTCCCAAAGCGTCAAGGCCGCTACTACGGTGATGGGTTTGGTCATTGAATATATTCGAAACAGCGTATCGGTGGTCATCACCTCGTTGGTTTCACGATTTTTCATGCCGTTAGCCGAAACATGCACAATGTCTTGATTTCGTGCCACAAGGGTCACCGTGCCAGCTAATTTACCGCTTTCGATATAACGCAGCATTGCCTCGTCAATGCGCCCTAGACGCGCTTTAGAGAAGCCCTGTATATACTCGGCGTTGCTTTCAACAATGTTAGCTTGCTGGTTGGGTTGGCTCGTAACCGAGCATGCAGCCAGTAACAAACACAGGGCTATAAAAGAATATGGTTTCATCAGTAGACCTTATCAATTTATTTAACGAGTTGAGTGTATAGACTTGTGATATTGAATCAACAGCATGATGCACACAGTTGACACATAACCCATTAAAATGTGTAGCCCACATTTAGCCCAATTAAGGTGGTGGTTTTTACTTCTACATCTAGGCCAAATATTTCTCCAACGTTTAGCACGTCCTCGTCGGTGCGACGCACACCTAACGATGCCCCAAATGCCCAGCCACTTTTGCTAAATCCGTTAGGATAATAATTGTAGGTAAGCGCTAAAAATCCAGACTCACTGGCTAGCACTTCAGCCCCTACCATAGCCCCAAAAGCGTGTTGCTGTGACATATCAGTAAAGCGTTGATAACCAAGCGCACCGCCTAGCAGACCTACAGAAGCATAAAAATTATCTTGTTCACCTTTAAAGTTATATTTGACGCCCACGATCCCGCCGTACTGATAGCCAATACCAACCGTTATGTTTTCTTGGGCTGGCGCACCGGCAATACATATCACAAATAGAAAAACACTTGTTATTAGTCGTTGCATCATCTTCCTCTTAATTTTCAACTTGTTCATTGATGTAGGTGGTTGATTATAAAGGCGCACTTTATCGTAAATTACACCTTAAAAAACAGCTTTTATTTTGGTTAGTCATTTTTGCTCTGAAGGCACGAAGTGCGTGATTTAGCGAAAAGTATCGAAGGGGTAAAGCCTAGATAATATTTTAGTCAAAGAAAATGAGATTTAACCGATAAATGTATGTTGGGAGCTACCTTGTGAATAAAAAAGCCTTCGCAAAAGCACTACATGATATGAATGATTGACCAAATTACACCAGAAAGGTTTAAGGAAGTAAAATGACCATTAAGCGCATGTTGACAGTCTCACTCGCGATTCTCACTTTTATAATCATAGGTGTGGGCGCAATATCCCTTGTGAGTTTTTCTACACTAGAGAAGCAGAACAATATTTACAACTCCATATCGAGTGCAGATAACAGTATTTATAAAGCACGGCTTGCTCAAGCAGACTTTCTTGTATTTAAGGATGCTAGCTTTGCGGCAGCGCTAGAATCTGAACTCGGCAGCGCCACTAAACAGCTACAAACCGCGAAATCATCTATGAAGATAAAAGCGAATATCTCAGAAATTGATAGCATCATTAAGATTCAACAGCGATACGAGCGCGCATTCAACAGCCTTGCGGCTCAAAGCAACAACGAGTCGTTTGACCCCCAACAAGTACAAGAATTGCTCAGTATTGCAAAAGAGCTTTCTGTTAAAATTGATACCCTACTTGAAAATGAACGATTAGTTGCGCAAGGGGTTCACTCCAACATCTCGATATATCTAATCATTGCAATAGTCGTAGGTGTACTCTTAAGCATAGGACTAGGTTACTGGTTAACGCAGAGCATTGTTAAAGGCATCAACATGTGTACTAGCGCCTTGCAAACCATTGCCACAGGGGATTTTGCGACTCTCAAGCAACCGGCGCACACAAATGATGAGTTTGGGCAATTACTTACGATTATGAACGGCTCAACAACGCGTGTAAGGGATGTCCTTAGCGAAATTAAATTAGCCTTAGACCGCGTTGCACAAAGTAATATTGAAGTCGATAATGCGGTGGCTGATTCCACTTCATCTATGAATAATCAAAAAATGGAAACTGAGTCATTAGCGTCTGCGATCACTGAGCTTTCTGCCGCGAATGAACAAATTGCGCACAATGCAAAACTAGCCGCGGACACAAGTCAAAGTGCAGGTCAGGCCGCTGTTGATGGTGACTTAATCGTCAAAGACGCAAGTGCTGCGATGGCTGAACTTTCATCAGAGCTTGATCAAGCCTCGGTGGTAGTAGACAAACTTAATGAAGACTCTGACAACATCGCCAACATCCTCGATGCGATTAGAAGTATTGCGGAGCAAACTAACTTATTGGCGCTTAATGCCGCGATTGAAGCAGCACGAGCCGGTGAGCAAGGCCGAGGCTTTGCAGTAGTCGCAGATGAAGTACGCACGCTAGCGGCTCGCACACAAAACAGCGTAATGGAAACTACCTCGTTAATCGAGCACATACAAAAAGGTGCGCGCGACGTGGTCAATGTGATGACAAGTTCAAATACCAAGAGCTCAGCGGTCATGAAACTGACCGAAGAAGCGTCTGTAGCCTATGCAAACATTACTCACGCAGTCAATCAGCTTACTGAAATCAATCAACAGGTTGCAATGGGCGCAGACGAACAAACTAAGGTTACCCACGAGACCAGTAAAAATGTAGAACGCATTGCGAATTTAGCAGACACCAACGCTCGCAACCTACATGATATTGAAGAGCAGACTAATCACCAAACAAAAGATACCAACTCTCTGGTAGATTTATTGAGCTTCTTTAAGATTTAGGCATAGGCAAAACCGCGAGCAAAGCGGAAGGGGAGATTGATCCATCGGTTTTGCTTACGCGTTTCAATATCAAGTGACTAGTATTTCCATACGCTAAGTCAATCTAAAAGTGATAAGCCATTCGGTTCTACATAGAGTAATGGCTCATCGATGCTTCGCAAGAAGGGGAATAAGGTGAAAACAAGCGTTGAGATTTCTCTGTATCCTCTAGACGACAACTACACGCCTATTGTGTTGGCGTTTATTGAGCGTCTGCAAGATGATCCAGACCTAGATGTCGTCATATCGCCATCTAGCACTTTTGTAACGGGCGAGCACCACAACGTTATGACGACTCTTGCAACAGAGTTTGAGATTACTTTTCGACAAGTTGGCCAAGCTGTTTTCGTGTGCAAGTTTATGAATGCTGACGCAATGATGGAATAACGTTCCGAGCCTCTGACCTACCCCATAGCTCAACACTCTTCAGCAACACCATCTTTGTATAGTCCTCTATGAATGCATCTTTGCACTGGTGCCAGCACAAGGTATCAAAATAAAACGATAGTCATTGCCATAAGACGGTTGTAGAGTAAGAGTTCGATCATCGAAAGGAACATCATTATGAAACATATTTCGTCTATTGTATTACTCGTCTTTATTACCTTTACTTTTTATGCCCCACTCGCTTATGCCCAGGATAAAGCAGACCCGCAAGTCAAATCTGTATTGATCACCGGCGCTAGCACTGGCCTTGGGCGTCATTTAGCAGAAACACTAGCAAGTAGCGGCCATCACGTATATGCCGGAGCCCGCAAGCAAGCCGATCTTGATGCTTTAAATGCCATAGATAATATTACCGCTGTGAAACTTGACGTCACCAAACAAGATGAAATCGATGCGGTAGTGGCATTGATTGAACAAAAAGGTACCGGATTATATGCACTTGTGAATAATGCAGGTATTGGCGGTGGCGGCCCGGTAGCGACCACACCGATTGAAGATCAGCGCCTTGTTTATGATATCAATGTAGAAGGGGTTTATCGGGTTACAAAGGCATTTGCGCCTATGATCATTGAATCTGAAGGCAGAATTTCGACCACAGGCTCTATTGCAGGCACTATCACGCGTGCTGGAATGGCTACCTATAGTGGCAGTAAACACTGGATTGAAGCCTTCACCGACGCATTGGCGGCTGAAATGGCTGAGCACAATGTCATGATCAGCGTCATTGAGCCGGGAAACTATCAATCGTATATAAGACGCAGCAGTGTTTTACGAGCCTACGCAAAAATTGAAGCGGCAGGCGGCGAAATCACCCCCGAGATGCAGCAAGCGTATGAAAACACCGCATCATATGAACTGAGTTTAAAACAGCCCGACGATGTATCGGCGGCTTTTGTGCATGCTTTGTTTGATGAGAAACCACTTCGCCGATATGTGGTGACACCAAATCAAGAAGAACAAGCATGGACCATTGGCAGTAAAATTCAGCAGTTAGTCGAGCTTAATCAGTGGGGACCGCATAGCTACACCCGCGACCAACTCGTTGAAATGCTTGATGCAAGCTTGGCCGAAAAGGCAAAATAACAATAAAGAGTGCTGCGTTGATGATAACGCGCTATCACTAAAACAGTTTTAAGTCATCTTTATACGCTTGATAAACCGCCTTCTTTTCACCAAACAATTCAAGCAAATCAATGTTCAAGAAAATAGCGTTATCGTTACTACCTCTGTGCGTCACACCAATACTATATCGGTTATTAATGTGCACGGTTATGCCGGTACCCACCGAACTTACTTGTGCAGCATCTCGATAAGTACTGGTAATAGATAGACCTATGCCCTTACGCCACCAGTTCACACCCACCCATTCAACCGCCAACGACAAATCATCTTTGCTTCCATCGGGTGCATTGCCAATGTGCTCAAATACTAACGATGGGCGTAGCAAAAAGTACTGCGTACTGGGTGGCCCAGCCAAGTCTATTCCTTGATAATCATTACGATAAATAAGCGTGGTCAACCATACATCTAAAGGCGTTTGATATCTGGCTTGTTCGATAAACATGTTCCAATCGTTTTGCATTTGCGCTAGCTTTTCGCCGTTTTGCTCAAGCATGTATTGAGACACCTGTGTTTGAAACGGTGCGGCGGCCCTTCTTATTTGCGCAAAAACATCTTCACAACTTTGCACTCCTGCAATAGCCTCAGCGCAGCTTTGCATGCGATCATCGTTTAACTCAAAACTCAAGCGAGAAAGCTGATCATTATTTTTATCCCACACCTCCCAATAAGGGGTAAAGTCATCGCCTTTTGCTGTGTTGCCATCTTCTAAAAACTGCAAATAGCGATAATCATCGGTGTTTGCGTGCAAATTACGCGACCACAAACCAATTCTACTTGAGAGCCCTGGGAATAATTGCTCTGAAAACAACTCATTTACAGTGTTTTCGACCTCTAGCGTAAAAGCATCAAGACGCATACCTACCGCCTGCTGCTCCTCAGGTAAGACTTGCAGGTAGTTTTCACAAATTACCTGACCAGCTTCTCTCGCCTTTTTGTTGAGCTCAGTGAGCGATGCATCAAAAGATACTTCTGCTTGCTCAGGTAAAGCACAACTCAACCCTGTTATCTGACTTTGACTGGCAAACGAAATGAGCACCATTGCGCACATAATAACGATTTTATTCATGTCATCTTTCCTTATATGAACGGCTATGGATTACACCAAAAATTGCTTGGCCTTAGTTTGAAAGTCTGTGGCCACTTGGTAGAACGCTTTGAGAGCTTTTATCTTGTCGGTGGTATTTGTGGTGTTTTTGATGTCAGCAAAGTGCGCCTTTAACTCTTCATACGACCTATTTACCGACGTTTCACCATGCTTTTTCACACCTTCTAAGTAATCACTTTGCCTGACCAGCTCACCCACCACAGAGAATAAAAACATACGCGCAACAGGCGGCGCCGCCATGTATTCACGCACATCATGAGTATTGAGTTTACGCACCGTTTTCACCTTAATATGACGTCCATTTTCAATGTCTCGACGATAAGCTTTTGGCCATGTAAAAGGGTCAAATTCATTGGCAACATTGTACAAGTAGTTGCAACAGCCATCTGCTGAGGAGTGCACAATCGAATGATTAGGGTCTGCAATGTCGTTAAGTAAGTTGACCAAGCGACTCACATTGGCCACGGTCCAAATAGAATCAATGGTAAAACGGTCTACATCAAGTGACGGAATAGCAGAGGTGATATCTGCATCTTTGCGGAACAGTTTTGCTAGCGTGTCGTGCAGCACAGCCGTACCTAAACTATGCGCAACTATATGCACTTTGCGCGATTGAGCGTTCGCTTCAATCATAATGTCGTTAATTCGTTTTGCCAGATCTAGGCGAATTTTCTCACCCCAAAAGGTCAGGCTGTAATACACCACGTCGAGCCAATGGCTATACAGCATGTCATCTTCATCAAAATCCGCAAAAAATGCAGTGAGTTCGCCGGCCATTTGTTCACCGAGTCCATGGCCCTGCAAAAACTTCAGATGATTGGAAATAGACTGTGCGTAATCGGCGTCTTTTTGGCGCAGTTGATCAAAGAATTCTGAGTAGTTGAACTGAAAAAACTCGACTTCGTTTTCAATATCAAAGTCGCTAAGTCCGAAATTCATAGCCGCTTCATTTAGGCCGCTAGCAACCTCTTGTTTCATCGCGCCAGGCACATGTGTGCCCATGCCATGTATAACCAATACCATAGGTTTTGTCATGCAGACTCCCTTCCTTTCTCTTTAATGATGCTTAAATTTGAAGAAACGAGTAAGACGTCAGAAACGTTTCATAGCGTGAGCTTTGCGCTCTATCTAAAAGCATAGCCTTATAAAAAAAGGACTGCAATAGGGGCGCAGAGAAATGCAGCAAGTACTCACAATGTTAAAACACAAACAACCGCCCGTTTATTGGGCATGAAGACTAAAGGATGAACGCGTTTTATGTGATGCATGTTACCATTAAACCACAACGGTATTCTTTAGCTACAGACCTGCTTCATGCAACACTTTATCATTGCCCTTGTGCCGGTTTTGGCACTTATTTTTGTTGGTTATTTACTTAAACGGCTTCAATTCATTGAAGATAACGTATGGGCTGGCATTGAAAAACTGACCTATTATGTCATGTTCCCAGCGCTGCTAATTTTCAATATTGGCCGACAAAACCTCGATGGAACACAGTGGCAAGAGATGTTCTTCGTGATTTTTGTAGTGTTAGCAATCGCCAGTCTGCTGCTGTTGCTCTTGTATCGAGTACAACAAGACATCACGCCGCAAACCTTTACTTCCCTGTTTCAGGGCGGCATTCGTTTTAATAGCTATATCGCGTTTTCCATATCTGCTGCCTTTTATGGTGATGAGGGCTTAGGCCTAGCGGCTATTAGTGCCGGCTTTATGATTGTGATGGTAAATATTTTATGCGTTGGCGTATTTGCGATGTTTGGCGACAATGCATCGTCGAGCGCCAAGGTTTTTATGAAACAAGTGTGTCTAAATCCACTCATCCTTGCATGCATTGTGGGTTGGTTGTTGAGCCTATCGGGAATTGGCTTGCCAAGCGTCAGCGCAGATATTTTAAAAATACTTGGTCAGGCAGCGTTACCCATTGGACTGATGGCGGTGGGCGCTGCGCTTAAGCCGCGGTTAATCAAAGGTCACAGCAGCGCCATCGTCAGTGCCAGTATATTGCAGTTTATTATCAAGCCGGCACTGGTTATTATGCTATGTACCTTCATAGAGGTTCCGCTGATTATCACCGGTGTTTTATTGATTGCGTTTATATCACCCACCGCGTCTAGTGCCTACATATTGGCTCGTCAACTAGGGGGAGATGTTGACACCATGGCATCTATCATCACACTGCAAACGCTACTAGCCTTCATCGTTATGCCGTTATGGGCTTATTGGGTGTTAGCGTGAGCCATTTTTGTAGCGGTTATGCATCAACCTTAAAACATGCCACACTGTTATTAGCACACTATCAATAAGGTTAAGCACTTTTATGAAAACGTTCACCGCCCTGCTCTTCACTTTCACTGCTATGTCGCTCATAAGCGGGTGTTCAAAACAGTCAGCGAATGACCCTCAGGCCTCTGCCCAGTGCTTAGATGCAGATCTTGTTTTGTATAACACGACCATTTACACCGTAAACGCAGCACAACCAGTTGCTCAGGCAGTCGCTATGCAAGACGACAAAATTATATTTGTTGGGAGCAATGATGACGCGAACGAATACATGTGCGGTGATGCACAAATTATAGACATGACAGGCAACTTTGTTTTCCCAGGTTTTACCGACAGCCATCAGCACGTGGAAGGTGTAGGTCAACGCCCTAAAACACTTAGCTTATTTTCCATCCCTACATTAGCCGAGACAGTTGAAGCCATTCAAGCATTCGCCGACACTGTAGAGCCCGGTCAATGGGTGCAAGGGCGCGGCTGGATTGAGCGAGAATGGCAAGACGAACAACGCTTTTTAACCAAACACGACGTTGACCCATTTACGCAAGACAAACCGCTATTTATGCCGCGAGCAGATGGCGTATCGGCGTTAGTTAACTCAAAAGCACTCGAGCTTGCAGGCATTAATAAAGACTCCCCTAACCCACCGGGCGGCAAATTTGAGCGTGATGAAAACGGTGAGCCTAATGGCTACGTGCTTGCCACGGCAATGGACGTATTTAGAGCACTCATCCCACCTAAAACGCGAGCGTATATCAAAGACAGTTTGGTACAAGGTATGGCGCTAAATGCCAAATTAGGCTGGGCGGCCACGCAAGATGCAGGCATGCCCTTTATCAATATAGAGTTGATGCAAGAAATTTACGCACAAGGCGATATGTCTACACGTATTTATGCTGCTGCCAATGTGCAAGAAGCGGCGAAAATGTTTGAACTTGGCCGCTTTGCAACTGCCGACAACATGTTTGAGGTACGCGGAATAAAAGTGTATATCGATGGCACACTAGGTTCACGCGGAGCAGCGCTTATCGAGAACTATTCTGATGCTGATCATAACGGCTTTATGAATCGCACCACCAAAGAAGAACTTGAGCCTATACTGCGCCAAGCGCTTGTTGAAGGTATTCAAGTCCAAACTCACGTCATTGGCGATAGAGCAGTACAATCACTATTAGACTGGTACGAAGAAGCCTATAACGCCGTTCCAAAAGCGCAGTGGGAAATAGACAATCCGCGCTGGAGATTAGAACACGCCCAAGTTATCCCACCCGAGGAGCAAGCAGAGCTCGCTCGCTTGCAAGTCATTCCCTCTATGCAACCTAGTCATGGCATTGGTGATTTAAACTTTGCCCCTGCTCGATTAGGCCCACAGCGATTAGAATATGCTTATCCGTGGCAGCAGCTCATCGACCGAGGAATTATCATTTTAGGCGGCTCAGACGCCCCTGTTGAAAAAGGTGACCCTCGCATTGAATTTTATGCCGCAGTGGCGCGCAAGCGACTTGATGGAACCAACGATGAGGGATGGCACCCTGAACTGGCGGTCAGCCGTGAGAGCGCGTTAAAAATGTTTACCATTTGGCCTGCCTTTGGTGCGTTTCAAGAAGACATTAGGGGCTCAATTGAAGTCGGAAAATATGCTGATTTCACCATTTTCAATAAAGATTGGATGAATGTGCCCGCGGCCGAAATCCTTACTTCTGAAAATCAAATGACAATTGTTGGTGGAAAAATAGTCTATCGCGCGGACAATTGATGGCAGCATACGCCTTAAAACTGAAGGAATTTTGCTTCCTAAAAGGTGACTAGGAGAGTTAAGCTAATTCTCCTGCCACTTCTTGGGTTTGACAATTTTTGCCCCCAAGATCGCTTCTACGTTTTTTCTGCCTAAATACGCAACCGGCGCATATGGCACCTTTCTCTTAAATAGTTTAGAAAGTTTCATTGTTTTCACCTTCTCCTTACAAATAATTGTACAACCACATAAATTTTAGCACTAAAGCCAGTATCAAAACGCAGCCTAAAGCCACTCTCAATAGTGCTAAAACTTTTGTGTTGTCAAAAAACTGCAATACATTATGTTTAACGTCTGAATTTATTAATGCCATTTTTACGTACCTCACGTAGCATGGATGTTCGTTACACTACAACAAATATATCTTGATATCAAGGTACATTGAGAAGTCATAATGTCGAAATTACTTGAAAATGGGCCTGTTGAGGCTGAGAAGCTTCTGATTAACTTAGATAAAATCAGCAGAAAGCTCTCCTCAAATCGCACCAAAGATCTTTTGAAATATGAGTTAAAAAAGTCAAGTTTTGAAATACTCTATGCTTTACTTGTAGAACCAACACATCAACTCAAACCCACGCAATTGATGAAAATTACCGGCATTACCAGCGGCAGCCTCACCACTCGGGTCGATAAGCTTGTAGAAAAAGACTACGTACGCAGAGTCAAAGATAAAAATGATAAACGGGTAAAGAGTATTAAAATTAAAAAGAAAGGGTTGACCCTCATCACCGAGGTTGTCAAAACGCACAATGAGCAAATTGAACAGTTAATTGCGCCTTTAACTGAAGAGGATTGCAAGGGACTTAACGGGCTATTGAATAAGTGGTTAACGGCTAATGCTTAGTGGCTCTGCGCCATAATGACATTGATGAAAGTGTATTCGCATTATGTTGCACAATGGATTGCATGAATCAAACATTTTAGGTTTTATTGAGCCTTAATCTGCAGTGTAGGAGCTACGCTCACGCCTTGCTTGGTGTATCGAATGGTCGTCTTTACCCTTTCATACTATTCGATGGAAATTAACGCTATACTTGTCTCATTGCATATTTACTCACGTCAGTCTTGGAAAACCATTGCGCTCAATCCTCGCTTCAATCATGTCGCTGTTTCTTGCCATTTTCCTTCTACTGTTGGGCAACAGCTTACTGAGCACATTGTTAGCATTGCGCGGCTTAGAGGAAGGGTTTTCAGGTAAGTATTTAGGCTTACTTACCTCTATTTATTTTTTAGGCGCCCTCGTAGCGACCCTCGTAGCCGCTAAAATGATAAAGCGGATTGGGCATATCCGCTGCTTTACCTTTTGTACTGCGCTTTTAGGCGCCTGTGTTTTAGCGTATGTGCTCATTATCGACCCATACGCATGGCTTATCATTCGCTTTCTGACCGGCTTCGCCGTATTTGTTGTCTATACCGTGGTTGAAAGCTGGTTAAACGGACAAACGCAAGAAGCTTATCGCGGGCGCGTATTTTCTGTTTATACTTTAGTCAACTTGATGTCGATTGCGCTATCACAACAACTTTTATTAGTTGACAGCACCAGCGGATCAAGTCTGTTCATTATTGCGAGCTTCTTAATTACCATTGCCGTCATGCCGGTTTCTTGGACACGCCTTCAGCAGCCTCATATTGCTGTTGATATGCCATCTCTAAGTGTGCGTAAAGTATTTGATGCTGCCCCTGTTGCCGTTATTGGGTGTTTAGTATCAGGCTTAATCATGGGCCCTTTTTGGGGTCTAACGCCACTTTTTGCAAATAGTTTGGATTTTACCGAGCAAGAGCTGGCGGCATTTATCTCTTTAAGTATTTTGGGCGGAGCGTGTATTCAATATCCTGTGGGACGCTGGTCAGACAATGCCGACAGACGAAAAATTATCTTGCTTGCACTTTTGATTGGCGCTGTGCTGTCGCTGGCAATGGCTATTTGTGCCATTTATTTTGCTTCTGAACGCTGGCTGATCACGGCCATATCGGCCTTGTTCTGCGGGTTAGTTTTAGCCGTATATCCCATCTCTGTGGTGCACCTGGTTGACCGTATTCATAAAGACCTCCTCGTGGCGGGCTCTAGTTCTCTGCTCATGGTATACGGTTTAGGTTCATTTGTTGGCCCTGCTTTAGCTGGCTTATTTTTAGAATACTTAGGGGTCAGCGCATTGCCGGTTTATTACTTAGTCGTGCTTGTTGTCTTTAGCACGCTGTTAGCCTTGCAGTTGATGCGTTCACGGATTATAGAGCGCCCTGAAGATCACGAAAGCCAATATGTGGCAATGGTACGTACCTCACAAAATGTCTTGGCAATGCACCCTGAGTCAGAAGAGTCACTCGAACCGCCTGAAGAACGCCGCAGCGAACCCGACGATAGAGCGAGCGAGACAAACGCGAGAAAAGCGCTGTAAACCTTGTGTTCAGGCACACCAGTACCGAATGAACATTTACTCTGTGAACCTGTCATTGTTTTAAACTGATATACGAAAATGCGATGTAAGGGTGTGAAAGTATTTGAAAAAGGCTTAAGGATTTAGGGTGTTGCGATTTGGGGTGCAGTAGAATTGGTCGGTGTGAGAGGATTTGAACCTCCGACCCCTGACACCCCATGACAGTGCGCTACCAAGCTGCGCCACACACCGACCGAAGTTGGGCATTATATTGATTCTTTAGCGTATTGCCACTGTTTTATCCACAAAATTCACCTGTGATTGTCGTGGTTGCTTAAAAATTATCAAGAAGATGATATTTAGATTGTGCAATCTATCAAATTAGCGTAAATAGCTTAAAAAATTTGCGAAACTTACCGTGAAACTATCAACCAAACTTAAAACTGGCTCTGGCCACTCACCTTCAGACAGTTTATTTGAATCCATCGCGAACGATTTACTTGTGCGCGGCTTTAGCATTCAGCACAAGGCGCTTGAGTTAGACATTGCTGATATTCTTCATCATCACATTACAAATATGCCTAGCACGAAGTTTTCTGACGCCTCTATCGGCCGCCAGCAAACCAACCAGCTTAATGAAGATGTGCGACGCGACGAAATCGCGTGGATTAATGGCGAGAGCCCTGCTGGTATAAAGTGGTTACAGTGGACGCAAGCGCTGCAAAGCTATCTGAATCGGCGCTTGTTTTTAGGTTTATTTTCATTTGAGAGTCATTTTGCGCACTACGGCAAAGGAAACTTTTATAAACGCCACATCGACGCCTTCAAAGGTGAAGCCAACCGCGTACTATCTCTGGTGTTATATCTCAACCCACAGTGGCAACAAGGCGACGGTGGTGAGCTGGTGATTTATGAAAATAGCGCTGATAAACAGGGTATTCGAGTGAACCCAGAATATGGCACTTTGGCGGTTTTTTTAAGCGAAGAGTTTGAACACGAAGTGCTACCCACACACACCGATCGCTACTCGGTAGCAGGTTGGTTTCGGGTAAATACTAGCACTGGCGAGCGGGCAGACCCGCCTCAATAGGCAGGCCGGTCTGCATCAACTAGCCGTTGTGGGGATCATCTCCACTAATGCGGCTGGCGATTGCGCCGTCTTGATTGCGATATTTAGCATCTTCACGGGCATTGTAAGGTCGCTGAGCTGGGCCGCTGAGCATTTCAAAGCTAATAGCACCAATCTTCATGCCCGGTTTAAGGGCTAAAGGTAGCTTACCTGAGTTAAAGAACTCCAGCACAATCTTTCCCGACCAACCTGGGTCAATGCGATGCGCGGTCACATGCACCATCAAACCTAGGCGCGCTAACGACGAACGGCCATCTAACCAACCAACAATGTTGTTAGGCAGGCTAATTGACTCATGGGTCACCGCAATCGCAAGCTCACCTGGGTGCAGGTAGAAAGACTCATCATCACCTATCGCAATTTCATCGCTCATGACGCGATCTAGTGCTGCTTGCACTTCAGCTTTAGGACCACTTAAGTCAATATAAGGAGCGGCGTGCGCTTGAAATACTCTAAATTTATTGCCTAGACGAACATCTACGGTAACGCCGCTAATTTGCTCTGATACCGGCGCCGGATCAATGGCAATAGCCCCTTCTTCTAGATACTTAATAATATCCGTATCACATAATCGCATGTAGGCGTATTCCTCGTTTACAGCTAATGGTTTGGGTGTTTTTTGCTTGTGTAATATAAAGCTCTGCGCGGATTATGCTCACTCTTTGTGCGCTGCGCAACCGCTAATGACAAGCCTTTAGTATTGATTTTGCGGCAACTTAGGTATTTATCCGCATTTGCACTTAATCTAGGCGCGTCACTTCTATTTTATTGGCAAGCGCTTGTGCCGTCTCAGATACACTTAACTGCGTACTAATTTGCATAGATAGTCGCAAAGCAGCTTGTTTGTATATCTTCGAAATTGCATGCTCGGGTTGTTCATCAATTAACGACTTTCCGCTATCTGCATATTCTCTTATAACAGTATTAAGAGGCACTTCAGCCAACATCGGCAGCGCATATTTTTCGGATAGTCGATGCGCTCCATGACTGGAAAATATTGGTGTTTGATGATGACACTCTGGGCACTCAAAGTAGCTCATATTTTCAACCATACCCAACACGGGCAGCTCGAGCTTGTTGTACATGGCTATGCCTTTTTCAGCATCCGACAGCGCAATATCTTGCGGCGTGGTCACAATCACCGACGCGGTTAGAGGTAATTGCTGCGCCATGGTCAGTTGAATATCGCCTGTGCCCGGCGGCATATCTACAATTAAATAATCGAGCAGCGGCCAGCGGGTTTCTTTTGCTAACTGCGATAGCGCCTTGCTTGCCATGGGTCCGCGCCAAATAGAAGCATGGTCGTTTTTGACCAAGTAGCCAATAGAGTTTGAGGCTAGACCAAGGGCATTGATAGGGAACATGTGTTTGTTATCGGGGCTTTGTGGCGATTCACCCGCCGTGCCAAGCATAAGCGGCACAGACGGGCCATAAATATCAGCATCTAAAATACCCACTCTGGCGCCTTGAGCTTTTAACCCAAGGGCAAGATTGACCGCGGTGGCTGATTTACCGACCCCGCCCTTACCCGATGATATCGCGATGATGTTTTTTACGTTGCTTAAGTGCTCTACTTTGCTGGCGTAGATTGGTACGTTGTGCTCAATAGTAAACTGTAAATCAGCAAACCCAGCTTGCTCTGCCAAATGCGCTTTCAAGTCATCATGAAGCGACGCACAAACAAATGGCAACTTAACCGTGTAATGCGCGTCGTTTAGCAACAGGACAACAATACCCGAAGCGTCTTTTAGCTCAAAAAAGATGGCTACCGCTGCGGCTATATCAGCAAGGCGTTTGTCGTCATTGCTTAGTTTTTTTGAACGAAAGAACATAACACTCCTAAAATAATGCAATTATCGCCTTAAACGACGATTTGCGGGTGCAAAAATAACTGGTTTGGGCTAACATCCTCGCCCAGTTATTTCAATCAATAAACAAAGGTTCCGCTCTACATGTCACAACGTCAGCGCCGTATTTTGGTGACCAGTGCTCTGCCCTACGCCAATGGTTCAATTCACTTAGGCCATTTGCTAGAACATATTCAAACCGACATTTGGGTGCGTTTTCAGCGCCTGCGCGGCAACGTATGCTACAGCGTATGTGCCGACGATGCACACGGTACACCGGTGATGTTAAAGGCTCAAGAGCTAGGCATTACGCCAGAAGAAATGGTCGCAAAAACCCGCGCGGAACACCACCAAGACCTACTCGATTTCTATGTGGAATATAATAACTATTATGTGACGCATTCCCAAGAAAACAAGGAACTTTGTGAACTGATTTACAAACGCCTCGACGAAAAAGGCTACATTTCTAAGCGTGCCATCAATCAGCTGTACGACCCAGAAAAACAAATGTTTTTACCCGACCGCTTTGTAAAAGGCACTTGCCCTAAATGCGGCGCAGAAGATCAAAACGGCGATAGCTGTGACGTTTGTGGTGCCACCTACTCACCTACTGAACTGAAAAACCCGCGTTCAGTAGTATCGGGCGCAGAACCGGTGATGAAAGAATCAGAACATTACTTTTTTGACCTCCCGCAGTTTGAAGGCATGCTCAAAACCTGGATTAACTCAGGCGTAGTACAAAAAGAAATGGCCAATAAGTTCAACGAGTGGTTTGAACAAGGCTTGCAGCAATGGGATATCAGTCGCGATGCGCCTTATTTTGGCTTTGAAATTCCTGGCGCGCCCAACAAGTTTTTTTATGTCTGGGTTGATGCACCGGTTGGCTACATGGCTAGTTTTAAAAACTATTGCGATACCAACGGCATTGACGGCGACTTTTTCTGGAACACCGGTAACGACTCAGAGTTATACCACTTCATTGGTAAAGACATTAGCTACTTCCATTGCTTGTTTTGGCCTGCCATGCTCGAAGGTGCTGGTTTTAGAAAACCAACTGCGGTAAACATACATGGCTTTGTAACGGTTAATGGCGCAAAAATGTCAAAGTCTAGAGGCACGTTCATCAAGGCGCGTACCTATCTTGATCACTTAAATCCAGAGTATTTGCGCTATTACTATGCAAGTAAACTCAACGACAGCGTCGCAGATATTGATTTGAACCTGCCCGACCTTGCCCAAAAAGTAAACGCCGACTTGGTGGGCAAAGTAGTGAATATTGCCTCACGCTGCGCCGGTTTTATTACCAAGAAATTTGACGGTAAGCTATCTGACAACATTGAAAACCCAGAGCTACTCAAGGCCTTTCAAAAAGCCGAAGATGAAATTGCCTATTGTTTTGAAGACCGTCATTACCATAAGGCCATTCGGGAAATTATGGGGCTAGCAGACAGAGCAAACCAATATATTGATGCACAAGCGCCTTGGGTGACCATTAAAGATGCCGACAAACAAGCCTTTACCCACGACGTATGTTCTATGGGCATTCACTTGTTCCGCATCCTGATGATTTACTTAACGCCGGTCCTACCAAAGCTTTCTGAACAGGCCCAGGCCTTCCTCAACGATGACTTTACATGGGCAGGTGCGCAAGATATTAAGCTTGGCCATGAAATTAATAAGTTTAAGGCGATGATATCGCGCGTAGACGTCGAGAAGATTGAAGCGATGGTAGAAGCGAGTAAAGAAAATTTGAAAGAAACACCAAGCAAGGCGCCGCAGGCTCTAGATGCACCACATACTGATAATGCCTCCCCGCTTGCAAGCGACCCCATTAGCGAAACCATTGAGTTCGATGACTTTGCCAAAGTCGATTTACGCGTGGTTAAAATCGTGCATGCAGAGTCGGTGGAAAAGGCTGATAAGCTGCTTCGTTTAGAGCTAGATCTAGGCGGCGAAACCCGACAAGTATTCGCAGGCATCAAATCTGCCTATGACCCAGCCGATTTAATTGGTAAACATACCGTAATGGTGGCTAACCTAGCGCCGCGTAAAATGCGTTTTGGCATGTCAGAAGGCATGGTATTAGCCGCAGGCCCCGGCGGCAGTGATTTATATATTTTAAATCCTGATGATGGCGCAGTACCTGGCATGCGCGTTAAGTAAGCTTAACGCGTCATCTACACCGGCCGGTTGTTTGAGCGCATGCTGATACCGGCCGCACTCGATGCAAATTTGGGATTTAACTTCCACTTAGGTTTAATGGGCGAAAGCGGTATTTCGCGCTTACGTGCCACAATCACGTACATGGATGAAAACCACGGTAAAAATCGCTTGCACCACCCTTGCACACGACTGCCTTGATTCAAGCTTGAACGCATAAACAATGCTGAATATATCACTTGGTCTTGCTGCACTATTTCAAAATCTAACAACTGCAACCAATCTTTGATGCGGGCCGCGGTAAAAAAACGTCCTTTATGTAGCATATTTTTACGATTAATCGGCAGGTACTTGATAATGCCAGCCAAACTCAATGGATTAAAGCCGGCTATGACGACATGACCGTTAGCGGTAATAGCACGGTCAATTTCTCGAATAATTTGGTGAGGGTCTTTGGCAAAATCTAGCTCTGCGGCCAGTAAAAATGCGTCTACACTGTTGTTTTGCAGCGGTAACTCACATGATTTAGCATTCACGCTAGATTGCTCGATGGTGGTTTGCGATAGGTTGAACTGATGCCTTATCGGGCATGCTGTGGTGGTCAATTCAGAGCTCAGATTGCCGAGCTTGACTAAGTAGTATCCAAAAATACGCTCAAGAATAGGCTCAAGGGCTTTTTCAAGCTCCTGCTGCACATTTGTTCCTTGGCTCAACATGGCCCAATGGTCTGGATAATCTGGCCTTTGCGGAATTTTTGCTTCACGCATCCACATCAATTAGGCACCTTTTGTACAACACTTCATCATATATCCTCAACTTAGCTTAACGGGCGCAAAGGTCAACTCTTTTCGCCAAAATGGCGTATAGATTTGATATGACAACATAACCATGAAAAGGTTAACATTGTTGGCGTAATTTATACTCACTTTACACAGAGGCACCATGTTACAGACGCTCAAGGTCACGCCTATCAAGGCATTTACTGATAATTACATCTGGTGTATTCACGATGAACGCAGCGCAGTAGTGGTCGACCCGGGCGATGCAGAGCCGGTACTAGATTTTCTGACACAACATAACCTGCAGTTGGTTGAGGTCTTAATTACCCATCATCATTACGACCACACAGGCGGCATAGCTAAACTCTCAGAAGAGATTAAAAACTTAACGGTGATTGGGCCGCATAATCCTAAGATAAGCGGGCTGACCGAAAAGGTGAAAGAAGGCGATACCGTTACTGTCTTATCAAACCAAGTAAGGTTATCGATATTAGAAACCCCAGGCCATACTCTCGATCATATTGTTTTTTATAATGAGCAATGGTTGTTCTGTGGCGATACTCTATTTTCAGCAGGGTGTGGACGCATGTTTGAAGGCACACCAGAAGTGTTTTTGTCCTCACTAGACAAGCTAGCTAAGCTCCCTGGCGAGTTGAGTGTTTACTGTACCCATGAATACACACTAGCAAACGTGAAGTTCGCTCGGCATTTATTGCCAGAGGATCAAGCCCTCGCTGATTATGAAGATTGGGCAGTCACTCAGCGCGAGCAGAATTTGATTACACTACCGTCGAGTATTGAGCAGCAGCGTAGCATCAATCCATTCTTGCTTTGTCACGACAATACCTTTCAAACAAACATGTCCAATAAATTGCAACAAACGCTGAATAATGCGGTCGATACCTTTGCTGCTATTCGGGCAGCAAAGGACAATTTTTAAATCAGCGGAGGATCGCGTACAATCACGCACGTTTCGCATCAACCACAGTAATTAGGATTTATGAAGTACTTATTATTAGCCTGTAGCCTGCTTGTGTTAAATGGCTGCAAGCTCACTGAGGACGTGCAAGAGCCGTTAACACAAAGCGTCGACCTGACTGCCAAATGTGAGGCAGGTGAGCCACAATCTGATACCCACGATATCCCAGCATGCGACCAAGCACAGGAAGGCGTCGCTCAGCTTATCCATCCGCTGTCAGAGCCTGTTGACGTGCCCTTACCCGAACCCGTTGAGCCGGTTGAAGCAACTTATAGCGACGTATGGCAATATATTGGTAGCAACTTAGAATTTGACATCCCCGTTAACGAGCCAAGATTAGACGCCCAAAAACGCTGGTTTTTGCGCCACCCCGATTATATGCAACGGGTTTCCAATCGCGCTAGGCCCTTTTTATATTTTATTGTTGAACAATTAGAAGCCCAAAATATTCCCCTAGATATTGCCTTATTACCCATCGTTGAAAGTGCCTTTGATCCGCTAGCCTACTCTCACGGCAGAGCCTCTGGCATGTGGCAATTTATTTCATCCACCGGTAAACGCTTCGGCATGAAACAAACATGGTGGTATGACGGACGACGGGATGTGATTGCGTCTACACAAGGGGCAATCGACTACCTTAAGTATTTGCATGAAATGTTTGACGGCAACTGGATGCATGCACTCGCTGCCTATAACAGTGGTGAAGGACGCGTACAGCGAGCCATTCGCAAAAACAAGCGTGCAGGCAAAAGCACCGACTTTTGGTCTTTAGATTTACCGCGCGAAACCCGCGCCTATGTCCCTAAACTATTGGCCTTGGTCGACATCCTACAAAACGCCGAAAAATACAACTTTAATTGGCCGACCATCAATAACGCACCGGTGATTGAGGTCGTTGAGATTGAATCACAACTCGATTTAGCGATGGCCGCAGATATGGCCTCTTTAACCCTCAAAGAACTTAAAGCGCTCAACCCTGGTTTTAATCACTGGGCAACTGATCCAGACGGCCCGCACCAATTGGTCTTACCTATTGATAGAGCAGAGCCTTTTTCGTTAGCCCTTGCCAATACGCCAAAACAAGACCGTATCAATTGGGCGCGGCATAAAGTGCAATCGGGCGACAGCATAGGCGAAATCGCGCAGCAATATCGCACCTCTATTTCAGTGATAAAACGCGTAAACGATATGGACAGCAACACCATATACATTGGCGATTATTTGTTAGTGCCTGTTGCGACCACAGACGCTGAAGCGAGTATGTTAAACCATCCACAAATGGCGCGCACCGTCACAAACGCTGGCCAACAAAAAACCACCCACACGATTGCTAGCGGCGATACGCTTTCAGAAATTGCGCAAATGCACAATGTCAGCGTGCGCGATTTAACTCGTTGGAATAACATTACTAGCAGGACCACGCTGCAAATTGGCGCGCAGCTTGCGATTTATACCGACATGCCAACAGTCACCACCGACAAAACGCGCACCATTACTTATCGAGTAAGAAACGGTGACTCGTTGTCGCGTATTGCGAGCAAATTCAATGTGAGTATTAATGATATTGTGCGCTGGAACACGCTCAACCGTCAGAAGTATTTACAACCTGGTCAGCGCTTACGACTGACCATCGATTTAACCAAGAGTTAGTCCAAAACAGCGGCGCAAAGTGGCCTAAGCTTTGCGCCACGTTGTACCTGACGCACCGTCTTCAAGCAACACACCTAGGGTGTTGAGTTCATCTCGTGCTGCATCAGCCGCCGCCCAATTCTTATCTTGGCGAGCTTGATTACGCTTTACAATCAACGCTTCAACTTGCTCGGCGAAACCGTCATCGGCCTGTGTATTCCCTTGCAAAAATGCCTGTGGGTCGCTTTGCAGTATACCTAGAATACCACCGAGCTTTTTCAATACGCCAGCAAGCTTTTTCGCCTCATCGCTTTGCGCGCTATGCTTGTTCAACTCTTTTGCAACATCAAAGAGCACTGAAAATGCTACGGGCATATTAAAATCGTCATTCATGGCGGTTTCAAAGCGTGCTAAATAACCGCCATGAGCTAAATCTACGTCCATATCCGGCTCAACATCGCGCAGTGCAGTATATAAACGCTCTAAACCGGCACGCGCTTGATTGATGTTATCTTGCGAGTAACTCAGTTGCGAGCGATAGTGCGCCGACATTAAGAAAAAGCGCAGCGTTTGCGGGTCGTGTTTTGCAAGCACGTCGCGCAAGGTGAAGAAGTTACCCAACGACTTTGACATTTTTTCATTATCGACCTGCACCATACCTGTATGCATCCATGTATTTACATAGGGCGTGTCGAACGCGCAGCATGACTGAGCCACTTCGTTTTCGTGATGAGGAAAAATAAGATCAGAACCACCGCCGTGAATATCAAAGTGATCACCCAAATGCTTATGATTCATCGCCGAACATTCGATATGCCAACCAGGACGACCGTCTCCCCAGGGGGATGGCCAGCTTGGCTCACCCGCCTTTGCGGCTTTCCAGAGCACGAAGTCTAGAGGGTCATCTTTATCAGACGTCGTTTGTACGCGAATGCCCGCCTCTAATTGCGATAAATCTTGCTTTGATAGCTTGCCATATTGCTCAAACGCGCTGACGTCAAACAACACGTCCCCGGCATCTGACACATAGGCATATTTCTTTGCCAATAAGCGCTCAATTACGTCGATGATTTCCGGCATATGCTCGGTCACTTTAGGCTCAATATCTGGCGCGAGTAAGCCAAGGGCTGAAAAGTCTTCATGCATCATGGCAATGGTGCGTGTGGTTAAGCTCTCTAGGGTCTCGTTATTTTCTATGGCGCGCTTAATGATTTTATCGTCTACGTCGGTAATGTTTCGCACGTAGTTCACGTCAAAGCCTAAATGGCGCAAGTAACGCACTATGATATCAAAGCTCAAATAAGTACGAGCATGCCCCATATGAGAGAGGTCATATACCGTGATACCGCACACATATAGCCCGATTTTATTAGCGTGTAGAGGAACAAAAGTTTCCTTTTTTCGGGTCAATGTGTTGTATATGCGTAAATCAGTCATACGTAGTGTGCAGTCTCATGGTCATAAAATTGCGGGAATTCTAGCATCTGCAGACGCTTTTAGGCTACCATTGAGCGGTTTTTTAGCAATTCATTTCACAGGACATAGAAGGTAACGAATGACTATGGTTATTTTAGAAACAAATTTTGGCGATATTAAACTTGAACTTCACTCAGAGGCCGCGCCAAAAACCGTCGCCAACTTTATTCAATATGTAGAAGACGGGTTTTACGACAACACAATTTTTCACCGCGTGATCGGCAACTTCATGATCCAAGGTGGCGGCATGGAGCCTGGCATGCAAGAAAAAACGACGCGTGCGCCAATTGAAAATGAAGCCGACAATGGACTGAGCAATAAAGTGGGCGCGGTCGCTATGGCTCGCACCAATGACCCACACTCTGCTACTGCACAATTTTTTATTAACGTAAAAGACAATGATTTCTTAGACTTTAGTGCTGCAAACTCACAAGGCTATGGTTATTGTGTATTTGCAAACGTAGTGGATGGAATGGACGTTGTAGAAAAAATCAAAGGCGTCGCCACTGGGAATTCAGGTTACCATCAAGATGTGCCTGTAGAAGATGTGATCATCACTTCTGCGCGCATTGAAGCATAAGCACACGCTTGTGAAGGCGCGCATAATATGCGCGCCAATACTTACCTATTAAGCACTATTGATGAGCCAAGCTTTCACCTATTTTATATCTGATCTGCACCTAAGCGCGCAGCGTGAGGATATTACAGAGTGTTTTGTTCACTTTATGCAACATGAAGCGCCCCAAGCACAAACGCTGTACATTCTCGGTGACTTGTTTGAAGCATGGATAGGCGACGATGACATCACCCCGTTCAGTAACACAATTGCCGCCACGATCGCAGACGTGTCGAAGAAAATTCCCGTGTACTTTATCCATGGCAATCGAGATTTTGCCATTCGAGAAGGCTTTGCAAAACGCGCTGGCATGACGTTATTGCCCGAACAAGTGGTCATAGACTTGTATGGGCGCAGAACCCTTATAAGTCATGGCGATGAACTTTGCACGCGAGACATTGAATACCAAAAATTTCGTAAAAAAGCACGGGGTTGGTGGTGGCCACGCTTAATGTTAGCCCTGCCACTTTCCATGCGACGCAAGATTGCCGAGCGCGGACGCGTAACCAGTCAGAACAACCAAAAGCAACTTACCGCCGATATTATGGATGTCACGCCATCTGAGGTCGAAAAAGCCATGCGCTCGTTTGATGTCAGCACCTTCATACATGGACATACTCACCGCCCTGATATCCACAACTTTGTGTTAGACGGTAAGCCAAGACAGCGTATCGTTTTGGGTGACTGGTACGATCAAGGGTCAATATTACGCGCTCAGTCTGATACCTTAGCCTTAGAGACTAGGCCCTTTCAATCGCAGTAAACCCTTGCGCTGGCAAGCCTTGGCTATCAATTGGAGGAACTGTTAAGCTTGCAACACAAAATGAAGTTCAAATTTACTGTTTAAAAGACGAACAAAATAGTCAATAATGTTCAGCCAATATTAAGTTAACTCTTTCCTTAATAAACACATTACATCAATCTCGCTGATCTTTTGAAAAGGACGCTCATTTGTTCAACCGAAGCATAAAATACATCATTTTATTAATTCTCAACATCGTCGTTTTAATTTCATTATACCAATCGTCAGACGATGGTGATGCAGGCGTATTCGATACCCAATTTGTTATCAATTTGCTCGAAGAGCGCGACGAGTTGCAAATGTCGGTGATTGATATGGAATTAGCCCTTGAACAAGTTGAAAGCAAAATCACCGAAACCGAAGAGATGTTAAACATCGCTGAGCGCGAAATCTCTGTGCGAGGGAGACAGTTTCAGCGCTGTGAAGCCGCTCGCACGGCCGCCGTGGTGTTAGCAAATGAACAAGCCGTTCAGCTTGACCAGCCCGCTGCCGGCATGCCGGTAAGCAACTGTAATGAATCGACCGCCAAATTGCGCTTTGCCCGCCAAGAGCTCGCCTCAACCAATGCTGAATTGACCGAACTCAAGGCCACCAACCAAGACTTACGACGTGAGATTGATGACGCTAAAGCGCAAGACCAAGAAAGGCTAACGTTAGAACTTGAGGCACTAAAAGCACAAAACGCCCAACTTAAACAAGACATAGAAAATCCGATTTACTTAAAATCAGCCTACTTGTCGGGCCGCAAATGCGAACAACCGCGATTTGAAGAGCTCGTATGCTTAACGGAATTGTTGGTGCGGCCAATGTTCAGTAAGGCGCCAACCTCTGAGGTTGTTGTCACAGTGTATGATCTAAACGAGCGCGTGGTAGCGCAAGCCACCTTTGCGTCAAAACGAGCGCAGCTCTTTAGAATGCCGCTAGGAAGAGGAAAAGAAGTGTTCGCAGGTGAATTTAGCGCTACCTTTGAGGTTGAAGGTGAATTACTAGCGAGCACCGGTCATAGTATTACGCGATAATGATGGGCGACCAAAAGCATCATACTCAAGTGCTAACTATACCCTTGTAATGTGCGTTAGGCATGATACAAAGTCCACAAGCCTATTGAGATAAACCCTATGCCAGCAGCATAATGCAAATACTTTTCGTTTATATAATCAGAAATAAATGAGCCTGCTAGCACGCCAAGAGCGGATGCCAAAATAAGTGCTGCGCTTGCTGCTAAAAACACCGTTACTTTGCCTACATCTTTGTCTGCTGCAAATAACATGGTCGCTAATTGCGTTTTATCACCGAGCTCAGCAAGAAACACGGTGGCAAATACAGTGATAAAGATTTTCCAATCCATTTAATTGCCCCTACTTAACGACTTCTAATATTGTGTTATCGATTGACCTTAGACGGCTATATTCTTAGATGTGTATGCACAACTGCTAGCATAAACGCCGCTATGAAATTTAAAATCATCGTCTTTAGACGTGATTAAATCTGCTTCAACCTTACCGAAGTAAGCAACTCTTGGTGATATATCAACATCACTGATGGATTGAGCGAGCTTTAAATAATCTTGATAATGTCGAGCTTCAGAACGCAGCAAGGAAATATAAAACTCCCCTAGTTTGTTATCTAAATGCGGGGCAATTTTTGCGAATCTCTCACATGATCTTGCTTCGATATATGCGCCACAAATTAACTTGTCGACGAGGGCATCGGGTTCGTGCGTCTTAACATGTCTTAGCATGCCCTTAGCATATCGTGATGGGGTTATACTTTTGTACTCGATGCTGTAGTGCTCCATCATTTCTAAAACTTGGTAAAAATGGTGAAGCTCTTCTTTAATCAGCAGCACCATTTTATCAATCAAATCTTGTCCATATTGAGAGTCAGAACGAGGGATAACTGAGCGGGTCAGTTTGTTTTTTGAGGGCAAGTCTCGCCAATCACCCTCTCTTTTATATACATATTGCTCAAATGGCTTTAGCCACTCAAGCAGAGAATCGCCACCGACTTTATCTAATGAATATTTTCTGATTAAAAACATGGCAGATTGCGCGGCTTTTAATTCGCATATCAAATGGTCAGTCAACAGCACGGGTAAATGCTCAGGCTTTTTAGCCTCTTCAACCCAACCTTGTGGGGTTTCACAATGCAAAAATGCCTTAATAGGCTCTAGAAGTAGGTCTGTATTCACATTAATACTCGGCGTTAATACTGTTAGGTGTGGTCATTCTTCAATATCCGTTGTGCCATTAATTCGAGCAAGGCGTGCCTGCTCTTCAGCAAAAGCAGCTTTGATCTCTTCTAACACGGTATCGACATCTGCTTCGTGCAGATCTTGTTGAAAAAACCCACTCAGTTCGGTCTCTGGGGTAAGGTTACCATCTTCGTAAAGCGCCCACATCTCTTCAGCGTAAAGTGTATTGCTTAACTCAGGTGCAAACTGACTGTAGTACTGAGTGATATTGCGTACATCGCGCACAAGCATGCTAAAGGCATTATTATTTGCCGCCGCATTGACCGCTTGTGGCAGGTCGATGATCACAGGGCCGTAGTCGTCTACCAACACGTTAAATTCCGACAAATCACCATGAACTAAGCCACAGCAGAGCATCAACTTGGTGTAGTGCATCATCTCAGCATGATCTTCAAGCGCTTGTTCACTCGACATGCTTACGTCATTTAAGCGTGGGGCTACATTACCCTCGTCATCGGTCACTAGCTCCATGAGCAAAACGCCATCGTAGCAACCATATGGCTGCGGCACCCGCACACCGGCTTTAGACAGAGTAAACAAAGCATCCACCTCAGCATTTTGCCAAGCATCTTCTAATTGTTTACGACCAAAGCTCGAGCCTTTTTCCATGGCTCTAGCACGACGAGAATTTTTTACCTTCCGGCCTTCTTGGTACTGAGCAGCCTTTTTAAAGCTTCGCTTCATCGCCTCTTTGTATACCTTGGCACAACAAATATTGCCTTGGCTTTTTACCACGTACACTGTGGCCTCTTTACCGCTCATCAGTTGGTAAAGTACTTCGTCTATCAGGCCGTCTTCAACAAGAGGCTGTAATCGCGCGGGTATTTTCATGGTGGCGTTTATACAGCAATTTGCGTGAATTTAAAACGGTTTAACCGTAAGTTGTCGTTTCCCACATCGTATATTTTCATGCTTAAGTTGCTCGTATATGTGCGCGGCGCCAAAGCATATAAATCGCTGGCAATACTAGCAGCGCGAGCACCAATACACTTAACATCCCACCTACCATGGGAGCGGCTATTCTACTCATCACCTCAGAGCCTGTGCCTGTGCCTAATAACACCGGTAACAAACCAATAATGATGGTCGCTGCGGTCATCATAATCGGCCTTACCCGCTGACCAGCGCCCCGCATCACTGCTTGGCGCAAGTCGCTATACGTAGGTACAAGATTTTGTTGCTTACATTCGTCCATCATGGCCGCATACGCTTGATTGAGGTATACCAGCATGATCACGCCAATTTCTACCGCAACACCGGCAAGGGCAATAAAACCTACGCCTACCGCCACTGAAAAATTAAAGCCTTGCAAATAAATAAGCCATAAACTGCCCACTAATGCCAACGGCAACGTGCCCATGATCATGGCAACCTGTGCGGCGCTTTTAAAATTCAAATACAGCAAAATAATAATGATGGCAAGTGTCACAGGCACCACAAATTTAAGTTGCTGCTCTGCCCTTAGCATATATTCATATTGTCCCGACCAATTAATTGAATAGGCGTTGGGTAATACTAACGCGGCATCTACCGCTGCTTGGGCGTTTTTCACATACGTGCCTACGTCCACACCTTCAATGTCGATATAGACCCAACCATTAGGACGGGCATTTTCGCTTTTTATTCCAGGCGGGCCGTCGGTAATCTGTATGCTCGCCACATCGGCTAAAGTAATGAACTGACCTTGGGGCGTGACAATAGGCAACGCTGCTAATGCCTCTGGTGAGTCTCGATAGGCTTGCGGATAGCGCATATTCACCGGATACCTTTCTAAGCCCTCAACAGATTGCGTGACATTCATACCGCCCACAGCACTGGATATAATTTGCTGAACGTCGGCCACCGTCATTCCATATCGGGCAGCGTTCGTGCGGTTGATATCAATGTTAATGTAGCGTCCACCTGCAACACGCTCAGCATAAACAGAGGCGGTGCCTGGCACATCGCGCAAGATGTCTTCGAGTTGACGGCCAATTTGTTCAATCTCAGCAAAGTCCTGCCCCGCGATTTTAATGCCTACAGGGGTTTTTATACCCGTTGCGAGCATATCAATGCGGGTTTTAATGGGCATCACCCATGCGTTAGTGAGCCCAGGGAAATTCACCAATGCATCGAGCTCTTTGATGATACTGTCGCTAGTCACTCCCTCTCGCCACTCGTCTTGAGGTTTGAGCTGAATAAAGCTTTCTATCATAGTTAGCGGCGCAGGGTCAGTCGCGGTTTCTGCGCGGCCCATTTTGCCGAATACGCTTTCTACCTCTGGTACGGTGTAAATCAGCTTGTTGGTTTGCTGTAAAATTTCGCGCGCCTTGCCTACCGATACCCCTGCATAGGTGGTGGGCATATACATTAAATCTCCCTCATCGAGCTCAGGCATAAATTCGTTGCCGATTTGTCGCATTGGCCAAAGGCTGAGCAGCAAAACGCCCAGTGCCGCCAATAGGGTAACTTTTGGAAAGCGCAATACGCCACTAAGCAAAGGCAAATACACAAAAGCTAAGCCTCGATTTAGCGGGTTTTTATGCTCAGCGGTCACTTTGCCGCGAATAAAGTACCCCATTAAAACAGGCACAAGTGTAACAGCAAGGATGGCCGCTGCAGCCATCGCATAAGTCTTTGTATAAGCAAGTGGCGCAAATAGCCGCCCTTCTTGAGCTTGCAGGGTAAATACCGGCAAAAAGCTCACGGTGATAATTAGCAGGCTTGAGAACAGGGCTGGTCCAACTTCACTGGCCGATTTCACCACAAGCTGCCAACGGTTTTCGTCGGTAAGCTTAGTGCGCTCCATATGCTTGTGCATGTTTTCAATCATCACGATTGCGCCGTCGACCATCGCGCCTATTGCGATTGCGATCCCCCCTAGCGACATAATGTTAGCGTTAATGCCCTGTAGCTTCATCACAATAAAGGCCATAAGAATGCCTACCGGTAGGGTAACAATGGCAACCAGTGAAGAGCGCACATGAAACAAAAAAGCAACGCATACCAACGCCACGACTATCAGCTCTTGTATCAATTTGGTGCTTAGATTATCTACCGCTCGCTCAATCAGCGCGGAGCGGTCATATACCGGAATTACCTCAACGCCATCCGGTAGCCCTTTTTTAAGCGCCTCTAACTTGGCTTTAATGCCGTTGATGGTTTGCTGAGCATTCTCGCCTGCTCGCATTACCACTATGCCGCCAACGGTCTCGCCTTCGCCATTAAGCTCGGCAATGCCCCTGCGCATTTGTGGTCCAAGTGTGACGTAGCCTACGTCCTTAATAGTCAAGGCTACGCCCTGCTTGCTAATGCCTAAGGGGATATCTTCGATGTCTTGTTTGCTTTGGATGTAACCGGTGGCGCGCACCATATATTCAGCTTCAGCCATTTCAATCACTGAGGCGCCCACTTCTTGATTGCTACGCGAAATAGCGGTATGCACATGGGCAAGCGGAATGGCGTGCGCTTTGAGCTTCACTGGATCTAATACAATTTGATATTGCTTGACCATTCCGCCCACTGCGGCGACCTCAGAGACGCCTGCCACGGTTTGCAATTCAAATCTCAAAAACCAGTCTTGTATGGCCCTAAGCTCGCTTAAATCGTGCTGCCCGGTGCGGTCGACCAAGGCATAAATATACACCCAGCCCACACCGCTGGCATCTGGACCTAACTGCGGTGTTGCGCTATCGGGTAAACTTGGCGCGACTTGCGATAAATATTCAAGCACCCGGCTTCTTGCCCAGTACATATCGGTATCATCGTCAAAAATGACATAAACATAGGAGTCACCAAAAAATGAAAAGCCTCTTACCGTCTTTGCTCCGGGTACTGATAGCATCGCGGTGGTAAGCGGATAGGTCACTTGGTCTTCAACCACTTGTGGCGCTTGGCCTGGGTATGAGGTTTTGATGATCACCTGCACATCTGACAGGTCGGGAATAGCGTCCACTGCGGTATTTTGCAAACTCACAATGCCCGCGCCTACCAAAATGAGCGCACTGAGCAACACAAACACGCGGTTGGTGACAGACCATTGAATAATCCAGTTAATCATGGCTAATGGTCTCCATGCATATCATGAGCATCTGACCCCATAATATGCACTCCGATAATTTGATAGGGGCCTGAGGGCGTTTTAACAATTTGTGCGTGTAGCTCAGTGCCCGCTTGTAGTTGCTCGATATCAATATCATCTGCCACAGAGAAATTCATGGTCATTGCCATCATCTCCCATTCAGCGATGGCTTCGTGCTGCATCCTGACCATGCGCTCTTGCGCCATCAGCTCGACAATTTCTGCGGCCACCCAAACTGGCTCGTTGTCTTGCTCATCATCTGCATCCGCTCCTGCTTCTGCCACTTCCATGCGCTTAAAGTCAGAGCTAATACTGCTCTCAGAATCGAGTAGAAACTGCGCAGAGGTCACCACGCTATCGCCTTGTTCTAAACCCGAGAGAATTTCGATGCCCTGAGGCGTAATTAAGCCAAGCTCAACTTCGATGGACTTAAATTTACCTTCACCTTTGTCTAATACCACACGATTTTGTCTGCCTGTACGTATTACCGCCTCATTAGGCACCACCAGGCGCGAGGTATCGTCTTCGCTGTAAATAGTCAGGTTCGCAAACATATTAGGCTTAAGAAGATAATCAGGATTATCAAAGCGAGCGCGCACGCTCACAGTGCGATTGTCTTCATTCACACTCGGGTAGACGTACTCAACCTCACCTTGCCAGCTTTGCCCCGGCAAGTAATCAAGCTGCAAACGCACAGGTAATCCGCTCTTAACCAATGGTGCCTGACGCTCAAACACTTGCGCCTCTACCCATACCTCATCTAAAGCACCTATGGACATCATAGTGGTGCCGGGTTTTACAAAAAAACCTTCGCGGATATTCAAATTTTCAACAAAGCCAGTTTGCGGTGCATTAAATTGAATGGTTTGCTGTACTTGCTTGGTTTTATCGAGGGCATCAATGGCAGACTGCGGCATCTGCAAGGCTTTAAGGCGCGAGGTAGATGCTGAAATAAGGTTGCGATTACCTCGCCCAATCGCGAGCAAGTACTCTTCTTGTGCATTCACCAACTCTGGTGAGTACAAAGAATACAAAGGCTCGCCCTGTTTAACATAGTCGCCGCTAGCTTTGACATAAAGCGTATCTACCCAGCCTTCTACTCGAGGGTGAATATGAACTAAAGTATCTTCACTGTATTGCACGTAGGCCACGGTATTAATGGGTACTTGTAAACTCATGGTTTGCGCGGGCGCAGTTTTTACGCCTAGGTTGTTAATCACGTTAGGGTCGATATAAATGGTGCCTGGGCTATCGCTGTCATTATCACTTGCATAAACGGGCACTAAATCCATGCCCATAGGAGATAAACCCGGGCCATCGCGCCTGAAATTAGGATCCATAGGGGCAACCCAATACAACGGTTCATCAGCACCTCCTTGGTCGTGAGAATGCTCCCCTCCCATTTGCGGGCGTACAAACAAAAAATAGATAATTAAGGTGCAAAGCGCACCAAAGCCGAGGCCAACAACAAACGAATGTGAGGTTTTCATGAATCGGCTCCTACTGCCACACTATGAGAAAAGTAATACTGCATTTGTACCTGCGTTTTTAATAAATTGGTTTCAATGGCGAGCATATCAATTCGCGCGTTTAAATCGTCAATGCGGGCGCGCATTACCTCAGCAAAATCGCCATCGTCGTTTTCATACGCATTAAGGGCCGCTTCGGCTTGCTCTCGCATTTGCACTAATATGCTGTCGTTAAATAACGCCTTGCGACGTTGCAAGCCTTGATATTGAGCGAATACAGTCTTTAGCTCTGACAACATGTTTCGAACGGCAAGGTGCTTTTCGGTTTTTAGTCCTTCTGACTCACTTATGGCCGCGGCGACGACTTGATCTTGAGCACCTTGTGTAAAAAGCGGTAGCTCAAACGACAACCCAACTGAAAAAAAGTCTGCTCGGCTGCGACCAGAGGGCTCATCTGCTCGGTATGCATAGCTCGCATTTACGCCAAACTGCGGTTTATAGTTTTGCTGCGCTAGCTCAACGGCGCTTTTACTGGCTAAAACTGCTTGCTCCAACGCAAGAATTTGCGGGTGCTGCATAAGCGCGGTAGCAAGATGGCTATTCTCTGAGGCCGCAATCATATCTAGCCATTGTTCCGATATAGGTGGCAACACCGGTAATTCGCTGCTTACACGCCAATCACCCAAGTTAGTTACCACCGCATGAGGCCTTTCACTATCGCCTATTAACCAACGGCTTAATTGTGCTTTGGCGCTGTCATGCTGGATCTGCAGCTGGGTTAACCGGTCTTCGAGCCGCGTTAGCTCTAATTGCGCCCGGACAATATCATGTTGACGCACAGAGCCTAAAGCCGATGCATAGCTGGCTTGCACCAGATCGCTTAACTGTTCAAACAGCGCGCGATCGTTTTCTATCAATTGAATACTTTCCTGAAGCTGAAAAATGCTTAACCACAAAACCGCCACCTGCACTTTTGTACCCGCCATTCGATTCTCTCGCAAATACGGCTGCTGCATTGCCAGTTGCTCTAGCTGCTTTTGACGTATACTGAGACTATCGCCGCGAGCGAAGCGTTGCGAGATATCGGCGCGTAGTTGCGTCATTGGCTCTTGGTCAAATGCAAAGCCGTCTGTGGGTAAATTGGCAATACTGACACTAACAACAGGATCGGGTAACGCGAGTGCAGCGTTACTGCTAGCCAAACCTGCATCTTGCTTTTGCTGACTTGCGATTAACCACAAGTCTTTCTCAAGTGCTGTATCCACAGCTTTTTGCAGACTCAGCACTTGGGCTTGCTGGGCAAGCGCACTGAAAGAAAACACGCTGAAAAACGCGATAACCGAAACAATAAAAGAGCGATTCATATTTTTATTCTCAAAATAACGATGTAACAACTAAAGCCTAACGACAGGCGCATGTGCCCTATCCACTAAACGCTAGACAGATCTAGACTGTGAGAGAATCAAAATGGTTTTGGAGGTTGTTTGGGGGAAGATAAGTAAGTGAAATACAAGGTGCGAAGAAAGCTAAATGCACCACTATTAAACAAGTAGTTTGGCTTGCTGACATCCATATGAATAATGGCAGCAACGTTAACAAGCGCAATCTGGCAGCAACAGTCTTTTTCACAACAGCTTTCGTCCATCTGTTGTAACTCAATGTGCATGCTCGCCATGTCCATATGGTGATCTGCACACGGTGGCATTTCAAACACAAATTTGTCGAGTGTTTGACCAACGCACACAATACTAATTAAAAAAACAATTAATGCCTGACGCAAAATGGATAACCGAAGCGACGTTAAAAACTTAAGTATAGCGATTTAAGATTAGATTTCAAAGTACTGTTGATAGGAGCGACAAAACAATCTTCGCGGCGTTTAATGTTTGACTATAATGAATGGCGAATACGCTAGTGATAAAAGCCGTCGCTTATTGTTAAAAGCGCGATTGAATCGATAAGCTCACAAAAGGAGAACGACGATCAGTATCATCAATCAACGACTGCGAAGGACCATTCCAAGCAATGCTATGCACTGCAGGGCGAAGCAAGGCCACACCGAGTTGATAAAACGTGCTGTTCGCTTCATTTAAAGGCTTAGAAAATCCCATCTTAAATTCAGGCACAAATAACGTTTCTAATTGATTGGTTTCAAGAAAATGCACCCATTCGTAGTCTCTGAGTTCGAAGTCTGTTTGGTTTTGCAACTCAAGCACCCGTGCTAGCATGCGCTGCATCTCATTGTCTTGCGGTTCCAGTGGTTCACTTGCTTGCTCAACAAACAACTGCGATTCGCCAATTACCGGGAGAGTGGTGTCTTGCAAAAAGCTGATGCGATTTAAACTATCAAATAACGATGGAGATGAAATAGATGTTTGACCATGACATACCGCTATGAATGAAAGCATAAGCCCGATAGACAAACATTTTAATAATTTCATATTGATCTAAGCCACGTATAGGTGATGAACAGAATATAGATGATTTATTCAGGTGTTTTAGTATGAATATCGATAATGGTTATGGCGAACAATACGCCTAACTCACAAGCGCCCGCCATTGCTGGATAAGCGACATTTCGGTTTGAAATTTTATGCGACTGTTTTGTTAAATCAGAATCCATAAGGCTTATTAAGACAAAACAACAAAGCGATGGATTTATTGAGCAAAGTTCATATAATCAAAGCTCGTGGTTGTATCTGCTCACCTCTAATCTAGGATTTTCATGAAAAGACTTATACTCAGTGTCAGCTTGCTATGTTTTAGCTATTTTAGCCTCGCACAAATTAGCCCTGAATGGGTTCGCTACCCCGCCATTTCACCAGATGGGCAGACCATTGCCTTTACTTACAGAGGGGATATTTATTCGGTATCAACAGCGGGTGGACAGGCCACGCGCCTTACCTTTCATAAGGCTCACGACTTTAAGCCCATTTGGAATAAAGACGGCGATAAAATCGCTTTTGCCTCAGCCCGTCATGGTAATTTTGATATTTACGTGATGGACGCGCTAGGCGGCATTGCCACTCGCCTTACTTATCATTCTAGCGACGAGATACCGTATACCTTTGACAACGACGGCGCGAACATACTTTTTAAAGGCTTGCGCATGGACACCGCAGCACACCGCCAGCATCCTACAGGCGCCCAACAAGAACTGTATTCGGTGCCTGCACAAGGCGGAAGAGTCGAACAAGTACTTACCACGCCCGCCGAACAAGTGCAGTTTAATGCCACAGGCACAGAGTTTGTTTATCAAGATAATAAGGGCTTTGAGAACGAGTGGCGTAAACATCATCGCTCGTCCATCGCTCGCGATATTTGGCGTTACAATATTAAAAGTGGCCAGCATACCAAAATCACTTCATTTGAAGGCGAAGACAGAGACCCTATCTACACTGGGCAAGGCAACTCTGTCTTTTATTTAAGTGAACAGAGCGGAAGCTTCAACGTTCATCAACTTAACCTCGATAACCCAAGCGTTAGCCAAGCCTTGACTAACTTTGAGCTTCACCCGGTACGGTTTTTGTCGTTCGCAAATAACACCCTTGCGTTTAGTCATCATGGCACGCTTTACACGATGGCACCCGACGGTCAGCCCGCGCCAGTTAACATTACTATTCGCACCCAAGATATTGAAAATAGCGAAATGATGCTACCGGTTAATGGCGAAATATCAGATATGTCGATTTCGCGTGACGGAAAGCAGCTGACGTTTATTTCACAAGGGGAAGTCTTTGTCTCTTCTACCGATGGCGCATTTACCAAACAAATCACGCACTCTCATGCGCAAGAAGCGAGTGTAAGCTTCTCACCTGACGGCGATACCGTGGTATATGCCTCAGAGCGCAACGGCAAATGGAGTATCTACCAAGCTAAAAAGGTCCGTGAACAAGAACCGTTTTTCTATGCGGCGACCTTGATTGAAGAGACGCCTCTGATAAGTAATGACAAAGATAATTACCAACCTGCAATATCACCAGATGGTAAAAAAATCGCGTTCATTGAAGATAGACGCACCCTTCGCGTCATGGACTTAGAGAGCAAAGAGGTTACCACGTTATTAACGCCTCAAAGCGCCATCCACATGCGCGATAATGACCAATACTTTAGCTGGAGCCCCGACAGCAATTGGATTTTGTTCCAATACAATAAGTTACTTCACAATGCAGATGTGGCCATTGTCAGTGCAAATGGCGGTGAAGCGAAACGAGTATTAGTGCCAAGTGGCTACTATGATACGCGCCCTAAATGGGTCAATGAGGGCAAACAAATTATTTGGTTTAGTAATCGTGAAGGGCTTAAAAGCTACGCGACTAGTGGTCGAAGCCAATACGATGTCTACACGTTATTCTTAACACAATCAGACTGGGACGAATTTACCATGAGCGAAGACGACTTCAAGCTCATGCAGGCCATTGATGAAGCCAATACACCGACTAAGGACGATGACGAAGCCGACGAGGCAGAAGAAACATCGGAAGATACTGCAGTAGAACCGATTCAAATCGATTGGGATAACCTAGACCAGCGTATTGCCAAATTGACCATACATTCATCTGATCTAGGCGATGCGGTGCTTAACAAAGACAGCGATACACTTTATTACCTCAGCCGTTTTGAAGATGACTACGACCTTTGGCAAACCAACTTACGCACCAAAGAAACCAAAAAGGCAATATCCCTAGGCGCTAGAGGCGGTATGTTGAAATGGGATGAGGATATGGAAAACCTTTATCTGTTAAGTGACGGCGGCATCAGCTCGCTTGATATTGAGGCTGGCAAACGCGAACGTATTAGTATTTCAGAGCAGGTCCTGATAGACCAAAACGAAGTGCGTAAAGAAGACTTCGAACACGTTTGGCTGCGCACTGCAAAAGTGTTTTATGAGCCCACTTATCATGGCGTAGATTGGCCACTAATGAAGCAAGAATATCAGCCTAAGGTTGCTCATGTCGCGAATTCATATGAGTTTACTGAACTGCTCAGTGAAATGCTTGGCGAGTTAAATGTATCGCACTCTGGTGCAGGGTATCGCGGCGGCATAGAAAATGGCGATGCCACTGCATCTCTGGGTATCTTTTATGACTATGCGCATAAAGGTAACGGAATAAAAATCACCGAAGTACTGCAGGGCGGACCTCTGGACAAGGCGGCATTTGATATTGCTCCTGGCATGATTGTACAAAAAATTGATGGCCAAGCCATTACACCAGATATCGACTGGGCTCGCTTACTTAACCGCAAGGCGTCTGACTTTGTACTACTCGACATCAGCAACGACGACGGCGATGATGCACAGCAAATTACCGTGAAGCCAATTTCTCTTGGCGAGCAAAGCCGTTTGCTTTACCAACGCTTTGTGAAAGTCAATGAGCGAGAAGTGCTAGAGAAAAGTAATGGTCAGCTGGGCTATGTGCATATTCCCGGCATGGCAGATGGCCCATTCCGAAGCATTTACGATGACATGCTTGGGCGCTTTTTCGACAAAAAAGGCATGGTAGTCGATGCCCGCTTCAATGGCGGCGGAGACCTAGTAGCCGACTTAGCAATGTTCTTTACCGGCGAACCATTTTTAAGCTATGAGATTGAGGGTAAAGTCGTAGGCGGCGAGCCCACATCTCGCTATACCAAACCAATCATCTCAATCTTCAATGAGTCGATGTATAGCGATGGACATTGTTACGCCAGCGGATACCAAGATTTAAATCTTGGTAAATCGGTAGGTATGCCAGTTCCTGGAACATGTAGCTTTGCAGGCTGGGAAGGACTAGCATCTGGCGGCAGTTGGGGCTTTGTTCCGGTTAGCGCAAAAAATAAAGCGGGTGAATGGCTTGAGAATAATCAAACCGCCCCTGACATTATTTTAAGCAACGATCCTGCCGTCATTATTAATGGCGTAGACCAGCAGCTAGAGCGCTCCATCCAAGAGCTTATGGATGAAGTAAGCCAGTAAAAACCAGCGTCTCCTGCGCTAGCGCTCAGTTAGCGCAGGACTTTTTTTGAAAGATTTCTCCCCCTACCCCTGTCTTAATATGCATCAACAAACCTCTATGCGTTTTGCATAGCTATTGAAGAGCATTAAGCACAGATCATGAAATACCTACTCGCGATTGCCTTTTTATTGTTTGCAAACCTCAGTGTTGCCCAAAGCGATACAGACAACAAAACACCTTCTTATCCAGATGCACCTGACTGGACCTTACAAACCCAAAGCGGCGAAACGCTCAGCTATGACGATTTCAGAGGTAAGCCTCTATTTATTCATTTTTGGGGTACTTGGTGTCCTTATTGTAAAAAACTGCACCCTGGTCTGGAGCGAGTAAGAGCCAAATACGAAGCGCAAGGCCTACAAGTGCTTGGAATAAGCGTGAATGAGCCCATTGGGGCTAACCCTGCAAAAGTACTAAAGGAGCGTGGCATACATTTTACAACGCTTGTGGAAGGTGATGACGTGGCGCTTGAGGCATTTGGAGTGTATGGCACCCCCACTACTTTGTTTATTTCACCCGATGGCAAAATTTTAGGCTCAACCATGGAGTCTAACCCTGATGATCCTCGCTTTGATAAAATTGCGCAATACCTTGTAAATTTGCCTCGCCCATAGTTTCTCCCTATCAAATAGTGTCTATAGTCACTTGGGATCTAGATCAAAACGCCCTTTAAACGGTAAAATCTGATTAATTTTTAAAAATATCAGATTTTACCTTATCAGTTTCTTGTTAAAATGATGTTAATGAATTATATTTTCATTAACTTGTTGGCAAGTTCTCTACCGCAAAGTCACCCTTTTTTTGCGCTGATGTGCCGAGGCGAAGCTAAGCAAGTACGTTTATCATACCTAACGATACCACCCTCAGGAGCAACATTAGTGATACTTAACCATCTATGGGGTATTTATACCTCCCCAAAACAAGAATGGCAGACTATTGACAGTAAGCATGAGAGCTATTTCTTTGCGCTTAGCCATATTTTAATCATCGCATTAATTCCTTCAGGCATGGCGTTTTATGCCTCGGCCTACATTGGTTGGGATATCGGGGCCGGTGTGACCGCAGAGACCATAAAGCTGACCCAACAAAGCGCTATGGCAATGTCGGTCGCCATGTATTTTGGATTATTGTTTGGGGTCGTCGCACTTGCAGCGCTCACCTACGAATTGGCCAAAGCATTTGATACGAAGCCTACCTATACTCAGTGCTTAGAAATTGCGGCATATACCGCTACGCCACTTTTCATGGCTGGCTTTAGCGCTTTTTACCCTGAAATATGGTTTATTATGGTGGCAGTACTAGCGGGCATTTCTTATTCCGTATACCTGTTGTATACCGGCGTACCGATTATGTTGCACATTCCTGAAGAAAAGGGCTTTATCTTTTCTAGCTCAGTGGTTACCTGCGGACTTGTATTAATGGTCATCTTAATGGTCAGCTCAGTGATTTTATGGAGCTATGGTTTAGGTCCTCAATACATGTAAACACATCGCGCACCGTTAATCGATAAGCTAACAACCTTCGATACAAAAAAACAAAAGCCGCCAATACAATATATTGGCGGCTTTTTAATGCCTGGCGTTTAGAAGAAGCCTAGCGGGTTAACATCGTAACTCACCAAAAGGTTTTTGGTTTGTTGATAATGTTCTAGCGCCATTTTATGCGTCTCGCGCCCTACTCCAGACTTCTTGTATCCACCAAAAGCGGCATGCGCAGGATAGGCATGATAGCAATTGGTCCACACACGACCAGCTTGAATGCCTCTGCCCATGCGATACGCCAAGTTCATATCACGGCTCCACACACCCGCACCTAAGCCAAACTCGGTGTTATTCGCAATAGCTAATGCCTCGGCCTCATCTTTAAAAGTAGTAACACCGACTACCGGACCAAAAATCTCCTCTTGGAAGACACGCATGTTGTTATTGCCCTTGAGCAAAGTAGGCTCAATGTAAAAGCCGCTTTCAAAGCCTGCAACCACCTGCTTATTGCCGCCCACGAGGACTTCAGCGCCCTCTTTTTGTCCTATTTCTAGATATCCCAGGATCTTGTCGTATTGTTGCTCAGAGGCCTGTGCACCTACCTGTACATCAATGTCTAAGGGGTTGCCACGTTTTATTTGTTTGGTTCGCTCAACGACTAAGCTAATGAATTCATCGTAAATAGAAGCTTGGATAAGCGCTCTTGACGGACAGGTGCAGACTTCACCTTGGTTGAAGAAGGCCAGTACTGTACCCTCCACGCACTTGCTTAAAAATTCGTCTTCGTAATTCATAATGTCTTCAAAGAAGATGTTAGGAGACTTACCGCCTAACTCAACGGTAGAGGGAATAATGTTTTCTGCAGCACATTTGAGAATGTGTGAGCCCACAGGGGTTGAGCCGGTGAAGGCAATTTTGGCGATACGCTTGCTTGTAGCAAGGGCTTGACCCGCTTCTGCACCATAACCATTGACCACGTTTAACACGCCCGGTGGCAAGATATCTTTAATCAAATCCATTAACACTAGAATCGACGCAGGGGTTTGCTCAGCGGGTTTGAGTATAACGCAATTCCCAGCAGCTAGCGCAGGCCCAAGTTTCCAAGCGGCCATTAGTAACGGGAAATTCCATGGAATAATTTGACCAACCACACCGAGAGGCTCATGGAAATGATACGCCACCGTATTGGCGTCTATCTCGCCTAGACTGCCTTCTTGCGCTCGAATACATCCTGCAAAATAGCGAAAATGGTCGATACAAAGTGGAATATCAGCATTGATAGTTTCGCGTACCGCTTTGCCATTATCCCAGGTCTCGGCCACAGCGAGCATTTCAAGATTTTGCTCCATTACATCCGCAATTTTAAGCAGCATATTTGAGCGTTCTGCTACCGATGTTTGCCCCCACGCTTCGCGCGCCTTATGCGCAGCATCTAAAGCCACCTCAATATCTTGAGCACATGAACGTGGGATCTCACAAAATACCTTGTTGTTTACGGGCGAAACGTTTTCAAAATACTGCCCTTTAACCGGCGCTACCCACTCGCCGCCAATAAAGTTTTCGTATCGGCTTTTAAAATGCACGAGGCTATCGGGTTGATTGGGTGCTGTATAAATCATTGGTAGTTCTCCATAATCTGGTTATGTTCTAACAGGAACTCGCTTTTATCAATGAAAACAAACGCGAATTTTTCTTGAGTGTCATGTTAGACAAAGCACAACAGATTCATAGAGGAGTACGTCTAAAGTATTAAATGTAAAAATTACGTTAATGAGTATCGTACGTTTTACGAAGCTACTCACGCGCACAAAAAAGCCAGCGTTGAGCTGGCTTCAAAAGTAAAAAACATTAAGGATTAATTATCTATATTGTGCATCTCAAGATTACTCAGCTCGGCTTGAAACCTCGGCGTGCCTTTAGCCGACTCGCCGCGCGCTTTATCAATACTTTCCAAGTACTCTTGGTCAATATCACCGGTCACATAGTCGCCATCAAACACCGACGTCTCAAAACGAGGGATATTTGCATTCTCTTCTTTAACCGCATCGACCAAATCTTGTATGTCTTGGAATATTAAGCCGTCTGCTTTAATGCACTCGCAAATTTGTTCGATTTCACGCCCGTAAGCAATTAACTCGTTGGCTGAGGGCATATCAATGCCGTATACGTTAGGGAAGCGTATTTCAGGGGCAGCAGAGGCGAAATACACCTTATTGGCGCCTGACTCTCTGGCCATCTCAATTATTTGCTCAGAGGTCGTTCCGCGTACAATCGAATCGTCTACCAACAGTACGTTCTTACCCTTAAACTCTGACGAAATCGCATTAAGCTTTCGACGCACCGATTTTCTGCGCATCTTTTGACCGGGCATAATAAAGGTACGGCCAATGTAGCGGTTTTTCACAAACCCTTGTCGATACGGCAGGTTTAATGTGTTGGCAATCTGCAAGGCAACATCCATGGATGTTTCTGGAATAGGAATGACTACATCAATATCTAAATGCGCCCACTCTCTTTTGATTTTTTCACCCAGCTTTCTGCCCATATTTACGCGTGAGGCATACACCGACACACCGTCTATGAATGAATCGGGGCGAGCAAAATATACAAACTCAAATATACAGGGGTTACACACTGCGTTTTTCGCACACTGCTTGGTAAACAATTCACCTTCTTCGGTAACATAAACCGCTTCGCCAGGTGCCACATCGCGAATAAATTTAAAGCCTACTGCGTCTAGCGCAACGCTTTCAGAAGCGACCATATATTCGTCGCCAAAGGCGGTGGTACGTTTACCTAATACTAACGGGCGAATACCGTGTGGGTCTCTAAAGGCCACCATGCCTTGACCAATAATGGCGGCTACAACCGCATATGCACCGCGAATTTTCTTATGCACTTTTTCGACGGCGGTAAAAATTTCATCCGGATGCAACGTTAACGCTGCGGTCTCATGCAACGCGTGGGCAAAAATATTGAGCAGAAGCTCTGAGTCGGAGGTGGTATTGATATGGCGACGGGCAATTCTAAACACTTCGTCTTGCAGCTCATGAGAATTGGTGAGGTTACCGTTATGCGCAAAGGCGATACCAAAAGGCGAGTTCACATAAAACGGCTGCGCCTCAGCAGAGCTTGATGAACCGGCAGTAGGATAGCGACAGTGCCCAATACCCATTTTTCCGCTCAGACGCTTCATATGACGAGTATGAAACACATCTCGCACCAAGCCATTGTCTTTGCGTAAATTAAACATGTTGTTTTCAATGGTCATGATGCCCGCTGCATCTTGCCCGCGGTGCTGTAGCACTATCAGTGCGTCATAAATCGACTGATTTACTTGTTCTTTACCCACAATGCCAACGATGCCACACATACGATGTTAAACCTTATACAGTATCGGAAAGAAAGCTAGAGCCCTCTTTCACATATTCAAAAAACCATTCGATAATAAACGCAAACTCAGGTACCAATATGGACTGTGTCCACCAGATGGATGAGGCTGCGGGTGTAAATGTATCTAGGAAAAAAAGTGCTGCGCTAACAACCAGTACGCCCCGTAAAGCGCCAAACACCGCACCTAACACGCGATCAGTACCAGATAAGCCGGTGGCTTTTACTAACTGAGAAAACACGTAGTTAATGAGGGCGCCGGTGATCAAAGTTCCGATGAAAAGGATAGCGATGGCGACACCGTTACGAATTAAGGTGTCATCGATTTGCGTAAGATATTGTGCAAGGTTGAGATAGAATTGGCTGGCAACAAAAAATGCTGCTATCCATACGACGAGTGAAACCGCCTCCTTCATAAATCCTCTAACGACACTGATGATCGCAGAGAATGCGATAATGCCGATGATAGTGAAGTCAAACCAATTCATGGGTGAGGTGGATTCCAATGCAACAATACAAGCACGATTTGAATTGGCGCGAAGTTTAGCAAAATAACTTAATCAGCGCTAACTTCAAATGCGGTTATTTTTCCTTTTAATTGCGTTAATTCCTGTAAATGTGGCAACGCTTGCTCGAGTTTCTCTCTCTCCAGCTCAGGGCCAACGAATACTTTATTCAAGACACCCACGTTCGTTCTTACCGGCTGACTGTATGCGCGGTAGCCAGCATTTTTCAGTGTCGCGATGAGTTCGCGTACATTTTTTTCATATCGAAAGCTGCCCAACTGCACGACCCAACCCGAGTCCTGAATATCAATTTCAGGCTCAGTAGCGGCAGGCTCCCTAGACGTTGTGACCGGAGGCGCTGGCTTAACCGCTACCACTTGTGTTTCATCTGGCTGAGAGGCTGTGCTTGGCGTTTCGCCTTGTGGATCGTCTATCGCTACTTCATCTACTAACTCAACGGGGCGATAAGCCTGCTCATCGAGCACATCTTGTGGAAAATCCCCTACCTGCTCAACCACTAGCTCAGCAGGACGCGGCGGAATTTGCGCAAAGCTTTGAGTACTTTCTCGCTTCTCACCATCGAGCAACTCAGGCAACAAGATCACTGCAAGGGCAACCACAATAAGGGTCCCTACTAGTCTATTTTGTAACGCTGAATTCATATAGAATTTACCACTTTATTTGGCCTGATAAGGCCTATTTCATTTAAATAATCAGTTGCACCAGCAACCGTAATAAACGACCCGAATACCACTATCATATCAGTATTCGATGCCTGTTCAAGTGCCCTTTTTAGGGCTGCTTCAACACTGTCAAAGGTATTCACCTGCGTGCTGGGTATCGACGAAATTGCATTTGCTAAGCGTGAGGCTTTTTCGCCTCTTTTACCCGGTAAGCTGGCACAATACCAGCTCGCTTTCATAGAGATAAATGCACCTATCGTATCTTCAATGTTTTTGTCTTTTAGCATGCCCACCACCATATGACACTGGGATGCATTAAAGGTGCTAATTTTTTCACGTAAATATGTCGCTGCAGCTTCATTGTGGGCCACATCTAACATTATCCATGGGGCTTTGCTTATTATCTGCGCCCGCCCAGCTAGATGGGTGGCGTCAATAACTTGCTTAACGCGTTCAGAGTCGGCTAAAAACGCCTCTAATGCCGTTGCTTTCACGTTATCTTTTGAGCTTAAGACGTCATGCAATACGTGTAGTGAGGCCAATCCTGTGATCACGTTTTGCGGCACAATATTCGCGCTTGACCACAGATAATCGCGGCGAAGGCCATGATATGTTAACCATGCACGAGAACCGTCTGGCTTAGTTTCAACACCAAAGTCGCGGTTTCGCTTGAGTATGGCCTGTGAATGATCTTCAATCCACTTGTTGCTGCGGGCGTATTGTTCTTCAAAACCTACCACACAGTGTTTATTGCGCTTAACAATACCTGCCTTTTCAAAAGCAATATCTTCTAAGGTATCGCCTAAGTAGTCTTGATGATCTAGACCAATACTAGTGAGTACGGCAATATCGGCATCAATTATGTTGGTAGCATCTAATCGTCCGCCTAAACCCACTTCGAGAATGACCACATCTAACTTTGCCTGTGAGAATAACAATAAGCCTGCTAGCGTGGCGTATTCAAAATAGGTAAGCGAAATTTCTGCGCGGGCAGCATCGATTTGTGCAAAGGCTTCGCATAGCGCTTTATCTGATGCATCTTGACCATTTATGCGCACACGCTCATTGAAACAAAGAATATGCGGGGAGCTATAAACACCTACTGATAGCTCGTTGGCGACACAACAAGCTTCAATGATTTTGCATGTCGTGCCCTTGCCATTTGTGCCGGCAACGGTAACAACACCACTATGGTGAAAGTCTAACGCGAGTCGCTTGGCTACAGCTGCCACGCGTGACAAGCCCATATCGATTTCGACACTGTGGCCAGCTTCGATACGCGCAAGCCACTGAACAAGCGTCAACATGTAAGGTAATTAGGCCTATGATTCGTCGGTAATGGCAGGTTCAACTAATGGACGAGAGCCCTGTAGTTTGCTCAGTATGCGATAAAGAGTGTTTCTCATCTCACGACGGTCAACAATCATATCGATCGCGCCTTTTTCTAACAAAAACTCACTGCGCTGAAAGCCTTCTGGAAGCTTTTCACGTACCGTTTGTTCTATAACGCGCGGGCCAGCAAAGCCAATTAGCGCTTTAGGTTCAGCAATGTTGATATCGCCTAGCATGGCTAAGCTTGCCGATACTCCGCCCATGGTAGGGTCGGTCAATACTGAAATATACGGCAAACCCTTTTCACTTAATTTAGCAAGTGCAGCGCTGGTTTTTGCCATTTGCATCAACGAGAGTAAAGCCTCTTGCATGCGCGCGCCGCCACTGGTAGAAAAACACACTAAAGGAATATTATGCTCTAAACATGCATTTACCGCAGCCACAAAACGCGCTCCGACGACCGAGGCCATCGAACCGCCTAAGAATGCAAATTCAAATACAGCAACTACAACCGGCATACCGTTCATCGTGCCTTTCACTACCACAAGAGCGTCTTTTTCATTGGTCGCTTTTTGTGCAGCGGTTAAGCGGTCTTTATACTTCTTGGAGTCTTTGAATTTAAGAACGTCTTGCGGCTCTAAGTCTGCACCAAGTTCAACGCGATCATTACTATCTAAAATCGAGTTTATGCGTGCACGAGCAGTGATGCGCATGTGATGATCACACTTAGGGCAAACTTCGAGCATTTTTTCTAATTCAGTTTTATATAAAACTGAGTTACAGGCGCTACACTTCGTCCATATACCCTCTGGCACATTGCTCTTTATAGAAGATTGGGTCTTCGGAAGTATCTTTTCAATCCAACTCATTGCGTAGGTCCTATTTGTAACTTTTTTGCTTTGTTGTACATAAGCTTAGTAAATTTTCGGCATTAAACCATATTAAGCACGCCGACAAAACTAAAATGCTCGTCATTTGTCGACATCAATCGCTGCTAATCTTCTAAAAACAAGGGACCTAGAGGGATTGCGGGCAGGTCAAACCTCTCAGGGTAATATACTTTAGTCAAGTAAAGTCCATTGGGCTTTGCCGTTGCAGCCGCTAATGTTCTATCGTGGGCTGACAATAAATCCGCCATCCATTGAGGTGGATGTTCTTTTTGTCCTACCAACAATAGCGAACCAACAATATTTCGAACCATATGGTGTAAAAAAGCATTGGCACGAATATCGACAATCACATAGCGCCCATTACGATAAACGCTCACCGATTCAACCGTCCTAATTGGGCTGTTAGACTGGCAGTATGAGGCTCTAAAGGTAGTAAAGTCGTGCTCACCTAACAAATATTGCGCGCCCTCATGCATTAGCTGTGCATCTAGGGGCTGATAGATATGTGTCATACCAGGTTGCAGCACCCCAGGGCGCAGTGCCGCGTTATAAATCACGTAGCGATAACGACGAGAAAAAGCGCTAAATCGAGCATGGAAGTCATCTTCCATGGACTGACACCATGTAACTGCAATATCATTGGGTAACAAGGTGTTCATGCCCCGAGTGTATGCTTTATCTGGGCGCGTTACTTCGGTATCAAAATGCACCACTTGACCAGTAGCGTGTACCCCTGCATCGGTTCTGCCAGCGCAGGTCACGGAGACAGGGTGTTGTAAAATGTTTTCAAGCGAGGTTTCAATATGTTGCTGTACGCTCGGCGCATTGCGCTGACGCTGCCAACCCTTATATTGATTCCCCTGATATTCAATGCCTAGAGCGATTCGCATATACTAACTTTCTTACTTTCGTTTGACTCTTTGACGATGGTGAGCAACTTTATTGGTTTTGTGTTTTCTAACTGAACGGCGCATACGGCTTAGCTTTGTGTGATCAAGCTTATCTAGCACGTGTATCTTTGTTTCGGTTTCATCTTTGAGCTGCACCATCTGACGAAGCGAATTGACATTGACTAAGTCTAACTCAATCCATGCCCCCTGTGGTAAGCGCTTGAACATCTCAAGGTTGCCGTAACGCAGGCGAATGAGTCGACTGACTTGCAAGCCTTGAGATTCCCACAAACGTCTAACTTCTCTGTTACGCCCTTCTGATAAGGTCACATTAAACCAGTGATTTAATGATTCTGGTTCTGATGGGCGCACATGTATATGATTAAACTTAGCCACGCCATCTTCTAATTCAACGCCTTTGCACAGCGTGCGCAAAATAGCCGGTGTCACTTCACCGAATACGCGCACTGCATACTCGCGCTCAACTTCGTGAGACGGATGCATTAAACGATTGGCCAACTCGCCATCGTTAGTAAAGATTAATAGACCACTGGTGTTGATATCTAAGCGACCAACCGCAATCCAACGCTCGCCAGCAATCGTCGGCAGGCGGTCAAAAACGGTGGGGCGGCCTTGAGGATCTGTTCGCGAGCAAAGCTCGCCTTCCGGCTTGTTATACATCAGCACACGACATGGCGACTTTTCGTTTGCGCGTGATACGGGGTTGCCATCTACGCGAATTTGGTCAGTTAGCTCTACTCTATCGCCGAGTTTAGCGATGTTTCCATTCACCGAAATGCGCCCTTGCTCAATCCACTTTTCCATCTCGCGACGCGAGCCCACGCCGTTGTTTGCCAATACTTTTTGTAACTTCTCACTCATGTTTACACCTGTGTACCTCAGTTTTTCTATCGCTTTGCATATGCACAGGCGCTAGTGAAGGGTGGAATTTTTATCGCCCTGCTCTTTTGAAGCTGGGCTATTTGGGGGGCTTGGCTCAAGTTCTAACGCTGACTGACTAACTTGCGCTTGTTCTGATGCTTCCTGCGCTTTTGCCATTGTGTCGTCAAACATCCCGGCAGAGGGCAATTCGCTGAGCGATGAAATTGAAAAATAATCTAAAAATGTGGCGGTGGTAGCATATAGTGCAGGTCGCCCTGGCACTTCTTTATGTCCAATCACCTTTATCCACTCTCTCTCAACTAACGATTTAATAATATGACTGCTGACCACCACGCCGCGTATATCTTCAATCTCACCGCGCGTGATAGGTTGTTTATAAGCGATTAACGACAAGGTTTCTAGCATCGCGCGGGAATATTTTGGCACTGTCTCTTGCCATAAACGGCTGAGTAATTGACCTAAACCAGAGTTTGATTGAAACCGATAGCCAGAGGCAACTTTAGTCAATTGTATACCCCGTGGTGCATAGTCTAACTCAAGCTCTTTAAGCACTTTATTTAACTGACGGGTAGATACATCGAGCTCCAGTAAAATCGTCGATCGCATCTTTTCGACCGACAGCGGACCTTCGGCGACGAAAATCGCCGCTTCTAGTAATTGTTTTAGCTGGGTGTCATTAATCTTGCTCATACGCACCTAGTTTAACATGAATATTGCTATATGGATGCGCTTGTTCAAGCACAACTAAACCTTCTTTGACTAATTCTAATATAGCGATAAAACTTACCACGACACCCGCCTTTCCTTCTGCTGGGTCAAGCAGTTCATCAAGACCGATGTAATCGGTGCGATGTAAGCGCGTCAGCAACAAGCTCATTCGCTCTCTAGTAGAAAGCGCCTCTTTGGCCACATGGTGGTGTTCAAACGCATTCGCGCGCTGCATGGCTTGGCTAAAAGCAAGCGCCAGCTCTTGCAGTTGCACTTGCGGAAGATGTTTGATCGGCTGCACATTATCGCTAGTTTGTGCTTGTGCTACAAAGATGTCGCGCTGCACGCGCGGGGCATTATCGAGTGCTTGAGCGGCATCTTTAATTCGCTCGTATTCTTGTAAACGCCGAATCAGAAGTGCCCTTGGGTCTTCTTCATCGTCATCGGCGTTGGGCATTTTCGGCAACAGCAAGCGTGACTTTATTTCTGCGAGCATCGCTGCCATTAACAAGTACTCACCGGCAAGCTCTAGTTTTACTAGACTCAAGGTGTCGACATATTCCATATATTGCTGAGTCACTTGCAATACCGGCAGTTCAAGAATATCAAACTTCTGTTTTCGGATAAGATACAAGAGTAAATCAAGCGGCCCTTCAAAGGTTTCTAAGATAACTTCTAGGGCATCGGGCGGAATATAGAGGTCTTCTGGTTTTTCAATTAATGCCTCGCCATTGACAAACGCAAGGGCGAGCGGTTGCTGCTGCGTGGGGGACGTTGATGTTTTTTGCTTATCTACCATAGCAAACGCTGTGCTTACTCAAAGGGAGTGGTGTCGCCACTGCCATAGCGTAAGATAGTGGTTTCTCCCTCCGACATATCAATCACCGTGGTGGGATGTTCACCTAAGTATCCGCCATGAATAATTAACCCAACGCGTTTTTCAAGCTTTTCTCTGATTTCATCTGGATCGCTTTCTGCGACCACTTCATTTGGCAAAATCAGTGTGGTAGACATCAAAGGTTCACCGAGCTCTTCTAGAATCGCTAAGGTAATAGGGTTATCTGGTACACGAATGCCAATGGTTTTTCGCTTGGGATTTTGCAAGCGCTTTGGCACTTCTTTTGTGGCTTTAAGAATAAATGTGTAAGGACCAGGGGTATTGTTTTTAATCTGCCTGAAGGCGGTATTATCTACTCTCGCATATTCCGATAACTCAGACATATCTCGGCACATAAGGGTAAAGTTATGATCTTTGTCTATTTCACGAATGCGGCAGATTTGCTCCATCGCTTTTTTGTTTTCCATTTGACAACCAATGGCATAGCCAGAGTCGGTAGGATACACCACAACCTCACCCTGATTAATCAACTCACAGGTTTGGCGCACAAGGCGTACCTGAGGATTATCTGGATGGATGTAAAAAAACTGACTCATGTCGAACGAATTCCCTTAGCTGGCAATGCCATGTAATTGACGCTGAGTATATCAAAGTTATAGTCGCTTAAGCACTAGTAATGATGCATTTAAGTAGAATAGGTCACTCTACATGTATATTTGCTGATAAGTTCTGATCATATCTGATAGCGCTATGAGAATTTAGATACTTTGTTGAATGATAAAAAGCAGAGATAGACCTAACTACCTCTGTAAGGTGGGGTTACATATAATACTAATTTTCCATGTACTCTCTACTTTTTGTTGTGCTGATGAGAGCGTTAGATACTTCTTTAAGTAAAGCGAGTCTCAATAATAGATTTTGTGGCTTACACCGCCAATACGTGTCGAGCACCACCGATTTTAGAACCAGTCCACACTTCTGTGATTGACGACTACACCATCCAACGAGATTCTGACTTTGGTGCATAAGTGTTAAACCAAAACAGAGCTTTAACATTATTGAGTTACGGCTAGGATCTTCGCATCCCACAATTGGTATTTCAGTGCCTATTGCCAGAATATTTACCTATTCTCTCGACATGTACTTGACTATTTTCTGAAAATTGAATCTCAATTTGAAAAAGGAAAAACACTTCTTAAATTCAGCTGTCACAAAGACTAGCACATAGCGTTAATTCGTCTTATGCTCTCGCTCATCGCTACTCAGGAATACAACAGGACTAACTCGCTAATTTTAAAAGACAAATTCAGCTCATATTGGAGTCGTTCCCTTTTGGCCGCACTTTACCTGCTCACGTAAACCCGCTACTTTTGTGCGACCAATAGGTAAGCGCTCAGCATTCTTCATAATCACGGTGTATTTACTGCCTCCTTCTGCGGCAATTGATTTAATGCTACTCAAAGGTAGTGCATAAGAACGGTGTATACGCACAAAATCGCTAGGCAACAAGGCCAGCAGTTTATCTAAATTTTTGTCGTGCAATACCTTTAGACCTTCCATGGTAACAATCTCACAATAGTGGCCATTAGCTTTTAAATACAAAATATCTGTAACGGGCATGAGCTCTATTTTGCCCAAGTGTTTATAAGTAATGTATTTGGTAAGACCAAGCTGAGCTTGCTGTTGTAGCCTATCAACTGCTTTTTGAATGCGCGCTTGGGTGAAGGGTTTCGCTACAAAATCGAGCACACCAATATCAAAAGCCTCGATGGCTCGTTCGCTATTCGCCGATACCACAATAGTATGAAAGCTTTCACACAGAGTTTGCTTTAAGAGCTCAAAGCCATCTTTACCTTGCAAATTAAGATCTAAAAACAATACATCGATACTGCGCTGCGCTAAGTATTCAAAGGCATCATCGAGTGAAGCAAGCACATGTAACTTTAGCGTTTGCTCTTTAAATGCAGCCTCAACAAAACGTTTAAGTCGTTTTGCTACCATAAATTCATCTTCAACAATCAGCGCGTTTATCATACGTTTTTAGCCGTTTTGTCTTGTGCTTCAAAAGCACTTTCGGTTTGCTGGGTGTCAGCACTAAAAGGCGTAGTGAGCGTTACTTGCCATCGCTCTTCTTCAAGCTGACTTTGCATATCCCACTTGTTTGCAAAGCGCTCATTCAATCGAGCATGAATGTATTGGTTGCCGATACCAAGGCTAATGCGTTTGCTGTCTTGTGCGTTTTTAATCGCCACTACTGGTGCAATAAACACAATACTCTGCGAATCTCCCGAAATGATTTGTCTTAATGTAAACCTAGTTTCACCATTTACATAGCGATTATGCGACATAGCATTTTCAATGAGTGTGAGTAAAACACCAGGTGGGATGCTGGCATTCGCATTATCGATAGTTGTCACCAACGAAAATTGTGTATTAGTTCGAAAGCTCATCACTTTAAGATGTGAATGACACAAGTCGATTTCATCTTCCAAGCGCACAGCCTTTTGGGCAGACAGCTGGGCCATAAAGCGAAATTCGTCGGCGAGCGCCTGAATAAAGTTAACAGCGGTACTAGGCGACTCTTCAATCCATTCTTCAACGGCAGTTAAGGTGTTTAATATAAAATGCGGCTGTAAGTTACGTTTAACTAATTCTAGTTCGAGTCTGGTTGCGGTAATTTGACTGTCTATTAGTTCTTTTTGTTTATTGCTCATGGTTTGCGCTAATGTATAAAGCATTAGGGCTATTAATGCTCCAAAGGACATAAAGAAGTAGTGGTCCATATAAGAAAAACGATTGATAAAAATAGGTACTGTAAATACAGCTAAACTAATCAGCATGACTAGCGCGTGTTTTTGCTTTGTCACTAATGCTTGTAAGCACAAAGCAGTTGCGCAACATAAACCAACAAAGAAGACGTATAAACTCGGAATGTCGTAACCATCAACGAAAAATAGAATGATGATTTGACTCACAGTTGCTAACGCCAACCAGCTTATCCTTACTCTTTTCGAAAACTCAAAAAACCACGCAAAAAAAGCGGTAAATAATAAAGAGATAACACTGGATAAGCCCAATACCAATTGCAATCGAGGAATTTGCCAATCATAAGTATAAGGGCTAATTCCACGCCACGACTCAACCAACAAAAGCATCAGAATACATAGACTCAAGGCACTGAAGATTAAATAGCTCACGCGTTGGAAGCTTTTTAAATAAATAATAAACGCGTAAACCGCAAATAGTAGTAATGCGCTGGTCATAATGAGCGGCATGCTCGCGCGTTTGTAGGGTATTAAAGCCAAATATTCGTATTCGCTGACTACAGCGAAAAAGGACACTTGCTGAATGTGTTTAGGGTTGTGTTGGGTGGAAATACGTAAGCTTAAGGTGTGTTTGTCTTTCGTTGCACTGTTAGTAGGAAGCAATAATATCTTATCGATAGTGCCGGGGATCTCGCTATTTACGCTATCCCCAACCTTTCCATTACTGCCTATATACTGGCCATCCCAATAGGCTTCAAAAGAACCTAACACACTCACTAACAAACCCATGGCTTTGTTTTGATCGTCAGGTAATTCGAATTCGGTTTGTACCCATACAATACTGTTACTTAAGGGTAACCGATTGAATTGATGCTTTTGCCATAATGGATTGCTTTCATCTGGATTTTTAATTGGTTTAGCAAAGCTTGGATTATCTTGCTCAATCAAAAAGTAATCTTGGCTTGTAATCAACTTAGGTTCACTAGCTACCGCCTGATCAGCTAATAGCAGAGCCATAGCCAGAAACGAGATAATAAAAGTGAATATAAATAGAGGATTGCGCAAGTTGTTCTCCTTTTTGCCTATCATAGCAATAAAACTGATAAAGATTAGAGCCGTTCAGGAAAGCCTTGAGCAGTTGAGGAAAAAAGCGACCAATGTGATGCCAGTTGCTTGCATGATAGAGTGACTTTAAGCAAGCGGATAATTTTCATGACAAGCAAGCACAGTATCCTAACCCTCAGTTTTGTAACCATTGTAGTTGTTACATCAAGCCTTAACTCTGGTCATGCATTAAGTAACGCAGCAAATAAGGCACAAACCAAAAACGAAACGACCAACGTTCAACAATATGAAGAAAAACTATCTCGCTTTTTAGCCGCAGACGGCAAGCAATATGATTACCAAGCCTTCATTGATAACTTCAAGATACCCGGTATGAGCTTCGCTGTAGTAGATAATTACGACATTGTGTTTACTCATCAAGCAGGTCTAAAAGAAAGTGGTACACAACAATTCATTGATGCTAACACTGCATTTTCAACAGCTTCAATTTCCAAGCCCGTAACGGCCACCGTTGCCGCAATGCTAGCTGAACAGGGCAAACTAGACCTCGATGCCCCTGTTAGTGAGTACTTAAAAAGCTGGAAAATGCCAAGTGAATCGGCCAAAACGATTAATATACGGCAGTTACTCGCGCATACCGCAGGAATGTCGCAAGGTGGCTTTGCCGACTTCCATTTAGGTGATGATATTCCCACACTAATAGACAGTCTAAATGGCGTGAAGCTCCCTCGGTACTCGCAACCCATTAGCTCCATTTTCACCCCTGAAACCGATTGGGAATATAGCGGTGGTGGCTATGTTATTGTGCAAGTAGCACTTGAAGATATTACGGGGAAATCCTTGGAGCAACTAGCCCAAGATATGATTTTTACACCACTAAACATGCAAAACACCACAATGTACCAACATGGTGATAGGCGCTTTTTAAGCAACGTGGCCAAAGTGCATGATGCCAGCCAACAGGTTATTCGTGACGGCATTCCTATTTGCCCGCAAATTGCGCCGTCGGGTATGTGGAGTACCCCTACTGATATGGCACTTTTTACCATTGAATATCAAAAAGCCCTAGCGGGTAGACCTACTGAAGTTGTTTCAAAGTGGGTAGCAGAGCAAACCACTCAGGTTCAGACTATCAAAAAGACTGGTGGCTGGGCGGCGGGTTGGATGAGATTTGAAGCACAGGGTAATATTGAGTGGTTTTCACATGGTGGTTCAAACACTGGGACGGGCGGCCATGTAATGGCAAGTATGCAAGGTGGTAAAGGGATAATGGTGTTCATGAACGCCACCACACAGCATCGCAACCCTGCTGTTAACGCGCTAATCGATAACATTGTGCAAAACCTTGATTGGCAGCAAAACATCAGCGCCAGCACCTTTATTTCCGAAAAACATAGAAAGCAATTAGTCGGTAGATATTTGTCGACCTTTGACCAAATAGTCACCATTGCTGAACAAGGTGAAGAGCTTATATATACCAATCCACTTAGCATAGGCGGCAAGTCTTTTGAGGGTAAATTGCATTACTTGGGAGAGAGCGGGAAGACCGGCACAACAGCAAAGTTTGCTTTAAACACTCATCCTAACCAGTTGAGTATTGAAGTAAATGAAAGTAAACAAACATATTTGGTGTTCAGCAGGCAAGGCACACCTTTAAAAGACTATAGCATGCGTAAAATAGCAGCGACTGAAGTACTGCCTTTTGAAGTAGCGCAAACAAAAGATGTGAAACAAAGTATTGCGGCATACGAAGCATGGAAGGCGCAGTACCCGCAATCTAGACTACTTTCACCAAACGCATTAAATATGGCTGGTTACATAGCTCTTGGTAAACAAGAGTTTACCGCAGCGCTTAACTTCTTTCATGTTTACACTCATTTGTATCCACAAAACGCTAACGCATTTGACAGCTTGGCTGAAGCGCAAATGCTAAGTGGTGATACGGCCAATGCAATTGCAAACTATAAGCGTTCGCTAAAACTAAGCCCAGACAACGATAACGCTAAAAAGATGATTGAGAAGATGCAAAGTGGTGCGTAAATAAGCTGGAAAGGCTTTCCTGCCTTTTTAAATAAATGAGATTCGGTTTTAATCGGATTGTAGAAACTCGATTGCGACAGTTGAACAACGTCCTCTGACAGGACAATGCCAATGTATTTCTTGTTTGTTAAGCTTGCAGCGACACACGTTATGGCGCTGCCGCAAAAAGGGTCTAGTACAAGTTCATTCTCATTGGTAACTAATTCAATAATGCGCTCTAAAAGAAGCAATGATTTTGGGGTTGGATAACCCACCCTTTCCTTGGCTTTTGGATTCAGATAAGGAATATCCCAAATATCACTTAAGGGCACTCCTTGCTTGGCGTCTGCCTGCTGAATATTGCCCACTTCGTAACGGGCATAGATAGATGTATTGTGCTTGTCTCGGGTGTGCCGTTGCAGTATTTGATCAAGGTTGGTTGCCTCGGTATAAGGCATATAGATCTTATTGAAGCTAAAATCATGTGTTTTACTGCAGAATAATTAGAATACGTGATGAGCAATAAGCATACCCATGTTTGCATGAATCGAACTCTCCTAAAAGGTAGTTGCAGTGAGAGGACGATACAAAGGCATATTTTTTTTAAAGATAAAATCGAATTCGGTCAAAGTATTATAACTTCAGCTCAAAAAACTCTTGTAGCTTCTTTTCAATGTCGGTTTTTTCACCCGTTTCACTAAATATAAAGATAGCTTGATTTAATGTCAGCACAATAAATCCATTTTTGCTTAGTTCAGAGGCGACATTATGAGGGCGGTATATGGTCTTGAGAATTTGAAACCATTCACCATGTTGTTTCGACTTGAGTACATTAATACCCACTTCATTGAGTTCACTGAGTAATTTGCTTTCTTTGGCTCTTTGTAAATTGTTGTCTCTAAGCAAAACTTCTAAAGCATGTGATGCCTTTAACAAACGAAATGATATATTACTACGCCTCCCCATTTACACTGTCCTTGTGATTATCGGTTGAAAATTACCCCCTAACGTTAGTCCAAAAAATGCCTCAGTGCAAACTCATGGTAATAGTTTAAAGGAGGCTCAAACAAGTCAGTGTTAAGTTAAATTCACACCTACAAATGCCTTTGACGGACTGTGTGATTAATTAACATCAATTAAAAAACTATTATTTGTGGATGAGGGCAATGCTCTAGGGCAAAGTAGCAATAGTTAGAAGGACCTATTATTGCTTATAACCCCCAATCTCGCCAAATAGGCTCAATACTTACCGGTAGCTCAAGTCGCCTACCAAGTTCCGTCCAGCGACTAGGTGAGTGGAAATCAGAGCCTGCGCTGCCTAACAAGTCATGCTCAAGGGCAATTTCAATCATTAACGTTTGCTTGTCTTTCGCTAAGTTAGGATGCTGAACTTCCATCCCCTCGCCGCCAGCAGCGCTAAAATCAGCCGCTAAGCGTCTGAGCCATTTGGTGGTCATATCATAGTGATAAGGATGCGCGATGACGGCCTGCCCACCTGCCTCTTTAATCCACGCAACGGCATCGGCCATGCCAACCCATTTAGGTGTAACGTATGCCTTTTTTCCCTTACCCAAATACTGCGTAAAGGCCTGCTGATGATGGCTACAAATACGCTTGTTCACGAGCACCTGTGCAAAATGCCCGCGCGAAATGACCCCATCGGCAAGACTTTGCACATCATCTAACGTAACAGCTACACCTGCTTTATTTAGCTTTTCGAGGATGTCGTGAGCGCGTTGCTCCCTAACCTGTTGTTGGGAGGCTAAGCGGTTTAAGAACATCTCGTCATTTTCATTGACGTTTAGTCCCAGTATGTGAATTTCAAAACCATGCCAACGGGTTGAAATTTCGGTACCGCTGATGATATTCACCACCGGCGCACTTTGCTGACTATAGTCTCTAGCTATCTGAATCGCTGCCACACTGTCGTGATCGGTAATGGCCAGCACATCTACTTGCATCTGTTGAGCCCGCATCACAAGCTGTTGTGGCGATAAACTGCCATCGGAGCAAGTTGTATGAGAATGTAAGTCTATTTTCAAGTCGCAATCCAAACCACAGACGTCATATTTACACGCCGGATAAAAGCCTATAATTTGACACAATTATACCCGCAATATATGCGCAATACTGCTTTTCTTTGCACGCACAATTGTAAAACTTTTAGATTAGCGGTTGACAACAAAGCGCTTTTGTTATCTCCTATGCTCATAATTTATTGCAAGCGAATGCGCGATCGGTGCGACGCTCAGCATACAGGAATCAAACATGTACACAGTAAACACGCAAAACATTTGGTGGTGGAGCAAGCAACTTTAGGGCTGCCTGCATTTGTGTGCATGTAAACAAGGCCCTAGAACGGGCCTTTTTTATTGGCTGAAATAAAACATTATTTTGCGAAGATATATAGGAAAAACATGAGTTTGTCACAACTAGGGACTGCACCAGGCAAGGTGGAGACCATTGAAATTGAAGCACCTTACGTGTCAGATCCTCTTAGCGCGTACAAAGCCATGGCCACGCCCCATTCTATATTATTAGAGTCGGCGGAAATTGACAGTAAAGACAATCTCAAAAGCCTAATATTAGTGGATGCCGCACTTCGCATAGAGTGTAATGGGCAGGATATAATTGTGACAGCTCTTACAGATAATGGTCTGCCGCTCATCGAATTTTTACGTGAAAAACTAAGTGTTTATTTGCGTAAAAATGCCGACGACCACCTTCATGTGACTTTCCCTAGTTCAGGGAACGAGTTAGATGAAGACGCTCGTTTAAAACAGCCATCTGTATTTGACGTACTGCGCACGCTACAACAGGACATACAAGCGCTTAGAGAACATCCACACGCGGTGTTTTTAGGTGGAGTATTTGCCTATGACTTGCTGGCAAGTTTTGAGCAGTTACCTGATGTACCCAAAGGCGCTAACCATTGCCCCGACTACGTGTTTTACCTAGCGGAAAGCCTGATATTAATCGATCATCAACATCAAAGTACTCAAATCCTTGGCAGTGTATTTAGCTCTCACAATGTAGCCCATCAATACTTTGAAAAACAACAGCGCTTAGAGCAAATTAAGCGCCAGCTCAGCGATTTGCATCGCGTCACCTTTCCCAAAGCACACCAAGCAAGCTTAAGTGAACTTAAGGTCGATAAAGACGATGAGCACTACTGCAAAGACGTGTTGGCATTACAAGAGCACATTCTTGACGGTGATATCTTTCAAGTAGTGCCCTCGCGCAGCTTTTCTTTGCCGTGCGCCGATCCATTGCTAGCATATAAACGCCTCAAGCAAACCAATCCGTCGCCTTATATGTTTTATCTGCAAGATAATACTTTTGCGATATTTGGCGCATCACCTGAATCTGCATTGAAGTACGAGCAGCATTCTAATCAGGTAGAAATTTACCCTATCGCGGGCACTCGCCCTCGCGGAAAGCGCGCCGATGGTAGCATCGATTTAGATCTCGATAGCCGCCTAGAACTAAATTTACAGCAAGACGAAAAAGAAAAATCAGAACATATCATGCTAGTGGATTTAGCCCGAAATGATGTCGCAAAGGTATGTGAACCGGGCACTCGCTTTGTTAAAGACCTGCTCAAAGTTGACCGCTATTCGCATGTGATGCACTTAGTTTCGCGCGTGGTCGGCCAGCTCAGAAAAGACCTCGATGCACTCCATGCCTATCAAGCTTGTATGAACATGGGCACACTAGTCGGTGCGCCAAAGATAAGTGCTGCCACACTCATAAGAGAAACCGAAAAATGCACTCGGGGAAGTTATGGCGGTGCAGTGGGCTACTTAAACGGTAATGGCGACTTTGATACCTGCATCGTGATCCGAAGTGCCTTTGTAAGCAATGATGTTGCCTATATTCAAGCCGGTGCAGGCGTGGTGAAAGACTCTAAACCTCAATCGGAAGCCGATGAAACGCGCGCTAAAGCGCAGGCGGTTATTCAAGCGATCATCACTGCTAACACGGCCGCTGAAGGGGGCGACAATGCATAACATGAAAGATCTCAAAGTCGTTTTAATTGATAACCACGACAGCTTTACCTACAACCTAGTGGATGAACTGCGGGTGATGGGCGTTCATTTAAAAGTGTTCAGAAATACCGTGCCTGTTGAACACATTATGTCGCAGTTAAGTGAATATGCGCAGCAAGGCCAATGCCTATTGATGCTCTCACCTGGACCGGGGGCGCCTAAAGATGCTGGCAACATGCCAACGCTCATTCAGGCGGTAAAAGGTCGCTACCCTGTATTGGGAATATGTTTGGGTCATCAAGCGATTGTCGAGGCCTATGGCGGTGAAGTGGGACGAGCCGAAGATGTTATGCACGGCAAAGCGTCGTTGATGACACACGCACATGAAGGTATTTTTAAAGCGCTCCCTAACCCGCTTTCTATCGCTCGCTATCACTCTTTAGTTGCCACGCGCGTACCAAATTCTTTGCAAGTGATTGCGACGATAGGTGACCTCCCTATGGCGATAATTCATGATACTGATAATATGCTCGGCTTTCAATTTCACCCCGAGTCGGTGCTATCAAGTGAAGGCAGTTTATTGTTACAACAAGCTATGCAGTTTCTGGTCGCAAGTCAGCCATCGTTAAACCACAAGGAAGCACAATGACACAACGCGCTTTAGATGCCCTAACCTCATTATATGACCGTGATGATTTATCTTTTGCTCAGGCTGAGTCTGTCTTTGATGATGTGATGAAAGGCGAGCTTGACGACATTACCTTAAGTGCACTGTTAATCGCACTTAAGATGAAAGGTGAGCACACCAACGAGATTGCCGGCGCAGCCTCAGCGATGATTAAAAACGCCAGACCCTTCCCTCAAACCGATTATCCTTATAGCGATATCGTTGGTACCGGTGGCGATGGCCACAACACCATCAACGTATCAAGCGCAGCGGCGATTGTTGCTGCATCGTGCGGGATTAAAGTGGCTAAGCACGGCAACAGAAGTGTGTCGAGCAAATCTGGCTCTTCCGACCTTTTTGCAGGTTTTGGTATGAACCTGATGATGTCACCTGAGGCTGCCAAGCGCTGCTTAGAACAAGCAAATATCTGTTTTTTGGCAGCGCCTAATTATCATGCCGGTGTAGGTCATGCTATGGCCGTGCGCACTACCCTAAAAACACGTACTTTGTTTAATATCTTAGGACCATTAGCGAATCCTTCGAAACCGAGTCATGGGGTTTATGGCGTATATACCCCTGCGCTACTTGATGTGTATGCACAGGTATTGGTCACCCTTGGGCATGAAAATGCACTCGTGGTGCACGGTGCTGGCCTTGATGAAATAGGGTTACATGGCACAACGCAAGCCCGTCATATTCACCAAGGCAATATCAGCTCTATTGAAATCACGCCTGAATGCTTTGGCGCGAAAAATGCCCCGATTACCGCAATTGAAGGCGGGGAACCAGAGCATAACGTGGCATTGATTAGCGACGTGCTCAGCGGAAAAGGCAATGTTGACCATCAACATGCCATTGCGTTAAATGCAGCCGCATTACTTTGGGTGAATGCGCCTCAGCGCGCCAAGCAAGATTGCTTTGCGCAAGTTATGGATACACTTTTAAGCGGCGCACCGTTACGCACGATTGAAGCGGCCGCTCAACTTAGTCAGCAAGAGGTATAACGTGGCAGATGTACTAGCCAAAATAGTGGCCGACAAACGAATAGAAATTGCGCAGCGCGAACATGACTTTCCCTTGAGTGAGTTTATTGACCAACTAAAGCCTAGCGAAAAATCGTTTATTGCGGCCGTAAGTAAACCTACTGCAGGATTTATCTTCGAATGCAAAAAGGCTTCTCCGTCTAAGGGTTTGATCAGAGAAAACTTTGATTTAGATGAGATTGTATCGGCATACGAACGCGAAGCGGCCTGTTTTTCAGTGCTGACCGATGAAAAGTACTTTCAAGGGCGCTTTGAATATTTGCAATATGTTACCTCGCGTGTGTCGCAACCGGTGCTCAACAAGGACTTTTTTGTGGTGCCCTACCAAGTGTATCTTGCACGTTATTATAATGCAGATGCGGTGTTATTAATGCTCTCAGTACTCGATGATAACGAATATACCGCGCTGTCTGAACTGACTTACTCCCTTGGCATGGAAGTGTTAACCGAAGTGAGTAACGAACAAGAGACTCATCGCGCACTTGCCTTGGGCGCTAAAATCATTGGTATTAACAATCGTGACTTGCGAGACCTGTCTACCGATTTGGCCACCACGGAACGTCTTGTACCGTTGATTCGCAATAGCGATTTTGACGGTGTGATCATCTCCGAATCAGGCATCTATACCCACCAAGATTTACTGCGTTTGAACCATCTTGTAGACGGTTACCTGGTCGGCAGTTCTTTGATGGCGCAAGACAACTTAACTCAGGCAGTTTCTCAATTAGCATACGGTCAGGTGAAAATATGCGGCATTACCCGCACAGACCACGCTCAGGCTATTGCCAACACGCCTGCAAGTTACATGGGTTTAATTTTTGCACCTAATTCGCCGCGCTTCGTATCTCTTGAGCAGGCGTTGAGTATTACGCAAAGTGTGAGCTTTGATTATGTTGGCGTATTTGTTGATGCACCACTGGAACAAGTCGTCGATTATGTCGCAAAACTCGGTTTAAGCGCCGTGCAATTACACGGGAATGAAAGCGGTGAATACATCAGCGCGCTTCGCCTAGCGCTGCCAAATACATGCGACATTTGGCAAGTCATTAGCGTCACCGAAGGGCAAAGCGCCGGCCAAACGCAGGAGCGCATTGAACAATGTGAAGCAATAAACGGAAGCGACATTGCGCTTTACTTACTCGATTGCAAAGTAGGTAAGGTTTCAGGGGGCACCGGACAAGCCTTCGACTGGGGCATTATTGATAGTTTAAAAGACACAAACAAAGTCATTATCGCAGGCGGCATTACCCCACAAAACGCAAAACAAGCGATGTTAACAAACAGCTTCGGCATTGATGTGAATAGTGGTGTAGAATCAGCGCCGGGTGAGAAAGAATTAGCAAAAATACATACGATGTTTTCATCGTTACGCATTTAAAAGGAATACCCTTATGAATAAATTAGAGACAAAATTTGGTGACTTTGGCGGCATGTACGTGCCAGAGTTATTGATTCCTGCGCTTGACCAATTAGAGCAAGCATTTTTAGATGCGAAAGACGATCCTGAGTTTCAAAAAGAATTTATGTCTTTGCTGAAAGACTATGCAGGTCGCCCAACCGCTATGACGCTCTCGCGTAACCTATGCAGCAATCCAAACGTGAAGCTGTATTTAAAGCGCGAAGACTTGCTGCACGGCGGTGCGCATAAAACCAATCAAGTATTAGGGCAGGCCCTGCTTACAAAACGCATGGGTAAAAAAGAAGTGATTGCCGAAACGGGCGCCGGACAACATGGTGTTGCTACCGCTCTCGCTTGCGCACTACTTGGCCTTAAAGCCCGCATTTACATGGGTGCAAAAGATGTTGAGCGTCAAGCACCTAACGTATTTAGAATGCGGTTGATGGGCGCAGAGGTGATACCCGTTGATTCTGGCTCAGGTACCTTGAAAGATGCAGTGAATGAGGCCATGCGCGATTGGTCAGCGACTTATGATAAAGCCCACTACCTATTAGGCACCGCTGCAGGTCCCCATCCCTTCCCCACTATTGTGCGCGAATACCACCGCATGATTGGTGAAGAAACCCGTGCACAAATCCTTGAAAAAGAGGGTCGCTTGCCCGATGCACTCGTGGCCTGCGTTGGCGGTGGCTCAAATGCCATTGGCATGTTCGCAGACTTTATTGACGAACCGTCTGTTCGCCTTGTGGGCGTTGAGCCGGCAGGTAAAGGTGTGCACACTAAAGAGCATGGCGCGACCATATGCACCGGAACTAAGGGCATTTTGCACGGTGCTTTTACCTTTATTATGCAAGATCACGACGGCCAAATTGAAGAGTCTTACTCCGTCAGTGCTGGCTTAGACTACCCAGCGGTTGGACCTCAGCACGCTTATTTATCAGATATTGGTCGCGCTGAATATGTTGCGGTTACCGATACGGAAGCGCTTAACGCCTTTCAGTTGCTCGCTAAAAAAGAAGGGATTATTCCGGCACTTGAGTCGTCTCACGCACTTGCGCACGCACTTAACATGGCGGAAGAAGCAGAAGATGGCACGATTATCGTCGTCAATTTATCAGGCCGAGGCGATAAAGATCTCGCACACGTAACCAATATTCTAGGAGACAAGCTGTAATGGCAAAGACACGTTTTATGGGCACAGGCCGTTACCATGCAATGTTTGAGCAACTCGATGCTAAAAACGAAGGCGCCTTTGTTCCTTTTGTGATGCTCGGAGACCCTGATGCAGTTACCTCACTGGCGATTATTGAAGCGCTAGTAAAAGGCGGCGCAGATGCTCTTGAGTTAGGCATTCCTTACTCTGATCCTATTGCCGATGGCCCAACCATTCAAAAAGCCAGCATTCGTGCGCTCAACAGCAAAATACGTCCAGACGATTGCTTTGATATCATTGCCAAAGTTCGTGCGCAGTTCCCAAATATTCCTATAGGCCTATTGCTATACAGCAACTTAGTGCTGGCAAAAGGTATTGAGAATTTTTATCAACAGGCATCAGCCGCTGGCGTTGATTCAATCTTGATTGCCGACGTACCTTTAAGAGAAGCAGACAGATTCATTGCCATCGCAGAAACGAACAACGTTCAGCAAATCCTAATTGCTCCACCAAACGGCAGTGATGAGACATTGTCTGCCATTGGCGATAAGTCATCAGGCTACACTTATTTGCTCGGCAGAGCGGGTGTAACGGGTGCTGAAACCGCAGCTGACATTCCAGCGCAAGCGCTGATTGAAAAGTTACAGCAGTATGAAGTGGCGCCACCGCTTTTAGGCTTTGGCATTTCTAATCCTGAGCAAGTGGCAAGTGCGATACAAGGAGGCGCTGCAGGTGCAATTTCTGGATCGGCGACTGTCAATATCATTGAAAAATTCCTTGATGAGCCAAGTGTTATGCTAAGTGAGCTTAAGAACTTTGTGCAATCAATGAAGGCCGCCACAGCTAAATAGGAAGAGCAAATGTACTATATGATTTGCGCGCAAGATAAGCCCGGCACCTTGGATAAAAGGTTGGCTGCCCGACCTGAGCACTTAGCACGGCTAAACGTGCTCAAGGACCAAGGTCGTTTATTGCTGGCAGGCCCTAATCCAGCCATCGATACACTGGATCCGGGCCCGGCTGGCTTCACAGGGTCTTTGATTGTGGCGGAATTTGAATCACTCGAAGCTGCCCAAGTGTGGGCCGATGCAGACCCATATAACGCGGTCGATGTTTATGAAAGTGTGATGGTTAAACCGTTTAAAAAGGTCTTGCCGTAAATCTAATTACGGAGAAACGTCATTACCGTGAAACCGGAAATCTCGCAAAAAGCACTCCTAGCTTGCCACAACTCTCGCTTTCAAGGTTCCCATTTTCTTCGTAATGACGTTTTGTTGTAAGCTCAGGTGTGTAATACACCAAAACCTGCACAAAGGCAGCTGGAACGCAGAATAGCAACTAGCGTCTATCCGTCTTATACTCAAACACCGATATATAGCTTCTTCCGGTTTATTAATTTTTAAGGTATTTACCATGTTCAAAACCTTACACCTCCTCTCGCTTTATACTCTTTGTATCGCTTTTCTTGTAGGGCTTAGCTTAAGCGCATTTGCTAAAAGCCCCGGATTTGAGCCTGAAAAAGAAGTTTTGGTGCCGGTTGAAGGCGGTAAGGTTTATGTCAGGGTCGATGGCGAGAAACAGACGCACCGTGCCCCGGTAATTTTTATTCACGGCGGTCCTGGTGGCACTCACAATGGTTTTATAGGCATGACTGATTTGGCCGACGAACGCATGGTGATTATGTATGACCAGCTCGACAGTGGTAAATCTGAACAACCAAACAATCCTAAAAACTGGCGGGTTGCGCGCTTTGTTGAGTCGTTGGAAACCATCCGTAAGCATTTAGGGGTTGAGCAATGGCATCTGGTTGGGCAGAGTTGGGGCGCAGCTCTTGCATTAGAATACTCAGCAAAATATCCGCAACACACAATGTCGACTGTACTGGGCGGCACCTTTATTTCCACACCACATTGGATCATGGATGCCAACCTGCTGGTAAAAGCTGCACCACAAGAAGTACAAGAAACCCTTCGACAGTGCGAATCATCGCAGCCTCCACAAGCGGCTCAATGCTACGCAGCATATACAAAATTGTATTCACCTTACTACACCCCGAATAAAATCAGTAACGAGATAGCAGCTTACCAGGATAGCGTTGGAGGCAATGGCTTCAATCCCTTAATTTACAATGCCATGTGGGGGCCAAGTGAGTTTTCGTCTACTGGCGTACTAAAACACTATGATGCGACCCATTTGTTGGCCGAGTTAGACCCGCTTAAAACGCTGTTTATGATCGGGCAATACGACTCAGCACGCATCGACACGGTTCAGAACTATGTGGCGCTAACGCCCGGTGCAGAGTTAGCCGTTGTACCAGGTGGTGCACATGGTTTTTACGATGACAGACCGCTGGTAACACTAGCGTTGTTGCGCAGTTGGTTGAGACGAAAGGATGCTCAATAATATATAATTAAGGTCGTCATAGGCTATATTTAGCCTGTGGCGACCTATAGAATTAAGTCGAAACCTACTGATTCAAAGAGTCAGTTCAGATGTACACAGCTACAACTCAATCGTCGTTGCTTAACATCACCACGTTTCTACCTCTGTTCTTACCGTGATAAAGGGCCAAATCTGCTCGTTTTAAGCATGCATCAATGGTTTCACCCGTCTTGATTTGCGCCACGCCGATTGTGACCGTGAGCCGTCGACCAATTAGTTCCCCTAAAACCTCGCTCATGTTTTTGCTAATTTTATCAGCCACATTCGTCGCCCCCATAAGGGTATTTCGTGGAGTCAGTAGCAAAAATTCCTCTCCACCCCATCGGGCTACTATATCTTGGTCTCTGACAGTTTTTTGCATCACCTTAGCGCCTTCAATGAGAACTTTATCGCCCACATCATGGCCGAGTTCATCATTAATTTTTTTAAAGTGATCAAAGTCAATCAACATGACACAAAAAGGCGACTCCAAACGTTCAAATTCATCCAATGCTGTTTGCATATGCTGACGAATGCCGCGCCGGTTATACAGCCCGGTAAGCGGATCTTTAGCAGCTAATTCTTCATACACTAGCTTTTCAGAGCTCTCACTCACAAAACGCATGTAGGTGATATAAGTCTGACACATAATAAATGCCGCCAAACCATATCCCACCAGAGGAATACTCTCGATAATATTGACGTTCGCTAAGATATCGTTGACGATTAAAACAAATAAAAACAAGGTTCCCATCGTCAGAATACCTGCATGAGGCTCGTTGTTATAGGCCGCCCGAATTAATCCAATAACGGTATAGACCGCTAGCAATAGCACAATGACTTGATACGTTGGCATCATCAGACTAAATACTGATGGTGGCGTCAAAAACAGCGCAGTGATTATGACAGCAGATACCGCGCAAAAAGTGATAATAAAAGTGCGATGATAATACTCACGGAAGTTTAAATAAAAATAACCTATCACGAAGGGCGTAATCCCAAAAAAGGTTAAAAAATTCAAACGAACGGCTGTCTCAAAAGACCACGAAGCAAACGACATAAAATAGAGTAAATTAGTCGTTTCTACTTCTCTTAGCGCCATAAGTAAGCAAATAAACGCAATGATAAGCGGCGAAGGGTCGGTAGCACGTAAAAAGTACTGTATGGCATTAAAAAGCGCAGCGGTAATAAGAAAACTCACCAACGCCACCGTTTGTACGCTCTGTCTAGAGTAATCTTTGTAGACACTCTCAGCCGTGCCCAAGCTCGGCTGAGCCCATACACCGCCCCACATTAAATGGTAATTTGACACATGAATGGTGATCACAAAACTATCTGAAGCTGGCTCAAACAGGTAAATTCCTGGCGTATACTCCGGGCGTGCTTGCTCGGCCATTGTCGACACTGTGCCACCTTGTGCAAGTAAGACATCATCAATGTATAGTTCGTAAGCAGTACCAAGATTAGGCAGTTTTAGGGCAAGTAACGGATACTGCTGGGTTGTTGTCACGTTTAAGCGATAGCTTGCATATCCGTACTGAGAGTATTGTTCTTTATCAATCTTAGCGCCAAACCACTCATGGGGTATTCTTGCAACATCGTATGCATCTGCGTCAAAGGGTTCATCAGGTGGGATCAAGGAACGCCATACAAACTGCCATTCACCACTTAAAGAAATAGGTTCTACGTCATTTAATGCCACCTCAGACAAGTCTAGTTGCCCCGCCTGTATATTCATCGCGATAGATTCAGTGGGTGCATCCACATACAAGCTAATCACGCGATAGAGTATCAACGCCAAAGCAAGCATCAATAAAATAGACGCGATCTTTGGAAAGGATGTGCGGTGTAATCTTTGGCTTGTCATATTACATCAATGGCTTTTTGGGCACTTTTGTTTCCTTAGCGTTTATCTAAAAAATTCAACAAATACTTCGCTAGACTGCTTGCTCAACGCTTTCATCATTTTCAGCGTGCGTTTTGGGTTCAGAGTCGGCAGACAATAACAATGCTAACCACTTAGTCTCTTCTCGTGATTCCATCGCAATTTTCACGACCATGGTCAACGGCACGGATAACAACATGCCAACACTGCCTAACAACCAGCCCCAAAAAATTAACGATAAAAATACCACGAGCGTAGACAAACCTAAACCCCGCCCCATGAATCTTGGTTCGATGACATTACCCATCACCATATTAACGATCACAAAGCCAAGCCCCGCCAGCCCAGCTTTCGCAAAGCCAAACTCCACAAACGCCATGAAAACAGCTGGCACAGCCGCAATGATAGAGCCAATATTTGGAATAAAGTTGAGCATAAATGCAAGCACTGCCCATAACAAAAAGTGGTCGACACCCAATACGTATAACCACAGCCCAATAACCACTCCGGTGCCAAGACTGACCACCATTTTGATGCCTAAATACTGATTTACCGATGTTAAAAATTTATCGATATGTTTAAGCTCCATATCTGGGTCGGCCATGGCAACGTGCACTCGTCTTGGCATGCTGTCTGCCTCAAAGAGCATGAAAATAACGGTCAAGAGAATTAAGAATACGTTAGATAAAACGGTACCCATACCGGTAATAAAGTTGGTTGCCACAGACATCGCCATGCCTGGGTCGAGGTGCTCACGAATCAGCTCTTGGTTAATATCAATATTTAAACGCGACAGCTGTTCAACTATCCAAGCAAACTCCCCCCCTAATTGCTCTCGATAGTTCGGAAGATTTTGCCTAAACTCAGCAAGAGATTGGGTAATTAAGCCGGCCAGCATAAAACCAATTACCACCATTATCAGTATAACTAAGCTAATAGACATCCATCGTGGGATTTTGTATTGAGCTGTCCAGTTAATGATTGGGCTTACCGCAATGGCGATAAATGCAGACAGCAGCAGGGGGATCACAATAACACTTGCCGCTTTAATGCCCGCCATAACAATCACAACCGCGGCCATCACCAATATGACTTTAGATGTGGGTGACGATTTTAATTCCATGAACACGTTCCAATTACATTACGATTTATCATTATAAGTATGAGTAACAATTAACCATTAAGGAAGAAGTATCTCAATGAATTTAGATCTTGCCACGATTCGCATCAAAAATCTTCGTTTACGCACCTACATTGGCATTAATGAAGATGAAATTAAAAATCAACAGGACGTGGTGATCAACGTTACCATTAAATATGACGCAAAGCGCGCAACCGACTCTGACCAGATGGCCGACGCGCTCAATTATAAAACAATTACTAAAGCGATCATTCGTTTGGTAGAAGATAACCGTTTTTCTTTATTAGAAAAGCTCACTGCAGACGTACTCGCCATTGCAGCCGACCATCCTTGGGTAATAACTGCTGAAGCTGAGGTCGATAAACCTCATGCTCTACGATTCTCTGATTCGGTATCGCTAGCCATTTCCTGCACAAAGGATTAATTACTATGAAGTCAGTCTTGCTCACGGGTGGCACCGGCCTTATTGGTCGCCATTTAGTTAAAAAATTAAGTGACAAATATGCGGTTACGGTTGTTAGTCGTGATCCGAAGCGAGCGTTACGTTTGCTTGGCAATAACGTTAAGGCCATCACGCAAGAAGACTTAGTAAACATTGACGACTACCAAATTGTGATCAATCTTGCCGGTGAGCCTATTGCCGACAAACGATGGTCACAGACACAAAAAGAACGCATATGCCGGTCAAGATGGGATATTACTGAACAACTCGTTGAACTCATTAATACCTCCCTTGCGCCTCCAGAAGTATTTATTAGCGGTTCTGCTATTGGAATCTATGGCCGTCAAGACGACACGCCAATTAGCGAAGACTTCACAGACTTCCATGAGGAATTTAGCAGAGAAATATGCGCAAAATGGGAAGCTATCGCCAACCAAGCACAAACACGTGTGTGTATTCTTCGCACCGGTGTTGTGTTGGCAGACGATGGCGGCGCATTATCAAAGATGCTCATGCCTTTCAGGCTTGGCTTAGGCGGCCCTATTGGTGACGGCAAGCAATTTATGTCTTGGATACATATTGAAGACATGGTGCGCGGCATTGAATTTTTAATTGAAAACGAGCAATGTTCTGGACCGTTCAACTTCACCTCGCCAAAACCTGCTAGCAATGCGTTTTTTGCGCATAAATTATGTAAACGTTTGGACCGCCCGTGTATTTTCACCACCCCAACTTTTGCAGTAAAACTGCTGATGGGAGAATCTTCTGATCTGGTGATTTATGGGCAAAAAGTAATACCAATGCGCCTTGAAGCGGCAGGCTTCCACTTTTCTTATCCAGTCTTAGTGGATGCACTAGCGGCGTTGGATTTACGCTAAAGATTATGTTGCCGGTACTCCCTTATAAGAGCTGCGCGCGGTGAATTACATCGCGCACATTCACCTCGCCCACCTAAGCTCAAGCAGTATGTTAGGGAATTTCCTAGGCGATTTTGTAAAGGGGTCATCTTTTGAGCATCTGCCAGACCACATACAATCAGGCGTGCGTTTGCATCGCGCGGTAGATTCATTTACCGATGCCCACCCAATTATTCAAAACTTAAGGACTGCTTTTCCTACTGATCTTAGGCGCATGTCGGGGGTGATCATTGATATATATTTTGACCATCTACTGTGCACGCATTGGCAGCGTTTCAATTCACAAGCGCTTGAGGCTGTCCTAAATGCGTTTTACAACGAAGTAGCCGACACCAATGTGCCTGTCGAAGGCCGATTTGTGGCGGTGAAACAAGGCTTACTGAACTATCGATGGCTTGCAGATTATCAGCATCGGGACGGCTGCATTCGCGCATATTTTCAAATTGAAAAACGCCTCAACCATAAAATCACCTTTGCTGAAAAAGCCAATCGCTTTCTCCTTTCACATCATGACGTTTTTGAAACTGCCTTTCTTGAATTTTATCCTCACGTCATTGAGCACTCGCAAAATCAAACCAAAGCGTAAGAATTCCCTGTACTATTGACTCTGAGTATCGATAATACCTGGGTAAATCAGCAAAACTATATGGACAAACTAAAAACATGAGTGAGAACAATGCGATGCAAAATGACGAAATTGAACTGATTGTTGGCAATTCCAGCGCTAACTTTTCAGGCGTCACTTCCACCATGTTACAAGTCTTATCTCATCAACGTAGCATGATAAATGTACGGGTGATGGGGAAACACTTTTTGACTGATCCAAGCGTGTACATTAGCTTTTGGCAAACCGTGAAACTATGTAGGAAGCCACTAACAAATGGAAAGTGGCGAATCTTCCATGCCCGTAGAGTCGATGAGATGATCCAAGGTGTATTGCTCAAATACATATTTGGCGCAAAAATTAAGTTAGTGTTTAGTTCCGCTGCACAACGCAAGCGCTCAGGGTTAACCGTATGGCTTACTCGCAAAATGGACGGCGTCATCGCTGTGAGCAACCGCTCTGCATCCTATATTGAAAACGACGTGGATATGGTAAACCCCCATGGTATCCAAATAGACGACTATACGCCCGCGCCTGATAAGCAAAAAGCCTGGGAGGCACTTGGCTTTGGTGGCAAATACGGTATTGGGATCTTAGGGCGCGTACGCAAACAAAAAGGCGTGCACTTATTTGTGCGAGGCTGTATTGAGACCTTACAAAAATACCCTGATTACCATGGCTTAGTAGTTGGCGCGATTTCTAGCAGTAACCAAGCCTTTGTTGATGAGCTTAAAGAAGAGATTGAGAAAGCGGGCTTAAGTGACAGAATAACCTTTACCGGTGAGCTTCCGTTTGAACAAATACCCACAATATTTAGTGCCCTTAGCGTCGTTTGCGCGCTCAGTGATAATGAAGGTTTTGGACTTACCGTATTAGAGGCAATGAGCAGTGGTGCTGCAGTTCTGGCCACCGAGGCAGGTGCTTGGGAGGATATCATTCGCCCTGGCGTTGACGGTTATATAGTGCCGGTGAATGACCAGAGCGCGGTGAATGAAAAGTTAAACGAAATACTATCTGATCATAACGCTCTGAGCGCCATGGGACAAAGCGGGCGCGAGAGAGTTGAACAGCAATACAGCGTGCAAGACGAAGCAAGACGTCTTGTAGACTATTTCCGCACATTACAATAAGGCCTTAAGCTTTATCCACTTTGTCGCTTTGGGTGTGTATGGTTAGCGCACCATCTAGGTGGATATCACGTTGTGGGAAGGCTATCACAATGCCATTTTGCTCAAACAGCTCGTCAATCGCATAACGCACGTTACTTCTGACTACGCGCAAATCTATGCCTGAAGTGGCGTTTATCCAAAAGAAGGCTTCAAACGCTAGTGCGTTATCACCAAAGTCGTCAAATATAATAATCGGTGCAGGCTCAGACATGATTTCAGACTGCTGCTTCACCGCTTGCTCAATTAGCTGAGACACTAAACGTGCAGGAGAACCATACGCCACCCCCACCTTTACCGAAGTTCTCATGACATGATCTATCAACGTCCAATTCACCACAGTATTTTCAAGTAACTTACTGTTTGGGATCAGCATGTGCACACCATCTACACGCCTTATGCGGGTGGAGCGTGTATTGATGGATTCAACAGTACCCTTTGCGACGTTATCGATTTCTAGAAAGTCAGCAATTCTAATGGGGCGCTCCCACATTAAAATCCAGCCGCTGATAAAGTTATTAATGATGTTTTGCGCACCAAAACCCACACCGATTGCAATTGCACCAGACACAAACGCAAATGCTGTGAGCGGCACGTTTACCAACTCTAGCGTAGTTATAAACAACACCACAAGCGCAACCACGTTATATACGCGCCTAAACAGATGCGCTACGTCTGGCTCTACATGATTGGCTTTTAATCTGCGAAAGATGAAGTTACCAAGCCACTTAATAACGAAAATGCTGATGACCAAATAGGTAGGGACAATTAATATCTCACCAACGGTAACTTCATATTCACCGTAACTAAACACCACAAAATTGATGATTGAATAGAGTGATTCGACGAAGATGTTTACCTGTTCATTCATAAATCGCGCTTGCTCCTTGTGGCTTTAATTAAGTCACCATAATATACATCGGTAACAGGTATTAACATTTAAACGTATTGCCGTTCCATTCTACAAGGTTAACTGCGCCTAATTGCTACTGCTTATAGACTTTCCCGTCTTTCATCACAAAGGTGACTGTTTCCATTAGGTCAATATCTTCAATAGGATTGCCATCAACCGCTATGATGTCGGCTAAAAATCCCGTTTTGATTTGTCCTAAAGAGGCTTCTTGCTTTAATAATTTAGCGCTGTTAATCGTCGCAGCCTGCAGCGATTGCATTGGCGTCATGCCAAAGCGGACCATACGTGAAAACTGCTTACCGTTATCGCCATGTGGATAAATGGCCGCATCAGATCCAAACACCATATTTGCGCCCGCCTGAACTGCACGTCTGAAGCTTTCGCGCTGCGCGGCGGATACTTGCTTTTCTTTGTTGATGTTCTCTTCAGGAACGCCATTTGCCACTCCAAAGGCGAGCGTATATTCGGTATTGTAGATATCGCAAGATAGATACGTGCCATATTTGATGGCTAATTCAATGGCCTCGTCATCCATAAAACTGCAATGCTCTATAGAATCAATACCCGCTCTAATGGCGGCCTTAATGCCTTCTGTACCGTGTGCATGAGCTGCGGCAACTAAACCGCGCATATGCGCCTCTTCCACCGCGGCTCTTATTTCATCCTCAGTAAGTTGCTGAATACCCACTTTGGTGCCTTTTGAAAATACACCGCCGGTGGCGCACACTTTTATCGTATTAGCGCCATATTTTATGTTTTCACGTACTTTGGCGCGCACTGCCCATGGACCATCGGCAGCACCTGCTGACAAACTTTGTGCCTCTGGTGGTGAGAAATTATCATCGCAATGCCCACCCGTTATGCCAACAGAATGCCCTGCTGCCCATATGCGCGGCCCCGGGACCTCACCCGCATTGATGCCATCTCGCACTCCAATAACAGAATAACCTTTAGCGCCAAGGTTTCGCACAGTAGTGAAACCAGCCATAAGGGTCAGTTCAGCATTTTTGACTGCTTTAACGGTCATTCGAGGGACGGAATTACCTCGGGAGGCTAAAAAATTATCAGCCGCATCGGATGTTAAATGCACATGCATGTCCATCAGCCCTGGAATCAACGTTTTACCACTTAAATCTATAACTTCTGCGTCGGCATTTACCTGAATCTCGCCTTGCGTCGCCACTTCAATGATGATGTTGTCTTCAATGAGCACCGAAACATTTTTCACTACTTTGCCATTTTCAGTATCAATTAAAGCGTCAGCGTTGATTAGCGTTTGTTTGGAAAGTACGTTTAATGATATGGCCAACAAAGCAGTGCCAAATAAGAAGGAAGATAATTTCATGAAACTCAACTATGTGAAACAAAGATGTTTCAAGAATAGTCGCTTTTGCTAAAAATAACAAAGGCATGCAACGATTTGCATGCCTTTTTAGACTAACGTTTTATAAGCTCTGGCAGTATTAACGAGAGAATAAACGACGCTTACGACGCATATTAGAGCGTAGCTCTGTGCGTTTACCCTCTAACCAACTCTCGCGGTTAACATTGGCGTCTGAGCCTCTGCGACTCTCTTCGGTTGAGCGGAAGTCACAAAATTGCTTGTAGGCTACCAGATCTTGAGATAAATCTTGAATAACCAATTCAATCATGATCGCATCGTCAACATAGCCTAAGCCAGGGATATTATCGGGAACTAAATCATGCGGTTCACTAAAATAAGCCAGTGACGTTAAGATATCGACTTTTTCTTCTTCGGGCATTTGCCATTCTGGATCTTCTAAGGCGCTAATTAATGTTTCAAGAGAGTTCAAGCGTGTTCTTACAAAATCAGGAAGATTCGAATTTTCCATATCAGTACACACCGCTCTCGCTTTTGCTAATACTTCTTGTGAAGAGTATTTGCGCGCTTTGTCGATGGCTACCTGCATCAAGCTTCTAAAGTGGTCTAAATCGCTATCAGAAAGCTCGAAACTAATTTGAATGGTCATGCATGTTGTCCTTATTATTATAGATACCCTACATTAAACAGACGATCTTCGTCTGTCAATGGCGTGTTTATGTGCAAGTTACACCATTTTACGCAATAAATGCCCCGTGTTAAGCGATAATAATCGCCAACAGCCGATTGCGCCAAGTAAACCAACCACAATTGAGCCTGCGGCCGGCGCGATTGCCCAGTATTCAAAATGCAATGATGCCGGCATTTGGAATACGCGCGTTTGCAGCATGTATAAACTAAATTCATTGGCAAGGGCCGCCATCAAGCCAGCCACCGTGCCTATGATAATGAACTCATTTATCACGCTAAACCGAATGCTAGTACCTTTTAATCCAAGTGTGCGCAGTATCGCGAGTTCCTGTAGGCGCTCATCCATACTTGCCTGCACTTGCGCGATAAGCACCAATGCACCTGCAACTAGTACCAGCACCAAAATAAACTCCACCGCCATCGACACCTGTTCAATAATGTCGCGTAGTTGATTGATTCGCGCATCAACGTCAAACAATGTCACGCTTGCGAACGGCGCCATTAAGCTTGAGATTTCTGATTTGCGAGACTCATCAAGATTAAAGCTTGTAATGTAGGTGGCACTGAAGTTCTCAACCGCTTTTGGATGCAGCACAAAGAAGAAGTTGGGCTGCAAGGTTTGCCAGTCCACTTCGCGCATACTAGTAACGGTGGCGGTAACAACTTCGCTACCTATATTAAATGTCAGCACATCACCCATGCCGATATCTAAACGACGCGCTACCTCGGTCTCAAGGGAAATAGGTACTGGTTCGCCTTCTTGCCAATTGTCGTGCCACTCACCTTCAACCACCACGTTGCCCTTCTGCAACACGGTGCTCCAACTCAGGTTAGCCTCACGACCCAAACCTTGACGGCCCTCGTTGGCCACTTCCTCATCTTCTTTAGTGATTTCAGTGCGTACTTGCTCATCGTTAACCGCAACAAAGCGTCCTCTGGCAACCGGATAAAACGTTTCATAGCTGACATTGTTGTTATCGAAATGCTCTTTAAGGGCTTCTTTTTGATCTTCTGTGACATTTGAGATGAAGTAGTTTGGCGTGCCTTCTGGCAGTTGGTCTCGCCACTGCTCTACCATGTCGTTACGCATTACCAGTACAACAAGCAGTAGCATGATGGTGATGGCAAAACTGATAAGCTGTACAGAATTACCCATCGCGCGGCGTCGAATGCGTGCCCAAGCTAACGTCCATGCGCCCATAGAGCCACTGCCGAGCTTGCGGCCAAGTAAAATAAGCAAATACGTCATGCCCAGCAAGCTGATTACCAAGATGATGCCTGAAGCAAACAAGATACTGCTGATTAGCAAGTTTTGACTGTACGTCCACATAAGTAAAAATACTGCCGAGCCAGAAAAAACAAACTGCAAAGCGCGAGACGAAAGAGTGGCTTCAATATCCTTACGCAATACGCGCAAAGGCGGCACAGAGAACAACTGCAGCAGTGGGTATAGCGAGAAGAGTAAGGCGCATACCACGCCGGTAAATACGGCAATGCCAAGCGGGCGCCAATACCACGTATTAAGTGCGACCTCTACTTGCCCTGCCAATAGCGTCACTACGGCATTTTGAATCAAATAACCGACAACAACGCCAACCGCAATACCCAACGCCGTAATAAAACAAATCTGCATTAAGTAGATTTGACGCACCATGGCTTTGCTTGCGCCTAGGGTTTTCATGATAGCTACTGGATCAAAATGACGTTGAGAATAACGCTGGGCGGCGACTGCAATAGATACCGCGGCTAAGACAATTGCTAACAGACTTGCGAGCAAGAAGTATTCTTCTGCGCGGGCAACCGAGCGACCAATAGGAGAGTCATCATCAGCAATACTGGTCCAACGGTGAATTTCACGATTTAGCTGAGGGCGCAACCAGTCATAGTAGGTCTCAAGTTGTGCTGGCTCGCCGGTAAAATAATATTTGTAGCTTACGCGACTGCCCGGGCCTGTGATGTTGGTAGCTGCGACATCAGCGGCAGACATAAGCAGCATTGGGTCGGTGTTAAATACGCTAAAGCCAGCGTCGGGTATTTCACTGAGTATTTGAGTAAACCGCAGGGTAGCATCCCCTACTTCGACCATGTCGCCTTTTTCAACGTTGAGCAATTGAAACAGGCGTGAGTCTATCCAGACCTCACCGGGCGCCGGCGAATTGTCTACCTCTTGGCCTTGACCAAAAGGGATGTCAGTTACCTTAACGTTTCCCTTAAGTGGATAGGGGTTGTCTACTGCGCGTAAATCAGACAAGGCCAGCGCGTCTCCGGCAAACACCATAGAGCGTGTCGACACTTGAAAGGCTGTGTTTAATCCACGGTTTTGCGCCTCTAAAATCCACGCTTCATCTACGGGTTGTCGCGAGCGAAGTTGTGTATCAGCGGCGATAAACTCCGCGCTTCGATCTGTTAAGGCTTGTTGTAAGCGTTCACTGAATAATGAAAGGGAGAGGACTGACGCCACTGAGAGTACAATGGCCAAAAGAATAATCGTGAGTTCACCACGGCGAGCTTCATGCTTAAACAAGCGCCATGCGAGTTGAAAGTTCATGCCCATGCTTATTCGCCTCCCGCAATCACTTTCAAGTGTTGGGTCTCTTCTCGCAGCTCACCTGCATTCATGCGCAATTGACGTTGACAGCGGCTAGCTAATTCGTCGTCATGTGTGACCAGTACTAGGGTCGTATCTGACTCTTGGTTCAGTTTAAAGAGGATTTCTTCCACTTTCTGAGAGTTTTTTGAATCCAAGTTACCCGTTGGCTCATCGGCAAAAAGTATTTTAGGGTTGGTAATAAATGCACGTGCGATTGCAACACGTTGCTGTTCACCCCCAGATAATTGATTTGGGAAGTGATTGGCACGGTGGTCAAGCCCCACTTGCTTGAGAATTTCTAGTGCGCGTTGCTTAGGGTTAGACATCCCGGTAATTTCAGCCGGTAACATGATGTTCTCAAGAGCGGTAAGGCTTTGCACGAGCATAAAGCTTTGGAAAATAAATCCCACTTTTTCACCACGCAGGCGAGCTCGTTGCTCCTCGTTCATATCATGCAGGGGCGCACCATCTAAGAAGATATGTCCGCCGCTTACTTCATCAAGCCCTGCTAACAGGCCAAGAAGTGTTGACTTACCTGAGCCAGACGCCCCTATAATGGCCACAGATTCGCCTTGGTTTACAGCAAAGGTGATCGGTTGAAGGATCTGTAATTCGCCTTCGCTCGTAATCACTTTCTTAATCAGACTTTTTGTTTCAATCATTGTAGAGGCCGTGGTCATAGTGTTAAATTTTTCATCCTTCAGTATTAGCGCGCGCAGCATATCAGCTGTCAGAGTAGGTGTTTACCTGCTTTTCATTAGTCTTTTATTCCCATTTAGCGCCTATTCAGATCAAGTTCAAACGCATGACAAAAATGTAACCCAGTATAAGCTCTTAGTGCTAGGGGATAGCCTAAGTGCTGCATACGGTTTAAGGGCTGAACAGGGCTGGGTTTCGCTACTTCAAGACTATTGGAATGAAGCCAATAAACCTATTGAAGTTATCAATGCCGCAATTAGTGGTGATACCACCGATGGTGGCCTTGCTCGACTGCCGCGTTTGCTTGAGCTTCATCAACCCACGCACTTGTATATTGAACTTGGCGGTAACAATGGTCTTCAGGGGCACAGGCCCAAAAAAATTAAAGATAACTTGGCGCAAATGATTGAACTGGCAAAGCAAAACGACATTGCGGTTATTTTACAAGAAATCCAAATTCCCACAAATTATGGTCGCCGCTACACGCAACTGTTTACCCAAAACTATCATCAGTTAGCCCAGGAATATGGTGTACCTCTTGTTCCTTTCTTTTTAGAAGAAATTGCCCTTGATAGCAGTCTAATGCAAAACGATGGTATTCATCCCACCGCTCAAGCGCAACCAATGATTGTGGAGTTTTTAGCACCTAAATTAGCGCCCCTCATCGTACAGGGCGCTCAAAACTTAGGCGGCTAAACGCTTAACTTGCCGGAGGCGCAGGGCGTGGATCAAAATCAGACATCGCCATATAGGCTGTCACTAAGGCCCAAACACTTTGGTTTTGTCTAATATCATCTAACTCAATTTTATCTAGCGTGTCATTGGCGGTGTGATGATAGTCGAAGTAGTAAGTGCCGTCTTGTTTAAGTGCAAGTACTGGTACGCCATGACTAGGCAGCATCGATACATCGGGTCCCCCGTTGGTGGTGTTGTTACCTAACTCAATGCCCATGTCGAGTAAAGCAGCATACAAATCGCTCGGATCATTTCTTACCGCATCGGCAAAGCGTGTATCCATTTGATAGATTTGACCTGCACCAAAATCAGACTCAGCGGCAAAAATGATATTCCCTAAATCGTCTTTGTTCGCCCGCACATATTGGTAAGCACCCACAAGCCCTACTTCTTCAGCAGCATACAAAATGACGCGGATAGTGCGCTTAGGCTGGCCTATGGTTTCTTTTATCAGCTTGGCCGCAGCCATTACAATGCCAACACCTGCGCCGTCGTCGAGTGCGCCAGTCCCCTCATCCCATGAGTCAAGGTGAGCGGAAATTAGCACTACTTCATCTGGTTTATCAGACCCTGTAAATTCACCAATTACGTTATAAGAAGTCTGCCAGCCGGCGTCTTTCGCCTGCATGTTAATGTTAAGCACTACCTCTGACTCTTTAGTGAACATCGCTTCAAGAATATCAGCATCGGCGGTCGAGATAGCGCCGGCCGGAATTTTTTCCACATCATCGTCGTAACGCATGATACCTGTGTGGGCAAAGCGCGAATTGTCGGTGCCTACGGAGCGAATTATGACCGCTTTTGCACCAAGCTTTGCAGCTTCAACAGCGCCGTTGACGCGATTAGACACAACAACCCCGTAAAAACGTCCCGCTCTGTCTCGGCTCATGCGCGTGTTTAAAAATACGATGTTGTCGGTAACATCGGCAGCGTTGGCTTGCGCTAGCGCGTCGATTGAATCAAACATCAGCACTTTAGCCTCAAGACCTTCTTCTGGCGTGGCAACCGAACCACCTAAGGCCGTTATTACCAAACGTTGCTCAAAAGGCGCAACGACTTGAGCATCTGCAAAGCCACGTTCCCAGTTTCGAACGCGCACAGGTTGAGAATAGATTTTATCAAACCCTAGCTCTTCAAACTTCGCTTGCGCCCACGCTACCGCTCGTTTATCACCAGAAGAGCCTGGGATTCTCGGACCCACTTCAACGGTTAAGGACTTAACTATGTCATAAGCAAGATCGCTTTGTTCGCTAGCCTGCTTGGCTTTTAAAGCAGACATTAAAGCGGGTGAGAATGGTACGTCAACGCGAGAGTTGGATATTTCGTTTTGCTGGGCGCTACATGCAATTAGCGTTATTGAGGCAATACCGGCAAACAGACCAAGCATAACTTGGCGAAATGGTTGTTTCATAGCGTGTTCCTATTGCTCTTATTATTTGATGTGAGTTGAGTGCGCATCATAAAAAAGGCCACTGAACGTCAGTAGCCTTTCAAATGATACAGACCTAAACATAGTAGTCTAAGTCGTCTTTGATGCAAAGCCTATCGCGTGTAGGCGACCGGTTTACTAGGGTCACGATTTAAGTATCTATCTCGCAACTGGATTTGACGTGAGGTCATCTCAATTGCTTCACCTTCAATAAATACTTGCTCTGCCGCCTGAGTAACTTCTAGTGGGTCTCCTGACCATACCACTAAGTTAGCGTGCTTTCCTGGCTCCAAGCTACCAATTTGGTCGTCTACACCAAATATCTTTGCAACGTTTATAGTAAGCGCCGCAATGCCTGCCGCATGAGGCAAACCATTAGCTACCGCATTACCGGCATGCTGAGGCGCTAGACGGATATTGTGCGTATCCATACCAATTGCCACCATCACACCCGCTTTGTGTAAACGCCCAGCATTTAGCAAGGTTGCGCCAAGCTGGTCAAAGCCGCCAGGCAAGTTATTTTCAGGGCTCAAAATTACCGGCACATCGGCCGCTGCGATTTGCGATGCAACACGCCAACCTTCAGTTGCGCCAACCAATACAATGTCAAGGGCGGCAAAACGCTTAGTAAGCGACAACGCTTGCAAGATATCTGACGCTCTATCAGCACTAATCAGTAGCGGCATCTCACCCTTAATTACGGGAATAAGTGCTTTTGCATCTGCGCGAGTTATCATGCCTTCCCAATCTTCAGATGGGCTTAAGTCATAGTCAGCTGCGTATACTGCTTCGGCAAGACTTTGATTAAGCGCTATCCACAGCGCAGCACGACTTTCTCCGTTAGTATCAGCCCCGCCATCATTCACGCGTACGTGCATAAAAGCGTTGGCTTTAATTACGGCATCAAAGTCGGTTCCAAGATCAATTACCGCGCCTTGTCCATTAAACAACTGCCCGGTCCTACTGATAGAGGTCACCGCATTGGTAAAGCCCTCGACACGAGTAATAGGAATAATGGTTGAGTCGGGGTTTATCGCAAATTGCACATCGTAAGCGGCGCCAACACTAGATACAGGGTGTGCATCGACTCGCGCATCTACCACACCGGCTGATGAACTCACTTCTTGCAATCCTAAGCTAGTCAGCGCGCCAATAAACCCAGGAGTAACTACCTTACCGCTCGCGTCTATCTCGCGATACCCAGAGGGTACGGTTACAGTATCGAGCACTTGCTGAATTTTTCCGTCATTGAGCAGTATGGTGCCCTGTTCAATCACACCCGCTGATGAAAGCGTATGAATTTGTGCGCCGGTAATCGCCACTTTTTCTGCCAGCGCCGCACCGCTTAAAGCGAGTAAAGACGCGCTAGTTAAGGCTACAAGGGACTGTTTGATGAATAATTGTGTTAAGCGTCTCATTTCGCGTCTCCTTGTCCTACTTGTCCAAGTTCGAAGTCACTCACAGGCCATGAGGCCGGGTCAGTTCGGTCATATACCATCGCCCCGTCTATAAAGACTTTTTCGGCTTGGCTGTAGGTTGAAAACGGGTCAGTCGTCCACAACACAACGTCGGCATTCTTACCGGCTTCTAATGAGCCTGTTTGGTCAAAAATACCCATAGATTTTGCAGGGTTTGCAGATAACCACGTCCAAGCAACCGCTTGGGTAATATCAATACCAGCACGCTGTCCATCAGACCACGCTTTAGCAGCCTCTTGATTTAGGCGCTGAATACCAATATCGCTATCGGAGTGCACAATTGCGCATGCATTTGCCGCATGCACCATTGGGATATTTTCTCTGATGCCGTCGTTAGCTTCCATTTTAAAACCGTACCAGTCTGCCCACATCGCACTACATACGTTATTTTCGGCAAGTTTATCAGCAATTTTGTATGCTTCGACCGCATGATGGAAGCTACCGATTTGGTAGTTAAACTCCTTCATGACGTCCATCATCACGACCATTTCATCGGCGCGGTAGCAATGCATATGCACCAAAATCTCACCGTCTAATACGCCGGCAAGGGTCTCAAGTGCCAAGTCGCGTTTTGGTGCATCACCTGCTGTACCTTCTTGCTGTGCCTTTTGATAGTCGTCCCACTTCTTTTGATACTCTTGCGCATCAATCCAAGCATCTCGATAGCCCGCTACATTAGCCATGCGTGTCATCGGGCCGCCTCTTGAGCCATAAACGCGTTTTGGGTTTTCACCGCAGGCCATTTTAATGCCGTGGGGAGCACCTGGGAATTTCATATCTTGAATGGTACGGTTTGGCAGATTTTTCACCGACACCGTGCGCCCCCCAAATAAGTTTGCTGAGCCCGGTAGAATTTGCAACGAGGTAACGCCGCCCGCTAATGCGCGCTGAAAGCCTGGATCTTGAGGCCAAATGCTGTGTTCAGCCCATACCTCTGGGGTAACAGGCCCCGTCATTTCATTACCGTCTGAGTGAGACTCTGTGCCTGGTGATGGATACACGCCTAAATGGCTGTGATTGTCGATAATGCCCGGGGTCACCCATTTGCCTGTACCGTCAATTTCGATGGCATCGCTAGGGGCTGATATATCTTCACCCACCTCGGTGATTTTGCCATCTTGAAATAAGATAGCGCCGTTCTCAATTTTGTTACCCACGCCATCCAAAATGGTTACATTGGTAATCAGTACCGGTACAGATGCAATAGGTTGATAGGTGCTTGGAAAAGGTTCTGGCGTGCTGTTAGTTTGTTGGCTTGATTTTGCTGGCTGGTCAGAGCCGCAAGCACTCAGCAATGCGGCTGAAAGCGCAAGTGCCAAGCCCAATTTTTTATTATGGGTGAAACGCATGAATATCCTTGAGGAATGATTAAACTCGACTTAAGAATAATGGGCGAATAGCGATCCTGCAACTTTGCGAGACAAATCTTTCTATTCGCATGCAAGCAAATCGCACTGAGATCAGGGCTTATGCGCACCCGATTGTATGACCGACACAATACTGTCTGAATCACGCAAGGTTCTTACTTGTTGAAAAAGGTCAGCGGCCTCGGTGTACTCTCTTTGCAAATAGCCTAACCATTGTTTAATTCTATTTGGATAGTAGCGCCCTTTGTCACCAAATATTTCATAACCGGAGTAATGCACCAATAGGTCTCTAGCAGCATCCCAATCCATTGGCGTTTCGCCATACTTTATGCAGTTAGCCAAATTTGGCAGAGAAAGTGCACCCCTTCCAAGCATAAGATCTTCGGTATTGCTTTGCGCTTGACAGTTCACAGCGTCTTTTGCATGCCAAATCTCACCATTGGCGATAAGGTGAATATTGGTGATGTTTTTTATTTTTGCGATCCAATCCCAATATGCCGGCGGCTTATAACCATCTACTTTCGTGCGCGCATGCACGGTGAGCATGTTGGCACCTGCCTGTGTTATTGCATCGGCATTTTCAAGCGCGAGTGAGGTATCGTCGAAGCCCAAGCGTATTTTAGCGCTCACCGCGTGCTCTTGAGGCACAGCATCGCGCACAGCTTTTACAATGTTGTACAAACTATTGGGCTCTTTTAGCAGCACTGCACCGCCCTTACTCTTGTTAACGGTTTTTGCTGGGCAACCAAAATTCAAGTCCACCCCATGGGAGCCAAGAGAAACCGCTTTAAACGCGTTCTCTGCCAACCATTGTGGATGTTGCCCCAATAACTGAACGCGCACTGGCACACCCGAGGGAGTTAATCCATCTGATTTAAGCTCAGGGCAAATCTTATGAAACGTCCTCACAGGATGGACTTGTTCAACAACGCGTAAAAACTCAGTAATGCACATATCAAAGCCACCAACTTGCGTTAGCATGTCGCGCATTAAATGATCAACGACACCCTCCATGGGAGCCAAAAATATTTTCACGTTTTATTACACCGTTTGAGCTAAGTTTGAAGGTTGATAGCGCATTGTAAACTGCAAGTAGAATCCAATAATCAAAGCACTCGCGAGTTTGATTGTCCAGACATAAAAAAACCAGCCCGAAAGCTGGTTTTCTTATATGGCGTCCCCTAGGGGATTCGAACCCCTGTTACCGCCGTGAAAGGGCGGTGTCCTAGGCCTCTAGACGAAGGGGACAGAAATTTTGCTCTTTTGAAGCACAGCTTCAATAAATTTCTGTAAGGCAAGGTGAGCCTGCGAACCGAGCGACCTTATCAGAAAACTCATTGTACACTCGATGTGTGTAACAAAGCTTATCTAATTAGCCTCATCAGCAAAGACAACACAAAACCTTATCTGAGCCTAAAACGTTGTATTTAACCTTTACCAAGGTCTCAAATTGCGTTTTACAACGCGACCACTGAGAAAATGGCGTCCCCTAGGGGATTCGAACCCCTGTTACCGCCGTGAAAGGGCGGTGTCCTAGGCCTCTAGACGAAGGGGACAAAAAATCGATTTTGCAAAGCTAAGCTTTGCAGATTTTTTGTAAGGCGAAGTGAGCCTGCGAACCGAGCGACCTTGTTAGAAATTCACATTACACTCGAGAGTGTAAATAACCTTCTCTAATTAGCCTCATCAGCATAGACAACATCAAACCTTATCTAAACCTAAAACATATGCTGCACGAAAGTTGGTGGAGCCAGGCGGGATCGAACCGCCGACCTCTTGCATGCCATGCAAGCGCTCTCCCAGCTGAGCTATGGCCCCAGTCAGTGGAGCCGTAAATCTTTGCTACAGTTCCGTGACAGCGGGGCGCATTCTAGGCATCCACCCACTTTATGTCAACGATTTTTTCATGAATTTTCGCGATTCTCAATAAATTCAATCGCTTTGTCTATTCTTTGAACGACAGTGCCTTGGCTGATTAAAGCAAGGGTTACATCTAGTGATGGTGAATTACCAGAGCCGGTTGCGGCAACTCTCAGCGGCATGCCTATTTTGCCCATCCCTACACCGAGCGTTTCAGCGGTGTTATTAATTGCCTCTTGAATCGACTGAGGCTTCCAATCAGCAACATTGGTAAGTGCTTCTTTAACGGCAATTAAATTATCCTTCGCTACTGGGCGTAAATGCTTTTTAGCGGCGTTTGCATCAAACTCATCAAACTCTTCATAAAAATAGCGACTGATTTGCGCCAGCTCTTTAAGCGTATCTACTCGCTCAGATTGTACCTTAATCACATCGGCTAAATCTGGACCATTGTTAAGGTCTATGCCTTGCTGAACAAAATGCCACTTAGCGTGTTGTACAACTTCATCGACTGGCAAGCTTTTAATGTAGTGCTGGTTTAACCAAATAAGTTTGTCGGTATTAAACGCACTGGCCGACTTACTGATATTGTCTAAAGAAAAGAGCGATATCATCTCTTCTTTACTAAACACTTCTTGGTCGCCATGTGACCAACCGAGTCTTACCAAATAGTTGAGCACCGCCTGTGGTAAAAAGCCGTCATCGCGATACTGCATTACGCTTACGGCACCATGGCGCTTTGACAATTTCTTTCCATCATCGCCTAGTATCATCGATACATGGGCATATTCAGGAATAGGCGCACCTAGCGCTTTGAGTATATTGATTTGACGCGGTGTGTTGTTAATGTGGTCTTCACCGCGCACAACATGGGTGATACCCATTTCCCAATCATCTACCACCACACAAAAGTTGTAAGTGGGCGCGCCGTCTGTGCGACGGATTACGAGGTCGTCTAATTCGGTATTAGAAATGCTCACCTCACCTCTAACGTGATCTTTAAACACCACAACACCCTCTTTCGGATTTTTAAAGCGTATTGCGTATGGCTGACCTTCAGGATGGTCTGTACGGTCACGCCATGTACCTGGGTAACGCGGCTTTTCACCTTTTTTTTCCTGCTCTTCGCGAATTGCGTTTAACTCGTCGCTACTCATATAGCAACGATATGCCAAACCATCGGCTAAGAGCTTGTCTATGTAATGGTTATAGCGGTCAAAACGTTGAGTTTGATAATAAGGGCCTTCATCGTGATCAAGTCCAAGCCACGCCATACCATCTAAAATAGCCTGCTTTGCTTGCTCGGTAGAGCGCTCAATGTCGGTATCTTCTATTCTTAAAACAAACTTACCGCCTTGGCTTTTTGCAAAAAGCCAAGAATACAATGCGGTGCGAGCCCCGCCAACGTGCAAATAGCCGGTTGGACTAGGCGCAAAACGCGTCACTACTGACATGATACTTCCCATATTTGATGTAATTTACTGCGCGATAGTTTAACGGTTTAGCGCCCTAACAAAAAGAGATTAAGTGAAAGAAACTGGCTTTTGACTCTGAAATGTTCCCTCACTCAAAAAAAATGCCTATTGTTGAGGAATACCGCGCCAATAAAGGGTGAAAATTGAATAAAATTTGGGCGCTCGCATGATTTTGTGCAATTTGATGTTGACACCTCACACCTCAACTCTATAATACGCGTCCACTTACCAAACAACGTGTTTGGCAAAGTAATGATGGACGCTTAGCTCAGTTGGTAAGAAGAGCGAGCATCACCGCCTTTTACAAAAGAAGGGCGAGAGTTACTAGTTCAAGCCCAGTAGCTCTAACGGAAAAATAATGGACGCTTAGCTCAGTTGGGAGAGCATCGCCCTTACAAGGCGAGGGTCACTGGTTCAAGCCCAGTAGCGTCCACCACTTTTTCTTGTTACAAATCAGATATATGGACGCTTAGCTCAGTTGGGAGAGCATCGCCCTTACAAGGCGAGGGTCACTGGTTCAAGCCCAGTAGCGTCCACCAATTTTTCTTCAAAAAAATCAAATAGATGGACGCTTAGCTCAGTTGGGAGAGCATCGCCCTTACAAGGCGAGGGTCACTGGTTCAAGCCCAGTAGCGTCCACCACTCCCTACCCTCTTGTTTTTAAACATCTTTTTAATTTAACATCGTTTACGCGCGATTGCTTTCGCATATAAATTTACAAAAAATGTGGCGAATCTGTGCCGAATCCGTGCCGAAAATGTGGCAAATCCGTCAGTCGGTTTCTTTCTAGCCATTTATTTACAAGGCCTACAGCGAAAGTAGATTTGTTCACTATTTTACACGCGAATTTGATTTAAAAGCGCATTCTGTCGATATTTTACTTTTGTTAATAAAAAATAATTTGCGCAAGTTATCAGTTGTAATTTTTCTCGATTGAATCTCCCCGCTTCTAAAAATTAAAACAATTGAAGCATCTTCAATTGACTGGCTAGTCCAAGCGGCAATTACGGTTATACGCACCCAAAAAGATGCGAGAATTAAGATTGAAATTTGTCTATTAGAATTAGGGCCTCAAAAGGCTCCTAAGAGGCAGAATGGTTCTCGTCATTTACGTTCGGCCAATCGCAGTTGTAAAGGACCAAATTATCGTGGTGTCAATGGCAGAAGATTCCGCGTTGCGTTAACACTTTCAACATAGTGAATCGCCACTGATACCTTAGACACTTCTCAGTTGTTCTTGATATCGGTTCTCGCAGTTTACTGGCGACAGCAAAATCTGGGAAGTCCAATGGGTGATCATCTAAACTGACTATTTCAATCATATCGTACAAATTATTCCATTAAAAAAACCGGCTTTCTGTTACCTAACCTAGCACCGCGTCTGAAACGTTAACATAGCGCATCAGACACAGAATATTGTAACAAAGTAACGACATAAAAATGCTGCCACAACATTGTGGCAGCAACGCTTTTTATTAAACCAAGCGCTTACAATGGATTATCAAGCGGGTTGGCAGTGCTTGACGTGAATATAAGCACGTACCCAGAATCATCAGCAAATGCGTCAGCCAGCGCATAGTAACCCATCGGACCTTCAAATAAAAAATAGCTGTCAAAGAAATTGCTGGCTAGACCTGATATCAGTTCGGTCTGTAGTTGACCAGTTCCACCATTGTAGAGGCGCATAACACCAGCATCGGCTAACCCATAGGCTTCCTCTCTCAATGAAGCCACTAAAAATCTATTATTGTTCAATGCAGACAGTGCTGTAGCAAATCTTCCATCATTTAGCCCTGTTGTAATTGTTGTACCAACCTGCGCTCCATTTGCACCATTAAACACTATCGCACTTCCTGCATCGACTACGCCATCAACATCATCGCGTTCGCTTGCAACAACGTAATTGCTATTTGATAACGCGATTAAACCGGTGCTGCTCAAATAGTCGTCTGACGTCTCACCCTCAAAGCGGCTTATTTCATTTCCAGTGCTACCATTAAATAAGATAATGCTGCCTGCGTTGCTTATGCCTGTGATATCGTCAGACTCACTAGCGACAACATAGTTGTCGTTTTCTAAGGCGATTATATTGGAGCCAATGAAATCGTTCTCGTTATCGCCTGAAAAGCGAGCTACTTCGGTGCCATCTAGTCCGTTAATTAATACGACTAGCCCGGCATTTGATACGCCATTGATTTCTGCAGCGTTGGTAGATACTACAAAATTGTCGTTGTTAAGTAAGGTAATGCCACTAATGCCAAATCTTTGCCCTTGGGCACTTCCGCTTATCGCTTGTCCAATCATGGCGCCTGTATTGCCATTTCTTAATTCAACGCGACCACTGTCTAGTAAGCCATTGCTATTGTATTGGTAAGACTCGATGACAAAATTGCCATTTGATAGCGCGGTAACATTGTCGCCAAAATTATCTTCTGGATTGCTACCATAATAGTCGGTGCCAATTTGATCGGCCGTATTGCCGTTGATAACAAATACTCGCCCAATGTCGCTATTTTGCCCGTTACTTGAATCATACTTTGGACTAGCAACCACAATATTGTCGTTAGGTAGCACAACAACAGCGCCACTGCCTAATGAGTCATTGGCATTGTTACCCACAAAGGCTGAGCCTACTAAGCTGGCATCGTCACCCTTATAAATACTTAATTCTCCAGTATTCTCAATGAGTACGCCATTTTCATCGCGACGACTCATGTTTGGGCTACTTACTACAAAGTTTCCGTTTGATAACACATAAACACCGCCCGAGCCTAAAAGGTCATTTTGGCTAGACCCAAGAAGAGAATTACCAATTTGGGCGCCGGTATCGCCGTTTATTAATCTAATTTCACCGATACGGGCATCGCCTCCCTGAATACCAACAATTGTGGAGCTAATAACAAAATTACTGGTAGCTGACTCAAGGGCATAAATACCGCTTGAGCTAATACTGTCAGTTGAACGATTTCCAATGATATCGCTACCGACTTGAGCACCTGTTTCACCATTTACTACTGTGACACTACCTGAACGCGTGCCGCCTGAATTACTGTCATTTGGTGAACTGATCACAAAGTTACCATTTGCTAATTCTGTTATACCGCCAGAGCCAAGCTTATCGTCAACAGCATTTCCATAATGGCTTGAAATAACTTGCTGTGTCGCGCCATCATACAAATAGACTGCACCGGCATTTGTATTACCGGTATCATCTTCAGGAGCAGTTACGACAATATTACCGTTTGACAAAAATAGTACTTCTCGTCCAAATTGATTACCCGTACTTTTATTTGGGTCTATTAGTTCTCCAACAAGTATGTCTAATCCAATAATGTAGCTGTCTGAATCTGTTGCTGTTTGCTCGCCAGCGCTGTTTCCAGTCGATGTCGTCACCGTAACTTCGATTGTTAAATCTTCATCGTTCTGTAAATCTGAGATTGGGACATCTATAGTAAATGTGCCAGTAACCACTGTTGTTTGAAAATCATTACCGTTAACGCTCAAAATAACAGTGTCCCCATCGGCCACATCTCCACCCACTGTGCCGGTGATTGAAACTGGTTCACCTTCAGCAATCTCATCTGGGCTCAGTATGTCGTCATCGGTTACATTGTCATTAAGCGATATAGACGCTGTGATTGCTGGCTCGACTGTGTATGCTAGGCTGTCAGACGCTGTTTCTTCCCCTGCGCTATTGCCTGTTGATGTGGTCGCAGAAGCACTAACAGTGTTGTCTGAAGCAAGATCTGCGACGGGCACACTAATAGAAAAAGTGTTTGAATTTATACTACCCGTAAAATCGTTGTTATTTACAGTAAGTGTTACCGTGTCTCCATCGTCAAGATCGCCGCCGGTCGTGCCAGTGATGTCTATATTTGCACCTGAGATAATTTCAAGCTGATCGATTATATTATCGGACGTGATACTGCCATCAAGAGCAAGAGTAGCGCTAATAGAAGCTTCTACAGTGTAACTATCTGACGCGCTTGCAGTTGCTTCTCCAGTATCAAAACCAGTAGACGTTGTAACGCTGGCCTCTAAGGTTGAATCATTATCTGCCTCTAAATCATTAACGGGTACATTAATAGAAAACGTGTTTGCACTGACTGCCCCTGTGAAGGTTTTACCATTAAGACTGATATTTACCGTATCACCATCGGCGACATCCCCGCCAGTAACTCCCGATATAGCAATATCAGAGCCCGTTTCGATTTCAAGTCGGCTAATAATATCATCTGCGGTGACATTTGCGTTTAACGTAATGCTTGCAGAGGCCACTGGTGATTCATCGCTGTCGCTACAGGCCGAGAGTAAAAACGCAGCACCTGATAAGATTATAATATTACGTAAATTCTGATACTTAATGTTTGTCTTCATAAATAGTCTTCTAGTTTTCAAGTTAGGATCGGCGCAAGGTTATACTTGCAAAATAGCTAGGTGATAAAATTTGCTACTTTAGTAGTAACACTTCTTAAGTAAAGTGGTTAGATAGCAATTTCATGTTCACTCAAACCATCGAGTGTTGTTTAATGAACCTACAAATTAAATAGGAAGTTTGATTTGAAAACATCGGATCGGAAAATGAATTAGCCTTGGTCTGCAGACTGATGCTTTTGATGCAGTGCCTACTTAAAACACTAAATCGCAAAAGCATAAATTACGCACCTTTATTTTTAAAAATGATGATAAAATAAACAGGTTGTTTATTTTTATGATGGCAGGTAATTAAAAAAATCAAGGTCTAACAAGGCGAGGAGCACTGGTTCAATCGCAACGTGACGAGCCACAGTAGCGCCCACCACTCCCTACCATCTGGTTTTTAAACACCTTTTTAAGCTGACATCGTTTACGCTCTAATGCTTTCGCGTATAAATTTACAAAAAATGTGGCAAATCCGTAACTCGGTTTGTTTAGCCTTTTATTTAAAAGGCCTACAGCGTACATCGATTTGTAGGCTATTTCACAAGCGAATTTGATTAAAAAGCGCATTCTGTTACTTACCACGACTTCTCTTACACCACTGGGCTCTCCATCAACGGAAGTGCCGCGCAGAATGGCAATGAAATTAGTCTTACTCCTGCAGCAACATCTCAAGGTGGGGCTTTCTTTACTACCAATTCAGTTAATTTGTTAAATGATTCATCATTTGCAGCCATATTTTCATTTCGTATAGGCAATAATGGTGGAGGCAGTGACGCCGATGGCAGCGGTGAGGACGGACTCGCTTTTGTAGTGCAAACGAATAGCAACAATGTTGGAGCCGAAGGTGGTGGTCTGGGGTATCAAGGGATTAACAACTCTGTGGCAGTTGAATTTGATACCTATAATAATGGCTCTACAGCCACTAGTGGCAATGTAAATGTAGCAACGCGCTTTAACAACGGTGCCATCTGGGATGTTACGGTTTCTTATAACGGTATAACAGATCTACTCAATGTCACTTGGTCATCTGCAACAACGGACCCTGTAGGTGGTTCAATAACGCAAAACGTGGATTTAGCAACCATATTAGGGTCATCTAATGCATTCATGGACGATATCAATCCATTAACCCTTGCCGCCATGCCATAATTGCTGCTTGAGTCCTATCTCGCAGCTGCAGCTTACTTAATATGCTACTCACGTGGCTTCTTACCGTTTTTATGCTAATAAAGAGTTGCTCACCTATTTCAGCATTACTTAGGCCCTGAGCCACTAATTTCAAAATAGCTTGCTCGCGCTCAGTCAAAGAAAATAGCGGATTCTGCTTAGTATTGATATGCTGTTTGAGAAGCTGCTTAGCCACTATTGGAGATAGCACAGCTTGTTTTTTAGCTGCCTTCACAATAGCGTTAAGCAATTCAGTTGGATCTACATCCTTTACTAAATACGACAGTGCACCTGCCGCAAAAGCCGGGAAAATGCAGTCATCTTGATGGTAAGACGTTAATATGATCACCTCTGTATTAGGAAGCGCGTGCTTTATTTCCTCTGTTGCCTCAATGCCACTGTGTTTATCTTCAAGTTGTAAGTCCATTAATATAACGTCCGGCTTATACTTTTCTGCCTGTTGTATAGCTGTTCGAGCAGAGTTAGCCTCGGCGATTACTTCAATATTTTGTTGAGCGTTTAAAAAGCTTACTATGCCTTGTCGCACAACAGGGTGGTCATCGACTGTCATTAAGCGAATAGTTTTCATAACACATCCTTAGCTATGGGCAGTTCAATTTTTGTTACAACGCCCACACCTTTTTTAATACTGATACTGAAGATTCCTGCATACTCTTCGACACTTGATTTGAGCAATGTCAAGCCCTGACCCAATTCAATTTTGTGTGCAACAGAGCCATTGTCAGCTACTTGAAAATGTATCATTTTATCTGTGGACCATAATCCAAACATTACTCTTGATGCATCACTATGTTTTCTAATGTTTTGCAACAACTCTACTAACGCTCTACAGCAGAGGCTTCTTACAGCTTGCGGTAACTCAATATCAAGCTCTATATCTACATTTAGCTGCACATCGTTTTCTTGCTGCCAAGTATCAGTGATTTTTATTACTTCATCATTCAGCGAATTGTTTGACGCAGACTGATGTAATGCTGAAATTAGGCGATTAATTTGTTCAAAAGCGACTTTATTTTGAGTGGAAATATCATTAAGTAATGTTTTAGCTTGCTCTGGATCTGAGTCTAATAATTGTTTACAAGTTGCTAAGGTTAAATTGTTGGCAAATAACTGCTGTTTAACGGTGTCATGCAACTCAACGGCCAGCATATTGCGCTGCCGCAGCGTTTGTAATTGATTATTCGTTTCAATGTTTTGAGCCAGCCTCTCTGCCATATTATTTAGTCTCTCAAAACTAACTCCGAGTTCGTCTTTGCTAACTATCTGAATTCTGTGATGAAGTTCGCCTACAGACCAAAAAGCAATGGTCTTATACAAGTGATCAAGTCGATATTTTAATTGCCTACTCGCAAGAAATATAATGCAAAACCCACACGGCAGCACGACGGCTAATGGCACTAAAGCTTTTACAAATATTTCATAAAAATTCAACTCGTTAATTTTGGATACTATGCCTGACCTGAATTGGTTGGTAGGCCAGTTTATATCTAATATTGTGATCGCTATGGTTCCTTGTTCGCTGTTTTTTAAGCCTTGAATATACAAATAATTATTTTGATACTTTTCTAAACCTGAGTTATACCGCCCCATTAATTTGTCACTTAAGTCATCCCGCGAGGGAATTGGAATTTGACCACCAATGTCACCTTCCGCGAATTTAAAACTCCCAACTTGAGCCAATACACGCGACTCCAAAGAGATGAGTGCAACGCCATTTAAGACTATTTCAAATTCTTGGCCCTTGTAAAAAAATGTTGAGCTAGTTAGCGCTATTGACTCCTCTAACTGTTGCTGCAACTGCCCCCTACTTCCACTGGCAGCAATAATATTTTTTAATACAGGATTAATTGTACTAAACCAAGTTATTAATTCATTATTAGGCTGTCGTTTTTGGGCATTGAATACCGAAGTACTTACCATAAACATAATCGATAGTAGATACGTGACCGCTATAAGTGCCAGTGTGAGTTTGAATGTTAACGATTGATAAAATTTACCTGATTTCATAACGCAAAATTTACTTTTGGATTTCCAATAGTTTACCTCATCAATAATGACGTTCCATCGGTCTTGAGACCAATGCGAAAAACATCCTGCAAACCGATGTTTTTCAACGCGCTTTAATGTTTACTAAGATCAAAAGTTAGCAGAAAAAGAAAGTTCTTGTGAGCATTATTGAATTTAGTAAAGTGACAAAAACATTTGGGCAGCATAAAGTTTTAAACGAGGCTAGTTTCACTGTTCCGTATGGCAGTGTTTTTGGTTTTTTAGGGAACAATGGCGCAGGAAAGTCAACCACAGTGCGTTTGATGCTTGGTTTGCTCAAGCCATCCGACGGTGAAATTCGCTTATTTAGTCATCCTTCAACCATCGCATTACCAAAGTGCCTTAACAATATTGGCTGTATCATTGATGCGCCGGCCTTATATCAGCATTTAACCGCCAATGAATACTTATCGCTTACCCAAAGAATGAAAAACATACCTAAAAACGATATTGATCGTGTTCTCAATATTGTAGAGATGTTGCCGCATAAAAATGGCGTAATATCCGAGTTTTCTCTAGGTATGAAACAACGGCTAGCCATAGCCAATGCTTTGTTAGGTGCGCCAGATTTATTAGTTCTTGATGAGCCTACTAACGGCTTAGATCCTCAAGGCATGGTTGATATTCGCGAATTATTAAGGTCCCTGCCTAAAAAAACTGGCAGCACAATATTCGTATCCAGTCATTTATTAAGTGAAGTAGAAAGAATCGTCAGCCACGTAGCTATCATTAATCGTGGAGAAGTTGTATTGCAAGATACCTTAAAGAATTTAGTAAGCGCAGAAGGAAAACTCACCGTTTCCTGCGAACAGCTATCAAACGCTAAAACTTTATTATCAGCTGCAGACTTTCAGTGCTCAACTAACCTGTCCGGAGAGCTTATTATAGGAGGAATTTCAAAGACTCAGTGTTCGCAAATTCATCATTTATTATCCAAACATCGAATTGACTTTTGGCAGTCAACTTTCGACCAGCTATCGTTGGAAGAGACCTTTATGAAAATATGCAATAAACAAGAAAATGTTAAATCATTCGACAGGAAGCGCGTCGCATGATCAGTCAATTTATCAATTTAATTGCAATAGAATTCACTAAATTAAAACGCTCACAGGCTTTATTAATGACTCTATTGTGTCCACTGAGTGTGGTTGGATTACAGTTTCTAATGGTTGTAGAAGGCGGTGGAAAGTTTGTCTCTGACAAAGGGTGGGATACCTATTGGTATGGTGCTATGTCATTGTGGTACATGCTAATGTTCCCACTTTATGTAGCGCTCATCACTTCCCTGGTAAATGGGATTGAACATAAGCAAGATGGCTGGCGATTTATGGCTACTCTTCCCATCAAACAATGGCAAGTTTTTGTTGTAAAGGGCTTAGTTAGTTGGCTCTTTGTATTTATTGCAAGTGTGTTGATGTATTTGTTTACTAGTGCAAGTATTGTTTTGATGATGCTTATAGGTTATGACGCAGAAGTATCATTTACTTCACCATTCCTTTTGCACTTAACTAAAGCGATGGTTGCGGCCTTGCCTATAATCACGTTGGGGCATGTAATCAGTTGGCGCATTAAAAACATTATTCTTCCTTTAGCTCTTGGCGTTATTATGACAATTATAGCAAGTACGGTTGCTCGTTCTAAATATTGGGTATACGACCCTTGGACATACCATATAGCGGCAACTCTGAATCCAAGAGAAGAATTGAATTTTCAAGCTATCGCCTTGGGTGCTGTTTTAGGGTTAAGTATATTTGTTTTAAGTGCGTGGTTACTTAATAAAAGAGAAGTCTTTAGCTAACGCTTGTGATATTAACGAAATAGTTACTAAATCTATTATTCATGTTTCGTTAGATATAGCCATTATCAATCTAAATAAGTGGCCCACTAACCGCCCGTTGAATAACATGTTTAGCATTTGCACGAACTCGTTGTGGCCTCGTAAATTTATAACCGTTATGAATCAACTGACATGTAGTGGCTCTCTACTAATTTGTTATTTGTATCGAAATCTAACTAAGACCAGTGTGATTACATGACACGATGTGATGATTGAAGTCTGTTCCTTACAAGGCGAGGGTCACTGGTTCAAGCCCAGTAGCGTCCACCACCTTTCTTTTCAAGCACTTACCTTAACTTTTCCTTAAAATATATGGTCAAATTTGGTTTATGGGACGCGAATGGGTCATTAGCGAGCCACGAATGGGTATTTTGTGGGATTTTATTGAGAAAAATTGTAATCATAATATTCCTCAAACCCATTACATACCTATCATCCAGACCATTAACTCAGGGCGAACTTAGTAATCACATAAAATAACGTTTCTCGTGAAAACACAAACTTTAGACTTATGGATTACGAATTTGAAACATTGTATATTTTTCAAAAACATTTGACACAAATTTAACCTTTTTTGGGAAGGTTTATCAGTTGTGATACGAGGGTGCTAAAAGCATGTACATCGTTCACTATGCAGGTGTTACTTCATTAAGAGCGCTACTAAGGCAACACATAAAGAAGATATTGAAATGAGTAAAATTACTCGCTGCAACCTTGCCGTTGAGATATTTTGAGTTAATCCAGTTACTGTTTTCATCATTTCCAAAAAAGTTTTCGTTTCCTCAATTATCTCTTCACCTTTCTGTTTAAACATTATCTTGTAATATCCAGCAAGTGTTCCTTTTTTTTCACCACAAGACGAGTGTTCAGCACTAGCATGCTTCTGAAGAAAAAATTTGTCATTTGAAAGTTTAGTTATGTCACGACACGCTAGTTCTATATCATATAAGCTGTATTGTGTGAGTTCGCGCAACTCTTTCAGATTTTTCAAAGTGCTGAAAGATTGGTTTGCCGCGGCAAGGTCTCTCTTTTTCGCTAAAACCTCTCGACACGTATCTAAAAATCTGGAAAATGACCAACTTGTCATCAATTTAACAATATCGTGTTCAAGGTGGCCGCATATCAGCAAACTAGTCACGTCTTCTTCCATGTCACCAAATCCTGACATTAGTTCGACATCATTTCTTCTACAAGCAAAATTTAGACGTCGTGTATCATTATATTTATCAGAGGTTTGGCTAAAGCGGACATTTGGATAATGGTCCATCGTGTAAACGCTATATTGATTGATAAATCCTGGACCTAAAAATGCGTTTTTTCTGTCCATATCTGATGTAAATGGCGCTCGTTTGTCGGTGATATATAGTCCAGCTCTAGGATAATGATTAACACCACTAAGCGAAAAAAAGCCAGGAAAAAAGTCTTTTATCCAAATCGCACATTTCTTTTCAATCCCACCCATCTCTAAACAATAGGCTCTTTCTTTCATTACACTGTGACTGGGCATGCTTCTATTATGTAGCTGATTACCACCAAATAAAATATAGCGGATAAGTTTTAATGTTGAACGTTTATGTGTTTTCTCATATTTCGTCTTTTCCTGCTCCTTCATTGAGTTTTCTAAAACTGAGTAATACTCAGTGTCAAAATCAAAGCGGAGATTCAGTAATGTCAAACTTGTAGAAATTGACGTAAGCGACATCGTCACCTGATAAATATGTGGATGCGGGCGAGGCAACCCACCCACTTTTAGAGGGTTATATGTTTTATCCAAAGAAATTGTATGTAAATTTATCCAACCAGCAGACTTCCCTTCTCGAGTATCCTTCAACCATTTTTCTAGCTTAGAAGAAGGTGTGGAAAACTTCTCCTCATCGAAAATTTTCAATCCTTTATTTAAACCTTTTAATGTTGAAGGGGTAAATAACTCTGCCATCCAAATTGATGGACATTCTACTCGTTCATCAGGAGGGAATTGTGCATGTTCAGCATCAGGAGAGGACCTATCGGAAGCTTCGAACTGTTTTGTAAGACGCTTTGCCTTTGATAAAGAGTAAAGTCGTCGGGTTGGACCAAAATAGTCAATTAATTGGCTTACAAGGTTGTCTACTTTCAGACCAAATTAAAATGCATATTATGGACTACAATACACTAGTGGGTTAGTATTCAATTAAAAAAACAAAGTAGCTGCTAAAGTAAATAATATGAGGTATGTAGTCAATGCATCCGTGTGTGCTCTAATTCTCAACTGTTCCAACACACAGGATACATCTTTTCACTCTTTGTTTTAATAAAGATTAAACGGAAGTCACAACTTAGATATCAAAACGACACCCTAACCCCCGCATTTGCAATAAACCCATCATTCCTAGACCATATATCAGTTGTCCATTGACCACTTGGTGCTCTTGCAGGCAATAGCAACGGATGTTCATCAGTTTGTTTGATATCCAGAAGATTCTCCAGATTTATAAAATAACTGGCACGACCAACCGTAATTTCACCCATAAGCCCTAAGTGCCAGTAAGGGTCGGACTCATCGATAAACGGATTGTCGTTCACGCGTTGCGGACCTGTATAATAAGCTTCGAACCCTACTCGAAATTCATCTTCTTCCTCCCACATGGCAACAAAACCTGCTGAATGCTGCGGTGTGAGTGAAATTTTTTGTCTATCTCCGTCGGCAGTAGCTTGTTCAGTAGCATCTAAGTAAAGATAACTAGCAGTCAGTTTAATATCGTGCCAATAATATCGTACTAACACTTCCGACCCTCGAATTTGACTTTCTCCATCTGCATTGACGAGTCTCACTCGGTCTAGCATCATATTTTCCTCAGACGATAAAGCTTCTAACTCTGTTACGTTTTCAACATTTGATCCAAACAATGTAAAGCTAGTTTCTATGTTGTTGTAGGTATAGGTGAAGTCCAGCGACGCTGTTTCTGCTTGTTCTTCTACCAAGCCTTGGATTGGTGCCAACCTAGATAGCCCTGCGGCTTCAATTTCTTCTACGAATGGCGTAGGTGCGTAATAGCCTTTTCCATAAGAGCCTCGGATCGTTAAATCGCCAGGTCGATATAGTAGCGATACCCTTGGGCTTACCTGGGTACCAAAATCACTGTGTTCATCAACTCTTGCGCTGACAGAAGTTGTCAATTCAGAGGTCATTTCATAGTCTACTTGCGCAAATAGACTTGGCACCTCGTAAGAGTAGTCAAATGTTGGAAAAGTATCCGATTCATAAATATCAGACAAATATGCTAGACCGACCACCCAATCGCTTCTATCAGTATAACCAGACAAACTACTCTCTAATAAATAACTATCGTGTTTGTCGTCTTCAATAACATCACCAAAAAGGTGATTATGCTCTTGTATCATGGCTGATGCTCTGGTTGAGAAGGTATAATTGTCGCCAAGGGGCATGGTAAAAACCAAGCCACTGTCGAAACGCTTTGAATCCTGCGTTTGTTCAAACGCGTCACCATCTGCTACCACACCGCCATCCACAGTCCCCCCTCTTCTGTTTTCGGTCATATAACCAGCAGTAAAATACAGACTTTCACCCTCGTCCCCGTTCCAAAATAATCTAGGGCGGACGGTGTAGCGCTCATACCCAGCCAAGTCTATCCAATCGTCATTATCAATATCGACACTTTTTTGGTGATGAGCGCCTGCGGTTAAGGAGCCTTTTAGTGAAGTTGATAAGGGGGATTCTATGTATGTGGTGACATCTTGAGCGTCACGGGTAGTCAGATTAACGATAGTCTCTCCATTAAACTCTTCGCCTGGCCGTCTAGAGACAAGATTAATAACGCCACCTAAGGCCGAGCCGCCATACAAAGAAGATGCGGAGCCTTTGATTATTTCAACCCTCCCTAAATCAGTAGGCGGGATTTGTAATATGCCGATTGAAGCAGCTTGGTTTCCATACAGAGGTAATCCATCTGCAAGTAGCTGAGTGTATCGCCCGTAAAGGCCTTGTAGACGAATATTTGCGCTGCCAAGAGCGGGTGAAGTCGTCTGAACGCGCACACCTCCGGTCTCTGCAACAAGCATAGATATATTCCCTGGGCGCATGGTTGATTTTTCCATTATCTCTTCACGGTTAATTATCTCTACACGCATTGGCAGTTCGTCTGCAATCCGACCTGATCGGGTTGCTTGTACAATAATTTTCTCGACGTCTTCATCATCATCGTGATCTTCTTGATGCAAATCGTTTGTTTCGCTAAGCGTGCTGCCAGACCCTTGAACGGGTTCTTTAGCGTTTGACTCTATCGCTAACTTTTGACCGGCAATGGCCTCAGATGCACACGTAAACAAGATAACTAGCGAGGCGATGCGTGATAACGAAAACATAAAACTGCTCCAATTCAATATTATTAATGTACAATAATTATAAAGCTTACAGTAACTGGAAGGTCAACTTGAAAATCAGCGAATTAGCGAAAGCTACAAATGTGACTGCTAAAACAATTCGTTATTACGAGCAAGTCAATCTGCTATTGCCAGCTAAAAGAAGTGAGAGTGGATACAGGCATTACGATAAAAAAGATATTGCAACGCTGGTGTTCATAAGGCGTTGTAGAGAACTTAATATCCCTATTATCAATATAAAGCGCCTGCTAGATGTTCAGAATAACCCAAACGATTCTTGCGCCTTTATCGACGAAATGATTCAAAATCAACTTATTCGCATTCAGGAGGCTCAGAAAGAGCTCGCTATGTTAGAAAAGTCATTAGCGTCACTTGCATCATCGTGCAACAATCATACTGTTGAAGGATGCTCGATACTGCATCAGTTGCAATCCCCTTAGCTCAGTCTGATAACACAAAGTGACTTTGGTATATGTTGTTTCTAAGTGATGAATAACGAGAGCGCGGACATTTAGCTAAATGTTACAAAATATAAGCAATTAACTACTTTTGCATCAGTTACTTGCAACAACTGTTACCTTCTTGAATTGGCGGGCATTGCACCGTTCCATATGAGCAATAAACGCAACAGTCTCCGCTAAGAGGTTTCAGTATTGATTTGCAATGAGTGCATTCATAGAAAAATTGACACGCAGTGGTTGGCATTTCCTCTAGTTGGCTATAATTGCATTTAGGGCATGTAATTGTTGATAAAAGCTCTGTTTCGGACAAAGGATAGTGCTCCCAATTTGATTTTAAAAAAGCGATTCGAGAGTAAGTTAAGATTTTATTCTTGAGGGGAAACCAGCATTCTCTGTCGCTTTGGTTAGCTCATCAGGGCTAGTAACTTCGTCGTCAAATATCACGACAGCCAGTTTGTTTTCGAATGTAACATCCACTTCTTTTACACCTTTTACACGCTCTAGTGCTTTTTCTACTGTTATTGGGCATGTAGCACAATCCATTGACGGCACTTCTAAAGTAACGGTTATATCTTTAGCAAATGCTACGGTGCTGCTGACTAACAATAATGACGTGAATAATAATTTTTTCATTTTTTCTCCGATTAAATTTCAGCGATAGTAGCTATATTAACCATATAATCCAGTAGTTACTGGTGACAAAAAGAAAAGCCAACAGCGCGGTAGACCAAAAAATTACTATTCTCCGCGCTCTTACTTTAGGGCTTGCGCACAACTCACCCTCCGCACATTCTTTCAATGGGCGATAAGTTTTCCACCCAGCTAATCCAAATAAAACCACTACGACAAAAATGAAAATAGGTCGATAAGGATCTAAAAGCGTTAAATAGCTGATCCACGTTCCGCTAATGCCCAACAAAAGAAGTACAAGCGGCCCCGCGCAACATGCACTTGCACCGATTGCCGCGGCAAGACCTCCTAAGATAGATACTTGACTACTTTTTACCATGTTATGACGTGATGTTATTCAAACAGTCTTTAGTATAACCCCCGTACTTAGGTACGGAGTCAAGTGTTAGTTTTATTTGATGGCTGGAGTGATTGAATAATCGGGCAGGCTTTTTCATTAGTATTGTTTTTGCAGTCTGAAATGAGGGATTGAAGACTGCCTTTAAGACGCGTCAAGTCTTTCAACTTATCTTCAATTACATCCAGTTTATGTTCAGCAAGGGACTGCACTTCTTCACAATTGCTGTTACTTAATACCAATAATGACGATATTTCAGCCAACGTAAAACCCAAGAGTTGAGCACGCTTGATAAATAACACCCTTGAAAGTGCTTGCGGAGTATATTGTCTGTAACCTTGAGATGGTTTTATCGGCTGCTGCAACAAGGCCTTCTTTTCATAGAACCGAATAGTCTCTACACCCACATTTGCTTCTTTTGCGAGTTTGCTTATTGTGTACATATAAAGCCCTAAATAGTTTGACTCACTTACTAAACAAAAAATAGCATCAAGCCATAATTTATACAGAGTTTGCATAAATTCATCACGAGCATCAACAATAACTGATGATGGCAATTCGACAAAATCGAACGGTATAAACAACACAACCCCTTGGTCGTCATGCTCAGTCACACCCTAAAGTCGTCTATAAAGAGCCTGATATCACAGTGTTAGCATGGCAGATGTCTTTTTTAAATACATCTGCCGTTCTCTTCTCCTTTATTTAAGCTTTCTGCCGTGCACAAGTCGATATAAAACAGGCAATACTATCAATGTCAGCAACGTAGAAGAAATTATCCCGCCAATAACTACCGTCGCTAGCGGACGCTGCACCTCTGCTCCCGTTCCTACATTCAGCGCCATTGGCACAAAACCAAGGCTAGCAACCAATGCCGTCATCAATACCGGCCGCAAACGCGTTAATGCACCGTCAACAATAGCGTTAATTAACTCTCCTGTCTCTTCCAGCCTTTGGCGAATAAACGACAACATAACCAAACCGTTAAGCACAGCAATGCCAGACAGCGCTATGAAACCAACGCCTGCTGATATAGACAAGGGCATGTCTCTCACCCATAGCGCAAAAACGCCACCTGTTAATGCTAAAGGCACGCCAGTGAAAATTATCAGTGCATCTTTCACCGAGCCAAAGGCAATGACTAGCAATGCAAGAATTAAGAAAAGCGTCGCTGGGACAACAAGGCTCAATCGCTGACTCGCACTTTCAAGCTGCTCGAACGTGCCGCCATAATCGACCCAATAACCACTTGGTAATACAACATTTTCTGCTATTTGCATTTTTGCTTCAGTAACAAACGAGCCTAGGTCGCGCTCTCTTACATTGGCTGTCACCACAATACGGCGCTTGGCGTTTTCTCGGCTGATTTGACTGGGTATACTGGCATATTCAAGCGTTGCAACTTCTGCTATAGGCACATAATTTCCATCCCCGGTCACAATAGGTATGCTGCCTAGCGTATCAAGATTATTGCGAATATTCTCTGAGTAGCGCACCACTATCTCAAATCGCCTGTCGCCCTCGAATATCAAGCCCGCTTCTTTACCTCCAACCGATGCGCTTAGCCATGTTTGCAGGTCAGTAACATCCAAATTATAACGCGCTAAAGCATAAGGTTTGGGGTTCACGGTAAAGATGGGAATTTCATCAACTTGCTCAACACGGGCATCCGCAGCGCCGGGTATATCTTGCAGTACAGCTAATATATCACCGGCCGAATCGCGCAGTTTGTTTAAATCATCACCATAAATCTTTATGCCTAAGTCAGCTCTAACGCCGCTAATTAGTTCGTTAAACCGCATTTGTATAGGTTGAGTAAACTCGTAATTATTGCCGGGCACGTTTTGAAGCTCACGCTCCATTTGCTCGACAAATTCGGCTTTGGATAAAGTAGTATCTGGCCATTGGTCGATAGGTTTCAACATCACAAACGTATCGGTAACATTAGGCGGCATCGCATCGGTGGCAACTTCTGCCGTGCCTGTTTTAGCAAATACAGTGCTCACTTGTGGGTATTGCATAATGACGTCTTCAAGCCTTTTTTGCATATCCACGGCTTGCTCAATGCCAGTGCCGGGCACTCGCATTGCGTGCAAGGCAATATCACCCTCATCAAGTTGAGGAATAAATTCAGAACCAAGTCGCATGCTTAGCCAAACGCTCACAACAACCAATAATGTCGCTGAGCCTATTACCAACCAACGTAGCTTCAGCGCCCATAACAGAACAGGACGATACACCGATTTCGCCCCCACTATGATTGGACTCTCTTTTTCACTGACTTTACCCGACATAAACATCGCAACGGCTGCTGGCACAATAGTGATTGAGAACACCATCGCGGCAAGTAATGCCAAGATGACGGTGGCCGCCATTGGGTGGAACATCTTCCCCTCTACTCCGGTTAAACTGAAAATGGGGATATACACGATTGTAATAATCATCACGCCAAACAGACTCGGCCGTATCACTTCATTGGTGGCTTCATACACAACTTCGAGTCTTTCTTTGATGGGCAACACTGAGCCAGTTCGCCTTTGCGCTTCACTTAATCGCCTGATACAGTTTTCAACAATAATGACTGCACCATCCACAATTAACCCGAAGTCCAGTGCACCTAAGCTCATTAAGTTTGCGCTTACGCCTGTTTGCACCATCCCCGTTATCGTGGCGAGCATCGCGAGCGGTATCACAGCGGCGGTAATAATGGCTGCTCTTATGTTGCCAAGCAGCAGAAACAACACCACAATCACTAGCAATGCGCCTTCAACAAGGTTTTTGCGAACGGTGTTGATGGCTTTATCAACCAGTGCGGTCCTATCGTAAACAGTTTCTATTACCACACCTTCGGGCAAGCTAGCTTGGATTTCATCCACTTTATCAGCCACTGCCAAGGCCACAGCACGACTATTCTCACCAATGAGCATCATGGCAGTGCCTAACACGGTTTCCTTACCCTCTCGTGTCGCAGCCCCCGTTCGAAGCTCCTTGCCAATAGCGACGTCGGCAATATCGTTCACGGTCACTGGAGACTGGTTAGCGAGTGTCACCACGACATTACCAATATCTTCAATTGTGGCCAGCTGCGCTTGAGAGCGCACCAGTATTTGTTGACCGTTGCGTTCAACATATCCCGCACCTTGATTGGCATTATTGCGCCTCAATGCTCGCAGCAGATCGTCAGTGCTCACACCATAATTAAGCATACGTTGAGGATCAGGATTCACATGATATTGCTTGGTAAAGCCGCCAATGGCGTTAACTTCGGTAATACCTTTTACTAACGCGAGTTGTGGCTTTACCACCCAGTCATGCAACTCTCTTAAAGCCATCGCATCAAAGTCTCTGCCATCGGATGTTAATGTGCCCGGCTCAGCGCTGAGCGTGTACATGTAGATTTCACCCAAACCGGTGGCAATCGGTCCCATCTCTGGCTCAATACCCTCTGGTAGCTGACTTTTAATAATGCCTATGCGCTCATTAATGAGGTTTCTGGCAAAATACAGGTCGGTGCCTTCTTCAAATACGGCGGTCACTTGAGACAAGCCATAACGAGATAGTGAACGGGTATAATCCAAGTTTGGTAAACCCGCTAGAGCGTTTTCTACCAAAAAGGTGATGCGTTGTTCAGTTTCGAGCGGCGAATAACCAGTTGCTTGTGTATTAATTTGTACTTGGACATTGGTGATGTCGGGTACGGCGTCAATAGGCAGCTTTTTATAACTAAATAAGCCAAAACCAATGACTAAAAAACTCAGCATCAAAAATATACCGCGCCTGTCTATTGCGATGCGAATAATGGAAGCTAGCATGTTAAGCCTCCTTTAAAGCCTTGCAGTGGCAAACATGTATATTCGGGTTGTATTGAGGCATTAATGGTCATGACCGGCCTCCGATTTTTCCAAATCTGCTTTGATCAGGTAACTGTTGGTAGCCACCACACGCTCACCTATTTCAATGCCGCTTATGACTTCAATAAAGCGACCATCGGTCACACCAAGCTGCACAGGGCGTGGTTTATATTCATTATCATGATTAACAAATACCACTTGCTTGTCTTCATACTCTTGCACGGCAGTAACAGGCACCATATGACTTACGGCCTTAGTGGCAGTGGTTACCTGCGCTTTTACCAAGGTGCCTAATGGCCAATAGCCACTGTTATTATCCACAGTGACGTTGGCAAGCGAATGCGGGCTGCCATCGGCAGATGGCGTAAGGTAGGCAATTTCAGATAGCTGCTCAAAGTTTGCATGTCTTAAATCAACAGCTTGTCCTACCTTAATTTTGCCGAGGTGCTGCGAGAACACGGTTAACTGTGCCCACACATTCTTATAGTTGGCTAAAGAAAATAGTACTTGCCCGTTTGATAACTCACCATTGTTGGCATGCCGCGCGATAACGTTGCCATCAAAGGGAGATGTAATTGAGTAGCTTTTTAAACTCTCATTTGACTCTACGACCGCTAAAATATCTCCTTTTTTAACTGTGTCGCCAATGTTGACTTTGACATCTTTGATCACACCGTCAAAACGTGCTCTGATATGACTCAAAGAAGCAGGATCTGCACTTATTCGGCCATAAAGTGTGGTCGAAAGTGCAATGTCGCCAGCAATGACATTTGTGGTAGTGATCCCATTTTGCACAGCAGTCTCGTCGCTCATCGTAATGACTTCACCTGCGTGTTTATCATCCTCATGAGAATCACCGTCTGCATGTTTGTCTCCGCCGCTCACCGTCCCATGTATCATCATTAGCGTGACGCTTAAAACGAGTACTTTTAATATTGTGAATGTTTTTAATTGAGTAAATTTATTCATGATCGTTACTTCTTATCGAAATGTTTGATGGTTGCTGCATATTGATGTTGTGCGCTACCTTTTTGGAAGCGGTGCTCTTTGCAGTATCCGTTTTTACAGTGGTGCTTTGTGAAGCCTTAAGTGCAAGACCGGTAAGCGTTTCAATTTCTGTTTTGCTTAGGTGCACTTGAGACGCCGCCTCAATTAATGTCAGGCGCGTATTTAAGAACTCTTGTCGAGTAGATACCCACTCCAAATAGCTAAACCGGCCATCTAAATAGGCGCTTTCGACTAAATCTAAGGCTTCTGTAAGAGGCGGTATGACAGTTTGTTGAATAGCGTCAACCTCTAATAATGCGCGGGTGTGCTCACCTAATGCTTGATTAACTGAATGTAAAAGACTGCGCACATTACTCTGTTTTTGCACCTCTATTGCATCAAGGCGAGCTTTTTGCGCCTCGTATTCACCTAGGTTTCGTTTTTGTTGAAACAATGGCACGCTGATCCCGGCTATTAAAGCCGTTTCATCAATACCTTGTATTCGTCGAACACCCGTTGACCACTCAATGTCAGCTCGATTATTGGCTTGCACTAATCTAAGCTGCGCTGCTTGAACACGGCTTTGTTTTGCGAACAACTCTATATGCGGACTGCTTTGGATAGCGGCAGAAAGCATCTCGAATGACCCAATGTCTTGAAACGCAAAAAGCGTACCTTCCACACGCTTAAAATTAGGCGTTTGTTCACCCCACATGATGGCAAGACTGCGCAATGCAAATTGAAGACCTTTTTGAGCTAATTTAACATCGAGTTTTGCTTGGGCTAGCGCGGCTTGGGCGCGTTTTTGCTCTAGCAATGGTGACGCGCCTGCATCAACGCGCTTAGAAACTGCGTTATAGGTATAGAGTGCAAGTATCTCTGCATCGTTTTTCACGTCTAAGGTGGCCTGAAATAAAAGTGCTTCGATGTAACGACGATTCAGCTCGCCAAGGACATCTAATGTGCGTATTTTCTTTTCCACCTCTTGTTGTATTTTACGCTCAGAGAGTACGTTCAATCTTGCGCTAGGCTTGTCATTGAGCTGTAACACAGATGACAAGGTCAAACTGACTTCGAGCTCCTTAATGCCCGATACCTCGCCGGTTCCCATAAAGTTCTCTAGTTCAATCCCAGCATTCAGTGCGGGTTTAAGCGCGGCGGTTTTTGATTCACCGTCAATTACTCGCTGTCTAAATTCAAACTCATACAAACTTGGATTATTGGCAAGTGTAAGTCTGATTGTATCGTCAAGGCTCAGCGTTTCTCGTACGGGCGCTTGAACACCTTCATCTATATAGCGATTAGTTTGTACCGCTTGAGCGGTAAGTGGGCTCAACGTTAAGCCCAATGCGCAAGCAAACGCAATGGCGCGTACATGCACAAAAATCTGAAACATTTTCATTAGAACATCCTAATAATTTATCAATATTCAGCGTCGCGAGAGTCATCAACGCGACACTATCGAAAGCGATATTAGGATAGTGTTTTGGGTGGGCGTAGTAATCGGTTGATGGGTGCGTCGATAATCGCATCCAAATAATTAAAATTGTGGATAGATAGCACGGATTGTAGATTGTTGATGTTGTGCTGACCTAACCACTGTGCGTGCGTACCGTGGCAGTGGCCACAATGATGGCAATCGGCAGGGTTGTGGTGGCCTGCTTTTGCTGACTCACCAAGCACTTTAATTGGAATATCATTTGACGCCTGATTGTGCTCTGAATGCTGGTGTTCATGTTGCAGATGTTGTGTATCGATTGCATGAAAATCTAAGGAATTGGCCACAGCAGAAAACGACTGAAAGAGTATCAGCGAGATCATGATGTAACTTAGACGTTTTAAATTTTTCATGAGTACTAGTCTACCAAGCCTATTTCACTTCGTCACGACATTGTTCATCGGCAAATTCTATTTCGACTGTAGTGTGTTCAAAGTCATACTTTGCTAATGATGTTTGTACGCTATGCTTCAATGTCTGGATGTGCTCAATGTTCACCTCACCCTGTAAAACAAGATGGACTGTCATTACATTTCGCTCGCCGTCTAAAGACCAAATATGAAAATGATGGAGGTCACTTACCTTATCGTTTGCAAGCAAATCGTTTCGGATTTTTGACATTTGCTCCTCATCTGGCGTTGCCTGTAAAAATAGCATCAGGGTTTCTTTTAGGTTACGAAACACATTGAAGAGGATGAACAAAGTAAAGCCAATGGACAGGATGGGATCTAAAATCGCCCATGGCTTAAACATTAAGACGATCGATACAATAAACACTGCCACCCAACCGAGCACATCTTCTAGCAAGTGCCAATTAAGCACTCGTTCGTTTAATGACGTTCCTTCACTTAGTTTATAAGCGGCAAAACCGTTTACTGCCATACCAAAAATCGATAAGGCTAACATCCCTTCAACTTGCGGCATTTCAGGCTCTGCCAAACGAGGTATCGCTTCAAACAATATCCAAATCGAGCCTACCGACAGCACTAAACCGTTAATTAATGCGCCCAATAAAGAAAAGCGTTTGTAGCCATATGAAAACGTTTGATTAGCATCTTTGTCGCTAAGCTTGTTCAATCCCCACGCTGTGCCAATTGACAAACTATCGCCGAGGTCATGTACCGCGTCTGCCATGATAGCGGTGCTATTGGTTAGCCAACCACCGATAAACTCGATGATGGTGAACACCACATTTAAAAAGAACGCCCAGCCAATGCGCCTTGATGCATCCTTTGAATTTCCATCTGAGTGTAAATGGTTATGTGAGTGGTTATGACTGTGCATGTTTAATCTTATCCAAGATTGCTTTATTTGCAGGCGAGACTGGCATGGGCTTGAATGGGCTGACATTTGCACCACCCGTGTTACCCTCTGGTAATAAGCCTATCGCTGTTTTCGTCAAGGCTCCTATCATTCTAAATATTTGCCCAAATACTTCTTTCATGTCCCTGTGTTTTAATCCAAATTTCAGCATCTCATAGTGCACTCGGGTATGATGAAAGGTAGAGTGCTGTCCAATCACATGTGCATCTTCAAGGGCTTTAAAACCTGCTACATCATCTTTATTTGTAAATGCTTGTTGCGCATCTCTTAATTTTTCTTCTACATAAGGTTTTGCTGCTTGCGTGAAATTCATAATGCTTCTCCGATAGATTGACTGTTATTGCGAAGCTCTTGTTTGGCGTCTTTTAATATTGAAATTGCACCGCGTAAAACAATGATAGACACAATAAGGCCAATCACTAAATCGGGCCATCGAGTGTCAAATAGATAAACCGTCACGCCAGCTAATATTACGCCCATGTTGGCAATGACGTCGTTTGCCGAGAAAATCCAACTTGCTCGCATATGTACTTCGCCACTCTTCTGTTTTCTAATGATTAATAAACATATGACGTTGGCGATTAGGGCAACAAAACCCATCCCCATCATTAACAATGACTCTGGATCACTTCCTAATATCGAACGACGAGCAATATCAAATAAAATAATGAGGCCAAGTATTAATTGAAAATAGCCACTTATTTTTGCGGCGTTTGCTTTGAGAATAATGGTTTTGCCCACTGCATAAATACCAATACCATACACGACCGCATCCGCTAGCATATCCAATGAATCTGCGATAAGTGCGGTAGAGTCAGCTAACAGACCTACGCTCATCTCAACAACGAACATGACTGCATTGATACCTAACAACCAATACAACACCTTTTTTTGTGTTTGGTCTTTAATTTCAACTTCGCATCCACAACCGCTCATAAAAACACTCGCTTTACTGATTTATAGCTCAAGTGTAAACTCTATACTTGGTATAGAGTCAAGCCCACTAGGTAAAGAAAAATGAAAATAGGACAGTTAGCAGATAAAACAGGCCTCAGTATTCAAACAATTCGCTTTTATGAACGAAAAGCCTTGCTAAGTGCGCCGGAGCGCACGCAGTCTAATTATAGAAGTTATTCAGAAGAAGCACTAAAGCAGTTGCTGTTTATTAAGCAATGCCGTGCGCTTGATATGACGATTGAAGAAATTAGTTTAGTACTAGAAACACGAGCTAACCCAGAGAGCAGTTGCGAAAGTGTCAATGCTACGATTGACAAACACATTGATGATATCGAACAACGGGTAATGGAGTTAAACGCACTGCGACAATCTCTCATTTCTATTCGCTCAACATGTGCTGATAATAAAAAAGTAAAGGAATGCGGCGTTTTACACCAACTAGATAGCATTGCTGAAACCCGAACAACACCTAAAAATATCATATGATAATATATGATCCAGGTGTTCGGTCCAAAAATGTTTACCATTTGGTCACTATTTTATGTGGTTAAATTTCATCTTGGTAAAATCGTCAGTCTTTCTCAGGTTAGATTGCAACTATCGTGTTCTTGAGTATTGACTGAAAAAAACAACATCAGGATGGCGGCTACGATGAAATCTATTTGTGCCCTTTCGCTGTTGATAGACTGCAGTTTTTTGTTCTAATACATTTCCGTCTTCAGTCACAATCTAAATAAGTATTTGTCAGTTGACTTCTACTATACTCTGTGACCAAGGTTCAAATGACGTGTTAACGATAGCGTCTTTTGGACAGCTATTGCTTAGGACAAAATCGAGACATATATTTAAATATAGTGCCTTCAGAACTTATGAATTAGATTGCAAACACCCGAAACACAAACGGACAATACTTGCCGCTTAGTTCTTTTTTTGCGACGAAAGTGACTGGAAAGCTTCGTCTAGACTTTCAGCAAATTTTTCTTTGTTACAACATTTCGACTCTTGCCGTTCTGAAGCATCGTTTACGGTCTTACTTGGTTGGTTCAAGATATTGAGATTTGACGAGGTGTCTAAGTTTACCATTGTGCATTTCCTTAATTGTTTATATCGAAGTTGATAGTTTTAAAAATCAAGTTGTATATGTTTTATAGCAAAAACTAAGCCAAAATGATCAATAATAATCTTGTTAAGCGACGCTTTTGCGAGCATGTAGAATTACCTTTAATTTTCTGCATTGTGATATAAACAACGGCCGAGCTCAAAGATGCACTAATGATGCTTATACCACCCAGCACGTTTAATATCATTCCAAGACGTCGATTGATGGCAAGCGTAACATTCCTCTGCTTTTGCTTTAGGCTCGCCGGCTACTTTTGCTGAAATCATATTAAAATGTTGCATGTAATGGCTAGGCGGTGCTTCATGGCATTGGTTGCAATCACGTGACTGACTAGAAGGATGCGTATATTTAGGTAATGACCATGTATTTGTGCTATGACATTGCACACAGTCGTTTCCAAACAAACCAAAATGTTTATCGTCATTGCTATGACACTGTGAACAATTGAGTAAAGCCTCTTTGTTGGTTACTTCAGGGTGAATAAAGAGCGGTTCAGGTCTTTGTTTATTCGCGAGCAAATAAGTAACAAGTGCAATGGTTGTGGCATCCTCGTCAAAAGGCATATCAAGATTTGGAAGCATGTCAAAGCCAATATCAACCAACGCACCATGATCCATCTTAGAGATATTGGCATTAAGACCTTCATGCTCTATATGGCAACTGGTGCACTCTTGTATATCAGCATGGAAAGCGGTTGGTTGACGCGCAACAATATGCGTATCGTTCGCATGACAAGCAACACATTTATCTCTCTCTACCCCTTTAATTGGGGTATGACAACTTAAACAATCGTTATCAATAAAGGCATGAGATTGACTAAGTGAGCCAGGGCTTATTGCCTGCTCCCAATCTAATTTAGATAAATCTTCAGGCTCGTGCCAAAAATGACTAAGGCCAAACGCTAAGACTATGATTGCTAATACACCGACAAGCCATTTCATTATAGCCACCTAAGCCCAAAATAAACCTCACTTGCTATATGTATAAACAGAACACAATATAGCGTCATTGAAATAAAGATGTGAAACTTCAACCAGCGAGAAAACCAAGTTTTTGCTGTGTTATGGATCATAATGCTATATTCGATGTCTGAGATGGCATCCACTATCTTCAGCAACTCTTTTTCTTTTTGCAATGATATATCTTGTCTAGGGGCGAGCAAGCTTAGACTAAAGGAAGGAAGGATATTCGAAGTGCGTTTAGTAATCGCTTTATACTGAGCATCACAAACACCATCTCTCAAGCTTTTTTTTGAATCATTTAGTGCGTGTTGAAACTCGTTTAATTGACGCTTTTTTTCTTTCATTTTCGTTGATATTAAACCAAGTACATAACGGCCTACAAAACCGCTCAGAACCACTATCATCATAAACAACACAAGTATTATACCGACGGGACTAGCAAATCTGTGCCCGCTATGTATCAACGCCAATATCGGTCCTAGCACACCCGCGTAAATATGGATTTTAAGCAGAGTTGCCATGGGAATGAATTTTGTGATGCTCTTTTTTAGGGACTTTGTTCGCTTTATAAACATATATAAAAGTGGGATCAGCATCAACATGCTAGCTAGTGCTCCCACAACAAAACCGCTTAGACTACCAGGAAACTGTGAAGAGCGATGCCACAAAAATCCTAGCCAAAGTAACATCATGAGTGCAACTAAGCTACCGACTAGATTTCGCTCATGTGTATTCATTTAAGCGTCTACCTCAACATCGGACGTTGGGATAGCCTGACATGCTAATATATATCCTTCTTTTTTATCTTGCGGCTCTAACCCGTCATCAACCTCCATTTCTACGGCTCCTTTAGTGAGCTTTACTTTGCAGCTTCCACATGAGCCAGCACGGCAAGAGTTATCAATATCAATATCGAGTGAATCAGCAACATCTAAGATTGTTTCATCGGTATTAACCGGAGCTTGTTTACCAGAAAGACTAAAATTGATTTGCCTTTCACTCACTTTTTCTAGCACAGGCTTTGTAACGATAGGTTTATTAGGCCTTTTAGGAGTCGCTGGCCCAAAAGCCTCCGTTTTTATTTGGCTCTCAGGCACGCCCAAACCAGAGAGGATACCCTTCATGGAGTCCATCATTGCTGGTGGTCCACAGATATGGGCAGTTTTTGCTTCAATTTCAGGTACAAAATCTTTAATTAATCCAGAGGTCAAACGCCCCTGTGGGCCCATCCATGATGTCCCCTCTGCTTGCGTCATACTCACAAGTACTTTCAAATTTGAATAACGAGCCTGTAAATACCTTAACTCCTGTTCAAAAATAAAATCCTTCGTAGTTCGTGTGCAAAACAGAAAATATATATCACCGTCCCAACAAGTCGCAGTTAAATATCTTACTGCGCTCATCATTGGTGTGATCCCGACGCCGCCTGATATGAGCATGACGCTGTTTTCACCTTTCCCATTAAAAAAGAATTTTCCACCTGGCACTTTGACAATAAGCGAATCTCCCACTTTTACATTATCATGCATAAAACGAGATACCACACCATGCTCTTCACGTTTTATGGTCACTTCAAAATAATGTGTTTGGGTGGGTGATGAAGCTATTGTATAAGAACGTTTAACTGGCTTATCGACGCCATCAATTTGAAGCGAAAAAGTGACAAATTGACCCGGTTCGTAACTGAAAGGAATTAGGTCATTGTTCGGATGAGCAAAGCGAAATGTTTTAACATCATGGGTTTCAATGAATATCGCTATGACTTTCATCTCACCGCTAAACACTTTTCGTCGCGCCCCTGGGACATCAGAATTTGCCGGTGTTGAGGCTGATACGTCATTGTTTACACCATTATTAGTTGGGATGGATATCGCTGTTTTTACATCAACGATTGGCGTATCAGTATTTGTTAATACGCCAGTGTTATTTTTTTGACTTGTGCTTGAAGTCTTAGTATTTTTTTCATCATTTTTGAGTTGCGCGAGCAACGCTGATGCTCTGCGCATTTTAAATCCATACACGTATATCATGGCAACGGCAAAGAGTAATAAAATCACCATAATAGAAGTGTGAAAGGGCGTCATCCCCCAAATAATGGTCTGATTGTTTTCAGGTATGCTGGGCAGTATATCCATCTGAGTTTTGAACCACGTTAAGGCTACGCGTCTTGGCTCCTGTCCATCTAGCAGCGCACGTTTAGTCGCAAGACCACTATCAAAATGGGCAATTCCCTCTTTTACTGTTTCAAGCGCGATTTGCATTTGGGCATAATCTTCTGCCTGTGAGGCCTCTGCCAACCACATAAACCCATTAGAAAGTTGTTCGTTGCCTAATCGCATTCGCTCAGTCGCTTTACTCAAGATAAGTGTCGTTTGCTCAGGCGTCGCTGACTGCATTCTCATTAAAGAGGGATAGAGATCTTTGGGTTTGGGCGCTCCCATTTTCTCCATCATTTTATCCATTCCTTTGCCCATACCAGGACCCATCATACTGGAGGTGTCTATAGCTGGCTGAATGCTTGAAACCTCATTAGTTGGTTTTTCATTTTTGCTTGGATGATGTCCGGCATGTTCATCGTTCTCAGTTTGTTGAAATGCCATTGGCTGAGAAGAAAAACCTATTACCGTCAAGGTAAACATGACTAAAAATACAAACCGACATTTCAGAGTAAATAAAGGCAATAACGAAAGTCTCATTGCGAAAGCCCTTGTTGTTTGTGCCAAAGGGCTTCAATTTGAGATAGTTGCGTCGGTGTTAAAACTGCAACAGCCTCACCGACCAACACGATAAATTGGATACGAAGCTCACTGTTTATAATTTCAATTTCAGAGATTGTAGTTTTAATATCACTGAAATTCGGTAATCCTTTGGAGGTAAGTGTCCATAAGCTTGACTCTAAACTACTTCGCTTTTCAGTATGGCTTACTTGAAAGGTTTGCCATTTGTCCTGAATATTTACTAATAGATTTAGTTGGTCATCTGATAGAAACAGAGCGCTTTTGAAGTTCATAAAAAACGAGTCTTCTCCAAGATGATACAAATGTAATGCGTCGCTTTTGCCAGGCAACGTAATTAAGGCATTTTTATCCGTTACCACTGGTGGTAGTTTTTTAGGCATACCCATCATTGAGCTATTTTTCATCTTCATTTTGCACATCATTCCCATGCAAGGCTGATTAGATTTAGACATCATCGTCATGCTATTTTTTCCCATGCCCATTACTGGTTTATTTGTATTACTAGGTTCACCAGAAGTTGAAGATGGCTGACTGTATGCCTCCCTACTTGTGTTTTTTTGTGTTGTAGGCGCGAGAGAATTGTCTAATGCTCGTAAGGCTTCTTGAATATCCGCAAAGTCGTCACTGGTTGACTTAGGATCAGTTTGTTCTATTTGTTTATGCAATGCTTGCTCAGGTTTTCCAGCTTCTTCCATTGACTCAGTAACTTGAGTGGCAGCCGAGCAAGATGCGGCAAAGGAGGCACTAAATGCAATTGTCGCGAGGTTAGCACCCCACTTATATTTCTTAGAGTTTATTCTAAGCTGAGCGTGTGACAGCCAAAGAATGATGTGAGGATTAAAAATCACGATCAAATTCAACCATGTCATAACGAACAATTTCACCATCTAACACAGTTGCTTCAGCAAAATGTTGATTCTTAGATTTTCCCAGTCTTATTTTTCCAATATATTCCCGGGAATATGCACTTTCACCTTCCGCTATCGCGGCCGGATCATACACTGTTCGAAACACGTTAAAGACTTGATGCTCTTTCAATCCATCTGTATCAGACACACAAATAACTGCTTGTCGGTCGGAAACAGAGACTACTTGGCCGCTCATTACATAGTCATGGTAAACCTGATTAGTACAACCACTACCTAAGCCTATTGCTAAGACAGCAATTGCAAAGAACTTTATAAATCTATTCATAGTATTATCCAACGATGAGGTGTTTTTGGATAGGCGCGTTGCACCTATCATGCTATAAAACGACTAATTCTTTTTATGTTGATGCTTTGGTTTACTTTTTTCCGCTGCGTGCCCCATCATCTGCTCCATCATGTCCTCCATTATGGACATGCGCTTTTCCATCATCGCCATTTTATCCTCAGCCGACATATCATCATGTTTATGTTTCATGCCTTTCATGTTGTTCATACCCTTGCTGTCATCCGATTTCATCATGCCCATCATGCCTTCCATTTTCTTAGCATGCTCATGCAACATTGCTTCTCGCTTGCTAGGATCTATTTCTCTTTTAACCGCGGCTAACATTGCTCGCATGTCTTCCATATGACTTTGCATTTTTTTCATCATTTGGTCTTTCATCATCGGCATTTCATGCTTGTCCGCGTTTTGGTGTGCATAGACAGCAGAAATAGGTGTAATGACTAAAACGCTGGCGAATAATAATGAAGTTATTGTTTTCATGATTTTATTTCCTTTAGTGATACTCAATTGAGCAGATTATGTTTAAAAATGAATTTTGCTTATACTGAATCTGTATTTTTTTGACGGCGCTACGTTATTGAGGCGACAAAAACACTACCAATGCTGCGATTTCTTCATCGGTTATGGGCATTTTCGGCATCGCTGACGCAGAGTTATTAAATTGAGGCTCTTTAACTTTACGCTCAAAAAATGCTATTCCTTTTTCGCTGATAATATTATCGAGTGACGGGCCAAGGGTGCCTCCTGCGCCTTGCACCTGATGACACCCTTGGCAACCATAGCGAGTCAGAACTTCTCTTGGCTCAACGGTATTATTGACACTCGCAAGAACTTTCGGTGCTTGCACAGGTGTTGAAGCAATTTCCATAAATTTGAGAATGGCTTGGACTTCTGTTCCGGTTAAGTGGGCCTTTTCTCGCATATGAGGCATAATGACTTTCCATTCACTCATGGAAAACTCTTGTATTGGACGGCTGTTATGGCATCGCGCACAATTATTATTTATCAATTCGGCGCCTGACAGTGGTTCACTACTGTGCACGTGAAGCGATGCGAATAAAGAAGTAAACAACACAAATATGTTAATGGTAGATTGATGTTTCATAATTAGTCCTCCTAGAAGCCATAACTAAATTGCACGGCGAAACGTTTGTCGTCAGGGCCATCAGCAACGTCTGTATCTTCGTAACCCACTTTGATGACTGAACGCGGATCCAACCAGTAATTAATACCGACCATCCATCGCTCGGCTTCTTCTACTTTTTTGGTTTGCGCATGTTCAATAACAATTTCGGTACTCCCTAGCTCTTCGAATAGATGGCCTACAAAAAATGTTCCTTGTAAAAACCAACCATTGCGAGAAAACGAATCAATTACATCCTCATGATCTCGCTCTACAAACGCGTCGGTTTCAGTGCGAATGTACTCGCCTCGCAAAATTGCGTGTGTACTGATCAAATTGATGTCGATACCATTAGCCCTAATATCCAGCTGTCCACCTTCATCATAAGCGCCCTGATAGTAAGACGTGCCTATTTCAATTGACGGGAGAAAAGCTACGGCGATTCGGCCGCCAAACGCCTTATTACTATTGTTGTCTGAACTCGTCGCCTCAAACTCGACTTCAGGGAAGGCTTCGCCATGTTCATCCTCATCCACATCTGGATCGAGTGTGGTCGTAGGCGAAAACAAGCGAGCAAACGCAATATCATGGTCGTCTTCCACTACTTCTTCTTCGTCATGTTCTGCTTCTGAACGAGGTCCATTTGTCATAAAGACATCGAAAAACACCTTTGCGGATCCTACTTGGTAAACTTGCTGTGCTGCCACACCGACATCACTTAAAATAGGCAACATGGGATCCATTGCTTGGCTAGAGCCGTGGGCACCATATATGCCAGGCGTCCAGATGCTGCGATTGATCCAACTGGGATGCCAGTTGGCACTAAATTGTCCAAACGGCAGTAAAAATTTGCCTGCTGTAATGGTCGTGTTGTCGTTTAAGAAGTAATGGATATCTGCATATTCAAGCTCAGTTTCTGTTTCCCCATCTTCATTTAAGCCAACTTCAAGTTCAGCTTCCACGTGCATCTTGTCATTTAAACTAAATAAAAATATCGGAACAAAACGTGCCGAGAAAGCACTTGTATTTGCGACATCGGTGTTTTCGTACTTTACATCGCCGTAACCAACAAGGACAAAACGATCATTGGATTCATTTGCATAAAGAGAAGACTGCACAGTAAGAGCACCAAAAAGAGCCGTTGCGAGTCTTATTTTTTCTTTGGTTCGCATAGCTAATTACCTTATGTTAGCGAAAATTCGTCAAGAACTTGGTTCTAGGCGTTTTCTAATGTTAGTGAAAGTTATAAAAAACAAAATAGTAAATTCGCCTTCACATCAAAACACTAATTTCATTTTGCTTTTACATAGCGGTCATCTTATTTATTGCGCATTAAATATAGTTGATTTAGATCAAGCATTCACAACGATTAGATTACAGTTCGATTACATTTTCGTAATTAAACCAGTTACTTATTTCAATCAACATTAAGTTTACTTATGCTTTTTTGTAGTGGCAGAATAAACCCGTACACCTTTTTAAGTGGTAGCATTACACTTATAGAAGAGGTGTTCAATGGAAAAGAGAAAGCGCCGGTCATTCAGCCCGGAATTTAAAAACGATGCAGCTTGCTTGGTTTTAGATCAAGATTACTCATTTGCTGAAGCAAGTCGAGCGATAGAAGTTCACGAAAACACGCTGCGGATTTGGGTGAAACAACTTGAATCAGAGCGTATTGGTGTAACACCTAAATCGAAAGCCTTGTCAGTTGAACAACAGCGGATTCAAGAGCTAGAAGCTAAGGTTAATCGCTTAGAACGAGAGAAGTCGATATTAAAAAAGGCTACAGCTCTCTTAATGTCAGACGATCTGAACTCCACGCGCTAGTCGATCGATTGAGGGAGCATGAATCGACAGAGCTAGTGTGCTCGGCGTTAGGCTTGGGTGTGACGAGCTACTACGAGCGTAAAAAGCGCCGAAGATTGATAGATGCAAAGCGCCGTATTTTAAGAGCAAGAGTAAAGCGCTTGTTTGATAAAAGTCGCCAGTCAGCCGGTACGCGAACGATTGTTGGTATGCTGAGAGATGAAGGCATTGAGATGGGTCGCTACAAGGCCGCACGCTTGATGCAGGAGCAAGGGCTAACAAGTAAGCAGCCTGGTAAGCATGCTTATAAGCGAGTTAAAGTTGAGAGACCGGATATTCCGAACTTATTGAATCGACAGTTTGTACCAGAGCAGCCCAATCAAGCGTGGTGTGGTGATATTACTTATTTATGGACGGGCGATGCTTGGCATTATGCAGCGGTTGTCATCGACCTTTATGCACGTCGAGTAATTGGTTGGAGTCTATCAAAACGGCCGGATGCTGAACTGGCGGTAAGAGCGCTAGATATGGCCTATGAGCAGCGAGGCAAGCCACAGAGCGTGCTGTTTCACAGCGACCAAGGCTCACAATATGGTGCTCGTAAATTTAGACAGCGCTTGTGGCGATATCGCATGACACAAAGTATGAGTCGACGCGGTAACTGTTGGGATAATAGCCCAATGGAGCGAGTATTTAGAAGCCTAAAATCTGAATGGATGCCAACTATCGGCTATCAATCAGCAAATGAGGCAAAACGAGATGTGGGTTATTACCTGATGAACTATTATAACTGGGAGCGACCGCATCAATTTAACGATGGTCTACCGCCAGCGAAAGCTGAGAAATTAGCTAAATCGGTGTACGGATTTTGTTGACCACTACA
>NZ_JAHEOJ010000027.1:0-81668 GCF_018595715.1 Glaciecola sp. XM2
ATATTTGTGTAGGCCCCAAAGCACAAGCATTTTTGTCATGCCGCCTTTTTGCGGGGAGGGAAATGCGGAGTTTTTCGCAAACATGCTGTTAGGCGTATGGGATAAGTTTTTTAATCAATGGAGTGATTATGTCGTCTGTGTTTTTGGCAGAGATATCGGAGTTAATGTATCGCAAGCGTTATGCTAAGCGCACAATTGACATCTATCTAAAGTTTATAAAGGCATTTATTCGTTTTCATCAATACAAACATCCTAAAACCTTGCATGATGCTGAGGTGGAGGCATTTTTGAGTCATTTGGTACATATCAAAGATGTGTCTGCCAGCACACAAGCACTTGCTCTAAACGCATTGGTGTTTTTGTATAAACATGTTTTACATCAGCCGCTAAGTGTTGAGCTTGGGTTTGTACGCAGCCGTCACCGCCCAAAACTGCCAGTGGTGCTAACGCAATCGGAAGTTACTCAGTTTTTCAACAACACGTCACCCGAAACTAAATTACCCATTGCGCTTTTATATGGCAGTGGGTTGCGGTTAATGGAATGTTTACGCTTGCGCGTGCAAGACATCGATTTTGACTATAAAGCCGTTAAGGTTTGGAATGGCAAAGGGGGCAAGCATCGCATTGTGACGCTCTCTCAGCAATTAATTCCCGAACTCCTTACGCAAATAAATACCGTAAAATCTTATCTATCTATCGACTCAAGCAACCCAAACTATGCAGGGGTGTATATGCCGCACAGGCAAAGAGATAAGTTCCCAAATGCCGCATATGATCTTAGCTGGCATTACTTATTTCCCTCGGCAAAACTATCAAAAGATCCAGAAGACAATAGCATTCGCCGCCACCATATCGATCAACGAACATTGCAAAAAGCAGTGAAAAAGGCGGCGCAAAAAGCCGGGCTTGAAAAGCAAGTCACACCGCATACTCTCAGGCATTCCTTTGCCACTCATTTATTGCAAAATGGCGCAGACATTCGCACCGTCCAAGAACAGTTAGGCCATACCGATCTTCGAACCACCCAAATTTACACGCATATATTACAAAGAGGGGGCAATGCCGTTGTTAGTCCATTTGAGCGAATAGCCAATATCGTTGGCTAGCGTGCCATCAAAATACTTCAGAATGAGAATGGGTGCACCCAGCTCTCTTTTTTTAAATATTATGCACAAACTTAGTGCTCAAAATGATTTCCTTTGCACCATTTTAGCGCCACAAATCACACAATAACAATATGTCGCCTTTTTATTTATCAGATGAACTAGACCACAGGCGTGGTCTAGCGGTCGCTTTAACTTATTGATTTCTTATAAGTATATGTAATTATTGGGCTTTTTATAGCGTTTGACTGAGGTTAGAAGAAGCTTGTGTTTCGGGCGCAAACCTAAATAAATGATGGTACGTTGATTGCTCCTAGTGTAAGTTGTCTGTGAAGGTTTTGAAAAGTATGTATTTTTGCAAAACATTCAACGTTCACGCTCTCTTATAAAAACAAAAGCAAGTAGACGAGTTTGGGTGTCATCGACACCAATTAATCTAAATCATAGGGAAAATCATGAAACATAAGTCTTACAAACATAAGAGCTTTAAGAAAAATGCTATTGTTTTAGCGTGCGCTATACCATTAGCAACGTCGCTTCCTTTTCATACTTCTGCTCAAGAAGAAGATGAAGCCACCGAGCAGATTATCGTTACCGGTACGAGGATGACCAATCGTTCTGCAGCCGATTCACCTGTTCCTGTAGATGTTATCAGTGGTGAAGAGTTCCGTCAGAATTCTTCATCAGATGTTCAAGATATGCTGCGCACAGCCGTACCTTCATTTGATATCAACACCCAGCCAATCAGTGATGCAGCCACAATAGTGCGCCCTGCTAACTTACGTGGTCTCTCACCAGACAATGTATTGGTATTGGTAAACGGTAAGCGCCGTCACCGTGGGTCAATTATTTCTTTCCTTGGCGGTGGTATCTCTGATGGTGCTCAGGGTGTAGATATTTCAGCTATTCCTTCAATGGCGCTTAAAAGAGTAGAAGTGTTAAGAGACGGTGCCTCTTCACAATATGGTTCTGACGCAATAGCCGGTGTACTTAACTTTATTCTAAGAGACAGCTCGGAAGGCTTTGAAGTTAACGCAAGATACGGTTCAACCTATGAAGGTGATGGCGATAACTTTATTGTTTCAGCCAATGCGGGCTTTGCGCTAGGGGATGCTGGTTTTGTTAACGTTACCGGTGAAATCAGAGAAGTAGATGGCACCATTCGTTCTGTTGTTCGTGACGACGTAGCCTTTCAAATTGCAAATGGCTACACACCAGTGGCCGACTTCCAAGCTATAAACACTTACACCAGCGAAGTGCCTCAATACTGGGGGCAACCTGATGTAGAAGATGATATTAAGCTTTTCATAAACTCTGAGTACGATATAACTGACACCGACCAAATTTACCTTTTTGGTAACTATGGTGAGCGCATGGTTACCGGTGGCTTTTTCTACCGTAACGTAGTGGGCGGCCCATCAGGTCAGCGCGGCGGTGTTTACCGTGGTCCGTTGGTCGATCCTGCAACAGGTTTGTCAGATCCAAACGGTGTGCCATCGGTCTTAGTGGGTGATTTAGATGGGCTAGGTGTAGGCGGTTCATGTATCGACGGTATTCCATTGGGCGGGCAAGGCGGTGTTAACCCTGACCAAACCTTATTTGGCCAAGTGGCAGCTGACGATAACTGTTTCTCGTTCTTAGAAACCATTCCAGCCGGTTTTGTGCCTCGTTTTGGCGGTACCAACGAAGATATGGCCCTTACGGTAGGTATTCGTGGTGAATTGGCAGTGGGTAATGGCTTAACATATGATTTGAGTGCACAACGCGGCTCAAACAGAACCGATTTCTTCATCAACAATACTATCAACGCATCGCTCGGTCCTGATACACCTCGTAACTTTGTACCAGGCGGGCAAGAACAAACCGAAACGTTGTTTAACCTTAACTTTGTATACACCATGGATGTTGGCCTATATTCTGACCTAAACATTGCGTTTGGTGCTGAATACAGAGAAGAGGAGTTTGATTTGTTTGCAGGTGATGCGGCATCTTTTGCATTAGGTCCGCTAGCAAGCCAAGGTTTTGCGTCTAGTTCAAACGGTTTTGGTGGCTTCCCTGAAACTACCACAGCGTCTCAAGACAGTACTGCATTTTATGTTGACTTTGAGGCTGACATTACTGAGCAGTTAACTGTTCAGGCAGCGGTTAGGGCAGAAGACTTCAGTGAATTTGGTAACACAACCGACTTTAAATTAGCCGGTATTTATCACCTTTCTGACACCGTTCGCTTACGTGCTGCGTACTCTACTGGATTCCATGCGCCAACTGCCGGCCAAGCAAACATCACTAACGTAACAACACAAAACGTAAATGGTGTGTTGATTGACCAAGGAACCTTGCCACTTTCATCAGTGGCTGGCCAATTAGCGGCAGACTTTGTAGAAAGTGCTGGAAATGGTCGTCCTCAGTTAGGTCCTGAAGAAGCGGTAAACTTCTCGTTTGGTATTGGGTTTGAAATTGCCGATTCAACATGGACAGTCGATTACTACAACATCGAGTTGACCGACCGTGTTGCTCTGGGTGCTAATGTAGATTTCTTGGATGCGCTTAACTTTACAGGCGGTGTAGGTTCAAACTTCACTAGTGTTTCTCAAGCCCTAACAGCTTTAGATGCAAGCGGTGTTATTGATCGTCAAGACTTTATTGGATTAGATGATTTGTCACAGTTCAGGTTCTTCTCTAACAGCTTCGACACCACCACAACTGGTATTGATATCGTGGGTAACTATACCTTTGATTTCTTGAGCGGTGAATCGCGTCTTACTGTTGCAGCCAACTACAACAAAACAGAGGTGGATGATGTAGGCACGGTTAACCCAATCAGTGATGGCCGTGTAAACGCAATTGAAGACTTGTTGCCGAATACTCGCGCAAACATTTCTTGGAGTCATACCGAAGGCAAATTTAGAACACTTGTACGTGCTAACTACTATGGCGGTTGGGATGACACAGGTAACGGCGTGCCGGGTATTGGCGCAGAAGTTTTGATTGATGCGCAAGTCGCTTATCAATACTCCGATAACCTAGAACTCACCGTAGGCGTCGACAACTTGTTTGATGCCTATCCTGAAGAAAACCCAAGCGCTGGTAGCTCAGGTCAATTGTATTCTGAAGCGAGCCCATTTGGTTTCAACGGCGGCACTTGGTATGTGCAAGCGCGTTATATTTACTAAATAACCCGCTTTGTAATACGTTAAAAGCCAAGCACTTCAGTGCTTGGCTTTTTGTTTAGAGCATTGCTCTGGTGTGGTTGCGAAAGTTCAAAAACAAGCGGTTGACGCTACTAAATCATTGCCCTTTCTCTCTCTTTATTACCTACTTGTTTTCCATCGCGTCATTAATGCGCGCAACAAGATCTTCGTAATGAATGATCAATGTACCGTCCATCTTTCTGCGAGATTTCAGCGCTGAAAGTAGCTCCTCTTTAAGCGAGTTTAGCTCAAAACGGCTTAACGCAGGCACTTCGGTTGCTAGCACTTCTTCATCTTCGGTGTTCATCGTTGCTGCTAATGTGTTGATGTAGGTACGCTGCAAATTACGTCTCACGATGTCAGATTTCACACGTGTATGAAATTCTGCAAATATACCTTTGCTCGTATCTGAAAAGAGTGCACGGGCAGTGTAGCTATCATCATTAAGGGCTTCAGTTTCTATCAAGCGCTTAATACGCGGCGTTTCCATCAATCGATTTAGCGAGCGTACTTGAAAGGCATTGATGCGCTCAACCACGTTGTTTGACTCAATGCGTTGTAATATTTCGTCGTTCATCAACCAATAAGGCGTTGCAAAAACGTTGTCATTTACCCATTTGACCGAGGCGGCCTGTTTTTCTTTTTCAACGTGGGTAAATACCGCACCGTCTTCATCTGAGGTTTTACGATACTCATAAATGCCGCCTACATAAGATGCAACATGGCCAGTATAGCGATTGAACTGCCCAAGCACTTGTCCGTAAAGCTCTTCTAAATCGTCATAACCAATTGCTTCTTGAGCAGACCATGTTGGTAGTTCAGGTAAAATGCGTTTCAAATTAGCTAAACCTAGACTACTGGCTTCTATCACATCATCACCAATGTCTTCGGTTTGTGACGTTGGATCTGGGCCACTTCTGCGCTGCTGGCCATAGCGAAAGTGTGGATTACCCGCGCGCTCTTTTACCCAACTGTTCAAGACTAAACGTTCTTCTTCGGCGCTTGATGCCTCTGGAATAGGGCGGTAACCATACATAATTGACCAAGTATCGTAAGGTCCAATTTTAGGTAAAAAGCCTACGCCTTCATCTTCCGGTTGGGCAACGTAGTTAAAGCGTGCGTAGTCCATTATCGAAGGTGCAACACCCATTTCTTGCACAAAACCAGGCGTGCGCAATTGCTCAATGGTGTAACCGACGCTTGAACCCATATTGTGCGGTAGCCCAAGGGTGTGACCAACTTCATGTGCAGATACAAAGCGAATGAGTTCACCCATCACTTCGGTGTCAAATTGCACTGCTCGTGCCTCTGGGTTGGCAGCAGCGGTTTGAATTAAGTACCAGTTGCGCAATAAATTCATTACGTTGTGATACCACAAGATATCACTTTCTAAAATCTCGCCGGTGCGAGGGTCATGCACGTGCGGGCCTTGGGCATTTTGTATGTCGGTGCTGATGTAGCGGATTACGCTATAACGTACATCTTCAGGTGACCAGTCAGGGTCTTCTTCGGCCGTGGGTGGCTCTTTAGCAATAATGGCATTTTTAAAACCGGCCTTTTCAAAGGCCACTTGCCAATCGTTTACGCCTTGCATGATATAAGGCTTCCACTCTTGTGGTGTGGCCGGGTCAACGTAATAGACGATTTGCTTAACAGGCTCAACGAGTTCACCGCGTTTCCACGCTTCCATATCCGACGGTTCAAGTCTCCAACGCGTAATAAAGCGTTGTTCCTTGGCTTTTTGTGCATTTAAGCTGTAGTTGAACTGCTCAATAGAAAAATACCCAACACGCGCATCGTAAACGCGCGGCTGCATTGGGTCGTCAGGCAGTTTGATGAACGACTGATTCATCTCAATAGACAGCGTACCGGTTAATTGATTGCTAGGTAGTTCGCTGCTGCCGGTGTAGGTAAGTACGTGTCTGACTTCTGTATTTTCTGGAAAGCTTTTTATCGATGAAATAAAGCTGCGCGACGTATCAAGCCCTTTTACGCCAAACTCTTTGCGATCGTCTGCTCTTAATGCACCAATCATTTCTACATCGGTGGAGAACAATGGGTTAACTTCAATCACCACGCTTGTTTCATCTTCGTTTTTGACTTCGATATCAAAGGTCATGATAACCGGTTCGAAATTATTATTTTTGACCGACTGATAAATAGGATCTTCATCATTAGCAACGCTGTTATAACTAACAGAGCGAAGCAGCAGTTTGTCGTCCAATTGCTGCCAGCGAATAACCTGCTGCGGGCGAGACTTCATGCCTGCGCCACCAAAATTAAGCCCTTTTACATGACCAGATATACGGCTGACGACTAAAATCTCTTGGTCAAGCAATTCAACTGGGATTTCAAAATAGTATTTGTCTTTGACTTTATGAACCGTAAACAAGCCTTCATCGGAGATGGCTTCGTCGGTAATAACATCAGTATAGATTTTAGGGCCTTTGTCTTTATCGTCTCCTGATTTATCGCCGCTATCTTCTTGTGCAAAAACAAATAAGCTGAATGTGAGAAGCAAAATAGACAGCGCGGAACGTGAAAGGTATTTCATGGTATATCCATCGTCTTATTATATTTGTGTTAATTATGTTAACGGCTTTTGTGGCATCTGTAGAGCAGTTTTTATTTACTGACCATCATGTAAGGGTCTGAATTTGGCTATAATGCTCGCGCTAAACCATGATCGTAAAATAATATAATGATAGACTCTTCCCATTCGTTATTTGGTTAATCAAGGGTATACATGTTTCCGCATTCTCGTCCACGACGCCTGCGTCGCACCGCTGCTTTGCGCAGCTTAGTTAGTGAAAATAGCCTCAGTGTAAACGATCTTATTTTTCCAATGTTTGTGCTTGAGGGCGCTGAGCAGCGTGAAAAGATTGATTCTATGCCTGGTATTGAGCGTTTGAGCATAGACTTGCTGCTAAATGAAGTAGCAGAATGTGTCGCGTTAGGGGTGAGCAGTTTTGCTATTTTCCCAGTTACGCCACAAGCGCACAAAAGCCTTGATGCTAGCGAAGCGTATAACCCAGATGGATTGGCGCAGCGAGCCTGTAGGGCCTTAAAAGCAGAGTTTGGAGACCGCATATTGGTGATCACCGACGTCGCCCTCGACCCATTCACGGTGCACGGTCAAGACGGGATTATCGATGAAGATGGCTACGTACTTAATGACGAAACCACCGAGGTGCTAATCAAACAAGCGCTTTCTCATGCCGAGGCGGGCGCCGATGTGGTTGCCCCTTCTGATATGATGGATGGCAGAATAGGGGCAATACGCACCGCGCTTGAAATTGAAGGCTTTATTAACACCTGCATAATGGCCTATTCAGCCAAATATGCGTCTAATTATTATGGACCCTTTAGAGATGCAGTGGGCTCAGCAGCTAATATTAAGGGTGGCGATAAAAAGAACTACCAGATGGATCCTGCTAACTCAGACGAGGCTTTACTTGAAATATCGTTGGACCTTGAGGAAGGTGCCGACATGGTCATGGTAAAACCCGGTATGCCATACTTAGATGTGGTTCAGCGCTGCAAATCAGAACTGAAAGTGCCTACGTTTGCCTATCAGGTAAGCGGTGAGTATGCCATGCATCAAGCGGCTTTTGAAAAGGGATACTTGGCAAAAGACGCGGTTATTTTAGAATCGCTAATGGCATTTAAACGCGCCGGTGCCGACGGGATCCTCACCTACTTTGCAAAATATGCCGCGAAGCTACTCGCCAACGCTAAAGCGTAAATTGAATGTTATCGATGAGCCGCGTTTTGCCTAAAAACGCGGCAGCTAAAATCACCAAATCTTTATCTTCATGACCAGGCTGTAACAGTGTGTCAGACGCCCGTACTTCAATATAGTCGGGTTTAAACCCCGCTTCACTCAAGGCGCTTTTTACGTTTGATATCAATACTGAAAAGTCTCTACGCCCAGATTTAATCGCATCGGCCATTGCGGTTATTTGTGCATACAGCAATGGCGCAATTTCGCGTTGCTCATCGGTGAGATAATGATTGCGCGAACTCATTGCCAAGCCGCTTGATTCACGCTCAGTCGGCACGCCATAAATACTCAAATTCATTGATAGATCGGTGACCATGGCTTTAATCACTTGGAGCTGTTGAAAGTCTTTTTCTCCAAAAAATGCTTGGTTGGGCTGAACCATATTAAACAGTTTGCAAACAATGGTGGCCACACCGCGAAAATGTCCGGGTCGACTGGCGCCGCATATCATGTAAGATAGCCCAGGTACTTCTACAAAGGTTTGCTGCTCTAATCCGCGCGAGTAGATGTCTTCTGCTTTGGGCATAAACAATAGGTCTACGCCAAGTGCTTCAAGCGCTTCGGTGTCTCGCTGTATGGTTCGAGGGTATGCTTCTAAATCTTCTTCTGGGCCAAATTGCAGTGGATTAACAAATATAGAAACCACCACTTTGGTGGACGTCTTTTTCGCCTCTTTGACTAACTTTAAATGCCCTTCATGCAGATTGCCCATGGTGGGAACAAATGCGATGACTTCTTTGACAGTCTGCCAGCTTCTGCGAATTTCTCGCAAATGAGTGATGTCGGTGACTATTTGCATGTTAATTAAACCAGTGTGCTTCGGTGGGGAAGTTGCGCGCTTTTACATCTTCAATGTAGGTGGCAACCGCTTGTCTGATGTCGCCCGTTTGAGCGAGAAAATCTTTACTGAATTTAGGCATATAGTTGGCACTTATGCCAAGCATGTCGTGCATGACTAGAATTTGCCCGTCGGTATCAACACCTGCGCCTATGCCAATAACTGGTATGCTTACGCTTTGGGTTACGCGTTTTGCCAGTGCAGCAGGCACGCATTCAAGTACAAGCAACTGTATTCCTGCTTTTTCAAGCGCTATTGCCGATTCTAACAAGGCGTCGGCCTGACTCTGTTCACGCCCTTGCACTTTAAAACCGCCAAACACATTTACCGATTGCGGGGTTAGTCCTAAGTGCCCGCATACAGGCACTGAGCGTTCTACCAAGCCGCTTATTGTGTCTAATAACCACTCACCGCCTTCTACTTTGACCATGCTAGCGCCGGCCCGCATCAAGGTTGCCGCGTTTTGATAACTTTGCTCTGGGCTTGCATACGACATAAAAGGCATATCAGCAATCACAAACGCCCGCTGCGCGCCATTTCGAACTGATTTTGTGTGGTAGGCGAGCTCATCAACGCTCACGCCTAATGTATCTTCTTCTCCCTTAAGTACCATCCCCAACGAATCGCCGATTAAAATGACATCGATGTTTTGTTCGTCAAACAGCTTCGCGAAGCTGGCATCATAAGCTGTGATTGCCGCAATTTTTTCTTGCTCGGCTTTCATTTTCAATAGGGTCGAAACGGTGATTTTTTTCATATTGAGCTCTTTAAGAAGCGATGCTTTCGAAATCTATGGCATCAGGCAGCCTTTGTAAACCGTTAAGGCTGCACTTACTGATCCACGCGGCAAGGGTTTGGCCGTCGTGCATAATTAGGTCGGGGGCAATTTCAAACATGGGCACTAGCACAAACTCTCGGTCTTGCATGCCGTAGTGTGGCAGTATTAAACGCTCGCTACGCATGCGCAAGTCATTGAACATGAGCATATCAAGATCAAGGGTTCTCGGGCCCCATTTGTCTTTTAAACGTTCGCGCCCGTGGTTATTTTCAATGCTCTGCAACACATCGAGCAGTTCAAGCGGTTGCAATGACGTTGTAATATGACACACCGCATTAATATAATCTGGTTGGTCTTGCGGTCCCATCGGTGCGCTTTTGTATAAATGTGAGCAGCGTTGTAAGCATATTTGAGTATGCTGATGCAGCTCTACTAGCGCATTTTTAATCTGTTCGGCGGGCGTGCTTAAGTTACTGCCTAAGCCAATAAATGCGTTGTCAGACATCATTGCTTGGGTTTTCTCTTTTTGTGACGACGTGGGCCGCCGCCTCGTTTAATTAACTCGCGCATCATATTTGCTTTTGCATCTTGAGGGACTTTTTGAAACTCAGTCCACCAATCGGCAAGCTCGAGTAATGCGCCGCCCTCTACTTGGCCGCGAAGTAATAAAAAGTCGTATGCGGCTCTAAATCTCGGATGGGTCAAAAGCTGATACGGACGCTTGCCAAACCGTTTGCTCAAACGACTCTGTAACGCCCAAATCTCTCTTACCGGAATACTGAAGCGTTTTGGCAACATGATCCGCTGTACCTGGCGGTGAATAACTTCAGAGCTTGCGATGTTAAATGCATCGTGTGGGCTGATTTGCGTGTCAAATACCAGTTGCTCAGCACGCTCTTCCATTGGATACCACAACACGGTGGCATATAAGAACGCCGGCGTGATACGCATCTCTTGGGCGATGCGCGAATCGGTGTTTTTGAGCATTAACTCAATTAACTGCTGCTCTTTACCTTTGGGGTCGTTTAACATGCCTTCTAGAGCAGGGAACAAAACCTTAAACAACTTGAACTCTTGCAGTAGCTTAAGCGTTGCAAGACCTTTGCCCGATAGTAACAGCTTACTTACTTCTTCAAATAAACGCGCTGGAGGAATGTTACCAAGCAAGTGAGCATGGGTTTTAATCAGTGTCTGCATATCTTCAGGGATGCGCATGTTGAGCTTGACGGCAAAGCGCACGGCTCTGATCATGCGCACTGGGTCTTCTCTAAACCGTGTTTCTACATCACCTATCATCTCAACTTGGCGCGTCGAAATAGCCTTCATCCCGTCAGCAAAATCAAGAATGCTTTCGTCGGTAGCATCAAAGTACATGGCATTAAAGGTAAAGTCGCGCCTTGCGGCATCTTCTTCAATGCTGCCAAAGATGTTGTCTCTAATCAGTTGACCATCTTGCGATTGTTTGGCCATCGACTCTTTGTTGTCTTCGCCATGATGACCTCGAAAGGTGGCAACTTCTATAATTTCTCGTCCAAAAGTAATGTGTGCTAAGCGAAAGCGTCGACCGATAAGCCTACAATTTCGAAAGCATGCTTTAATTTGCTCAGGGGTAGCGTTAGTAACTACGTCAAAGTCCTTTGGAGTAATGCCCATCAGCCGGTCTCTAACGCACCCACCCACCGCGTATGCCTGATAATCATGCTCAACGAGCGTGCGCAAAACCTTTTGTGTGTTTGGCGTCAGATCAGTTAATCGCATGGTGTGGTCATTGCGTTTTATAAGCTTCGCTTCAAGGCGCAACGGTGAGGGTGGGGGGCTTGGTAGCATCTAGTATTAATTCTCTTTATTTATCAATGATGGTTTTATTGCTTGAGAGCATAAACGCCATCGACCGCTTCAACAAGTATCTCAGTTTGTGTTGATAACCTAGATACCTGCCAATGATTTATTGCCCATTGTAACAAGCTATCAACACTTTGCAGATGTTTAATTTCTGCCGCGCTTGCGCCAAAGAAAACTAGCGCCGATTTAAGGTTGCTCAGGGCCTTGCTATCATCAATGGCGGGGGCATGATGCTGCTTAGATAACTTTTGGCTCGGTACATCGCAGGCAACGGGAATATGAAAATACGCTGGAGGGTTACCCCCTAGCGCTTTAAATAGGCTCATATGCAGCGGTGTTGTATCGATTAAGTCCGCACCGCGCACGATGTGCGTGACGTTTTGGGCAATATCGTCGCTCACGACCGCTAGGTGGTATGCAAAAATGCCGTCGGCGCGTTTTAAAACTGGATCTTCTTTCGCTAAGCGCTCTTCAACACGGCAAGTCCCCATATGCAAATCTTCAAAGGTATCGATGCCAGCATCGTTTTTCCATCTTAAGGCGTGTCTATCAAAGCTTAAATTTGCGTCTCTGCACAATCTATCATAGTACGCAGCGCGCTGATTAATCTCTCGGCGACTGCATCGGCATCCATAAATTTGTTGGGTCTGTGCGAGGTAGTCTAGATTTTTATTATACCGCTGGTGACATTCGCTTTGATATATCACCTCCCCATCCCATTGCATGCCGTGGGCAAGCAAAGAATTGAGTATCACCGGGCTCATCTTGCTGTCGACGCGAGGGGTGTCGATATCTTCAATACGCACAAGCCACCTTCCGTTGTGCTGACGGGCGTGCAAATAGCTCGCTAATGCGCAAACAAGAGAACCAAAATGAAGCGGCCCAGAGGGCGATGGGGCAAACCGACCAACGTATGCAGATGGCATGGTCATAGAGACAGTAAGGTGGTTAAAGGCATATACAAAAAGCCTGTAAGTGTGTGGTTTATTAGCCTTATTACAGTATAGACCACTGGCTAGCTAATAAACCATCAAAGCCGCAAGGTAGGATTTAACCTTGTAGCTGCTTTTCTTTAATCTCTGCCATGGTTTTGCAGTCTATGCATAAATCGGCAGTAGGACGTGCTTCAAGGCGTTTGATTCCAACCTCAATGCCGCAAGAATCGCAAAAACCAAAATCGTCGTCTTCAATGCGCTTGAGTGTTTTTTCAATTTTCTTGATGAGTTTACGCTCGCGATCACGGGTGCGAAGCTCAAGGCTGAACTCTTCTTCTTGTGCCGCTCTGTCTACCGGATCAGGGAAATTTGCAGCTTCGTCTTGCATGTGGTGAACGGTGCGGTCAACTTCCTTTCTTAATTGATCGCGCCACGCTAATAAAATCTTTCTGAAATGACCCAGTTGGTCATCGTTCATGTACTCTTCGTTTGCTTTTTCTTGGTACGGCGTTAGTCCTGCTAACGCAAGTAGACCAATCGATTTCGTCTTTTCTGTTGGCATTGCCATTCTCCTAAGCAAAAACATGTAAGGTTGTAAGGCCATCCTGGTTAGCCAAAAATGTCGTTACACGTGCATTTCCACTAAAGCCGATAAACCTTAAGTGCACATCACTTGATGTGGTTGACCATCGACCTGAAAAATTTTAAGGACGGTAATATGGTCATTTTTTTGAAAATTGCAATCTTTTTTTATGAAGATATTGCTACCTTCGCCTTTAGTTCGACCCCTATTTGCGTCATTTTGCACGTGTAAACCAGTATCTCCACGCCATTTTTTTGTGCATATTCAAAGGCTTCAAAATATTTGGGGTCAATATCTTTTGCCACTTTAAAGTCGGTAATGTTTTCTCGTTGAATACAAAACAAAAGCGCCGCTCGATGCCCCTGCCTAATTATCTCAACTAATTCATGACAATGCTTTGTACCTCGTTTGGTCACCGTATCTGGAAACATGGCTGTGGTATTGTGCGCAAGTGTCACCGACTTTACTTCTATATACGCATCGGGCGCACCGTCTTCCTGCAGCATGAAATCTATTCTGCTATCGCCAAACTTAGTTTCAGCGAAGCATTGAGAGTAGTGTGCAAACTCACTGATTTGTTTGTTGGCAATGGCCGATTTCACAATTCGATTGGCGTTTGCGGTGTTTACCCCAATTTTATTACCGTCTAAATCGCTAGAATATTCCCAAGTATATGCATATTTACGCTTAGGATTATTGCTCTGGCTCAAATAAACCTCGACGCCTTCATGAGCGCACCCGGTCATAGCGCCGGTATTGGGACAATGCGCGGTGATAACGTCACCGTTCTCTAGCATTACGTCGGCTAAAAAACGCTTGTATCTTTTAATCAAGCGTCCGCGAATTAAGGCAGAAGTAAAGCGATACATTTGTTATTATCCGTGCAAAGAAAAAACGCGCCTTATTCTGGAGGAAGAATGTCCGCATTTGTAGTAAAACTTTCCACACAAGCACCACCGGCTTTTTTGGCCACTTCTACGCCAATGCAGTTAAATGGCGATAGCGGAGAAATATTTGTAACGCCTAACGAGCTCGATCTGCACACCATTGCTTTGTGTGCCCGTAAATTAACCTCTATGGTGAGCTCAAACATTTCTCTTGAGGGTGATTGGCACTTGGAGCAACAATGGGCATTTGCACAAAGCTTCTTTGGCCCTAAAACCACGGCAAAGCTTCATTGGTGCGAAAATACCGATAAGGTCAAGCTTCAGCAAATGTTGGAGTCACTTTTGTTTACGCGCAGTATCGTCAATCAAACCCCAGAGCAGCTCAGCCCAGAAAGTTTGTCAGAACAAGCAAGCACATGGTTGCGTTCACTTTCGCCATCTAACGTCAGCATCAAGGCATATGTGGGTGAGCAGCTCGTAGAAGCCGGTTGGAATGGTATTTACGAAGTCGGACGCGGTAGCGTGCGTCCTCCGGTTCTACTTGAGGTAGACTACAACCCCACACAAAACGCAGATGCATCGGTGGAAATTGCATTAGTAGGTAAGGGCATTACTTTCGATAGCGGCGGCTACAGCATCAAATCAAGCGAAGGTATGCTCGATATGAAATGCGATATGGGCGGTGCAGCCACCGTTACCGGGGCATTGGGCTTAGCGATTCAACAAGGGTTAAGCAAGCGAGTAAAACTGTTTTTGTGCTGTGCAGAAAACTTAATCTCAGGCCATGCCTATAAACTTGGTGACATCATCACTTACAAAAATGGCACAACAGTAGAGATTGTAAATACCGATGCTGAAGGGCGTTTAGTCTTAGCAGATGGCTTAATGGCCGCCACTGAGTCAGGGGCGCCAATTATTGTGGATGCTGCCACACTTACTGGCGCTGCAGTGATGGCAGTGGGTCGCGAGTACAATGCCGTATTTAGTATGGATAAGGACCTATGCGCTTCGTTTTTAGCCATCAGTGAACAGGTAAATGAGCCACATTGGCCACTGCCACTTACTCCAGCGCATAAATACAAGTGCCCATCGCCATTTGCCGATACAGCAAATAGTCGTCCACAAAAGGGTGGCGGTGCGGGCGGTGCATCTAATGCCGCTGGGTTCTTATCTCGCTTTGTAAATGAAGAAGGTAAAGGATGGTTGCATATAGATTTAGCCGCTGCTTACAATCGTGACGGCAACGAAGTCATGCCAGCAGGTGGCACAGCGATGGGTATGAGAAGCATAAGTGAGCTGTTATTAGGCTAGGTGCTCAATCGAAGGTTTGAGCATCACCAGTGAGTGCTTATGAGGCGGTTTTAAACATTTATTAAATGTTTATAAACCGCCTAGTCTTTCGGCAAGCTCTTTGTATTTCTCTACATCATTCTTGTCGAATAATGGATTACCTTGTGCATCTTTATCTTTTGATAGCAGTAGGCTCTCGCGTTCAAGACGTTGCACGCGCACGTCTTGTACCGACAAAAAGTCAGCAACTTCGGTAACGGTCATTAGGCTCATTCAATGGCTCCATGGTAAAAGCAAGTTTTCGTACATTCTTTAACGACAGCTTGCGATAAAATATTAGCAATAATCATACAGTAGGCACATATTAATTATGCTCGAAACACTAGCGGTCGCTACCATGCTCTTTTTGATCATGGACCCTCTTGGCAATTTGCCCATATTTATGTCGGTCTTGAAAGGCATCGAACCAAAGCGCAAAACTAAGGTGGTGCTGCGCGAGTTGATCATTGCGTTGGTCATTTTAATGGTGTTTTTACACAGTGGTCAGGCTGTGCTCGACTTTTTGCAGATTGAGCAAGAAACCGTGAGCATAGCGGGCGGGATCATCTTGTTTATTATCGCGCTGCGTATGATTTTTCCTAAGCCCGGGGGTATCATGAACTTACCTGAGGGGGAGGAGCCTTTCATTGTGCCCCTTGCAGTGCCGATGATCGCGGGGCCGTCTACCATGGCGGCATTGATTCTAATAGCCAACCAAGAGCCCAACCAAATGACCAAATGGAGCATCGCTTTATTTGCTGCTTGGTGTGCTAGCGCGTTAATTTTGATGATGTCGAATAAGGTACACAAATGGCTAGGCGAAAAGGGTCTTAGAGCAATTGAAAGGTTGATGGGGATGATCTTAATCATGATCGCCATTCAAATGTTGTTAAATGGTGTAACGTCCTTCGTTCATCATATAATGCAAAATTCTTAAATCAGTAGGCGTATGCGCATGGCTAATCATCAAAAACTTAATACTTTCGCGTTAATTCGTGAGCTCGATAAACCCCAAGCCTTAATCTTAAGCACTGCGCTTATTCAGCGGATGTTACCCAATTACCTGCTGTTTTGTGAGGCGATGAACCTGCCGCATGCTGATGCGGCTAAAAACTTGGTCAATCTTCTATGGGAAGTCAGTACCAATAAAGCCATGAAGCTGAGCACTGAAGCGCAAGGTGAAAAGCTAGAAGAAATTACGCCAAACACCGACGATTTCGATAATATTGGCGCCTATGCCGCGCTAGATTTTTGCATGGCATGTCATGCTACCTTGCAGTTATTGGCTAACGAAGAGCCTCAAGGTGCGGTGATGGTGGCAAAATTAAGCCAAGGTTGCGTGGAGCGATATATCAACGTGACCGAGGGCGAGGAGTTGACCGGCCCTGAACTTAAACAGCATCCGCTGATGCAGTTTGAACTTGAGTCATTAAATGAAATTTTGGCCGCGTGCCGCCACAAACGTTTAAAAGCCGATGAGGTTAAAGCGCTACGCTCAGATATCCTAGAGCAGGGTGTTAGCAGTTTAGGTATTGATATAAACGATAGCTAACTTGTGACGTACTTTTTTCCTTAAGCCTCTGCAGCCTAGCATCTGCGAACGGGGCTAATGCCACTTCGGTTTCCACATATATTAAGGCATCGGGATTCAGCAGTCCCTTTTCCAGCAGCTTTGCGATAGCTTTCTCTGCGAGCCCTTTTGTAAAGGGGGGATCAACAAAGACAATGTCAAAGGGCGTATTGAAGCGAGAAAGCGCGCTGAGGGCATCATCGCATATGACCTGCACGGCGCTTTGTGCCTTTAAGATGTTCACATTATCGTTAAGTTGTTTAGCCGCCTTTGCATCCTTTTCAACCATGACTACCTGTTTCGCATGTCGAGAGAGTGCCTCAAAGCCTAAGCTGCCTGCACCGGCAAACATATCCAGCACGCGTGCATCTGCGATATCATGCATTAACCAGTTAAATAGGGTTTCTTTGACTCTATCGGAAGTGGGTCTGAGCCCTTCAGACGCTAAAACTGGAAGCTTGCGACCACGATGCTGACCCGCAATAATGCGGATAGCGCCAGCTTTTGGTGACTTTGTGCGCGTGATTTTTGCTTTACCGAATTTAGAAGATGGCGTCATATGCAACCAAAGTGCTATCATAATTGAGATAATTGTACTGTATTTAATGCTAAAACAGGCAACAATATATTTTACTCGCGTCGAGTGGCATTCAAAATTTATTAAGAGGAAGTGGCGTTGTTTAACTGGTTAAAAAAAGACAAATCTAAAAAAGACAATCAAGATATTGACCAACAGCCGAGTGATAACGCGCAAGACACCTCGCCAAACGACAACGACGCCGACACCCTTGCGGATGAAAAAGCAGTCGACGTTGAGATAAACACACCATCGCCTAGCTCAGAGCCTGAAGCAGAGGTAACGACTGAGCCTGCATCTACTAATGAACATAATGAGGCTGTGGCTGAATCAAGTGATGACAACAAAGGCTTCTTTTCGCGTCTCAAAAACAGCTTATCTCGCACTAAAGAAAACATCGGCAGCGGTTTTGTCGCCTTACTCAAGGGCAAGAATATCGACGATGAGCTTTACGAAGATTTGGAAACCCAACTACTCGTAGCCGATGTGGGCATGAAAACGACACAAAAAATTATTCAGCAGTTAACTGACAAAGCCAAGCTTTCGCAATTAAAAGACGGCGATGCGCTAGGCAAGCTTTTAAAACAGCAGATGCAGGATATTTTAACACCCGTGGAAGTGCCATTAAGCCTAGATGCTGGTGTTGATGAGCAAGGGCAACGTTTACCGTTTGTGATTTTAATGGTGGGGGTGAACGGTGTAGGTAAAACCACAACTATTGGTAAGTTAGCCAAACAGTTTCAATCCCAAGGCAAAAAAGTCATGTTAGCGGCGGGTGACACCTTCAGAGCGGCTGCGGTAGAGCAATTGCAAGTATGGGGTGAACGCAACGATATCGCCGTTATTGCCCAGCCAACGGGTGCTGACAGCGCATCGGTTATTTTTGATGCAGTTGCGTCAGCTAAAGCGCGAGGGGCCGACGTATTAATTGCCGATACGGCAGGGCGGCTGCAAAACAAAGATAATTTGATTGAAGAGCTCAAAAAAGTCGTCAGGGTGATGAAAAAGCAAATACCACAAGCCCCTCACGAAATTATGTTAACCCTCGATGCAAGCACTGGGCAAAACGCCGTTAGTCAAACCAAAATATTTAATGAAGCGGTGGGTATTACGGGTATCAATTTAACCAAACTCGACGGCACCGCAAAAGGCGGAGTCATTTTTGCGTTGGCAGATGAATTTAACATCCCAGTGCGCTACATTGGTATAGGCGAGGCTATTGATGACCTGCGCCCATTCTCATCACAAGCATTTGTCGATGCACTGTTTGATGATGGTAAACAATAAGAAGACTATGCGATGAGCAACGGCGCATTACGGAAGAATCATGATTAAGTTTGAACAGGTCAGCAAAACCTATCCTGGCGGGCAAAATGCATTGTCTAAGGTAAGCTTTCATGTTGAACAGGGTGAAATGGCCTTTTTAACCGGTCACTCGGGTGCAGGAAAAAGCACCTTGCTCAAATTGATAAGCATTATGGAGCGTCCAACCGTTGGCAACGTGCTTATCAATGGGCACAACTTAAGTAACATCACCCGTAAACAAATCGCTTATATTCGCCGTGATATCGGTATGATCTTTCAAAGCCATCAGTTGTTGATGGACAAATCGGTGTTCGACAATGTGTCTTTGCCTATGGTCATAGAAGGTCATACACGCAAAACCATTGCTAAGCGCGTAGACGCAGCACTTGAAATGGTCGGCCTAAAAGATAAAGCGCGTAACTTACCCATTACCTTATCCGGTGGTGAACAACAGCGTGTTGGTATAGCGCGCGCTGTGGTTAATCGTCCTCCACTGCTATTAGCAGATGAGCCCACCGGGAATTTAGATCCGAAACTTTCGATGGAAATCATTCGTTTATTTGAAGATTTTAATCAGGCCGGTGTATCGGTGTTTATTGCCACTCACGATCTAGGTTTAATCGCCCGCATGAAATACAGAACCCTGACCTTAAAACAAGGCAGAATGATCACCGATGGTTTAAGCGATAGCGCAGAGGATGGTTATCTATGAGCATCCTGTTTAAAGGGCGTCAGCAGGGCGCAAGCTCAAAAAAAGTAGGGCCTTTGCAGCGCCTGTTTATGTTTTTTACGGATCATTTACGCCAAGCCGTGAATAGTTTAGGAGAGCTTTACCGCGCGCCCTTCGCCTCTCTTATGACCATTGGGGTGCTTGGTTTTAGTTTAACCTTACCTAGTACCTTATACATTTTGGTAAAAAACACCGAGCAGATCTCCGCTCAATGGCAGCAAGCCAGTGAGATTTCATTGTTCTTGCATAGCAACGTAAGTGAAGCTAACGCACAGCAACTCATGACTCGGCTGTCGGTTTGGGATGAAATAGCCGATTTAACCTTTGTGCCTGCAGACGAGGCGCTAGAGGAGTTTCAGCGTATCTCAGGACTGGGGGATGCCCTAAATTACCTCAATGAGAATCCCTTACCCGACGTCGTGCTGGTGGTGCCCACCTCAAAGCATGCAACGCCTACCGCTGCCGCTAAGCTACTTGATAAGTTACGTAAAGAACGAGAAGTCGAAATCGGTAAGCTGGATATCGAATGGCTGGAGCGCTTATATGCGCTACTTGATATTGCCAAAGAGCTCGTGTATCTGCTTGCGGTATTGCTATTTTTTGCGGTGGTATTGATCATTGGCAACACCATTCGGCTCAATATTCTTAATCGGCGCTCTGAAATTTTGGTAATGAAACTCGTGGGTGCCACCGATGCGTTTATTCAACGACCATTTTTATACACCGGCTTTTGGTTTGGCTTGTTAGGCGGCGTAATGGCATGGCTCACAGTGAGCATCATTTTATGGTGGATTGGTATGAGCCTCGAAACATTTATGCAACTGTATCAAGTGCAGCTCGATATCACCGGCATGGATTTAGAGGCATTTGGTATTATGCTCGCGCTTTCCATAGGCCTAGGTTTAATGGGCTCTATGATCTCGGTGAATCGTCACGTCAAAGAGATTGAGCCCGAGTAGCTTTTAAGGTCTTGCCTTAGGAAACAGCGTACTTTGTTGATGATGCAGGTCATTATTCCAGTTTACTGCTTCTTGATAGGCTTGATGCAGCACTTCTTCTGATAAGTCTAGCCCCTGGGCAAGGCTCTTAAAGTTCAGCCAGTTGCTCGACTCAAGTGCTTTGATACTGCTAAGTATTTTGCAATATTCACCGCTTTGGGTAAGCAGGGCGTCTGAAATAGATTCAGAAATTTGGACTTGCCCAAGTAAAATGGCCATATCTCGGTCTAATATCACGTCAAGTAACGAAAACAATCCCACCATAAATGCCGACATCGCATCTTGCTTGTTTGCGATTTTTGCATCAATTAGCTCACAATATTTTGCGCGTACTAATGACACTTGCAGCAGCTCTTCTGCATTCCCTTGGTTAAGTTGCGCGATAGAGATGATTGCCACAAACTTGCGCAACATTACTTCGCCTAAGTAGGTAATAGCATGTTTAATCGACGTGATCCGATGAGATTTGTTAATCAAAGGGTTGTTAATGAATCTTAAGAGCAAGTAAGACAATGTGGCATCTTGCTCGAAGGTATTGCGCACCCGTTCCATATCGATTTGTGGGTTGGAGGTTTGACCAAGCAAATCAAGCAAGGCAATTCGGCTTGCAGGTAAGTCGTCTTGCGGCTGATATTTTCGAGCAAGAAAGAAGTGCCCTTGAAAATAGTCAAATTCCGCTTTTATGCATTTTTCAAATTCTTCATGGGTTTCAATGCCGGTTGCAATGATTTGTATATCCATCGCGACAGCATTTTTTTGCAGTTCTCTAAGCTCAACAATCGAGACAGAATTAATATCTACCTTTATGTAGTCTGCTAAGCGAATGCAATCAAGATCTATTGGCAATTCGGCACTCATTGCAATGCGATAGCCTTGTTTGCGAAGCCGGTTTAGCGCTTGTAACAGTTCTTGCTGTTCAGGTTCGATGGTTTTGACTTCGATAATCGTCTCTTGCGGGAAAAAGTCATCGGGGATCCCCGCAAAAACAACCTCATGAGAGATACTAATTAACGATACATAGCCCTGCAGTAGCGCGTTTAGACCCACACCACTTTGATACGCAGATTGCTGCGCCGTAATCAGTTCTTCGGGCAATGAACCTTCATCGCCGTCTCTAAACACTAGCTGATAAGCAAAAAGCGCTTTTTTGCTATCAAAAATCGGTTCACGAGCAAATACGATCATATCAGTTTGATTCCGCTACTTGGGCTTGCATGGCATTCGCCCAATGCACAGAGTCGTAGTACATTTGAAATAGGTCTGCTTCTGGGATATTGGCCTTTTGACTCATTTCATAAATTACCGCCCAATCAGCGCGTTCAAAGGCAATACAAATACGCAGCTGAAGCGCTAGATCAGTGTTGCTATGAACTTCGCACAGGGCAGTTTTTACATCGTCAGAAAACGGTAGGTTTTTCATGATTTCTGGCATGGGCATATCCATCATCGCGTCCATCTGCGAAAACAAGCCTAAGATGTAGCTGCTCGGTGGATTTTCTTTGTGCGTCATGGCTAGGCCCATTAACTTACAAAAATTCGCCCGAACCAAACTCGATAGAATAAGGTCAACGGGCTTATTGCCACGCAGATTGGCAATCGCTAGCAAAGCGATGAATTTTTTCAGTTCTAGCTCCCCAAGGAAGCGAATGGCATGATGCAGCGAGTTGATGGTTTGACGCTTATTAAATAGCGGGTTGTTGATAAACCGCATCAACTTATATGTTAGGCCTATGTCTTTTTCAAACACGTCGTTAATTTCTTGAAAATCAAAGGTGTCGCTCGAGCTTGCCGCAACGAGTTGCAAAATAGAGGTGGTCGCAACCTGCACATTTTTGTGTTTGACTACTTCTGGTCGAGATAAAAAATACCCTTGAAAGTAGTCAAAGCCCGCATCTTTAAATCGATTGAAATCCTCTAGCGTTTCTACTTGTTCAGCAATCAGTATTTTGCCGTCCTCTCGAAGCGCTTTGATTTTTTGCATGATATCTGGGTTATTGAAATCGATTAAATCGGCTTCAATTTTGACGTATTTAGCAAGCGGTGTAAGTGGTTCCCACTTGTCGGAGAAATCATAGTCATCTAGCGCAATTTTATAACCTTGTTTGCTAATTTGTTCGCAGGCGGTTACAAATTGCTCATTTACATCTACTGATTCGACAATTTCAATGACAACATTTAATGGGTCGAGCGTTGACGGAAAACGATGGATGATGGTGTCTTGATGGAAATTGATAAACGAAATTTTGTTGAAACAAATATTTTCTACGCCCACAGAGAGATGACTGTCTGCCAGCATCGAACTGGTGGCTTCATCTAACGAGATGTCGGGAAAACAATTGCTCACCCCATCTCTGAATAATAACTCGTAAGCAAAAACGCGTTTTTCGGTGTCATAAATTGCCTGACGTGCAACATACGCAAACATAACGTTTCCTTATTAATCGATTAAATTAGCTATACACATTTTTGTTTGAACTGTGTCTTTATCTCTTTCGTAGACTACTTCATTAGTGTTTTGCGCTAGTTATGCAAAATCGCTATAAAAGATTCAAACAAATACTTGTGTTTTCAAATTCAATCCTTATATTTGTTAGATTGAATTTTGAAATAAATTTTGCGAACTATTGGTCATTTATACAGTCATATACTGTAGAAAAATGAATGAGGTAACGATGAAAGAAAAAATGCAATCACTCGCTTTAGCCGTCCCCAATAGCGGAAGCATTGAAACTTATATTCAAGCAGTTTCCAGCATTGACATGTTATCGGCAGAAGAAGAGAAATCTTTGGGCCTGCGTCTTTTTGAAGATGGGGACCTTGAGGCTGCGCGTAAATTGGTTATGTCACATTTGCGCTTTGTTGTGCATATTGCTAAATCTTATTCAGGATACGGCCTTCCTCAAGCAGATCTTATCCAAGAGGGTAATATTGGTTTGATGAAAGCGGTTAAGCGCTTCGACCCGCATGTGGGTGTACGTTTGGTGTCGTTTGCTGTGCATTGGATCAAAGCTGAAATCCATGAATTTGTATTGAAAAACTGGCGCATCGTAAAAGTCGCTACCACCAAAGCTCAGCGTAAACTCTTCTTTAATCTGCGCAAAGCGAAAAAGCGCTTAGGTTGGTTTACGCATGCTGAAGTACAAAAAGTAGCAGAAGAACTCGGTGTAAGCACTAAAGAAGTGTTGCAGATGGAAGCTCGTATGAGCAGCCAAGACCAAGCCTTCGATTTAGGTGCTGACGATGATGACTCAGCGATATTCAGTCCCGCGCAATATCTAGAAGATAAGTCAGAAGATGTTGAATCTTCAGTTATCAACTCTGATTGGGATGAGGCAGCGACCAAACGTTTGTATGCAGCGATAAAAACCCTTGATGAGCGCAGTCAGCATATTATTGAAACGCGCTGGCTAGCAGACGATAAAACAACATTGCAGGATTTAGCCGACGAATATCAGGTTTCTGCAGAGCGTGTTCGACAGATCGAAAAGAACGCGATGAAAAAACTTCAGGCAGCAATGCTCTAAAGCCTTTCAAAACACGTTGAACATTATAAAAAAGACCTTTTTGAAAGGTCTTTTTTTATGCCCGCGGATTCTTATCGACTCACCGGCGGCTTGCATTGAAGCATACTTGAAGGTCTCGCGATGCGAGTTTAGCGACTAATACTTAGCGTCTAGTGCTGCACGAATTTCATTTAGCTGTTCACGGGTAAACTCACCGTGCTCAATCAACTTCACGATACTTTGATGATGACCTTTTAAGGCACCTTTAAATTCAATGCCCTCGCCATCATTTAACACGAACACTTCAACATCTTTACGCAGCTCACTGCCCTCCAACATTTTGTTTAGCCGCATAGTGGTCTCTTGAGAGCTTGCGCCGTCCGAGTTAGGGAAAAAGAATCGTCCTTTCCCTTTTTTATCTCGTTCAGACATCAAGCTTAGCACTAGGGCTTGGGTTTCAGAATCAAGCCCAGTCAGTTTTGATTCTAGCAACGCTAAGTCTTCTATCTCACTGCTATCTAATTCAATCACTTTGCGTTCGCCATTGTCGTCAATTTGAATAATAGTAGGTAAGCTAGACTTGGCTTTGATTTCGATGACTTTGTGTTTTACTTTTTCACTTGTCTCTTGCCCAAGTGCTTGCGTGCTCATTAGTAATGCAGCCGTCGTAAGCGCAAGCACTACCGGTAATTTTTTGAAATTGTTTTGACGTGTTGTGTAACGCATATGGATAATCCTTCTATCGGTCTAAAGTGCTTGAAGCTATGATGAGTATTGTTGCAACAGCAAAGCTTCAAAGGTGTTTGTTCTATGTGGTGTATTCCAAGCTTTATGCCAACTTTGAATACCAGCTATAAAACATACACTTACCACTATTTGATAAGGTAACATGGCATGCTTTATAAAGATAACTCGCGCAAATGGGGAAGGGTATTCCTTATATGAGGAAGTTTTTGCATACTATTTTAATTCACTCTTAAAATAGTATGTAAAATCATCAGGTTAAATATCTTTAATCACGGTCTAATTGTTGCTTTACTCTATATGTAAGAGCGAAAACATAGGATGCATGCGTGTCATTACGAAACTACCTTTTTATACTATTTGCACTTTTTATACTGCTAGTATCAGGTATTCAGTTTTACCTTATTGAGCATTTGCGTACACAAGTGAGCGAAGAGATTGGTGCAAAGACCAACACCTTATCGAACCTAGCAATCAACAGCTTACAGGAGCGCTTTAAAGGCCAATTCACGTTGCCTACACTCACAAATCCACCCGCAAATCAGATCTCTATTACTATTCAAAATACGCCAAACAAGGAAGTTCAACTAGATAAGGACTTTGTAATGGTCACAGGTGATAAAACCAAAACAGTGACCGTAACTGAATCCTCTGGCGCGGGCCGTTTATTAGAGCAGTTAGCGATAGACTCACCAATACAGGCGGTGACAGGTGTTCAGAACATGTATGCGCTAAATTTACCGAGATTGGATGAACAGGCCGTGCAAACAATTATCAGTTTTGATGAAAAAGAGTCAGCGGTGGATGCGTATTTCTATCGATTACGCAATATGCTTGTTGCCATTACAGTATTTGCACTTGTGCTCGCATATGCACTAGCGGCCGTCATCAGTAGGCCGCTGCTAAAGCTTAGCTTGGGTTTTGAGCGTTTGAGACAAGGGGAGTTCGGTGCGCAATTGCCCGAGAAGGGCGTCAAGGAAATGCGCGATACCCTGAAAATGTTTAATCACACCAGTACGCGCCTACAAGAATTGCATGCGATTGAAAACGACTACCAGCAGCAGCAACAATTAGCAGAGCTTGGTGAAGTCGCCAGGGGCTTAGCCCACAGTTTACGTAATCCTTTAAATACAATTGGTTTGGGTATCGAACATTTACAACAAACGGATTTAACACCGCAAGAGCGCAGTAAGATTACAGAAGATATACAAGTTAAAATTCAACGTCTTGATAAAGTCATTTATCATCTTCTCGACCTCGCCAATTACCAAGAAGAAAGAAAGCAGCCTGTCAATTTAGTATTAGTGATTGAAGATATCATGATGGAGCTTTCATCAAGCTCAAAAGTGCGCTTTGAATTTGCGCCGCACGATGACGTGGTGTTTTGTTGCTCCGAGCACGAAGTCAGGGCAATGTTTCATGTGTTGCTAAACAACGCTGTAGAGGCAAGTGAACCCGGCTCCGTTGTGAGCATTACTTTGCATGCTATTGAAGCAGGAAATAGCCAGGCACATCAAGGTATTGAATTGAACGTTGTTGACGGTGGTGTTGGCATTGCTGAGGCGATAAGAGAAGACTTGTTTAAACCACATATAACCACTAAACCAGAAGGAGCTGGGATGGGCCTTTTCATCTTAAAGCGCTTAGCGCATTTGCATTACAGAGGGCGAATTGAACTTATGAATATCAAGCCGCGCGGTTGCCTTGCTCGATTGCAGTTGTTCCATGATGAATAGCAATACTGACAGCAGCGTTTCAACCTCCGTCCATGTGTTAGTGGTGGAGGATGATGCCGCGCAGTGCGAGCTCATCGCCTCTATTTTGCGTTCGCAGCACTACACGGTATCAACGGCACAAAGCGCTGAAGCGGCAATGGTGTTGCTCAAGCAAGACGGCACTATTGATGTTGTCTTGAGTGACTGGAAGCTAGGTAGTTTAACGGGGATGGACGTGTTGAAATTTGCACGTAAGCAAAACCCTTTAGTCGGCTTTGCGATTACCACCGCCTACGGAACCATCTCTCATGCGGTTGCGGCGATGGAGGCGGGAGCAGATGACTATTTAAGTAAGCCTTTTCAACGTCAAACCCTGCTGATGTGCATTAACAAAGTGCAAAAAGCCCACGCAATGAGACTGCAAAACAATCAACTCAATGCGCAACTAAGTGAGCAAGGCCAACTGGTTGATTTAGTGGGTAATGCGCCTTGCATGCAGCGCGTATATGAACGCATAAAGCGCATCAGCACGACCAATGCAACGGTTTTGATTACGGGCGAAAGCGGCACAGGCAAAGAGCTTGCTGCTCGCGCGTTACATGAACTGTCGCTACGAAATAGCGCGCCTTTTATTGCGGTGAACTGCGGAGCAATCCCTGAAGCGCTTGCCGAAGCCGAACTTTTTGGGGCAAAGAAAGGCGCCTTCACAGGGGCCCATCAAGACAAGTCTGGTCTATTATTAAGTGCTGATACCGGCACACTGTTTTTAGATGAAATAGGCGAGCTGTCATTAAACAGCCAAACCAAGTTACTACGCTTTTTGCAAGAAGGCACTTTAACCCCTGTGGGCGCCGTCGATGATGTCAAAGTGGATGTTCGTGTTATTGCCGCTACTCATCGAGATTTACAAGATATGATTGCACGAAACGAATTTCGTGAGGACTTGTTTTATCGCCTAAATGTAATTCCGATTGAGATGCCTTCGCTTCGCGAGCGTATAGAAGATATTCCCACGCTAGTGCAATTTTTTACAAAGAAATTTAGCATGCAGCATGGGCTAGCACCTTTCAAGCTCAGTAAGGCAGCTTTAAAGGCTATTTTAAGTTACAAATGGCCCGGCAATGTCCGTGAGTTGTCTAACCGAGTTGAGCGCTTAGTGTTGCTCGGTGATGAAAATGCACTCATCGATGAGCTGCAAAACAGTGATGCAAAGCGACAAGATAGATTTGAGCTGGCGAGCTTTAAACTCCCCAAAAATGGTATCAATTGGGATAAATTCGAACGCCAGTGCTTAGAGCAGGCTATGCATATGTGCCAAGGGAATAAAACGAAGGCCGCAGCATTACTAGGGATGTCTTACAAAACATTTGTTTATCGTTTACAAAAGTACACGATTGACTGATAGAACAAAAAGCACGGGTTCTTAACGACAACAATGTTCGATATTTGTGAACATGATGGGCGATCGTTTTTTCGGCATCATACAGCTTATCATTTAATTATGTCTTGGGAGGTAACACCCAATACTGTCCCGTAAACTGTGCAACGCTTGTTTCATTGTCTAGCACCTCCACTGTGAGAGATACAGGCGTTTTTTTGCCTTGTTTAAGTAGCTCAAACTTGGTGTTCATGGATTCAATATTACATATGGCGCGGGGCTTTTTGTTGATTGGCTTATGATATTGAATACTGCCTTCGCCCAATACAATCTCTCCCTCTAAGTCTTTTTGCTTTAGCTGCAAAAAAATCATGCCCCAACCGGTTAAGGTGGCAAGCGAGTAAATACTGCCCGCAAACATTGTACCGTGCAGATTGACGTTTTTGTTCAAAGAAGCTCGCGTTTCAATGGTGCGTTCGGTGTACTGGTGAAGCTTAATACCCATGTGTTCGGTGATTGGGATTTGCTCATGCCATGTAGTCTGTAGCTCTCTACACCATTTTGGATGCATTAGAAGCGTATTGGTATCAAACAGCTTCTTGCACATTTGCTTGCGCTTAAGCTTACCTAATTCATTAGGTGCATCATCGATAATACGAAAACCGTTGTGTTTAAAAAAGTTAATCGACGATTCACGTGAATTTGTGACGGCTCGTTCGGCACCTAAATCTCGGGCAACTTGTTCAAGGCCGGCCAACATGATTTGCCCAATACCTTTGCGTCGATAGTCATCATGCACCGCAATGTGCCTAATTTGAGCTTCTTCTGTGGTATTGAGATGCACGCGACCACAAGCGAGAATCTCACCGTTTAGGTTTTTCACCACTCTATGTTCACTCACTCCTTCGTACTCATCTTTTTCCGAGCCTTGAGGATAGCCAAAAGGCTGGCGCAACCATCGCCAGCGAAAAGCAAAATAGTCTTCGATATCTTTTTCGGAAGTAGGATTTTCAATCGTATACAATGCCGAAGATTTCCTAGAGTAAATGATTATGTGATTGTAGCTTGAATTTTAAAAATGTCACCTAGCGGAATATGTAGCCTAGACCTTAAAATAGAATGTCGCTGGTCCATCGTTTACGAGAGAAACTTGCATGTCATCACCATAGCTACCGGTCTGGCAAGTAAGGTAGTGCTGATTAACATGTGCAATAAATGCCTCATACAGCTGTTTTCCTTGCTCAGCACTTGCGCCGGTTGAAAAGCCGGGGCGATTGCCTTTGTCAGTTTGTGCCACAAGTGTAAATTGCGATACCACCAATAATTCACCGCTGATATCGAGCAAGCTTAAATTCATTTTGCCATCATAATCACTGAAAATTCGATAGTTGACCACTTTGCGAGCAAGCTTCTCTATGCTCGCTTCGGTATCGGTTTTTTCTACGCCTAGCAACAATAAAATACCCTTATCGATTGCGCCTACGGTTTTCCCCTCCACGTTCACACTGGCCTTTTGAACGCGCTGAATGAGTCCGATCATTATACGCTTTCCTCGAGTGCTTTTTGTGCCAGCACATGCTTTGCCATGATATCGATAAGCTGACTGCGTATACCCGGTTCTGACGCGCTATGTCCGGCGTTATCGACAATGTATAGTTGAGATTGCGTTAGCGCGTCATGAAGTGCTTGCGCGGCGGAAACTGCGCAGACCATATCGTATCTGCCATGCACAATTTCCACTGGGATATCAGATAGGACATGGGCGTTTTCAAGAATGAAATTTTCAGCGATAAAGCAATGATGCTTTAAATAATGGCACTCCAACAACGCCAAGCTTTTTACTTGTTGCGTGGATGCGACTTCACTTGAGGGGCTTTTATCGGGCAGTAGCTTGGAAATAGCCCCCTCCCAATTAAACCATGCGCTTAACGCTTTTTGCGCCACTGTTTCATCATCGCTGGCAAACATGGCATAAAATGCGTTCGTAATATCTGTAGTGTCGTGTAGGCGAGGGACCAACGCCTTAAAGGTTTGATATGCGTCAGGGTAAACTTGGGCTGCCCCACCGTGAGGATTTAAAAACCAGTCGAAATCTTGTTGGCGGGCTAAAAAAACGCCCCGTAACGTCAGCTGCGTTACTCGTTTGGGGTGGGCGATAGCATATAATAGTGCCAAAGTGGCGCCCCAAGAGCCACCAAATACGGACCAGCGTTCAATACCAAGATGCAGGCGAATCGCTTCGATATCCTCTATGAGGTCTTGCGCCGTGTTATGTTCTAAACACCCAAACGGTTTAGACTGCCCGCAGCCGCGTTGGTCAAAAGCAATAACGTCGTATTCTTCTAAATCAAATGGCCATCGATAGTTTCCGTTTATCCCTGCGCCTGGCCCGCCATGCAAAAACAACACGGGGATACCAGATGGGTTACCTGCACGCTCAACGTGCAGCATATGATCGTGGGTAACAAGCAGTTTAAAAGAATGACTAGACACAAATTCCTCATAGATGTAGTGTTTGCGTAAGAACGTGAGACGTTCTAAAGCATTTAATTATCAGTATTGTTATCTACAGCGCTATGCTTTGAAACGCAGATTTCACATATATTGTTCAACATTTTGTTTACAATCTCACGTACTCATCATCAGGTAAAGGACTTAACATGAGAAAAAACGCACTCTTAATGATATCGGCGGTATTACTGCTGACCGGTTGCCAAGCGGCAATTCAAGATGCCTACTTTAATATGTGGGAGAAAATTGGCTTTGAAAAACGGGAAATTTTAGTCGACAGAGTGGAAGATGCCCAAGAATCTCAGCAAGAGGCGCAACAAGAGTTTGCCAGCGCACTTGAAGAGTTTAGCACTCTGATTAACTTTGATGGTGGTGAGCTTGAAGACGTATATAACGACCTGAACGACCGCTATGAAGACAGCAAAGCAAGCGCAGAAGATGTAAGTGCTCATATAGAAAAGGTAGAAAGCGTAGCAGACTCCTTATTTAGAGAATGGGAAGCGGAGCTTTTAGAAATAAGCAATGCGAGCCTGCGTCGCGACAGTGAAAGGCAGTTACGAGCGACCAAGCGCAATTATTCAGATTTGATTAGCTCTATGCGTAAAGTTGAAGCGAGTATGGATCCAGTCTTAAGCGCTCTGCAAGATAACGTCTTGTATTTAAAGCATAATCTAAATGCAAATGCGATAGGCGCGCTGCAGGGGGAATTAAGCACCATACAGCGCGATGTGAATATTTTGATTAAAGAGATGAATACGGCTATTGAGCAGTCTGATCAATTTATCGCGACAATAAAGAGCTAATTGTCGCTCTTTGCACTGCCCTCATCCATCTTTTCCATGATTTCGCGCGCTTCTTTGGGGATTCGGTTTGGGTTATCTTTGCGCAAGTCTTCGTCGTTAGGTAATGGCTGACCGGTAAAAGCGTGTAAAAATGCTTCACATAACAACTCGGAGTTAGTCGCATGGCGCAGGTTACTTACTTGTCGACGGGTACGCTCGTCGGTGAGCACCTTGAGTACATTGATGGGGATCGACACCGTTACCTTTTTAACCTGTTCTGATTTTTTCCCATGTTCTGCATATGGGTGTATGTATTTTCCGTTCCATTGAGCCATTTTGTCGATCACTTGTTGTATGTGTTATATCAAAATTCTAACTGGAATAATAAAAAGGTCAATCTAGACGTGTAAACTGCTTGACGTCTAGACGATGTTTAAGTATTTTGGACGTCTAAACGTCCACTAGGTTTTTTCATGGTTTCTTACGCACAAGGTATTGATGCACTTAATCAATCGCTTTCAGAATTGCGCGACATTGATGTGTCTTTTGAATTCTTTCCTCCTAAAACGCCAGAGATGGAAAGTACCTTATGGAAATCGGTAGAGCGACTTGCACCACTCAATCCAAAGTATATGTCAGTCACCTATGGTGCAAATAGCGGCGAGCGAGACCGCACCCATGCTGTCGTCAAGCGCATTCATTCAGAAACTGGCGTACCTACTGCTCCCCACTTGACCTGCGTTGACGCCACGCCCGAAGAGCTCAAGCAAATTGCGCAAGACTATTGGGACTCTGGTATTCGCAGAATTGTTGCACTGCGAGGAGATTTGCCCGAGGGTGTGACCAAGACGGATATGTATGCAAGTGATCTTGTTACCTTGCTAAAAGATGTGGCAGATTTTGATATATCTGTAGCCGCATACCCAGAAAAGCACCCTGAAGCGCGCAATGATCAATTTGATTTACTTAATTTAAAGCGCAAAGCTGAGGCGGGAGCAAGTGAAGCCATCACGCAGTTCTTTTTCGACACTAGCGTCTTTTTACGTTTTAGAGATAGAGCCGCTGCTGCGGGCATTGATCTAGACATCGTGCCTGGTTTACTGCCGGTTACCAATTACCAAACCTTGCAGCGCTTTGCAGGTTTTACCAACGTCCATGTGCCCGGTTGGTTACATAAAATGTATGAAGGGCTTGATAAAGACGACCAGGCGACTCGTAACTTACTTGGTGCAAACATCGCCATGGATATGGTCAAGGTGCTTGCTAAAGAAGGGGTGAAGCACTTTCACTTTTATACCCTTAATCGTAGTGAATTAAGTTTTGCTATCTGCCACATGCTAGGCTTACGTCGTCAGGGATAAGCGCTCAAGTATCGCTATATTTGGCACTTAGTAGAAATAACGAGTAAACTACACCTTTATTCTTTCACCTAGAGGTTGATGTGAGTTTGCTATTGAATGCAAAAGCCTACTATGAGTCGCGCAAGCCACTTGTTATCGATATTGCGAAATGCTTTTTAAAACATCTAAAAGACGAGCGCATTACGGTGTCATCGGGGCATATGGCTTATGTGAGTTTGCTCTCTTTAGTGCCTGTGATCATGGTATTTTTTATGATCATGTCTGCATTTCCTGCTTTTAGCGATTTTCGTCAGGTCTTTGAAGACTTTATCTTTAGTAATTTTGTCCCCGCGTCAGGGGATGTCGTCCAAACTCATATTGGTGAATTTGTTGGTAACGCCTCGGGAATGGGGGCGGTGAGTATTGCCACCTTATTGGTGGTGGCACTTCTGTTAATTTCTAATATTGATAAAACGCTTAATCATTTGTGGAAAACCGAAATGAAAAGGCCAATGGTGTACACCTTTGCCATTTATTGGATGGTGATCACCCTTGGTCCACTTTTGATTGGCTCAAGCATTGCGGTGAGCTCATATTTGGCCGCTATCGCTGAGTTTGCAGATGATTATACCCCAGGCTTTGGTACTGCGTTTTTAAAACTCGTTCCTAGCTTTGCCGCTATTGGCGCTTTCATGATTTTATACATGGTGGTTCCTAATCGCACGGTACGTGCTAAGTATGCAATTTGGGGCGCAATTTTAGCGGCGGTGTTGTTTGAACTGTCTAAAGACGCTTTTGCCTTTTATGTGTCTAGTTTTCCATCATATCAGGTGATTTATGGAGCATTAGCCGCTGTTCCCATCTTATTTGTGTGGGTCTACCTTTGTTGGATAGTGGTGTTGGTGGGTGCTGTGTTCAGTTATGCCATTACCATTACCTGTGAAGCGCATCAACAAGAAGACGAAAATCAGGCTTCAAGGGAACAAGCTGAATCATTCCTAAACGAAGAGCAAAGGTCGCTAGAGTCAGACGAGCCAACTACGGTAGAAAATCTCAAAGTCATTCCCAAGTAAGCTGGCATAGCAACTTACTTGGCTCGATGGCACTTAAGCTTTGGCTGTCATTAAGAGGTGGCGCATTTGTGGTAAGTACTTCTCAGCGCTACCGGTATTAAAACACACGACTAAATCATCCTGTTTAACCAAGCCTTGCTCGACCGCATCTGTAAGTGCAGCAACTGCTGCTGCACCTTCTGGGCTTATCCACATATTGTATTGCTGATAAATAGCCGTTGTGTGCTTGGCCATCGCTTGTTCGCTAACGGCAATCGCTCCGCCTTTGCTTTCTCGTAGTATCTTGAGCACGGCTTTGTGGCCAACACCACCGGGCACATTTAGTCCCGTTGCCATAGTCTCTCCGCCGTCGGTGGGGATAGTGTCATCTAAGCCTTGTATGAAGGCATCGACCACGGGAGGATTTGCTTCACTTTGTATTGCGATGATTTTTGGGCGATGACTGTCGATAACGCCGAGCTGCTCAAGCTCGTTGAAGGCCTTCCACATGCCCAAAATGCCGGTGCCGCCGCCAGTGGGATATAAAATGACGTCGGGTAGCTTCCATTGTGCTTTTTCGTTAGGCCATGGCTCAGCAAGCTCCAAGCCCATGGTTTTCTTCCCTTCAATACGCCAGCCGGGCTCTTGGAATGTGGCGCAGTTAAAAAAGCCGTCGGGTAGGTACGTTTCTTTCATAAAGGCACCTGCCTCGCGAATAGTGCCTTTTACTAATGACAGATGAATGTTGTTATGTATCTTACTGTAGGCTGCTACCTTACCCATAATTGGCATGGGTGTGTCATCGGGCATGATAACAGCGACTTCAAAGCCATAGTGCAATCCGTATTCGCTTAAAGAGTCCCCGGCGTTACCTTGCGTCGGCACCGCCAGTTTTGATAGCTGGTAGTGTCTCGCCATGGTGGTCACCATCGACATGCCTCTATCTTTGAAACTGCCCGTCGGATTGGCGCCATATCCTTTATATGCTTGGCCCTCATCTTTGATGTAGACGTTTAAACCTAGCTGTTTGACCAGCGGATACTCACCAATATTAATCACCGGTGTATGGCCTTCACCAAGGCTTGCGATAACTTCTTTTTGCTGTGGATCGCCAATATTAAAAGGTAATAACTGGCCAAAACGCCACATAGACTTTTGCTGTGGATGAAACCATTGCATATCAGGGAAGTCACGTTTAATGGCGTCGGTATCAAGTATCAGCTGCACCGGACGACCGTCAGCGGGACATAAGTTCATAGGGCTTGTAACGGGATATTGCGTTGCACATTCCGTGCATTGCCAATGTTTTACATATTTCATAATAGGGATTTTGCTCGCAACAACAGGCTGTTCGAATCTTTGATTGGATATGTTACAGCAAAAAACTGACGATGGATTGCTTTGTGCGAGATGCGATTGCTTGGAGATGAGCTAGGTCGAGCTGATGTGCTCTTTATACACAAAATATATTTCAGTTAAGTAGATAAGTTAGAAGAAGACAAACTCACCTACTTAACGGCCCTGTATTACCCGTGCATAGCGGCAAACTTTTCAGCAAGTTGGTCAAGACTCTCTTTGCGATTAGGATCAGGCACAATACATTCGACAGGACACACACTCACGCAACTAGGCGTATCGTAATGACCCACGCATTCAGTGCATTTGTCGCTATTGATTTCGTAAATTTCGTCGCCCATATGAATGGCGTCGTTTGGACATTCTTCGGGACATAAGTCGCAGTTAATGCATTCATCAGTGATTAAAAGTGCCATAGGAAATACCTCGATTTTGACTGTGCATACAGTTTAGGTTAGCACTGATAAGGGTGCGTTGATCTTAATCAACGAAAGTGTGCGTCCAAAATCATCTGAGTCATTTCTTTGCGCAAATAAAAGCCTCGGGGGCGAGTTTGTATTATTGTGCCATCTTCACCGATAGCTTGGGTGAGTGCTTTGCCGTTAGCAGCTTTAGGTCGCAACTGCATCATCTGCCCCATCCGAGCGTTGATCGTTTCCACTTTGCCTAACACAATGAGATCCATAAGCTCTTCCCAATCTTGCTGAAGATAGGCATTTTGCTCTGCAGTAGGCTCCCACATGAATGCACTGCCGATGATACGCTCGGCTACAGGTATTTCTCGCTCTCCTTGAATAGGTACCCACAACACCTTTTGCAGTTTGTTTTTGACATTGCTAGTGTGCCATGTGATCCCCGCAAGATTCGTCAGTGGGGCATAACACACGTATGTAGTCTCCAATGGCGTATTGTCATAACTTAGGGGCAGCGTTTTTAACTCAATGCCTAAATCAACAAAGTCTTGTTGTGCTTTGCTGCCCGCGCTGGCGCCTAAAGCGATTTCAAGTAGTTGACCGGTCCAACCTTTATGGCGTTTAAAGTTTTCGGGAACTTGAATGTTTAGCTCATCGGCTAATTCTTTAAAACTCATACCAGCTATGGCCTTGGTACGGTTTAACAACACCGATTCTGATTCAGGCGCGGCTGGTTTATTCTCAATCATTTGCTAATTACAACATTTGCTTTGCATAACTACTAGTTTATGAAAGAATGAAGACATATTAAAGTATAACCGCGCTAGGTCATCTAAGTGATTGATACCGAAGGATTCCGCGCGAATGTTGGCATTATTATCTGCAATAAACAGGGCCAAGTTTTTTGGGCTAGGCGATATGGCCAGCATTCATGGCAATTCCCGCAAGGAGGGATTGACCAAGGCGAAACAGCCGAACAAGCGATGTACAGAGAGTTGTACGAAGAAGTTGGGTTGAAAGAAAAAGACGTCAATATCCTTGCCGTTAGTCGAAACTGGCTGCGTTATAAACTCCCGAAACGGCTAGTGCGCAAAGGCACCGATCCGGTATGTATCGGGCAGAAGCAAAAATGGTTCTTGCTATCACTAAGCTGTCATGAAAAAGATGTAAATTTAGCAGCGTGTGGTCATCCAGAGTTTGATGATTGGCGGTGGGTGAGTTTTTGGTATCCCATTCGCAACGTTGTCTCATTTAAGCGAGACGTATACCGAAAAGTGTTAAAAGAGTTCGCGCCAGTAGGCATGCCGTCGCAGCGGTTAAACTCCTCACATCCAAATAAAAAAGGACGAAGGCGTAAGCCAAAATAGTTACGTCTCTTTGTTCATCAAGGGTGGTTCATGTTAAGTAGCCTTAAAACGATTATCCAAGAAGTCAGCCAAATACCAGAGCTTGATAAAGCGTTGGTGAGGTTGGTGAGTATGGTGAAAGCTACTATGATGGTCGACTCTTGCAGTATTTATCTGTCTAATTATGCGGAGCGGCATCTAGTGCTTACGGCCACAGATGGTCTTGATCCAGATGCTGTGGGCAAGGTGAAAATTGGGTTCTACGAAGGGGTAATAGGCCTGGTGGGCGATAGAGAAGAACCTCTCAATATAGAAGACGCCCCCTCCCATCCTCGATATAAGCACTATCCAGAAGTAAAAGAAGAAAGTTATCACGCCTTTATCGGTACACCTATCATTTATCAGCGTAAGGTGTTGGGCGTCATTACCATGCAACAAAAAAAGGCTAGACGTTTTAGCGAAGACGAAGAAGCTTTCTTAGTCACGCTAGCCGCGCAAATTGCCTTGGAAATTGTGAACGCACAAATGCGCGGAAATAGCGCAGCTTTAGATAATGGCACCCCATTTGAACCGCGCACAGTCAATGGAATACCCGGCTCACCAGGCCTGGCCATGGGTATAGGTTATGCCGTCAATTTTAAACACGATCTCGCCCAATTTATTCCGCGCAAACATAAAGATGTCAAAGAGCAAATCACCCGATATCGCAATGCGGTACAAATGACACGGACCCAAGTACGAGACTTGTCGGCAGACCTCAGTGATAAATTGCCTGACGATGTCCGCGCAATTTTCCAACTCTATGACCAATTGCTAGACGCAAACAGTCTCGGGCGTGAGGTAGAAAAAGAAATTCACGAAGGTTGGGATGCAGGAAGCTCTCTTAAGCTTGTGATTGATCGTTACGCGACCCGTTTTCGCAACATGGAAGACCCATATATGCGCGAGCGTGCGGTAGATATTGTAGATTTATCAAACCGCATACTTAACAACATCCTATATGCTGGAGATGACCCAAGCTCTTTACGGGTGCCTGATGGCCCTTGTATTTTGGTGGCGCAAGAGGTCAGCGCTCCGATGCTCGCAGAATTTCCGCGCGATAAGTTAGCCGGCATTATTTCCATAAAAGGCTCTAACAACTCACATGCGGCTATTTTGGCCAGAGCAATGGGTGTACCTGCAGTCATGGGTTTGCAACGCGTATCGATTAACGCCTTAAAAGCCAATGAGCTTTTTATTGATGGGTATTCAGGCGAAGTCGTCATGCAGCTTGATGAGCAAGTCAAACAAAGTTACCAAGTGCTCATCGATGAAGAAGAAGCGCTACAGCGAAAAATCAGTGTTGAAGGCGATTTGCCCTGCGTGACTGAAGACGGACAAAGCATGTCGCTATTGGTTAATGCCGGTTTGACAGCCAACATCGAAATGGAGCAGTTTAAGCAGGGCGAGGGAGTGGGACTTTACCGTACTGAGATCCCCTTTATGATGCGCGAACGGTTTCCGTCTGAGCGCGAGCAATATGAGCTTTATAAAAGCGTATTATCGACGCATCCGACGAAAGAAATTACCTTACGCACGCTAGATGTGGGTGGCGACAAGCCTCTGTCTTATTTCCCCATCAGTGAAGAAAATCCGTTTTTAGGTTGGCGCGGAGTGCGCTTGACACTCGACCATCCGGATATCTTTTTGGTCCAAGTCAGAGCGATGTTACGCGCCAGCATTGGGCTATCCAATTTGCATATTCTACTACCCATGATCACCAGTGTAAGTGAAGTGGATGATGCTAAAAGACTTATTAAGCAGGCTTTCTTAGAGGTAAAAGAGGAGGCGTCAGCCGAAAATCAGATGCTATCAAAACCTGCCGTTGGGGTGATGCTAGAAGTGCCATCGGTGCTGTTTATTTTGCCTCAGTTAGCGCAGCGCGTAGACTTCTTTTCTGTGGGAACCAACGATTTGACGCAATACCTATTGGCGGTAGATAGAAATAACGCGCGAGTTTCATCGCTGTATTCTAGCTATCATCCCTCGGTGCTTGCTGCGCTTCACCAAATCCAACAAGGCTCCCTTGCCAATAAGGTACCTGTGACGGTATGCGGCGAATTAGCCGGTGAGCCTTTAGGTGCGGTTGCGTTGATGGCGTTGGGCTTTCGTAAATTGAGTATGAATGCTTATAGTTTGCGTAAAATCAATTGGGTAATTCGTAACACCAATATGCAGGAGTTAAAAGCATTGCTACCTGAGCTTATGGCCAAAGACGACCCTGAAGCGGTCAAATCATTACTCAGTAAATATTTAGAATCGAAAAAGCTAGGCGGATTAGTAAGGGCTGGAGGTTAATGGAGCCACTATTATTGCTGATGTTGCTTTGCACAGGCTTAGGCGCGATTGTGGGGGTCTTAGCCGGTCTGCTAGGGATTGGCGGTGGCTTGGTGATTGTGCCAGCCTTACTATATATGTTGCAGCATTTGATGGGGATCAGCGTTGAAAATGCCATGCCCATTACGATTGCGACGTCCCTTTCTACCGTTATTTTTACTGGCTTATCATCAGCGCTTACTCATTATCGCTTAGGCAACTTAGATGTTGATATCTTCAAATACTCGGGCATTGGCATTGCGATTGGTGCCTTACTTGGCGCTCAGTTTGCCGCCAGTATTTCGGGTGTTTTATTACAGCGTATTTTCGCTATTTTAGTGGTGTTGATTGCCCTGCAGATGGTGTTTAATCGAAACCGCGTATCGGTTCACGATGTGAGTAAAGCAAAGCTTTCAACCATTGGCTTGGGTAGCGGCTTTATTTCGGCGCTCATGGGCATTGGTGGCGGTGCGCTAATAGTACCTTCGCTGGTATGGTTTAGAGTCAACATTAAAAAAGCGATAGGATGCGCGAGTGCTTGTGGCGTATTAATTGCCTTTTTTGGTAGCTTGAGCTTTGTATACGCAGGCTGGCAGCAACCTTATTTACCTGAGTTTTCGCTCGGATATGTGTTCTTACCGGCTACATTAGGCATTGCAATAAGCTCTATGCTGACCGCGCCGATTGGTGCTAAACTTACCAACAAATTGGATACCGTGAAACTGAAGCGCATCTTTGCCGTGTTTTTAGTCTTGGTAAGCATTCGAATGATGATAGGAATTGAGTAGCCAATGGCTAACCCCGTATATTTAACGTTTCCAACAATTAACCCCGTAATTATAGAAATAGGCCCACTAGCACTGCGTTGGTATGGCCTAATGTACCTTGTTGGCTTCGCTGCAGCCTATTGGTTAGCGTCACGGCGTTTATCGCGCACTAACTGGAGCAAAGACCAACTTTCTGATCTGTTGTTTTGGTGTTTCATGGGGGTCATTGTTGGCGGTCGCATAGGCTCGGTGCTGTTCTATAACTTTTCTAATTTTTTGGCTGATCCGCTATACCTCTTTCGCATTTGGGAAGGAGGAATGTCGTTTCATGGTGGTTGTTTAGGCGTTATTGGCGCGGCATTTTTATACGCTAAAAAACAAGGGTGGTCATTTTTGCAAGTGGGTGATTTTATCGCACCACTGGTTCCTATTGGCTTGGGTGCCGGCAGAATAGGTAACTTTATCAATGGCGAGCTGTGGGGCCGGGTGACTGATGTGCCTTGGGCATTTGTGTTCCCAGGGGCAGGGCCTGATCCACGTCACCCATCACAGCTATATCAGTTTGCGCTTGAGGGAGCGTTACTGTTTACATTGGTTTGGTTGTACTCTGCAAAACCTCGCCCAACCGGAGCGGTTGGTGGTTTATTCTTAGCGGGCTACGGTGTGTTTCGCTTTTTTGTGGAGTTTTACCGCGAGCCCGATGCGCATCTTAGCGACCTATATGGCTCGGTGATTACTCAAGGACAAATGCTCAGTATCCCAATGATTATTGCCGGCGTTGGCTTAATTGTGTACGCCTATCGCATGCGCCCAATAACTGCAAATACTCCAGAGAAACCTTCAGCGAAGGCGCAAAAAGCAAAAAAAGGAAAGTAAGTTGGATCAGTACGAACGCTTGTGTAAACGTATCATTGAGCAAGGCTCATGGGTCAGTAATGAACGCACCGGTGTGCGCTGCTTAACGCTTATTAATGCTGATTTAGAATATGACGTTGGAGCTAATCAATTTCCCCTAGTGACTACCCGAAAGTGCTTTTACAAAGCTGCCATTGCTGAACTCCTTGGCTATCTTCGCGGTTACGATAATGCTGCACAATTTCGCTCTATTGGTTGTAATACGTGGAATGCGAATGCTAATGAAAATCAAGCCTGGCTAAATAATCCTGCTCGTAAAGGTGAGGATGACATGGGGCGCGTTTATGGTGTACAAGGTCGCGCATGGCAACGCCCCGACGGCAAGTATCACGATCAGTTGAAGAAGGTTGTCAATAATTTATCAAAGGGTATTGATGACCGGGGTGAAATTATCACGTTTTACAACCCTGGAGAATTTGATTTAGGATGCTTGCGCCCGTGCATGCATACCCATACCTTCTCCTTATTAGATGGCACGCTTCACTTAACAAGCTATATGCGAAGCTGCGATGTACCCCTTGGGCTCACCTTCAATATGCCTCAGTGTTTTGTGTTACTTGCCCTGATGGCACAAATTACCGGCCATAAACCGGGCAAAGTCTTTCATAAGATTGTGAACGCCCATATCTATGAAAACCAGCTTAGCCTGATGGAAAGTGAGCAGCTCAACAGAGAGCCATACCCAATGCCATCGCTGTCGATTAATCAAGATATTCGCAGTTTAGAAGATATTGAAACGTGGGTAACAACCGATGACTTTCAAGTACACGACTATGAATGTCATCCGGCTATCGCTTACCCTTTTGCGGTGTAGTGCGTTAGAACGCGTATTGCGCTTTTAAATAGATCAGAGCGTCGGTTTGATCGCTTTGGGTCTCGAACTGACGGTTTGCAATGCTGCCACCTGCTTTAAGAAGCCAGTTGCCATAGGGGCGTTGATAAAAGCCTGAAAGTTCGATGACATCTTCACTTGCCGCTTCTGTTAATACAGGTGATGGACGTCGACCATCTTCATTAAGCTGCGCTGAACGCAGATAAATCTCTGCAACACCACCACCTTCAAAGCGCAGGTTGGCGCCCAGAGTTAGTTGCTTGGCGTCGGAGTCAAAGGTACTACCGAGCGTTCTGCCGTAGGTGCGATAACCGGTTTGATAAGTACCATTTTCGTAATAACAGTCACTTGCGTTGTTGTCTAAGCCTGTACAATTGACAATGGTATTGCTTGTTTCAACAAATATCTTCGCATTATAAATATAGGTTGATAAGCCAAATAGATTGGCATTGTCGGTAATTCGATAACCATCCACAGCGTCTTCTCCAATACGCTGCGCATACAGACTCACCGGACGCTCCAAAACATTAAAGGTATAGCTGAAATCAAATCCAGCAAGGTGATTACCTTCTTTGGTCACCTGTTCTTCAGTGCACCCGTTTTCTAGCCGGCATACCGCTTTAAATGTAATTAAATCAATGAAGGAACCGATATCTTCATTCTCGCCTTCACCGCCCCACATCGCAACCCAAGATACGCCCCATTCAAAACCTTTGAATGGTCGAGACGTAAAACGCCCGAGTATTAGTTTTGTGTCTGGCACCACCCGATCACTATCTAATTGCCCAAATTGCCCAGTGATATACCAAGGTCCTAACCATGAAAGCCAAGGAGATTCTGATTGCGTGTTCACCGAACGGGAGAATGCTAGAGATTTAATCGGACGAGTGTTGTTAGATAATATCAGGCTGCTCGACTGAGCCGGCCCCCAAAATTGATCGAGGGAGCCTAGTCGTAAATTCCAATCACCAAATTGATAGGCAATAAATGAGTTATCTAGGTTACGGCGTCCGCCAGAGGCATAGTTTGCGGTGACTTGCCCCGACCAGCGCCCTTCAAAGAAGGTTTTGGTAATGCTCAGCTCGCCAGTTTCTTCTACGCCATCATCTAAGCTTCTAAAGCGCACATCATCACTGGCGGCTTGTAGGGTAACAAATTGTCGTGAAATGCCACGCTTTTCTGCCGCTAAGTAATGCTGCAAGCGAGCAAGGGCTTGTGCTGGCATGAATGTCATGGCCTGTGCATCTAAACTTTCAATTTGCTCTGAGACACCCTTCCAAGGGATAGGGAAAGTGGTCACGCTGGCGTCTAAATAGCCCCACTCTGCAAGCGTTTGTAAATCATAATGCAGTTGTTTGTCTTGGGTGCCAATCCAAGCTGACGCGCCAGCCCCAAAACTGTAAAAAAACAAACAACAAACAGCAACAACAACTAAAGATCTCAATGGTTTTCCTAATTCGTTTATGACTTGCAGATACATCGACTATAAAAACACAGTCGACCATGCAAATAATATAGAGTTTTGCATCTGCGTCCTAGCGATAAACCCAAATATTTCAATATATTGTCGTTAAAATGTACAAATTGGGCACTTTTTTTAAAGTTTTAACGAAAGGCATTAACTTTCTTGGAACGCGTACGATATAGTGAATACAAGTATAGTTTCTGATAGTCAGCAGTTGTCAAACAAAACCCGTAAAAAGGATTTAGCATGTCACTTCCAGTCTTAATCTGTGATGACTCTTCGTTTGCGCGCAAAGCTATGGCGCGCTCGCTCCCTGATGGTTGGGACGTCGATATTTCTTACGCCAGTAATGGTCAAGAGGCGATCGAGCAAATCAAAGCAGGGCGAGGCGATATTATGTTTTTAGATTTAAACATGCCTGTCATGGATGGCTATGAAACTATGGAAGCGATTCGCGCACAAGATTTGCCAAGTATGGTCATTGTGGTATCGGGTGACGTACAACAAGAAGCCCGCTCAAGAATGCTTGCAATGGGCGCTATCGATTTTATTCGCAAACCCATTGATAACGCCAAGCTCATGTCTATATTGTCTAAGTACGGTATTTACACGGGTGAGGCCAGCGCATCAAAACGACTAAAAGATACTAGTATTTCGATGGGCTCTAGCATAGATGACAAGCTAGACGCATTTAGAGAAGTAGCAAACGTCGCGATGGGGCAAGCTGGAGAAAATCTAGCAAAAATACTAAACAGCTTCATTGACTTACCTATTCCCAACGTCAGCATCGTGCACTCTAATGAAATGTCGATGATGCTAACTAACATTGATTCTCAGCAAAGTGTCTCTGCGGTCTCAAAAGGTTTTGTAAGCCCTTCAATAAAGGGCGAGGCGCTCATTATTTTTAATGATGCGAATATCAGCGCTGTTCAACGCCTGATTGGTAACAATAAAAAATCTTCTGATGCAGCAGAAATTGAAGCATTGATGGATGTTTCTAACATCATCATTGGTGCTTGCCTCAATGCCTTATCACAGCAACTTAAACTAAACTTTACCCATAACACGCCAATATTACTTGGTATCCATTGCGATTTAGACGACATCGTTAACAACAATATTGCGCGCTGGGAAAAGGTATTGGTCATTGAAATTGCTTATTCAGTGGCCAGTGAAAATATTAATTTTGAATTGCTCTTGGTCATTCCTGACCGTGACATTGACGCTGCATTTTCGCGCTTGATTTTAAGTCAGCAACAAACTGAAGCGACCTTGTCTATCAGTCAAGCGGGGGCGAATTAATGACGGCGATGGATAAAGGACAATGGCAACAGGCCTTGCTTGGTTCAATCGAGGTTGGCATTGTGGTGGTCAACAAAGATTTTCAAGTTGAAGAGTTTAACCAGTTTATGGAAAACCACAGCGGCGTAGTGGCTAAAGATATCTTAGGCAATTCGTTGTTTGATTTTTTTAAAGAAATTGACCAGCCTTGGTTTGAAAATAAGTGTCAGCCAGTTTTTTCAATGAATACGCCAGTGTTTGTGATTTGGGAGCAACGTCAATACCTATTTAAGTTTGGTACTAGCCGCCCCATCACTTCAAGCTCTGACAATATGTACCAGAACATCACCATTCTTCCAATAACCGATGACAGCGGTGACGTAGATAAAATTTGCATTCTTGTGTATGACATGACCGACCAGGCCATGAGTAAAGCGAGAGTAGAAAAGCTAAACGAACAACTGCAGGTGATTAGCCGAGTTGATGGTTTGACCGGGCTTTATAATCGTCGTTATTGGCAAGAGCGATTTGAACGCGAGTTCAAACTCACGATCCGCAACAAAAAGCCAATTTCGGTGTTAATGCTCGATATAGACCATTTCAAAGCAGTGAATGATACATATGGGCATCAGGCTGGAGACAAGGTTATTCAGTCTTTGGCCATGTTAATTAAAAAGGCAACGCGCGAGACTGATATTTGTGGGCGCTATGGTGGAGAAGAGTTTGCTATTTTGCTGCCAGATACCACCACTGAAACTGCCCATATTGTAGGCGAACGCATTCGTAAAGTGTCCGAGCGCTATGTGGTTCAGCATGAGGGCTTGGAGCTGAAATTTACGGTCAGCGTTGGCATCGCAGAATTCAATTCAAAATACACAAGACCATTAGTGTGGTTGGAAGCAGCTGATCAGGCCTTATATAAAGCCAAAGAAAGTGGACGCAATAAAGTGATTATGGCTAAGCCATAATTTAAGGTCGCATGCCAACGACGTCGAGGGTGCAAGGGGTATCTTCTTTTAGATAAAGGGTATACAGCTGTAGCTCACTTCGTACACTGTCTTCATGACGCAAACTATGACCGCCCACAAACTGTACCTGATACAGAACATGCCAAAAAATACGCTCTCTGTGACTATAAACTTGTCGCTCTGCGTTTTTAATGTTCGTCCATTCCTCGAGAACATCCCATATGAATCCGTCTAGCTCTTTAAAGGCGATATTATCCGCCCAGTAGGCTTCCAAATAGAAGACTAACTGTTTTGATTTTTCATTGACAAATTCACTAACTAACAAGTAACACGCCTTTTCGACTTTATTCACCTTTAGTATAGACGTTAGAACAAATATGCCACGGTAGGGATAACAATGAATTTTAAGTACATGATTAACAGAGATATATTTTTTACATGAATGACGATCATCTAAGAATTACCAGCCTAAATAGCGAAACCAGCCTTTTGCTTCAGTAGCAATATCACTATGCATGGAGGGAGAAAACGCCAATGCATTTACTTCTCGTTGACGGTAGAAGGCTTTGATTTTTACCTCTGATTGCACCTGCCGCTGCTCTCTTGTGTACATTGACCAATAGTTGTCGGCGGGGCTGACAATGTCTAGCACTGGAAGCGTAGACCTTGCGACAAGATCGGGTACGTCTTTGTTGAGGGTGTTATTGGGTAGGTAAATATTATTGATAATCAATGCGTCGGGCAGATTCCCGGTGCTTTGTTCAAGCGCCGAAAGCATGATTTGCGCGCTTATTCCTTGTGCAAATAGCACTTTGTATCCGCTAAAGCTGACTTTCTTTTGTGTGGCTTGCACAAACATTGTTAGGTAGGTTGAAAATGCTTGATGATAGGCTTGTTCAAATAGACTGTCTTGTTGCTTAGCCGGCACCAGCACAAGCTCAGCCTCGCGAGGCTCCAGCGTGTTCGTCTGCGCATCGGTTTGCGCTTGCTCTGTCTCAGTGGCCGCTTTACTCGCTTGCTCGCTGGCGCGTTTGGCCTCAACTTCTGCAATTGCGATTAAAACTTGTGGAGTGGGCATAATGACACTGTTCCAACCCTGCATCGCAAATTCTTGCGCTAACGGCATCAACGCATTCAATGGTGTACCATTTTGTGAGGCGTCAGGAATGAGAAAAATCGTACCAAGGCTAATCGGGCGCTTGGCTCGCTCAACAAAGATGGGAAACTGATAGGCCTTTGATTCTATTTCTACATCGACCAATTGATATTCATCGTCGAGCATGCGTGATTGCACATCCTCGCTTATAAAATCTAGCTTAATAGGCGTAGGTTCGCTCGGTTGCGCGTCAGGAGTTTGTTCGCCCGGCGTTTGATCAACTTGATCATCTTGTGCCCATGCAAACTCAGTCGCTATGCAAGTCAGTACTATCAATACTGCAAAAGCGTTATATCTGTGCATCAAGTATTACCCAATCACCGGTTATATCGTATAGATATGGTTATCGGCACTCAGCAGGTTTTGTTTACGCTACTTTGAGGATGAAAGGTTATGGCTCGAGTTGGAAATCATGCGGGCTATAAAAGCGAACTTCATGCCCTGTACTTGGATGACAAAATGCGATGCTCTGTGCATGTAATAAAAGACGTGGAGACGCACTTAAAGCCTTATCTTTGGCATATAGCTTGTCTCCTAAAATCGGGTGGCCGATATGTAACATGTGCACTCGTAACTGATGAGAGCGCCCAGTCAATGGATGTAATCTAACCAAGCTAGAATAAAGCCCTTCTTCGACCACCTCATATTCGGTATGTGCCTTTTTACCGTTTTCTACATCTACCATTTGCTTAGGCCTATTTGGCCAATCGCAAATCAACGGTGCTGAAACATCACCACTGCGATGGTTTAAGTGCCCAAATACGCGCGCAAAATACGTTTTGTGCACTTGGCGTAGCTCAAATTGCTTAGAAATATGTCGGTGGCTCGCTTTATTTAATGCAAATAACATCAAGCCAGACGTTGCCATGTCGAGGCGGTGTACCACCGTTGCTTGCGGATATACGCGCTGCACCCGAAGCTGCAAAGAGTCCTTGTGCTCTGGCGCCTTGCCCGGCACACTCAGCAAGCCCGACGGCTTGTCGAGCACCAGCAGGTCTTCATCGGCGTGTAGTAAACGCAAATAAGGTGCGGTGGGCGGATTATAATGAATCAGAGCCATTAAAATTATCGATACACGGCAATGTTATTGTCGGTTATTCACAACAATGCGAACACTGTCTAAGTATGGCTCTGCCTTATCAATAATTCCGTGCAGTTGGCGTTGCTGAGTCATTAGATATTCAATTTCTTCATCACGAATACTTGGGTTAACGCGCTGCAACTCTTGCAAGCGGTTTATTTCATCGCTAAGGGTTGATGCCATCTTATCAAGTGCATTGTGCTTAATATCATCTAGTTGAGTCACCGCATGCGCGAGAGCCGCTTCAATACCTGCGCTAATTTGTGCCTGTAGCGCGCCAATCAGCTGCTTTGCCATTTTTGGTTTAACCGGATAAATCGGGTCGAAGATGTCATCACTTAGTTGGTTTTTCGCATCAACGCATATCCGAATAGGTGTTGGAGGTAAAAACTGAAAGAGCTGCAGTGAGGCATCAGCGCTTGGATTAAGTACTGCAATGATCTCAACAAAGTACGCGCCCACAGGTAGCTCGGGGTTATTGATGAAACACAAGCTACTTTTACCGATAACGTCGGTGAGCACGCTATCGATGCAATGTGTGACTAATTCACTGTCGCCGCTGAGGTAGGTAACATGTTCAAACTTGGTCGCTACGCTACGTTTGTAGGTAATTTCCATACCGTCATCTGGCAAACCCGGTAAAGGAAAGAGCATCGAATCACCGTGGCGGATAACGAAGGTGTGGTCGTCTTTTTCTTCCTGCACGACTCCAATGGCGTCAAATAACCTAGTCATAAAGTTGAGCATTTTAACCGGGTTTTCGGCCATTACGATGTTGTCCATCACTTCATCGATTTTGTCGCCCCCAGATGCATTTAGTTCAAGTAAGCGATCTCGGCCTTCTTCGATAGTAGCTTTAAGTGCTTTGGTGGTGTCACTGGCGCGCTCCACAACGTCTTGCCAATTCTCTTTGTCATGAGGCGAGGCAAGGGCGGAATGAAGTTCATCTTTGAGCGACTGCCATACTTGCGAGCCAACCGGACAGGTTTGCGTAAACGCACTTAATCCGTAGTGATACCAGTTATAAAGGACCTCTTGTGCGGTGCCTTCGAAATAAGGCACATGAAGATTCACATCTTGTGATTGACCAATGCGGTCAAGACGCCCAATGCGCTGCTCTAACAAATCAGGGTTAATGGGTAAATCAAACAACACTAAGTGGTGACTAAACTGAAAGTTGCGCCCTTCACTGCCAATTTCTGAACACAGCATAATTTGTGCGCCAAACTCGTCGGTAGCAAAGAAGTGCGCTGCCTTATCTCGCTCAACAATACTCATACCTTCATGAAACACCGTGTGCCTAATGCTGGTTTTTGCGCGCATATATTCAGCAATTTGCAAGGCCGTGCTGGCATGGGCGCAAATCAATAACACTTTTTGCTTGTGGGACTCTAAAAATTGGCACAACCATGCGACTCGCGGATCGTAAGAAGGCCATGTCTCATCAAGCATGGTGGCTCGCTCAGGGTGAAGCGTTTGATTAACGTCATCTTCCATTGCTAAAGCTAAATCGTATTCTTTCGGAAAGCGCATCGGATAAGGTGTTACTACCCGCTTGGGGAAACCCTCGATACCCGCCCGTCGGTTTCTAAACAACAAGCGCCCGGTTCCATGCTGGTCGATGAGCTCACGCAATAGTTTGCTGCGTTCACTTTGTTGCGACAGATCTAATTCATCTAAGGCTAGATTCGGGGCATGCTCAGCAAGGGCTGTGATATCTGATTCGTCAAGCGGATGGTCTTCAATCAAGGGAGTGACCGCTTGCGCTAATTCGCTATAGTGTGCCTCTTCTTCAATAAACTGTGGGTAACTATGAAATCGAGCTGGGTCAAGCAGTCTCAGGCGAGCAAAATGGCTTTCGTGGCCGAGTTGGTCAGGCGTGGCGGTAAGCAGCAATACGCCTTTTGCGATTTTGCTTAACTGTTCAACCGCTTGATAACTCTCAGATACAGTGGTTTGCGACCAATGAAGGTGATGCGCTTCATCGACGACTAAAATATCCCATGAGGATTGCGTTGCATATGCAAGCACTTCTGGTTGCTTGATAAAATCGACGCTACAAAGCACGCGCTGCTCTTGTTCAAATGGATTTTCGCCACTTTCTTTGACCGCTTCTATGCGCTCTTCGTCAAATACCGAAAAGCTTAAGTTGACGCGCCTTAGCATTTCCACCAGCCATTGATGAACCAAGCTACTAGGCACACAAATCAGCACTCGCTGCGCGCGCCCTGTGAGTATTTGTTGATGCAAAATAAGCGCCGCTTCAATCGTTTTACCTAGGCCGACTTCATCAGCGAGCAAGACCCGCGGCGCAAAACGCGATCCGACTTCGTGGGCGATATGAATTTGATGCGGAATGAGCTCTAAGCGAGCACCCACAAGGCCCACCGCACCAGAGGTTGAAAATTGGTGCTGATGTTGCCAGCACGCAAGCCTTGAGTCGAACCACTTTGGATGATCGAGTTGGCCATGTGCTAAGCGCTTTTCTGGTTGATTTAATTTAACGCTGTGATCGAGCGCTACTTCAACAATATCCGCAGGCTCTTGGGTATCTTCGCGTACCCCACAATAGGTGATCAAACCGTCTTGTTCTTGCACGCTTTCAATGCATATTTGCCAGCCGTCGATATGCGGGGCGGTTTCGCCCTCGCTCAATTGCAAGCGAGTGAGGGCATTATGAGAAATTGCGTAGTTACGTTCTTCGTTTACTGCTGGAAAGAGTACGGTGACTGAACGAAAATCGACCGCCATCACCACCCCTAATCCGAGGCTTGCTTCGGTGTTACTCAACCATCGTTGTCCGACCGCAAATTCACTATTATTTGGCATTCAAAGACTATTTTTATGTGTGTGGAGTTTGGCGCGTATTGTAATCCTCTAAAGCATAGATGTCAGCCTTAGTGTCTGAAACTTTGAAAAAAGCATAAAAAAACCGTGATAAAACCAGCATACTTGTTTATTGTTAATTGTAGTGCTTTGGCAGATGCGTAAAAGCCGTCTTGGCTTTGCTTGTACTCTGCTGTGTCTAGCGTTTTTTTAAACGGAGTAATGGATGCCTGAATCCCAACCTGTCGTAACCTCTTCTTCAACATCTACTCAAGATGAACCGCAAAAACTATATGTTCTCGATACCAACATATTGCTACACGAACCATTAGCGTTTACTTCGTTTAAAGAGCATAACGTGGTGGTGCCTATGACGGTGCTCGAAGAGCTTGATTACATCAAAGACAGCAAAAAGGATGTCGCTCGCGATGCTCGAGTGTCAATTCGGGCAATGGAAGATTTACTTCGCGATGCGTCACCAGAGCAAATGTTAGAAGGTGTGAGCATGCGCGGCATTGGTTCAGGTGAGGCTGCACCTACCGGTACGCTCTCGATTTTTGCTGACTTATCTATGAATGAAACACAGCAAGTGTTTACCAGCAATGAAAACGATAATCGAATCATCAATGCGGCCTTACATTTACAAAAGATCCTCGCGCCTCGTGAGGTGATATTGGTGACTAAAGATATCAATATGCGCTTGAAAGCCAAAGGCGCAGGTATGGCCCGAGTGCAGGATTATCGTACTGATCAACTTATCAGCGATATTAAATACTTAACCAAGGGTTACCACGAGTTTAAAGGTGAGTTTTGGTCCCGTGTAAAATCTGTTGAAAGCGTTACAGAAGGGCGCGACACTCTGCATAAGGTAGACAAGAGTATTGTGCCAGAACCATACATTAACGAGTTTCTGATTGATGAGGCGCATAGCTTTGCCGGCTTGATAGAAGCCATCGATGAGACCACCGTGGACGTTCTAGATTTGGGGTATGAACGACTTATGTCTAGACGTGCCTGGGGCATAACGCCAAAAAATATTGGTCAGGCGATGGCGTTGCATACTCTACTAGATCCGCATATTGATCTTGTGCTTCTTACTGGCCCAGCGGGCAGTGGTAAAACGCTATTAGCGCTTGCTGCAGCCTTAGAAATGGTCGTTGAAAAAAACATGTACGATAAAATTATCGTAACCCGTAGCACGCCAGAAATAGCCGAGTCTATCGGCTTTTTGCCCGGTACCGAAGAAGAAAAAATGGCACCGTGGTTGGCAGCTATAACTGATTCACTGGAGGTGCTTCACAAGAATGATGAAAACACCAAAGGCTCCCTGAGTTACATTATGGAAAAGGCCAACATTCAGTTTAAATCGGTCAACTTTATGCGCGGGCGCAGCTTGCAAAACGCCATTGTGATTTTAGATGAGTCACAAAATCTCACGGCGTCACAGCTTAAAACCATCATCACGCGCTGCGGCGAGGGTACCAAGCTAATATGTGCGGGGAACCTCTCTCAAATCGATAGCAATTACTTAAATGCATTAACCTCAGGTTTAACGTACATTGTTGAGCGCTTTAAAAACTTCTCTGGTAGCGCCACTATCAGCCTTGATGGCGTAGTAAGAAGTCGCTTAGCGGAGTTTGCAGAGAAAGAACTTTAACTACAGTTGATATGATGCGTTTGATTGCTACAAGAGCCGGCTTGATCATGATAGGGCTCTTGCTTTTTTCATGCTCTGATAGCAATAAACAAACGCAGTTTATGTCGTCACCATGGTATTTGCTTAGCGAGCAAGACTATAAAAAATTAAAAAGCGAAGAGGCCGCTGCTGAGCAGCAAGGTAATCTCGACCTTGACGCATTACGCAATTTGAACGTATCTACCTTACTCTTTTTGGATGATGCGAGCTTTGTTCGCTTTACGCCAAACAGCCAGAGCGTTGTTGTTGATAAAGGCGATCAGATGCCCGTCAATATTGATACCTTGTGGCACGATGATGCAATCACGCTTTTTGTGGATGCCAATAATAATTTTGACTTGCAAGCTTATGGCGAACGGGTAAATCAAGCAACAGACTTAGACGTTTGTGTGACAACATGTAGGCTGTTGCCTAGCCCTTTCTTCGGCGCCCCTGAGCCATCACCGTCAGCATTGTTTGAGGCGCTTACAATCGAGCATGATAAAGTGGCTCTACAAGCGCGCCAACAAAACCTTAAGCAGCGTTTGGCAATGTACTTAACTCATCAATTTACGAGCGCCGGCACTGTTCTGATGACATCGCCGGACCTATTGTTGACCCAACAAGACAAAAACTGGAAAAGGCTTTACAGCTCACTTATTGAGCTTCGCGAACGTTATGTAGACTTGTTTGTTCAAAAAAGCACCGTCTATGAGGCGGATAATGAGCGTCGCTTGTTGGCGTTTCGAACAAAAACAAGCGCTGGAGAAGCCGCCTATATTGTGTATAACTTCTCATTTGACATACATGAGGTGCCATTACCCTTTGGTTTCATGACGTCGACGAAAGTGACGCTGTGGCAGAGTGATACCGCGAACGTCACAACATTTGTTACTGACGCTCCTTTGATGATCAGTCCCTATAGTGCGGTGATTATTATTACCGAATAAAGAAACAAAGACCGAAGTGTTAAAAAAAGAACTTGATCCTGATATGTTTTGTTATATTATAACGTTCACAAATTAACGTAATAACATAACAAGAAACTATGAAACGGACGACTCTCTCAAGCTTACTTTTACTCACACCCTCACTTTTACTTGCTAATACCATTACGGGCACTGTAGTTGATCAAATGGGCAACACGGTCAGTTCTGGTGAAGTTCAGATTATGGGCACAAACAAACGTGTTCCTATCGGTAGCGATGGTAGTTTCCAATTTGAAAATGTGCGCTTAGGCACAGTCGAACTGCATGTTGCATCCCCCTCGTTTATTCACTCAAGCACATCGGTAGATGTCACAGAAGCGGGTGTAAGTGATCTTGCGATTAAAGTTACCAGCTCAAGCATTGAAGTGTTTGATGTTACCGCAAGTGCATTTCATGCGTCTAACATTGAGTCAGCTGCGCCGGTAACTGTGCTTGCAGGCGACCGTCTTAATCGTAAGCAAGCCGCAACACTTGGTGACACTTTGCGCGACGAAGTGGGCGTGCATAGCAGTGCACACGGCGGTGTGGTAAGTACGCCAATTATTCGTGGTTTAGATGGGCCTAGAGTGCTCATCACTCAGAACGGTCTTGATTCATCTGACGCGTCAAGAATAGGCCCTGATCACTTGGTCGCAACCGAAACATCGTCTGCACAACAGATTGAAGTGTTACGTGGCCCAGCTACGCTGTTTTATGGCAGCGGAGCAATCGGCGGCGTGGTCAATATCGTAGACCAACGTGTGCCAGATAATACTAACTCTGAAGGTGAGCTTGCGCTTACTCGTAACAGCGTGAATGCTGAAGAGGCAGTCTCAGGTTTTGTGAAAGGCGGCGTGGGTGATTTCGCATTCAATTTCCAAGGATTCTACCGTGATGCAGATGATTATCGCATTCCTGGCTTTGCAGAAAGTGAAGAAGCGCATAGCGATGAGCATGGACACGACGATGAACACGGGCATGACGAAGAACATGAAATGGGCAGTGAGGGCGTTGTAGAAAGTTCTCAATATCGCAATCAAGGCTTCACGCTCGGTTCGAGTTATGTGTTTGACCAAGGTCATATTGGCTTCTCGGTAGAACATTTGTCGTCGTTATATGGTATCCCAGGCCATGCACACGAAGATGAACATGAAGAAGAGCACGAAGAAGAAGGTCACGATCATGATGAAGAAGCTGGTGAAGAGGTTGTTGCTGATCTTAACCAAAATCGTTATCAGTTAAGTGGCGCACTTCAGTTTGATACAGACGTAATAAGCGCACTTAATTTTGGTGTGGCGTACACCGACTATGTGCATGTAGAAATCGAAAACGGTGAGCCTGGCACACGCTTTACCAATAACACCTTTGAAACTCGCATGGAGCTTATTCACCAGCCTTTAAATGGGTGGAGAGGTGGACTCAGCTTCCATACTAAATTAAGCGATTTTGCTGCAGTGGGTGAAGAAGCGTTTACTCCAGCGTCTGATACTCGTATGTTTGGTTTGGGTTTGATTGAAGAGAAGCACTTTGGTGATGTGCTAGTACAACTTGGAGCGCGCGTAGAACGAGTTGAGATTGACGTTCCCGCTATTTTCGAACCTGAGCTAGAAGTGCATGAGCATGATGAAGCACATGACGACGATATGATGCACGATGACCACGCACACGAAGAGCATGACCATGAACACGGTGGCATGGAGTCGGTATCCCTTGATTTTACTCCCGTAAGCCTTTCTGCTGGTGCAGTTTGGGACTTTGCTGATGGCTATAATCTTGGCTTATCATACATTTATGCGCAGCGTGCGCCTTCTGCCGCTGAGCTATTTAGCTTCGGGCCGCATATTGGTACGCAAACGTATGAAATTGGCGCGCTGTATCAACTTGATGGTGAAGAGTTTGAAGTAGGTAACGCAGACTTTGATTTAGAAACGTCTAACAACTTCGATATTAGTTTGCGTAAATTTGCAGGCGATGTCGGCTTTGTGGTTAACGTGTTCTACAACCAAATCGATAACTATTATTATGGAGCTGAGACGGGTCTATTTGCGGAGTTTGAGCATGCGCATGACGAAGAACATGAGCATGAAGAAGAACATATGGATGAGATGCACGCCGGTGTGGATGAGCATGATCATGAAGAGGGTCACTCAGACGAACTTCCGGTTGTCACGTTTATAGCATCTGACGCTACGCTCTACGGCGCAGAATTTCAGGTAAATTGGCAAGCGACTGATGCACTTAAGTTCCTTACCCAAGGAGATATCATTCGTACTAAGGTCGACACTGCCTCAGGCTCAAACGATCTCCCGCGCACACCGCCTGCAAGACTGACATTTGGTGCTGAATATGAACTCGCAAACTGGTTCATCGATGCGCAAGTAATGCACGTATTTGACCAAGATGACGTAGGAGACTTTGAAACATCTACCGACGGTTACACTATGGTAGACGCGAATATCTCATACTTTACTAGCATTAAAGGATATGACATTGAAGTGTTTGCTCGCGGTCGCAATCTAACCGACGAAGAAGCGCGCGTGCATACCTCTTACTTGAAAGACCTAGCACCACTACCAGGGCGTTCAGTAATGCTAGGTGTACGAGCTAATTTCTAGAAAGTAGAAATAAATCAATAGTTTTGATTGTAGGTCGTGACATATTAAATTAATCTATGAATAAGGAGAGCCTTTGTAAGCTAATAATGCTCACAAAGGCTCATAGATTTTAAGTGGATTAAAAAACAACCTACATGTCCTTAGTTCATCTCACCATTGTTGTAATTATCTTATTGACCCTTGTTCTCGGGGTGATGACCTATGTTATTGTGCGCTTGCGCCACCGTTTGAAGATGCTCACGCGAAACATGCTGGGTAATCTGCCGCAGCTACACAGTGAATCCTCTGATGAGCAAACAGACGAGCAAGCAGAAGACCGACGTAAAGTTGAAGACAGACGCTTTGTAGACAAAGCGGATGAAGCTCAACGCCTCATTAAGACATTTCAAAAGTTTGTTCCCAAGCAGTTTGTTGATCATATTAAAGGGCAAGACGCCAGCACCATCGAGCTAGGTAAAGCCGCCGCAGATGAAGTGGCTATTTTATTTTGTGATATTCGCGGGTTTACCGGCCTTTCAGAGCGTATGCAGCCCCATGAGTTAATGAAGTTTTTGAATTCTTATTTCTTGCGAATGAACGATGCAATTCATCAAAATAATGGTTTTATTGATAAATTTATTGGTGATGCCATCATGGCCTTGTTCGACCATCCAGGTGGCAACAACTCAAACAAAGCCTTAGATTCCATTCGCGCAGCCATAGACTTGCACGCTGCCCTTGCGATGTACAATCAGCAGCGAGAGAGTGTGGACTACCCGCCGGTAGAAATTGGTGTGGGCGTGCACTTTGGCCCTGTTATTATTGGCACCGTGGGTTGTGATGATCGTATGGATACCACGGTGATTGGCGACAGCGTGAACATTTCATATCGCCTCGAGTCGTTGGCGCCAAAATATGACGCAGATATCATTGTAAGTAGTCAACTACTTGATCAATTAACCATTGACTCAAAAACAGAAATTGCATATCGATTTGTAGACTTTGTGCGCGTTAAAGGGCGCAAAGAGCCTATCGAAGTGTATGAAATACTAAACCACCTTCCCAAAGACATCCAATTGTCTCGTTATAAAACGGGCTCTATGATTCAGCAAGGTGTTGAATATCGTAAGAATAAAGACTGGAAGAGTGCCATGAAGTGCTTCCATGGTGCGCTTATGATCGACCCGGAAGATAGCCTTGTTATCCATCATATGGAACAGTGTCACCGAATGAGAATTGCCGACTTGGCAGGTTCTTCGGATGGCGCATTAAATATGATATAGAAATATCCAAATCCGCCGATAACCTCCTTAGTAATTGTCGTGTGCGGCACTTATTCACCCTCAGTATAAAAACACATACCTTCGTGTAATATTGCGTGTGATATAAGTCTGCTTGATGTTTTAACACACAACCTAAGAATCGCGAATGGACATAAATATTATACTTATTCCTGTTGTCATCATTTTAGTAGTGGTGCTATTGGTATGGCGTCTGAGAGCCTCAAGCCAAAATAAGGACTATTCGAATACATTATTAAAAGTGCGTAAAAAACGTCAGGGTAGTATTTATTCGAATATACAACCTACTAATAAAATAGTGGATGCTGTTTCTAAAAAGACTCCTGAAAGCGTTAAGGCTGAGCCAGCGCCGGCACCGCCTGAAGATTTTATGGAAATTGCGCTTACCTCATATGCAAGCTATCAACAGACCGTAAAAGCACAAACTGAATTTCAGAGCTTAAGAAAGCCTCACCCCCTGCTTATGTCCCTTAGTCGGAGCATTACCGATGCCCAAGAGCTGATCAATATTATTAAGGGTGATCCAGAATTAGTTGCCAAAGTGTTAAACATGGCCAACTCGCCTTTCTTTGGTTTGCGCAAGCCCATTACAGACATAAACCATGCGGTTATTTACCTTGGTATAGCCCAGGTTAAAAACCTCGCGACTCAATTTGCCATCTCGCAAAGCTTTGAATTTTCAAGCCAGTCTCAACAAGACGCCTACGACAAAATCTGGAAAACCAGCTTTATTGCAAGCTCACTGGCGCTATTGATTGCCAGAGAAGCGGATTTAGAAAACCCTTCGGCCTTGTCTACGCGTTGTTTGTTAGGCTATCTAGGGGATATCGCGATGCTTTCAAAAGAGCCGCAGGTCGCCAACTTATATTTGCCCACCATGACCTTTTACAAACGTGTGCGCGCTATGCAAGCTATGCTAAATACCAATGCTGCAGCAATGGGGGGCGTGTTCGCGCAGCATTTGCAGCTGCCTAGTGAGATACACGTAGGCATTGGTTTAGGCTATCAGTGCATGACAAACGATTGGGAAGGCATCGATATCACGATTGAAGAAAAGCGCGATATCATATTTTGTTATGCGGTGAGTAGAATGGCAGAGTTTGTTGTGCTGGAAAACGATGCAGATTATCTTAAAGCACCTAGTCTCGACTATGAGCGTGTGCATCGCCCAGAGTTATTTCAACTATCACAACAATTAAAAGACACCGGCATTGCGGGTATTGAAAAAGTCATTGCAAGTGCGCAGTTTAAAGCAAAATCTGCCGACATGATCGCAAATTTACAGTACGCATTTTAGTAGCAGTTTTAAGGCTAAACGTCATATTTTAAAGCCCCGCCGAAACGCGGGGCTTTTGCATGTTAGGGGCTGCCCTACATAGTGACAAATTCCTCACCAGATGTTGGGTGTATTGCAACGCAGCTATCAAAGTCAGCTTTTGTTGCGCCCATTTTCATGGCAACTCCAAAGCCCTGTAAGATTTCATCCATACCAAAACCAATGCCGTGTAATCCTACTACGGTTTCTTCAGGCCCCGCGCACACTAGCTTCATTTTCGTCGCTTGGCGATGTTGCGTAACTGCGGTGTACATCGCGGCAAAGCTTGAGTTGTAGACTTTTATGTTATCTTGTCCATATGCTTCAACAGCCTCTTTTTCACTAAGACCCATAGTGCCGATGGCTGGGTGACTGAATACCACCGTAGGAATATTGGTGTAGTCCATTTTGGCATTATGCATACCGTTAAAGAGGCGTTCTGAGAGCAGTCTGCCGGCTTTTACGGCCACCGGGGTGAGTTCTACTTTTCCAATGTTATCGCCCACCGCATATATGTGCTTTGCTTTCGTATTTTGAAACTCGTCCACTTTGATATATCCGCGCTCATCTACCTCAACATCAGTATTTTCTAGCGCAATTTTATCGTTTGCTGGTTGACGTCCAATAGCCCAAATGAGCACGTCAGCTTCTAGTTTGCGCTCGCCATTGAGTTGAATATCTAAACTACCATCCGCTAATTTAGTGATGCTTTCTACTTCGGTAAATGGATGCAGCTTAGGTCCATCCTCTTCCATCATTTCAACGAGTGTATCGCTAAGCATATCGTCAAACGCGCGCAGTGGTTTTTCGCGTCTAACGAGCAAGTGCGTTTCGGTGCCTAACGAATGCAATACGCCAGCAAGTTCAACAGCAATGTAGCCGGCACCAACCACGACAACTCGTTTAGGTTGTTCATTAAGTGCAAAGAAGCCATCTGAATCGATACCTAACTCTGCGCCAGGTACGGGCGGCTTAATGGGGCGGCCGCCAACGGCAATGGTGATATGGTCGGCGGTATAGGTTACGCCATCTACATCAAGCGTGTTGTTGTCGATAAATTTAGCAAACCCGTTGATGAGGGTGACATTGTTGTTGCCCAATACGCGATCATAAGATTGGTGGATGCGGTCAATGTAGGCATCACGACTTTTCACCAAAGTCTTCCAATCGAATTGCTTTACGTTGACATCAAAACCATAGTCGGGCGCATACTTGTGAATCGCTTCGGCAACTTGTGCGCCAAACCACATTGCTTTTTTAGGTACGCAACCAACATTGACGCAGGTTCCACCGATAGCCTTCGCCTCAATAATTGCGACTTTTTTACCGTAGCGTGAGGCTCTATTTGCCGATGCAATACCGCCGCTGCCGCCGCCAATACATATGTAGTCAAAGTGGTTGTTTGAAGTTGTCATGAGTTTCCGTTTTATGTAGTTAATCTAAATTTCTTTGGGCTATGCCAATAAGACCGAGAGTTTGGGGTAATATTTCATAATATTGCACGTTGTGGGTAAAAGCACACATACGCATTCGGGTAAAATAGTTATTTTAGCCTTGTGTTTTATTAATCTTCACCCCACCTATTACCGTAACAATATTCTACAACGATTTCGCCTGTTAGTGCGCTTTGTTATTTCACGCTTCATGCAATAAGGTTTCTTTATGATAAACAGCATTTCTGCTCAAGCCTCTATGGTTGATTTAGCCAACCTCCCACAGTTTAGCCAAATATCCACAAATAGCATTGTTGAATCGGTGCAAACGGCGATTGCTAAATGTAAAGACACAGTTGAACAAGCAGTGAGCGATGGGGAAATCAGTTACGAAAACTTAGTGTCTAAGCTTGAGCAAGCAGACGATGAGCTTAGCCAGCTTTGGTCGCCTATCGGACATATGAACTCTGTCGTCAGCAACGACGATTTGCGCGCGGCTCACGATGCATGTTTGCCTTTATTGTCTGAATATAGCACTTACCTAGGTCAGCATGAAAAGCTTTGCGCTTTATATCAAGCTTTGCAAAAAAGCCCAGCGTATGATGCCTTGTCGATGGCGCAAAAGAAGGTAGTAGATAATGCCGTGAGAGACTTTACCCTGTCGGGCGTGGCATTGCCTCAGGAAAAAAAGACGAGGTTTGCGGCGATTAGAAGTGAGCTATCTGACTTGTCTTCGCAATTTTCGAACAACGTAATGGATGCAACACTCGATTTTACCAAGCACGTTACCGATGAAGCACAATTGTCGGGTTTGCCAGATTCGGCAAAAGCAGCGGCACGCCAAGCAGCAGAGCAAAAATCTTTGGAAGGGTATTTATTTACGCTCGATATTCCTAGTTACCTTCCCATCGCTATGTATGCAGATGATCGCAAGCTACGCGAAGAAATGTATCGCGCCTACAGCACTCGAGCATCAGAGCTCGATAGCACCGAGGGTAAGTTTGATAACACCGACAATATTAAAAAGACACTCCAACTGCGTTATGAAATGGCGCAGCTTTTAGGCTTTGATAGCTATGCGCAATATTCACTTGCCACAAAAATGGCCGAGAGCCCCGAGCAAGTCACCGGGTTCTTGCGTGACCTAGCTAAGCGTTCTAAGCCTCAAGCACAGCAAGATGTGGAAGAGTTAAGAGCGTTTGCCCTTCAAGAGTATGGTGTATCGACGCTTGAGGCGTGGGACTACAGTTATTATTCAGAAAAACTCAAGCAGCAAAAATATGCGGTCTCTGACGAGCAACTGCGCCCGTATTTTCCTGAAGATAAGGTATTGAGCGGATTGTTTGAGGTTGTAACGCGTTTGTATTCCTTAAACATAGTGGAAGTTACTGGTGTAGATACCTGGCACAAAGATGTACGTTTTTTTGAAATTCGTGATGAGGCGGGTGAGCTTCGCGGTAGCTTCTACCTTGACTTATATGCTCGTGAGAAAAAGCGAGGCGGAGCGTGGATGGATGAGTGTCGTGTAAAACGCACAAACCTTAACGGGGAAGTGCAATCTCCTGTGGCATTTTTAACGTGTAACTTTAATGCGCCGGTAGGTGATAAACCTGCGCTGTTTACTCATGATGAGGTGGTAACGCTGTTCCATGAGTTTGGTCACGGCATTCATCATATGCTCACAAAAGTCACAGTCGGTGGTGTATCAGGTATCAATGGTGTGCCGTGGGATGCGGTTGAACTACCCAGTCAATTTTTAGAAAATTGGTGCTGGGAGCCCCAAGCCCTAGCGTTCATTTCAGGCCACTTTGAGACCGGTGAGCCTTTACCGCAAGATTTACTCGATAAAATGCTAGCTGCCAGAAACTTTCAATCTGCTATGCAAATGGTGCGTCAACTAGAGTTCAGTTTGTTCGACTTTGAGTTGCATCGTTTGCCGTCGGACCAAGCAGATGTGCAAAAGGTGTTAAACGAGGTGCGCGATGAAGTATCGGTGATTAAACCACCTTTATTCAATCGGTTCCAAAATAGCTTCGGCCATATCTTTGCCGGTGGGTATGCAGCGGGCTACTACAGTTATAAATGGGCCGAAGTACTATCTTCTGATGCCTTCTCCCGATTTGAAGAAGAGGGCATTTTTAATTCGCATGTAGGGCAAAGCTTTTTACAGAATGTATTAGAGCAAGGCGGCTCTCAAGAGCCTATGGCCTTGTTTGTTGCGTTTAGAGGCAGAGAGCCTAATATCGATGCGCTTTTGCGTCACAGCGGCATTAACCCAGATGCACAGGCTGCATAAGTAATGGGTTTGGAGCATTTTGACGCCATTTATCAAAGAGCAGTCGAGCGTAAAGGTAGTGTGGAAATGGTGGAGTCACTACTATCTACACCCTTAACGCATACACAATTACTCGTAATTACCGACGATCGGTTTTTGGCGGAGTTCACCAAAAAAGTGTTTCAATCTGGCTTTGTATGGCGCGTTGTGCGTCAAAAGTGGCCCGACTTTGAAGACGTGTTTTGGCAGTTTGATATCGACAAATTATTGTTGATGCCAGATGAGATGGTTGAGAAAAAAGCCACCGACCCTAAAATTATTCGTAATTTATCGAAAGTCCGTACGATTCGAGAAAACGCGCTGATGATCAAAGAAGTGTCCAACGAGCATGGTTCATTTGCCGCGTTCGTTGCTAATTGGGACCCACAAAATGTCGTCGGTTTATGGGATGAGCTAAAGCAGCGCGGCACCCGTCTAGGTGGCAACACTGGGCCTTACGCACTGAGGTTTTTGGGAGTCGATACGTTTTTATTATCACGAGATATTGAGGCTTACTTCACGCAGTATAAAATCATTTCAGGTTCATGCCGGTCTAAACGCAGCTTGCGCGCAATTCAAGATGCTTTTAATACTTGGCGCAAACAAAGCGGCCGCTCTTTAACCGAAATATCCCAAATTCTTGCTTATAGCTCTGGTGATAACTACGTCGGTTTGCAGGTAAGCTAATCAAGTATTGTGTAAAAATGAATGCTTTTCCCAAATAAGCACAGGCATGCCTGTGCGCTGCGGCTCACTTCTCAATAGGATTTACGCGTAAGCCGTTAATTAATGTTCGCTAACGTTTAATATGCCTTGTAATTAGGCTACACTAAACAGCATCAAATCAATGAGTTATTTTCTTATGAGTACCGATAGCGCACGCAGCGCAGAGCCAACATCTGAGCAAGAAAAAACAGACTTTGGGTTTACGCAGGTCGATAAATCTGAAAAAGTCGCGATGGTGGCAGATGTTTTTCACTCTGTTGCCGCAAAATACGACGTGATGAACGACTTGATGTCGCTGGGTATTCATCGTTTATGGAAGCGCTATACCATCGATTGCAGCGGCGTAAAGGCTGGGCAACGTGTATTGGATCTCGCCGGCGGCACCGGTGATTTGGCCGCAAAATTTAGCCGCATTGTGGGTAAAACCGGTCAAGTAGTGCTGGCCGACATCAACCACTCCATGCTCATGGTGGGTAAAGAAAAGCTCACGAATATGGGCATTGTCGGCAACATCGATTATGTACAAGCGAATGCAGAGAATTTACCCTTCCCAGATAATCATTTTGATTTAATTACCATTGCCTTTGGTTTGCGCAATGTCACCGACAAGTCGGCTGCCCTTGCATCTATGTTCAGAGTGCTCAAGCCAGGTGGTCGTTTGTTGGTGTTGGAGTTTTCAAAACCTACAAGCGAAGCGTTGAGTAAAGTCTACGATACCTACTCTTTTCACGTGTTACCCAAGATGGGCCAGTTAGTGGCAAATGATGCGGACAGCTATCGCTATTTGGCAGAATCTATTCGTATGCATCCTGACCAAGAAACACTGGAACAGATGATGAAAGACGTAGGTTTTGAACAAACTAGCTACCATAATTTGACAGGTGGCATTGTGGCGCTACACAGAGGATTTAAATTTTAAATGCCTGCTTATCAAGCGCTCACAGGCTTAATCGAAACCGCTATTAACCAAGCGTTAGAGATTTCATTAAACGCCGCTGAGCTTTTGGCACCATTAGACGCAAAGCGCTGTATTGTGTTTTTGCAGGAGTTTGACCTCACGTTAGCGTTTCAATTCTCGGGGCAACGCGTCGACGTGTTAAGTTTACCTGCATATGATGAAGATGCACTAGATGCGCTTGCAGACGACGAAGCGTTTATCAGCGTGTCATTGTTTGCTTTGCCAGAGCTTAAAAAAACCAGTCAATTGACCAAACTGATCAAGCAAAACAAGCTGGATTTCTATGGTGATCTTGCCGTCGTGCAAAAATTCTCTCAGCTTCTTAGCGATATTGAGTTTGATTTTGAAGAAACATTGTCGGCTTATATTGGCGATGCTGGTGCCTATACCCTCATCAAGCAGAGTAAGCTTTTGAAGGCGCATGCTAAGCAACAGCACGAACTGCTTATGAATATGCTAAAAGACGCAGCATTAGAAGAAAAGCCTATTGCGGTGCGGCCAATAATGGTGGCTAACTTTGTAGACGAAGTACGTCAATTGAAAACCGACACTGAGCGGCTTGAAGCAAGGATAAACATGATAATTGAACGCAGGAATGCTAAATGAAGCTTCGTCGTATTTATCGTATTGGTAGCGTGCTATTAGAGCATGGTCTTGATGAACTTATCCCTAAGCGCTTTCGACCCTGGTATTTCAGATGGTGGCGCAAGACCGCGTTTTGGTTGCCCAATAAGCACAAAGGCGAGAGTGCTGGCCGCAGATTACGTTTAGCATTAGAAAAGCTTGGCCCGGTGTATATTAAATTTGGTCAGATGTTATCTACGCGTCGAGATTTGCTTTCTCCCGAGATTGCCAGCGAATTAAAGGTCTTGCAGGATAAAGTGCCACCCTTTGATTCAGAGCAAGCACAAGAAATTATCAAGGTCGCATTAGGCATAGAGAGCCTTGATGAAATATTCGATGAATTTGATCCACAGCCTCTAGCCTCAGCATCTGTTGCGCAAGTGCATACTGCTCGGCTGCGCGAGGAAGACCAAGAAGTTGTCATCAAAGTATTACGCCCTAATATCAAGCAAACAATAGAAGACGACGTAGATATATTGTCATCTGTCGCCAAGGTCGTGCAGCGCTGGATACCAGATGGCAAGCGCTTGCGTCCGGTAGAGGTGGTCAGAGAGTACCGCCGTACTATCTTGGATGAGCTAGACTTGCTCAGAGAAGCCGCAAACGGGATTCAAATTAGACGGAATTTTGAGAATTCTAAAGCGCTATACGTGCCCCATTTTTACAGCGAGTACTGTACCAAACAAGTCATTGTGCTCGAACGCATATATGGAATTCCAGTCTCGGATGTTGAGGCGCTAGCTGCTCAAAACACCAATTTTAAATTGCTTGCGGAGCGCGGCGTTGAGCTTTTCTTCACGCAAGTGTTCCGAGACAGCTTTTTCCATGCTGACATGCACCCCGGTAACATATTTGTGTCTAGAGAACATCCTGAAGATCCAAAGTATATCGGTATCGACTTTGGCATTGTGGGTACCTTAAACAAAGAAGATAAACGTTATTTAGCTGAAAATTTCATTGCGTTCTTTAATCGCGACTATCGTAAAGTTGCCCAGTTGCATGTGGATTCCGGATGGGTGCCTGCTGATATCAATATCGATGATTTTGAAATGGGTATACGCACCGTATGTGAGCCCATTTTTCAAAAGCCCTTGGCTGAGATCTCTTTTGGGAATGTGTTGATGCAACTGTTTGCAACTGCTCGACGATTTGATATGGAAGTACAGCCACAACTGGTGTTGCTGCAAAAGACCTTGCTATATATAGAAGGTCTTGGTCGCCAGTTGTACCCACAGCTAGATTTGTGGAAGACTGCCAAACCGTTTTTAGAAAACTGGATGAAAGATCAAATCGGTCCAAAGGCGATGTACAATCAAATCAAAGAAAACTTGCCTTTTTGGAGTGAAAAGCTCCCAGAAATGCCAGACTTGTTGTTTGACACGATGCGCCAAATGCGCCAGCTCCCACTACAAATGCAACAACAACATAAAGAGGCGATGGAGCATGCGGCTAAGCTTCAGAAGTCGCGCATTACCGGGCATTTGGCTATCGCATTTTCAGTGGGTGCATTGGCAGCTCATATGCTCGGCCATCATGTTGGGTATAGCACACTGCTAGCGATATTGGCACTTTGGTGTTGGCGCCGCTCATTTCGTTTGTTAAAAAAGTGAGACCCATGCAAAGCCTTGGCTGCGTGACGCTGTGAAGATGCGTTCGCATTGCAGATGCTGTCAATACTGTTTATTCTATCGATTGGCGATGTCTCGCCCACAACAATACTCATGATAAGGGTAGGGGAGTAGTAAAAAGTGAAAAGCCAATATATGAAGGCCTTATTTTACAGTGCAGTGATGTTTGCCAGCGCGGCACAACATGTTAATGCACAGACCGTCGCGGATGCGATTGGCAACTGTTCAAAGGAAGAAAATGCACTTAAACGTTTAGTGTGTTTTGATGAAATTGCGAAATCGATTAATCGCTTAGACGGCGCGAATCAAACCATTTCTGAACTTGCAGGTCAAACCCAGAATATACAAAACCAAACAAGCACTGCTCCTAGCGCGCCAGTTGCCCCACCGGTTACCGTTGCCTCAAATGATGCTGAGCAAGAGCAAGTTGACTCATTTGGTCTTGATGAACCTACAGAAGACAAAACATTCTTGGTTGACGGTGAGTTAAATTCAACAATTAAAGAGATAGAGGAACGCACCGCTAGGCGCACACGATTTATATTAGAAAATGGTCAAATTTGGGAATTAGCCGAGAGTACATCCGTTGGCTTGCCTCGCGTCGGCGACAAAATAGTCATACGCGAGAGGGCATTAGGCTCTTACTTTTTGCGAAAGGCTAGCGTTAACCGAAGCTTTCGAGTAAAGCGTGTAGAAAATTAGCGCCTGAGCTTACCCTTAAGTGATATGAACAATGGTGGCTTTAAACTCAATGAGTTAAAAAGCCACGATTTACTGTCTGATTTTATACATTCAAAATACCCCGTTTTTCATCCTTTTTTGGCCACTGTAAACTAAACCTTCCTCCTCAAACCAAAGAAACACGGAAAACTTAGACTTTAGTCACTCATATTCTAAAAAAGCGATAGAAATAAAATGTTACAACCCTTTTACACTTTATTATTTTCTGCTAAGGTCGGATAACTGCCGAAGAGTACAGTGTACACGAAAGATACAACACTTTGGACGGTAACATTAATGGGAAACATAAACCTGGAACAATAACCAGGATCGGAGAAACTCAATGAAAAAATCAAAAATAGCGAAGTCGATCGAGCAGTTGCTGATCGGGTCTATGCTAACTGGTGCTGCTTTAATTGCAGCACCCGCTATGGCACAAGACAATAGCACCGACACAGCAGACACAGAATCCGTTGAAAAAATCAAAGTAACAGGTTCTCGTATCGGTCGTTCAGAGCTTAGCGAAAATTCACCTGTCTTTACTTTTGACGCTGACGAATTAAACGTTCGCGGCTTTACCAACGTTGCCGACTTGCTTGTGCAGTCACCACTATTTGGTGGCAACCAAACGCCACTCGGCGGCCAGAACGGTTTTACTGCTGGCCAGAACAACGTTAACTTATTCGACCTTGGTACCCAACGTACGTTAACGCTAGTTAACGGTCGTCGTTTGGTTACAGGTACTTCTGCTGCCTTAGGTGGTAGCCAAGTTGATTTGAACACTATCCCTGCTGCACTTGTTGAGCGTATAGAAATTGTGCCACTTACTGGTGCTGCAATATACGGCGCGGATGCTATCGCGGGTACTGTAAACATCATCCTTAAAGATGATTACGAAGGATTTGAAATCACTGCTCAGTACGGTGATAACGATAATACTAATGCGAGAAGCTTCCAAGTTAGTACACTTGGCGGTGGTAACTTTGCAGACGGACGAGGAAACATTGTATTCGGTTTAGAATATACTGATGATGCAGGTCTTCTTCAGTGTGAACAACGCTTCTTGTGTGAAGGCAGTAACGACCTTGATAACGCACTAGGCCGCTATGTTGATCTAAACGGCGACGGTCGTCCAGATGACACAAATGGCGATGGCGTAATTGATGCTGGTGACCGTACTTCTGTCCAACTATCTTACCCAGATCTTCAGCTACAGCTATTTACCGAATATGGAGCAGTAACCCCAGGTGGTGGTTTCTTACCAGACCGTGGTTTAGGTCGTTTCCCTGACGGAAATTTCTACGAGTTTACAGAAAATGGTGATATACAAACGTGTCAGCCTGGTCAAGCGGTAGTTAGAAACCTAATTACACAAGGCGCGGGTACGTGTAGTGATGATTTCTTCGACAGTGTTAACCAAATCCGTTCACCTGTTACACGTTTCAACACGTTCTCAGCTTTCTCATTTGACATTACTGACGACATTACCTTCAAGCAAGACTTGTTATATGCAAACACAGAAGGTAGTGAGCTAGTAAACCAAGGTGGCTTCCAAACTGCATTCTTTGGTGGTACATCTGCTGGTATTTCACAAAACATCAATAACCCGTTCTTGTCACAACAAGCACGCGACACATTGTTGAACGCTGGCCTGACTGGTGATACGTTCTCTATCATGCGTTTTAATAACGATATTGTTGGTTTAGGTGCTAACTCGAACGAAACGCACACTTGGCGTGTGTCAAACATTATTGAAGGCTTTTTTGAGCTTGCCGACAGAGAGTGGAACTGGGATGCTGCTGTTGTGGTTGGTAAATCAGACGTTGAGGTAAGAACCACAGGTATTGTTGATGGTCGTTTCTTAAACGCTGTTGATGCTCGTCTAGTCGATGATACATTGCTAGAGCAAATTCGTATTGGTGACCCAGACGATGCTACAGATGACTTAGCTGACCTAGATGCAGCGCTTGCTGCCCTTCAAGGTGCTAACTCAGAGTTCACTGGCACGTTTGACCGCGGTGATATTATTTGTGGTGCTTACGCTGATTTAGCTGCAGGAACACTTTCTGGCTTCAATGACAGAGCAAGAGGGTCTGGTCTTGTAGATGAAGACTTACCGTTCTTGGATGGTTGTGTACCGTTAAATTTATTCGGTAGAACTGCGACTCCAGAGGCACTAGAGTTTATTACTGGTGGTCAGCAAATCGACTCTTCAAGTAACCGACAAGTTGTATACACGTTTAACCTTGGTACTACTTTGGTTGACTTACCTGCTGGTCCATTAGATGTTTTAGTTGGCTATGAGTCACGTATCGAAGCGTCTACATACACTCCAGGTGTTGGTCAGCGCGTACCAATTACTCGTTCAACTATTTCTCAACCAATTTCTGGTGGATTTGATACGTCTGAATACTACTTCGAGTTTGTTGCTCCGTTAGTATCTCAAGATATGGACATCCCGCTAGTGCAATCTTTCGAATTAAGTGGTGCGTACAGAAACCAAGAGTTTAATACAGATGCTCCGCGTGGTTTCTCTGACCGTACAACTGACGAAGATGTATATTCAGCAAGCTTAAAGTGGGATGTGGTTGACGATTTCGCAGTTCGCGCAACATATGCAACTGCTTTTAGAAATCCGTCGATCAACGAGCTGTTCCTTCCAGCGGTACAAACCTTTATTTTAGGTGATGACCCTTGTGATGCACGCTCTGTTGACCAAGGTCCAAACCCATCAGTACGTCGTCAAAACTGTGAATCTATCGGTATTGATACAAGTACATTCGTATCGAATATCCAAGATGGTACGATCCCTGGTGGTACAGTACTTGGTAACCCTGGATTGAATCCTGAGTTAAGTGAAGCTTACTCAGCTGGTTTCATCTTTACGCCTAGCTTTGTTGAGAACCTGCAAATAACGGTTGATTACTACAACCTAGAAATTACAGATTCGATTAACGAAGTTGACTTTGAGACGTTGGCAGCTACTTGCTTTGACTCAAATGCGTTCCCTAATGAGCCAGCGTGTGACAGCTTTGTTCGTGACGAAAATAACCAAGTTATCTCTGCAACTAACCGTTCAGAAAACGTAGCGGTATCAACGTTTGAATCTGTAGCGTTTAACGTATTCTACGGATTTGATGTCGCTGACGCGTTTAACTTCCTTGGTGGAAACAGTGATACTTACATGGGTGAGTTATCTATAAGATCTCAGTCTCAACACAACATCACCAACGAGTTCCAGGCAACTCCGGCATCTGAAGTAACAGAAGATGTAGGTGACTTCGCAGATCCAGATTGGATTGGTACAGTTGATACTAACTATACCTACAACGACTTGCGTATTAACTGGCGTATGCGTTGGCAGAGCAGTGTACTTATCGATGCACTTGAGCAGACATTATATGCTGCTGAGTCAGAGACAAGTACTATCACTGGTCAGCTAGATGATGGAACTGACGTAACTGTATATACAGCAGACGGTCTAACTAATGAGACAGATGCACGTTTCATTCACGACCTAAGCATTAGCTACATTTTGGCTGAAAACACTACTATTCAAGCGAACATCTTGAACGTATTGGACAGAAAGCCAGACGAAGCTAGCCGTATTGCAGACGCTGTTGGTCACTTTGGTGTAGACGAGCAACTAGGTCGTCGTTTCTCTATCCGAGTAAACCACAAGTTCTAAGCCTTTCTTAGAAATACAAATAGCGAGCTTCGGCTCGCTATTTTTTTTGCCTGAGTTTTAAAGAAAGCTAACCGCTATATTTCTATGGAAATTTATCGACGGAGTTTGACCATTATTAGTTTATGGAGAGGCGCCAGCCAGCTTTGTGTTGTAGCCAGCATTCGTGAGTGAGTTCGGTGTAAATGAGGGGATGTAGACGTTTTAAATCCACGCTAAAATTCAACTGCCATTCGTCATCTTCAATACTTAAGTCCACAGCGGGTATCGCATCACCTTTCCTGCGGTTGATGAGTATGATGGTGATACGCAGAATTCGCATTGCGTTTACCAACATCGTTTGAAGGGAAGGCTTATAGTTTTTCAACACAGACAAATCGATATCGAGCCTATGCATTCTTACAAGATCGGTAATCATCATCTGTTGTAACGACGTATATCCAGTGAGCTCAACATGAGAGAGTATGTATGCCCCATGCTCATGATAGGCTTTAAAGCCAATATGCAAGCCAATTTCGTGAAGTGCAGCAGCTGCCGTTGTCACTACTTCCGTATCAAGGTCGCAATACTGAGTGAGCTTGCACATTTGTTGGCACAACCTTGACGAAAGCTTTTTGGCATTCTTGCTTTGTTGCGGGTCGATATGAAAACGAGAAATTAACTGATTTATGCCTTGTTGGCGCCTATCGCTTTTTTGATAATTTTCCAACATACCATACAAGATCCCCTCTCGTAACGCGCCGCCAGATATTTGCATGTTGTTAATGCTTAAGCTTTCGAACAAAGCAATAAGAATGGCTAGCCCGCTTGGAAATATAGCTTGCCGAGCAGGCACTAAACCATCTATCTCAAGGGCTCCTAAGTGACCTGCTTGAATACATTCATCTCTAAGTTGATACAAATAACTTAGTCGAATGGCGTCATTAATGCCTTGTTTAACTAGAATGCTGGTGATTGCTTGCGGTGTCCCAGATGCGCCTAAACACTGCTCCCAGTCAAAACACAGGAACGTATGCTTATGGGCGTCAATTGCTGCATGTGCTTCGCTTACAGCATCCTTAAACCCTCGCTCGGTGATCATGCCGTCCACAAAGAACTTATCCATGAAGGTGACACAACCCATATTTAGGCTAGTCAAATATAGGGGCTGTAAGTCTCGTCCAATAATGATTTCTGTGCTCGCCCCGCCAATATCTATCACAAGGGAGTTACCTTGGTTAGCTGATGTGTAGGCAACCCCTAGATATATTTGCTTGGCCTCTTCCTCTCCACTGATGATATTGACTTTATGACTTAATATTGTCTCTGCAGGGGTTACAAAATCAGGTGCGTTAGATGCTAAGCGAAGTGTTGCTGTCGCGACGATTTTAATATTTTTTGGGGGAATATCTTGGAGCTTTTCAGCAAAGTTTCTTAGGCAAACCAGACCGCGTTCGATACTTTCGTCGCTAAGCACACCGTGTTCATCTAAACCCGCGGCTAGGCGAACCTTTTGCTTGTTTTTACTGACAATCTGAACGCTACCGGCAAGTACGCGCACTATGACCATATGAAAACTATTAGAACCGAGGTCAACCGCGGCATAGTACTCGTCCTGTGTTGTGGACAACTGATATGTATCCATCGGCGCGCTCAGATAGACTTAGCTTGGTTTTCTTGCTGGACGGCGACGATTGGTATCTTTGCGCGGTCCTTTTGTATTACGGGGGCCAGAGCGCCCATTCGAGGGTCTACCACGTGGCGATCGTGGACGCATTTTAGGCGGTTTAACATCCTCTAATAAATGCAAAGGATTGTAGTCAGTAACCGGTATATCGTGCCCTATGTATAATTCTATTGCCGTGAGGTTTTGCGCATATTTTTCGCAAGCAAAGCTGATGGCAATACCTAACTCTCCGGCTCTACCGGTTCGTCCGATTCTGTGGATATAGTCTTCCGCATCGTCGGGCAAGTCATAGTTAAATACATGAGTCACTTTATCGATGTGTAATCCACGTGCAGCTACGTCTGTAGCCACTAGGATATCAAGGTTGCCCTTGGTGAAGTCTTCCAAAATTGTCAGGCGTTTCTTTTGCTGCACATCGCCGCTTAATAACCCAACGCGGTGACCATCACCTTCAAGCCATCCGGCAATCCATTCACAATCATTTTTGGTGTTGGCAAACACAATCGCCTTATCTGGCCATTCTTCTTCCATAAGCGTGAGCAATAAAACGGGCTTATCTTCGTTTGACGGATAAAACAATTCTTCAGAAATACGTGAGTTACTTTTGGTTTCTGGCGTAACTTCAACACTGATGGGGTTATTCATATGCTCGTACGCTAACTCTTGTACACGATAACTCAGCGTTGCTGAAAATAGCATGTTCAAACGTTGTTCAGGCGCTGGCATGCGACGGAACAAATAACGAATGTCTTTAATAAAGCCTAAATCAAACATGCGATCTGCTTCATCAAGTACTGCAACCTGTATATTTTCAAGTGAAAACACGTCTTGCTTGTAGTAATCAATGATACGGCCACACGTACCAATGAGAATATCTACCCCTGCTTGCAAAGATTCCCGTTGAGTTTCGTAACCTTCGCCCCCATAAATGACTGCAGACGATAATCCGGTGTGTTTACTAAGCAATAATGCGTCGTTATGAATTTGCACAGCAAGTTCACGCGTTGGTGCCATAATAATCGCACGCGGACCGTGTTTCGTGTTTTCTTTCGGATTGTTAAGCAAATAATGAAAGGTCGCCACAAGAAAGGTAATAGTCTTACCTGTGCCTGTTTGTGCTTGACCTGCTATATCGTTCGCTGAAAGTAATTGCGGCAAACTCATGTCTTGTATCGGAGTACATTGAGTTAAATTTGCTTCATCCAGCGCCTTTAGCACTAAAGGATGGATCGGAAGTGATGAAAATAACGTATCGGTTAAATGTGTAGTTGGCATAGCTAATAGCTTATCATTGCTTGCATTGAGAACCGGATCTATATAACACTATTAGACAAATCTGAAAAGTACAGACTAGTTTCTAAATTGGAGAAAAGAATGAGCGACAAAATTATCGCACTAAGTGACGAAAAGTTCGAAGCCGATGTTATCAATGCATCTGGTCCTGTTTTAGTTGATTTTTGGGCAGAATGGTGCGGCCCGTGTAAGATGATTGCTCCCATTCTAGATGAGATCGCAACCGAATATGATGGCAAGGTAACAGTTGGAAAGCTGAATGTCGATGAAAATAATGAAACACCACCTAAATATGGCATTAGAGGTATCCCTACCTTATTGCTTTTCAAAAATGGTGGCGTTGCAGCAACGAAGGTTGGTGCCCTTTCAAAGACGCAGTTACAAGAGTTTCTTGACGAAAACATCTAAGCTCAGTGTAACAAAGACGGTCAACTAACCTAGTTTGGTTGACCGTTATTTTTAGTTTTATGCTAAATATCCTGTAACACTGGACGATAACTGAAATAGGTGCTACCTTTACCTTACTCACCAAGTGTAATCGCTTCGCCCTAGGGCATCTCAACTTTTATATCGCACGATAATTACACGTGTAACTGAGCGCCTTATTCGCGATACTGATTATTAACGTAAACAAATCATAACTTTCTAACTCGCAGATCAACATTCCGTTGCCTGTAAAAACTCAAAGACCCACCAAAATGAATTTAACCGAATTAAAAGAAAAACCCATTAGTGAACTTGTTGCTTTAGCTGAAACGATGGGCCTTGAAAACCTTGCCCGAGCGCGTAAGCAAGATATCATATTTTCAATTTTAAAAGCGCATGCAAAAGGCGGCGAAGATATCTTCGGCGACGGCGTGCTTGAGATTCTGCAAGATGGCTTTGGCTTTTTACGCTCCAGCGACTCGTCATATTTAGCTGGGCCTGATGATATTTACGTATCACCGAGTCAGATAAGACGCTTCAACCTGCGCACGGGCGACACAATATCTGGCAAGATTCGTCCACCTAAAGATAGCGAACGATATTTTGCACTTTTAAAGATTCGCGAAGTTAATTTCGACAAACCTGAAAATTCACGTAGTAAAATCCTTTTTGAAAACCTTACCCCATTGCATGCGAATCAACGTTTACGTATGGAGCGTGGAAATGGGAGTACTGAAGATATTACCGCTCGCGTTTTAGACTTGGCATCGCCAATTGGCTGTGGTCAGCGTGGTTTGATTGTTGCACCGCCAAAAGCGGGTAAAACATTATTGCTGCAAAATATTGCTCAATCGATTGCCGCCAATCATCCAGAGTGTCTCTTAATGGTATTGCTGATAGACGAGCGTCCAGAAGAGGTGACCGAAATGCAGCGTTTGGTGCAGGGTGAGGTAATTGCATCCACATTCGACGAACCAGCAAGCCGCCATGTTCAAGTGGCTGAAATGGTGATTGAGAAAGCTAAACGTTTAGTTGAGCATAAAAAAGATGTTGTGATCTTGCTTGATTCTATTACACGACTAGCGCGTGCATACAACACTGTCATCCCATCCTCTGGTAAGGTGCTTACTGGTGGTGTAGACGCAAATGCTCTGCATAAGCCTAAACGTTTCTTTGGTGCGGCGCGTAATGTAGAAGAGGGTGGTAGTTTAACGATTGTTGCTACGGCACTTATTGATACCGGCTCTAAGATGGATGAAGTCATCTATGAAGAGTTTAAAGGTACCGGTAATATGGAGCTACATCTGAATCGTAAGATTGCAGAAAAACGCGTTTTCCCTGCGATTGATTTCAACCGCAGTGGTACACGTCGTGAAGAGTTGCTGACTAAACAAGACGAATTACAAAAAATGTGGATTTTGCGTAAAATCGTCCATGAAATGTCAGAAATTGACGCGATGGAATTTCTCATCAGCAGACTGTCGATGACTAAAACCAATGACGAGTTTTTCGATTCGATGAAACGTCAGAAGGGATAGACGTTTTTAGAATATAAAAAAGCCGCTTGCGGCTTTTTTGTTGTTAGGGTTGGGTAAAAACACCAATACCATCGCTATGCAAAGATCCTAAGTACAACTTCCCCTGATGCTCGTAAGCTGCGGTTATCGCTGTATAAGCCTCCTGCGTTTGATAGTTTGCAACCACGTTACCACTAAGGTCAAATCCCAGTACAAAGCCATAAAACGTTTTAGGTGCGATCCACTCGGTAGGAACCGATGCAAGAATGCGTCTTAGCTCAGGCAGGGGCGCTAGAGATTCTACTCGCCAGTCGCGCAGACTGACCATCCCAGCCCAAAAGATGCCATCATCATTAAAGCTTAAATTATCAGGCATAGCCGGAAGATTGTTGGCAAAAATGGTGGTTTCTCCCGCAAGTCGACCGCGCAGATGATATTTTAATATGCGTGATTTACCTGTTTCGGCCACAAGCAAGTATTCATCGTCTGGCCCTAAGGCCACGCCATTGGCGAAAAATAAATTACTCATGATACGCACCGTGTCGCCGGTTTGTGGCGAATATTTATAAATGCTCCCGGTGGCGCTGGCTTCTAAAAAATCAAATAAATAATTGTCTAAGGTATAGCGTTCACTTGCATCAGAAAAGTAAATATCACCATTATCTGCGATATCATGATGGTCAATAAAACGCAGTAGGCGGCCTTGATATTGATTGACTAATACCGATACTTCACCGCCAAGTGTTACTTTAAGTAGTCCCTTCATAGCATCTGACACAATTAAATCGCCGGCACTGTCGACACGAATTCCAAGCGGACGGCCACCCGTATTTGCTACCACCGTGATGTCATTTGGTGAATCAACATTAAAGCTGACGATGTCGCCTGAAATTAGCCCCGTGTATACGGTGCCATCATCAGTAACGACAAGGTCTTCAGGCTTCGCTAAGCGACTCGCACCAATAACTTCAAGACTATTTAGCGCGTCATTTACACCAAACATGTTTTTTAGGCCTGCATCTGCATCGGGCTCCCAGATCACTGGGCGGATGGGGGATATCGCATAAAGGGCTATTAAAGCGATTAATAGCGCCAATATGAAATAGGAGAATATACGTCTCACTAATTAACTCCTGCATTAGGCAAGATATCGTCTGCTGCCTGCTCAACGGGGCCAAATGGCTTAGGCTCAAGTGCTTTAATAGGCTGAGCTTTGAGTTTTTCTTGTAGATAAGCCAAGGCCGCTTGAAGCTGAGCATCTTCGCCATTAAACGTGGCGTGGGGATAATTTCTGACTTCTATGTCGGGGCTAATGCCTTCACCTTCCGTTATCCATCGCCCGTCCATAGCAAATACAGGGAATTCAGCCACACGCGCAATACCGCCATCTGTTGCACGGTTGCCGCCGCTTAGCCAAACACCGGCACCGGCTGTTTTACGACCGATGACCGTGCCTAAGTCTAACGCTTTAACGCCCGCGGTAAAGGTCTCACCATCGGAATAGGTGAACTCATCAGCTAGCACGACCAAATGCCCTCTAAATGTTTGCTGCATATTGGTTTGATTAAGGCCATTTGTCGAATGCCAAAACGACCATGCTCTGCGAAGAAGCTTTTCGATAATCACGCTATCGATGTTTCCGCCGCGGTTGCGTCTAACATCAATAATCAAACCCGGCTTGTCGTATTGCGCATAAAAGTCCCGCGCAAAGCTTGCTATATCGCGACCGCCCATGGCGTACAAGTGCAAATAGCCAATATCAGGGTTTTGCGCGGTGACTTGCGATAACTTCGTATTGGTCCAATCGTTATAGCGATAAATCGCTTCTCTGCCACTGCTTTGAGGGATGACAATGGTTTTGTGTGTGTCGCCATCGCGCACTAAGGTCAGCAAGGTTTGTTGACCAGCTTGATTAACTAATTGCTGCATAAGCTCTGCAACAGTATCAATCTCTTGGCCATTAACATGGGTGATCAGATCACCATTTTGAGCATCTACCCCTGGTTGCGCAAGGGGTGGCGCGGCCTCTAAGATTTCAGCATCAAATTCATATATCTTTCTGATTTGAACACCGCGATCGGTATCTACGAACACACCCCCTAGCGAAGCGTATGAAGGTGCATTTTCAGCGCGTGCTATGTCACCCCCTCTTACTTGTGAGTGCAGGGCGTTTAGTTCACCCATCATTTGCTCAAAAATGTCATTTAGCTCAGAGCGCTCAGTGACTCGTGCGAGTAAAGGTGCGTATTTTGCCTTTGTCTCAGCCCAGTCAATTCCGCGCATATTAGGATCAAATAGCGAGTCACGATGCATCAGCCATGCGTCTTTGAAAATCTGTTGCCACTCCATACGCGGTTCGATTACTAAATTCCAAGCATTCAGTTTTACCAGCGCATCATCAGCCTTTTTAGGGAAGTCAGGCTTTGCAGGAACGATATACATTTTAGCGCTGGTGCCTCGACCTTTTTGCACCAATAAATGCTCAGTATTGCCCGAAAGTTGAAATGCGCTTACCCCTGAAGTAACGGTTTCAGGCTTTTTGTCATGACCAAACGCTAGACCTTGCAACTCGTCACCGTTGCCATCGCTGTCTTTCAACCAAAATAAGTGACTTTCGGTTGCAACCAAGTCACTGTAATCACCCGCTGGGACCGGTAGCTGCCATAGGCGCTTATCAATTCCCTGCCATTCAATGCTTGGAGCGTCTGTATTTTCTTCATCTTCATCTTCATCTTTATCTTTATCTTCACTTTTCTCCTTGCCCGCGGTTAATTCGGTAGGCGGCGCAAAAGGAAATACGGCTTGCTCGTTAAGGGCAATAGCAAAGATAAGCGTTCTGTCTTCAAAAGCCTGCCCCATATTTCTGTCGCCCCATGGCGAGCCCGGGTTTGGGTTAAATGAACGGTCTGATAAAAAGTAAAGCCATTGCCCGTCACGACTAAATGCAGGTGCGTATGAAGCGTACTTGTCTGTGGTGAGCAATTGTGAGTTTGAGCTTTCTAGATCTCTTAAGTAAATCCTCGGACGCTCGTTGTCTGCATCAAGGTAGCCAAAGCTCAGCCATCTGCTGTCTTTTGAAAATGCAATATCATCAGGCGTAGCGCCTAAGTTATCGAGCAATAGAGTGTTTTTTGCTGATTCAATATCCAATAAAAACAAGTTTCCATCTTTGTCAGCATGCACGAGTGATTCGCCATTTGGCGATAGCCAAAGTCCTGTGCGCAAAACCTTGCCATCATCAGTCAGTTGTTTCGCGGTGCTACTACCGTCTGCATTAAACTGCCAAATTTCATACTCTCCAGTGCGATCGCTGACGCTATAAACATGCTTATTGTCTTGGCTAAGCACTGCATGGCGATTTCTTGCACTTTTATCTGAGGCGATATTTACCAGCCGGCTAACATCATTATCGGCAACCGCCATGCGACCTCTTGCCGTAATTACTACCTTTTCACCGTCGTTAGCTAAGCTTGCGCTTTCAAGGTATTGCAAAGGCTCATTAACATACTTTGTTTTGAGATGGGCAAAATCAGATTGCAGAGTAATATCAAAACGACTTGTTTGGTTGTTCAAGAGATTAAACGCTTTAATATCAGCGCCATGTTGAAACACCATTTGATTGCCGTGTAGATAAATGGCTCTAACTGCAAAGTCATCAAAGCTGGTGTGCGGTCGAATATCACTTCCATCTAACTCCATCGACCAAATGTTGTCGATGCCGCCAGCGTTGCTTAAAAAGAACAGTCGTCCACCATAAAGCATCGGGCTTCTGACAGAGCCTTCATGCGCGGCAGTCAAATGCACCGCTTCGTCATTTGAGTCAAGGTCAAAACGCCATAGTTCGCCGCGCGCGCCGCCTTTGTAATGGTTTGCATTATCGGTGGAGACTTGTAAGCCAAACTGCGTAAAAAACAAGGTATTGTCGTTGTTTGAAATAACACCTTCAACGGCATCCGACACGGGGATAGTGCGTGTTTTTAATGAATCAATATTGAGTGTTTTGAGTACCCAACTATTGTGCATACCTAGCTCGCTCAACGTGCTATATAAAACCTCTTTGTTATTTTGCCAACCATGCAGTTTAATGTTGCTAAGTTCAAAACTAACTTGACGGCTCTTTCCACCGTTGATTGGCATCACATGGATGCCTGGGCCAGAACCATAGTTGGCTACAAAGGCAACGTTACTCCCATCTGGCGATATAGTCGCTGCCGTTTCTAACCCTACTTGTGTGGTGATGCGCGTTGCCAACGTCGTTTCGCTGCCATTCACATTTGCTCGCCAAAGATCACCTTCGGAAGTGAATATTAAGGTGTTTTTGTGTAGTGCCGGGTCGCGCAAATATGCTTGCGTTGCCTGCGCAAAACTTGCAAACGTCATACAACATAATGCGGTCGATATGGTCAGTAAAAAGCGGCGGTTTAACTTCTTTGTTGCGATGGTTTTCATGGATGCTGTCTCATCGGAATAATAGTTATTGGACTTATAGGCTCATTCAATACTTTTCATAACCCTAAATATCAAGGAGCGGTTCCTTTATTTGCCAAGAGCATAACGGTGATATGGTCATGCTGTCAAAGTAACACGCACTTTTGTGCTTGCGAACTTCCAAACGCCCTAGATTTTGCAGGCCCAGTGGCGTTTTGAGATAAATTAAGCGGTTAAATCCTCTAAAAGAACAAGCAGGTATCGCTCTTTTTGTTGAATTTGCTTATAATCAACGGTTTCCTCTTCCACTTTCGCGTGGGTTTCACAAATTATTAAGAAGGTAATACATGGCTCACGTCGCTATCGTAATGGGTTCTAAATCTGATTGGCCGACTATGCAGCACGCCGCTAGTATGCTCAAGTCGTTAGGGGTAGCGTATGACGCAAAGGTCGTATCAGCGCATCGTACTCCGCATTTACTGACGGAGTTTTCTGAGACAGCAGCAGATAATGGCTATCAAGTCATTATTGCCGGTGCCGGCGGTGCAGCGCATTTACCAGGCATGATTGCTGCTCATACACATCTACCTGTGTTGGGTTGCCCTGTGCGTTCAAGTCAGCTCAATGGTTTAGACTCGTTGCTCTCGATTGTGCAAATGCCTAAAGGCGTTGCCGTTGGGACGTTAGCTATAGGAGAGGCGGGTGCAGCAAATGCGGGATTAATGGCGGCTCAAATTATCGCGCTTAATGACCAAGCGATAAAAGATAATATTATTGCTTTTAGACAGCAGCAAACCCAGACCGTTTTAGCGAACCAAACCTTGGAACTGTAATGAAAGTATTGGTGTTTGGCGCGGGCCAACTCGCGCAAATGATGTATTTGGCAGCGGTACCATTGGGGGTTGAGGTGTACGCGGTAGACGTCAATGCGCGTGAAGTTGTCAATCCCATTACCAAGCAAAAATTAGATATGAGTATTGAATATGCAGTATCTGATGTGAGCGTGGTTACCGCTGAGTTCGAACACGTCCCTGAAGACTTGCTCGGCTTGGCTGAAAAGAGTGGGAAGCTCACACCGAATATGGCGGCGATTTTGACAGGCGCAGATCGTGTCCGTGAAAAGCGAGTGTTACAAAGCAGTGATATTGCCAATTGCCCGCATCATATCATCGATAATATCGAACAATTAAATAACAGTATTGCTTCGCTTGGCGATAAATTAATCTTTAAAGCGAGTCGAGACGGTTATGATGGTTATGGTCAATGGCGTTACACAGCGCCAGAAGACTTGCCCAAACTGCAACAAGCGTTCAGCAGCTTAGACTTATCGCAAGTACCTTTGGTCGCTGAGAAGATGCTGAACTTCGATAGGGAAATATCCCTGATTGGTGCACGAGACGCTCAAGGTAATACAGCTTGTTATGAAATTGCAGAGAACCTCCATTATGAAGGACAGCTGCATGTCTCTATTGCGCCGGCTACCGCGCTCAATGCAAAAATTAAACAAGATGCACAAGCTATTTTTGACCGCCTCGCTAATGCGTTGTCGTATGTGGGGGTGTTATCGGTCGAAATGTTTCAAATGGGTGAACAGCTCATCGTAAATGAAATTGCTCCACGGGTGCATAATTCTGGTCATTGGACACAAAAGGGTGCCGATACCTGCCAGTTTGAGCAACATATGCGAGCGGTCCTTGGTTTCCCGCTAGGTGATACGCAAACTCATGGCGTAACGGCGATGGTGAATATTATTGGTTGCACAAGTTTTAGCCGAGAGCTAATCAGTATCCCAGGTTGTCATCTGCATTGGTATGGCAAGGAACTTAGAGCAAAGCGCAAAATGGGGCATATCAATGTGGTTGCGCCTTCTTATTTTGCTTTGGGCGAAAAGCTGATGCTGTTGCTTGAATACTTGCCCGCAGAGTATTTTCCTTTGCTAGAGAAAGAAGCAATAAGATTGAAGTCACTTGACGCTTGACAACTGCGTGCAAATTCCTAAACTTGCGGTTCTAGTGTGCCGACTTAGCTCAGTTGGTAGAGCAACTGACTTGTAATCAGTAGGTCGCCAGTTCGATTCCGGCAGTCGGCACCATTTTCCACACTAGCTAAAATTTCCAAATTAGCAGCTTAAAATAAGTCAGCTCGAACTAGCCACCTACTG
>NZ_JAHEOJ010000027.1:81718-131214 GCF_018595715.1 Glaciecola sp. XM2
CAGCTTAAAATAAGTCAGCTCGAACTAGCCACCTACTGATGAATCAGTAGTTGATATGTCTTGGCAGTTCGATTCCGGCAGTCGGCACCATTTTCTACACTAGTTTAGCCTTTTTGTTTATCTTTGATAATCTCCTTACCTCGAACCGGCCATTTTTCAAATCAGAGCGCTTGCCGCCTTTTTGATTTGAGGTTATGTTATTATCATTATTAATAGTTTGTTTAGAGAGATAACGTGAAATGAACAAAGTGATTTGGGCCGGTTACATATTTTTGGTCATGATGGGTGCACACATAGCGCATGCAAAGGCGAATGACGCTGATGCTACAATGGCACAAAACATTGTTGTTGATAAAGTATGGGCACGCGAAACTTTTAAAATGGCGCGCTCTGGCGCTGCATACGCGCAACTCACTAATCCATCAGATGCAGAAATAGTATTAGTTGGCGCAAGTGTCGACGAAAGTATCGCAAGCATGGTAGAGCTACACGAAACCAACATGGTCAATGGCATGATGCGGATGCAAGAATTAGAGCAAGGCATTGCAATTGCGCCTGGCGCTTCGGTTTCCATGCAACCAGGTGGGATGCATTTTATGATTATGGGCCTACAGGGCCCTCTGGTTGCCGGCGAATCGTTTACTTTAACTTTGGAATTCGCTGACCAATCGCAGCAAACGCTCAATGTGGGTATCCAAGATATGAGTAATCGTAAGGCTGACGATGCAAGTAAACCAAAAACCCACAATTAGTCTATAAATAACGAATTAAAATAAACGCATTGTAATAATAAACGGGAGTCTTTTGTGTCAAAAATTGATATTGGTATTAACGAAGCAGACCGCGTAGCGATTGCTGATGGTCTAAAGAAACTACTTGCAGATTCATACACGTTATACCTTCAAACGCACAACTTTCATTGGAACGTGACAGGTCCTCAGTTTCGTGAACTGCACCTTATGTTTGAAGAGCACTACACCGAATTAGCGATTGCTGTGGATGATGTTGCTGAGCGCATTCGTACGCTTGGTGTAGTTGCGCCAGGTACATATAAAGCATTTGCAACACTTAGCAGTATTAGCGAAGTCGATGGCGTCCCTGAGGCAAAAGAAATGGTGACCATTTTGACGCAAGGACATGAAGCGGTCGTAAGAACGTGTCGTGAAGTATTAAAATTAGCACAGGATGCCGATGATGAATCTACTGCAGCACTAGTAGGCGACAGAATGCGCGTTCATGAAAAAACAGCTTGGATGTTGCGAGCAACTCTACCTAATTAAGGTTTATCCCATATGAAAAAGTGTTTAAAAATAGCCCTTGCCTCGAGCATAGTCTTGGCAGGGAGCACCCATGTAGTGGCTCAATCAAACTTTGAAGTAACTGAGGTTGCCAGCGGTCTGAACCACCCATGGGGCATTGCGTTTTTGCCTGACGGCAGTGCGCTTATTACCGAGCGCAAAGGCGGCCTTAGACATATGAAGGCTGATGGCGAACTCAGCGCTCCTATTACCGGATTACCCGCCGCGGTAGATAGAGGACAGGGTGGGATGTTAGGGCTAGCGATACATCCTAACTTTGCAGAAAACCAAGAAGTTTATGTATGTCTGTCGGTTGCTGGCGAAGGCGGTACTTCTAGTGAAGTGCACAAAGGCACTCTCAACGATGGCGCACTTACTAATGTGACTCGAGTGTTTGAAGCCTTACCTAAAGTCGACACAGGTTTTCATTTTGGTTGCCGCGTAACATTTGACCAATCGGGCCATGTTTATATTTCATTGGGCGATCGTGGGTCGTTCAAAGAAGCATCACAAGAAACGGATGCGCATTTCGGCAAAGTAGTGCGCATTACGCAAGACGGGCAACCGGTTGCCGACAATCCCTTCATTGATGGTCCTGCACCAGAGGTATACACCTACGGACACCGCAACGTTCAGGGGATGACCATGCACCCAGAGACCGGCGCTATATGGACTCATGAACATGGACCTAAAGGTGGCGACGAAATAAATATTCTTAGCAAAGGCGACAATTATGGTTGGCCGAGCATCACTTACGGCGTTAACTATAACGGCAGTATCATCACCGATAAGACAGAGATGGACGGAATGGAGCAACCGCTAACCTATTGGGATCCTTCCATTGCGCCCAGTGGTATGATGTTCTACACAGCAGAGATGTTTCCTGAGTGGCAAGGCGACTTGTTTATTGGTTCGTTAAAGTTCAGATACTTAAAGCACCTTGAAATGGACGGTGACAAAATTGTGTCACAAAACAATTTACTAGAAGGTTTGGATTATCGTATCCGAGATGTAGCTCAAGGACCAGATGGCAGCATTTACGTCATTACCGATGCCGCAGACGGAAAAGTATTGAAGCTGCACGCACCAAAGTAAGCTAAGCTTATTCTTCAAAAGACTGCCTAAATCTAGGCAGTCTTTTTATCCCTTCAAAGATATCTTTCCAATAAGAATATCTTTAAACATCACCCAATCACCCATCAAGCTATATATGGGGTGCTTAAACGTCGCTGGCCGGTTATGTTCGTAAAAGAAGTGGCCCACCCACGCGAAGCCATAACCAATAATGGGCATCAGCCATAACAATACATATTGACTGGTGACTATTGCCGCAATGATGACGCCAAGCACTAACCATGAGCCAATAAAATGCAGAAGGCGGCATGTAGGGTTTGCATGCTCTGCCAAATAATATGGGTAAAACTCAGAAAAAGAGGAAAATCGATTACTCATACATCATACTCAAAACAGTAAATCACATGTGTTTATATCACGACTTTTGCACACATGTAAATTTGTCCACAGGCTTGCAAAACCGAAATTGATCCTCATAATCGAGAGATATAAACAAGTAGATTGGCTAAATATGTCTGAGAATACAGTTGCGTTAAATGTTGAAAACTTTAAACAAGTTATATTGGAAGATAGCAAGCACAAGATAGTGATTGCTTATTTTTGGGCGCCTTGGGATGAAGCTTCTGTGCAGATGATGCCTGTATTGGAAAATGTATGCCAGCAAAACCCACAAACCCTTAAATTGGCCACTATCAATTGTGACGAGCAACCCGAAATAGTAGGGCAATTTGGCGTGCGCTCGCTGCCTACGACCATGCTGATTAAAGAAGGACAACCTATCGACGGTTTTGCAGGTGCACAAACGCCAGAACAACTTTCAGAAACGTTGGCAAAACATTTGCCTAGCCCTGCAAGCGAAGCCTTAGAGCAAGCGGTAAATGCGGCGCAGCAAGGTGACATGCAAACTGCATTTACCTACGCCAAACAGGCTTTTGATCTCGACCCAGATAGCATTGAATGCCGATTACTACTTGCCGATTGCGCGGTTGAAACAGGTCAAATTGAAACAGCAAAAGCATTAGTATCTGAAATCAAACTAGTTGATCAGGACGCAAGATACCAAGCCATTGTTGGAAAAATTGAATTGGCTGAAAAAGCGGCCGAATCGCCAGAATTAAAAGCGTTGCAAGCAGAGCTTGAGAAAAATCCAGATGATTTTGATTTGAAAATTAAGGTGGCTGTGCAGCTCCAGCAAGCGCATAAAACTGAGGCCGCATTAACCTTATTATTCGAAGTTCTCAGCAAAGATCTTAATTTTGCAGATGCGAAGAAGATTACGCTCGATATGATTAACGCGCTACCGGATGGTGAGCCTCTGAAGTCTAAGTATCGCCGCAAGATATACAGTTTGCTGTACTAACGCATAAGTGGCGGGTTGTGCTGAGCGCATCTGTTTCATTATTAGCAGTTTTAGGGGCAATTTTCGCTTAAAAAGACGCTTTTTTGCCTTACGACTAAAAATATAGATATTTAGTGTCAACATGCGTAGTGAAATTTGCTAAAATCGCCGCCTACTTAATCAAGCATAAAAATCCATGGCAAAAAATGTTGTAGTGCTCGGCACCCAATGGGGTGATGAGGGTAAAGGAAAGGTCGTTGACTTATTAACGGATCAGGCGTCATATGTCGTGCGCTATCAGGGCGGTCATAACGCGGGTCATACTCTCGTTATCGACGGTGAGAAAACCGTATTACATCTTATTCCCTCAGGCATATTACGCGAAAACGTTACCTGCGTAATTGGTAATGGCGTGGTGCTTAGCCCACAAGCATTACTTGAAGAAATGAAAATGCTTGAAGATAAGGGAATTCCAGTCAAAGAGCGCTTGGTCATTTCTGAAGCATGCCCGCTTATTCTCCCTTTCCATGTGGCATTAGACGTAGCCCGCGAAGTGGCTCGTGGTGCAAAAGCGATTGGCACGACAGGGCGCGGCATCGGTCCAGCATATGAAGACAAAGTATCTCGAAGAGGTTTGCGTGTAGGCGACCTATTCAATCCAGAAGACTTTGCCGTAAAACTTAAAGAAGTCATGGCGTATCACAACTTTATGTTGACCGAATATTACAAGCAACCTGCTGTGGATTATGACACAGTGTTGGCAGAGGCTTTGGCAGTTGCCGATCTATTTAAGTCTCTCAAAGTCGATGTAACCGACCTACTTGAGAAAGCCAAACAAAACAATCAAGCCATTATGTTTGAAGGCGCGCAAGGTACTTTGCTAGATATTGATCATGGTACATATCCATATGTGACCTCATCGAATACCACCGTAGGCGGCGTTGCCACCGGCGCCGGCTTTGGCCCGCTGAGCATTGACTACGTCCTTGGGATTGTAAAGGCATATACTACACGCGTTGGCTCTGGACCGTTTCCAACTGAATTAGATTGTCAGGTAGGACAACATCTAGGAATTAAAGGACATGAGTTTGGCGCAACTACTGGTCGTAAACGCAGAACAGGCTGGTTTGACGCAGTTGCTATTCGTCGTGCGGTACAACTCAACTCTGTAACAGGATTCTGTCTAACCAAGCTTGACGTGTTAGATGGCTTAGAAGTGTTGAAAATTTGTATCGGATATCAAGATGCCGACGGCAACGTCGTCGATACGCCACCTCTAGCCGCCGAGGGTTATGACCTTATCACGCCTGTGTATGAAACAATGCCGGGATGGTCACAAAAGACTTACGGTGTCACTCAATACGATGATTTACCTCAAGCAGCTAAGAATTATATTGCACGTCTAGAAGAGCTCACAGGGGTTACCGTAGATATTATTTCTACAGGCCCAGATAGAGCTGAAACGATGGTGTTGCGTCATCCTTTTGAATAAGCATTCACTGGCGCGGTAAAATAACGAGGTTTGTATTAAAAGGCGGTAATATTACCGCCTTTTTTGTTGTTCAAATTTTGTTAAATCCACTTACTTTGTTAATATCGAGATCTTATCAGTAAGGGATGCAGTTCACATGTCTAATACCCATAGCATAGCGTTGGAAATTACATCAGCGACTAGCAATAGTGCAGATGATGCAGCTATTGAGCAATTCGATTTTACCAATGTCTTAGATGGTCTTAATAAGTACTTTGATACTCGAGTCACTTTTTCTATGGAATGGCGAAAAAGCCAGCTACACGCCATGGCAAAAATGCTGCGCAAAAACGAAGCGGCAATATTTGAAGCGCTATATAAAGATTTAGGTAAATGTAAGCAAGAAACCACCTTAGCCGAAATTGCATTTTTACAGGCAGATATAAAGTATGCACTCAAGCATATAAAGAAATGGATGCGGCCAATTGCTAAATCGACACCGTTAATGGCAAAGCCAGGCAAGAGTTTTGTATACCCACAGCCCTTAGGTACTGTGTTGATTATTGGTGCTTGGAACTATCCTCTACAGTTAACGTTGAGCCCATTTGTTGCGGCGATTGCTGCTGGCAATTGTGCCGTGCTAAAGCCCTCCGAAATGGCTTCTAACACATCCGCTCTTATCGCTAAAATGTTGCCAGAATACTTAGATACGAAGGCATTTAAGGTAGTGGAAGGTGGCAAGGATGAGACGACCGCTTTGTTGCAGCAGCCTTTTAACAAAATTTTCTATACGGGCGGTGAGCGGGTGGGTAAAGTCGTCATGCGCGCGGCTTCTGAGCACCTTACTCCTGTCACCCTGGAGTTAGGTGGCAAAAGCCCATGCATTGTAGATAAAACCGCTGATTTAGATATTACGGCCAATCGCATCGTTTGGGGAAAATGGCTGAACGCAGGGCAAACGTGTATCGCGCCTGACTACGTTTTGGTTGAGCCAGAAATACAGCAAGCGTTCATCGAGGCAATGAAACGCGCACTTGAGGCGCAATATTCGAAAGAGCCTAAATCAAATAAAGCATATGGGCGTATTATTTCGCAACAACATTGTCAGCGAGTTGCAAGCTATCTTGATGGGCAGACCATTATCCATGGTGGCCAAATTGATATCCCCGAGCGCTACATCTCGCCAACGCTTGTTTTAAATCCAGCGCTTGATTCTCCTATCATGCAAGAGGAAATTTTTGGACCGCTACTACCCATCATAACCTTGCCCTCTATTAACGAAATGTTTGCCTTTATCAATAAACGTGCCGACCCCTTAGCGGCTTATATTTATACAAAAGACAAAGAGATTGAGAGCCAATTTATTGAAAAAGTCAGTGCAGGAAGCATGTTAATCAATGACAGCAATATGTTTATGCTCAATCATGAGCTTCCCTTTGGTGGCGTTGGCGCCAGTGGAATGGGTCGTTATCATGGCAAATATGGCTTTGACTGCTTTAGTCACGAAAAGACGGTTATGAAGCGCACTTTCAGTTTTGAAAATAATATTCGTTATGCGCCGTATACCTCATTTAAATCCTTTCTTCTTAATAGGTTCATGTAATGATTTGTCCATTTCACCTCGCTATCCCCGTCACCGATTTACAAGCAAGTAAGCGTTTTTATCAAGAGCATATTGGCTGTGAGATGGGGCGTAGTTCTGAGCAATGGATTGATTGGAATTTTTTTGGCCATCAACTCGTGACGCACTTGGTCAATGAGATGCCAAGCGGCGACAATGCCAATCAAGTGGACAGCAAGTCAGTGCCGGTCCCGCATTTTGGGCTCGTACTGCCAAAAGCCGAGTGGGAGACCCTTGCTTCGCGTCTCCAGAGCGCTGGATATACCTTTCATATCTCGCCCTATATTCGTTTTAAGGGTGAAGTGGGCGAGCAGGGAACCTTCTTCTTATTCGATCCTAGCGGCAACGCCCTGGAGTTTAAATATTTTGAAGATATGAGTCAGCTCTTCGCCTCATAAGCTATTCTATAGCGCTACCACGCTAATACCGATGTATCCGATAATGGTGGTGGCCCCAACTACAAGTGCATATGGCAGTTGCGTTCGAACGTGAGTTAATAGGTCGCAGCCTGCCGCAAGAGAACTGATTGCGGTTGTATCTGAGATGGGTGAGCAGTGATCACCAAAAATCCCGCCGCCTAAAATTGCCGCTAACACAATCTCTGGCGGTAGCCCTAAACTTTGCGCTAACGGCATACCAATGGGAATTAATATCGCAAACGTGCCCCATGAGGTACCGGTGGTAAAAGAAATGATGCCCCCAGCAATAAAGAGCATGGGAATAATCAAATAAATAGATAGGTAGCTACCCACTAAACCGGCCGCAAAAGTCCCCGTACCTAGTTCCTTTAAGCTGTCTCCAAGGGTAATTGATAGTAATACAATGGTGACTAACGGAAGCAGTTCACTCATGCCGTTAAAGCCCATTTTAAACGCGCCCTTATTGTCGGTCTTTTTACCAATTAGGAGCATGGCGTAGGCAACGATGCAGGCGAGAAATGTCGCATAGAGCACCGACTTACTGCCACTACCTGATGTTAAGTCGCCCTCGCCCGTCCAAAACATAAAGCCGAGCATGCCAAATACCATGACGAGCATTGGTACCAACATAAAGCGCGCTTTGCTAGGAGCAGCTACTTCTACGTTACTGTCGATACGTTCTAAGTCTATTTCTGCTTGCGCCATCGGACCATGAACCTTATCGCCCGCAATCGTATAAGCGACTACTACAAGGGTTAGCCATGCATAGATATTGTAAGGAAGGGTTGACCATAATATTTCAAGTGGGTTTTGACCTAAATCGTAGCTTGAAAGCAAAGCCAATATGTAGGCCCCCCAACCGTTTAGCAAAATAAGAATACACACAGGAGCACTGGTTGAATCAATCACATAAGCAAGCCGCGCACGACTCATTTTAAATTTGTCGAACAAGCCGCGGGCGAGGATACCGGAGGTAAGAACGCTTAAATTAGACTCGATGAAAATGGCGATGCCGGTAAACATGGTAATGCCGCCCACTCTTCGCTTTGTGCTAGCGATGCCTGAATTGATGAGCTTATTCACCATAGCTGCCACACCGCCCGAGTCACGAACAAAAGCGAGCAATGCACCGACTAATAAAGAAAATACTAAAATACGCGCGTTACCGGGGTCACTCACCGTGCTAATGATGCGTTCAATGGTATTGATGGGAGTTAAAAATAAGGAGGCTTCATTTGACAATAAAAGCAACAGAAACTCGGCGCTGACCACCGAAAGCAACAAAGCCAAGATGACTTCTTTTTTCCATAACACGATAATGATCGCGATTGCTGGTGGTAATACGGTTAACCAATCCACTGCGCCTCTCCCTCGATAGATGTTTGTTTTATTCTTATAGACGTCAATGTTTTTATTAACATCGGATTACTTTGTGCGAATGATCGCCTCATACACAAGACTCATTACGCTACCATAGCGCCCTGTTTCGAAGGTGTCACCCAAAAAGCTTACCCCGTTCTCGTTTACGATTGTGGGTGAATGTTTTTTGTTGGTCAGTAGAATAACCGCTAAGTCATATTCAGGATCAATAAGTGTTGCGGTGCCTGTCCAACCGGTATGTCCGAAGGCACTGGCACTGGCATACGGACCAAAGTGCCACGCCAGCGATTTATCAGATGCCAAACGCCAACCTAAACCGATGTTATGTTGCCCTGAGCTAGATTGTGTAAAGCGACGGAGCACATTGTCATCAACAAGGCTTACATCACCATAGCCACCGCCATTTAGCAGTAGCTGTGCTAACACCGCTAAATCTTGAGCATTTCCAAATAAGCCTGCATGTCCAGCCACGCCAGCCATCGAATAATATGCTTTTTCATCGTGCACCTCGCCTTGCAAGGTATGCATGCGAATATTCGGGAAATTGATTTCTCCTCCTCGCGAATTACCCATCAGTTCGGTAGCCGCAAATTGTGAAGGATCTTCACCTTTCTCAAGAGGTGTAAATTGCAATGACTTAAGTTCTAATGGTGCGTACACCTCATCTTCTAGGTACTCATCTAACCCGAGGCCGGTTATGCGTTCAACCAACAAGCCTAAGATCATGAAGTTAGTATCGGAATAGGTTTGCAGCGTTTGTCTTCCGGCTTTAAACGGTACTTTGTTCAACAGTAAATCTTTTGTTACCCCTGGCTCCAATGAATGAAAAGTTTCGCCAAGTGAATTGTTGGGGTCAAAAAATTTCACTTCACTATCAAAGCCAGAGGCGTGGGATAGCAAGTCTTCTATCGTGCGGGTTTCACGTCCAGCGCCTATAAATTCTGGAAGGTGAGTGACAACCAAATCATGTAAACTCAATTTACCTTCATTCACCAGCTTCATAATGGCCAGTGTGGTGCTAAACACCTTGGTGTTTGATGCAAGATCAAATCGAGTGTCTAGCTGCATGGGCAAGGGTGAGTTTAGCGTTTCGCCATTGTTGTCATATTTACGGGCATAACCGTAGGCCGAGTGCTTAACAATCTTACCTTTATGCAATACCAACAGTACCGCACCAGGAAAACCATTTTCAATATCGTCTTGAATTAATCTATCGACCGCACTGAAGTCATAGGGTGCAGCTGTGGTTTTGCCAATCTCAGGGTAGGGAATGGATATGTGAACGCTAGCGCCTTGAGGGAGAATATTGGCCACCCTTAATGTGTTTATGCCATCGTGCGTACGTTTTTCTAACGAATATTCATATATGTTGCCAAAGATAAAGGGGGTGTCAATATTAAGCTTTTCTTCGTTCACGTATATATCTGCCGACGTCGCATCAGATGAGGTGAGAGAAAAGCGGCCGCTATTGGCATATGCGCTAAATCGCGTTCTGTTATTTACCCATTCTCGGCTTTGCGCCTTGATCATCGGAAAGTGCAAGTCGAGCTGATTGACGAAAGAGGGGAGGGGCTCTTCGATGCTCTCACGCTCAAGATGATATCGCTCCATCAGGGCAGTATGAGCATCTGGAAAGTATTTTTCGAGCAATGCAAAGATAGCAGCGGCGGTTCTTGCATCTGAATTGCCACTTACCTGCCAAGGTAAAAAGTGCATTTGAAATGCTGACAAATTATCAATACTTTGTCTGTCGAGTATGCCGGTTTCAATAATGCCGTATCCGTAAGCACTCAGTGCCGCTTGCACTAGGCCGATATTGGGCAAATCGCTATTAAATATTTGCCAATGCTTAGCTAATGTTTCGTCGTCATACCATGCGCCAACGCCTGCTTGATATAGCTGAAACCAAGGAAAGCGTGGACCGGGATCGTTTTTCCGAGAAGGAGCAATATCAGAATGGCCAACCACCGCAGTAGGTGAAATATCTGGATTGCGCGCTAAGATGTCTTGACTGAGTTGGATGACTAACTCGATTTGTTTTGGGTCAAAATCTGGGAAGATGCAAAGACGGTTAGGCCCATGCTCAGCTTTAGACGCCATTCCTGCGGCCTCAATCGCGTTCTCATCATCAAAGCATGACGGAGTATTTACAATTTCAATGCCAATTGAACTATCATTGAGACCGGTTCGACCTTGCCAATAGCTTGTACCGGCATGCCATGCGCGCTCAGTTTCATCAACCAGTTGTAATATTTTTAAATCAGAATATGGATAGCTAGGGTCATTGCTTTGCGGAACAAGGTAGTGAGAGCTTACAAACCCTTCGTCGACCAATAAATCCACCGATGTTTGATAATCTACAGCGGTAAAATGCATCACCAACGATTTGACCCGAAAGCTATAATTCGCCGAGGGAAGTTGGGTATATGATGAACTTACGCAACTCGCAACTAATATGGCACTAGCAAGTATAAAAACTGAACGTAAAACAGAATAAGACATCTAGCGATTAGCTCCGCTCTTTTGCATTTGACCCCCGACGTATTGAACAGTATAGGAGGGATTCTCTTATTGTTTCAATATCATAGTGCCTTAATTATCTAGAGACAATCATATTCACAATACAATGGACGGCTACAGCGGTTTATTATTCCAATATAAGCAGTTTTCCGTTAATTACTGCGGCAACAACGACGCCTTTCAGGCGCATGAGAAAATAAGCGGGTTGCTGTAAACGTAATGAGCACCTTATTGAGGGCTCGGTGTTATTAAACGACAGACTATAATCAGACTGATTATTCAACAAGTCGGCCTCACCATGAAAGTGAATCACTCCTTTTTTAAGCCAATCCTTATAACCTTGGTTGTCAATAAGTAAAGGTTCACTAAGGTTATGAGGCCGCCCGTAGTCAAAGCATAACCCAGTCGCATCAAATTCTTCAAGGCCAGCTTGAATGCCTAAGTCGCCCACTGCGTCGATAAAAAACACATCGCTATAACGTGCGGTTTGTTTGATGCTGATACTGGCGAAATACGGGTGCTCACCGTCGAACCTTAAGTTGTGTATCACCAAAGACGACAACGTTTCTGCGGTGTTTTCATGAATTCGCCAGTATGCTTGTTGATAATGGGATAGCTGGGCTTCGTCTAGTTGTTGCTCGTGCATGTCTTTTAATGCGTTGAGTGCACTTCGAATTGCAAGTACATTCATTTTGCGAGCGACCTGACGATTAGGGTCTTTGCGTGCCGCGCCAGATTCTATCAATATCGTACTAACTTGCCTCTCGGCTATGCGGTCGCCAAACGAGCGAGGAGAAAAGGTATCGTCATATCGTGCTATGCATTGCGGAATGTGCGGGCTAATCGTTTCTGTCATTTTGCCAATCAGGGCCATTGCTAAAAAGCGCGCTTCATCAATATCCTTTTCATGATTAAACGCTGGGGCAAGAAAGGCGATAGTTGAGGGGTTACCGTTTGTGCCACACTGATAATAAGGCGACTGGTCGTGAAGATTAAAGCCAACCTTAGGTTTTAAATCATCTACCAAGCGCATCAATATGCGGCCTTCAGGCGTTTGTTGCGCCATCGCATCCCTATTGATATCAATCGCTTGAGCATTATGACGTATGCAGCGCTGTGCGCCGTCTGGGTTTAGCATAGGTACGATATGCAATGTAAACAACTGCTCAAACACATTGAGCGGCATATCTTGTGCACTCAGCACGCTATCGATTAAATCAAATACTGAGGCGGTCGCGGTTGCTTCATTTCCATGCATTTGCGTCCACGCTAAAATAACAATGGGACCACAGCCAAGGCGAATGCGATAAATGTCACGGCCTTCGTAAGACTCTCCCTCGCATACTACTTCAACGCTTTCAATTTTCTTGAGCTCACGTATAAACGGAAGAACATTGTCATGGACTAAATGAGGTCGGTTCAGTTCGGCCAACAGTGGATGAATGGAAGATGGCATATGGTGTTAAACATTATAGAGTACGTGTCTATTACCATAGCTAAAGAAGGCACGCATATGCAAATTATAATCGACGGCTAGACGGCGTTTATTTGCAAAGTTAAGGCAATATTATGATTTCAATGCGTTGCGCAAAAATCCGTCAGCATCATCTAGTAGCCGGCGTGCTTGTTGTGCAGATGAATTAGTCAGTACCATCAAAATTGCGAGCTTGGCGCTATTTTCAGCTTTCGCTAGCGCGGTTTGTGCTTGCTCGACCGAACATGCCGTTGCCTGCATCACAATACGAATTGCCCTTGCTTCAAGTTTGTGATTTGTCGCGTTTACGTCAACCATAAGGTTTTCATATACCTTGCCAATTTTTACCATGCTTGCAGTGCTAAGCATGTTTAACACTAACTTTTGTGCACTACCCGACTTCATGCGCGTTGAGCCTGTTAGACACTCTGGACCTACTGCAACACAGATGCCGGTATGGGCAATTTTCAACAAAGGCGCATTTGGGTTACAGACTAAACATACCGTCCGGCAGCCCGTATTATTAGCATATTCCAACGCTCCAATCACATAGGGTGTGCGGCCGCTTGCTGCAATACCTACAACGACATCATTTGCGTTTAGTTGAATCTCTTGTAAATCGATTTTACCTTGCTCAATATTGTCTTCTGCCCCTTCAACTGCGTGAGTGAGTGCACGCTCACCGCCTGCTATTAGGCCAACAACCATATCATCTGGCACACTGAACGTTGGGCGACACTCCACCGCGTCTAGTACGCCAAGTCGCCCGCTAGTGCCGGCACCAATATAGATTAAACGCCCACCTTTTTTGAAAGCAGCGACGATTGTGTCAACCGCGCAGGCTATTTGTGAAAGCTGCGAGCTAACGGCTTCAGCGACTTTTTTATCTTCTTGGTTAATGACACGTAAAAGCTCTTGCGTAGGGCGAGTATCTAAATCTAGCGTGTTTGGGTTTCGCCCTTCTGAAAGCATGTTATCCAAATCACGGATTAACACTTCTGAGGTATTAGTCATTTTTTATCATCCCTCGTGCACTGGCTCAGCGGTATGAGATGACTTACCAAGCATGCATATACTCAGCGACAAGGCCGTCCCAATAATTAGCTGCCATGAAAAACCTAAATCAAACTGCAGGTGCTCTGGCAAATACAGAGTTTGTATGTAGGGCTGCATTACGACCGGCGTTAAGAAGCCAACGATGAGCGCACATAAAACCGATGTAGGTGAGCCTCTATGAGTGAATAGCGCGGTAAAGTAAATGCCGAGTAATCCACTGTAAGAAAATACCATGACGCTAAGCGCAAATGCTAGCAGGGGGGTATCGGTATATTGTTGCCAGTAATAACAAAGGGCCGCCATAGACGATAACGCGAGGGCGACAAGACCCATGCTAACGCGCCCTGCAAATACGAGCTTTTGCTCAGAGATAACCGCGTTTTTGCGAATCAAGCCTCTATAAATATCCTGTATCGCTACCGAAGACATTGAGTTGAGTCCCGAATTTAAAGTTGATAAGGCTGCCGCCACGATACCAATGGTGACAATTGCTTTTATGCCATTGGGGAGGTCGGTAAGCACGTAATACATAAAGATGGTGACGGTTTGCCCATCAAACTCTGGCACCGGCTCTCCTAGTGCAGACTGCGCCATAATATCTGGGCGTTGATAGTAGATAAAAAGCAGCAGGCCGATGCAAACAAAAATAAGCACCACTGGTATTCCCATTGCGATGGACGAAAGTAGGGCCTTGGTGGCGCTTTTTTCGTCTTTACAAGTGAGCATGCGCTGAGTGACGTCTTGGTCTAAACCAAAGGCGGCAATGTTGAGCAACACAAACCCTGTGATCACCGACCAAAAACCAAAGACGCCGGCGCTACTAAAATCCAAGGAAAAATCGATAAAGGTCAGTTTTGATGGCTCCCCCGGTGCAGGGTTTTGCAGTGTTTGCACGATGGTGCCAAAATCTACGGGCATGCTGGTGTATAGATAAAACAAGACGAGTAGGGCCGCGCTGATATACACAAGGCATTGGATCGCGTCAGAATAAATAACGCTGCGGATACCGCCGTACATGGTATATGCAAATCCGATAATCGCAATTAGCAAGATGGCACTTATTACGCTGCTGGCTTGAATATCGCCGAACAAAATCATCGCCACGGCAATGGCCGCCATGTATAGTCTTGCGCCGCTAGCAAACAGACGACCGCTTAAATAAATGATCCCCGCTTGATACTTAGCATTTTCACCAAAGCGTTTTTGCAATAGCTCGTATACCGTAAATACCTTTAGTTTGTAGAATCGAGGTAGTAAGAATGTCGCTACAAAGATAGCGGCAATGATACCTGCAATATTTGTGGCCAAATAGGTTAAGTCACCACGGTAACCTTGATCAGGACCGCCTAAAAAGGTGGCAGCTGATTGCGATGTGGCTAACACAGAAACCCCTACCGCCCATATCGGCATGGCATTTCCAGCAAGGAAGTAATCGTTGGTTGTGCTTGCTTTTCGATTGAAAATATAGCCGGTGACTAACAGCAATAGGCCATAACCGGCAAATACCGACCAGTCGATTAATGAAAATTGATCAATCATTCAAGACAAACCTTAAGGTTAATAAAATAGCGCAACATGCGACAATAATGAATAATGGGTTTCATGCGAACAAGATAATGAAGTATCGCATCAATTTAACCCAATGGCCTTCGAAAACCAAGTTGCAATCCACGCGAGGGATTATTCTGCGCGCCAGGGATCAAAGCTTTGATTGGGGCTAATTCCAAGCCCCGCTGTGGTATTCAGTTGAATGTTGGCGTTGTCGAAAACGGTCGCTCCTTTAATCGGATCGAACTTGGCCAATGTTGGGCCATCAAGGTCAATAAGCTTAATGACATCGGCATTTGCGGCGGCTAAATGTGAGGCAGCAGCGACGCCAATACTGCTCTCAAGCATGCAACCAATCATGCAAGTTATGTCATGTTGACGACAATATTCGATGATACTTAAAGCGCCAAACAAACCGCCAGTTTTGATTAGTTTAATGTTAATAATATCGGCTGCTTCGCACCTGTGTAACTGCTTTACTTGAGACAAGTTAAACGCGCTCTCATCTGCCATAAGAGGCGTATTGATAGCTGCTTTTATGGTTGCCATGCCAGTAATATCATTCGCTTTGACTGGTTGTTCGAGCAATTCAAAGGTCATGCCATTTGTCTCTAATGTTTGCATGATTGAGATTGCTGAATCGGTGCTCCAGCCCTGGTTTGCATCGATGCGAATGGCGATCTCTTCGGTGCAAGAGCGCCGTATGTGGTGATATAGTTGGGTGATGCTGTCTATGTCGTCCTTTGGCTCTTTACCTACCTTGACCTTTAAGCACCGATACCCGCGTGATATTGCCTCATCTACATGCTTTTGCATTTGTTCGGGGCTATTGACGCTAATGGTATAATCGGTCATCAACGTGGTATGAATCGTCTTGCTCGGTTGTTGAGCCGGCGATAATAGCTGATACAAAGGCATTTGATTAAGTTGAGCAAAAGCATCATAAAGTGCTACATCGATAGCGGCTTTTGCATTACTGCCTGCCTCAGGGTGCTGATTTACCTGACGAATAATCGTGTCAAATTGCTCAAGGGTTTGCCCAATCAGTAAGGGCTTGAGTAACTTATGTATATCGTTAGCAATATGTCTGTGATCTTGTTGAGTGATTGCAAGCGTTGCCGGGGCACTGCCAAACCCAACGATGCCATTGTCGCACTGCAAAACTACCACGCTGTCATGCAATGCGTTCACCGTTCTAAGAGCAGTTTTAAAAGGGGTGTGTAGAGGCGCGCTTAAAGAATAAAGAGAGATATTCCTGATTTTCATAATGGCGAATTGTCGTTTCCAGCAGCGCAAAAATAGCGTCTTTTAACACGAGAAGATAAACGCGTCATAAGTTCATAACCAATGGTGCCAATATGCTCAGCGACATCATTAATGGACAAGGTATCACCCCATAATTCCACATTATCGCCAACCTCAACATTTTGTAAGTCCGTCACATCAAAGGTAATCATATCCATAGAAACTCTGCCGACTAATGCAATCCTGTGACCATTGCACATCGCCGGTGTGCCAGTGGGAGCATGCCTTGGATAGCCATCAGCATACCCGATTGCGACTGTTGCTATGGTGGATTGTCGCGGCGCTTTCCATGTGGCTCCGTAACCTACGGTATCGCCTTTGGGGATAGTCCTTAAAGCAATGATTTTTGCCTGTAGATGCATCACCGGCTTCAGCACCAACGCTTGGTTCGCAGGTGCTTGAACAGAAAATGGAGAGCTACCATACATGGCAATGCCAATTCGGTTGAAGTCTTGGCGTGCGTCTTTGTGTGCAATTGTGCCAGCTGAATTCGCTATCGATAGCGCAAAACCAGAGGTTTGAGCGCACTTTAAAAAGGCATCGATCTGTGACTGAGCATGCTCGCTATTTGCTTCATCAGCGCAGGCCAGATGAGTGGCAATAACAGTGTTGGGGGTAAAGTATTGAGGGTAATCGTCTACGAGCTTTGCAAATGAGTCGAGCGCAAATCCTAAGCGATGCATGCCGCTGTCGAATTTAAACCACAGTCGCCCATCTAGACTTGCTTCGGTAGAGGATAATGCGTCTAAAAAGCCAAGTTGGGTATGATTGTGAATCATCCAGTGCAGATTTTGTTCTAGCGTATGCGCCACTTCCGGTGATTCATGCGGCCCTTGCAATACCAATATTGGCAGTGTGATGCCACTTGCTCTTAACTCCAGGGCCTCTTGCAATATTGCCACGGCGAACATATCGCAATGCGCTTGTATATGTTGGGCAATTTTTACGGCGCCATTGCCATACGCATTTGCTTTTATTACCGCAACGGTCTTACTTTGTTTGGCATATCCTTGAAGCGCGATAAGATTGGATGTCACCGCGTCTAGGTTGATAGTGGCAATGGTTTGTCGACTCACGTTACGGCTCTCTTAAAAGGGTACGCATACTGTCTTCTAGCAGCGCAAGCATCTTCTTACCTGCAAGGGGTAAATTCTCTTCTTTTGCTTGTGGTACGGCTACTTGCGCTGCGATGGTAAACTCTCTACCGCCTTGAAAATGCGGCAAACAAACATGGGCTAACACTACATTTTCTGTGGTAGAGCGCGTTTCGCTTGGGCCCCAACCGATTTTTTGAAATACGCGCCACTGTCCTTGAGTTTGCTCGTCTAATGTCTTTTTCACGTCGTTGGATTGACCATCGACCATGACATTTGCAATGGCCTGTTGGAGCATAGTAGAGATACCCAAAGTCATGCCTGCGAAGCGTTGGTCGGGATATGAATGACCAGTGCCATAGAGTAACGTTTCTACATCTTGAGCAAGCAAATTTGGATGTGCTGTCGCTCGGTCGCGCTGATGTACTGCTAAGCGTTTTAACCATTCGGCCTGAGCAAGTGTGGTCATCGGTTTATTTCCCGTCAAACCACAGGTGTCACACCGGTAAGGAAGGTACGCTGGGTCCTCAGATGCCTCAAGGTATGGCGTGATCAGCGCGCTTTTTTCAGTGTTTAACATGCTCCAAATAAGGTTTGATGGTTCGAATGCGACTGGGCCATATGCTCCCTTGAAATATATGTTGGGGTTGGAGAGTTTTAACCACTGGTCATAAAACAAACCTGTTAGGCGCTCTCTTCCTGCAACATTGGCAAAAAATGTGGCAAGGGCATTGGATTCACCTGACGCAGTGCCAAAATCCTCATAGCTGTTAATGCCCGTAATCATATCCGCAATATAGGTCTCACCGATGGTGGCTTGTGCGCCTAGGCCAAGCTCGCGTACTTTGGAAATCGCTCCGGTGTAGGCGAAAATTTTAGATGAACTCCACGGCTCATATATTTCATCGTGAGAGTTGTCATTGCCTAAATATCGATATGCCATTTCGCCATTTTTATCAGCCATGTCGATAACAAAAACACGACCAGATTGGCTCGAAATATCAAAATAATTGGGTTGCAAGGTAATACGCGACTCCCAACCATAATCAGCATAGTTCACTTGCGTTGAGGTTTTATACGCATCATTTGCGGGCCGCAACGAGCAGCCTTCCGATTTATCACTCTGATTGGCAGGAAGGGGCGGTATCGCTAACATAGTTTGCTGATAAAAGACTGCATGAGGAGGACTGTTCTGCGCTTGTTTGATGGTGTTGTCATCTTGAGTGCCCTCTTGATGTTGGCTACATCCTGATAAAGATACGACAAATATAGCAATGGCGGATGTTAAAGCGAAAGCTTTTACGTGTTTTTGACCGAGCTTGCGTTTAAGATAATATGCACACATTCGCAGGAATGACCCCAAAAGCGTTAGAGTATGTAAATCATCCTATCTTACGTTTTATTGTCAATGGAAATTTTGTTTTATGAGTGACTACATCATTGCAGTCGATGGCGGCGGTACAAAGTGTAACGTGGTGCTTTTTGACCAATCGGGCCGCGAGCTGGCGCAGAGTGTGACCGGACCTGCAAATGTATTTAGTGATTTTGACTTAGCGATACACTCCATTGAAACAGGGGTAGGTAATGTTCTTCAAGCAACAGGGCTTACGCCAGAGCAATGCATTTTAAGCGCAGCTTGCGCAGGTGCCGGCATGCCCGAGGCCTTGCATAAATTCAAAAGTTGGAAGCATCCATTTCAGCATGCCTCAATCATCACCGACATTCATGCATCACTCATTGGCGCAAACAAAGGGCGGGATTGCGCGCTACTTATTGTAGGTACGGGGTCCTGTTTTGCGAGCCTTAAAAATTCACGGGTCACCACGTATGGAGGCCATGGCTTTTTATTGGGTGACATTGCCAGTGGTGCGTGGATTGGTAAATGTCTGATAAGTTGGTACTTACAAACTTTGGATTGTATTTATCACGAGCCGAAGTTGGAACAAGCCATTGCTCAACGCTTTGGTAGTACAGCATCTGTCATCATTCAACACTTCTCGCGTGCAAACCCTCAGGAGTACGCTACCCTTGCTCCCTTAGTTTTTGAACATCAACATTCAAGCGAAGTGGCAAAGACAATACTTGCTGAGGGCGTGGGCTATTTGTCTATGTTGCTTAAAAAAGCAGATGTCTCAAACGATTTTTGTTTTATTGATGGCGGTTTGTCAGAGCGCTATATCCCTTTGCTAGAAAAGCAGCTTGGACACAAACTACTAAAGCCTGCAGCTTCGGCCGAAATGGGTGCTTTCCTGTATGCTAAAAGTATTAAGTAAGTACACACTACTGCTTTTGTAGTTTCACTACCTTAGATTTCAACATCATCACCCCAGCGCCATCCACTTTACAATCGATATCATGGTCGCCCTCAACAATTCTGTTTATTTTTGCTTTCGTTCCTATTTTGAGGACCTGCGAGGAGCCTTTTACTTTTAGGTCTTTAACCAAAGTAACGCTGTCCCCCTCATAGATAAGGTTTCCGACCGCATCTTTAAGCGACAACCTTTGAGGCTCTAAATCACTTTGCTGCCATTCGTGCCCGCACTGAGGGCAAATTAACAGTGTTTGATCTTCATACGTATAATCGGCCTTGCACTGTGGGCAAGGAGGGAGGTTTGACATAAAAAGCTTGCCTCAATGAATTCGCGTGTACTTAGTTTATCAGGCTTTTATATTTCAAACGACCAGTGAGGAGTTTACAATGGCTAAGATTAAGGTATAAGGTTCTCAGTACTTGTGCTCAGTGACTAATTTGCAAAGTGTGAGTCACACTTGAGTTGCATACCTTATATACTCAGCTTGCCGTTAACTAAAGGATACAAAGTGAAAATACATATTTCATTCGTTGCTCTCTTCGCTGTGCTTTTTATAGGCGCATGCACCCCTCCTAAAGAGCTTGGCGATCAGCAAGCCGCTGAGCCGGTTCAAAAAACGCTCGAAGTAGATGTTGAAAAGTTTACTTTGGATAACGGCTTGGAGGTTGTCTTTCATAAGGACGATTCAGACCCGGTTACCGCGGTAGCTTTAATGTTCCATGTAGGTTCAGCGCGTGAAATAGAAAACAGAACAGGGTTTGCGCATTTGTTCGAACATCTGCTGTTTTTGGAGTCTGAAAACTTAGGTAAAGGTGGATTAGATGCCATGAGCAGCCGCATTGGAGGCTCTGGCGCTAATGGTTCAACGAGCCGTGACCGCACTGACTATTTTCAAACCGTACCAAATGATGCCTTAGAAAAGATGATTTGGGCCGAAGCCGACAAGCTAGGCTTTTTCATCAATACAGTGACCGAAGCGGTACTAGAAAAAGAAAAGCAGGTTGTCAAAAATGAAAAGCGACAAGGGGTTGATAATGCACCTTACGGGCATGCAAATTATGTGGTTGGTAAGAACTTATATCCCAGTAACCATCCATACAATTGGCAAGTCATCGGCTCTCTAGAAGATTTGCAAAGTGCGACCTTAGACGATGTAAAAGAGTTTTATCGTAAGTGGTATGTGCCAAACAATGCGACCTTGGTGATTGCGGGTGACTTTGATTCTGAACAAGCAAAAGCTTGGGTAAGTAAGTATTTTAGTGAAATACCCAGAGGGGATGAGATCACGCCACTGCCCAAGATGCCGGTAGAACTTGAGAGCTCTAAGTCCTTATTTCACGAAGATAATTTTGCTCGTTTACCTGAGTTAAGACTTACGTGGCCGACGGTGGAAATCTATCATCCTGATAGCTACCCGTTACAAGTGCTTTCACAACTTTTAAGCAGTGGTAAAAAAGCCCCGTTAAACTCAGTGTTAACTGAGCAAGAACAACTATCATCGACCATCTTTATGTTCGACCGTAATAATGAAATTGCCGGTGAAAAAACCTTATTGATTCGTGCTTTCCCAGGCACAGATTTAGATGAAGTGTATGCAGCGGTCAATACCGCATTCACTAAATTCGAAACCGAAAGTTTCACGCAAGCCGATTTAGATCGCATCAAAGCGGGCATCGAAACCAGCTTTTATAATAATCTGTCGAGTGTTTTAGGAAAAGCGATACAACTAGCAGAGTATAATATCTTTGCTGGCGACCCTAGCTTCATAAATCAAGACATTGCAAACGTGTTAGCGGTAAGCAAAGAAGATGTATTGCGTGTGTACAATGCCTATATAAAAGGCAAGCCATATGTTGCGACTAGCTTCGTCCCTAAAGGAGAGGTTGAGTTGGCGCTTGAAGGAGCATCGGTAGCGCAAGTCACCGAAGAAGAAATTGTACAAGGTGTGGCGCAAGAAGAGTTTTTGCTGCCTGAATCAACTGAATACGCTAGAACGCCGTCTAGCTTTGACCGCAGCGTGGAGCCTCCATATGGTCCTGCAGCCCAAGTAAAAGTTCCTACTACGTGGCAAGCCCAAAAAGCTAATCAAATGGGCGTTTATGGTATTGAAACCTTTGAGCTGCCGCTCGTGCAGTTTCGTTTAGAAATAGACGGTGGCCTGATGATGGAGTCCACCGAAAAGGCCGGCGTAGCTAACTTGCTTGCAGAGCTCATGATGAAAGGAACGGCGAGTAAAACAGCCGAACAACTGGAAGAAGCGATTGATATGCTCGGCGCCTCTATTTCGGTAAGTGCGAGTCAAGATACGATGAGTATCAGCGGCAACACGTTAGCAAAAAACTATCAAGCAACCTTGGACTTGGTAGAGGAAATACTGCTTTCTCCTAGGTGGGATGAACAAGAATTTGCGCTTGCTAAGCAAAGTGTATTGAGCAACCTTGCTCAGCAGTCTGCAAACCCAAATGCCATTGCTAATGCGCAATTCAATAAACTGCTCTACGGGAGTGAAAATATCCTCTCTTATAGCGTGTTAGGTAGCACAGATACCGTGGCCAATATTACCTTAGGAGACCTTAAGGAATACTACGAAAGGCACCTTGCGCCGGAGTTAGCCGATTTCCATATTGTTGGCGCAGTGACACAAGATACCGTTATGGCATCACTTGACGACCTAGCGACTAAATGGACCGTAAGGGATGCAAAACTACCTGTGTTTACAAAGCCAGCCCCAATTGAAGCCTCGCAAGTCTATTTTTATGACGTACCGGGAGCTAAACAATCAGTTATCCGTTTTGGTTACTTAGCATTGGCAGAGACTGATACAGATTTCTATCCTGCTGAGGTAATGAACTACATTTTAGGTGGCGGCGGGTTTGCGTCTCGGCTAACGCAACAGTTGCGCGAAGGCAAGGGCTACACGTATGGCATTCGCTCTTCATTTTCCGGAACGCAGCTTCCAGGGCCATTTGTCATTGGTAGCAATATTCGCACAAATGTTACCTATGAAGCGGCTGAACTGATTAAGTCTATTTTGAGTGAGTATCCGGCAACCTTCTCAGAACAAGACTTGCAAACAACCAAAAGCTTTTTATTAAAAAGTAACGCGCGCCGTTTTGAAACCCTCGGTGCGAAGTTAAGTATGCTAAAGAACATTAGCGATTATCGTTGGACTGCTGACTATGTTTCGAAGCGAGAAGCGATTGTAAAAGAAATCACCTTAGATGAAATTAGCGCATTGGCTGGTGAGTATGTCAACCCTAACAAGATGCTCTACCTTGTGGTTGGGGATGCACAGACGCAACTAAGCCGACTTGAAGCATTGGGTTTTGGTGCCCCGATTTTGTTAAATCCAAACGATGATGCCCAAGTAGCCCAATAGCGTGAATTGACTCCCCCAAATACAAAGCCTACTCATCGCAGTAGGCTTTTTTTGAGTTAAATGGAATTGTTCGAAACAGCATGGGAGAGTTGCGGTACACTAACAGAAATTTACATAGGTCCTTATTTATATGAAACTGCTTATTCGCAATATATCAAGAGATACCACTGAGTCCGCTTTAAATGAATTGTTTAGCGAGTTTGGTGCTGTTCAATCGTGTAATCTTGTTATGGATAAACAAACAGGAAAGTCAAAAGGGTTCGCGTTTGTAGAAATGCCCAAAGGTGGTGAAGCGAAAGTTGCGATGTCCAAATTAAACAATACAACCTTAGATGGCGCTGTATTACGCGTGAAAAAAGCAGAGCAAAAGCCCAATGACGCAAAACAATGATATGGCAAACGACAACGAAGCCAGCAAAAACAAAGATCCTTTGCACGGCATTACCCTGCAACGCATAGTCGAGGATCTTGTTGAACACTATGGCTTTGAAGAGCTTGGCATGCGCATTAACATACGCTGTTTTACGCATGATCCCAGCGTTAAATCTAGCCTGAAGTTTCTGCGTAAAACCCCATGGGCGCGCGCAAAGGTAGAAAAGCTATATATCTTTACAAAGCAGCTCGGCGACTAATTGCTAGAGTGGTAAATACCCTGCTTGCAAAAGAGCAATGACAATGACCTCCTTTAAGCGCTTTCTCGCCATCTTTATTTGTTTAGCCCTAGCCATAATATGTTTCCGTTTAGGTGTCAGTTATGCGGCTATGCCGCTCATGGTGCTTGCTGGTGTGTTCGAAGTTGCATTTTGGGTATACGCATTCAAACGAAAAAAGCCAAAGCGCTGATATGGGGTACAAGGTACTCGGCTTTTAAAACGTTTTCAGCCATGTCATAGTGACACTAACAGCTTATTTATTTGAAACGAGTGACTCTGCATATGTTAAGCCATTGGCAAGATATTCTATTACTAGATTCACAGCTTACCGAAGAAGAGCGCATGGTTGCGACCAGCGCGAGAGAGTTTGCACAAAGCGAGCTTTTTCCCACTATCCTGTTGGCCAACCGCAACGAACATTTTGACACCAGCATCATGACTAAAATGGGAAAAGCGGGGCTGCTCGGCTCTACCATTAATGGATATGGATGCGCGGGAGTGAATTATGTTTCATACGGGCTTATTGCGCGAGAAATAGAGCGAGTAGACAGTGGTTACCGAAGCGCGATGAGCGTGCAATCCTCTCTAGTGATGCATCCGATTAATGCCTTTGGAAGCGAGGCACAAAAAGCACACTTTTTACCTAAACTGGCAAGTGGCGAGTGGATTGGTTGTTTTGGTTTAACTGAGCCCGATGCTGGCTCAGACCCTGCCGGCATGCTAACCACCGCGACAGAAACCGACGATGGATTTTTGCTCAATGGCAGCAAAATGTGGATCACAAACTCACCTATCGCAGACGTTTTTATCGTTTGGGCAAAGCTTGCTAGCAACCAAGAAATAAGAGGCTTTATCTTAGAGCGAGGGATGCCTGGGTTATCCACACCTAAAATAGTCGGAAAACAATCTTTAAAAGCATCCATCACCGGCGAGATTGTGATGCAGGATGTCAGCGTGCCAAAAACCGCAATGCTGCCGAATGTAAAGGGACTAAAGGGACCTTTTAGTTGTTTAAACATGGCTCGCTATGGCATCAGCTGGGGAGTGATGGGCGCCGCAGAATTCTGTTGGCATAAAGCGAGAGAATATGGGTTGGAACGTAAGCAATTTAATAGGCCGCTTGCGCAAACACAGTTATATCAGACCAAACTTGCTGATATGCAGACTGATATTGCACTTGGTTTGCAAGGAGCATTAAGACTCGGGCGACTGATAGATGAGCAGAGCATGGATCCGGCGATGATATCTATGATGAAGCGCAACAACTGCTCAAAAGCGCTGGATATTGCGCGAAAGGCGAGAGACATGCATGGCGGCAACGGCATCAGTGATGAGTTTCATGTTATCCGGCATATGATCAATCTAGAAACGGTTAATACCTATGAAGGTACCTACGATATCCATGGCTTGATTATGGGGCGCGCTCAAACTGGCCTTCAAGCGTTCTTTTAATTTCCTGTAATATCCGCAACGGGTCGTGAATATGCATGAACGACCTTTTGCAAGTTAGCATTGTATGCTTGTGCATCGAAGGTCAAAGGCATTTCAGTCATTCGCTGGCCGTCTTGGTCAAACACTAACACGCGTGGGAAGCCTGTTAATCCATATTGTTTGGCGAACATTTCACCTTGAGCGCTATCGTGTTCAATTTTCACCAACACAAAGTGGGAATCAATGGTTTCAGCCACCTTTAGGTCAGCGTAAATTTGACTGTCGAGTTTGCGACAGCTCGGACACCAAATCGCGGAATAATCTGCAATGATTAATTTATTGTGTGCCTTTGCTTGGTCAAGACCTACCTGAAGGGTGTGTACTTCGATCGGAATATTAGCGCGTGCCTGTTCGCCAAGATACGATTGCACAAAGCGATTGCCAAAGTAAATCAGTGAAAAAACAAGAAGGGCTGAGCCCGGTTTGATTAAGAAGCTTTTCATACTTGCACGTCATTTATTATCCTTGCGAATAAAGACCTGCTAAGCGGCAGAAATCTTACAATATCCACCGCGTTTATCACGTATTGTTTACCAGCGCTTGAGAATATCCTCATACAGCGCTTCATCTAAGGTGCTCGGTGCGCTCTGATCAGGCAAATAAATATTGTCATATTCGTTGCTAGTTTTAAGGTTTTGGATACCTTCATTGAGTGCGTTTATCACACTCTGCGCATTGGAAAAATTAGTGCTCATACCCAAGCTTATATCGACCACAAAAAGCGGTTTAGACGAGATGTACAAGGGTTCTTCATCAATCGCGACAAGGAGTTTGTTCATTTCATCAAGCATCACTTTATCCGCCACAATATAGTTCACGCGCTGCCCTGCGAGCTGTTGCATATTGCCGATAAAATCTGGTGATCGAGCCCAGTTAACCGCGCGTTGCGATCGCACTTGGTCGGTGTTGGCAAAGCGATTCTCCATGCCCACTCGCTTGCGATAGAGTTGATCAAGTCTGTTCATGCTAGCGGCATCGGCATCGGTGGAAGCAACGTGCAAATTTACTTGAGCATATGTTTGTGAATATACAAATCCACGCTGAGGATCATTGAGTGAGTAGTGGTCGATGTAACCATCAAATTGACCGCTACGTAATCCACTACCGGACCAAGCCTGAGTGGTCGCCGTAATGCTATGAGGCGTATCTTTGAGCGCCGCCGCAACTAGGGCTGAAAGCCGAGATGGTTGGTTATTATCATTAATAAAGGTTTCTACTTTATTCCCAACTAAGTTAACTTCGTCAGCATGCACAAACGCTGTCGCGCTTATGCTGATCAATGCGGCACCTATCGCACATTTAAACCACTGCTTTATCATTTATAACCTCTAATTAATATGTCATAGCTTAAAACGTACTTTTCGTCTGAATGGATTACATCTACGGTCGCTTATTCGCCAAATGCACCCGCTGGCCCAGGATAAACGACCGGGCTCTCATGTCCGTCGGTACTTACACTAGCAACACCGAAAAAGTAGTTGTCGATAACAATATTTTCGAGGGTAAATTCAGTTACATTGCCCACATAACGACTAAATTGCCATTGCGGTGCGTCTGTTAAACGCCAATAGATTTTATAACCTTTAAGCTGAGGGTTTTCATCTTGTGGTAATGCTCCCCAGCTTAGTGTGGTAGAAGGTTGCACGGCACCACTAATGCTGACTTCAATAGGGGGCTTTGGTGCCCACGCCATAGACGCCAGTGATACAGCGTTTAGACCGGTAAGTTTGGCCGCGTAATCAAAGTCCACGCCGTCTATAGTATCACCATATACAATGCCATCTTCGGTACGTAAATCTTGATGCTGGCGGTTATAATTTTCATTCGTTTCCATAATGCGCACGCCTGGGAACGCAAGGTCATTGAATGGTCGATGATGCCCTCCGCGACGGAATCGGTCTAGACGATAGACGACCATAGTATCTAGATTTTCTATATAGCGGTCTGCCATCATGTCAATGTATCTGGCAAGGTTGCGGCTAGGTGAATCTACTTCACCGCCGGTAAAACGTCGTAAGTTGGCCTCTTGTTGTGTTTCTTGTTGCCGTGTTCCTTCAGCAAAAATTCTGGCCGTTGTGTTGTCGATAATGCCATTCACGCCTTCGATATTACCGATCATATCGTTATTTAACACGGCTTTGAGTTTCCAATCTTGCGCCTTTGCATATTCAGCCAATATACGCCCGCCGAACAAACCTTGCTCCTCACCCGCTAGGGCGGCATAAACAATACTGCCGTTGAAGGTATACTTAGAAAGTACTCTTGCCGCCTCGAGGGTGCCAGCAACTCCTGATGCATTATCATTTGCACCGGGCGCATCATCGGTGTAATTCATAATGTCGCTTACCCGAGAGTCGATATCTCCGCTCATCATCACATAGCGATTAGGATCGGTGCTGCCTCGTTGGATAGCAATCACACTTACAACTTCTACAGGGTCGGGTATTCTTCGCTCCCCAGATATGACTTCAGATTGATAAAACACTTCTAAACATCCGCCACAATCTGCAGAGATTTTATCAAATTCTGCTTTTATCCAGCGTCTTGCAGCGCCAATGCCACGCGTGTCTGATTCAGTTTCTGATAGCGTATGGCGGGTGCCAAAACTGACTAGCGTCTGAATATCTTGCTCAATATTTTTAGCCGAAACCGCCTTTGCAATATCATGTAGCTTCGCCTGATCTTCATACGTTAAGTTATCCTGTCGTGCTTGAGCAGAAGTAGATAACAAGCCAAGAAGAGTGATTGTGCTAATGTGCAGAAAGAAACGTTTCATATCGAGACCTCAAATTCATGTGGTATATAGAGTGAGCAAAACCATTACGCCATGCTCATCAGTAGCAATAACCTTATATGAAGGCAAAAGCGTCGCCTAGCATGTTCTCTGGCAACAGACCTAGTGGCAACAAATCATCCTTGATTACTTTGGCCATTTCAAAACGGCCGGCAACATACACTTGTTTGTTGCTAAACTCTTTAACGTCTTGCATGACTGCGTTATGCACGATCCCGCGCTTGCCTGCCCAGCTATCATCGGGATGTTCTACCACAGGAATATAAGAGAATGTCGAGTGAGCGTCAGCTAGTGCTTGCAGTTGAGGCGTTTCATAAAGATCAGTTACTTTTTTCCCTCCCCAATATAGGCAGACCTTACGATTGGGTTGGTTTTTCAATATGTCTAACAAGATGGATTTGGTATATGAATACCCAGTGCCACCGGCAATCAAAATAGCGTCGAGCGAACTTTCTTGCAAGTAGGCTGTACCGTGAGCAATTTCTAGCGTCAGTGCATTGTCTTGCTCTAGCTTTTGCATCACCTCGTAAGCATATGGGTTAGCAGGTGTCGCACCAATATGAAGTTCTATCACATCAGATTGATAAGGGGGATTTGCAATTGAAAATGGACGTTTATCTTGTGCGCCCATTACCACCTGTAAATATTGACCGGCCTTAAAAGATACCGCAGTGTCAGGTTGCAAAAGCACCTTGTACACATAAGGCGTTAGTTGCTCTTTGCTGAGCAACTGAGCTTGGGTGACTATCATGTAATTCCTAATTAATGTGCTGTATTGAGTATTGTTTATTGCAGCAATAAGAACGCCAGTGGCGCCCTAATTGATTGTTCGGCAGCTTGTTAAATGCTGCTCTTTTCATTTATATGCCTAACTCGTCCCAAATCGCGTCAACTTTATCTTTGACCGCTTGGTCCATGATAATTGGAGTACCCCACTCTCGGTCCGTCTCTCCGGGCATTTTGTTGGTGGCATCTAGCCCCATTTTAGAGCCAAGTCCGGAAACAGGTGATGCAAAATCCAAATAATCTATAGGAGTGTTTTCAATCAAGGTTGTATCACGCGCTGGGTCCATGCGCGTAGTGATTGCCCAAATCACGTCATTCCAGTCGCGAGCGTTGACATCATCATCACATACTATCACGAATTTGGTATACATGAATTGTCTCAGGAATGACCAAACACCCATCATGACGCGCTTGGCGTGTCCAGGATACTGTTTTTTCATGGTCACAACAGCCATTCTGTAAGAGCACCCTTCTGGGGGAAGATAGAAATCAACAATTTCTGGGAACTGTTTTTGTAAGATGGGCACAAAGACTTCGTTAAGTGCAACACCCAAAATTGCCGGTTCATCCGGTGGGCGTCCCGTGTAGGTGCTGTGATAAATAGGGTTATCTCTATGGGTAATATGCGTAATGGTAAACACCGGAAATGAATCAACTTCATTATAATAACCGGTATGGTCTCCATATGGCCCTTCATCTGCTACTTCATCTTGTGCGATGTAACCCTCAAGCACAATTTCTGCGCTTGCAGGCACTTGCAAGTCATTAGAAATGCACTGCACAACTTCGGTTTTGTCTCCACGTAGCAAACCAGCAAAAGCATATTCAGACAATGTATCTGGGACAGGTGTTACTGCTCCTAAAATAGTCGCAGGATCAGCTCCTAAAGCGACCGAGACGGGATATGGTTCACCCGGGTTCGTTTGACACCATTCTCTGAAGTCTAACGCACCACCTCTATGAGATAACCAGCGCATGATGATTTTATTCTTCGCGATAACCTGCTGACGGTAAATCCCTAAGTTTTGGCGTTTTTTATGTGGACCCCTAGTAACTGAAAGCCCCCACGTAATAAGCGGTGCTGCATCACCGGGCCAACAGCGCTGGATAGGTAGTTTATAAATATCGACATCATCGCCACTAATAATGTTTTGCTGGCATGGCGCTTTTTTTACAACTTTTGCAGGCATATTTAATACTTGTTTAAAAACAGGTATTTTACTCACCAAGTCTTTTAAGCCTTTTGGTGGCTCAGGTTCTTTTAAAAACGCCAAGAGTTTGCCAACTTCACGGAGCGCTTCTACAGAGGTTTGGCCCATACCGAGTGCAACACGCTCTGGGGTACCAAATAAGTTCGCCAGCACGGGGATATCGCTACCTTTCGGATTTTCAAAAAGTAATGCTGGACCACCAGCGCGCAATGTACGATCTGCGATTTCAGTCATTTCCAAATCGGTGTCAATTTCCATCGTAATACGCTTGAGCTGGCCTTGCTTTTCTAGCTGCTCAATGAAATCTCTTAAGTCTTTATACTTCATGTTTATAACGGTCTCTTGGTGCGTAAATCAATCGTCTTGGCGGTCTGCATTGATTTAACAATGCGAGCAGAATGAAATATATTACATGAATTTTGCGATAACCGTTTAATCCCTTAATGAATTGTTTCTAATGCCGATACCATATTAATCATGATTGCGCTTGTGGAGCTAACTATGTCCAGACTATTTTTTACCCTCATTATCGGTGTCTTACTGACGCTATCTTGTGCAGGCAATGCTCGCGCGCAGCAGCTAGAAGCTGTGCAATTGTATTCACAGGATGACCTTATCAAGCTGATTAATAAAAATGAACACTTACAACGAGTGGTCGCTGACCGCTGTCAACTTGTGCAAGACATTGAAGCCCGCGCTGATATTATGCGTGTGCCGGCCTATCAATTCTTATGGGGTGATATGTTGGCGTGGGGTGTTTGTGTTGAAGAAAACCCTGTGCAAGGTATTCACTATATCCAACAAGCGGCTAACCAAGGACTACCAGCAGCTTTAGAGCAATTAGGCCGCTATCACGTCAGAGGCATTTTGGTTCAAGAGGATAAAAAGCGCGCGGTGATATATTTACGTGAAGCCTCTGCATTAGGCAGCTTACAAGCACAACTTCAACTTGCTGAACTATTTATAGATGGTTATGGCAGTCCCTATGATTTTGAAGATTTGTATCATTGGCTTTACAACGCGGTGACCAGTGATTCAGGTATGCATCAAAAAATCGCCAGTTATATGCGTGAACTTGAATTTTTAATGCACCCTAAAGCGGTCAGAACGGCACGTAGACCTCTTAGCGATTAAGGGTTCTTGCAGGGCTAAAAGCCGCAGATGACCATTGCGGATTATACAAAATAAAAATTGTTTTGCTGATCAATGAACGCTTCATTTGTTCTGCTGTTATACTATGCGCAAAATAACAGCAATATATTGAAAATACTGAATGAGTAAAGACCCGCATTTTGCGCGTGAAAAAGAAAAATATGAAAACCCGGTAGCAAGCCGAGAATACCTACTGAGCATTTTAAAAGAAAATAAAGCGCCGCTCTCGTTTCTTGAGATTTGTCAGATGGTAAAAGCTAACGACGAAGACAGTCGTATTGGCATACAACGCAGACTTCGAGCCATGGAGCGAGAAGGTCAAATCGCGTTTACCCGCGAAAAAAAATATGAAGTACAAAAGCAAGCTGAGTTAATTAGAGGCACGGTCATCGGGCATAGAGATGGCTTTGGCTTTTTGAAGCACTCCCTCACGGAAAAAGATTATTTTATCCCTGTACACCAAATGGCGACTGTCATTCATGGTGATGTGGTTGAAGGTACTATCGATGGGCAAGATCGCAGGGGCCGAACGGAGTTTCGTGTCAATCGCGTTATTGAGCCACGCCAGGAAGCGATTGTAGGCCGGTACTACGTAGAGCAAGGTGTGGGCATGGTCATTCCAGATGACAACCGCATTTGCCACGAAATCATGATTTCTGAAGGTAACGATAAAGGTGCTAGGCAGGGTAATGTTGTGGTAGTTGAAATCACGCAGCGTCCTCGTCGGCACGTCAGCGCCATAGGTAAAGTAAGCGAAGTACTTGGTGAGCATATGGCTCCAGGTATGGAAATTGAGACTGCGCTGCGTAATTTCGAAATTCCTCATCAATGGCCCAAGAGCGTTGCCAAATCGCTAGAGTCTTTAACCGAAGAGGTGCCTGAAGAGGCAAAAGAAGGGCGTATCGATTTGCGTCAGTTACCTTTGGTGACGATAGACGGAGAAGATGCTAGAGACTTCGATGATGCAGTTTATTGCCAGCCTATAGAAGGTGGTGGTTGGCAGCTGTGGGTAGCCATTGCTGATGTAAGCAGTTACGTGCGAGTTGGCACTGCGCTTGATACCGAAGCGCAAAATCGCGGAACCTCTGTTTACTTTCCCGAAAAAGTCATTCCTATGCTGCCTGAGGTGCTATCAAACGGATTATGCTCCTTAAACCCTGAAGTCGACCGTTTGTGCATGGTTTGCGAAATGAGCATCGACAAGCGCGGCAAGTTAAAAGAATATCAATTCTATGAGGCAGTGATGCGCTCTCACGCCCGCCTTACCTATCAAAAAGTGTGGCATATATTACAGGGTGATGAGACCCTTATTGAGCGCTACAAACCTCGTGTTGATGATTTGCACCATCTGAATGACTTGTTTGGCGCCTTGAAGTTGGCAAGAACCGGCCGTGGAGCCATTGAATTTGAGACTCAAGAAACTAAGTTTGTATTTAATGCTCAACGTAAAATAGAAAACATCGTTCCGCTTATCAGAAATGATGCACACAAAATCATTGAAGAATGCATGATTATGGCCAATGTTTGTGCGGCGCAGTTTATTGAAAAGCACACCGCAGAAGCACTCTTTAGAGTGCATGACAAGCCAGATGAAGATCGCCTTCTGACCTTTAAAAACTATTTACGAGAAATTGGCATTGAGTTCACCTCCGGTGACCAACCTTCGCCTCATGAGTTTACAAAAGTCATCCACAAAACGGCTCATCGCTTAGATAAAGAATTAATCCAAACGATGTTATTAAGATCCATGAAGCAGGCGGTTTATGACGGAAACAACATTGGGCATTTTGGCTTGGCGCTAGAGGCCTATGCGCACTTTACCTCACCTATTCGTCGTTATCCTGATCTGATTGTGCATCGGGTGATTAAAGCCATCATTAATAAGGTAAATGGTAACAAAGGGTGCAAAGGCGCGAAATTTTACACCGAAGATGAAATATCACAGCTTGGTGAGCAATGCTCGGTTGCTGAACGACGGGCAGATGATGCGACACGAGACGTATCTGATTGGTTAAAATGCGAGTTTATGCAAGACCATGTGGGTGATGTTTTTGATGGCGTTGTGGCGTCTGTTACAAACTTTGGTTTGTTTGTGCGTTTGAATGATTATCATATAGATGGTTTAGTGCACATTACATCGTTAGCATCTGATTTTTATCGCTATGATGAAGTAAAGCAATGTTTGGTTGGCGAAAGTTATGGCCTGACATACCGCTTAGGTGACCCGCTAAAAGTCAAAGTGGCAGCTGTTAATTTAGACGAGCGCAAAATTGATTTGATTTTAGATGGTATGCCCGCCATTACTCGCAAGTTGAAAAGTGGAAAGGGCAAAACACGCGGTGATAAAGAGAAGGGCGCAAATAAGCCAAATACGCAAAAACCACCTCGCGCTTCAAAATCTAAGGGGAAACGTAAGGCTGGGACAGACAATAAGCGAAACAAAAGCTCGCGCAATAAGCCAAAGCGATAGGAGTATTTAAGTGGCGCAACACGAGTATTTATATGGGTTACACACCATCGCGGCGGTTTTAGAGTCAGAACCTGAGCGGTTACTAGAAATCATGATCGCAAAAGGTCGAAATGACGACAGAATCAACCAGATCGTTAGTCTCGCACGCAAACAGTCTATTGCCGTTCAGTTTTGTCAGAGAAAAACCCTGGACGATAAAGCGAAAGGAGAGCAACATCAGGGTATTTTAGCGCGTGCGAAGCCTGCCAAAGTTCTAAATGAAGCCGATTTAGATCGTATCGTGGAGCAACAAACCACGCCGTTTTTTTTGGTACTTGATGGCGTGACTGATCCGCATAACCTAGGCGCGTGCTTGAGAAATGCCGATGCAGCGGGCGTGCATGCGGTGATTGTTCCAAAAGACAACTCGGCTTCTATCACTCCAGTAGTAAGAAAAGTGGCCGTTGGCGCAGCTGAAACAATACCGTTGATTCAAGTTACCAACCTATCTAGAACACTTAAGCAACTGCAACAGGCAGGCGTTTGGGTTGTAGGAACAGCGGGTGAAGCCCAACAGTTGATTTACGAGTGCAAACTCAATGGTGCAATTGCCATTGTGATGGGCGCTGAGGGCAAGGGAATGCGAAGATTAACCCGAGAAACGTGCGATGAACTGGTGAAACTACCTATGGCGGGCACGGTTTCAAGTTTAAACGTGTCGGTTGCATCGGGCATTTGCTTGTTTGAAGTGGTGCGACAGCGGTCTTTAACTGCCAAAAAATTGTAATTTACGCCCTATTTTTCTTATTTCTGAAATTATCTGCTTTTAAAGCTAAATTAAACTACACGTCACCATCCTTTTCTGTTATAGTTTCGCGCCCTTTTTGTAGGGGTATGGTCTATTTTTCTCAGTTTTTTGAGATTTTATAGCAGCTTAGCGGCTCGAAAGAGTCATAATTTAACAGCGGAGCACTAACTAATGATCCAAATGCAAACTAACCTGGATGTTGCCGACAACTCCGGCGCTCGCAGGGTTCAGTGTATTAAGGTTCTTGGTGGCTCGCATCGCCGTTATGCACATATCGGTGACATCATCAAAGTTACTGTCAAGGAAGCAATTCCTCGCGGTAAAGTAAAAAAAGGTGACGTTCTGAATGCAGTGGTGGTGCGTACTAGGAAAGGCGTTCGTCGAGCTGATGGTTCTACTATCCGTTTTGATAACAACGCAGCTGTTTTGCTTAACGCAAACAAGCAACCTATTGGTACGCGTATCTTTGGCCCGGTCACACGTGAGCTTCGTGGAGATAACTTCATGAAAATCATTTCTTTGGCCCCAGAGGTACTATAAGGAGTCACGATAATGGCTAATAAAATTCGTCGTGATGATGAAGTAGTCGTATTAGCGGGTAAAGACAAAGGAAAGCACGGAAAAGTATTACGTGTTGTGAATGAGTCTAACCGCGTTTATGTAGATGGCGTTAACGTTGTCAAGAAACACCAAAAAGGAAACCCGCAAGCGGGCGAGCCTGGCGGTATCATTGACAAGGAAGCTTCTATTCACGTTTCAAATGTAGCGATTGTTAACTCGGCAACGGGTAAAGCAGATCGCGTTGGTTTCCGTTTTGAAGATGGTAAGAAAGTTCGTTTCTTTAAGTCTAACGGCGACTTAGTTTAAATTTATTGGAGAGTACGATGGCGAAACTGCATGATTTCTACAAAGAAACAGTAGTAGCTGAACTTGCAAAGCAGTTCGGGTACAAAAGCGTCATGCAAGTCCCTCGGATTGAAAAAATCACCTTAAACATGGGTTTAGGTGAAGCAGTAGCGGATAAAAAAGTGCTAGAGTCTGCGCAAGCAGACATGGCCGCTATCGCTGGTCAAAAACCAGTGGTAACCGTTGCTAGAAAATCTGTAGCGGGTTTTAAAATCCGTGAAGGTTATCCGATTGGCTGCAAGGTAACCCTACGAGGCGACCGCATGTGGGAATTCTTAGAAAGACTTATTTCTATCACAATTCCACGTATCCGTGACTTCCGTGGTCTCAACCCGAAATCTTTTGACGGTAGAGGCAACTACAGCATGGGTGTGCGCGAGCAAATCATCTTCCCTGAAATCGATTTCGATAAAGTGGATAAAGTGCGCGGTATGGATATTACTATCACTACCAGTGCTGAAACTAACGAAGAAGCGCATGCATTATTAACTGCATTCAACTTCCCGTTTAGAAAATAAGGTGTAGGGTTATGGCAAAAGAATCAATGAAGGCACGCGAAGTAAAACGTGCCAAGCTGGTTAAGAAGTATTCAGCTAAGCGCATTGCGCTAAAAGCAATCATCTCAGATGTGAATTCTTCTGAAGAAGAGCGTTGGGACGCTGTTCTAAAGCTACAACAACTTCCACGTGACTCAAGCCCATCGCGCAAGCAAAATCGCTGCCGCGTAACGGGTCGTCCACATGGTTTCCTACGCAAATTTGGTCTTTCTCGTATTAAGCTTCGTGAAGCTGCAATGCGTGGCGAAGTCCCTGGCCTTAAAAAAGCCAGCTGGTAAGGAGTAGCAAATATGAGCATGCAAGATCCAATCGCAGATATGTTTACCCGCATCCGTAATGGCCAACAAGCCGCTAAAGTTACGGTGACGATGCCTTCTTCAAAAGTACGCGTGGCAATTGCCAAGTTACTTGAAGCAGAGGGTTATATCGGAGGATTCAGTGTTGAAGAGGGCGTTAAGCCAACTCTAGAAGTAACATTGAAGTATTTCGAAGGTAAAAAAGTAATTGATACAATCGAACGAGTTAGCCGTCCTGGTTTGCGCATCTACAAGAAAAAAGATGAGCTTCCAAAGGTAATGGGTGGACTTGGGATTGCTATCGTGTCTACCTCAAAAGGTGTGATGACTGACCGTGCAGCGCGTAACGCTGGCATGGGTGGTGAGATCATCGGTTATGTAGCATAACGGGGGAAATGATATGTCACGTATAGCAAAGTCTCCTGTAACCATCAAAGCTGGCGTAGAAGTAACTATCGCTGGCCAAGAAGTTACAGTTAAAGGAAAAAATGGCACCTTATCACGCGTAATTAATGACGCCGTTGAAGTGGTCCAAGAAGAGAATGAACTTAAAACAGTACCTCGTGAAGGCGCTGTTAACGGTTGGGCTCAAGCTGGAACTGCTAATTCGTTGTTAAATGCAATGGTAATTGGTGTAACCGATGGTTTTGAAAAGAAACTTCAACTTAATGGTGTTGGTTACCGTGCACAAGCACAAGGTAGCAAACTAAACCTAACGTTGGGCTTTTCACACCCTGTCGTCTACGAAATGCCTCAAGGTATTACAGTAGAAACTCCTACGCAAACTGAAATCGTTGTCAAAGGCAGTGATAAGCAGGCTGTAGGTCAGGTTGCAGCTAACATTCGCGCTTATCGTCCACCAGAGCCTTACAAAGGTAAGGGTGTTCGTTATGCAGATGAAGCTGTGCGTCGCAAAGAAGCTAAGAAAAAGTAGGTAGGTGATACGATGGATAAGAAATCAGCTCGCTTACGTCGCGCTACGCGTGCTCGTAAGAAGATCAGTGAGTTAGCTGTTAATCGCTTGGTTGTAAACCGTACACCGCGCCACATTTACGCTCAGTTAATCGCTCCAAGTGGTTCTGAAGTAATAGCGTCAGCTTCAACTGTTGAAAAGGACCTTAAAGGTGCTTTAAAAGCAACAGGCAACGCAGAAGCAGCAGCGGCAGTAGGTAAAGCGATCGCAGAACGTGCTATCGAAAAAGGTGTTAAGCAAGTTGCCTTCGATAGAAGTGGATTTAAATATCACGGTCGTGTGAAAGCACTGGCTGATGCCGCGCGTGAAGCCGGTCTTCAGTTCTAGGAGTTAATTATGGCTAAAGTAGAAGTTCAACAACAGGGCGACCTGTTAGAAAAGCTCATCGCTGTTAACCGTGTATCAAAGGTAGTTAAAGGTGGTCGTATCTTTAGTTTTACCGCACTAACGGTTGTCGGTGATGGCAATGGCCGTGTTGGGTTTGGTTATGGTAAAGCACGTGAAGTTCCAGCTGCTATTCAAAAAGCAATGGAAAAAGCGCGTCGTAACCTAGTCAATGTTGACCTAAACGGAAACACACTTCAGCATCCTATTAAAGGACGTCATTCTGGTTCTAAAGTTTACATGCAGCCTGCCTCTGAAGGTACGGGTATCATCGCTGGTGGTGCAATGCGTGCAGTTTTAGAAGTAGCCGGTGTACAAAACGTTCTTTCTAAATGCTACGGATCAACTAACCCAATCAACGTTGTACGCGCAACAGTGAATGCTTTGGTAGAGATGAATTCTCCAGAGAAAATTGCTGCGAAACGTGGGTTGCCGGTTAATGAGATTTTGGGGTAATCGAACATGGCTAATACGATTAAAGTAAAGCAAGTTAAAAGTTCGATCGGGCGTTTGCCAAAGCACAAAGCTACTTTAGTAGGTTTGGGTTTGCGCAAGATTGGACATGTTCGTGAACTAGAAGATACCGCTGCAGTGCGTGGTATGATCAACCGTGTACATTACATGGTTGAGGTCATTGAGGAGTAAGAGATGAGATTAAATACGATTGCTCCCGCACCTGGAGCTAAAAGCGCACCAAAGCGAGTTGGCCGTGGTATCGGCTCTGGTTTAGGTAAAACCGGTGGTCGTGGTCACAAAGGTCAAAAGAGTCGCTCTGGCGGATCAGTTAAGCCTGGATTTGAAGGTGGTCAAATGCCTATCCAGCGTCGTTTACCAAAATTTGGTTTTACGTCGCGCAAATCTTTTGTAACTGACCAAGTTACTTTAAGCGAAATTGCTAAAGTCGAAGGTGATGTTGTATCGCTTGATACTTTGAAAGCAGCAGGTCTTGTCAAAAAAGAAATGCAGTTAGTAAAAGTCATCAAAAGCGGCGAAATCAATCGTGCTGTTACAGTTAACGGTTTGAAAGTCACTAAAGGCGCATTGGAAGCAATTAACGCTGCTGGCGGTAAAGTAGAGGAATAACCTAAATGGCGAAACCAGGACAGGGTTCAAGTGGCGGCGGTTTAAGCGAATTACGTTCGCGTTTACTGTTTGTGCTTGGCGCAATAATAGTATTTAGGCTTGGGTCATATGTGCCCATCCCTGGTATCGATGGTAACGTGTTGTCTCAAATATTTGAGCAACAAACGGGGACTATCGTAGGCATGTTTAACATGTTTTCTGGTGGTGCTCTTGAGCGTGCCTCGGTACTAGCATTAGGTATCATGCCATATATCACTGCATCTATTATTATGCAGTTATTGTCTGTTGTGCATGAACCTTTCAAGGAATTAAAGAAAGAAGGTCAGTCTGGTACACGTAAGATTAGCCAATACACACGCTACCTTACATTAGTGCTTGCAACATTCCAGTCCATTGGGATTGCGACCGGTCTTCCACAGCTAATTCCAGGCCTAGTGCTAAATCCTGGCATCGGTTTTTATTTTACAGCTATCGTGAGCTTGGTAACCGGAACCATGTTTTTAATGTGGTTAGGTGAACAAATCACTGAGCGTGGTATTGGTAATGGTATTTCGATTCTGATCTTTGCTGGTATCGTAGCGGGTCTTCCTACTGCGATTGGGCAAACTGCAGAGCAAGCAAGACAAGGGGACATTAACCTACTATTCTTGTTTATATTGGCAGCTATTATCATTGCATTGACTTACTTAGTTGTTTTTGTAGAAAGAGCGCAACGTCGTATCGTTGTTAACTACGCAAAACGTCAACAAGGTAGAAAGGTATTTGCAGCACAGAGTTCTCATCTTCCCTTGAAGGTGAATATGGCGGGTGTAATCCCACCAATCTTTGCGTCAAGTATCATTCTTTTCCCTGGGACTTTGTCGGGTATGGTTGGACAAAATGAATCACTTTCATTTTTGACCGACGTCTCTTTGGCATTATCTCCAGGCCAGCCTTTGTATGTCATGTTGTATGCAGCAACTATTATTTTCTTCTGCTTCTTTTATACGGCATTAGTTTTTAATCCACGCGAAACAGCTGATAATTTAAAGAAATCTGGCGCATTTGTTCCCGGGATTCGTCCAGGTGAGCAAACATCACGTTACATCGATAAAGTGATGACTAGGTTGACCCTAGCTGGTGCTCTCTATATTACCTTTGTTTGTTTAGTGCCTGAATTCTTATTACTGTGGTTTAACGTTCCGTTTTACTTCGGTGGTACATCGCTACTCATTATATGCGTAGTGATTATGGATTTCATGGCGCAGGTGCAGACCCATTTGATGTCACATCAATACGGGGATGTTCTTAAGAAAGCTAACTTAAAAGGCTAAGGCCTTTTGTTAGCCATTTACGGAGTGATGTTATGAAAGTTCGTGCATCCGTTAAAAAGATTTGCCGTAACTGCAAAATCATCAAGCGCAACGGTGTTGTTCGAGTGATTTGTGCAGCTGAGCCGAAGCATAAGCAAAGGCAAGGTTAATCTGAAAAACATGGGTCTTTTGTCGCTGTGTTGCTATTCATAGTATCGCAGCTCATTGGGCCTTAATTTGCAATTTAGTTGTCGGGTAAGTATCCTAACGGGCTTTTTAGGCTGGCAACAATAAATTAGAGGAGTGCTGTTAATGGCCCGTATCGCTGGCATTAACATTCCTGAACACAAGCATACGGTAATTGCGCTACAAGCCATTTTTGGTATTGGTGCAACCCGTGCAAAGGCGATTTGCGATAATGCAGGTGTGTCAGAGTCTACCAAAATTAAAGATTTGGATGAGACTACAATCGACAAACTTCGTGATGAAGTTGCTAAATTCACTGTAGAAGGTGATTTACGACGCGAAGTTTCCATGAGTATAAAACGTTTGATGGACCTAGGTTGCTTCCGTGGTATTCGCCACCGTCGCAGTTTACCTCTACGTGGTCAGCGCACTAAAACAAATGCGCGTACCCGTAAAGGTCCTCGTAAACCTATCAAGAAGTAAGCGAGGGATATAACTATGGCTAAAGCACCAGCACGTAGCACGCGTAAGCGCGCAAAACGTCAAGTCGCAGACGGTATGGCTCATATCCATGCTTCTTTTAACAATACAATAGTGACGATTACCGATCGCCAAGGCAATGCACTTGCTTGGGCAACATCTGGTGGTTCTGGTTTCCGCGGTTCGCGTAAATCTACTCCTTTTGCTGCACAGGTTGCCGCAGAGAGAGCAGGTGTTGCGGCGCAGGAATACGGTCTTAAGAACATTGAAGTGTTCGTAAAAGGTCCAGGTCCAGGTCGTGAATCAGCTATCCGAGCGCTTAACGCAACTGGATACAAAATCACTAATATTACCGATGTGACGCCTATTCCACACAATGGATGTCGTCCACCGAAAAAACGTCGCGTATAGACGAACAGTTGGAGAAAGATCATGGCTAGATATTTGGGTCCAAAACTCAAACTAAGTCGTCGTGAAGGAACCGACTTGTTCCTTAAAAGCGGCGTAAGAGCAATTGACACAAAGTGTAAAATTGAAACAGCTCCTGGTCAGCATGGTGCCCGTCGCGGTCGCTTGTCTGATTATGGTGTGCAATTGCGTGAAAAGCAGAAAGTACGTCGTATGTATGGCGTATTAGAAAAGCAATTTAGAAACTACTACAAAGAAGCAGCTCGCCTGAAAGGTAATACAGGTGAAAACCTGTTGCAGTTACTTGAACAGCGTCTCGACAATGTGGTTTATCGTATGGGTTTTGCAAGCACACGTGCAGAAGCGCGCCAACTTGTAAGCCATAAAGCGATCGTTGTTAACGGACATGTGGTTAACATTCCTTCTTTCAACGTAAAGGCTGAAGACGTTGTTTCTGTTCGCGAAAAAGCGAAGAAGCAAGCACGTATTAACGCGGCGCTAGAATTAGCAGACCAGCGTGAAAAGCCGACTTGGTTGGAAGTTGATAACAGCAAGTTGGAAGGCACATTTAAGCGTGTACCTGAAAGAGAAGACTTGTCTGCAGAAATTAACGAGCAGCTGATTGTCGAACTTTACTCTAAGTAAAATAACTAAAGAGGATACATTGTGGGTTCAGTGACCGAATTCCTAAAGCCAAGATTAGTAGAAATTGAAAACGTTTCTCCTACTCGTGCAAAAGTAACACTCGAGCCATTAGAGCGTGGCTTTGGCCATACTCTTGGCAACGCACTACGTCGTATTTTACTCTCGTCAATGCCTGGTTGTGCAGTGACTGAAGTAGAAATCGATGGCGTTCTACATGAATACACCGCTAAAGAAGGTGTTCAAGAAGACGTTTTAGAAATATTGCTAAACCTTAAAGGATTAGCGGTAAGTCTAGAAGGTAAGACTGAAGCAACTCTTACTTTAGTTAAATCAGGTGTAGGTCCGGTAGTCGCTGGTGATATACAGCATGATGGAGACGTTGAAATTATCAATCCTGATCATGTTATTTGTACCTTGACTGGTGAAGCTGAATTAAGCATGCGCATCAAGGTCGAAATGGGTCGTGGTTATGTGCCTGCTTCAACTCGTCGTTCCTCTGAAGATGATGATCGTCCTATTGGTCGTTTATTGGTAGATGCTTCATTCAGTCCAGTAGAGCGTATTGCTTATTCAGTTGAGTCAGCACGTGTTGAACAACGCACTGATTTAGATAAGTTAATTATTGATATGGAAACTAACGGAACTTTAGATCCGGAAGAGGCCATTCGTCGCTCAGCTACTATTCTAGCTCAGCAACTAGATGCTTTCGTTGAATTACGTGACATCTCTGTTCCTGAAGCTAAAGAAGAGAAGCCAGAATTTGATCCTATCCTCCTTCGTCCTGTTGACGACTTGGAGCTTACGGTTCGTTCGGCTAACTGTTTGAAAGCTGAAGCTATCCAATACATTGGTGACTTGGTGCAACGCACTGAGGTTGAGCTACTTAAAACGCCTAACCTTGGTAAGAAGTCTTTAACAGAAATAAAAGACGTTCTAGCATCACGTGGTCTTTCTCTAGGCATGCGCTTAGAAAACTGGCCACCAGAGTCAATCGCTGAAAAAGATTAATCAGGTTTATTTAAACTGATTTGTAAAGAAGGAAAGAGCTATGCGCCATCGCAATAGTGGTAGACAGTTAAATCGCAATAGCAGCCACAGACAAGCTATGTTCAAAAACATGGCCGGTTCTTTGGTCAAGCACGAAGTTATTAAAACTACGTTGCCTAAAGCGAAAGAGCTTCGTCGCGTAATTGAGCCTCTTATTACATTAGCGAAACAAGACAGTGTCGCTAACCGTCGCCTTGCATTTGCAAGAACGGGTGATAAAGAAGTTGTTGGTAAACTATTTAACGAACTTGGGCCTCGCTACGACGCGCGTCCAGGTGGTTATAGCCGTATCTTAAAGTGTGGTTTCCGTGCCGGAGACAATGCACCTATGGCTTATGTTGAATTAGTAGACCGTCCTGTTGTTGAAGCAGAAGAAGAAGTAGTAGAAGCAACAGAAGAATAAGCAATTATTCAAAATTAAAAAACCCGAGCTAGTCTCGGGTTTTTTTATGCTTGCTATTTGGCTGGTCTGATTATTGCTAGTGAAGAGGCAATGTAATACTGAGCGTCGAAAATGTGACGTCTCAGCTGCGGCTCTAATCGACACTGAAGCAAAACCGAGAACCATGAAATACTGTAAAGCATGTTTGACTACAGATCTAAGACCAAACTCGTCTTTTAAAGACGGAGTGTGTATTGCATGTGAGTATTCTGAGCAGGTAAAGACTCAAGACAGTGCATTTCAGGTAAAGCTTGAGCTATTAAAGCAAGCTATAAAACGAAGTAGAGGAAAGCAGGCTAACAAACAGGCTTATGACTGCATCGTAGGCGTAAGCGGTGGCAAAGACAGCACGCGTCAGGCTCATTGGGTCAGAGATAGACTTGGTTTGCGCCCGTTATTAGTATGTTGCGCATATCCCCCGAAACAAATGACACAAGTTGGCGCGGACAATCTATCAAATCTGATTTCAATGGGCTTTGACCTAATTACGGTAACGCCCGCGCCGACCACATCACAACAGCTTGCATTGACCTCTTTTAAAGAGTTTGGAAATGTATGTAAGTCTACCGAAATGTCATTATTTTCAACTGTCCCAAGAATTGCTATTGAACTGGGTGTTAACACCATTTTTTGGGGTGAAAATCCCGCTTTGCAAATGGGTGATAGTGCTGTTGAGGGATTTGATGAATTTGACGGCAACAATTTGCGCAACCTCAATACGCTAGTTGACGGCGGCTATAAGTGGTTAGAGCGGGCTATTAGTGAGCCCTATAAGTCTGAACATTACTTTTATCCTGAACAGATACTATTTGAGAAAAAGCACATCAATATTTTCTACCTCGGCCCAGCATGGGATGATTGGAGCAACGAAGATAATGCCACCTATGCCTCTTTAAATGGGTTGACGTTACGTCCAGGTGACGAAAATGATACAGGAGACATCTCTAACGCATCAATGCTGGACGAAGAGTTTACTAACATCAACATGATGATTAAGTATTTTAAATTTGGCTTTGGAAGAACCACCGACATTGTTAATGAACAAATTCGAAATCATGAGTTAACCCGTGAACAAGCCATAAAAATAGTAAAACAATATGATGGCGTTTGTTCCGACCGGATTATTAAGAGGTTTGCAGATTATGTCGGAATATCCGTTTCTCAGTTTTGGGATATCACCAATACGTATGTGAATAGCGATATCTTTCATATTAAAAAGGGCGCTCGTCCTATTCCTAAATTTCAAGTAGGAATTGATTATGTATCTTGATATTGCTGATCTTGGCTTTGGCAACCTATCTTCGATTCAACATTGGGTGAGTCTAGCGAACATTAAAACACGTCTTGTTGATTGCCCCACTAAGTTATCGTCTTCGACTCTTTTGTTACCTGGCGTGGGTTCAGCTGGGTCATATCTGTCCCGCTTACGCGAATTAAAGTTTGATGATGCAGTGCGTGAGCACGTTGATAAAGGCGGCCGCCTCATCGGAATTTGTCTAGGTTTTCAAGCTATGGCGAAATTTACTGAAGAGGATTCAGGGCAAGTTGGACTTAGCCTGATTGATGCTGATGTTATTAAAATGACCGAAGTGTTTTCGAACAATCAGTGGCACGCATTTAGTTTTGATAAACGGGTATTACAGGTAAATGGCTATCCGTGTGATTACAAACGTTCTAAGAAAAGAAAACTAAGCGGACGAGTATTTTTTAATCATGAGTATGGTGTAATTAATCACGATAAAGAAGCTGCCACTGTCCCGATAAACAACGCATTATCTCGCTACAGTGGTTTAATCGTGAAAAATAACATCTTAGGGATGCAATTCCATCCTGAAAAAAGTCAGCAAACCGGTGCTGAACTAATACGAATGATTTTGTGAGTGAACAAATGAGAATCGGCACGAGCTTACTTTTGCAAAATCAAAATTGTGTTCAGTCATATGGCTGGGAGTTATTGCGCCCACTAGGCGACGCAGATACGGCGGTTTCTGCATTAAGTGAATATGCATGTGACGACATTAGCTTTATACGAATTGCTCGAGGTGATGATTGCTTAGCTGAGTTTACAAAAGACCTAGATGTCATCAGGCAGCTTAAGTGTTCAACCCCCGTCGCTTTTGGCGGAGGGCTGCGCTCCATCACGCATCTTGACTTGCTTCGCGGTCTTCCGATAGAAAGGCTTGTGTTTTCTTCTGCCTTTATTACAAAGGATGTCCAATTATTGAAACATGCACAGGAGAATTTTGGGCGTCAGTCCATCCAGTGTTTATTGCCAGTTAGTGCGCAAGCAGATGAGTTTGAAGTGTTTTGCTGCAATAAAAACCGGTATATAAAACTCATCAACCTAGACTTTGATTTTATCTCAGAGTTTGCAAATGAGATTATTCTATATGATACCCGCCATGACGGATGTGCATCGGGTTTTGATGCAAGGATACTAAATGCAGTGCCTATATCACCCAATAGGTTAGTACTAACCGGCGGTATTGGTAAAGCTGAAGTCAAATGGGCCAAGAAACTTAGGGCCGCAGGGGTGTTAATCGACAACAAGACACTTCACCAAGAGTCTTCAATTGCGGGGTATCGTTATGCCGCAAGAATGTAATAGCTGTCTGTACGATGACAAACATCCTTTTGGAATGGCGTTTAAAGACAGAACATGCCTTGGTTGTTTGACGCATAAAGAAAAACAAACATTAGATTGGCAAGCACGCAAAGATAAACTTATTCAGATAACCCACAAACTAAAGCGTCATTCGAAAACATATGACTGCGTGGTGCCCGTTGTTGGGGATGCTGAAGATTATTTTACCGTCAATGAGGTGCTAGATTTAGGGTTAAGGCCACTCATTGTCTGCGTGAACGACTATTTTAAAAATGACATTGCTTGGCACAATCTACATAATTTGATCACGCATTTCGACGTTGACTCATTTGTTTTTAACCCAGATATGAATGTGTACAAAGAGTTGGTCAAAACCTCTCTTCGTAAATATGAGCATGTTTTGCTCCCTTTTTTACAATTGCATACTAGCTTTCCAGTTCATGTTGCATATGAACGCAAAATTCCAATGATCATTTGGGGGCAGCATCAAGCCATTGAGCAAGTGGGTAAGTTCTCACATTCGGATGAAGTTGAGATGTCGAAATGGAGTAGGCAACAGCATGATATCTTCACCGTCGATATAGATAAATTGATGGGAAATGGCGCACAAGTCCAACAACGCTATGTAAATTACTATCGTTATCCAAATACACAAGCATTACAGAAGCGCGGCACGACCGGTCTTTACCTTAGTAACTACATCCCGTGGGACCCGTTAAAGCAAAACTACAATGCCTTAACCTATGGCTTTATTCCGCAGCGGCAGATCGCTACTTTTGATATATATGACCGAGCTGGCAGCTCAATCTATTACGACTTACATGATTTGTTGAAGCTTAAACGAGTAGGATATCGTAAATGCGTTGATCATTTGGTACGAGAAATACGTCACCAACGCATTAAACCAACTCATGCTCAAACCTTAGCAGATCATTACATGAATACCCCCGTAAACATTAAACCATTCTTTAATTGGCTCGGCGTGACCAGCAGCGGTTACGAATGGTTTATTGAACATAAGTTATCTGGTATGAAGCATTTATTGTCTAAAGAGCCCCTTTCAGAATCTGTAAAATTAACAAAGAAGATATCTGATTTGCTCGTCAATGGAGAGTCTCCTCAGCGAAGCTTTATACTATTTGGTAAAGGCATAGACATTTAATATGGAATCAATATGAAAAAAAGCATCGTTTTATTTGGTTGTGGTCACGTGGCTGAAAAACACCTTAATCTGGTTCCCGCGTTTATTGTTGATAATAACCCTGACCTTATTGGGACACAGTTTCATGACATTGAAATAAAGTCGCCAAGTATCCTAGCTGGGAATGCTGACGATTATGAGGTGATTGTTTGCACAACATCAGTATCAGAAGTGAAAAGCCAGCTTGAATCATATGGCTTTACATGGGGGCAAAATGCAAAAGTTGCCTTGCTATTAAGTGAACGCATGGAGATGGCTGATTTAGAGGACACGGCCTTTCGCTTTTTGCTAAGCAGTGGTTTACCTTCTTCTGCTGAGACTTTCTCAGGTGGAGGTATATACCTAATTGAAGAATCCGATAACTTCCCAAATGCAACTAAACTATATGAGGGAAATACTCATGGTTTGATCCGGCACGAAGAGGGGTACGCCTTTTCGAGCCAAGGAGAGGGCATTATTTTCTTAAACGAATCATTTGAACTGACAAACAAAATTTCCTTACACTCAGCACTTCGCCCACATGGAATAAGGCAATACGGAGACCTTTGGGTCCTAGCGTCCAGTTATCATGACTCTATTGTAGGTGTAGATAAAAATGGGAATGAGATATTTGAATACCCATTTAGTAAAAAACGCAGTGATTATCTAAGCGCGCAACATCATTGCAATGATTTATTTATTGTTGGTGATTATGCTTACGTATCTATGTTTTCAATAACCGGCAATTACAAACGAAACAGCTTTGATGGTGGCATCCTTGAGATCGATTTAAGAAACGGCGAAATGCAAACGTTGATTGATGGCCTAACAATGCCCCATAGTGTCACTTGTGATGAACAAGGCTATAAGGTGTTAGATTCATTTAAAGGAACGTTGTTAGCCGATAACTTTCAGGTGAAAGCAACCTTGCCAGGCTTTGTGAGAGGATATGATGCTGATTCAAAATATTATTACTTAGGTGAAAGTAAAAACCGAAACTTTTCTCGATTAAATCCCGGGCGAACACCCGTTTCAATCGACTCTAGAATAACGATTATTAATAAAGACTTCGGATTTAGCCGCTCCATCCCACTACCTAAAAAGGTGTCAGAAATTCATTCACTGATCAAGTTATAGTGGCAACGCGGCGCGTTACCATTTTCTTTGTACTAAGAGGGTATCGCTGGACTAAGCTTATTGTGAATAGTGTTTTTGTATCAATGCCAACACATCTTGCTCTTCTAGACCGCCTTTAACGGCGCTCTCCTTGAGTAGATCTGAGTCGATGTTCCGTTCGTGAGCTAATTGAACAAGTCTATCTATGGCATCTGGATATTGCGCTAACTGTTCTACTGAAACGATGATCATTTCTTCAGACTGTGCGTCGTCTCCTTCAACCGTAGCAAGCAACGCATCTAAAACATACTTACCGACAAACGGCACTTCTTTTATTGTTGTTACCAATATTTCCATCGTTTTGTTTGGAAACGCATTTACAAGTTTTTGTGCAATTTGATCAGCCGAATCTGGCTGTGCTAATACTGCCGTTTTAACAATTTCATTGAAGTATTCAGGTGAATAGTTGCACGCTGCATTAGTTGCAACACCGGCATAACTTGGTTCAGCGTTAACCGCAATCTCAACTATCGCTGTTGGCTTAGCAACGTTGTGCTCGTTTGCTAGCATAATAATCTCATCAACAAACGTTGGATTGGTCGAAACGCTAGCGGTAATTATTTCTTGATAATCTTCGGGGTACGCTGCGAGCGCTATGGACACAAACTCTTTTGTCTTATCGGGATATCTAGTGAGTAATGCTCGAAGAGCGTCACTTACAGAACGATTATTGCTTACTTGCGTTTTGAAGAAATGAATAGACTTTTTACTGGGTTCTAGGATGTTTTGAAGTTCGTCATCTACGATTGTGTTAGACGCAAAGCCATGTGTTGCGAAGGCAGAAAGGATACATGCTATGTATAAACGTTTCATAAAAACTAACCTTAGAGTACTCATTAAGTGACATACATTATTTATTATCGGCAAACTCCTTTTATGCCTAAAAGTTAACTTACGCTGATAGGCAAAAAACACAAGTTAAGACAGGTATGAATATGTGACTAATAGTATGTTGAAAAACCCTGCAGCTTTCCTTAGCCTCAAATAGACATCGCATATTAAAAATAGTTCATAATTAGTTACAAATTTGTAAAAAAAGTAACAGCGGAAAATATCTATCTTTTTACGAACAAATGTATTGACAAAAATTATCAATGGCGTAGTATTCGCATCCCGCTTGAGAGACACTCGATGTGCTTAAGTGGCAACGAACGAAAGTTAGGTTGCACTGCTCTTTAACAATTTATAACAAGACAATCTGT
>NZ_JAHEOJ010000028.1:0-248702 GCF_018595715.1 Glaciecola sp. XM2
AATCTGTGTGAGCACGTCGTCAAAAACATCTACTAACTTTGTGGTAAGGAGGTGATCCAACCCCAGGTTCCCCTAGGGTTACCTTGTTACGACTTCACCCCAGTCATGAAACACAAAGTGGTAACCGTCCCCCCGAAGGTTAGACTAGCTACTTCTTTTGCATCCCACTCCCATGGTGTGACGGGCGGTGTGTACAAGGCCCGGGAACGTATTCACCGCAGTATGCTGACCTGCGATTACTAGCGATTCCGACTTCATGGAGTCGAGTTGCAGACTCCAATCCGGACTACGACGAGCTTTAAGGGGTCCGCTTACTATCACTAGTTCGCTTCCCTCTGTACTCGCCATTGTAGCACGTGTGTAGCCCTACTCGTAAGGGCCATGATGACTTGACGTCGTCCCCACCTTCCTCCGGTTTGTCACCGGCAGTCTCCTTAGAGTACCCAACTTAATGCTGGCAAATAAGGACAAGGGTTGCGCTCGTTGCGGGACTTAACCCAACATCTCACGACACGAGCTGACGACAGCCATGCAGCACCTGTATCTGGATTCCCGAAGGCACTAATGCATCTCTGCAAAATTTCCAGTATGTCAAGAGTAGGTAAGGTTCTTCGCGTTGCATCGAATTAAACCACATGCTCCACCGCTTGTGCGGGCCCCCGTCAATTCATTTGAGTTTTAACCTTGCGGCCGTACTCCCCAGGCGGTCTACTTAGCGCGTTAGCTTCGCTACTCACGGATTAAATCCACAAACAGCTAGTAGACAGCGTTTACGGTGTGGACTACCAGGGTATCTAATCCTGTTCGCTACCCACACTTTCGCACATGAGCGTCAGTCTTTGGCCAGAGAGTCGCCTTCGCCACTGATGTTCCTCCAGATATCTACGCATTTCACCGCTACACCTGGAATTCCACTCCCCTCTCCAAAACTCTAGTCTGCCAGTTCTAAATGACCATCCCACGTTGAGCGCGGGGCTTTCACATCTAGCTTAACAGACCGCCTGCGTGCGCTTTACGCCCAGTAATTCCGATTAACGCTTGCACCCTCCGTATTACCGCGGCTGCTGGCACGGAGTTAGCCGGTGCTTCTTCTGTTGCTAACGTCACAGCTAGCAGGTATTAACTACTAACCTTTCCTCACAACTGAAAGTGCTTTACAACCCGAAGGCCTTCTTCACACACGCGGCATGGCTGCATCAGGGTTTCCCCCATTGTGCAATATTCCCCACTGCTGCCTCCCGTAGGAGTCTGGACCGTGTCTCAGTTCCAGTGTGGCTGATCTTCCTCTCAGAACAGCTAGAGATCGTCGCCTTGGTGAGCCTTTACCTCACCAACTAGCTAATCTCACCTGGGCTCCTCTTCACGCGGGAGGAACTAGTCCCCCCTTTGACCCGTAGGTATTATGCGGTATTAGCCATCGTTTCCAATGGTTATCCCCCTCGCAAAGGCAAATTCCCAGGCATTACTCACCCGTCCGCCACTCGACATCATCTAGCAAGCTAGACATGTTTCCGTTCGACTTGCATGTGTTAGGCCTGCCGCCAGCGTTCAATCTGAGCCATGATCAAACTCTTCAATTAAATATCGAAATGTTCTTATTAAAAAGAACCAAATAAATTGTCGGTAGACACTCTTAACGAGTGCCCACACAGATTGTCTTGTTATAAATTGTTAAAGAGCAGTGCAACCTAACTTTCGTTCGTTGCCACTTAAGCACATCGAGTGTCTCTCAAGCGGGATGCGCATTCTACTTAAATGGCATTGAGTGTCAAGAAAATAATCTACTAAATGATAAAATAAATTTCCTTGCAACCCGCTTCACTAAAGACTTTTGCATCACTGGGTGAATGTGTAAACAAATTCAATTCAATGCCGCTTTGATTTGTCTTTGCGGTGAAGCGAGCGCGCATTCTACAGACATCTAATGATGGGTCAAGCTTCTTTTGAAAAAAAACATAAATTCTTTATTTAACGCTTATTTTTCGCTCAACCACATAAAATAAACACTACTTTGGGTCTTTCGATGCTTCATCATCGGTTTGCTTTTCCTGCACGACTTGCTTCGTGCTTTGTTCAGCCTCAAAATCAGCATCGACCTCTGCTTCACCGATAACATCTTCGAGTGTCACTTTATCAACGCTTCTAAATGTATTGAAAGGGCCGGCGACCGCGTAAAGTATAAATACGATAAACAATACTAACGAAGGCGCAGTAGCAACAATGATGAATACAAGAATAACCAGCAAAATTGCTACGAAAGGTACTTTCCCATTCCAGTCAACTTCTTTAAAACTATTGTATTTAAAGTTACTCACCATGAGCAGTCCAGACGCACCGGTTACCAGTGCTATAATGATTCCATAATCGTCACCCGACAGACCATAGTCCATACCGCACCATACCATGCCCGCGACAAGCGCCGCGGCAGCCGGTGAGGCAAGCCCTTGGAAAAAGCGCTTATCGGCGGTTTCTACCTGAGTGTTAAACCGCGCTAGGCGAAGTGCTGCGCCCGCTACATATATAAATGCAGCCAGCCAACCTATTTTGCCAAGATCTGTCATGCCGTAGTTATAAGCAACTAAAGCAGGCGCTACACCGAACGACACCATGTCTGCCATGGAGTCATACTCTGCTCCAAAAGCAGACTGCGTATTGGTGATTCGGGCTACGCGGCCATCTAAGCCGTCAAATATCATCGCAACGAAAATAGCCACAGCGGCACTTTCAAAGTTTCCGTTCATCGACATCACGACGGCATAAAAACCAGAAAACAAACCAGCGGTAGTCAACAAGTTTGGTAACAAATAGATGCCGCGGGGTTTATTTGTGGGTTCAGTCATAAATTCTCCTTTTCTATATTCTACCTTAAGTTGCTTCGATAGTTCACCTAGATGCGAGAACTTTATGATGCATTACTCAGATACGACTTATTGAATATAGTATAAACCCACTTTTGCTCAACCTACGCGTATTACTTTATTATCAACTTTTCATCTTCTACATCGATAGAAATAGTGTCAGACAACATCTCTTTATTAGACAGTAATTGCTCCGCTAAAGGGTTTTCAATATGCGTCTGTATCGCTCTTTTAAGCGGTCTAGCGCCAAACACAGGATCAAAACCAGCTTGCGCAAGCTTGTCGAGTGCTTTGCCAGAAATCTCCAACTTATATCCCATTTCATGTAAACGCTTGCGCAGACCCGCGAGCTGTATTTTAGCAATAGATCTAATTTGCTCTTGCTCAAGTGGGTGGAAGACGACTATGTCATCAACTCGGTTAATGAACTCAGGTCTAAAATGACTGCCGACCACTTCCATAACGCTGCCTTTCATCGCATCGTAGTTAGCTTCACCTGCTTGCGCTTGGATAATGTCTGAGCCTAAATTTGAGGTCATAATTATCAGCGTATTTTTAAAGTCTACGGTACGCCCTTGTCCGTCAGTTAAACGCCCATCATCAAGTACTTGTAGGAGAATATTGAAAACATCTGGATGGGCTTTTTCTACCTCATCTAACAGTATGACAGAGTAAGGCTTGCGTCTGACTGCCTCCGTAAGATAGCCACCTTCCTCGTATCCAACGTATCCAGGAGGAGCCCCCACTAAACGTGCAACAGAATGCTTTTCCATAAATTCAGACATATCGATGCGAATCAGTGCCTGCTCGGTGTCAAACATAAAGCTTGCTAAGGCTTTACAAAGCTCGGTTTTACCTACGCCTGTTGGGCCTAAGAATAAGAACGAACCAGTCGGTTTGTCTGGATCTGCTAGCCCAGCTCGTGAGCGCCGAATCGCATTTGAAACGGCCTTGACCGCTTCTTGCTGACCAACCACTCGCTTACCTAAGACTTCTTCCATGCTGACTAGTTTTTCTTTTTCACTTTCCAGCATTTTGTTGACAGGTATACCCGTCCAGCGCGACAGTACGTCTGCAATTTCCACATCGGTAACCTTATTTTTTACCAGTGTGTTTTCACTCATCTCATTCTCTGAGGCCTTTTCTAAACGCTGCTCTAACTCTGGGATCTTTCCATACTGCAGTTCAGACATTCTATTGAGATCAGATGCTCGACGAGCTATTTCCATATCAAGCTTTGCTTGTTCGAGTTCTGCTTTAATACCTTGCGTACCTTGCATCGCATCTTTTTCTTGCTTCCAAACCTTTTCTAACTCGGCAAATTTAAACTCTAGCTGCTCCCTTTCCAGCTCAATGGTTTGTAAACGCTTCAGGCTCGCTGCATCGGTTTCTTTTGCTAACGCTTGCTCTTCAAGTTTTAATTGAATGATACGGCGTTCGAGTTTATCCATCTCCTCTGGCTTTGAATCCATCTGCATACGAATACTCGACGCAGCTTCATCAATCAAATCAATGGCTTTATCTGGCAGTTGTCTATCACTAATGTAACGATGAGACAGTGTGGCGGCAGCAACGATCGCTGGGTCGGTAATATCAACCGAGTGATGCAATTCATATCGTTCTTTTAACCCCCGCAGGATAGCGATAGTGTCTTCAACAGAAGGTTGGTCAACCAATACCTTTTGAAAACGACGCTCAAGCGCGGCATCCTTTTCAATATATTGTCGATATTCATCAAGGGTTGTCGCTCCAACACAATGGAGCTCACCGCGAGCTAGCGCAGGTTTAAGCATGTTGCCGGCATCCATTGCACCCTCACCTTTTCCTGCACCTACCATGGTGTGCAACTCATCAATAAAGAGGATAACGCGGCCTTCTTCTTTCGCTAACTCATTTAATACAGCTTTTAAGCGCTCTTCAAACTCACCACGGTATTTCGCACCAGCAAGTAACGCGCCCATATCTAATGACAAGACTCGTTTATTCTTTAAGCCTTCTGGTACTTCGGAGTTGATAATACGTTGAGCTAGGCCCTCTGCAATAGCTGTTTTACCCACGCCAGGCTCGCCAATTAATACAGGATTATTTTTTGTTCTGCGCTGGAGCACTTGAATCGTGCGGCGTATCTCATCATCACGACCAATCACTGGGTCAAGGCGCCCTTGCTCAGCACGCTCAGTCAAGTCCATGGTGTATTTTTCGAGCGCTTGACGAACATCTTCCGCATTCTGGTCTGTCACTTTTTGACCGCCGCGGATTTTCTCAATACCCGCTTCTATTTGCTTTTTGTCGAGGTTAAGCTGCTTTAAAATGGTACCAAGTTGCCCTGTATCATCGACAGCCGCTAATACAAAGACTTCAGATGTAATAAAATCATCCTTTCTTTGCTGCGAAATTTTATCGCTCATGTTTAACAATTTAACCGTATCGCGACCAAGTTGCACATCACCACCAAAGCCTTGTATCTTTGGTAACTTATCAATTGCTTCAGCAAGTGCTGAGCGTAAACTATTCACATTCACCTTGGTTTGATCGAACAAAGGGCGCACACTACCGCCTTGCTGGTTTAGCAAAGCAGACATTAAATGCACGGGTTCTATGTATTGATTGTCGCGACCTAACGCTAGAGACTGCGCATCTGAGATCGCCAATTGAAATTTGCTCGTGAATTTATCTAATCGCATTTATGTTTCTCCAAAATACCTATACAGAAATAATGGGTACTCAAGGGTGTCATTTCAAGACAAAGGACTTGATTTCGATCAAATAATAAACGCGAAAGATTAAAAAGATATGCAATAGCGACCTTCCTCTAGCCGCACAATGCCTTTATAAATGCATGATTATAGAGGCCATACGACCGCACTCTTTATGACCTTTATGTTTGCTTTGGCGATATGAGAAAAGGTCATCTGAGCAATAGGTACATTGATCAGATAACTGAATGTTAGTTACGCCCAAACCGGTGAGTATGTCTGTAGCAATGCCTTGCAAGTTGACGTGAAACTTTTCAGTCTTGTCATTAAAACTTACATGCTTATTATGCTCAGCAAACATATATAAAATATCCTCGCCTATTTCGAAATGTTTCTGGCAAATGCTGGGACCAATCCAAACCGACAAATTATTTGGGTTTGCTTTGAGGCTGGCGATGGTATTTTGAATAATGCCCTCGGTAAGCCCGCGATAGCCCGCGTGAATTGCAGCCGTTTCAAACCCTTCTACATGAGCAATCATAATCGGCAAACAGTCGGCAGTTAAAATTGCTAGTGGTCTTCGCGCCTCAACTGCAAATACCGCATCGCATGGATTCGGGTAGTTGCCACTTTCGCTGTAAGGACTGACAACGGTTGAATGATTTTGAGCAATGAAGTGCAGAGGCTTCATTGGGCCTGTGTAGGCGTTTGCTTGAATCGTCGATGTGCTGTTATTGAGCGCAAAATCGCTTTTTTCTAAAAACGCTAACAAGCTGGCTCTATTTCTCTCTACTTTTGCTTCATCATCAGCAACATGAGTGGCCAAATTTAATGACGCATACGCGCCCGAACTCGCGCCATGATATCGAGTCGTGGTAAAACACAAAACGTTTTTTGCGAGCAAACGTTCAGGGTGTAACACTATCACGCGTTTTCTCCAAAACCATTTTCAATGCCATCTTCATTAAGTGCTGCAAGTAATGATGAAAAGTCTTCTGGTAGCGGGGCCTGCCATACCATAGTTTCACCCGTGGTTGGATGAACTAACGACAATTGAATTGCATGGAGCGCTTGGCGTTTAAATTCGCGCAACATACTGACAAAGGATTCGCTTGCATGTTTAGGTAATCGAGCTCGTCCCCCATACTGAATATCGCCCACTAGTGGGTGCTTAATATATGCCATATGGACTCGAATTTGATGTGTTCGCCCCGTTTCAAGCTTGAGTCGCAAATAAGTATGGGCTCTGAATTTCTTTTTCACTCGGTAATGAGTGACTGCGGGTTTGCCACTAGATGTTACTGCCATCAAGGTTCTTTTTGTTGGGTGGCGGCCAATATTTTCATCTACGCTTCCACCTGCGATGAGCTTGCCCATGACAACCGCTTCGTACTCGCGCCCCATGCTTCGAGCTTGCAGTTGGGCTACTAAATGCGTTTGTGCGGCCAATGTTTTAGCAACTACCATCAATCCAGTGGTCTCTTTATCAAGCCTATGCACAATGCCGGCTCGAGGAATATGCTCAAGTTCTGGAGCGTGCGCCAATAGTGCATTTAGTAAGGTACCGGACTGATTACCAGCACCAGGGTGCACGACAAGACCCGCTGGCTTATTGAGCACCAATATTTCAGAGTCCTCATAAACGACATCTAGCTCAATATCTTCTGCAGTATGATTGACCTGAACTTGCTGGTGGGCATTTATTGTGATGAGCTCACCGCCTTTCACTTTGTGTCGGGGGGTGTCTATCACATTTTCATCCACGCTCACGCTCCCAGCTAAAATCCACTCCTTTAATTTTGAACGTGAATAATCTGGGAACAATTGCGCAATGCATTGGTCTAGTCTTGTGTTAAATGCTTCTAATGGTATTTCGCCACTTAGCGAAATAGATTTGACTTGCTGATTCATAAACAACATCATTCGAGAACGTAGAGGCATTATAACAAGCAACGCGAATAAAAGTAGAAGTAAGTTTCTATGCCTGTTCGCACATAAATGTAGTAAAATATGCGAAAGCTTTCGCGGTATGAGAAAAACACTAAAATGATGGATTTGAAAAACTGGACGCTTGCCACCTGCATTGTAAGCGTTATGACACTTTCGGGCTGCAGTAGCTCGGATATGGATGAGCGTGAGATTATTGCTAATCAAGGCGCAAACGCTTTATACCAGCAAGCAAAACGCAATATGGATGTTGGCAATTTTTCTGCGGCGGCAGCTACTTTAAGTGCGATTGATTCACGCTTTCCATTTGGTCCGCTGTCTCATCAGGTGCAACTTGATTTAATCTACAGTTATTACAAAACTGGCAATGTTGAACAAACATTAGCCACCATTGACCGTTTTATTCGTCTAAATCCAAATCATGCTGATGTCGACTACGCAATGTATATGCGCGGCATTTCAAATATGGAGCAAGACAACAACCTGTTTCAAACCATGCTCAATGTAGACCGCTCTGATCGTGACCCTTCAAAATCGAGAGAAGCGTTTGAAGACTTTAGAAATTTAATCGAAAAGCACCCAGAATCAGAATATGCTGTTGATGCCAAGCAACGCATGCTCGCAATAAAAAACAGATTAGCGAAATATGAAATAGCGGTAGCGCGATTTTATATGAGACGCGAAGCATACGTTGCGGCTGCGAACAGAGGGCGCTATGTATTAGAAAATTATCCTGACACGCCTCAAATTCAGCCAGCGTTGGAGATTATGGTAGCAAGCTATGATGAGCTAGGTTTGGCAGAACTAAGAGAGAATGCCGTTAAAACACTTCGTTTGAACTTCCCCGAAAGTGAGTTTATAAGGTAGTGTACTTCCCTATTAAAAAAACCGCCTTCAGGCGGTTTTTTTCTTTCAATAATTATACTTTCGTAGACACTTTAAAATACAAATGACTTAGCGGGTTTATCAACTTTGCCCACCCTGACGTAAACTGCAACGGTTGGTCGATAACGCTAAACACTAAACATCCATCATCAGAATCCGACACCGGCGCATGGGTATTATCTTGGTTTAAGGACAAATAATCGCCTGAATCATAATGGTGAATGCCGTCAGAAAATGTTCCATCTATCACCAGCGTCAATTCATTGCCTATATGTGTATGCTCAGGAACTCCACCACCGTTTTCCATGTATATGAAATTTGCTAGGTTTTTGCCGCCCAAGGACACGGGAGCTTGCCAAAGTTTGCCCACTAAATGAGACCATGTACCAATGCTAGAGGCAACTCGTTGAAGACTCGGCGGAAGCGAGAATTCTTTACCATCAATGGAAACGACCTTTTGCGTGGCAGTAAATTTACGTTCTAGAGAGGTATGAGGTCTGCTGGTAATGGCGTCGAACATATTGCCCAACGCATTATCAATTTGCGCTTCGGTTTCTTCGCTAAAGGCTTGCTCAGCACAAGAGTTAATAAGCGCATCGACTTTTCGCCGACAGTGCGCGCACATATCGCAATGTGCTGAAACCAGCAGTCCTTCGTTTGGCGGAATTAGGCCTTCAGCAAAACTAACCAGCTTTTGGTTAGTTGGGTGAAATCTAATCATATTCTTTGAGCATTTCCTTTAAGCGCTGTAGTGCTAAGCGAGTTCTAGATTTAACGGTCCCAAGCGGGATTTCGAGTTCGTCTGCTACTTCTTGTTGCGATTTTCCAGCAATGTATATCGCCTCAACAACGGCTTTTTGTTTAGCAGGCAGGTTATCAAAGTACTGCCCTACTTGCTCAAGCGTGACTTTTTGATCCAGCGACGTTTCGTTTGGATCAGCGGTTTGCTCACACAGGACTGGCCATAAGTCATCAGAACATACATCTTCTTTACGATTTTGCAATTTGCGAAGCATGTCGAACCGTATGTTACGTGCAATTGTAAAAATCCACGTTGACGGAGAACCTTTATCAGAGTTAAACAAATGCGCTTTTTGCCAGACGTTAGACATTGTGTCTTGCACCAATTCCATCGCTAGCGCTTCGTTACCCATTTGTTTAAGTGCGTACGAGCGAAGACGTGGCGCGAAGTATCCAAACACCTTCGAAAAGGATACTTTGCAGCGCTTGGTTGCAACAGTATCGAGGTATGCAGACATCTCTGCAGCACAATCTTTAGGTTTAACAGTATCGCGTTTCTTGTCGTCCAACGGAATTCCAATAAGCATTAACTTCACCTTGTCGTATGCACTAATATAGTTTGGAATTGAGTATAGCGAAAGTTTTCACACCAAATAGTGAAATATATTTAATGTAAGTAATGTTGTGAATATCAACCTATGGGTTATGCGCTTGGACTATTCAATTAGCTGAGATAAATATTTAACCACCTTATCGCAATCTTGCTGGGCCATAAAGTGTTGTTTCTGCTCTGCATCAACAGGCAGTAACTCTAACCAGCGATTGACTACCCAAACCGGATCATCAAACTTCGTCGTGTCATACAAATCACTGACTTCTGGATATTTTTCGAAAATCTCTCTTAAGCGATCGTTCATAGGAGAGAGGTCTTCAATCAAGGATTCGCACGTCCATATGGTACTTGGCTCACACGTTGCGACACGTAGGTCATCAAATTGCGTCTCAACGTCATTAATCGCTACACAATGCTTTCCTTCAATAGTCACGCCTAACAAGCCGTCGTCGAGAATATCAAAGTCAATGACCTTACAATATGTACCAAGAGGAAAAATATGCGTGTTATTCGATTTATCCCCCGAATGATTAATCATACAGACTACAAACCCACCATCGGACTCACACACTTCTTTAACCATACGCGTGTAGCGAGGCTCAAAGATTCTTAACGCCATTCGACCCTCAGGTAGCACATGAGAAGACAAGGGAAACAGCGGGACTTTCATAGTTTCTGACCTAATTTGACATTTCTACCATTTGTACTAGTTGCATTGCGCTTTAGATCGTTAAGTGTCTCAATTAAAAAAAGTTAATTTGCTGATCTGGACTATACTGGCTGTAGTAAAAAATTTACACCATCCTAAAACACAGTATCTAATGAGTATTATTGACCAATTCAGCCGATTTTATACGGACCTCGCTACTATGCAAGTGTCTGAATTAGAAAATATTTATAGCACAGACGTCGTTTTTATCGACCCCATCGCTGAACACAACGGACTTGCTGCTGTAGAGCAGTATTTCTCAAAGCTACTCAAGAACGCGAAATATTGCGAATTTGACATACACTATAAAAATCCAGTCGCCGAACAAGGGTACGTAGTGAGCTGGACAATGAAGTTTACCTCGAAACGCATTAACAAAGGACGCCCTGTTGCGGTGGACGGTCTTACAATCATAAACATCCAAAATGATAAAATCGTGTTCCATCGGGATTACTATGATCTTGGGCAAATGTTGTATGAGCACATCCCGATGTTAGGCCGAATAATTAAAAAAATAAAAAGGAGCATGGGTTAATGAAACGAATACTCATCACGGGGGCAACCTCTGGAATTGGAGAGGCGCTAGCAGTGCATGCAGCGCAGCAAGGTCATACCGTCATTGCCTGCGGCAGAAATGAAGAAAAGCTAGCCGAGCTCGCTAAGCTAGACAGAATAGAAACGTGTAAATTTGATGCCAGTGACGAACAGGCAACGCGCGAAGCGCTTAAAGATATGCACTTTGATATAGCCGTAATTAACGCTGGAACCTGCGAATATGTTGACATTAGAGACGTTGAGCCTGACATGTTTAGACGCGTTTTTGAAATCAATGTATTTGGCGCAATCAACGTGACTTCAGCACTCTTGGAAACGGCTAAAAAAGGCGACAAAATAGTATACGTAGACAGCCTTGCACGCCTTCTCCCATTTACCCGCAGTCAGGCATACGGTGCAAGTAAAGCTGCCTTGAATTACATTGCCAAAAGTTTTGAAGTGGACTTGGCATCAAAGGGAATTTCCGTGCAAAGCATTTCACCTGGTTTTGTTAAAACCCCGCTCACTGATCGCAATGACTTTGCAATGCCCATGGCCATTAGCGCAAAACGAGCTGCACAGTACATGCTTGATGGCATATTGGGCAATCGCTCTAGCGTTTACTTTCCAAGAAGATTCAGCGCCTTTATCCGTATTCTCAACCTATTACCTGAATTCGTGCAGCGCAAGATGTGTATTAGCATGAAACAACAAACGAAAAGAAGCAAATAGAATGACAAAGAGAATTGCGATAATAGGGACAGGCATTTCCGGGCTGACATGTGCAAGACTGCTAAACGATGTAGCAGATATAAAAGTATTCGAAGCGAATGACTATGTAGGCGGCCACACCGCAACCAAGCAAGTCACCGTAGATGGAAAACAATATTCCATCGATACTGGATTTATAGTCTATAACGATTGGACCTATCCTAACTTTATCAAACTCATGACAAGTTTAGGGGTGCAAAGCCAAGAGAGTGAAATGAGCTTTAGCGTTAAAAATGACGCAACGAGATTAGAATATAATGGCAATACTCTAAATAGCTTGTTTTCACAGCGACGAAACCTTTTATCACCCTCTTTCTACCGACTCGTGTTAGACATTTTGAAGTTTAACAAAGTCTGCAAGCAAGCGATTGAAGATAAAATAGATACTGAAAACATCACGCTCATAAAATTTATTGAGCAGCACAAACTCAGCGATCAATTTATTCAAAACTATATTTTGCCAATGTGCGCAGCGATTTGGTCCACTAGCCTTGAGTCTTCAGCTAACTTCCCATTGAGCTTTTTCCTCAAATTTTTCAATAATCATGGCTTGTTGAATGTGACTAATCGTCCACAATGGTATACGTTGATTGGCGGTTCTAGCCAGTATATCGAGCCACTGACTGCTACCTTCAGAGATAAGATATTATTGCAGTGTCCAGTGACAAAGGTGTCTAAAACAGATACTGGATATCAGGTAAGTTCTACTGATGGCGTGCGGGAGTTTGAAGAGGTCATATTTGCGTGCCATAGTGATCAAGCATTAAAAATGTTGGACCTGAAAAGCTTCGAGGGTCCTCGCGCAAACGATTATGTAGAGGTGTTAGGAGCAATACCTTACTCCATGAACGAAGTGGTTCTGCATACCGACACTTCCGTATTACCTAAACGTCCATTAGCTTGGGCAAGCTGGAACTACAGTATCAAAGGGCAAAGTAACGAACAGCGCGCACCTGCCGCGGTTACCTACAATATGAACATACTACAGAGACTGCAAAGCGAAACTACATTTTGCGTAACGCTTAACGATACTCCCCGTATTGATGCCGACAAAATTTTAGGCACTTATTATTATGCCCATCCTCAATTTAGTCCGAGCATGGTATCTGCCCAACAAAAACGAGAGTTAATTTGTGGCAAAGATGGCATACATTTTTGCGGTGCATATTGGTACAACGGGTTTCATGAAGACGGTGTACGCAGCGCATTAGATGTTACAAAACGATTTGGGCAAGAGTTATAAACTATGATTGACACTGAAAGCGCAATTTACGAAGGTAGAGTCGCACACCGACGTGTTTACCCCAAAGTGCATGCTTTTGACTACCAAATTTACTTGTTTTGGCTAAAGTTATCGGAGCTCGACGTATTGTCTGAACAGGTAAAAGGGTTTTCTGCATCTGCAACAAAACGCGCGATTGTCAATTTCAAAAGGGAAGACTATTTAGGCGATGCCTCGATGCCACTCGAACAAGCGGTCTTGCAGCGCATCTCTGAGCTAAATGGTGCGCCCCTTGAAGGAGAAGTGTTTTTTCTCGGTCAAGTCAGAACCTTTGGTCTATATTTTAGCCCTGTGAATTTCTATTACTTGAGAGATGCTTCCGGTAAATTTACGCATATGCTAGCCGAAGTATCGAATACACCTTGGAATCAGCGTCATCACTACTTAGTTGATTTGAATGAACAAAACGACTGTGACAAAGCATTCCATGTTTCGCCGTTCAATCCTATTGATATGACCTATCACTGGAGAGTGGCGCAGCCAAATGAGCATTTACGTTTATTACTGAGCTGCAGCAAAGAAACTAAGCACTTTGAAGCGGCTCTAGATATGAAAAAGATACCTTTGACCAGTAAATCGCTACGAAACAGTTTATTGGTGATACCAAGTATGACAATCAAAACGATTGCCGGCATTTACTGGCAAGCATTAAAGCTATTTGTAAAACGCGTACCCATATATACGCATCCATGAACTAAGGAATAATCAATGTCACATGGTGAACAAACCTTTCAACCAGCTGAATCACTCTCTTTATGGGAGAAGACCTGCCGTTCGTTGTTTATAGGTGCACTGAAAGACCTGCCAGAAGGCTGTTTGACGATACAAGAGCACGGGCAGACCGTCGCGGTTCTCGGAGATAAGAACGCTGACCTTCAGGCGATTGTAAATATTTTAAACCCAGCAGCTTATCCTAAGTTGTTGTTAGGTGGGAGTATCGCATCTGGCGAAACCTACACTGACAACCTGTGGAACACTCCGAACCTAACCAATGTCATACGGATTTTTGCACGTAACTTACCCACGCTTGATGTATGGGAGAAACGTTTTAAATGGCTGACTATGCCAATGAATAAGCTAAAGCACATTGCGAACAACAATTCCCAAGCTCAAGCTAAGAAAAATATTGGCGCGCATTATGATTTAGGCAACAAGCTATACGTGAAGTTTTTAGACCAGTCGATGATGTATTCATCTGCGATTTATCCTGATCCCGACGCTTCATTGGCGCAGGCACAGCAAAACAAGCTCAAAACCATTTGTGATAAATTGCAATTACAGCCTAGCGACCATCTTTTAGAAATTGGCACTGGCTGGGGTGGATTAGCGGTTTATGCGGCTAAACACTATGGTTGTAAGGTAACCACCACTACTATCTCAGAAGAGCAATATGCCTGGGCGCAAGAGTGGGTACAAAAAGAACAGCTTACAGAACAAGTAACACTCTTAAAGAAAGACTATCGTTTGTTAGAAGGTACGTATGACAAGTTGGTGTCAATTGAGATGATTGAAGCGGTGGGCAAGAAGTATTTGTCTAACTTTTTCAGCAAATGCTCATCACTGCTAAATGAAAATGGCCTGATGTTGCTACAATCTATTACTATTGATGACCGAAGATATGACAGCTATGGCGACAGCGTAGATTTTATTCAAAAGCATATTTTCCCTGGTGGTTTTTTACCCTCTCAACTGGCGATAAACCAGCACCTTAAAAAATATACTGACTTCTCAATCCGCGATGTTCATGACATTGGTCTAGACTATGCGCAAACACTGAAAGATTGGTACGAAGCGTTTAGCCAACAAAAATCAGCTCTGCAAGAAGACGGTTACGACGAGCGTTTTATGAGAATGTGGCAATACTATCTGAATTACTGCGAAGGTGGCTTTTTAGAGCGTGTTATTAGCACTGTGCAGTTAGTGATGGCAAAACCTCAGCATAGAGACTACATGTCACGCGGCTAAGGTTTTCGCTCACTCAATAGACCCTATGTACTAGGGCCCATGATGGATATTGGGTCAGAGTATTTAGGGTCCCCTTGCGTGATGGTGATTTCAACCCTTCTATTGCGCGCTCTTGCATCTGCCGTATCTTCAAGATCAACCGGCTCGTTCGACGCTTTGCCAATCACGCGCATGCGAGATTCGTCAAAGTTAGGCGCTAAACGCAATTCTTCTGCTACTGCAACCGCTCTTTGAGCAGACAAGTCCCAGTTTGAGCGATACAACTCATTGGATATTTGAACGCCATCACTGTGCCCAGAAATTTCAATCTGTCCAGGCATGTCATTAACCAAGGTGCCTAACTGACGAATAACAGGCACAAATTGGGGCTGCAAAAAGGCTGAGCCCGCCGAAAACGAACCATTTTCACGTATTCGGATAACGATTTGCTGACCTAAATTCTCCACATCAACAGCACCGTCTTTTATTTCTTTTTGCAATAGTTCTTGGACTTTTTTGAGCTGCTCTTCAAGCTGTTCTTTATCGCTTGCTGCTGCGCCCGCAGACGCCTGTTGATTTGCAGTATTTGGCGCTTGTCCACCACGCAACTCACCAGGCTGAGTTTGACGTCCACCGGCAGAGTCATCTTCACCTTCTTGGAAGTTCAGCATCGGCTTAGTAATTTCTTGCGTGACCTGTTGTACCGTTTCAATGGGTGTTGGATCGGGTTTGCCGGGCCTAAATTCTAAGGCAACAATACTCGTACCCTTGGGAATATCTTTTAACTCTATTTTATTTTGAACACCAAACGCGAACTTCATTGAGCCCGCTATTTGCTTAAACTTTTTCACATCCATTTCAGAAAATGATAGGAGCAATACGAAAAAGCACATTAGAAGTGACATTAAGTCAGCGAATGTTCCCATCCATGCAGGCAGGCCTTCCGGCGGGCATTTAGGGCATTCGTCTTCCACTACTCTTTCTCCTCAGTCGAGCCGCGCTTGCCTTCAGCTAGATAGCCTTTAAGTACACCTTCAATTACACGAGGGTTTTGACCATCAGCGATGCCTAAGATGCCGTCAAGAATGAGGCATTGATTGAGTTTTTCTTCTGCCGCACGCACTTTCAGTTTAAATGCAATCGGCAAACATACGATATTCGCTAACATTGCACCATATAAGGTAGTTAATAGTGCTACCGCCATGGCAGGACCGATTGCTTTTGGGTCATCCATGTTTGAAAGCATCGCAACTAATCCAATCAGCGTACCAATCATTCCCATCGCGGGTGCAACATCCCCTAGGGATTTAAAAATAACGGCGCCCGCATCGTGGCGTTCACTGGTGTTAGAGATATCTTTTGCCATTGTGGTGCGAACCACCTCAACATCATGGCCGTCAACCAGCATGTCTACGCCTTTTTGCATGAAGCTGTTGTCGATTTCTGCTTCTTCGAGCGCTAAAAAACCGCCTTTGCGAGCGGCATCAGCCATTTCTACGACTTTTTGAATAAGTTCTTCCGGTGACTGAATTTTAAACGCAAAGGCTTTACCGGCTATTTTTCCGGCACCTAAAAATTGTGCAAGGGGATATTGCATGAGCACAACAAAGGTAGAGCCACCAAATACAATAAGTACAGACGGTACGTTAAAGAATATATTTAGGTCGCCACCAAGGACCATCGCCATGACGACAAAAGCAAGCGCGCCTATTAGGCCGATTAGCGTTGCTAAATCCACGGTTTACTCCTCTGCCAATTACAAATGCTTGAATGATGTATTTCTGTGTTAATGTTAACGGCAAGTCTGCTTGATACTTTATGTCAATTTAGATTCCATTTAATATTTTGACGATTCACAGTTGATGCATCGCTTGAGTTACACATAAACACCGCATATCAGCCTTTTGATATTGAATTTACCCCCTAGGTTCGGTATTGTTCACGGCAATTAAATAAAGGTATATTTCAACGATGAGCGCCGAAGAATTAAGCTTTGAACAAGCAATGGAAGCACTAGAAGATATTGTCAGTAAAATGGAACAGGGCGACATTACACTAGAGCAGTCTTTACAAAGCTTTGAGAAGGGGATCGCCCTTGCAAGAAGAAGCCAAACACTGCTTGAGCAAGCGCAACAAAAAGTGAAAATTCTTACCCAAGACGGTCAAGTCGAAAAGCTTGATGACTTTCAAGTACCCGATTGACCGCACTACTCATGCAAGAAAGCCTTCAATTCCTGCAAACACAGTCAAAGACTGAACTTATTGAAACGTTCAGGGATTATGTGCGCATAAATGATTTGCCTGAATCTAAATTACTTGATGCCATGCACTATGCATTGCTAAATGGTGGCAAACGTATGCGTCCACTATTAGCGAATATTGTTGGCACAATGCTCAATGCACAAAACCAAGACATTAATGCAGTGTCGCTCGCGATTGAATGTATTCATGCCTACTCGCTGGTGCATGATGACCTGCCAGCCATGGACGATGATGCGCTCAGGCGAGGCGAACCCACATGTCATATTAAATTTGATGAAGCCACCGCTATACTCGCCGGCGATGCCTTACAAACAAGTGCATTCGAAGTACTAGCCACCTTGCCAATGAGTGATTTTGCCTCGGGTAAACGCGTTGAAATGGTGCGAGAGCTAAGTCAAGCAAGTGGCGCGAAAGGCATGTGTTTAGGCCAAAGCCTAGATCTTATTGCCACCAATGAGACTATCGATTTTGATGCGCTTACTACCCTTCATCAACTCAAAACAGGTGCTTTGCTTGCCTGTGCAGTGCGCATGGGTGCGATGATAAGCCCCATAACAACCGAAGAAGATTTATTAACGCTATCGACATTTGCAGCTCATATAGGCATTGCGTTTCAAATTCAAGACGACATACTAGATGTCACCACCGATACCGCTACCCTTGGCAAACAGCAAGGCTCTGATGAAGCAAATAATAAAAGTACCTTTGTCACCCAGCTCGGACTCGATGGCGCAAGAAAGGCTTTGAATGAACATCATCATCAAGCCAAACAAGCTTTGACATCGTTACCGTACGATACCCATTTACTTGAAATGTTCAGCGATTATATGATCACGCGAACTTTCTAGTTACTTTAACCATATAAGAATTTAACGAAGTAGAAGATAACCCTTAAATGACCCTTGATCTAACGCATTACCCACACTTGGCAAAAGCAAATATTCCCAGTGAACTTCGCCAGCAGCCAAGACATAAGCTCACACTAATTGCCGATGAGCTTCGTCGCTTTTTACTAAACTGCGTAAGTCAAAGTAGTGGTCACTTTGCATCTGGATTGGGTACGGTCGAACTAACTGTGGCGCTGCACTATGTATACAACACGCCCTTCGATCGACTGATTTGGGATGTGGGTCATCAGGCCTATCCTCATAAAATCCTCACGGGGCGTCGTGAACGAATGACGACCATAAGGCAAAAAGGCGGTTTACATCCTTTCCCTTGGCCCCCAGAGAGCGAATATGACACCTTCGCGGTTGGGCATAGCTCTACTTCTATTTCAGCTGCATTGGGAATGGCAATTGCGGCTGAAAAAGAAAACAAAAATCGTAAGGTCGTTGCCGTGATTGGTGACGGTGCATTAACAGCCGGCTTGGCATTTGAAGCGCTCAACCATGCAGGTGATATTAATAAAGATTTAGTTGTGGTTTTAAACGACAACGAAATGTCTATTTCAGAAAATGTCGGCGCGCTTAACAGTCACCTAGCTCGATTACTTACCGGATCGTTTTTCAATTCTATCCGTGATGAAGGCAAAAAGATTTTAAGTAACTTACCTCCCATTAAAGATTTAGCAAGCCGTGCAGAAGAACATATCAAGGGCATGGTTGTGCCGGGTACAATCTTTGAAGAATTGGGCTTTCGCTATATTGGACCAATAGATGGTCACGATGTCGATACCATGGTTGAGACTTTAAGCAACATGCGTAAGATTTCTGGACCACAAATTTTGCATGTGGTGACTAAAAAAGGGAAAGGATACGAACAAGCTGAACAAGACCCAATAAAATGGCATGCAGTACCTAAATTTGATCACACTACCGAAGCATTCCCGCCTAGCGCACCGAGTAAACCTAGCTTCTCCGCTATTTTCGGAAGTTGGTTGTGTGATATGGCGCAAGCCGACAAAGACTTAGTGGCTATTACCCCAGCCATGCGCGAGGGGTCTGGACTGGTTTCGTTTTCACAACGCTTCCCAGACCAATACTTCGACGTGGCAATCGCTGAGCAGCATGCCGTTACGCTCGCTGCTGGATTGGCAAGAGAAGGTAAAAATGCCGTTGTTGCTATTTACTCCACGTTTTTACAGCGTGCCTACGATCAACTGATTCATGATGTTGCCATCCAAAACTTACCTGTCTTATTTGCCATTGACCGCGCTGGTATTGTGGGGGCCGACGGACCAACCCACCAAGGCGCGTTTGATATTAGTTATTTAAGATGTATACCAAACATGATCATCATGACGCCAGCAGATGAAGCGGAATGTCGCAATATGCTGTATACCGGCCATAAAGCAAATCAACCTGCTGCCGTTCGTTATCCGCGCGGCGCTGGTATCGGTACTAAGCCCGGCATAGGCATGGAAGAAATTCCTCTTGGAAAGGCGAGAGTAATTCGCAAGGGCGAGAAAACCGCCATTCTTAACTTTGGTACCCTGTTTGGTGAAGCAGAAAAGGCTGCCGAAGTACTCAATGCCAGTTTAATTGATATGCGCTTTGTTAAGCCCATTGATGAACATGCCATCTTAGAAGCAGCAAAAGAGCACGACTTACTGGTAACCTTGGAAGATGGGGCTATTGCAGGTGGCGCGGGGAACGCGGTTACGCAAGTTTTACAAGAACATAAGACACTATGTCACGTTCTTCATTTGGGCTTACCTGATGAGTTTATTATGCAAGGGACGCAGCAACAAATGTATGCAGAGTTAGGCCTAGATGCAGATGGAATAGTCGCAAAGGTAAAAGCGTTCTAGAAAAGTGGAAGATAGCCTGTTGAGACAATAAGATGCAAACAAAGACAGGCTAGTGCACCAGCAATAATGTCGTCAATCATGATTCCAAAGCCACCATGGACTTTTTGATCTAAGACTCGAATCGGCCATGGCTTTAAAATATCAAAAAAGCGAAACAGTAAAAAGCCTAGCAATAGTGTTAACGGAGTAATAGGCAGCGCGATAAACACGACCATCATTCCAGCAATTTCATCCCATACGATTGAACCGTGATCATGTAATCCAAGAGCGTCAGACGTTTTTTGACAAAACCTCACCCCAATTACGCAACAAAATACCGTTACCGCTAGGTAGCCCACTTCAGGTAAGAACGACATTGCGATCAGCAAAGGCACGGCAGCAAGAGAGCCCCACGTGCCCGGCATAAAAGGAATTAACCCGCTTCCAAACCCTAGACCTAAGAAATGGTCAGGCTTTAACAATGATACTCGCTGTCGGAGTTGCTTATCCATATGTCATCAAAAGTGTAAATATCCCTTTTCTTCAATATTCGCAAAAGAAAAGGGTTGCTCGTTTAAACGAAGGTCAATTTTACCCTGAGCTCCAGTTATTTGACCGATACAAGTACACGGTAAATTGTAGCTTGCCATGGCACTTTCCATACTCACGCGTTGCTCTTCAGGAACAGTAAACAACAGCTCATAATCGTCACCGCCAGTGCATGCAAACTCTAGAGCCTGCTCGAGGTTTGATATACTTTTCCCCAATGCTTCTGAAATCGGTAGCTTATCTAGATGCACCAGCGCTCCTACTTCAGAAGCCTTAATGATATGCCCTAAATCTTGTAGCAAACCATCTGAGACATCGATACAGGAGGTAGCGATGCGACGTAGCGTTGTTCCTGCTAATATTCTTGGAGTTGGAAAATAGTGACGAGTTGTCAAATCTTCAGCATATTGACTAGAGGCCGCTTCTATTTTCCCCTGCAAAACAGCCAGTCCTGCTGAGGCATCACCTAACGTTCCGGTGACAAACAACCAGTCGCCGGCTTGGGCACCCGAGCGGGTTAACACACTTTCTGGGGGTACAAAGCCTTGAGCGGTGATAGTGACCGCAAGAGGACCCTTTACAGTGTCGCCACCGATGAGCTGAATCGAGAAGTATTCAGTCAGTTTTTTAAGTTCATCTGAAAATGCCAATATCCATTTTTCATCAGCATTGGGTAAGGAAAGAGATAGACTAATCCATGAGGGCTCTGCGCCCATTGCAGCTAAATCACTGAGGTTTACTGCAATCGCTTTGTGAGCAATGGCTTGTGGTGTTGCATCCGCAAGGAAATGCACCCCTTCAAGAAGGGTATCGGTGGTAGTTACTAAGTACTGCCCAGGCGGCACCATGGTGATTGCCGCATCGTCACCAACCCCAATGATAACGTCTTTTCTGACATAGTTGGGGCTTGAAAAGTAATCACGTATCAAGCTAAATTCGTTCAAACCTATCTTCTTTCGTCTTTTCTAAGTGTTTTTACGGCTTTATCTAATGCGCCGTTAATAAATTTGTGACTCTCTTCGGCGCCAAAGGTTTTGGCAAGCTCTATCGCCTCATTGATCACCACTTTAAATGGTGTGTCGATACGTTCGATTAACTCAAAAGTAGCTAAGCGCATAATAGACTTTTCGATAGGATCTAGCTCTTCTGGCAGCCTACCTAAATACGGCTTGTAGGCGGCATCTATTGCTTCAGGATCAGCATCTACGCCATGAAGAATGGCTTGGAAGTATTCCATGTCGACTTGAGACATGTCATTTGAGGTTGCCATAGCAAGCTCAACCTGACGCATCTCATTGCCACTCATTAGGTAGCTATATAATGCTTGTAAGGCCAGTGTTCTGGCCTTTTTTCTGGCGGCTGGTTTCACTATAAAGACTCGTTTAACGCAGCGACTACGTTCACCATTTCTAGTGCAGATAGCGTAGCTTCAGCGCCTTTATTACCGGCTTTAGTACCAGAGCGCTCGATTGCTTGTTCAATGCTGTCGGTAGTAATCACCCCAAAGGCAACTGGAATACCCGCATCAAGTGATACTTGAGCGAGGCCCTTATTACATTCTCCAGCCACAAAATCGAAATGCGGCGTTCCGCCTCTGATCACTGCGCCTAATGCGATAATGGCATCATAACCGCCTTTTTCGGCAACTTTCTTAGCTGCTAATGGTAATTCATAGGCACCTGGCACTCGAATCACGGTAATGTCGTCAGGATTGACTTCACCATGACGCTCAAGTGTATCAAGCGCACCTTCCAACAAACTTTCTACAACAAAGCTGTTAAAACGAGCGACGACAATCGCAAATTTCTTACCCGTAGCGCGTATATTACCTTCAATGACGTTCATGCATTAAGCTCCTATAAAAATCGGCGCGAAGTATAGCATACTCAAGACGCGCAATTGATGTTTTTTGTATCGGTATTATTGACCGTACTAAAACCAATATTAATCGTGTATGTATTCAACCACTTCCAAGCCATATCCAGACAACGCAGAATATTTAACAGGCTTGCTCAACAAGCGCATTTTCTTGATGCCTAAGCTTGCAAGAATTTGGCTACCCACACCCACGGTTCTAGACGATCCTTGCCATGTTTTGCCCTTAGCAACTTGGTCTTTATCTTCAGCTTCAAACTGCTTTACTTGCTGCTCAATGTCTTCACGCTTGCCTAAAAACACCAGCACACCACCTTCATCATGGATGCGTTTCATTGCATTTTGCAAAGGTAAGGAACGGTTTATCGCTCTTGTTGAACCAAGTAAATCGCTCAAAATATTTTGTAGATGCACACGCACCAATGTCGGTTCATCTGCCGATATTTCGCCTTTTTTAAGGGCGAAATGAATTTGATTATCAATCACGTCTTTGAATGTGATCAGCTCAAAATCACCAAACTCAGTAGGGAGATTGCATGTGGCAACTTTCTCGATAGTCGTTTCATTTAGATTTCGATATTCAATCAAGTCAGCAATTGTACCTATCTTGAGGTTGTGCTTTTCGGCAAACACTTCCAGATCAGGACGTCTTGCCATGCTACCGTCTTCTTTGAGGATTTCGACAATGACCGCTGCTGGCTCACACCCTGCTAACCGTGCTAAATCGACACCCGCTTCTGTGTGTCCTGCACGATTTAACACCCCACCCTCTTTTGCGATTAGTGGAAAAATATGACCTGGTTGCACAATGTCATCTGCCACTGCGTCTTTAGCCACCGCCGCTTGTATGGTAATGGCTCTGTCTGCAGCTGATATCCCTGTTGTCACGCCCTCTCGCGCTTCGATTGAAACAGTAAAATTAGTTGAAAATTGTGCGCTATTTTGATCGACCATCAAGGGCAACTTTAAGCGTCTGCAGCGCTCTGTAGTCATGGGCAAGCACACTAATCCGCGGGCATGTGTGACCATAAAGTTAATCGCTTCTGGAGTAACATGCTCTGCTGCCATGATGAGGTCTCCCTCATTTTCGCGATCTTCATCATCCATTAAGATGACCATTTTACCGAGCTTGATATCGTCGATGATTTCTTGCGTGCTGTTTAATGCCATACTACTGCCTATTAAAATTCAAATGACTATTTCAAATAACCATGTTCTGCTAAAAAGCTCATGCTGATGTCTTCGCTGTTATCTTGCGCAGCGCGCTCACCAAGCATGAGGCGTTCTAAGTACCTTGCGATTACGTCAACCTCTAGGTTTACCGACGTACCCACTTTATAATCGCCAATCACCGTTTCTTTGAGGGTGTGAGGAATTAACCAAAGCATGAAGCTTGCGCCTTTTACTTCGTTTACCGTTAAGCTCACGCCATCAACCGTAATCGAGCCTTTATGAGCAATATACTTTGCCAGCTCATCAGGGGCTTTGACCCACACTTCTACATAACGGGTGTGCTCATTTATACCGATCACCTTGCCTACGCCGTCAACGTGACCAGATACAATATGACCACCAAAGCGACTGTCTGGGCGCATGGCTTTTTCTAGGTTGACTCTGCTACCGTTTTGGTAATGCGCAAAGCCTGTGTATTTAATTGTCTCGGCCGATACGTCGGCACGATAGTAATTGTCACCTTTTTCTACCACAGTTAAACAAACACCATTGGTTGCGATGCTATCGCCTAGATGCACGTCAGACATATCCATTTTGCCGCTTTGTACGGTCAATCGAATATCTTGCCCTAAGTCATCTAATGAGGTGATTTTACCGACCGCTTCAATAATTCCCGTGAACATATTACCTCGTATAATGCTTTATTTATGCAACTTGCAGGTTAGCTTGATGTCGCTGCCGACCTGCACAACAGACGTTATTTCGCCACTTAATGCTTGTTCCAAGCTGGTTTTCACCGGTGTTGATAATAACTCTCTTGCGCCACCACCCAAGAAGATTGGCGCTAAGTATAGTACACATTCATCGACTAACTGGTTTTCAAATAATGCACCAGCAAGCTTAGCGCCGGCCTCAACCCATATATAATTGATGTCTCGTTGAGCTAAATCATCCAACATGTTTTCAAGATTTACACGGGGCTGCTCGCAGGAGCTTTGTACTTGCAGGGTATGTTGATTATTGAGCTGTGCGTTGTGCTTAAGGTTGTAAACCAGATTCGGATGGCCATCTTGGAAGAGTTTTAGCCCGCTGTGGAGTAAATTTTTACCATCAACTAAAACCCGTACTGGTTGCTTTTGTCGCGCTAAAAATGCACTAGCGATATCGCTTGGCAATTCGTTTGGCCTGACGTTTAGGCTTGGGTTGTCAGCCAGTACGGTGCCCGAGCCAGACAAAATTGCGCAGGCTTTGGCTCGCTGTATCTGCACATCGGCTCTAGCTTGCGCAGAGGTAATCCATTGACTCTTACCATTTTGCAAAGCGGTTTTGCCGTCTAAACTCGCTGCAAGTTTGACCACAACATACGGCCGACTGCGACGCATTCGTTGGTTAAAGCCTTTATTTAAATCATCTGCCATGGCTGGCATCAGGCCGCTATCAACCTGTATGCCTGCATCCTCCAATAGTTTTATCCCTTTGCCACAAACCAGAGGATTAGGATCGGTTGCGGCAACCACTACACGTGTAATCCCAGCCTCAATGAGCGCTAAGGCACATGGCGGCGTTTTACCATGATGTGAACATGGCTCAAGCGTCACATATGCGGTAGAGCCTTTTGCCCGCTCCCCAGCGGCTTTTAGCGCATGGACTTCAGCATGTTCAGTACCCGCTCTAATATGAAAACCTTCGCCGACGACTTCATCGTTACTGCTCACTATCACGCAGCCTACGCATGGGTTTGGCGTAGTTGAATACTGCCCTTTTTCAGCCAGCGCTAATGCTCTTGCCATGTACGCAGCATCTTGAGGAGAAAAGGCCTGGGTTACCGGCATTTACTGAGGCTCGTTTGAAAGGCGAGCAATCTCTTCACCGAATTCTTTTACATCTTCAAATGAGCGATAAACCGATGCAAATCGCACGTAAGCGACTTTATCAAGCTGCTTTAAGGCATTCATGATCAGTTCACCCACAAATTCGCTTTTCACTTCACGCTCACCGGTAGCTCTTAATTCAGCTTTTATTCTAAACACGCATTGCTCAATGGCCTCGATACTGACGGGGCGTTTTTCTAACGCACGTTGCAGGCCCGCCATCAGCTTTTCTTCATTGAATGGCTCTCTAGTGTTGTCACGTTTGACAATTCTGGGCATGACGAGTTCGGCGGCTTCAAACGTGGTAAAGCGCTCGGCACATTCTAAACATTGACGACGACGCCTGATTTGCGCGCCATCAGAAACAAGTCTTGAATCAATCACCTTCGTTTCTTGGGCCGAACAAAATGGACAATGCATGTCGATTCCTTAAAAAGCCATAATGAAAAAGCCGGCATACATCCGGCTTTACATGCGATGAGCTACACCAATAATTTAGCCGTAAACTGGGAACTTCTCACATAATTCAACTACTTCGCCGCGCACTCTATCAATCACAGACGTATCGCCCATGTTATCTAAAATATCGCAAATCCACGTTGAAACTTGCCTCGCTTCAGCTTCAGCAAAGCCTCTGCGCGTGATCGCTGGCGAACCGATACGTAAACCACTGGTCACGAAAGGTGAGCGCGGGTCATTCGGCACAGAGTTTTTATTTACCGTAATGTTTGCACTACCAAGTGCCGCATCCGCATCCTTACCGGTAATATCTTTATCAATTAAATCGAGCAAAAACAAATGGTTATCCGTACCATTTGAAACAACCTTGTACCCTCTTTCTTGCATTACCGCTACCATTGCCTTGGCATTTTTCAACACTTGTTTTTGATACACTTTGAAATCATCAGAAAGCGCCTCTTTAAAAGCAACCGCTTTTGCCGCAATCACGTGACATAAAGGTCCGCCTTGATTGCCAGGGAATACTGAACTGTTGAATTTTTTATATAAGGTTTCGTCGCCGCATGAGGATAGAATAAGACCGCCTCGAGGACCTGCTAATGTCTTATGCGTAGTGGTTGTTACTACATGAGCATGTGGGATGGGGCTTGGATATTCACCTGCTGCGACAAGACCGGCAACGTGAGCCATATCAACTAACAAATATGCACCAACTTTATCGGCGATTTCACGGAATTTGGCCCAATCCACTATGCCCGAATACGCCGAAAAACCACCTATAATTAGCTTAGGCTTATGCTCAAGTGCTAAAGCTTCAACCTGTGCATAATCGATAATACCTGTTTCTGGGTGCAGGCCATACTGCACTGCATTGTACGTTTTACCCGAAAAGTTCACGTGTGAACCATGAGTAAGGTGTCCGCCATCTGCTAAGCTCATGCCTAATACTGTGTCATTTGCTTCAATCAGCGCCATAAACACAGCGGTATTTGCTTGAGAGCCTGAATGCGGTTGGACGTTAGCATATTCAGCACCAAATAATTCTTTTGCGCGGTCAATAGCGAGCTGCTCTGCAATATCGACGTATTCACAACCACCGTAATAGCGTTTGCCTGGATAACCCTCAGCATACTTGTTGGTCAGCTGTGACCCTTGAGCCTCTAATACGCGCGGGCTACAGTAGTTCTCTGAGGCGATAAGCTCAATGTGGTGCTCCTGACGCTGCTTTTCTTTTGCCATCGCGTCTGCTAGTTCTGGATCAAACTCACCGATTGTCATATTGCTAGATAACATGTCTTTCCTCTCTGTGGGACTAATGATTAGCGCATAAATATGCTGATGGTCTTATTCGCGATGCGTATTTTATCCCATTTACAGGCTTTGTATAGGGCGCGAGGCAAATTTGTGCATCAAAGGCGTCAATCATCCGTTGCCGCACTCCTTTTTTGAATTAATCGCCTCGGCTTTCGAGTGCCTTGACGCGTTGGTAAAGCTTATCGATAGAGCGTAACTGCACCGCATTTTTTTGCCATTCTCGAGTTGGAGCGCTGGGTAGGCCAGAAGAGTAAACTCCTGGTTTTGTAATACTTTTAGTGATCATCGTAAACCCAGTGATCTGCACGTTATCACAGATATCGATATGACCATTAATTGCTGCGCACCCTGCGATAACCACATGTTTACCGATATTCACACTTCCTGCGATGCCTGTATTGCCGCAAATGCAGGTGTAATCGCCGATGGTGCAGTTGTGAGCAATTTGCACTAAGTTGTCGATAATACAATTTTTGCCAATCACTGTATCTTCCAACGCGCCTCTATCAATACAGGTGTTTGCTCCAACTTCGGTATCTTCACCTATGCGCACACCGCCGGTCTGAGGGATTTTAACCCAACGGCCTTTGTCGTTGGCGTAGCCAAATCCGTCAGAACCAACGATGGTGCCGCTGTGAATCGACACTCTATCGCAGAGGGTGACCCCATGGTAAATCGTGACATTTGCTCGCAAATTGCAATTTTTGCCTAAAATACTGTTTTCACCCACAAAGGTGTTAGCGCCAATGCGGCTGCCATCACCAATGACCGCCCCTTTGCTGATAACCGCTCCGGGCCCTACCCCCACATCGCTGCCTATGGTTGCTTCTGGGTGAATGGATGCTAGCGCTGAGATTTCTGCTGATTGAACAGGTGTAGAATCAAGTAATTGAGATACTAGTGCAAAACCCACATAGGGATTACTGTGTAAGATTGCATTACCCGAAAAATTCTCTGCCTGTTCAGGCGTTAGAATGACCCCACCCGCCTCAGTCGTTGCTAAGTCACGTAAATATTTACTGTTGGTCAAAAATGAAAGCTGATGAGACTTTGCATTGCCTAAAGCGGCAAGTTCAGAAATGTGATGCTGAGGATCGCCCACCACTTTACCATCAATATGGTCTGCAATCGTTTGCAACGAATAACTCATGTATTTTACCTTAAATAGATGGCAACTCGGTATTTGCCGAAGGTTAATTATGATTAAAATTTTAGCATAAATATTTGTGGTGTAATCAAAAGAATATCTACATTACAATAGAGCTCGAGACACCCTTTTATTTCACAACAAAGAGACATCAATGGCGCAATTCGTATACAGCATGCATCGAGTCGGTAAAATCGTTCCACCGAATCGTCACATCCTTAAGAATATTTCTTTAAGCTTCTTTCCTGGAGCCAAAATTGGCGTTCTGGGCTTAAATGGCTCGGGTAAATCAACACTGTTAAAAATTATGGCTGGGCTTGATACCGATATTGAAGGTGAAGCAAGACCACAACCAGGCTTAAAAATTGGGTATCTGCCACAAGAACCAAAGCTCAATGAAGAAAAAGATGTTCGTGGCAATATTGAAGAAGCCGTTGAAGATGTTGTGTATGCCCTCAAGCGATTGGATGAGGTCTATGCAGCCTATGCTGAAGCTGACGCAGACTTTGACGCATTAGCGAAAGAGCAAGGCGAGTTAGAGGCGATTATTCAAAGCAAAGATGGCCACAATTTGGACAATGCACTTGAACGTGCTGCAGACGCGTTAAGATTACCCCCTTGGGATGCCGATGTAACCAAGCTTTCTGGTGGTGAAAAACGACGTGTGGCACTTTGTAAGCTGTTGCTAGAAAAGCCAGAAATGTTATTGCTAGACGAACCAACCAACCACTTGGACGCAGAGTCAGTTGCATGGTTAGAGCGCTTTTTACATGATTACGAAGGTACAGTGGTCGCGATTACCCACGATAGGTACTTCTTAGATAACGTAGCAGGTTGGATATTAGAGCTAGACCGCGGCGAAGGTATTCCGTGGGAAGGTAACTACTCTAGCTGGTTAGAACAAAAAGATGAGCGCTTAGCACAAGAAGAGCGAAGCGAAAATGCTCGCCAAAAGTCAATTAAACAAGAGCTTGAATGGGTGCGTAGTAACCCCAAAGGGCGCCAAGCAAAAAGTAAAGCGCGTATGGCGAAGTTTGATGAACTGAATACTAACGACTATCAAAAGCGCAACGAAACTAATGAGCTCTTTATCCCGCCTGGTGAGCGTTTAGGTGAGAAGGTCATAGAAGTGAGTCATTTGAAAAAATCCTACGGCGATAGACTGTTAATCGATGACCTCAGCTTTAAAGTGCCGAAGGGCGCAATTGTGGGCATCATTGGCCCTAACGGCGCGGGTAAATCAACGTTATTTAGAATGATTAGCGGTGACGAATCACCTGACTCAGGCACCATTGATATTGGTGAAAGTGTACACCTCGCCAGTGTTGATCAGTTCAGAGACCATATGAATGAAAGTGCGACGGTATGGCAGGAATTATCAGATGGCTTGGACTTAGTGAAAATCGGTAATTTTGAGTTAAACAGCCGAGCTTATTGTAGCCGTTTTAACTTTAAAGGAACCGATCAGCAGAAGTTCATTAAAGACTTATCCGGCGGTGAGCGAAATCGTGTGCATTTAGCAAAACTGCTTAAGGCTGGCGGCAACACCTTGCTACTCGATGAGCCGACCAACGACCTTGATGTTGAAACCTTAAGGGCCCTTGAAAACGCAATACTCGAGTTCCCAGGTTGCGTTATGGTGATTTCGCATGACCGGTGGTTCTTAGACAGAGTCGCGACCCATATCATGGATTATCGCGATGAAGGTAAAATCAATTTTTACGAAGGTAACTACACCGAATATGCGGCATGGCTCAAAGATACCTATGGGCAAGATGTGGTTGAACCTCATCGCTTGAAGTATAAAAAGATTGGTTAATGCGTTTCAACAAGCGTTCAATTGCTAGACATTAAGCATCAAATAAAAAACGCCAGCGAATGCTGGCGTTTTTACTTATCCATCAGTGCTTTACGCTGACGATTAGCGAATCAGGTGCCATTGCGTTTGTCGACCAGCCAAATACCAGACCGTATTGCCATCAAACACTGCGCTTTGCTCTAACTTAATTTGTACCCATTGGTTATTCCACTCTGGGATTCGAGTAGCAATGTTTCCTTCAATCGCATATCCGGTGTTCGGATAGAGTTTCCAGTCACCTTGCACAGGTGTTGGCCCTTGATTATCCCACATACCAATAGTTGGGCCGCTTGCATGACCTACAAAGCCAAGTGGATGAGTATATGTGCTGCTCTTTATCCCCTCTGCATTGCTCTGCTCAATGGTATTGGCAAGTATCTCGTTACCTGTAAGACCGGTTTTAAAGTTACCGGTTAAAATATCTTGCCATCGATTACCCACCCCAAGCGCCACTTTAAATCCTTCCGGGATATCTGTTTCGCCCATTTTCAGAACGTATGCCATTTCTTGGGTATCTGTACATAAGTTAAGATAACAAATGCCTACGTCTGTATGCAACACATCACCGGGTAATATTAAGCGGTTATCAATGCCCATAAACACATCATCTTCGCTAGTGGCGTCCCCCTCGCGTTGAATGTTGACGTAAGGCTGAAACCATGGACGCAACTGAAGCTCCTCAAAACGCTCACGAATATACCATGCAACATCATTTGTAGTAGTGGCCCCTGGGGTGACCACTTTGTTCGAAAACGCTTCTGCTATAACCCCCCTGGCTAAAGCAACTACTTGAGGATAAATGGCAAGTTCCATTTGGCTTCTTGTTTCAAGCCAGCGAACCACTAACTGCTCTGCGCTAACAATGCGCTGCTGATACTTTTCAGATAAATTAGCCAGTAACTGCTGTTGCAGTCCTACGCTCAAACCATCAGCAAGCGCCCAATCTTTACTGATATTCACACCTATGCGCTTAGGATCTCGCTCGGCGATGACTTCAGCTAAACGCTCCCACTGCTGCGCTTTAGTGCCACCTTCCCAAACAGTTGGGTAAATGTCGCCAATAGGATATCGACTCACACTAAAACGCTCTACGCTGCCATCGGCTTGCTTATGGAACACTAACAATGTAGTGCGCCTGGCTGCAAAGGTAGGTTGTGGCACCAAGGTGTAAAACAGTCGATCTTCGCCGTATTCACGGTTGATCACTAACCACATATCGATGTCTGCCTCTTCCATCAGCCTTGGCAGCAAATTATCTAAGCGGTCTACCAACATTTCGTTAATGGGTGTTATGCGCTCCTTAAAAGACAGCACATCGGGCAAGGCTTGAATCTGGCGGCCTTGTGAGAAGCCTGGGTTGGCAAGGGCTTGAAAACCAAAGCCGATAAGAAACACTAGCAGTAATGATCGCATGAAAATCGCTCAGTAATGAAATAACAAGGCTCAGAATAATACACCTAGTTGGGCGATTCAATATGTGCACATTTTACGTAAGTGTTGAAGCACTTTATAAAGCTTCTAAAGCCTCTGCTAAGCTTGCTACGGCTATAATTTCTAGCCCTGCAATATTTTGTTTTGGCTGATTTGCTTTTGGTACGATAGCACGATTAAATCCATGCTTTGCCGCTTCGCTTAAACGGTCTGTTCCATTGGGCACGGGGCGAATCTCACCTGAAAGTCCAACTTCACCAAAAGCAATTAACCCTTGTGGCAACACTTGACTACGAAAACTAGACAGCATCGCTAATAGCACTGCAAGGTCTGCGCTAGTCTCACTCACCTTTACGCCTCCCACGACATTTACAAACACATCTTGATCGTGCATTTGCACGTTGCCGTGGCGGTGCATAATGGCAAGTAACATAGCCAGTCTATTTTGATCTAAACCTACCGCCACCCGACGCGGGTTCGATGTTTGGCTATGATCAACCAGGGCTTGAATTTCGACCAACAAAGGCCTTGTGCCCTCCCAAACCGACATCACGATGCTACCAGGAGATTGTTCTTGTTGACGATTGAGAAAGATAGCCGACGGGTTGGAGACCTCTTTCATCCCTCTCTCAGTCATGCCAAATACACCAAGCTCGTTAATAGCGCCAAATCTATTTTTTGTGCCACGAAGGGTACGAAAACGTCCGTCTGATTCGCCCTCAAGCATCATTGAGCAATCGATACAGTGCTCTAGAACCTTCGGCCCCGCCAAGCTGCCATCTTTAGTGACATGGCCCACAATAAACATGGCGATGTGATGTTGTTTAGCAAAGCGTGTTAGTGCGGCAGCGCATTCTCTTACCTGAGACACGCCCCCTGGCGCCGATTGAATATCGGCCATATGCATCACTTGAATGGAGTCAATCACCATAACCGCTGGTTTGTGCTGAAGCGCTAAATGACAAATGCTCTCTACATTGGTCTCAGCAAGTAGCTGTAACTTGTCGTCTGGCAATTGCAGACGTTTCGCTCTCATCGCCACTTGTTGCAAAGACTCTTCGCCGGTCACATAAAGCGCCGAGCCTTGCTGAGCTAAATAACACATGACTTGCAAAAGTAAGGTACTTTTACCTGCACCCGGAGACCCTCCAATTAACACAGCAGATCCTGGAACAATCCCTCCCCCTAGCACCCTGTCTAGCTCTTTAAAGCCAGAAGTAAAACGTGGAAGCGCGGTTAAATCGATGTCTTTTAACACTTCAACTTTGGCGGTGGTTTTGCCCGCAAACCCGCTTCGTGCCGTCTGCAATGAGGTTGCAGCGGTTTGTACTACAAATTCAGATAAAGTATTCCAAGCATTACAATCTTTGCATTGCCCTTGCCACCTAGTATGTTCAGAGCCACACTCTGAACAAACGAATGCCGTTTTCTTTTTTGCCATGTTTGTCTTTTTCTTTTAATTACACATCGAGGATTATTGTTTCGCAGAAAAGCAACAATTGCTCCCTCTACGCTATAGTTTTACCTTGAGTTTCCGATACAGACTATATACTAACATCATACGTGAAGAGCAAACTTCTTTATTATTTATGACACCTGATTTAGCCCCCTATAAAGAGCTTATCCGCACTCTCGCTCCCTTGGTCAATCGAAGTGATTTTAATAGTGACTTTGAAGAACGCACGAAGAAAATGTCTAGCGAAATGCGTTTTTTGCTCAAAATGGAAATCAAACGTCTGGCTAAACCCTGCATTCGCTCAGTCGATCTTCGAGCAAAAGTCAAAGATGAATGCCGTCTTTATAGCTATCAAGGTATCGAACATTATCTGCATATTAATGGCATTTTGCACTTTGAGAAACTGGTCAAGCGATACGGCCAATATACCTTTGGTGTTTACGAAGGTATCTTAGAGTTTGCCCAAGCAGAAAAACAAAAATATGCACTGCAAGAAAGTATGGGTAGCTCTGGCATCACAGAAATCGCGGAGCCAGAAAAACAGTATATTACCCCTTGCCAAGAACTCTTGAATTACCCTATACGCAAAGAAGAAAGACTTAACTATGTCACGCAGATTGAAATCTTTTTTGAAGATCATTCAAGCATACATGCGGCAACATCCGATGTCTCATTACATGGGCTACGAATCCGTCTCAAAGACCTAGCGGATTTGCACTTGCTTAAAACCTTTGAACCTATCTCGATTGTGTTTAGAAGCGTTGAACGATCTGCTGGTATTTCACGCACTCCAATTTCTTATCAGGTGCTTGGTGTAAGTGGTGAGGGTTCTCGAACCAGCATTCATCTGCTAAGGAAATATGACGAGCAACACAAAGCGTTTGATGATTTCGTAAATACCTTATTTAAATTACATAAACGCAGATACAAGGTGAATTTAGACAACGTCGAAATGGCCGTTGGCACCAAAATTTACGAACAAAGCTTTATAAATAGTACCCCAAGTCTTCCGGTATATGTGACGCGCAATAAAGACGCTTCGTTTCATGCAAGTTACGTTAGCGTCAATGGATGTGGTAAACGCATTTTAGATTATTGGACTGATGAGCAAAAGCAACCGGTTATTGGTTATCTGCTAAATCCGAAACGATTGGCAACGCTGGTGAATAACAATGGCTCATGCCCAAACATGGTCGTGTATTGCTTTCATCACATAAAAGACGAAAAAATTTATTTTTACTCTGCCTCTAAGCAGGAGCTTGCTGAGCATCCCGAACTTGCAGAAACCTTTTTAAGTTATGGCTCGAGAAAAGTCAGTTGGAGAGTCTATCATCTAGCATGTTCCGACATTTTACCTAATCAAGGTGTTTCGCCAACTTCAATACCAAATGGAGTCAGCAAAGAAATTGATCGCTTGAATAAGTCACCTTCGCCGAAACTTCAAGGAAAACTTGGTAAGTTAAGCAACATGATTTCGGTCACCGACATCACCAATGATGCTGGCCAAGAGTGCTATCAAAAGCGTGCGTTAAACAAAGATTTGATAAAAGACCTTAAAGTTTTTGGTCACCCTCGCAACAAGCCCCCAGTCCTTGTGGAGGCAATGCGACATCGCCAAACCGAGTTGCGGCGTCAGACCCGTTATGTCCTGCGCACAGCAGTCGTTATCAAAAGCGCTAACGATTACCTTGAGGGCGTAACAGAGGATGTTTCGGTGAGCGGTTTAAAGCTAGAGCTTGATGAAGAGTTTATTCACCGACTCAACAGCAAGGTGCATGTCAGTTTTAGTAAGCTAGATGAAATCACAGATAGTTTCGACCTGAATAACCTGCAATACCGGGTCAAGCACATTAGCTACGATAAAAAAGTCCTTCATCTTGAAGCCGTTTCAGAAGACGAAGCAAGTGAAGCCGAGCAATTCTTCTCAGAACTCATTAGCAACAACATTGATCGCCTTCCTGCGCTAGAACATCGAGAGGAAGTGGCAGGATTGAGTCATGCTCTTAGAGCCATCCATGCAAAGACGACTCCGCAATTCTGTGCTTATATAGAGAAGAAACAGCAGGGGTTTTTGCCCGCCATGGCAACCATGAACCCATTGAGAGCGGCATGGATGCGAATGCTACATGACACCGATAATTTAGCCACCGTAAACCTAGGCTGGCTTTATCAAGACAACGATTTACCGCAACCGTTTTTGAAGCATTCTTTGAAAATGTTACGGATAGACCCTCGCCCCATCAGCACCGAAATTTATATTTCGTATCGCTCTGGCGAAGTCAGTCATATTTCACCGATTACCGCAAAATGGCAATATCAATTACCTAGTCATCACGCACAAAAAATGTTTATCGAACAAGCTCAAAAGCAAGGCGAGTTTTTTGCATTTAGTGTGAATATCAATAAAGCATTAAAACCCGATTTAGAGCACCTAGAACAAGAGCTTCTTTATTTAGGTCAACATGCAATTCACAAAGCGACGTATTTTGAAGAGCGGATGTGGGATATTGCAGGGTGTGTATTTCTGACCGATATTACCGATGAATTTCGCTTTAGATACAGCAGCGAAGACTCATAAAAAAGGGCGTATTACAACGCCCTTTTCACTCCAACTAGTAAGTCATTAGCTTTGGTATTTAATTGAGCAACCGTATGGAGGAGTCAATTTCTTCTCAATGTCGTTTCCAGCCAAAAGTGCACTTAGACCAACATCTACAAAGTTTTCTGCTTTAGGAATATCTGCAGGGTTAGCTGATTTAATACTGTCTATTCCGCCAGCATATCGAAGCTGGCCGGCTGGGTCGATAATGTACATATGAGGCGTAGTTTTTGCAGAATATTTTTTACCCACTTCACCGCTGGTATCAAATAAAACATGCTTAGGTGCGGCATTACGACTAGCCGTTAACTCGTCGGCCTGCTCTGCGGTTACATAGCCTTGCTTGCCTTGTGCAGACGAAATGATTGATAACCAAACCACATCCTGCTCAGCATACTTGCGCTGTAAGCCCTGCATGTTGTCACTGTTGTAATGTTTAACAACGTAAGGACATTCATGGTTGGTCCACTCTAACACGACGTACTTTCCTTGATAATCCGACAAGGACACAGCCTCACCCTGAGTATTCATTAAGGTAAAGTCTGGTGCCGGTGCATCAACTTTAATGCTCGCTGACACACTGAGCGAGACGCCGAGTGCTAATGCAGCGAAAAATTGTTTAATTGACATGATTTAGCTCCTGTTTGGCTTTTGTAATAGCATCTATTACAGTATTTGTAGTTAATATTTGCGGTAAAACCTGTTTGCTCTTATTGCCAGCATATACAACATATAGTGGTACGCCGGCGCGTTCATATTGGGTTAAATATTCAAAAATTTCGGCGTTTTTATTTGTCCAATCACCCACCATGTATGTCACATTTTCTTGCGTCAACGCTTGCTTTACGTCATTGCTTGATAACGCGACCTGCTCATTTACCTTGCATGTGATACACCAGTCTGCGGTCATATTTACGACCACAATCTCATCATTATTGCGAAGTGTCGCCAACTGCTGCGGATTGAAATCGACATAATCACTGCTTTGCTCTGACGCTCCTTGCCCCTTGAGTCCTTGAACATTCGGGGATACCGACAACCACAGCGGAAAAACCATTGAAAATATTAGTCCGATACTCACGAGCACTTTTACTACAGGCTTAGTCGCATGCCCTAGCAACCAAATAAACATGCAAAACAAAATTAGCATAATGAGCAGAACAAACTGCAGTTGTGAGCCCATTTGCCCTGCGAACACCCAACATAACCAAGCGACAGTGGCAAACATAGGGAACGCTAAGAAATGCTTAAAACGCTCCATCCAAGCGCCAGGTTTAGGTAGCCATGAAATCGCTCTAGACCATGTAAACAACAAAGTAAGCGGGAGTGCAAAACCTAGTGCTAAAGCATTAAATAGCAGCAAGGTCACTGGGGGCTCACTAACAAATGCAACACCAAGGGCTGCGGCCATAAAGGGCGCCGTGCACGGAGACGCGACAATAACCGCCAGGGCACCGGTAGAAAAGTTAGACATAGCACTTTCACCGCTTACCAGACTATTGCCCACGCCTGCAAATCTTGAGCTAACGGCAATAGCGTCTAACAAAATCAAGGCGATAAACGTAAATAAGAAGGCCAATAAAACCACGACTATCGGCTCTTGCATATGGAAGCCCCAGCCAATCTGTTGGCCGCCCTGCTGTAATGCAATAATCAACAATGCAAAAGCATTAAAGCAGGCTAATACACCAAATAAATATGCAAGTTTGTGCGAAAGTTTTTGCGAAGTTGCCTGAACCGCCATCCCTTTTATCGACAATATAGGCAATACGCATGGCATTAGATTCAATATTAGGCCACCAGCAAATGCCATCAGCACAAATAGCCAAAGTGACGTATCGGTCGCTGCGCTAGCAGAAATCCCCGCCGCGCCACTACTTAAATGCCCTTCAACATAGTATCCACGGGTACCGTCACTTATTAGCCAATCGAGACGCTCTGGTTGGTCGTAAAAATAGTCTGAACGAGGGATGACTAATTGCACCGAGTCATCCATCGACAGCACTTGCTGCGAAGCTGCATGCTGTATGACATCACTTCTAAATGGATACAGTGTCCATTGCTGCCCGCTGAGTTGTGACACCTCAAACACCAGATTGTTTTCAGTAATTTCAAACAGACCGCTTTTCAATTCTTCGCTAGGCAACAGCATCTTGGTTTGTTCAAAGAGGCCTGCTTGTGGTGTGTCAGCGCCATTTGGCGATACGGGTATGTCAATGACCAGCGTGGCCCAACCTGGAATACAATCTTCTTTGCACACTAACCATGATATATCTGCACTTATTTGCAGGGCGTCAGTGGTAGCAAGATCATCAGGAATGCTCACCGGCACCATTAAAAGGTTTGCCCCCTCATAACCGTAGTTAACTAGATGCGCAACCTCAATGGCAGTAGGCAGGGGCCACTGAATATCGCCAAATGCTAGCGGAGCATCCGTTTGCCATGAAATAGTGGGAGCCTCGCCGGAATCCCCAGGATTTCGCCAATAAGTGTGCCAATCTTGTTCAGGCTCGAATAATACTCCGAGCAAAACCTCAGTGCCCGGCACTAAAGCCGTTTTGTTAGCCAAAAGGGACACTTGAATATGCGGGCCAGTCGCAGTGTACGATGGCAACGCGTCTTGTTCTTGGGCATGTGATAGCGCGCTAAACAACATCACAGACAAAGCGATAACAGCTGCACGCCAACGAATTATAATCATTTTATCTAACACCATTTGTTACACCATTAAACCCAAGGGATGATACGATTTATCACTTGGTTTAGATTTGATTCACTTATTTAAAAATCGCTTTTTTAGCGCAGCGAGTACAATAAGCCCTCAAAGCCACAAACATTGATTGCAGCGTGTGCCGCCTCTGCCACTTTTGGCTTTGCATGATAGGCAACCGCGCCGCCTGCCGCTTGCATCATGTGTAAATCATTTGCCCCATCGCCCATGGCTACAGACTGCTTGTGTTCAATACTGTAGGCAACAGTAAAATGCTTTAACATTTGAGCCTTTGCCTTGGCATCAATCACATCCCCGACGACTTTACCGGTTAATACACCGTCTACGACCTCCAACTGATTACTGACCGCCGCATCGAGCCCAACGAGATGTTGAATATAATCTGCAAAAAATGTAAATCCGCCAGATGCTATGACCAACTTCCAATTTGCACGCTGTAATGTGTCGACCGTCGCAACAAAGCCCGGCATAAACGGTAGTCGATCGCGAATGGCGTATAACTCGTCTAGCGCAACACCTTTTAAACATGCAACACGCTCATAGAGGCTTTCGGTAAAGGCAATTTCACCGCGCATTGCGCGCTCAGTCACTTCTGATACTTTGTCTTTGACACCGGCTAAACCTGCAATTTCATCAATACACTCCATCGCTATCACGGTACTATCCATATCCATCACCAATAAACCTGGATGACCAAGACTGGCATCTAATTTAGGGAGAATGTCGATATGTAATGACTGACTAAGTGCGACAAGTTCTGCTGGGCTTGCATCTATTGAAGTATTTGCCCATACATCGCAGACTGTTGCACCAAATTTTCCCGAAAAGGCATTAAGCCTCACCGATAGCTTGGTTTGCACCGGAAAAAGGCGCTGTAACACATTTGCCAATACGCTAAGCGAGAGTGCTTGCCCAGCAATGGTAAGACGAAGGTCTGCAGATGGTTCTTCTGCAAGGCTATGCAGCGATACTGATGTGGCCGCATCGTCTAGTACAAGCGGCAAATCGAATGACACTGCAGTGTGACCCACTTCACAATAGATAGAGGGCTGTTGCTCAAAACATCGATGCAAAGTGCTTAACTGATGATCGCTCGTTAGTGCCGATACTGGCACACTTTGAGCAGCCTGAATGAAATGTCTGTGAAGCATGGTTAAATTTCATGTTAATAAAGTCTTGGATGCATAATACTGATTTGCTTTGACGAGTAAACTAACCCTTGGCAAATATTTATTTTTCCTCTAAGGTCTAATGGTCCTTAACACAATGGTAATGCATCTATGACAGCGGCAATTGGCTCACCCATGAGTGCCATTTTAAAACGGATCAGCACTTTACTGTTGCTGGTGTGTTCTATTGCGATTGCCATTAATCTCTACATTATGCATTCTGAAAATGCGCGACAATGGTACGAGATAGAGTCAGAACAACTTGGCCGTAGCCTGACCATACAAGCAGCAAGACTTCTCTCACAACCCCTATCGCAAGAGGATAACGACCTTACGCAACAATACATTGCCTTGTTAAATGACGGCATGTTTATAGAAGGGGCAGTGGTCTTTGACAATTTGGGGGTGCGCATATCAAGCATTAATAATGCCCCCTCAGTGGTCGATATGATCTCGCAAGGAAACTACGCACCGCTCGTATTTGTAGAAGACATACAGCACGACGGGCAAACTTTGGGCTACATTAAGCTCATCCTCAATCGAGATGAAATTATTCGTCATCACGAGCAATTCAATCGTAGTCAATTCACGCAAACCTTGCTTGTCATTGTGCTAGCGATGCTCATTGCCGCACTTGCTACACGGCTTTTTTATAAAGTGAAGCGCAATTACGATATCGACCCTGATGAGAGCAAACTCTTATAATTGTTTGAGGTAACCTGCCCGACTTCGTCGCGACTTATTCCTTTTAGCTCAGCCAATGCGCTAGCAACTTTTGGGAGTTGGGTCGGGGAATTGCGTTGCCCTTGAAACCCGCATAGGGGCATGTCAGGTGCATCGGTTTCTAACAACAGATGTTTCAAATCGATATCCACTATCGCATCTCGTGTTTTTTTGCCTCTTGGATAGGTAATGGTGCCACCTATTCCTAAATAAAAACCCAAATCAATATAGGTTTGTGCTATTTGTTGGCTGCCTGAGAATGCATGAATTACCCCTCGGTGCTGATGTTTAGCCTGCTTTATCATGCGAATTAACTCATTGTGAGACTGGCGATGGTGAAGCACAATGGGCAGTAAAAATCTGCGGGCAAGTTCAAACTGAGCATGAAGTACTTCAATTTGAAATGCCATAGGGATATCGATACTGCCATCGAGCCCGCATTCACCAATGGCCGAGATATGCTGGCGATGCTGCGCGATAAAAGCCGTCATCTTGTCAAGATATTGAGGCCATACCGAAGGCTTAATTTCATGTAAAAAATAAGGATGAAAGCCCGCGCAGATATCAAGCATCTCATAACGGCGTTTGAGTGATAAAAGCTTATCCATCCTAGATAAGGATAAACCCGGTACGAGTATTTTATTGACGCTGAGGGCCAGCGCGGCCTCTAGCACCTTGTCGCGATCAGCATCAAAATCGGGTAAATCAATATGACAGTGGCTGTCTGCAAACCCCATCGACGTTACTACGGCATTAAACGCTGGGTTTGCCAGCTTTGCTCGCCATCTAGGGTATATTCAAACCTGTCATGTAAACGGTGCTCCCCACCCTGCCAAAACTCCATGCGATGCGGTTTGACCAAATACCCACCCCAAAAATCGGGCAGTGGTATGTCCCCTTTCGAGAACTTTTCTTTCATTTGATGAAACTGCGTTAGCAATAATTCACGGGTAGAAATTGGCTGACTTTGTTGGGATGCCCACGCACCTAGTTGACTGTCTTTAGGACGCGAGAAAAAATACTTAGCATCTTGAGCGCGAGACAGCTTGTGAGCAGTGCCACTAACGCTGACCTGTCGCTCTAAAAAGTACCACGGGAAATGCAATGAAATACTGCTGTTACCTTTTAGATCTTTGGCTTTATTACTCCCGAGGTTGGTATAAAACACAAAACCCTCTGATGAAACGTCTTTGAGCAGAACAATACGTTGGCTTGGTCGGTTTTGTGCATCCACAGTGGCAACGGTCATGGCATTTGGATCAGGTAACTCTGCATCAATTGCATCTTTTAGCCACTGTTGAAACAAGTCGATTGGGTTTTGCGTTAGTGAAGACTCACTTAAACGTCCTAATGTGTATTCTTTTCTAAATTCATGTAGCGCTTTCATTTCGTCTCGCCCTTCAATCTATACTTGAAAATCACCGTCATATCCTAGTGAGCGCAAGGCACGTTCGTCGTCTGCCCATCCAGATTTCACTTTCACCCATAGCTCAAGAAATACTTTATTATCAAATAAGGCTTCCATATCTTTTCTCGCCTCTGCACCCATGGTCTTTATATGTTTGCCACTTTTACCTATTACCATGCGTTTTTGGCTTTCTCTTTCGACCAAAATTAATCCGTGGATATGATATACGCCAGTAGCCGTGAGCTTAAACTGTTCGATTTCTACCGTGACAGAATAAGGAAGTTCATCTCCAGTAAAGCGCATAAGCTTTTCACGAATGATTTCGCTTGCCATAAAACGACTGGAACGGTCAGTGATATAGTCTTCGGGGAAGTAAAAATCACTTTCAGGCAAGTTCGATAATATTAATTGCCTTAAGTTTTCAATCTGCTTTCCCTGCTTGGCAGACACAGGCAATATGTTGGCAAAATCGTGCTTTTTGTTCAGTTCGCTCAGAGTATCGAGCAACAGACCTTGGTCGGGCACTTTATCGACTTTGTTGACGACTAACCAACATGGCAGTTTAGATTGCTTAATTTTATTGAGAACAAGTTCGTCGTCTTCGGTCCAACGCGTTCCTTCAATGACGAAAAGTACCAAGTAAACATCACCTAAAGTGCTGCTAGCAGCCCTATTCATCACTCGATTAATTGCTCGCTTCTCTTCTGAATGAAGGCCAGGCGTATCGACATACACAGCTTGTTTGTTGTCAAGTGTGTCGATGCCCATAATACGATGGCGGGTCGTTTGCGGTTTGCGAGAGGTAATACTGACCTTTTGACCCAAAATTCTATTCAGGATGGTAGATTTTCCTACATTCGGCCGCCCTACTATTGCAACCATACCGCTATGGGTTTTTGTCATTTATGAATTTTCTCTAAAATAGTTTTCGCTGCTTCTTGCTCTGCAATTCGACGGCTTTTGCCTTTTGCACGCTCAGCAAGCTCTAAAGAAGCGACTGTACATAACACTTCAAAGATTTGCGCATGATCTTTGCCTGTGATGTTAACCACTTCGTAGTTTGGTAGGTCGATCTGTTGCGCTTGAAGATATTCCTGTAACTGTGTTTTGTTGTCTTTAATTTGTAAATTTGGGTCAAGATTGATAATGCGTGATGCAAACAAGTTTTCAATGGTCGTGCGCGCAGACTCTAAACCTGACTCAAGATAAATAGCGCCGAGTAAAGCCTCCACGGCATCTGCCAAAATAGAATCCCGACGATGTCCGCCGCTTTTCATTTCACCAGAGCCTAAACGAATAAACTCCCCAAGCGACAACTCTCTGGCAATGGCAGAAAGCGTTTGCCCTTTGACCAACATTGAGCGCATGCGCGTCAATTTACCCTCAGGCTGCTTAGGGAACTTTAAATATAGTACTTCAGCAACACATAGCCCTAATATTGCATCACCCAAAAACTCCAACCTTTCATTGTGAAGCTTACCGGCACTGCGGTGAGTAAGAGCCTGCTCTAGCAAGCTTTTATCTTGAAATTCATAACTAAGCGCTTTAAATAGCGGTTGGTAGTTTGGCGCATTTAAAGTGGTCATGACTAGTGAATAGAACCTACTCTCTCAAAACGCACTGATGACGGGAACCACGTTGGTAATATATCTTCAGGCTTTCTATCAAAGTCAAAACTCATCCAAATGAAGGTGGCTTTACCCACTAAGTTCTCTTCAGGTACAAAACCCCAAAAGCGGCTGTCTTGGCTATTGTCGCGATTATCGCCTAAGACAAAATAATGCCCTTCGGGTATATCGTATTTATAAGCGGCAGAAGAACTCGTCGGATTGCGAAGAATTTGATGATCAAGATCACCTAACGTTTCTGTAAATAAGTCCAGAGCAACGCCATTTTGTCTGTAGGGAGAATCGCCTTCTGATTTCAATTGCACAGGCTGAGGACGATCGCATAGCTGCCCAGGCTCACACGGTGCTTGCACGAATACTTGTTTGTTACTGTAGATAATAGTTTCACCTGGAAGCCCTACAACACGTTTGATGTAATCAATGTTCGGATCCAATGGATATTTAAATACAACAATATCGCCCCTTTGTACGTCGCCAGTATCAATCATCTGAGTGCGAGTAACAGGATCTTTGAGCCCATATGCAAACTTCTCGACCAAAATAAAATCGCCTTCTAACATCGTTGGCATCATAGAGCCAGAGGGTATTTGAAAGGGCTCATAGATAAATGAGCGAAACACCATGACACCAAAAAATATTGGGAAGAACTGTTTGCAGTTATCTACCAACCAAGGCAATTCGTCAGTACTGGCATCAAAGTTTACTTGCTCTGATGAACCGTTGCTGGCGCTTGCATTTTTGGGCGCAAAAAAAAGTGCGTATGCCAACCATATTCCACCGGTGATAGCACTCATCACAACCAACAATATCGAAAAGTAATTCGCCATTAATTATCAACCTTTAATATCGCTAAGAACGCGTCCTGTGGTAACTCCACGTTACCTACTTGCTTCATGCGTTTCTTACCTTCTTTTTGTTTCTGCAAGAGCTTCTTCTTACGACTGATGTCTCCACCATAACATTTCGCAATAACGTTCTTGCGAAGTTGCTTGACCGTGCTTCTTGCCACAATATGGTTACCAATTGCCGCCTGAATGGCAATATCAAACATCTGACGAGGAATTAGTTCACGTAACTTTTCAACTAAATCACGTCCACGATACTGCGCATTGTCTTTATGCGTAATCAGCGCTAACGCATCTACGCGCTCACCATTGATTAAGATATCAAGGCGCACCATGTCGGCCGCCTGAAATCGAGTAAAGTTATAATCCAACGAGGCAAAACCGCGACTGGTAGACTTTAGCTTATCAAAAAAGTCTAGCACCACTTCTGCCATTGGCATATCGTAGGTTACTGCAACTTGCTTGCCATGATAGGCCATATGCGTTTGATGTCCGCGTTTGGCAACACAAAGCGTGATAACGTTTCCAAGATATTCTTGCGGAACAAGAATATTCGCCGTCACGATAGGCTCTCGTATTTCTTCAATATCATTAATCGGCGGCAATTTAGAAGGATTATCTACTTGCAGCGTCTCGCCTTTGGTGGTGACGACTTCGTACACTACGGTTGGCGCGGTGGTAATTAAATCAAGATCGTATTCACGCTCTAAACGCTCTTGAATGATTTCCATGTGTAACATACCCAAGAAACCAATTCTAAAGCCAAAACCGAGGGCTGCTGAGCTCTCTGGCTCGTAAAATAACGATGCATCATTGAGGCTTAGCTTAGCCAATGCATCTCTAAAATCTTCATAATCGTCTGAGCTGACCGTAAATAGGCCTGCATATACTTGCGGCTTTATCTTTTTAAAACCCGGTAACATTTTCGCTGCCGGACGTTTTGCTAGTGTAATGGTATCGCCTACAGGAGCACCGTGAATTTCTTTAATACCTGCGATAACAAAACCAACCTCGCCCGTACGTAGGACTTTGGTTTCGGTTTGCTTGGGTGTGAACACGCCAATTTTGTCTGCCTGATGCACGACACCATTGGACATAATTTGAATTTTATCTTTGGTGTGCAATTCACCGTTAACAATGCGCACCAAAGACACAACGCCTTGGTAATTATCAAACCATGAGTCGATGATAAGCGCTTCTAGAGGCGCTTGCGCGTCACCTTTTGGTGGAGGGATACGTCTAACGATTTCCTCAAGAACATCTTCGATGCCAACGCCTGTTTTTGCTGAACAGCGCACCGCTTCAATTGCATCTATACCCACGATGTCTTCGATTTCTTCTGCAACGCGGTCTGGCTCAGCCTGTGGCAAGTCAATTTTATTTAGGATGGGCACCACTTCCATATCAAGGTCGATGGCAGTATAGCAATTCGCTAGCGTTTGCGCTTCAACACCTTGGCCAGCATCTACAACAAGCAAAGCTCCTTCGCAGGCTGCAAGAGAACGCGACACTTCATATGTGAAATCAACGTGTCCAGGCGTATCGATAAAGTTTAGCTGATAAGTTTCCCCATCCTTCGCTTGGTACATCAAGGTAACACTTTGCGCCTTGATAGTGATCCCGCGCTCGCGCTCAATATCCATAGAGTCAAGGACTTGCTCGGCCATTTCTCGGTTAGTTAAGCCTCCGCAGTGCTGAATCAATCGGTCTGAAAGTGTCGACTTCCCGTGATCGATATGGGCAATAATACTGAAGTTACGAATATTCTTAAGCTGCATAAATGACTAATGTTCCTGACACTACAACGCGACGGTTAAACCCATGAAAATCATGTGTTTGTGATTAAATTGGTATGGTAAGCAATTGCGCTCCCTATTGAGTACGCGGATATTACCGATTTCGGTGCTAAATTGCGACAAAATCCGCGTTTTTATGACCTTTTCGACCTCAAATCTCAGAGATTGTTGTAGTGAGATTGTTACAGCTTGTGTCTAGATAAAAATCATGACAGCTTTTTCAACGGGATTTCATGCTTTCTGGTAATTATAGCTTCGTTGCTAGCGCCCAAAAATATCGGTGCGAAGCTTACCGATTGACGTTTGATATGACGTGATACTAGCCAATAGGTAGCAAACGTCATAGCAAAGCTACCCAATATCACTAACGGCTCAGGCAAGGTGAAAACATGAAAGCCAATACTCGCTGTTGCGATAAGCGCGAGTAATGGGCATATATATAGCACCATCGATGCCCATAATAATTGTTGCTCGGGTATCCCTATTTTTACACTTTGCCCCACTTTTAGTGGATCGGGGACGGCAATCTTAACGTGTTCAGGTTTAGGGGAGAAAGTTTTTGCAACAAGCCCTGTGCCACAGTTATCCTGTGCAACGCAGCTTCCGCAGGTCGTTTTTACTTTCGTTTCGACCCATGCATAGCCTGGCTCAGTTGCGACGACTGTGCCCATTTCTTCAATCATCTTGATTATCCACAATGACAATGGACTCAGCGATTTTTTCAGCAGTCACGACAGGGATTTCACCAACCACCGTCACCTGCACACGCCCATCTGTCTTAGAAATCACTGCATGACTGCCAGTTGCAACAGCTAGGTCTTCTTGAAACGCTTCGTTGGCATTCATGACATATACCGACACGTCCACTAATCCGTCAGACAGCAACATATATTCTGTCATTTGCCCGGTGCGTTGAATTCGATGAACATCTTGCTTCAACACGCGCATGCCCACAGGTAAATATCCAGCTTGCCACAATAACTCACGAGAGCTCTGCGCATTACTGGTAGATACTTGTGGCAACTGGTCTACAGAGAAATTTGAAAACACCTGATTGACGCTTTGAGAAACCGTCAGTTGTGTTACCTGAATTTGCTCCAACAAACTACCGTCTAAGTCATACATATCTAGCTTCAACAAAAGGCCCGTTTGCTCATCAAGCCATAGATGATAACTAAATCTGGTTTTATCCTTACTAATCACGCGTATTTGCTGCGCCATGCGTGCTGAAACGCGATTTCGGCCCATCAACAGAACATCATACGCCGCTGATAAATCAAAGCCCTCGTATATAAACGCTTGGGGAATGGGGCCTTGCACATGACTACCTTGCACACTATATGGTGCATAGCCGGGTTCAAATATGCTTAATCGCCCCATATGAGCAACTTGCTCAAAGCCTGGGCCATTTAGCAAGCTTAGCTGTTCAATGGGTGATTGATTGGGCATAACGCCTCTGCGCCACATGTACGGCATAGTCTCGCGCTGATTGGCAGAGACCACAAATATGATTTCAAATGCACTATTTTGGGTATTTTCTACCAGTCGTTGCATCCAAGATTCAGCAGACAGCGGGTTAAACGTGCTTGTGTCGTCTTGTGAGTCAACACTCTCGGCACTTTCTTGTGTGGGTGAGGCAACTTGTTGCGAGATTTCTTGCGCAGAAGTGTGAAATACAAAACTAAAAAAACCAACAAGTGCGATACATAACCGCCAGTGCTGGTTTTTTGCTGACAACTGTTTCATCGCCTATGGTTGCGCAGTGTCGTCTTCGTTTAAGCTTTTCTCTAACGTCTGTTTTAACTTCAATTGACGTTGGTGATCTTCAATCAAGGCGTTTATATGTCGGCGTTGTTCGAGAAGTTGCTGCATTCTGTCTTGCTCAATAGTACGAGACTGTTGCAAGCTAACCGGCGATAGACCACCTTGCGGACCAATTACAGGAGGCGCCGTCGTAAAGGGTTGCGTTATCTCAGGCTGGTTTACCGTTTGATACCCAAATATGACCATCGCGGTAACACTAGCCACCATCGCTAATTGACTGCTTTGCTTAACTATCGGGATGACCGCAGAAACCACTGGCAATTCTTTCCAAGTACGTTTTGGCGCCACAATCGCTAATTCATTTTCAAGCGCCGCAGCAATATCTTGGCTGACATCAAACTTTACATCTGAAGACATGTCATTGCGAAGTAAATCGCGAGTGAGGTGATAGCTTTTCCATTTTTGCTGCAAGAGTGGGTCGTCAATTTTTGAAACTGCTTGTGCGACGTCATCACACTCACCGTCAACCATTGCCGAAATTTTCTCAAATTCTTGTGTCATACACCTTTCCTGCTTTAAAAGCCTTGCCTGCTGTTGTTCGACCACAGTGCTAGTTTACCTAACTTTTAACCTGCACCCAATACTAATTTTGATGTGACCTTTAACCTTACTAATACTCTGTTAACGGCACAATCACTTTATCTATTGCTTCTCGAGCTCTAAAAATACGTGACCTAACGGTACCCACAGGGCATTCCATCACGGCCGCTATTTCTTCATAACTCAACCCTTCAATTTCACGAAGCGTTATTGCTGCTCGCAAATCGTCAGGTAATGCCTCTATTGTTGCAAACAGCTTCTTTTGAAGCTCATCGGACAATAGTTTTCGCTCTGGTGATGCATTTTCTTTCAATGCATCACTACCATCATAATAATCCGCATCTTGCGCATCTACATCGCTAGCAGGCGGTTTTCTGCTTTGGGACGTAAGGTAATTCTTTGCGCTATTTACGGCAATTCGATATAGCCATGTGTAAAACGCACTTTCGCCTCTAAAATTTGGCAACGCCCTATAGGCCTTTATAAACGCTTCTTGAGTAACGTCGGCCACATCCCCTGAATTCTTTACATAGCGTGAGACAATATTCATCACTTTGTTTTGATGTCTCACTACAAGAAGGTTAAATGCGTTCTTATTGCCTGATTGAACCATTTTTACCAATTCTTGATCTGTATTTTGCTCGCTCATTAAAGCCATTACTCCTTTATTGCTTAATACTATGGCTCCGGCAAGTGTATGTATTGACCGACACAATCTGATTAAGTTCGAAATATTATAAGTATTATATAAAAATAATCGAGCGATTGTATTTTTGCACCAAAACACTAGTATTACGTTCTTCTTTATTAGAACTTATTTGTTTGGACTTACTTTCACTATGGCAGACACAATAGAACATCGTTGCGACCTTCTGGTAATAGGTAGCGGTGCCGCTGGGCTGAGCTTAGCCCTCAAAATGGCCGAACACTGCAATGTCATCGTGCTAAGTAAGAGCGATATTAATGAGGGCAGTACTCGCTATGCACAAGGGGGCATTGCCGCTGTTTTTGACGATGATGACAGCATAGAAAGCCATATTGCGGATACTTTAAACGCTGGCGCCGGTATTTGTGACGAGAATGTGGTGCGATACACAGCCGAAAATGCCAAACGAAGCATGCAATGGTTGATCAGTCGAGGCGTGCCCTTCGATCAAGAGCAAGATGAGCATGGCAACCCACGTTTTCACCTGACACGCGAGGGCGGACATAGCCACAGACGCATTTTACATGCTGCTGACGCTACCGGTGAAGCGGTGCAAAGCACGCTATCTGATAATGTAACACAACACCCCAACATCCACATTTTTGAACGATACAACGCCATTGACTTAATCAAGGCCAATAAATCAGACCAGCGCTGCATTGGTGCATATGTATGGAATCGTAAGAAGACCCGTGTAGAAATTATTCGTGCACGATTTGTGACCTTAGCAACTGGTGGCGCGAGCAAGGTCTATCAATATACGTCTAACCCAGATGTATCGAGCGGAGATGGCATTGCTATGGCTTGGCGTGCAGGATGCAGAATTGCAAACATGGAGTTTAACCAATTTCATCCCACTTGTTTGTATCATCCCGATGCGGGGAATTTCCTAATCAGCGAAGCACTTCGTGGCGAAGGTGCATTTTTATGCCATGCAGACGGCACACCGTTTATGCACAAGTTTGATGAACGTGGTGACCTAGCCCCTAGAGATATAGTCGCTCGCGCTATCGATTTTGAAATGAAGCGCCTCGGCGCAGATTGTATGTACTTAGACATTAGCCATAAACCCACAGACTTCATAGTAAAGCACTTTCCAAACATTTATCGAAAATGCCGCTCCTTAGGCATTGATATCACACGACAGCCTATCCCTGTAGTGCCTGCGGCGCATTATAGCTGCGGTGGCGTAATGACCGACCTAAACGCCAAAACCAATCTAGAAAACGTTTACGCCATTGGTGAGGTTGCTTATACCGGTTTGCACGGTGCCAACAGGATGGCCAGTAACTCCTTGCTAGAATGTGTTGTATTTGCTCATGCATGTGCTAATCATATTTTAGCGCATTTTGACGAACCCCATAGCCAATGCACTATTCAGCCATGGGACGAGAGCCGAGTTATCGACTCAGATGAAGAGGTTATTATTCAACATAACTGGCATGAGCTGCGTTTATTTATGTGGGACTACGTTGGCATTGTTAGAAGTGATAAGCGCCTTGAACGAGCGATGCGAAGAATCAACCTGTTAAAACAGGAGATAGATGAATACTACAGTAACTTCAAGGTTAGCAATAATATGTTAGAGCTGCGTAATTTGGTATGCATTGCGCAACTGATAGTGACTTGTGCAATGATGAGAAAAGAAAGTCGTGGCCTTCATTACAACCTCGACTATCCAAATTTGCTTGAAAATGCAGGCCCAAGCATCATTCAAAAGCCACTGAAATAGCGCCTTATATGATTATTTTTCAAGTGGTGTGATACAACCAATTAAGTGAGGATTAAATCGGTGATGAGCGCTTGGCTTCTCACTGAATAAACTAAAGTCCAAGCTGTTATCTTTACATGCTTTTACCGTGCACTCGACATCCACCGGCAATACAATCGGTTGTTTGAAAAGCGCCTTTATAGATACATTGGTTCGCAAATCAATTTGATGTGAACGCTGTAAAGCAGATAGCGCCAAGGCGTGTGAGTACATACCATGGGCAATGGCGCGCTTGAAACCGAATAAACGTGATGTCAGTGGCCATAAATGGATAGGGTTGTAATCTCCCGAAACCCTTGCATATTTACGCCCAATATTTTCACTAAAGTTAAGTTTTGTAATGCGCGTTGAATTAGCCACGACTTCCGGAGTCAGTGTACAATTTTGCAGCAGCGTGGCATCAGTGAACTTACTGAGTCCCTCTTCAAACAAAACCTTACGGGTTCTCGCTAGATAATAGCTCGTGGCTTTTAATGCAACGGTACCTTGCTTACTCGCATCTGAATGAATCTCAAACACATAACCACGCTTATGTGAATAAATGCGGCCAAAGTAAGTGTTTAATTCTAATGTGTCGTCTTTTTTAGGAAGTTCAAACACATTAATACGATTGGCTAAATGCACCAAACCTAGCGCTTTAAACGGAAAAGGTGTTTGCGTCATCATGCTAAGTTGCATGGGCAAGGTCAAGGTTTGAATATAATTGGGATGAACCTGATTTTCTTCGCCAGGAAGCCAATTCACCAAAGCATGATAGCTCTCATAATGCTCAGGCGAAATAGTATGCAGCTTTCGCAATGTTTCTTGCGGCATTTGAGGCGCAGTTTTCGCATCATAGTCCGGGCGATAAATGGCGGCTTTTGCTAGCAATGTTAACATAGGGCTATCTACACTCCTTTTGCATCGAGGTACCAAACAATATGACGATGAAACGCTCGAAATGCGCGTGAGTTCATTTGCCACTTGGTAAAAAAATACCGTTGCACATCACAACTTTGCTGCTGCGGCTCACTGCGTATCAATTCAAGCCATACGCCAAACGAATTGGCCTTTGATTTTTTACCGATCATATAAGCGACCGATGCTCCACCCTGATACAAAATAATATTATTATTTTCATGATTTAAGCTGAAGTATAGTAAAGAGTTTGATGTATGCCAGTGATAGTGAGTCAAAGCAGCAAAATATAGTAGCGGCACAAAAAATAGGGATAAAAAGAATAAAGACAAGCTAGTCTGAACACTGAGAAACAACACGAGTAGCATGCAGATGGCGGTATTGACAAGCATTAGCCAGAAATTTCCGTCATCCTTGACGAAGATAGATATCATAAAAAAAGCAGTTGCTTATTAACTTGCGCTTAACTTAACACGTGAGAGCACAGTTGATACCATCTCAGAAAATTCTGGATCCTGACAGGTTTGGTGCCCCATAAACCACGCGAAAAGGTCTGGGTCATCACATGTCAATAAACGCTCAAACGTCACTTGTTGTTGCTCCGTAAGATCATCAAACGCTTGCTCGACGAAAGGTAACAATAAAACATCTAATTCAAGCATGCCGCGGCGGCACGCCCACTTTAATCTTGCAATTCGTTTTGCGTCAAACATAGTAACTCCTTGAAACAGTGCGCAGAGACTAACATAGTTTTTTATTCGTCTGTACTGGACTAAAGTAGACAGACAAAAAATTCTTCTTCTACCCTTGTAAAGATATATCTTCACCCGCACGTTCCTTACTTAACCAAGGTGCTTTTAGCAAAGGAAAAGTATGGCTTCGTTTTTAGTAAATCTGGCTTCGCGTCATCTAGTGAGTATCAGTGGCGAGCAACGTGATGAGTATTTGCATGGTCAACTTACCGTCAATACCAAACAATTTGACGCAAAAAAAGCACGCATAACTGCCCATTGCGACTTTAAAGGCAAAATGTGGTCAGTGTCTATATTGTCTGCGTTTGCACAGAGTTATCATATGCTGATGCCCCAGGCCAGTGCAAAAGAAACATTGACTCAACTGAAAAAGTACGGGGTTTTTTCAAAAGTCGCTATCGAAGATACAACCGCCCAATGGCGCATCTTAGGTGGGAGTGGCGAAGCGGTGAATGCATCTCTACAAACATTATTTCCTGATCTCACGAACGAACACTTAGGCGTAACCAGTAACACATTTGGCCAAGTCATCACGTTCGACGATACAACTGTGAGATATCTAGTGACACTTAACGAACAAGGGTTTATTCGTCTGAGAGACGCTTACGCTGACAGCATTGGCGACGACGAAACTGTCTTTGAGCTACTGGAAATTGAAGCCGGACTTGCCTTTTTACAAGACAATACCGTTGGCGAGTTTGTGCCTCAAATGCTCAATCTACAAGCATTAAACGCAATCGATTTTGACAAAGGTTGCTATATGGGGCAAGAAGTTGTTGCGCGCACAAAATTTCTCGGTAAGAACAAACGTGCTACTTATATTTTAAGCAGCGATAAATCGCTCCCACTTGACACCATTGCACCTGGTGCGACACTTGAAAAGTCTGTCGGTGAGAACTTCAGACGGGGTGGAACGCTATTGACAGGAGCAAATGGTGAAAATGGCAGCAAGGTTTTAGCGGTGCTGGCGAATGACACTCAAGTAGGTGATGTGTTACGCTTAAAAGACTCTGGTGAGCAATTAACTGTTTTACCACTTCCGTATTCATTAGAAAATTAGCAAACGGCCGGCAAGACGGTCTATTGGAAACATAATATGCAAATAGCCGACAACCTAGTCGTAACGCTACACTACACCGTAAAAACAGCCGAAGGCGAAGCCATTGATTCTTCTATAGACAAAGAGCCTATTTCGTTTATTCAAGGCACTAAATACATGATCGCAGGTTTAGAAGACGAACTTTACGGAAAAGAAAAGGGCAATACCTTCGAGGTGACTATCGCGCCAGATAAAGCTTACGGGGAAAGACATGACCAACTGGTACAACAGGTGCCAGTGAGTATGTTTGAAGGCATGGATGTTGAAGTGGGAATGAGCTTCAGAGCCACCACAGACGAAGGCGAGCAATCCGTGACTATCATTGACAAAGATGATGAACACGTCACCGTCGATGGTAATCATCCACTGTCTGGTTTAACGCTGGTTTTTGATGTGTCGGTTGAAGATATTCGCGAAGCCACCGCAGAAGAGTTAGAGCATGGCCATGTTCATGGCCCTGGCGGTTGTGGTCACACGCATTAATGAAAAGCAGGCGCTCCCAACTTAGGTCAGCGCCTCTTCATTTTGTTCACCCGTTCTAATACGAATGGCTTGTTCAACATTGTAAACAAAAATTTTACCGTCCCCGATCTTACCTGTGCGTGCCGCTTCGGTGATAACCTCAACAGCTTGGTCTACCAAATCATCAGACAAAACAATTTCGATTTTTATCTTTGGCAGGAAGTCGACTTTGTATTCAGCCCCCCGATACAACTCTGTGTGCCCTTTTTGACGCCCAAACCCCTTTATTTCTGTGATCGTAAGCCCAGAAACACCAACGGCAGAGAGACCCTCTCTAACATCGTCTAACTTAAAGGGTTTAATAATTGCTTCTATCTTTTTCATAGGATTATCACTCTGCGTCGTAAATAGTAGGGATAGGAATACGTTTATGTTGCGTCCGCTGATATATAGCAATTAGTTTTGCATCAGCTTGGTCATCATGGCTCTTTCCTTCGAGAAAGTCATCTATTTGTTCATAGCTTAATCCAAGTGAGGCTTCATCAGCAAGCTGTGGATTCAAGGTTTCTAGGTCAGCGGTTGGCGCTTTATTGATAATCTTTTCTGGCGCCCCCAAAAATCCAGCAATTTGTCTGACTTGGCGTTTACTTAAGCCAAACAAAGGCGCCATATCGCATGCGCCGTCGCCGTATTTAGTATAAAAGCCTGTGATATTTTCAGCCGAGTGGTCAGTACCCAACACTAATCCTTGTGTTAGCCCCGCGATATCATACTGAATTGCCATTCGGGTTCGCGCCTTTGCATTTCCTTTTACAAAATCATCAAGTTGTCGATCGCTCACAGATTTGCCAATCGCTTTAAGGGCCGCGGTAGCACTATCATGAATGGCGTCGGCGCCTGGCTTCACATTTGCGGTAAGTTGCAAAGATGGCTGAATAAAATCGATGGATAATTGCGCATCTTCTTCATCTGCTTGCGTACCATACGGCAGTCTTACCGCGATGAACTGATATTGCGCATCCCCTTGATTGAGTTCGTCTACGGCCAACTGCGCTAATCTCCCAAGCGTGCATGAATCAATTCCGCCGCTAATTCCAAGCACTAGTGTTTGCAACCCTGACGTGAGCAATTGTTGTTTAATGAATGCTACCCGTCGTCCAACCTCAAAAGCGGGGTCTATACTTGGGATAACTCTCATTTCTTGTATAATGGCTTGTTTCAAGGTACTTATCCTCTGAGTAATTTAATATATGTGGTGGCATGCAACAGGTATCAATAAAACTATCAAAGTTTACGATTGTATACCTTAACTGGAACAAAATAATATATAGTGTACTCGCTAGAAATGGGGGATTGAAGTGATAAATAATCTGGGCGGGAAAAAACGTCAACAAGGCGTGACATTATTAGAGATGATGATTGCGCTTGCGGTATCTGCAATAGTGCTAACACTCGTTGCGCCAAACGTTCAAAACATATTGACCAAAAATCGAATTACCGCCGAGATTAACGAGATGAGTGGTTTGTTGCAATTCGCTCGTTTTACTTCAATTGACCAACGCACAACGACCATCGTTTGTCCGTCATCTGATTTTGAGACGTGCAGCAACGATTGGGACGCGCCAAAAATCGTCTTTATCGATGCTAACGGCAACGATAGCCGAGACAACGACGAACCCTTGCTTCAAAGCTCTCAAAATATATCTAGAAACAACAACATGACGAGCACTGCGAATCTTATACGCTTTTTAGATATAGGCGGAACCGACACGCCTGCAACTATCACCCTATGTCCAGATTCTAACGAAGCGACATATGCCCGCGCTCTTTTCGTAACTTTACAGGGCCGTTCACGCATCAGTACTGACGCGAATAACGATGGCACCCATGAAGACGCCGATGGCGACAACATCACTTGTTAACGGTTTTCCGTTGCGGGCTTTGTTTATTTAAAAACGCTTTCCCATTATTCGGCCACACATATTACGTTTCGATATTTAAAAGAAGCCGCTTGACGTCCAAAAAGAAAAGTAAGGCCAGTAGCTAAATTTAAGTGCAGAATGTGCAAGCGATCACGAGATTAGACCTTTTCTTTTTTTGTTCTAATTTGCCTATCGATGCACCAAATGATAAGCCCTATTACCGCAACAATCGATAGCTCAACCCAAAGTTGAAATGAAAAAAATCGATTCATAATAAACGCAGTTAAAAAACCGCATAACATGAGAAGAAATGACCTCATATTCCGTACCTCTTTATGGTTAGATAGAGCACCGCAGTGCTCTATCGGTTAGTTATCAATAAAGCAGATTAAACTTTTCTCGATTATTTAAAAAATAATCATTGCTATCAGAAAAGTCCTGCTGAGACCAAAGCACTCCATCATTATAGGCATCACCACTAAAAACATAATCTAACGCTTTTCCCGCAGCGTAACCTAATACAAAGTTTGCCACTCCACCATCGATGTTGGTGAGTTGTTCCTATTTAAACTCTTTCATATTTTTCATTCCTTTGATTAACTTGCACAATTACAAGTCACTTAATCATAATGTTCAGACCCTAATTATTAAACTGCCACTTTGTTCGGCATTTCCCTTTTACGATATCCAGCATTTGCATTCTACTGAAGAAAAACGGTGCTTAACTAGACGCCTTCGCAGGCTACGCTTGTGATTGCGAACCGGTTTAGCATTTTTCTTGCTACGCAGAAGATACAAAACAACTGACAATAAAAAGGGCCTGCACATAAATATGCAGGCCCTTTAAAAACGTTAATAATAAACGACTAACAGCTCCAGCAAAACTCATTTGCAGCAATGGCGCCACTGTCGTCTTGGTCCCAAGCTTTGCGACCATCGCTAAATATGACAATAATGCCGTCATCTTCAACCGGCGTGCCGCTAACCGGCGTTGCCACTAAGCGATACGTTAGTCCATTAGCGCCAACTTCATCGATAGACAAATCGTATCTTCTATCGGCTGGCTGTTCAGTTGCAGGTGAGTAAGTTGCAAAAATAGCGGGAGCACCAGTATCAGAGCCTCCAGCTGCAGCGCCAGCATAACTCATGTTTGCTGCGCTATGGCGCTCCATTGCAGACGCAAAAGCCATCAGGTCTGCCTGGGCAGCACTTCGTGCACTTGACACTATCATACTCTGGTAACTTGGATATGCGATTGAAGCGATAATACCCACTATCGCTACTACCACCATCAATTCGATGAGTGTAAACCCTTTTGTGTTGCGCTTATTCATGAACTCTTAACCTTATTCAAACGCAGCTAAGGCCTTATTAAACCTTGGCTGCTGAGTGCCGCTATTGATTACGTTCTATTTCCGTTTTCCACGATTCTTTCCTCACCCGCTCAAAGCGCCCATAAATATTCTGCGCTAAACATTCAAAGTCAGAGGTACACGCGTTTTCGTTGCCATCGGCGTCTGTTGTAATAGCCGCTGATACACATTCTGCCCCTAAACAAACCACAGGGTTAGTAATCTTGGGAAATAAAACTCGTGTATCGGGGGCGATACCGGTTTGTGCTAAATCAGCTGAGCGGTCCGCACGATCTCTCTCACCATTTTGATTCAAATCAGTGAGCGAGTTACCGTTAAACAGATTTACCAAGTAAGCACGACTATTACCTGTTGGCGGCGCACATAAGCTTTCGCTACTGCTAGCAGGCAAGTAAGTGGTAAAGAATACCTTGTAGTCTAGAATCAATGGCGATGACAACACTTTTTCACCGCCATTGGTTAAGCGGATATACCACCCGTCTTTATTGGCAAAGTCTGCAGTGGCTAAATCCCGCTCAGTATTATCTGGCGACGTAAGTAAGTGATTTGTCGCGTCGTACAAATTAGCAGCGGTCATCGAGCCACTTGGGAATGTATATTGACCAAGGGTGTCTCTTTGGAATACACCTTCATCTTTGATCATATAGAAGTTATCTTCGATGGTGGTATTCAAAGGGCCTGCTCTAAAGCCAGAACCAATGGCAACAGCATAATAGATTGCATCGCCTAGCGTGACTTCGGAAACGTCCGGACCATAAAAGAAGCGACGGTTCTCAGTTTCAGAATCACCGCCAAAATCAGCCAAACGTTGACCTTTAACAAGCTCATTTACTGGGTTGCCGTTGTAGATATCTAGGCGGAATAGTTGACCGCCCATGTCCGCTACATACATGTGATCGGCAACCCCATCGTTATCACGGTCAATCACCGAAATACGCGCTGGAATGCTATATTTCATCTCGGGCAAATTCAGAGTGGCGTTCTCATCACTAGCAGACCAAATCAAGCTACCGGTGTCTGCATCAATCATATAAACACTATTACCCATCATATCTGCAGAGCGGATTGACTTAGTATCTTGGTCCTCATCATAGCCACCACCAATGATCATGACATTGCGAACGCTGCCACCTACATCTACTTTAGTCAAGATAGGACGTGACCAGCTTTGGCCCATATTGGCGTATGCACCCTCTCCACCATCAATCTTAAAGACCAGTTTAGGACTGTCTTTCTGAGTGATGTCGAACACATAGTAGTTGTTGCCACCTCTGCGCTGACCAACATACAACCATTTCTTCTCGTCGACTTCGCGATATACCATATCGCCATCAAGACCATAAATATGATTAAACGTAGAACCATTGCGATAGAACTCTTCTAGATTCGGTAGTAATTCTTTGGGCATAATCGCAAAGTTTTCTTCTCCGCTCTCGGAGTCAAACGAGTGCAAGAACCCGTGGTTAGTCGCCACAAGTATCGCACTGTCAGTTTCAGAATAGTTCACGATCACAGGTTGTGAGTGAATAGGATCACCCATCATCAAGTTGATGTCAGTGGTAGAACCATCACCATCTGCATCTAGTACGTCAACACCGCGAGCCCACTTTAATATCTCATTTCTAAGAATCTCTGGATTTGGACGCGTTTCAAGTCCCATATCTTCAAGCGTGATCGAAGAGTTTGATTCATTAAAAGCATTACCACTAACAGCAATTGGGCCTGGCGTATCATCGAATGTGTATAAGTTGCGCACCAAGTCCAAACGACTAATAGCTCCGCCTTCGCGTACGTCATTTCCGTCTGCTAGAGGCGACCAGTAACTATGCGAGTTTTCTTTAAAGAAACCTGTTGCGCCGTCAACGGCAGGGCTACCATTTTTATCTAAAATAACGTCGCCAGCAATCTTGTACTTCTTAAGGTTGCCTGGCCATAAAGCCCCCTCAGCGGGTCTAAACAATGCGAAGTAAAGTTCATCTCTGTGGGTCAATCGGTTTAATTGGTTGACCGCAACACCTGGTGAAACGAAGGTAGTGTTCACGTCTTTGACCTGTCTTAAAATCGTTTCAAATACATTGACCAAATCTTCACTATTGCTAGCTTCGTAGAAACCACCACCACCTTGCAATGCGAGACGGTTTAAGAAGTTGTTTGCCGTAGAGTTCGCTGCAAAGCCGATTGTGTGCGTAATAATACGCGCATCGATAGGCGAGGTGTTTTGACTACTGAGGTCGCTAACTAAATCTACACCACATCTTTCACCGCCGTTGCCTGTGCAGTTGCGACCAAGAAGGTTTTGGATTTTACTGACACTGTGATTATTATTCGCTTCACCGTCCGACAACAACACGATGTGATTATTAGTTTGACACTGCAAATCTTGGATCGGCGAGATGTAGGTAGCAGGCGCTGGAATGAACTCGTTCATACAGTCTGTATCATTGAGGTTCGCATCAGTACATCCAAACGGTCTTACTGGGTCAGCACCAATATATGAAAGCCTATTACTCACGCGTGTCGCACGTCGTACAGAATTACTAACGTCGGCCTCCCCACGTTTGCGGCCATAATCTACATTTAAACCGCCATAGTAGCTAGTCGCTTCATATAAGGTATCGACGATAGGAGTGAAGCCACTTGGACTAAGCTCATTCACGCGGCTTATTAAACTTTGTCTAACGGTTGATTGACTGCCAGGCACAGCGTTACCTTTATATTCAATAACTAACTGTGGCGCACCAGATGCTCTGCCTCTAAATGTATAGGCACCGCGTTTTGCGTTTGTAAAGTTATCAAAGACAAACATCATTTCGTTGTTTGCTTGCCACCCACTGCGATTGACAATCTCTTGAACAATATTTCTTACTGACGGTGTTTCGTAGGTTTCATTTCGAGTCCAAGCACCAATATTATCCCAGGTTACAGATGCACCCGTTTTAGGCTTGTTACTGAGTAGATATCGTGTGTAAGGCGAGAAATTATTAGGATCATCCTCTGCTACCCCGCGAATCCTCATACGCGCACCATTGCTGCTGTCGCCTGAATGCGCCGTGAATATTATATGAGCATCTACAATCTCAGCGCCTTGAGGGATATTCAGGTTTTTAAATCTCACACCAATGTATTCGTTAGTACCATCTCTAAAGGTTAGCTCATTCCCCGTCGACTGAGTCCCGTCTGGACGCTCCTCTGCGTTTTCATTTTGCTCATCTACTTGATAAATGAACGAGCCTTGCGTACAGCCCGTTGCCGTCGATTCGTCGTAGGTAATGATTAATTGTGGTGAGCGGCTATCGCCTTCATCGTAACTAAACGCGCGGCGGTTACTGCTACTTATGCTACTTTCACCCTCGATAATTAGGCTCAAATCGTTGCCACCACACCAGCCAGAGCGACCAATTACTTCTTGGATCACATGAGAAATATCAGGTGATGTTGTTATTTCTTGTGCAAGTGGGAAAGCATTATTAAATACCCACTCTAAGCTGTTTGAGGTTTTATCGCGACCGGAGATATTGTCATTTTGCGTGGTGAAGGCAGCAGAGTCGTCTTCATCTTCGGCATAAATGGTCAACGTACTTGCTGACGTATTGAGCTGCGAACTGATAAAACGCACGCGTGCGCTGGTAATGGTAGCGCCTTGGGGTATATTAACGTTTTGATATCTCAAACCCGTTGTAACTTCACTCGTTCCCTGGGTTAAGATGAGTTGATTCGAATTAACGACTGGGTTGCCGTCAATTTCATATGCATCGTCTTGCGAGTCTTTCACTGGAAGGATAATTTCCGGTTGAACAGGCGTATCAATACCTCGCACTGGAAACAAAATAGGGCCGCCATAGTCAGAAAAACGCATAAGACCAGCATTGATGTTTGTGGCGTTTTCTAACGCTTGATTAAGCGCTATTTGCACACGTTGCATTCGTGACTGTGAGCCACCATCGCGGTTACTCATACTTCCCGAAGTATCCATAATAAATAATACATTAGGATTGTATGTGACCTGCGATTCACTGGTTCCCAGATAAATCTCTAAATCATCACCAAAGGCACTTAGACTGATGAAAAAACTCAGTGCAAAAGCGGTAAACGAACACGCTAACTTCTTAATAGACATATACTACCACTCCAAACTAATTTGTTGCTGGTGCAAAAACTGACGCTGATAAGGTATTTGCAACTGCGTAGTTACTACCATCGGCTTGACCGCACCCTCTCACCAAAAAGACGTGACATTTAATATTTGTTCCACCAATCACATTGCTTGACCCTCGGCACGCTTGCTCACGAACGAATGCCGTTTGAGACCAACTATCAACCCCACCCTGCTCGCTGTATGTCGCTGTAATTGTGTGTCGCGCGCCAAAGCCGAGACCATTTGAGGTGATATCTCGGCGAATGCGGTTATCATCAAAACAACTGAGTGCATCCACGGTTAAATCAAGTTCAAGGTTTTGCCTAGCCTCTGACAATGGGTCAGTGTTGCCCACATCATTGAGTAAGATCTCATCTTCGGACTCAAAAACCACACCTGCGATCGCCGCCTCAGCAGCGTCAAATGAGAGTGAACTGCGCTCTAAAGAAGATGCCATTTTCGTTTGTAGCAAGCTACTTGACACCGAAGACACACCTAACACGGTAATGGACAAAAGCACCAACAGGGCAAATACCATTACTAATCCTTTTTGCTTATTCATTAAGCGCTCCCCCTAACAAAATTACTCATATTACGCAGCGTGATAGTTGTTTCAAACTCTTTGTACAAGCCTGTATCTGGCGCCGTGATCGTATCTTCATTTAACAGTTTAAACGTTTCCGCTTGTTCCAGATTCACTTCACCTTCGCCCTTTATCACCAATGCAATGCGCAATGCGACAACTTGCGAATTTGCGGCATAGGCCGCAGCTAAACCATCTGCCTCGATATATCTGACCGGACGTGAACGTTCGTCAACAGCGTTCGCATCGGTTATTCCATACAGTACTTGAAAATTCAAAACGTTATCTAAAATAGTAAAGGCTGCATGACCATTATGGCCTTCTGCCGCTTTTTGACCTCGTAAGAAACGCCCGTCAAAGCCACGACACTTTAATTCGTCGCCTTCTAAAAAGTATTCGTTTACCACATAAAAAATCTGGTCAGGATTGGCTACTGTGTTGTAACCCAGGTCATAACCTCTGCAATCTCTTATCCCTTGTAAGCTAACGACCAAACGGTCACTGTTAGCAGCGCCGCCGCCTTCTTGCGCACCAAGGGCTGCTCTAGCGACAAAATCACCGGGCACTGGAACAGGATGTGTTTGTAAGAATAGTTCTTCTTCGGCAAGGTCAATAAGACCGCCTAGGTCGCTTATATTAGGGTCTAACACATCATAGAGACCCACCATCATAAGCTCTTGCCGCATTCTTGAGACGATAAAACGCCCACTCTCTTGGGCGCTGGCGACTGCTTTATTTAATTTATCTGTCACGCTGTTACTGACAAGAATCTGGATAACTGCACCAGAAATGATGAGCCCTAGCGCCAGGGAAATCATGATTTCAATTAAGGTAAATCCTTTTTCTCTTTTCATACTAGGTCTCATAGTGTCACCTGTATTATTACGCAGTCAGTGTCTTGGCCATTATTCGCGCAGCGTTCATTGACCACGCGCCCCTGACCCTGCCAACTTGTCGTGGGCCAATCCACTTGAATGGTATGAATAGATCCTGCCGTGCATAAGTCAGCATCACCAGGGTTTGAATCCGCACAAGTCACTGAAATAGTCGCATTTGGATTTGATTCAACCGCAGCACAAGACATTTGATATGCATCAAATACCGCAATATTGTTCGCACTGCATATGTTTGATTGACAGTCGGGAATACCCGCAGGAATGGCTTCGCAATAACATCCGTACGGGTCATTGCCAGTACAAGAGCCTAAGTTGTCGAAGTTGTAGTTGTTCGCGTCAAAGTAAGCATTGTTGACCACAAAGCCATCGGTAACTTGGGATGCAACCACACTGGCACGTAAGCGCTCACTCATCTGCTGAGCTACCATTACGGCTTGGGTACGAGAGAGAGCTTCTTTATTAGAAAACGAGCCTATAAACTGCATCGACGCCACGCCAAGCAGGCCTATAGATAGGATGAGAAGTGTAATGAGCACTTCAATCATGCCCACGCCTCGCTGGTGCTTCAAAGCCCGTCCCTTTTCAGTAAAGCATTTATTCACAATTTCTTTTCGCATCATCAATACATAACAATTGCCATGGGAGCACTATATCTAAATTTTGCAACCATTAGTTATCTTCTAGGAGTCTAAGGTATTAAATTTAGAACTCAACTGCACAAGAGTATTGTAAAACGCGCCTTGCTATCAAGTAAGCAAGCTACGAAACTTGCTTTATTCGTAATTCTTTGGGTACGGCAAACTCAACATTTTCTGGCCGGCCAGGCCTTTCAGTCGAGGTTTTTGCTCCCCACTCGATGAGTTTTTCCACTACGCCCTGCACCAACACCTCCGGCGCAGACGCACCAGCGGTAACACCAATATTCGATACGCCTTCGAGCCAATCTCGCTGTATACAGTCTTTATCGGCTATTAAGTGCGCTTTTGCGCCCATTTTCTCGGCAAGCTCTCGTAAACGATTTGAGTTTGAGCTATTTTGCGCTCCCACTACTAGCAGAATATCACAATCACTTGCTAGCTCCCTCACCGCGTCTTGACGGTTTTGCGTAGCATAGCAAATGTCATCCTTACGTGGGCCATCAATCTTAGGAAACTTCTCACGCAGGGCCTCAATAACTTCGGCAGTATCATCAACCGACAATGTGGTCTGGCTACAATAATATAATTCGTCTGGGTTGTTTACCTCAAGTGCACTGACATCAGCAATCGACTCAACCAAGTAAATACCACCGTTAGGGTTGCTGTATTGGCCCATGGTTCCCTCAACTTCTGGGTGACCATGATGACCAATGAGTACACACTCAGTGCCTTTTTTGCTGGCCCGCATGACTTCCATATGCACCTTAGTTACCAGTGGACATGTCGCATCAAATACTTTTAAGCCCCTATCAGACGCTTCGCCTCTGACTTTTTGCGAAACGCCATGGGCAGAGAATATGACAATGCTGTCGTCTGGCACTTCTTCTAATTCATCGACAAATTGTGCGCCGCGAGATTTAAGCCCATCGACAACAAATTTGTTATGTACGACTTCATGTCGCACATAAATCGGCGGGCCAAACATCTCTAGTGCACGCTCAACGATAGTGATGGCACGGTCAACGCCCGCACAGAAACCTCTTGGATTGGCTAAATGAATTTGCACTATAACATCCTATCTAACGTCAACAATTTCTACGTCGAAGACCACATCTTGCCCGGCTAAGGGGTGATTGAAATCTACGGTAACTGAATGCCCTGCGACACTGCGAATGATACCCGGCATTTCACTGCCGTCTGGCTGCGAAAACCCCATTATCATGCCTTCACTTAAATCCGCATCGGCGGCAAACTTAGTGCGATCCACATGATAAATATTATCGGGGTTTGGCATACCAAACGCATCATTTGCTGCAATATTAAACGCTTTTTTATCACCTACACGCAAGCCAAGCAAACACTTTTCAAAGTTCGGCGTTAAACTTCCATCACCCATCACCATTTTGGCAGGCTTGTTGTTCACGCGGGTGCTATCAGCGGCAGACCCGTCTGATAACTTTAAATCAAAATGTAAGATAACTTCGCTGTTATCTCCAATTACTTTTGCTGTATCACTCATGCTCTTTATCTTCTTTGTTGATAAACATATCAATAATCAAAAGCGCCGCGCCAATAAAAATCGCGGAGTCGGCGACATTAAAGGCGGGCCAATGGTACGTGCCATAATAGAAATCTAAGAAATCGATAACATAGCCGTGTAAAATGCGGTCTAGTACATTGCCTAAGGCGCCACCAAGAATAAAACTAAAGGCAACGGGTAGCAGCAATTGTTCCTTTGGAGACTTTTTTAGCCACCAAACAATCACAATGCTCACCCCAATAGCAACGGCACTTAAAAAATAACGTTGCCATCCGCCGGCATCATACAAAATACTAAAGGCAGCACCGTAATTATGCACGTACGTCAGATTGAAAAAAGACGTCACTTCTATGGATTGACGCAAGTCCATTGCGCCTACAATCGCTTGCTTGGTTACTTGGTCAAGCACAATCGCGATAAGTGAAATCCACGTAAAGCGCAATCCAGTTTGCGTTATCCAATTAGGCATATTGACGAGCCTCTCCTGAACCGTCTACATTCTCAATACATCTTGTACACAGTTCAGGATGTTTAGGATCCGAACCTACATCCTCTGTAATGTGCCAACATCTTGTGCACTTTGTACCAGGTGCACTGCTAACTTGAACAGCAAAGGTGCCATCTTCAGATAATTGTGAATCGTCTGTTCGAGCATCGATATCGGCAACTTCTGCTTGAGAAGTAATCAGTACAAAACGCAACTCATCTTCCAAACGCTCTAAGTTGTCTCGTAGTGCTTTATTAGCAAATATGGTTACCTTAGCTTCAAGCGAACTACCAATTACCTTATCCTTTCGAGCTTGTTCAAGTGCACTGTTGACTTGGGTTTTTGCCGCTAGGATAGATTCCCAGAAGCTGTCGTCCATTGTGTTAGTGACATCTGGCATACCTTCATACCACGTTTGGGTAAAGACAAACTCATCACGCTTACCAGGCATTGCCTCCCAGACTTCTTGCGCAGTAAAGCTCATAATGGGCGCCATCCAACGCACCATCGCCTCAGCAATATGATAGAGCGCAGTTTGACAAGAGCGACGAGCGTGACCGTCTGCTTTTGCGGTGTACTGACGATCTTTTATGATATCTAAGTAGAAACTACCAAGTTCAATTGAGCAGAACTGCATGAGAGACTGACAAACAATCAACATATCGTATTGATCATATGCGGCTTTAATGTCTTTTTGAAGTTGCTGCGTTCGAGACACCATCCATGCATCCAGTGCAACCATATCGTCTGGCGCCACTTGGTCAGTCTCGGGGTTGAAGCCATTTAAGTTCGCTAGCAAAAAGCGCGCTGTGTTACGAATGCGACGATAAGCGTCGGCGGAACGCTTGAGAATTTCATCACTAACGGTCATTTCACCGCGATAATCGGTTGAGGCCGCCCATAAACGTAAAATATCAGCGCCAAGCTTATTGGTCACTTCTTGAGGAGCCACTACATTGCCGAGTGATTTCGACATTTTTTTACCGTTAGCATCTACAGTAAATCCGTGAGTTAACACCTCTTTGTATGGCGCATGCCCGTTCATCGCGACCGAACTCATTAACGAAGACATAAACCATCCGCGATGCTGGTCAGAGCCTTCGAGATATAAGTCGGCCGACGCAGGGATGTCGTCACGTTTATCGACAACAAAATAATGCGTAACGCCTGAATCAAACCAAACATCTAGGGTATCGGTCACTTTGATATACTGCTTCGCATCATCGCCAATTAAGTCTTCAGTAGGGATGTCCCACCATGCCTGAATCCCTTTTTTCTCGACCTCTAATGCGACTTTTTCCATGATGTCAGCGCTATTAGGATGCAGCTCACCGGTTTGTTCATGAATAAACAATGCAATAGGTACGCCCCATGTGCGCTGTCGAGAGATACACCAATCTGGTCTACCTTCTACCATGCTCGTGATGCGCTGCTGGCCCCAATCGGGGATCCATTTGGTTTTCTCAATCTCCCTTATAGACGCAGCTCTTAATCCTTTTTTATCCATACTGACAAACCACTGTGGCGTCGCACGGAAAATAATCGGGGTTTTATGACGCCAGCAATGTGGATAGCTGTGCTCATACTTTACATTAAGCACTAGTGCGTCATGTTCTTGTAACGCATCAATAATGTTTTGATTGGCTTTAAAAACGTGTTGTCCTGCAAAGTGTGGCGTATTTTCCACATAAACACCGTTTGCGCCAACAGGGTTATACACTTCAATACCATATTGTTTACCTACATTAAAATCATCCACACCATGGGCTGGCGCAGTATGTACACAGCCAGTACCAGACTCTGTTGTCACATGCTCGCCCAAAATCAATGGCACCTGAAGGTCTAGTAATGGGTGAGTAACCAATACGTTTTCTAAGGCTTTACCTTGGCATTGCGCGAGCGTTTTATACTCAGAAATGTCATATCGCTGCATACAGCTTTCAACTAAATCTGACGCCACTACATATTGCTTGTTCGCCCCCTCTACTGATACTTCAACTAATGAGTAGTCAAGCTCTGGGTGCAAAGTAATCGCTCTATTTGCAGGGATGGTCCAAGGGGTCGTTGTCCAAATAACCACGAAAGCTGCAGAAGCATCTACGCCGAAAGCGTCGCTCGCCTTTTGCTTATCTGCCACCGCAAACGCGACATCAATAGCAGGAGAAACCTTATCTTGATACTCCACCTCCGCTTCCGCAAGCGCTGAACCACAATCAGTACACCAGTGGACTGGCTTAAAGCCTTTCTCTAGATGCCCAGAGGTTACTATCTTAGCAAGCGCACGAATGATGTTAGCTTCAGAGGAAAAATCCATGGTTTTATATGGGTTTTGCCACTCACCTAACACACCTAAACGAATAAAGTCTTTGCGTTGACCGTCTATTTGCCTTTCAGCATAAGCTCTACATTTTTCTCTAAACTCCGCTACAGATACTTTTTTACCCGGCTTGCCCACCTTCTTTTCAACCATTAATTCAATAGGCAAGCCATGGCAGTCCCAGCCAGGTACGTATGGGGCATCGAAGCCTGAAAGTGTTTTAGACTTTACAATGATGTCTTTTAGAATTTTATTCACTGCATGACCGATATGAATATCGCCATTGGCATAAGGAGGGCCATCATGAAGAATAAAAGGTGTTGCGCCCGCTCTGGCGCGTCTAATTTGCTGGTACAAATCTTTGCTGGTCCAATTTTTTAGCATTTGTGGCTCACGCTGGGCGAGATTGCCTCGCATCGGAAATGCCGTATCGGGCAAGTTCAGCGTCGATTTGTAATCACTCATAGTTTTTATCCGTTTAGATTAATGGTAGACAGGCACTCTTTAGCCTGTATTGCATCTTCTTGTATTTGTTGTTTTAGTTGTTCAAAGCTCTCAAACTTAGCTTCGTCTCGTATTTTTGCTATAAACTCAATTCGTAAACGCTGCCCATATACATCTTTATCAAAATCGAAGATGTGGGTCTCTAATTGCAAACGCTGCCCGTTTAGGGTTGGGCGGCTTCCTAAATTAGCAACGCCTTTAAAACACTTATCTTGCCATCGCACCAGCACAGCGAACACCCCATGGATAGGTGTTTTGTGTCGGCGCAACAACATATTTGCGGTAGGGAAGCCAATGGTGCGCCCGTTCTTTTCACCGTGCACCACTTTGCCACTAATGGCGAACGACTGACCAAGCATTCTATGCGCGGTATCAAAATCGCCTTTGCTCAGTGCTTCGCGCACCGCGGTCGAACTTATTCGGTAATCATCAACACGAAAGCTAGTTGTGCTGACAACGTCAAAGCCATATTCAGCAGAGGCGCTCTGCAAATAGTCAAAATCACCTTTGCGCTTATTGCCAAAACGAAAGTCATCGCCAACCACTAAAAACTTCACGCCGAGCCTATCGACCAGTAAATCCTGCACAAATTCTTTCGGCGATTGCGCTGCAAATGCCGTCGAAAAGTTAACGCACAACAAACGGTCTATGCCCTGTGCCTTGAGCGCATTATACTTATCGCGAAGCCGTGAAAGTCTTGCTGGCGCCTGCTCTGGCATGAACAATTCTTCAGGCTGCGGCTCAAACACCATGACCGCAGAGGGAAGGTTTAAGGCTTTCGCCTTTTCAACGAGGTTCGCCAATACCGCTTGGTGGCCTTTATGCACGCCATCGAACTTACCTATAGTCAACACGCAACCGCGATGCCTTGGCTTGATATTATGGATGCCTCGAATTAATTCCACGCGTTACGTCTACTTTCTCTACCTATTGACCCTAATCTAGTTAAGGAACATTGTTTGCAAAGCGCACGATTATAAACGACCTAAGGGCGATTACCAATGGTCACAAGCGCTTTTATTAGATGAATGAAAATTGTTTTATGGGCAATGAAGCTCAAGTTGTCTTAACTTGGTGCACTTGAAGCAATTAAATGTCGTGGGCGAACACCAAAAACAAAGCATGCAATCGAATAGATAACTAGCCCTAAACCTATCACACAACTAATAGCTAACGCTCTTTGTTGAAAATTACTAAATTCCCAATCAATTTGCCCTTGATACCACCATATTCCAATAGCCATTGCCAGACTTGCCAAACTAATTCGTAGGAGATACCACCAAGTATTTTTAGAAATGCTATACACGCCTTGTTGCGCAAGCTTTCGATAGAGTAAAAAAGCATTTAAACTGCCAGATAGCGCGGTTGCCATAGCTAAACCTACATAGCTGAAGGGAATCGCTAAAATCAGATTAAATACCATATTTGCACCCATCGTGATAATGCCATAGCGCACGGGGGTTTTAGTATCTTGGCGGCTGAAAAAAGCGGGGGCAAATATTTTCACCAACATAAAGCTGAACAGGCCTGCCGAATACGCCATCAAGCTAAGCGAAGCCATGTGACTATCTTGCACTGTGAACTCTCCGCGCTGGAATATCACTAACATCAACGGCATAGCTAATATAAACAAAGCCATCGCCGCTGGAATACCCATTAATGCAATCAGGCGCAATGCCCAGTCAATATTCTGAGCAAACGCTCCTTTATCGGACTGCACATGATTGCGCGACAGCGTTGGCAAGATAACCGTCGCTATGGCAATACCAAACAAGCCAAGCGGAAACTCAAGCAAACGGTCAGAATAGTACAGCCAGCTGATGGAGCCGGTCATTAAAAAACTAGCGATGAGCGTATCGAGTAACAGATTAATTTGACTGACCGATACACCAAAAAGTGCGGGGATCATCAACGTGCGAACTTTTGTGACATTTGGGTCCCGCCAGCCCCACTTAGGTTTTACCAGTAGCCCTGCTCTGAATAAAAAGGGAAGCTGAAAGAGTAGTTGAACAACACCACCTAAAAACACCCCCCATGCAAGCGCAAACGCAGGTTCTTTAAAGGCATCAGCAAGATAATATGCGCAGGCAATGATACTGATGTTTAAGAGCACTGGTGTAAAAGCTGCTACGGCGAATTTGTTCAAGGTGTTTAAAATCGCCCCTGCGAAGCCGGTAAGACTGATAAAAAAGATATAGGGAAAGGTAATTTTGAGCATTAACGAAGCTAGTTCGAATTTAGCACCTGCAGGCTCGTCATTAAGGTAATCAACAAACCAGCCCATGCCAAATAGCGCAGCTAATACCGATGAGCCAAATACACCGACAAGTGCAGTTACAAAAACAATCGCACCTAATGTACCCGATACCTTCGCTACAAAGTCTTTGAGCTTAGCTTCATCCCCTTGGTCATGAACCTCTGTGAGGATGGGAATGAAGGCTTGTGCGAATGCGCCTTCGGCAAAAAGCCTACGTAAAAAATTAGGAATTTTATTGGCAAAGAAAAATACGTCTGCCGCAGCGCCCGCGCCCATTAGATTGGCAACCACCACATCTCTTACTAATCCAAGAATACGCGACAACATCGTCATAGCACTGACAATGATACCCGCTCTTAAGAGTTTTTTGGCCAACGACAATATCCCTTCATATTGATGATTAGATTGAGTAGTTTCAGACATAATTTGCCTGAAGCGTTCGGCATGCTATTTCATCAGCTACGCCGCTTGAGCCTTAGTGTAAGTGAAGTCTAGCTGAAAAAATACGGGGTAAGGGTGAATGTGGTAGCTTTATTTTGCTTTTTTTACTGGATTCGTTGACAAACCGCCTAAATACTTAGATAATCCGCACCCTCAATTTTGACATGAATTTAATCTATTAGGAGTTACACCTTGGCTAACATCAAGTCTGCTAAGAAACGTGCAATCCAAGCAGAGAAGCGTCGCCAGCATAACGCAAGCCGCCGCTCTATGACACGTACTTGCATCAAGAAAGTGCTTGCCGCTATTGAAGCAGGCGATAAAGAAGCTGCACAAACTGCATTTACTGCAGCTGTGCCTGTGTTAGACAGAATGGCAACTAAAGGCCTTATTCATAAGAATAAAGCTGCTCGCCATAAGAGTCGTCTTAACGCACAAATCAAAGCCATCGCGTAAGCATACAAAACATTTTGTTGTAAAAACCGGCTACCAGCCGGTTTTTTATTGCCAATTATTTACACGATTAAGCCACTCTTGTTTCTTTCACGTATCAAATCATACTATGTATTGCTAAACGTATCGCAACATCGCTAGAGGGACTCATGTTTAAGTTTTTATTTTTAATACCGGTTGTATTATGTGCACTATGGTATGGCTATTTAAGCAGCAGAGGTTACAGCGTAGCCCAAGGAAAGCAAGGATTTGTCTATATTATGGTGATATCTACCGTCATTATTGTATTTTTTACTTTAGCATTGATATTTACCAAGTAGGCCAATCGAAAACAACGCTACAAATCGATTATTAAGTCAAAAAAAAGCCTGATGTCTAGTAAACATCAGGCTTTTTTAAATCTATATATTGTTACTGAACAATTTCAATCTTCGCATTTTCTCTAAGTGCTTCAACGAAGTTTTGATACATACGCTGACCACCCTGCCCTCTCAATTGCTCCTGAGTTGAGGCAATCTCTTCTTCAGTGAAATCAGAGACTGGATTGACTGCGTTTAGCTTAACAATCCCAACGTTGCCATTTGCTAATGTCACAACATTAGAGCTGTTAGCTGGGTCAGTACTCAACTCAAACGCTGCATTAATCATCGCGCGGGGTATAGAGTTATTATTGCGAGTAAGGCCAGTCACATCGTTCCATGTGAGCGACTTCTCTGAAAGCATTGCTTGAGTATCTTCGCCAGTTAGCACTTTCGTTTGCAGGGTTTGAGCCCACGTTAGCGCTTGTTGTTGTGCTTTGTCGGCTTTTAACGCAGTCTCAATACCGCTACGAACTTCGTCTAGAGCCATCGTACGCTGGGGTTCATGCTCAACAACCCTTACCACCATAACTCGCTCATCGCTTAAGCGCAGTAAATCACTATTAACGCCATCTTCAATAAGCTCTGGGGAGAACGCTACGTTTTCTACCTGAGGGTAGGCGACCGCCGCAGGATAGCGAGTTTCAGGGAAAAGTGCAGTTTCAAATACAGGGCGGCCTGTTAGCTCTGCAACATCTTCTAAGGAATCTGGGATTTCAAACGCTAAGCGCTGCATATCTGATTGTAAACTAAAGAATAAATCGGTTGCTTTATCTAATAAAAGCTCCTCGCGAACCTCTTCAGCCACTTCTTCAAATGGTGTAGTCACCGATTCGGTGAATGTGTCTAACTTAATGATATGGAAGCCAAATTCTGTTTCAACGATATCGGTAATTTGCCCTGCTTCTGTTAATGCAAAAACTGCATCCTCAAAGCTCTGCGGATAATCGCCACGACTGATAGGACCTAATTCACCACCTACTTCAGCACTACCAAGATCGTCAGACTTTTCGCTTGCTAATTGCGCAAACGACGCACCTGCCGCCAACTCAGCAACAATTGCTTCGGCTTCGACTCTAGCCTGTTCTGCATCTTCACTAGATTCTATTAAGATATGTGAAATAGTGCGGCTTTCAGGGGTTTGATAGAACGCCTGCTGCTCTTCGTATCGCGCAAGAACTTCTTCATCGGTAGTATCTACTCGAGGTTTAAGGTCTTCAACCGACAAGCTTACATAGGCTAGCCTTACCTGCTCTTGAGTGTCGTATTGCGTAATTGTGTCGTTGTAGTATTGCTGGATTTCTTCTTCTGTTAAGGTCACATCAGCTAGATAATTATCTGCACTGACCTCCAAGACAGACACATCGCGTGTTTGACGCTGTAAGCCCAACATCATTGAAGCTTGGGTTGCCACACTGAATGATGAGCCATTCAAGGCTTGCACCAACTGCTGACGCGTCATTTGTGTGCGCATATACTCAGCAAATTCACCCGGCGTGAAGCCAGCTCTTAAAATAGCGCTGTTATAAGTGTCATTGTTAAATTGACCCGCAATCTGAAATTCTGGCATCATCACGATAGCTTCACGGATTTGCTCATCACTGATGCGTAAACCCAACTCAAACGCTTTTTGAGAAATAAGTTCGTCATTTATCAAGCGGTCTAATACGCTTGCACGAAAATCAGCTAAGTAGCTTTCACTTGCAAACAAACTAGAGATAGCGTCGCCAAACTGTGCTTCCATGCGAGCACGTTCGTTTTGATAAGCCACCTCTAATGAAGCATCAGAGATCTCTGTGTCGTTTACGATTGCAGCGGCAGTGCTTGCAGAGCTTGATAAATACCCACCTACACCTGTAAATACGAAGCTAACAACGATCAATGCCACTATTGCAATAGCCCATGGTCCTTGCACGCCTTCACGAATTCTTTCTAACATTTCTTTCAACAACCTTTTTGTTAGCGGTTTATATTATTTATGGGCGCAGATTATACCCATACTGCCGCCGATACGCGAGATTTTAACCGCTTGCACAATAAAAAAAGGCGATGGAATCCATCGCCTTTCGAAAACTGTATGCTTTGTGCTTAGTTACAAGCGTCTTTTAATGCTTTACCCGCTTTAAAAGAAGGAACTTTAGCTGCTGAAATCTGAATAGTTTCGCCAGTTTGTGGGTTACGACCGCTACGTGCAGCGCGTTCACGAACTGAGAAAGTACCGAAACCAACTAGAGCGACTTGATCGCCATCTTTAAGTGCAGCAGTTACCGCATCAGTAAATGAATCTAAAGCACGGCCAGCAGCAGCTTTAGAAATATCTGCACCATCAGCGATTTTATCGATAAGTTGAGACTTGTTCACAATATGATCCCCTTCATTGTTATTATATTGCATTTTTTAGAAAATTAACGTTAATTCCCTACCAACCAATTTTTCCATTTATATTGGCAGGACTAAACACTTTTTAGTATGAAACGCTTTACATCCCTTTATTCACAAGGCTTCAAGCGAATGAATATAAGGTAGCACAACTGACGAGTATGTGAATACCTTATTTGAAAAAAAGTTAAAATTTTTGGTTAAATTAAGCTTTTTATTCACAATTTTATCGATTCGCGGCAAGTACAAGTGGCTAAGAAGCCACTTGCATCGCCTCAACTGGATTTTCTAACGCTAAATCGAGCACCTCATCAATCCATTTTACGGGGTGAATAGATAGGTCGCCTTTCACATTATCTGGAATCTCTTCCAAATCACGTTCATTTTCGTAAGGAATGATCACGGTTTTAATACCACCTCTGTGAGCAGCTAGTAGCTTTTCTTTTAAACCACCAATGGCCAGCACTTCCCCGCGTAAGGTTATTTCACCGGTCATAGCAACATCGCACCTTACCGGATTACCGGTCAACGATGATACTAATGACGTGCACATACCAATACCTGCACTTGGTCCATCTTTTGGTGTTGCACCTTCTGGGACGTGAATGTGGATATCGCGTTTTTCATAGAAATCTGCATTAATACGTAATTTTTCAGCACGCGAACGCACCACGGTGAGAGCTGCTTTAATAGACTCTTGCATCACATCACCTAATGAACCTGTGGCGGTTGTTTTGCCTTTGCCAGGTACCACGCTAGTTTCGATGGTGAGTAAATCCCCACCGACTTGCGTCCAAGCCAAACCAGTCACTTGACCAATTTGATTGTTCTTATCTGCCTTCCCATAATCGAAACGCTGCACGCCAAGATAATCTTTCAAGTTTTCTTGATTTACCACCACCGGCGCTTTTGCTTTCTTCAATAAAATATTCTTGACTGCTTTACGACAAATTTTAGAGATTTCTCTCTCTAAACTTCTTACGCCAGCTTCGCGTGTGTAATAGCGAATAATGCCGACTATCGCAGACTCTTCAATTTTGAGTTCTTTTGGCTTCAAACCATTTCGCGAAATTTGCTTAGCAATCAAGTGACGCTGCGCGATGTTGAGCTTTTCATCTTCGGTGTAACCTGAAAGACGAATCACTTCCATCCTATCGAGCAATGGCCCAGGAATATTCATGCTGTTTGATGTAGCAACGAACATTACATCAGACAAATCATAATCTACTTCTAGGTAATGATCTGCGAAACTTGAGTTTTGTTCAGGATCGAGCACCTCTAGTAACGCTGATGAAGGGTCGCCGCGCATATCTGACGACATTTTATCAATTTCATCGAGTAAAAAGAGCGGGTTTTTCACGCCCACTTTAGACATCTTCTGAATCAGTTTACCAGGCAGTGAACCGATGTAAGTTCTGCGATGCCCGCGAATCTCAGCCTCATCTCTAACACCACCGAGTGCCATGCGTACATACTTGCGACCAGTTGCTTTTGCAATTGACTGACCTAGAGATGTTTTACCTACTCCTGGGGGACCTACTAAACAGAGAATAGGGCCTTTTAGTTTTTTAACCCGCTGCTGCACGGCTAAATATTCCAGAATACGCTCTTTTACTTTCTCCAAACCATAATGGTCACTGTCTAGCGTATCTTCTGCTTTGCCAAGATCGCGTTTGACCACGCTGCGCTTATGCCAAGGCACCGATACTAACCAATCAATATAGGAGCGAACAACGGTCGCTTCAGCTGACATCGGCGACATCATTTTGAGTTTGTTCAATTCTGCCTGCGCTTTGTCTTGCGCCTCTTGAGGCATACGCGCTTCGGTAATTTTTTTGTTTAACGCTTCAAATTCATCAGGCGCATCATCCAATTCGCCAAGCTCTTTTTGAATGGCTTTCATTTGCTCATTCAAATAATATTCGCGTTGGCTTTTCTCCATTTGCTTTTTAACGCGAGTGCGAATCTTCTTCTCAACCTGCAACAAGTCAATCTCGCCTTCCATCAAAGCCATCAAGAACTCTAAACGCTCAGTCACACTGCGCATTTCTAGTACTTTTTGTTTTTCAGACAGCTTAAGCGGCATGTGAGCTGCCATGGTATCAGCTAGTCTAGCGGCATCTTCTATACCGTTAAGAGAAGTGAGTACTTCGGGAGGAATCTTTTTGTTGAGCTTAACGTAACCTTCAAACTGAGATACCGCAGAACGAATTAATACCTCTTGCTCGGCATCATCTAGCGACTCATCCTCTAATAGATTGATATCACCTACAAAGAAAGGCTCAATCTCAGTAAACTCAATAATGTTACCGCGGACGCTCCCCTCTACGAGCACTTTTACCGTGCCATCGGGGAGTTTTAGTAGCTGAAGGATAGTGGCAACCGTGCCGACTTCAAAAACATCGTCAACAGCTGGCTCGTCGATACTGGCATCTTTTTGTGCCACTAAAAATACTTTTTTATCGTTATCCATTGCTGCTTCAAGGCATTGGATAGACTTCTCCCTACCAACAAATAGAGGGATAACCATATGTGGGTAAACCACGACATCACGAAGCGCCAGTACTGGCATACCTGTGAGCACATTACTCTCAGTCATTTTTCTCTCTTATTACTCATCATGAATCTTTATATGGGGATTGAAACGCAAAGTTCAAAGGCAGAGTAAAAAAAAGGGCCGCTTATAACGACCCTTTCATTTTATTCAGATGCCGCCTTCTTATCGCTGCCGCTTTGATAAATTAACAAAGGCTTGGACTCACCTTTGATAACGGCTTCGTCAATAACAACCTTGGCAACATCAGGCGTCGAAGGAAGGTCATACATTGTTTCTAATAATACACCCTCAACGATTGAACGCAGTCCACGTGCACCAGTTTTTCGATTCATCGCTTTAGTCGCGATAGCACGCAATGCATCTTCTCTAAACTCAAGCTCTGTATCTTCTAAGGCAAACAACGCGCCATACTGTTTGGTAATGGCATTTTTAGGCTCTTTAAGAATCTGGATTAGCGCATCTTCACTCAATTCTTCTAGACTTGTCACCACTGGTAAACGACCAATGAACTCAGGGATAAGGCCATACTTCACCAAGTCCTCTGGCTCTACATCTTTGAACAACTGCGTGAGTGCCTTCTTCTCTTTTGTCGTTTTGACTTCTGCGCCAAAACCAATGCCGGTCCCCGTTGCACTGCGCTGCTCGATAATTTTATCAAGGCCTGCAAATGCACCACCGCAAATAAACAATATCTTCGATGTATCTACTTGCAAAAACTCTTGCTGAGGATGCTTACGTCCACCTTGTGGCGGAACAGAGGCGATAGTACCCTCAATAAGCTTAAGTAAAGCCTGCTGAACACCTTCACCAGACACATCGCGAGTAATTGATGGATTATCAGACTTGCGAGAAATCTTGTCGATTTCATCTATGTACACAATACCGCGTTGCGCTTTTTCAGGATCGTAGTCGCATTTTTGCAATAGTTTTTGGATGATATTTTCAACATCTTCACCTACATATCCCGCTTCGGTGAGCGTGGTTGCATCGGCCATAGTGAATGGCACGTCTAGTAAGCGAGCTAGTGTTTCAGCCAGTAATGTTTTACCACTTCCTGTTGGTCCGATAAGTAGAATATTACTCTTACCTAACTCTACACCGTCGTGCACGTCACCATTGCGTAATCTTTTGTAATGATTGTATACCGCAACAGCCAGTACCTTTTTGGCATGCTCTTGACCAATCACGTAGTCATCTAGGTGTTTATGAATTTCGCTTGGCGTTGGAAGAGCATCGGCCTTTTGCTTAGGCGAAATTTCTTTAATTTCCTCACGAATAATATCGTTGCATAACTCGACGCATTCATCACAGATGAACACCGAAGGACCTGCAATGAGTTTTCTCACTTCGTGTTGGCTTTTACCACAAAAAGAGCAATACAATAATTTGTTATCGCCGTCTTTGTTATGGTCATCACTCATAATATTTGCCTTTATTGCTACTTGTTACTTTTTGCCAACATCTTCTCTGCTAGTCAGCACGCTGTCCACAAGACCGTATTCTACCGCTTCTTGTGCGCTTAGAAAGTTATCTCTGTCGGTATCTTTAGCCACTTTTTCATAATCTTGGCCAGTATGTTCAGACATTAATCTATTTAAGCGTTCTTTAATAGACAGTAATTCCTTCGCATGTATTTCAAAATCCGAAGCTTGACCTTGGAACCCATAGAGTGGCTGATGGATCATGACTCGTGAATTCGGCAAGCAATAACGCTTACCCTTTGTACCTGCGGTGAGAAGGAAAGAACCCATGCTGGCTGCTTGCCCCATACAAACGGTGCTTACATCTGGCTTAATGAACTTCATCGTATCGTAAATTGCCATACCCGCAGTAACAGACCCACCAGGTGAGTTTATATACAAAAATATATCTTTTTCTGGATTTTCTGCTTCAAGAAATAGCATCTGAGCGACAATGAGGTTGGCCATATGCTCTTCGACCTGGCCTACTAAGAAAATGACGTTTTCTTTTAAAAGACGTGAATAAATATCAAAAGAACGCTCGCCGCGAGATGTCTGCTCGACCACCATAGGGACAAGCGCATTACTTGGTTGTATTATGTTATTTGTCATTTTGTCTCATTTTGTATAAAAAAAATGCCCGGAAAGTCCGAGCATTTAATCAGTTGATAACCTGTTAAGTCAATCACTAGGCAATAATTTATGCCTTTTTGTTCATAACTTCATCAAACGATTTTTTCACTTCTTTCACTTTCGCTTGAGCTAATATGGTATCGATTGCTTGCTCTTCAAGTGCGAGGTTTTGAATTTGTTGCAATAACTCTTGGTTATTCTTGTAATATTCAATCACTTCACTTGGATCTTCATACGCTGATGCAGTTTGTTCGATCAACGCGTCGACGCGTTCTTGATCCACTTCTAGTTTATTAGATTTAATCACTTCACCTAATAGTAGACCAACACTTACGCGTTTTTTAGCATTATCGGTAAACAAATCCGCCGGTAAGTCTGGCATATTAGCGCCATTACCTTGTTGCTCAAAGCGCTGCTTAGCTTGTTCACGAAGTGCATTCACTTCTTGCTCAAGTAAAGCGGCTGGAATATCCACTTCGTTTTTCTCTAATAACGCAGCAATCACTGACTCTTTTACTTGAGACTTCAACGTTTGGTCGAGCTCGCGCTGCATGTTTTTCTTCACTTCTTCTTTAAGTGCGTCAACACCGCCTTCGCTCACACCGAACAATACTGCAAACTCATCGTCAACTTTAGGAAGATTTAACCCTTCTACTTTAGTCACGGTGATTGCAAACTCAGCGTCTTTACCTTTAAGTGCTTCAGCATGATAGTCTTCTGGGAAGGTCACTTTCGCAACAACTTCATCACCTGTCTTGGCACCCACTAGTGGCTCTTCAAAACCTGGGATCATCTGGCCTTTGCCAAGCTCTAACGGGAAGTCTTCTGCTTTACCGCCATCGAACTCTTCACCATCGATAGTACCTACAAAGCTAATATATACTTTATCGCCATCTTTTGCTTTACGCTTCACTTCTTTAAATTCAGCGTGTTGCTTTTGCAAAGTCTTCATCATTTCTGTGAGGTCTTTGGCTTTGATATCGACAACTGTCTTTTCAACTTCAAGGTCGCTTAAGCCTTTTACTTCGACTTCTGGATAGATTTCAAAAGTAGCTGCAAACTCTAAGTCTTGGCCATCTTCGTCTTTCGTTAGAGCAAAAGTCGGCATGCCCGCAGGGTTGATTTTTTCCTGCATAATGGCTTCGTAGAAGTTGCGCTGCATAACATCACCTGCAACTTCTTGTCTTACTGCAGCACCAAAACGCTTCTTAATGACGCTTACCGGCACCTTGCCTGGGCGAAAGCCATTAATACGCTGGGTTTTAGCTAACTGTTGTAAACGTGCTTTAACCGCTGAATCTACTGATTCTGCTGGAACGGTAATGGTAAGACGGCGTTCTAAACCTTGAGTCGTCTCTAAAGACACTTGCATTCTTCTACCTCAACTATGCGCTTATCTGCGCTTTGTGAAATCATGTGCAGCCGAGGCTACAATGGCGAGCATAGTGGCTAAAACCAGTACGCCCGTGTTAAAAAAGGACGCCAGATTATACAGAGAGCATTACATTGAGTCGAGCGCTTTGCTTAACTTTATGGGAAATAAATTTATAACGAGGGTTCGCAAGGTTTTTGATACCCCTTTGTGCAAGTGCAAATTTCCATCGGTATTAGTCAAACTTGATAAAACCAACATCGGGCAAGCGTCGCTTCCAATGCCAACAATGTATCCATCCTATGGGAAAACATGCCAACGATCAAAGTACGGAAATAAGCACTGCCATGCCCTGATAATCGGTTTTGTTTTTCGCGTATTTAAACGTAAGTGCAGCAGTACAAAGTGCATTTATAACTAGCAACAACCCAATAAGGGTATAACTCCAATACATCAGCGCCCTTCATTTAAAGCTTTAAACAATGTGAGACGCCACAACGAGCTTGAAAGTTCAATGTAGAAGTGATGTTAACATGAGTGGTCGGTGAGATAGGATTCGAACCTACGACCCCTTGGACCCAAACCAAGTGCGCTACCAAGCTGCGCCACTCACCGATTTTGTTCTTTATATAGATGGTGCGGAAGGAGAGACTTGAACTCTCACGCCGTGAAGCACTGGAACCTAAATCCAGCGTGTCTACCAATTCCACCACTCCCGCGAGTATTGAGGTGATAAGAGAAGAGTGGGGTGGACGATGGGGCTTGAACCCACGACAACCGGAATCACAATCCGGGGCTCTACCAACTGAGCTACGCCCACCACTGACTCTCTTAACTTTTTACCTGCACGGAAAAATGGCGCGTCCGGCAGGATTCGAACCTGCGACCACCCGCTTAGAAGGCGGGTGCTCTATCCAGCTGAGCTACGGACGCTCATCGAATCTCTTACAAGTAAAAATGGTCGGTGAGATAGGATTCGAACCTACGACCCCTTGGACCCAAACCAAGTGCGCTACCAAGCTGCGCCACTCACCGACATTGTAACGACAAAAAGGCCATCGCTACGGGGGGCGCATATTACCGAGTTGGTGTAATATCGTCAAACACTTTTTACGATATGGGATGCTTTTTTTATGAGTGTTCAAAAAGCCACCATATGCGGCTTAAATTTATGGCTCTTTTGGATTGTAGCCGTGAATTTTTAATACTCATCAGATACACTTATATATATCACCCAAAAAAAGAAACACACACATGCGCGCGCAACTCATTGATGGTAAGAAAATTGCCAAACACGTCAGGCAAGAAGTCGCTTCACAAGTGGAGACGCTAAATGAAGCTGGCAAACGCCTACCGGGCCTTGCGGTGGTGCTTGTCGGCAGCAATCCAGCCTCTCAAGTATATGTCGCGAATAAGACAAAAGCCTGTGAAGAAGTCGGTTTTGTTTCCAAAGAGTATAAATTACCACCCACTACCGATCAGGCATCTTTATTAACGCTAGTTGATGAACTCAATGCCGATAAAGAAATAGACGGGATTTTGGTGCAACTGCCCTTACCCGCTGGCCTGCATGCGGACGAAATATTAGAGCGCATTCACCCTAACAAAGATGTTGATGGTTTTCACCCGTACAATATCGGACGACTTGCGCAACGCATGCCAGCGCTTAGGCCCTGCACTCCAAAGGGCATTATGACCATGATTGAGTCAACCAAAAAGCCTATCAAAGGGCTCAATGCGGTGATTGTGGGTGCATCTAACATTGTCGGTCGACCTATGGGCTTAGAACTGTTACTCGCCGGATGTACGGTCACTACCTGCCATAAATTTACCAAAGACCTAGCAGAACATGTTAAACGTGCAGACTTACTGGTAGTTGCGGTTGGCAAGCCTCATTTTATTCCTGGAGATTGGATAAAAACCGGTGCTATTGTCATTGACGTTGGTATTAACCGCTTAGATGATGGCTCTCTCACTGGTGATGTTGAATATCAAGTAGCCAAAGAACGCGCAGGCTGGATTACCCCCGTGCCTGGCGGCGTTGGCCCAATGACCGTGGCCAGTCTCATAGAAAATACGTTAGAAGCCTATGTTAAATACCACAGCGCTAAAAGCTAAGGCGTTTGCTTGAATACCGACAAACCCACGACAGATGTTCTAAACGTCATCAACGAAACGCTTTTATGGTTAGATGATATCGTCATCGGGCAACAGTTTTGTCCGTTTGCAAAACCTGTGCGCGAGCACAACACCCTGCACATTGCCGTTCAGCAACAAACCGACATGTCGAGTTTATTGCGTCAAGTCATTACTGAGTGCGAGCAATTGCTCGAAAAAGACAATATCGAAACCAGTCTGCTGATTTATACCGAACAATTACATGACTACTTTGACTATTTAGACTTTCTCGACATGGCAAACGAAGCGATAGCCACCGCTGGGCTTGAGGGCACTTTGCAGCTAGCAAGCTTTCACCCAAATTATCAATTTGCTGATGCGCCAAGTGATTGCCCGAGTAACTTTACTAATCGCTCGCCCTACCCGATGATTCATATTATTCAAGAGCAAAGCATCACTGAGGCACTTGAAAGCTTTGCCAATGCTGAAAACATTCCGCAGCGAAATATCGAACATGCGAAAAAGCTAGGTATTGATTTTTTCTTGCCATATTTGCAAAACCACAGCTCTGCGAAAGAGTAACTACTGCGTCAATTTGCTATGCAGATAATAAACGCGCAATAGATGCAGTTGCTCATATGTTGCTTGTTCTCCCAGCGCCTCATAAACGGGCTTTAATCGCTCATGACCATGCTCATCAAATGATGTTATCCCTTTGTCGAGCATCGACTCTGGTAAGTCTATTTGTTGCACCAAACCGTCTGTTTGCGTTAGCGCTTTGCCACTGAGCACATACTTGTACAAATGGCTGAATATGGTGTTGAGTTTTACACCATGGTGCTGAGCAAGTTCATCAGCGCTCGTCCCAGCTTCAAACTCACGCACTATATTAACCGATTTCTCACTTATTCCACTTACCTTGGCTTTACCCGACTTTGTCGCACTAGCACGTGCATTATTGGTTTGTTCTTGTAGCTCATTTTCTTCGCAAAACTCGGTGATCAGGGCAATAAAACTTGCTCCATATTTATCCACTTTTGCTTGGCCAACGCCGTGAATTTTTAAAAAGCTCTCTTGAGATTGAGGTAAGAAGTGCGCCATCTCTTGAAGGCTCCTATCGGCAAAAACCGCATATGGCGGCACATTTGCTTCATCGGCAAGAGATTTTCTAGTCGCCTTAAGAATCGCCACAAGCTGCGCATTAGGACTTAAATCGCTTTGACTAGCCTGATAATTACTCGCACTTTGATGCTGCTGCAAGCGGGCAAGAAAACGTGTTTGGCCTTTAAGGACATCGACGGCGTTTTGGGTTAATTTTAAACTGCCAAACTGAGCTTCTTGGCGAAGTAACCCTTTTTGAATAAGCTGACGAGAAAGCGCCATCCACTCCTTTTTACTTAGCTCGGTACCAATCCCGTAGGTAGATAATAAATTGTGGCGATTTTGCAGCACTTTTTCTGCATTTGACCCGCGCAATACATCAATTACATGACTGGCCCCAAAGACCTGCCCTGTGCGATGTACGCACGATAAAAACTTTTGCGCCACCACGGTTAAATCCGACTTTTCTGTTTGTGGATTTAAGCAGTTATCGCATTTATGACATTGCGAGTCTGAATACTCTGCATCAAAGTATTGCAATAGGGGCACGCGTCTGCAGTCTTCGGTCTCAGCAAGCGCCAACATTTGGTTTAGGTGCATAGTCGCTAAGCGTTGTTCATGTTCATTTTGCATTTGTTCAATGAAAAAACGAATCTTCCCAGTGTCACCATAAGCAAACAATAAAAGGCAGTCAGCGTCTAGGCCGTCTCGCCCTGCCCTGCCAATTTGCTGATAATACGATTCGATATTTTTAGGGAGGTCGTAATGCAAAACAAAACGCACATCCGGCTTATTTATCCCCATTCCAAAAGCGATAGTCGCCACGATTATGTCCACATCATCTTTTACAAATTGCTCTTGATGCGCACTGCGTTTATCACTGCTCAGCCCAGCATGATAGGCAAGCGCTTTATAGCCGTCACGCTGCAGTTTTTTTGATAATTCATCGACACTCGCTCTGGACTGACAGTAAATGATTCCCGACATACTTTGGTGTTGGTCGATAAAGCTTTTTGCCTGCTCGTAAGGTGAATCTTTGATGGCAACGGCCAGATACAGATTAGGCCGGTCAAAATCGGCTACAAATTCATTGTTGTCGGCAATGCCAAGCTGATGTTTGATATCTTGCCTTACCCTTGGCGTGGCAGTTGCAGTGAGAGCTAAAAGCACCGCTCCTTCAAAATGCGCAATAAACCTATCTAGCTGGCGATACTCAGGGCGAAACTCATGGCCCCATTCAGATATACAATGGGCTTCATCTATAGCCACACAACTGACATTTGTCTGCTTGAGAATATCGATACTGGCTGATTGCAACGCAGTTTCGGGCGCAAGAAACAACAGCTTCATTTCACCACGCGTAATGGCCTCTAGATTGCCCTGATATTCTTGGGTAGAGAGCGTGCTGTTGAGCACGCAACTAGCAATATTAAGTTCATGAAGCTGTCGCACTTGATCTTGCATGAGGGAGATAAGCGGCGATATCACCACCGTTAATCCATCAAAGGTAAGCGCTGGAATTTGATAGCAAAGAGATTTACCACCACCTGTTGGCATAATCGCTAAGGTATTGTTACCCGAGATAACCGTATCGATGATCGCCTGTTGCGACGCCCTAAAACTATCAAACCCAAACACACTCGATAATATGTGTTGAGGTGTACTTACTGATGACGCGTTCACATTGACTCCCTGTCGGCGAATAATTGGTGCAAACAATGCAACGCTCGAAGCTGAATTACAAGCGTTGCACCCAAAAACACGCCTTCAGATCAGCGCCTGATCACTAATCGCGTTAGCAAAAACAATAACAGTGTGAGTAACACAGGAGCGACCACAATGTTAAGTAATTTCAACTTAGTACCCAAGGCATTAATGTCTTTATCGAGCTGAAACTGCACGTCACGAAGGGCTTTGCGGATCTCAATTCGTTTGTCTACAAAAGCGTCGATGGCTTGTTGTTGCTCATCTGATAAGGTCAACGCATCGTCTTGTTGCCCTTGTAACTGGGCTAATTGCATCTCAGTCTCTTGCAGTTCACTTTGTAAGCGATTTTCTTGCTCTCTAAACTTCGCTTGTGCTTCTAGCGCAATATCATCGACGCGCGTGAACGGGCGAGAAAGCGTGCCGCGACTTCTTAAACCAATAAGGTTTTCAGAACCGCCGTAGTTTTCGACCATGTTGATCACAAAATCGCCGTTGTTTGCAAACGGCGTAAACACGGGCTGTCCAAAAAAGTTGCTCTGCTGTACCCAAAACCTGTCGATGAATACGTCAACATCGGCCACAACAACCATATTCAGTGAGCTGGTTTGCGATAAATGACCTTCGCCCACTAATTCGTGCTCAAGACCAAAATAGGACTCAACGGTACCGCTTATTCTGCCTGCAAGCGTTTTTACCTCACCGCTGTTTACAAATGCTTGTGACAATATGCTTGGGTCTTGCGTTAATGCATATTCATTCGTGTCGATGACGCTGGTGTTTTCGGTACTCTGTAACAGGGGCGATAAACTCAAGAGCGTATCTTGCTTGATGGTAACTTGGCCAAAAGACGCACCATTCATAGACTCCAAATCACCACTGGTCACATCAATTCGGTTGATTTGCTCTTGAGCCAAACCTAAAAACCCTAGGTGTTGGATGACGTTGCCTTGTGGACCTCTAATTTCTAGCCCAGCTTGAGCATCGAGCACTACGTTATCGGTTAGCACATCAATGCCATATGCATCGAGTAAGGGCAAGCTTGATGTGTTCGCTCCCTGGGCACCGAGCATCGCCATTGTATCTGACTCAAAATGCGGGTCGTAAAACACAACGGAACGTCCACCATTCATAATAAACTGGTCAATATCATATAGCAGGGTTTCGCTGAGTCCTTGAGGATGGGCGATAATCAGAACATCGGTCTGCTCTGGTAGATTCGGCTCGCTGTTGCTCACAAGGTTTACCTCAAAGAGCTGCGATAACTGCTGATAAATCACATTTGCTGGCGTTGTTTGACTGGTCATTGGGTTTTGCTCGCCCATCAGCGGTAGGTCGGTCACAATAGACACGCGCACCGGCTCAGGAGAACTCAGCTGATAGACTAACTTGCTAATATCGTATTCTAAAAATGCCGCTTTATTTGGGTCAAAAAACCCAATAATCATGGCATCGCCCGCAGTGTTTTCGCCCACCAAACCAAAGTACAGACTATCTTGGGCTGGACCGATGTTCACGGCACTTAAACCAAATGATGCAGCCTTATCTTCTTGTTCTGAAAACGGCTGCGGGTCAATCACCGTGAGCCTGATGTTGTCACCGCCTAACTCCGCGTATTTCGTAAGTAAACTCTCAACTTCCATTGCGTAGTTACGTAACTGCGCCATGCCTTTACTGGTTTCATCAGAAAAGAAAAAGTACAAGTCGATCGGTTCATCGAGGGCTTCCAAAATCGCTTTGGTACCATCAGACACTGAATACAATTTATCTTGGGTTAAATCTAAGCTCGCTGAGCGCAAAAATTGATTGCTTAAAAACACAATCGCAAGCAATGAAAAAGCCAAAGCAAGCAAAGTGGTAAATGTAGAAAAAGTCGTTTTCATCCTTAAGCCGCCTTCTTTTTCAAAATAATGACATAGTTGGCGAATAAACAAATCATGATCATCGCCACAAAAAACACCAAATTATTTAGCCTTATCACCCCTTTGGCCATCTCTTGAAAATGGGTAAGAAAGCTCAAAGACGCAACGGTATCTAATGCCCAATTGGGCAAGGAGCCTTGCAACAAAGCCGTGATTACATCTGTGCCCGTTAGTATGAACAAAAAAGATATGACAACGGTTAAAATAAACGCTACCACTTGATTTCGAGTCGTGGCCGACATGCACATACCGAGGCTCAAAAAAGATCCAGCCATCAACCAACTACCAATGTAGGACGCGAGGATTAAGCCATTATCGGGCGAACCCAAATAGTTTACCGTTAGCCATAAGGGCATGGTGAGCAATAAACATACACCGAGCACTAACCATGCGGCCAGAAACTTCCCGATGATGATCTGAAACGTCGAGAGCGGCAACGTCATTAGTAATTCAATCGTTCCGCTTTTACGCTCCTCAGACCAAATCCGCATAGAAATGGCAGGGACTAAAAACAAATATAACCATGGATGGTAGTTAAAAAACGGCAGTAAATCGGCCTGTTCACGCTCATAGAAACCGCCAAAAATGAAGGTAAATACACCACTTAGCGATAAAAATATGCCAATGAAGATATAAGCGACAGGTGTACTAAAGAAGCTTAAGAACTCTCGCTTAAACACCACGATACTTGCATTCATGCTGTCGCCTCCTTTGGTGCACTGGTCAATTCGGTAAATACTTCATCGAGTCGGCCCTGTTCCACGCTGAGCGTTTCAACTGGCAGTTTGTTGCGCTGAATAAAATTACTGACTTCTTGCAATATAGACTGCCCCTGTTCACTAAAAACAGTAATGCGATTATGCTGAGGGTCGTGGGCAAGGTCGGCTACGCCTTCAATCTCAAGCAATCCTGAAATATCTGCCATGTAACTTAAAGTGAGGCTAATAGCATTGTGATAACGAGAAAGGGCCTGCAGCGCTGTTGGCGTATCGTCGAAGCGCTTTTTACCTTGAGCGATAATAATGGCGCGGTTACACACTGCAGTAACTTCTTCTAAAATGTGCGTTGAGATAATCACAATTTTTTCTTTCGCTAGGTTGGCGATAAGCTCCCTTACCTGCTTTTTTTGATTAGGATCTAGACCATCGGTAGGCTCATCTAAAATAAGTATTTGTGGGTCGTGAATAAGCGCTTGCGCAATGCCTACTCTGCGCTTAAAACCTTTTGATAAGGTATCTATTTGCTTATACAACACATCTTGCAAGCTCACTTTTGAGATCACATCATCGATGGCTTGTGAACGCTTACTCTTAGGAATTTCTCTGGCTTGCGCGATAAAGACTAAAAACTGGTAAACCGTCATTTCCGCATAAGCAGGCGCGCCCTCTGGCAAGTAGCCAATCAATCGCCTGGTATTAATAGATTCGGTCGTCACTTCCTGTCCGGCAACACTAATAGAGCCTGATGTTGCAGGCAAAAAACCCGTTATCATTTTCATCGTTGTCGATTTACCGGCCCCGTTGGGCCCTAAAAAGCCAACGATGTCGCCAGGGTTTACCGAAAATGAGAGGTCGTCGACCACCACATGTTCACCAAAGCGCTTGCATAGTTGATTCACACTAATCATTTGCAATCCTTGTACTTATCTTTGTTATTTAACTATGTTTAATCGTAACTAATGTAATATGCGATATGCCGTTTTCATATTGGTTCAATTATGAAAAAATCAATATCCACTTTGTGAATAATTAGGACGAAATTTGACTGCTACCATAGCCCCGATTGGCAAAGTGATCACGCCTTTTAGCCAAAAATTTGGGATCCCACGCCAAGGCTTGAATGTTAGCAAGGCAAAAGGTGAGATTCAGTTCGATGAACACATCGATGTCGCTCAAGCCTGTGAGGGCATTGAGCAATTTTCACACCTGTGGGTATTGTTTTTGTTTCATGAGAATCAAGAAAAAGGATGGACCCAACGCGTTAGGCCACCAAGAATGGGCGGTAATCAAAAGATTGGGGTGTTTGCAACGCGCTCAAGCTTTAGACCCAACGCCATTGGTATGTCGGTGGTTAAACTTGTTGAGAAGCGAGTATCTAGCTTAATCATTGAGGGCGTAGACATGCTCAACAACACGCCAATCATCGATATAAAGCCTTATGTCGCTTATTCAGACAGTGTAAGTCAGGCACATTCAGGATTTGCCAGCGAGCCCCCCCAAGCACTTCTATCTATTGAATATCAACCTCAGGCGCAAGACCAACTTATTATGTTGACTGAGCAGCATAAAGAGCTTCCACAATTACTCGAAAACGTCTTAACTTACGACCCAAGACCCGCCTACAAAACGCAAAAGGTGGATACAAAAACATACCATATCCGCCTCTATGATATCGAAATCAGCTTTTACGTTGAGGATAATACGGCAGTGGTGTGCACATTAAGCAAGGATAAAAGCGAATAATTCGTTGAATTGTCTATAATTAAGCTTTAGTCACGCCCACATGGCTGATAAACTTTCCACCTTTGATGTATAACAGAATAAGAGCACTATGCGCACCTCAGAATATTTATTAGCGACGCAAAAAGAAACGCCAGCCGAAGCCGAAGTCATTAGTCATCAGCTCATGTTGAGAGCTGGCTTGGTAAGAAAACTCGCCTCTGGACTCTACACATGGCTTCCTTCCGGCCTTCGCGTGTTAAATAAAGTGGCAGCCATTGTTCGTGATGAAATGAACAAAGCAGGCGCCATCGAAATCAGCATGCCGGTGGTACAGCCCGCCGATTTATGGCAAGAATCTGGACGTTGGGAAGAATATGGTCCTGAGTTGTTGCGTATTAAAGACCGGCATCAACGTGACTTTGTGCTTGGCCCGACGCACGAAGAAGTCATCACTTCACTTATCAAAAACGAAGTAAGCAGCTACAAGCAGCTGCCGCTAAACGTTTATCAAGTGCAAACCAAATTTAGAGACGAAGTAAGACCTCGTTTTGGCGTCATGCGTAGCCGCGAATTTATTATGAAAGATGCCTACTCCTTCCACATTGAAGATGAATCGTTGGAACAAACCTATCAGCGTATGCATCAGGCCTACTGTAACGTGTTTGAGCGTATTGGCCTTGAATATCGCCCCGTTATCGCCGACAGCGGCTCAATTGGTGGCGCGGTGTCTCATGAGTTCCATGTATTGGCCGATTCTGGCGAAGATGATATCGCATTTAGTGACCAGTCAGACTATGCCGCCAATGTAGAGTTAGCAGAGGCGATTTGCACAGAAACACGCCCAGATGCCACACAAGCGTTGACCCAAGTTTCGACACCTGGCGCAAAAACAATCGCAGCGGTGGCCGAGATGCTAGACCTTGATACAAAAATTTGTGTTAAGACCCTGGTCGTTGCGGCCGATGAAGAGTCAGGTCACAAACATATTGCGATTGTTTTAAGAGGCGATCACCAGCTCAACGATATTAAAGCCATAAAGCATCCGCTTATTGCCACGCCTTTTACCATGGCAGATGAGAAAGATGTTACCGAAGCATTAGGCTGCGGGTTTGGCTCGATTGGCCCAGTTGGTTTGGATATGCCAATTTTGGTAGACAGAAGTGCTGCCGCATGTGCTGATTTTGTATGTGGTGCCAACGAAGATGACATGCACTACACCGGCGTAAACTGGGAAAGAGACGTTACAGATTTTGAAGTCGTTGACCTAAGAGACGTGGTTGCCGGAGACGCCTCACCAGATGGTAAAGGCACATTGCAAATACGAAAAGGCATAGAAGTTGGACACATCTTCCAACTCGGCGATAAGTATTCAAAAGCAATGGGATGTGGCGTGCTGACAGAGTCAGGCAAGCATCAAATTTTAAAGATGGGTTGTTACGGAATTGGCGTAACGCGCATAGTGGCCGCGGCCATTGAACAGAATCACGATAAATTTGGGATCAAATGGCCAATGGCTATTGCCCCCTTCGAAGTCGCTATCATTCCAATGAACATGCATAAATCGCATCGGATTATGGAAACGGCCTTGAAGTTATATGCCGATTTTATCGCAGAAAGTGTAGAAGTGCTGTTTGACGATAGAAAAGAACGCCCAGGCGTCATGTTTAACGACATGGAACTAATAGGTATTCCGCACAGCATCGTGATTGGCGAGCGGAACCTTGATAACAATCAAGTGGAATACAAAAACCGAATGACCGGTGAGAAAACACTGATCAATATAGATGAAGTACTAGCGTTTATAACTAACCAATGAGGTAATGCGTGCAGGTGACTTTTTATGGTGTGAGGGGCTCCATCCCAACACCAGGCCCAGAGTATATTAAATACGGCGGAAATACCTCCTGCGTGCATGTAGAGCTATCGGATGGCACCGATATTGTGCTCGATGCTGGCACGGGCATCCGCTTGCTGGGTAAAAAGCTAGCGGCTAAAAAGACGCCTATTCACCTGCTATTGAGCCACAATCATTGGGATCATATCCAAGGCTTTCCGTTTTTTATTCCTATATATCAGCCTGGGCGTGAAATTATCATCACGCCAGGCATGACCAAGCTGGAACAGCCAGAAGCGGTCATTAAACAAATGTCGGGCTCTTACTTCCCGGTAAGTAAAGAAGTATTAGCTTCTGATATTTTAATCAAGCGTATTTCGTACGACATTACAGAATGGAAGCTTGGCAGCGCGACAATCAAGCGCCATCCAATGAATCATCCAGGCGGCGGCAGTTGCTATACGATTGAAGAAAACGGCAGTAAACTTGCCTACATCACCGACAATGAGCTGTATCCTCCCTATAAAAAAGACACCGACTTTTTAGAGTTTGTGCACTTTGCGAAGAACGCAGACTTATTAATTCACGATGCACAGTATGTAGTTCAAGATATGCCTGCTAAACTAGGATGGGGGCATTCGGTAGCAGAAGAAGCGGTGAAGCTCGCGTTGGCAAGTTTTGCCAAGCGCTTAGCCTTATACAGCCACGACCCAGAGCGCACCGATGCAGACATTGATGAGATTGTACTTCATGCCAATGAAATTATGGAAATTGGTGGTGCTGAGGCCGGCTGTTTTGGTGCTTATGAGGGACAATCGATCACCATATAACAGGATGAACAATGCTCAAACGCGTAACACTACTCACCGTAACCTTTATCTCACTGCTTTTTATCACTCACAACATTGCAATAGCACAAACAACAGACCCAGCATCGGATGTAGAGCTAATTGGTGAGCAGGTACCCAGCAACACTGGAGATGACACAAAAGTCCCCTCACTGTTAGATGCCAAACAAGAGGGTGACTCTGAAGCAAACCGCAACCCCTTTGCCATTACCCAACATCGCAAAAACTACTTGCTGCCAGTGAGCTATACTACATCAGCCAACACCACTACCGTGGATGGGTTGAATGATGCAAACGTCGATAGATACGAAGCAAAATTTCAGATAAGTGTGCAACTACCGCTTTATCTCCAAGAAGAAGAAAACAACGGTGTATTTTTTGGCTTTACCTCAACGTCATTTTGGCAGGTCTATAACTCAGAGGCGTCTAAACCGTTTAGAGAAACCAACTACGAGCCTGAAGTTTTTTATCAATGGTCGCCTAACTGGAATGTCATGGGTTTTAGGTTCAACGGCGCTCAAATTGGCTTTAACCACATGTCGAACGGGCAAGACGGGCTAAAATCAAGAAGCTGGAATCGTATAACAGCGTCTGCATTGTTTAGTGATGCCGATTCTCTTTATTACCTAAAAACATGGTATCGCCTACCCGAAGACGACAAAACTGACCAACTCGACCCAACCGGTGATGACAACCCCGATATCTTAGACTTTTATGGCCGTGCAGAATTTGGCTTTGTACAAAATTTTGGTGAGATTAATCTGTTTGCGCGTATTCGCAACAATCTATCGCTAAAAGACAATAGAAGCGGCATAGAACTGAACCTAACCTACCCCATCAACGACAGATACGATTTGCTATTGCAATACTTCAACGGCTACGGCGATTCTTTGATTGATTATAACCGCCACTTGCAAAGGATTAGTTTGGGGGTTGAGTTGAGGTTTTTGTAAAATAGTGCATGTGTCAGAAAAATTTACAACTTACCCAGCATGAATTATTAACTCATTGTTATTTTTATATAAATTAACCTGGTGCAAAATTTGCAGTGTGTTACAAAGCGCAACACATTGCTAATGCTTACAAACTATAGGGATACAACTAATGAAGCTCACCAAGTACCTTTTTGCGGCAACACTGGTTTTAATGGCATCTGTTAATGCCAATGCATCCGTCATTTTTCAAGACAATTTTGATGCTGAGAATGGCGGCAACGGAGTTTTAAATTATACAAGGTTTGCAAATTGGACTACCAGTGACGGCACAGTCGATTTGATTGGGAATGGCTATTATGATTTTTTAGCAGGTAATGGCTTGTATATTGATATGGATGGTTCAACTGGCGATGCGGGTAAAATGACTTCTATAGCCCTAAACTTAGCCCCTGGTACCTACACTTTAAGTTTTGAGCTTGCGGGCAATAGAAGAAATGGCGCGACTGAAGGCGTTGAAGTGCTAGTAGACATGGGTAGCTTGTTTAGTAACACTTACAGCTTAAATAAAAATGACCCGTTCCAACTTTATACCGAAACCTTTACTGTTCTTACAGCGACAACCACTTCCATATCATTTGAAGGTGCAGGTGGCGATAATATTGGTATGTTACTTGATGATGTGACACTTACCGCTGTTTCAACACCAGCGGCGTTATCATTGTTAGGACTCGGGTTAGTTGGCTTAGGTTTCTCCAGACGCCAAAAGTAAAAACAGTCTATGTTCATAAAACCCGCTTTAGGCGGGTTTTTTATTGGTTTTTGTTTTACATGTAGCTTCAAAACCTTCCTTAACTCAATTGCTATGCCTAGCTTCCTTTATAAATGTTGTCGTACATGAACCAACTTACTATTTATTAAATAATTAACCGCAGGCCAGTTCTATTGTTGATGAGTTTTTTCAGGTTGGTTTCTGGAATTTCCAGTTTAGTAGGGTAATCAGCAATATGGTAAAAACAAACTAAATAAATGTCTTTGCCGGCATATGTAGCACTGACAATAACAGCTTTAGGTTTGATCAATACTATGTCCCACCAATTGCCGCATTACTCAAACACTCCAAACATTTGAAATATCTAGCTAGATTCAGCCTACTCAAAATACCAATATCTATTGCATGAGTGGTTTGCCTTTATTATTCAATCTGCTATGTTGATGTCATAAAAATCATTACATTAGTGAGTATTATCATGGTATTAGGTTTATTGTCTCTAAGTTTAAAAGTGTCTGATATTGAAGTGTCTAAAGTGTTTTATGAAAAACTTGGGTTTAGTCAAATGGCGGGCCACTTGGATCAAAAATGGCTAATCATGAAAGATAAGAACAACCAAGTAATTGGTTTGTTTGAGGGAATGCTTGAAAAAAACACCATCACATTCAACCCCGGTTGGGATCACAATGCCCAAAACATCGACGATTATATTGACGTACGTTACTTACAAAAAATGTTAAGCAACGAAGGCATCGATTGCGGGAAGCCGATTGGAGAAAACAATAAAGGCCCAGCTAACTTTATAATGACCGACCCCGACGGCAACCCAATATTGGTTGACCAGCATAGGTAAGCGAACAGAGTTGATTGCAGAGGCAGCAGTTATTTAACAACCACATCCCAAGAAACTCTATCTCCGGGTGACATATCGGCAGTAACCGTTTTACCCAAAATATCATCCAAGTACTTGGGTGCTAGACCAAAGCCAGGTCTGATGCGTCTGACATGATCCTGAGTAATCACTTCGCCCTTTTGCAGTGGCTTTACAAAGTACAAAGAGCGTCTGAACCTTGCGTTTTGCCCTTCTGCTTCAGCGCGTTTTTCTTCGCCCGCACCTAAACTGCTAAAGGCTTCTTCGGTGGCGGTAATGAGCTCTTTGAGTTCATCGGGCTCGATGGAAAACTCACTGTCAGGCCCTTTATCTGCTCTGCTCAAAGTGAAGTGCTTTTCAATCACGCTAGCGCCAAGTGAGGTCGCAACCACAGATGCTAAATTACCTAGCGTATGGTCCGACAGACCAACCTGAACATGAAATTTATCACGCAGCGTAATGATGCTCTTTAAGTCTGCTTGTGCAAGTGGTGCTGGATAGCTGCTAATACAGTGAAACAGTGCTATGTCATTACAGCCTGCACTTCTTGCAGCCTCTAACGCTTCAGCAATTTCGTCGTGAGAAGCCATGCCGGTAGACATGAGCATAGGCTTGCCTTGTTTGGCGATGTAGCGAATGAGCGGAATATCTACAAGCTCAAATGAAGCCACTTTAAAAGCCGGTGCATCGAGTTGCGTCAATAGGTCAACGGCGCTTTCATCAAAAGGGGAGGAAAACAAAGTAATGCCCACCGCTTTAGCGTGCTCAAATAACTCAGCATGCCATTCGAAAGGCGTATATGCTTCGCCATAAAGCTGATACAAATTATAGCCCGCCCATAAACCTTCGGTAATTTTGAAGTCGTCTTTATCGACATCTATGGTCATTGTATCTGGCGTGTAGGTTTGAATTTTGACCGCGCTAGCACCTGCTTTTTTGGCGGCGGTAATCGATTGCTTAGCCCGCTCAATATCACCGTTATGATTTGCTGAAATTTCAGCAATCACATACGGCGGCATAAACTGAGAAATTTCTCTACCAGCAATGGTAACGGGGCGTAGCATAAGTTAAACCTCTTTTAACAAATAGGTGGTTTGCAGCTTGTTTGCATCAAGCGCTTCAAGGGCTTTTTCAAGCTCTTTATCGGCAGCGGGAACATGCACATGAAATTTAGCGTTGCGCACAGATTTTAATGCCGGCAATGGCGTGAATTGAGACTGCAATAACTGCACCACAGCGCCAATTGCTCCATAGTATTCTGGCAAGAAGTTGATGCCAATAGAGTTATCGGTTTGTAAGTATACACTGCCAATATAGGCGCCGTTTTGCTTCACTAGTAGCCATGCACGGTAAGGGTGATTATCAATAAACTGCTGATGTTCTTCAAAGTTCGGCATACTGGTGTGGCTAATACTATGCTGGCGCTCGGTGAGCAGATGAAACAAGAAATCGACATGCTCTGCTTTGTTTTTCACAAGCTCATGCAATTGTATTTCTGACTTACTCATACTCATTTCCTAGATTTAAATAATAACTAAGCAACTTATCACTTTGTTCATCTTGATTATCTTGAGTCGCGTCCAAACAAAACCCCACCTGCTCAAAACTGCGAATACTGCCTATATTATTGGTTTTGATTTGGGCAAGTATAGCGTCACATTGTCGATAGCGTTTTTTAAACAGTTCAATTGCTTCTGTTAGGCAGCGACTTGCATAGCCCTTTCCGCGGGACTGTGAAGATAAATTGATGGAAATTTTAGCTTTGCTTAGGTCAGCCTCTAGGTCGAATCTTACCATTCCCAGACGCTCATCATTTGCAGCAAGCTCGGCTATTAAAATGTAAAAGCGCTCATTGTTGAGCGCTTGCGTAAACCACTGTTGATGGGTTGGTAAGTCTAATTCGCGGGTGTCTATAGACATTGCTCTGGTCAATGCATCATTACGCCAGAGCAACAAAGCTTCCATATCGCTTAGGTTAGCTTCCCGTAGAGTGATGTCACTCACGCGCTTATCCGCCATCATGACGCCTAGCTTATTCCCACTCAATAGTCGCTGGCGGTTTGCCAGAAATATCATAAACCACGCGAGAAATACCGTTAACTTCATTGATGATGCGATTAGAGACCTTACCTAAAAACTCATAAGGCAAATGAGCCCAGCGCGCTGTCATAAAATCAATGGTTTCAACGGCTCGAATCGACACTACCCAATCGTACTTACGCATATCACCCATCACTCCCACAGAGCGCACGGGTAAAAATACGGTAAATGCTTGGCTAACCTTATGATACAAATCGGCCTTGTGCAGCTCTTCGATAAAAATAGCATCGGCGCGGCGCAACAAGTCGCAGTATTCTTTTTTGATTTCGCCTAGCACCCGTACACCTAAGCCAGGCCCTGGGAAGGGATGACGATAGAGCATATCGTAGGGCAGACCAAGCTCGAGACCTATCTTGCGCACTTCATCTTTAAACAACTCACGTAGTGGCTCTACGAGTCCCATTTTCATATTTTCAGGCAAGCCACCCACGTTATGGTGAGACTTTATAACATGCGCCTTGCCGGTTGCAGAGCCCGCAGACTCAATCACATCTGGGTAAATCGTGCCTTGAGCTAGCCATTTTGCATTTTCAAGTTTGTTCGACTCTTCGTCAAAAACGTACACAAATTCATTACCAATGATTTTACGTTTTTTCTCAGGATCTGACTCGCCCGCAAGCGCGTCTAAAAAGCGTGTTTCTGCATCTACTTTAATGATGTTGAGGCCAAAATGGTCACCAAACATTTCCATGACCTGCTTGCCCTCGTCTAAACGCAGCAAACCGTTGTCGACAAACACGCATGTAAGCTGTTTGCCAATTGCCTGATGCAGCAACATGGCAGTCACCGATGAGTCAACACCGCCAGATAAGCCCAGTATGACTTCGTCGTCGCCTACCTGCTTTTTGATGCGAGCCACTGCGTCTTCAATAATCGCGCCAGCGGTCCATAACTTTTCACACCCACATATTTGCATCACAAAATGCTCAAGCATGCGCATGCCTTGCTTGGTATGAGTAACTTCTGGGTGAAATTGCACGCCGTAAAATTGTTTATCAACATTTACCATAGCTGCATGAGGACAACTAGGGGTTTGAGCAATCGTCGTAAAACCTGGTGGAACATCGCTGACCTTGTCGCCATGACTCATCCACACGTCGAGCAAGGCATTGCCGTTTGCGCTTATCTCGTCTTCAATTTTATCGAACAAAGCGGTAGCGCTGAGTAACTCAACTTGTGCATAGCCAAACTCACGCATGTCTGAGCCTTGTACCTTGCCGCCAAGCTGATGCGCCATGGTTTGCATGCCATAACAAATGCCTAACACCGGCACACCGGCGTTAAACACATACTGCGGCGCGCGCGGAGAGTTAGCTTCTGGCACCGACTCAGGGCCACCCGATAGAATAATGCCGTCGGGCGCGAAGTTGCGGATTTGCTTTTCGCTCACATCCCACGCCCAAAGCTCACAATACACGCCTATTTCACGCACGCGTCGGGCAATTAACTGGGTGTATTGAGATCCAAAATCTAAAATTAAAATCTTTTGACTGTGAATATTCGCCGACATTTGTATTCCTAATATAAAAGAAGGTTACGCCAGTCTACATTGGCATAACCTATAGGGTAATAAAGCTAAAAGGTACAATATTGTTACTACCCTAAGCGGTAGTTTGGTGCTTCTTTGGTAATGCTCACATCGTGCACATGTGACTCGCCCATGCCCGCTGAAGTGACTCTTACAAATTTAGATTCAGTGCGCAGTGACTCTATCGTGCCGCATCCTGTGAGTCCCATCGCTGAGCGTAAGCCACCTAACTGCTGATGAATGATGTTCGCAATAGGCCCTTTATAAGCGACGCGCCCTTCAATACCTTCTGGCACCAGCTTTTCAACGTTGCTGCTGTCTTGGAAGTAACGATCAGATGAGCCATTGCTTTGGTTCATTGCGCCCAAAGAGCCCATTCCGCGATACGATTTATAGTAACGCCCTTGGTAAAGCTCTACTTCACCGGGTGCTTCTTCGGTTCCAGCAAACATACTGCCTACCATTACCGAACTTGCGCCTGCCGCTAGGGCTTTGGCTATATCACCCGAAAAGCGAATGCCGCCATCTGCAATAATTGGAATACCAAGGCCATCTACAGCGTCTACGGCGTCTGAAATCGCCGTAATTTGTGGTACGCCACAGCCAGTGACAATGCGAGTGGTACAAATTGAACCTGGGCCAATACCTACTTTCACCGCATCAACACCAGCATCTACTAAGGCTTTTGCGCCGGCGCCTGTGGCGACATTACCGGCGATTAAGTCGATATTTGGATACTCTTTTCTAACTGCTTTAACACGGTCAATTACGCCTTGTGAGTGACCATGAGAAGTATCAATCAGCAATACGTCTACACCGGCTTCTACCAATAAACGAATGCGCTCGTCGGTACCAGGCCCAACGCTCACCGCCGCGCCAACACGCAAACGGCCTTTTGAGTCCTTACAGGCATTGGGTTTGCTTTTTGCTTTTTGGAAGTCTTTAACGGTGATTAACCCAGTGAGTCTGAAGGCATCATCGACTACTAAGATTTTTTCAATGCGATATTCGTGCATCAGATGCATTACATGGTCGGGGCTTTCATCCGCGGTGACTGTAACGAGCTTTTCTTTTGGCGTCATCACTTTACTAATGGGTTGGTCAAGACGGTTTTCAAAACGTAAATCACGACCGGTCACCAAACCAATTAAGTTGTTTTCATCATCAACTACCGGAAAGCCGCTGTAGCCTAACTGCTTACTAAGTGCCTTGGTGTCACCAATGGTGGCATCTTCTTTTACGGTTACTGGGTCTTGTACTACGCCACTTTCGTACTTCTTAACACGTAACACATGCTCAGCTTGCGCTTTTGCACTCATATTTTTGTGAATAAACCCAATTCCACCCTCTTGCGCCAATGCAATAGCAAGGGGAGCTTCTGTCACGGTATCCATGGCCGCCGACATCATTGGCATATTCAGTTTGATATTTCGGGTCAGACGAGTAGATAAGTTGGCAGTGTGAGGCAACACAGTGGAGTGCCCAGGCACCAATAATACGTCGTCGAAGGTGAAAGCTTCTTTTTCGATGCGGAGCATGCAATTTTACCTATGTGAGTAGTGGCTTAATTGCGGTGCAATTGTAGTGTTTTTTTATACTTGGGTAAACTACAATTACCAAAATCGTTGAACAAATTTAGGTGTTTATGTTTGCCACTCCCAATCAAGTTAGTATTTTAAGCGTTAGCAAGCTCAATCGCTTTGCAAAACGCGTGCTTGAGAGCGAAATTGGACTGGTTTGGGTGACCGGCGAAGTGAGTAATTTTGTTGCTGCATCGTCGGGGCATTGGTACTTCACTTTAAAAGATAGCCAAGCGCAGGTAAAAACCGCGATGTTTCGCGGTGCAAACCAGCGCGCGGGCTTTTTGCCTAAAGCGGGAGATAAGGTGGTTGTTAAGGCGAATATAAGCCTTTACGAGCCGCGCGGCGATTATCAGTTAATTGCTCAACATATTGAGCCAGAGGGCGTCGGGCAACTCAAGCTTGCCTTTGAAGCCTTAAAAGCCAAGCTGCAAAGCGAGGGATTATTTGAGCAAGGCCGCAAACGCCCTGTTCCTGCCAGCGTTACCCGATTAGGCCTTGTCACCTCCCCTACTGGTGCAGCAGTGCACGACATTTTGCACGTACTTGCTAGACGCAACCCCGCCATTGAAGTCATTATCTACCCATCGATGGTACAAGGTGAACAAGCGGCTGGCTCAATTGTTAAACAAATAGAAGTCGCTAATGCACGCAATGAAGTAGATGTATTAATTGTGGGTAGAGGTGGCGGCTCGCTAGAAGATTTATGGCCATTTAACGAGGAGGCTGTTGCACGAGCTATATTTGCCTCAGACTTACCGATTGTTTCCGCCGTAGGACATGAGGTTGACGTGACGATTGCTGATTTTGTGGCAGATGCTAGAGCACCTACACCGAGCGCAGCAGCCGAGACCATCAGTCAAGATGCACAGGTGTTAAAACGCTCCGTTGAGCAATTGCGCCAAAGAATGACATTAGCCATGAATCAACGTTATCGCGGTCTTGCACAAAGTGTTGATATTGTTATGGCAAGGCTGGCAGGACTAAGCCCTGCAAATAACATCAACAAGCAACAAACCATGCTCAACGGCCTGCAAAAAAGACTGGCAAACAGTCACCCGCAAACCGCTATTTTGCGACAGCAGACGGCACTAACTGATTTACTCGCGAATTTAAAACGTGCAATGAAAGTGTCAATGCATGAGTCTGAGCAGCGCGCAAAACACGCTCAAGTATATTTGAGTAAACAAAACCCAACCGCTATGCTCGAAGAACAACAAGTACGCTTAAAACAGCTCAAGCAGACGATGATAAAGCAACAAACAAACCTCATTGAAAAGCGCAGTAATGCGCTAGCCGCACAAGCGAATTTACTGCAATCAGTAAGTCCTCTCGCTACGCTTTCACGGGGCTATAGTATCTCATATCATGAGCAGAAAATTGTACGCAGCATTGAACAAGTATCGGCTAAGGATACGATCGTCACAAAATTGACAGATGGCGAGATTTTGTCACACGTTATTGAGGTAAAAGGCGACGATAAGGCCTAGACGGCTGATTTTTAAGAAATTGTATTCGTTGTTTGGAATTTAGCCCAATGTTATTCTTAGTCTATCATTTTTTGTCGATTTACATTGGACGTAGTTATAATGGTATTTACGGATTTCTCTCGCAAAATCTCTATCGCTTGTATGGGCGTAGCCCTCTCTTTTTCAGCACTTTCTTATTCTCAAGATGAGCAAAGTTGGCCTGTTTATGCAGCCCAATTAAGCGACGAAGTGATCAGCGAATGTGAAACCAAATCCTGCACACTAAATGTGCTTGATGCCGCAACGCTTAGCAACATCTTAAATAAGCATCCGATGAGTATGGATGTGCATGAGGCGTTAAACCTCTCTGAATATGAATTACTCGTAAGTAGCGCGCTGATTGAAACAGACACCCAGCGCGGCGAGAAGGCCCTCGTATTAGAGATGACCACAAGCTGGCGCGGCATTCCGGTCGACGACTTCAATCTAAAAGTGCCGCATTCAGACACATTAGATGCAACCGCCACAGCCGTGCTAAATCAGTGGGTTTCTAGCGTTCAAGAAAATGAAGTATTCAGTGCCGAGCGCATATACAAAATTATCGGCGCCAGTGATTACCAAAACCAACTGCAGCTACCTGAAACAATCGGTGATTTTGTGCGCAGTCAAACCGCGCTTTACCATGACCCACTCCAAGGCAGCATAACTCGCTACCTACACCCAGATTTTGCAGATGCGGTTGTGGATGTTTCTGTGTATCCAGTATCTCCATTTACTCACCCAGACAAAAACCTTGAAGAAAGCTTATCAGCTGAAATGCAGATAGAGCGTACGCAAATTCAAACACTGATTGAACAAGCTCAAATGAGTGATTACCTTATTTCTGAAATTCAAACCACTGAGCTTGCTTCAGCATCAGGACCTATTTCAGGTTTGGCAATGGAAGTCGCACTTGAGACTCAAATCGACCCTGTGTACAGCACTCAGTTTTTATTCACACAAAACGATAAGTTTGTGAAGCTAACAGGTAACCTGCCCAAAGGTATGATGTTAAGTTTAGTGAATGAATCTGTGGCACAAATCAAAGTGCCGCAAGAGTCTTCGTTTATGCAGTCGATGCGTCAGTAAAAGTATTTTCATTGATAAGCTATTGTAAGCCTTACTAAATTAATAGACGAGAGCGTAACATTCGTGGACGCCTCTTCCATTATTGCGATAGAACGTCAAACAGCCATTTGGAGTGTTAATATATGGCTTCTAAGCAGCATTAGTTAGCTCACTGTGCACAGTATGATGTATTCCCAAGTCGGCAACCATGTCGGCTATTTATCTAAGTTTGCTGTTTTTTCCTTATACTCACTTTACATGTATCCAAATGTATTGCGCCTTTATAAACAACATTGCCCTCAAAACATAAACTGCAACTTAACGTTTCTACATACAGAAGGGCAGATTAATGTTTTTGTAAATCTTCCACAGCTCGCTGTAATTCATCGAATTTGCGATTTAATTCTTCATACTTCTTTTTTAGATCATCATCGTTCTTATTTACGTTACCAACCAGCAATCCACAACTAAGAGCTGACGCAAAAAGAACTGCATACATATAATCAACATTATAAAATGCAAAAATTAATAGCGTTAGAGGAATCCAAACGACAAACGACCATAATCTTGTAACCGTCATACTGTACCTCGTTAAAACAATGTGAGAGCCAATGCTCTAAAGTCTCATGCTATTATCTATTACAAACACTTCGTTAAGCTAGTTTCGCGCGCGCTCAATAATTTTGTCTTTGTAAGGTGAGCTATCTAAAAACGCCTGCGCTTTGCTGTCACTTTGGCGTTTAAAACTATTATAAATCCTCACAGATACAGACGCTTTAGATGCGTCGTCGGATAAGTAGCTTAAGTATTTTGCAGCAAAATCTGGATGGTTGTAACTTGCACCTGTAATGAATTCCTTAAAGCTACCCTGGTTATATATGGCTTCATCTTGTCGACTAAACCAATCTAACGCCTCCTCTGGGTCATCATAGCTCCATGCACGTACAAGGTCTTTCACTTCCGCTGTTAAATTGTCCCTCGTAGATGTAGCCAAAACCCAATTCGCCGCGCTTTTTGCATCTCTGAACGCCCATGAGCTTATGAGTGTTTCTCTTAACTCTTCAGACCTATCGCCCTGGTATTGGTTTACCAACCAATCACTTGCTTCTTCTGCATTTGAATGTGTCCATGTTCTTATAATAGTGTCTGCAACTTGCTTGTTATCGATATTTTCCGTCATAAAAAGAAAGTCTGCAAATTGTTGCTTGTCGGTTAATGATCTGGCAATACCGCCAACAAGGCTCATTATGTCTCGACCGCTTTGTTCAAATTGCTTTAATTTATCGGCCGCTAAAGGTAGGTTTTGCTTTGCTAACTCATTGAGTGTTAACCCTAAAAAAATGCTGTGGAAACTCTGTGCTTTATCGGAGGACCAATTACTATTTTCAAATTGTTGAATGTAATCCAATGCGGCAACTGCATTGTCTTTGGCCATCGCCATGAGTGCGACGCCTACCAAGCGCATTTGCATCTCCTGATTCGCTACTTCGTAGGCCGCAAAATCTAATGCTGCACGTTGATTAAGCTCCAAGTATTTATTAAACATAGTTGTGATTGCCAACGAATCAGATTCAAGATCTCTAGCCATGTAAATATCAAGAAGTGATAATAAGTCATCTTCTGATAAGTCATCGACTAGATTATAGAATGCCACCAGCTCACTAAACGACATTTGCTCTGGGGATACGTCTATGTAACCCTGAACTTTTTCAAACAAGGCTTGAGTTGATAAGGCCGGTTCTTGCTCAGCGTTATTGTCAGACCTCGAAGGCATATTGAGTTGAATCGGCTCTACACTCTCTGCTGTATTCAACGAAGGCTTTTGTATATCGGTCGGCGTTTTATCCACCAGAAACATCTCTGGCTCACCTTTAACAGCGATATTTTTATGCGTATAAAACCCCGCATAAAAAGCGATCCCAATGGATATTAATAAGGTAACTACGTATTTCATTTTATTTGCTCCATGCATCTTTATCTTAGACTAAAGCCGTGAATGTTAAAGGGGTTAGACAATCCCACTGGTTGCGCCCCTAAGCAAATCACATCCCTTTCCATAGATTACATGATACTAATCATTCGTGAAAGTGAGCTAACGATCTCCAAGTACGCCACAAATAGATGAATCAGACGCCCCCGTATAAATATGTGCTCGCAATTAACCACTACGATAAGCCTTGCTATAAGGGTCGAGTAATAGTCTAGCTGTGCGAACTGACTTTAGATAATCTTACCTAGACGATAAATTTTTAATACTTAGCATCATACATAGACTGTTTGTTGTTACTCACGCATTGCATAGAACAGGTGCGTATTTCATCGATTTTGTTATGATTACAAATAGCTCTATGCGAACACGCAATCACAACAAAGGACCCTGCTCTTCATGCTTTTTCCTACACTTCCTTTAATTCGAATTTCTTTAGTCTGTAGCTTACTCGTAGCAGTGTCCTCCTGCGCCTATTCTCCTGAACAAAGCAATTCGGTGGCTCACAGGACAGATTCAAACAGCGAGCAATTCACGGTGCAACTACTAGGTATAAACGACTTTCATGGCCAAATCTCTCAGCTTGAAAATCACGGTGGCATGTATCAGCTTTCAAGGCACTTGCTGCATGCAATAGGCAATACCACCGAACACAGCTTTATCCTGCACGCGGGAGACCATGTTGGCGCAAGCCCTGCAGAATCGGCGTTATTGCAAGACGAACCGGCTATCGATTTTTTGAACCTGTTTAACAATTATTGCCAATCGCTAGTTGCAAACCCGTGTGAAATCATTGGCGCTGCAGGTAACCATGAGTTTGATGAGGGCAGCGAAGAGATGAAGCGCCTGCTCGAGGGCGGAAACCATGCCGATGGCCCATTTATTCACCCGCAATGGCAAGGCGCTAATTACATCACTTTGGGCGCCAATGTAATCGATAAACAAAACAACCAAGCTATTTTGCCACCCTATGTAGTACATACTGTAAACGGAGTGCCCATTGGGTTTATTGGGATCACCTTAGATATTACCCCTGAACTCGTCGTGCCGGGCATTGTTGACGACTTACGCTTTGAAAACCAAGCTAGCACCGTCGCTAAATATGTGAATGAATTGCAAAGCCAAAATGTACAAGCTCTTGTTGTGATTGTGCATGATGGCACCGCTGATGATTATTATGCAGGTGATACTAAACAAAGCTCGGGTATCGATTTAGACAGCCGATTTGGGCGTTTTGTACAAGCATTGCCCGACGCGGTGGATGTACTGGTAACTGGGCATTCACATCGCTTTACAAACGCGTACGTTAGCAACACAAACGGTAAACAATTCTTAGTCACTCAAGCGTTTTCAAGTGGGCGCGCTTATTCTGATATTACCATTACGCTAAACAAGCAAAGCGGTGATATTGTGCAAGCAAATGCAAAGGTAGTAATGACAGAAGCGGATGCCAACCTTAGCTTAGACGCTAAAGCAAAAGACCTATTGGCGGAGATTACAACGCTAAAGCAGGCTTCTATTAATTACGCACAGTCGTTAACTAACAAGCGCGTTGGAGACTATCTCGCCGTTGCGACCGAAAACGATCTCGGACAGTTCATCGCTGACTCTCACCGTTTTGCCCTTAAGGCTGACTTAGCCATCATGAATAGGGGTGGAGTAAGAGCTGACCTAGTCGAGGGCGAAGTTACATGGGGCCAACTTTTTGCTATTCAGCCTTTTAACAACCCTCTGGTGGTCAGGGAATATACCGGGGCGCAACTTAAAAGCTTGCTGGTTGAACGCCACTTTTACAGTCAGAATGTAAAGATTGACGAAATGGGACAAATCCAGATTGATGGGCTACCCCTTGAGGACTTAAAAACGTATACCATGGCGGGTAATGGTTACATTTTAAATAATCAGGGATATGATCAAGGTCGACTTGTGGGTACTTATGGGCTTGATATAGATGCTACGGTAGACTACATAAAGCTTCTACAACAGCCCTTTAACTTATCATCCACCCCTGTGAAATAGAGGGAGTGTATAAAGGGCAATATTTGAGAAAGTCTTCTCAAATGTTAGCGATTGTTTTGCGCTTCCTCTTAGTCGCTAACATTCATGATGTGTTTAACTAAAAAGCGCATTCGCCAGCGATTTTTGCACATCGGTTGCCAACTTAGCAGCAATCTCAACTTTTATCGCATCGGAGCGGCCCGACACCCATATACTCAATTCACAATCGGTGTCAAAACGTCCGGCAGTTTGAACGTTGAATGTAGTAATCGATTTGTAAGGGATACTTAGGTAGTCGATTTTTTTACCGGTAACCCCTTGCTTGTCGATGAACATCAGACGGTGTGACGTGAACACATACAAATCTCTCACCATTTTGTATGCTTGAAGTACGCTTTCGTTGTTGCTTAGCACCGGCGCCAACTCTTCAGCAACCTCTGTAACATCTACCTCGCTGGCATTGCCAAGCATTGCATCTAATAATCCCATGGACTTTTCCTTTCATTTATTGAGTAACGACACGTTACCTTGTGTTATGTGTTAGTTATGACAGAAAGTACATAAGCTTTCAAACGAAATGGCAAAAGAAAGCCTAAACTTTGCGTATCGGCCTTATGTACATGCTTACTGGGGGTTGTAAAAGGCTATGCCATTACGTTAGTCGACCAGCGATTAGCGAGAAACGTTATGAAAAAGGCGCTTCTGAAGCGCCTTTTTTTACTCTTCATACTTGGTTAGGGTACGGTTATTTCCCAGATAGATACGCTACCGGAGATTTCATTGCCAATTACCAGCAGTGCTTCACCCGTTGGGCTGTCGGCTGCTTCTATAAAGCTCATGCCTTCTGGTGCAAGATCGCCGGTGATATCCGCGCCTTCGACCACACCGCGATTGTTGAAGAATCCAACAAACTCAACGTTGTAAGGGTTAGTGATATCGTACGCCATGACTCCGCCCATACGCTCTAATCCAACAAATGCATAATTCCTGCCATCGATTTTACCGATAGTTAAGGCTTCTGGCTCTGGGCCTTTGGCATCTGAGCGAGTGTCACCTTCATTTTCATCGTTGTTGTTGTTAAACGCAGGTCCATAAATTGCAGCAGTGACACGTTCCATATCGTCGCCAGAGTCAAACACGACCAAGCCGTTTGTATCCCATATGGTGAAAGAGCGTGCGCCGTATGTATACAATTCGCTGTAAGTACCTGAACCATCGGTTGAATCATCATCTGCACCGAGGAAGGTAGTTACCAGCAATCGACCAATATCGTTATCGTCATTATTGACGTAATCGAAGTTAGCACCAAGGGTGAGATCTTCGACTCGAATTTCGTCTATAAATGCTAAACATCCATCATCTTCGTCGAAATCTAATCCGCCGTTTGCAGTACACGTTGCTTCGTCTGCTGCGTCAAAGAAGTATTCGCGACCATCACCTTCATTTGCCGTAACAATAAAATTAGCGCCATTCCATGTATAGCTATCGACAGTATCAGCCATATAAATGCCATAGAGCCCAGGATAACTTCTGAAGTTGACGCCACTGTCTCTGTCAGACGCGTCGAGCGTTAAGCTTCCCCAGTCTTTAAAGCCAAGGCCGATAACGTTGGAAAGTGTATTGGTCGTTAAATCGACAATCGCAAGCGCATTGTTTTCTTGGATAGATACAAACGCTAGCGTGTCGTCTTCGCTGATCCCTACAAATTCTGGCTCCAAGTCCTTTTCTACAGAGGCAGTGTAAAGATTTCCGTTAATTGTTCTGCCATCTGGATTGGCAAATACTGCACCTTGCGCTTCCAACGCTGCTCGATCCAAACCTTCTAGCGTAAGTTCGATGTCATCATCAGCCGGCACGCCGTCGGTTAATTCAATGATCGAGATTGATCCTTCAGGGTCAACGCTATAATCGCCAGCAGGCTCGCCTTCATTTGCAACGACTGCTTTTGTGCCATCATGAGTAAACGCTACGCTATCTGGTAAAAAGCCAACTTCAACGTTTTTGATAAATACCGGTTGCGCACCAGAAACATCATAAAATGCAACGCTACCGCGATCGCCTGTATTTTCAGCGGCAACCGCCACGGCCAATACTTCGTTGTTATTGTCAAACGCGATGCTATTGGCATCACCGGTTAAACCGCTTGATGTGTTCACATCTAAAGTGATCGCTGATGTTACATTGGTATTATCTACTACGCCTTCTGCATCTGGGGTCAAGGCTTCTGGGCTTAAGCTATTGATGTCTAAAATTTCAACCACTACCGGGTCGGCAGAACTGTTTACCGCATATACCCAACCCTTACTTGCTTGGTACGCGACAATTTCAGCTGCACCTTCTGGGTCACTCGGGTTGAGCACCGCTCGTCCTATTAAAGTTGCGCTGAGAGAGTTGGGGGCGTCTTGTCCGTCTGCGCCATCAGCGCCTGGGGCACCGACTGCACCAGCAGGTCCCGCAGGTCCTGCAGGCCCTTGTGAACCATCGTCACCTTCTAAAAAACAACCAGACAAACTTAGTGTTAGCACACTAGTCATCGCCAACAGCAACTTCTTTTTGTTCGACATCATTAGATACCCTTATTATTTGAGTGAGTTTAAAACCACTCAATATGCTGTCGGATATCTGTGACAGTTTGCTGATGGATTTGTGACCAATTGTTTACATTTTTACGACACTTTTACGAAAGTAAATATCGCACTAGATTGGTAGCAATGTAACGCAGGGATCAATTTGTAGGTAAATACATGAAGCTACGTTGGCGATAGAATGACAGTTTTATGAAGGGTGGCTTGGTTGATTCTGAAATTTAAAACAAAACACAGGTTCAAAGTAGAACCTGCGCCTAATTAATCGTTTTTATTTTTTCGCTTTATGAAAAGACATTAAACGCTTGCGCTTTCGTTCTTGGGATATAGTGAGCTTGTTTTGCTTTCCTTCAAACGGGTTTGCGCCTTCTCTAAACTCAATTTTTATCGGTGTTCCCATTATTTTCAATGACTTACGATAGTAATTCATTAAATAACGCTTATATGAGTCTGCCAAGTCTTGCACTTGATTTCCGTGAATGACGATTACCGGTGGATTGTAGCCGCCGGCGTGAGCATACTTCATTTTCACTCTGCGGCCTCGCACCAAGGGTGGCTGATGGTCCGCTTGTGCCATTTCCATGATTTGCGTGAGCATGGCGGTATTTATGCGCTGAGTGGCACAGTTGTAGGCTTCTTGTACCGATTCAAACAAGTGTCCAACGCCACTTCCATGAAGCGCAGAAATAAAATGTAAGCGTGCAAAATCCACAAAGCCTAGGCGCCTATCTAACTCACGCTTAATTTCATCTTTGGCATCGTTGCTTAAACCATCCCATTTGTTAACTGCTAGCACTAAAGAGCGCCCAGAATTCAGGATAAAACCGAGCAAACTCAAATCTTGATCGGCGATACCTTCGCGAGCATCAATCACTAAAAGTACTACATTGGCTTCTTCAATGGCTTGTAAAGTTTTAACAATAGAAAACTTCTCTATCGCTTCAGAAATCTTTTTGCGTTTTCTAACACCTGCGGTATCAATCAAGATATATTCGCGTTCATCACGCTGCATGGGGATGAAAATACTGTCTCGAGTAGTTCCTGGTAAATCATAAACGACGACTCGTTCTTCCCCTAGGATACGATTGGTTAAAGTAGACTTGCCAACATTAGGCTTGCCCACAATCGCTAGTTTGATTGGTGATGCCTGCAGACGTGCAAGCTTGGCCTCAGCATCTTCTTCTTCTAACCCTTCTTCATCAGCAATTTGCATATCAGGGAAGGCAAGAGAAATAGGCTCAAGCACTTCGTTGAGCATGTTTGATACACCGCGACCTTGTGAGGCGGCAATTTGAAAGAGCATCTCAAAACCGAGTGCGTAAAAGTCGGCGCTCTCACTGTCTGCGTCTATCCCATCAACTTTGTTTGCAACAACGTAAATGGTTTTATCTTGCTTTCTAAGGTGTTCGGCGATTCCGATATCAGCGGGCGTTAGACCAGCGCGTGCATCTACCATAAATAGCACTACGTCGGCTTCGTCTATTGCCATCAAAGACTGCTGCGCCATAGCAGCGTCGATGCCCTCTTCGTCGCCAGTAATGCCGCCGGTGTCTACTACAATAAACTGACGTTGTTCATACTTGGCTTGGCCGTATTTTCGGTCGCGAGTTAACCCAGGAAAATCTGCCACTAAGGCATCGCGGGTGTGAGTCAAACGATTAAATAATGTCGACTTACCAACATTTGGGCGCCCAACAAGCGCGATTACCGGTAACATAATGAACCTCTTGTGGCTGTAAACACCGCACGGTGTATTGCCAGCCCATAAACTTGAATATATAAAGGATAAAAAACGCCAATAGCATCGCCATTGACGTTTTTTATTTGCAAATAGCGTTCGTTTATTATGGCGTTGAAATTAAGCTTACGTTGCCGTTTCTTAATTGCACAACCAACAAACCATCTTGGTACACAGGCGCAGCGTAAATCCCTTCATCGAGATCATCATCACCAACTTCAAGCCTCGATACATACTTACCTTCATCTTGTGTAAACCAATGTAGGAAGCCGAACTTATCACCTGTTACGATATAATCACCCACCGGTGTCGCTTCAGTAAGGTTGCGAGCTCTTAACGCATTCGATGACCATAACTCAACACCATTACGACGATCGATAGCATACAAAGTCGAATCATTATCTGTTACAAACAAGCGATTTCCCGCAATGGTTACGCTGCGAAAAGCGGCATAGTCTCTCGTCCATATAACCTGACCTGTTCGTAGCTCTACCGCCGATAAGGAGCCACCATAGCTGATTACAAATACGGTGCCGCCAAATACGAGCGGCTTGCTGTCAACATCAACAATACGCTCTAGTTCAGTAGCGCCTGTTGGTTTGGCTATCACTTGTTCCCATGCAGTCAAACCAGAGTCGATAATGCTGACTTGCAAACGCCCTGTTGCTAAGCCCACAATTGCGCCGCCATTTGCGGCACTTGGCGCTGATACACCGCGTAAGGTAAGCGGAGGGACATCTGATTCGTTACGCCATAGTATTTCACCGGTCTGGGCATCTAAACCCATCAGAATACCGGCAACAGTGTTCACCACGACCACACCAGAATCTGCAGCAGGCGCTGCAAGCACTTCACTGGGTACTTGTGTGCGCCATTTGATGCTGCCATCTTCTTGATTCAGCGCGATCACTTCACCGTTTTCAGTACCTAGCAGTACAGAATCATATGCAGTGGTTAGTCCACCCGCGATTTTTGCAGGCAGAGAACCGGCAAACAGGCCATAACCGTTCCACAAATTACTTTTGTTGCTAGGCAACCCGAGATCAACCTCCCAGATGACATCACCGTCGTCTGGAGAAAAAGCAACAACGGTGCCGTTCCTGTCTGCGGCGAAAATTTTGCCGTTATCTATTGCTGGAGACAGTCGAGAAAAGAAATTTTGAATGCCATCGCCCACATCTTCATCCCAGTTGACCTGCGTGACAAACTCCATTTGGATGTCAGGCAAGTCTCTAATTGCCTGCTCTTCGTCATCACTAAACCAACCAGACATAGTTGAGCATCCGCTCAACAAAAAAATAAGTCCAAGGACTTTTATACTATTGTTCACTATTAGCGCTCACTGCCTGCGTTTTCGCAAATGCGATGTTATCGAGTTTCATTTTGATGTTCGCATCGTTAGGAAGTTCCAATAAAGCAAGGTTATATGCCTCTTTGGCTTGGTCAAACTCACCTTGAGCATACAAAACGTCACCCTTGAGCTCTTGAACTTGGTCTTCGAATGAAGCAGAAGTCACTGCATCAAGTTGTACAAGTGCTTTTGAAAACTCTCCAACTTCAAGATGCACTGCCGCTAAACGCAATTTTGCAACGTCAGCTACTTCGCCCTTGTCGGATGCGGCTATAGTTAAATATTTAATAGCCGTTTCATAATCAGACTTATCAATTGCCTGTTGAGCAACAATCATCGATGCAAGAGGCGCATAACCTGTACCTTCATTTTCGTTAACGAAGGCGCTTAGCGCGTCAATTTCTTCCGACTCGACAAATTGCTCAATACTCGCAGTGTAAGCAGACGACGCTGCTTCTTTTGATGAAATAACGTTATCGTTATATGCACGCCATCCCCAAAGGCCACCTAAACCAAGCAAAGCGCCAAGCACAATGACCATGCCGTTTTCTTTCCAAAAACCCTTGATAGCTTCAATTTGCTGTTCTTCTGTTTCAAAGCGTTCCATTTTGTCCTCTATATAATACGCGTAGGTCTGCGTTTTTGTGCGCAGAGTATATCCTATTTACGGTGCGCGATCTTGTTCAATCTCGCGTTAAATGTTGCCATCAATATTGAGCATAGCTTGGCCCGTAGGCTAGTTCATTTGACTCAATAACTTAATTAAATCTACTTCACTAAATTGCTGCTGAGGCTTATCTTCTTGAAGATACTTTACGCCATACATTTTTTGTTCTATTTCTGCTTCACCAATAATAATGGCTAGCTTTGCGCCAGAGCCCCCGGCTTTCTTCATTTGTTTTTTCATATTACCGCCACCGCAGTGCATCAGCACTCGCAAGGATGGGTGAGCGTCTCTTACCTTTTCGGCTAATAACATCGCAGGCGTCTGACTAATTTCACCAAGGGCGGTAATGAAGACGTCCGGCGCGGTGTTGAGTAACTGAGTATCTTGCGTGGCTTCAATCAACAACACTAGTCTTTCAATCCCCATAGCAAATCCAATGGCCGGGCTTGCCTTCCCACCTAGCTGTTCAACGAGGCCATCATAACGACCGCCCGCACATATAGTGCCCTGCGCCCCAAGCATGTCCGTGACCCATTCAAACACGGTGCGATTGTAATAATCTAGGCCGCGTACTAACGATGGATTGACCACAAACGACACGCCAAGTGCCGTTAACTGAGCACATACTTTATCAAAATGTATTTTTGATGCTTCATCGAGGTGATCAATTAGGCGCGGCGCATCTGCTATAGCGCGCTGAGTATCGGGGTTTTTAGAATCAAGCACTCGAAGAGGGTTAGTGTGCAGTCTGCGCTTAGAGTCTTCGTCTAATTGCTCTTCAACGGTAAGTAAAAACGCAATCAGCTTTTCTTTGTAAGCTGCACGTGCTTCACCGCTGCCTAGAGAATTGATTTGTAGCTCAACTTTGTCTTGAATACCAAAGGCTTTCCACAATCTGGCACCCATCATAATTAGCTCTACATCAATATCAGGGCCTTCAAAACCATAAGCCTCTGCACCAAATTGATGAAACTGACGATACCGCCCCTTTTGCGGACGTTCATGACGAAACATAGGGCCCATATACCACAACCTTTGCTGCTGGTTGTACAACAGGCCATGCTCATTGCCGGCGCGCACACAACAAGCGGTACCTTCGGGTCTGAGGCTTAAGCTATCTCCATTGCGATCGTCAAAGGTGTACATCTCTTTCTCAACGATGTCCGTCACTTCACCTATAGAACGCTTGAAAAGGTCAGTGCTCTCGACCACGGGGGTGCGAATTTCATGATATTGATAACTTTGCGCTAACTCGCGAAGGTGACGCTCGACTAATTGCCACGCACCCACTTCGTTGGGTAGGCAGTCATTCATACCTCGAATTGCTTGAATTGTTTTAGCCACTGTTTGCTCGCGATGATAGTTCAAAGCGCGACATTATAAGGATTTTGTCGCGCTGGGTAAATTGTAGAAGTGTTATTTACGGCTTATTTTAGCGTTTCGGGGCTATCTGAAAGCTGCTGGACATCAATTCGTTTGTTCTCATCAAGCATACTGGCCTTCAAATTCGCTTTGGCGCGAATGCGCTTTTCAAGCTGATCGACTAAGTCATCGTTACTCAAACGTTCGCGTTGACGCTTACCATCTAAGTAATATCCGCTCATATTGCGCGCGCCGGTTAGACCAACATCAGATACTTCTGCCTCGCCTGGCCCATTCACCACACAGCCTATGATGGATACATCGAGCGGTGTAATAATATCTTCAAGACGCTGTTCCAATGCATTTACCGTAGCGATAACGTCGAACTCTTGCCGTGAGCAGCTTGGGCAGGCAATAAAGTTAATGCCTCTTGAGCGAATGCGAAGTGATTTAAGAATATCAAAACCGACCTTAATTTCCTCTACAGGGTCTGCTGCCAGAGAAATACGAATGGTGTCGCCAATGCCTTCAGCCAAAAGCATACCTAAACCAACAGAGCTTTTCACCGAACCAGAGCGCAAACCGCCTGCTTCGGTAATGCCTAGATGCAAAGGCTGTTCAATTTGTTTCGCTAACAATCGATATGCGCCAACGGCAAGAAATACGTCCGACGCTTTTACAGATACTTTGAACTGATGAAAATTAAGTTTATCGAGGATGTCTACATGACGCATGGCCGATTCAACCAGCGCTTCAGGAGTGGGCTCACCATACTTTTCTTGTAGATCGCGTTCAAGAGAGCCGCCATTAACACCAATACGAATGGGAATCCCTTTATCTTTAGCACAGTCAACAACTGACTTTACGCGCTCCATGTTGCCAATATTGCCCGGATTAATGCGCAAGCAATCCACACCATACTCAGCCACTTTGAGGGCTATTCTATAATCGAAGTGGATATCGGCTACCAACGGAATATCCACCTGTTGGCGAATTTGCTTGAACGCTTCAGCAGCGTCCATCGTGGGCACAGATACACGCACAATGTCACCACCGACGGCCTGAATGCGCTTTATTTGGGCAACTGTCGCTGCAACGTCATTGGTATCGGTATTGGTCATTGACTGAACGGCAATAGGAGCACCGTCACCAATTGGCACAGTGCCTACGTTTATTCGTGTAGATTTTCTTCTTATTATAGGGTTTTCAGCAAACATTACTCACCTTGTAAGGGCAACTGGAAGTTCGCAGTCCGGGTAACCGGGAATTGACTCATGTCTATCTGCTCACCACCAAAATCTATATCAACGGCGCCTGGTGCGCCTAAGATCACTTCTAGTGGAGGCAATCCAGAGACTTCCATGACTCGTCCTTTTACTTTTACGCCAATGGCAACGACTTCGCCATTTGCATCTTTAACACTCACCCAGCAATCATCTGAGAATGTGAACACCATGTCCACCGTACCATCTTCGTTCACCTTAAATGGCAATGATGTGTCAAATGGTGAATATTGCAATGCGCGAGGAGCAACCGTTTCCGCCGTTTCGGTGATTTCAGCCGATACAGCTTGTTCTTGTAATACTTGCTCATCTGGTTGCTGTATTGATGTGCTCTCAGTGATAGGTGATGCTATATTGCTTCGTACGTCGTCTTCTAACACTTGTTGAGCGCTGCTTATTTGCTCTGATGCGTCGTCAAGATTAGCATCAACCTCAGTGTCATTAAGCTCTGCATCATCTTGTAGATCGACGGCCGTTAACGCCACCTCATTCGTTTGACTATCGGAATCGCTCACATCGGGCTGCGCCGCCACCTGAGCATTGTTAGCATTAATGGCTGAGGTGAACGAAAAATCAGATTGGTCGAGCCACCACAGGACCACTGAACCAATCACCAAAGCGACAATGACATAGGTGACCATATTCCACCTAGAATCATTCGCTTCACGTGCAACCCTACGAGAAAAACTTTGTAGTTTTGCGGGTTGCTCATTTTCAGCATGCAACTGCTCAAAGGCTCTTAACAGCGGCTCTACTTGCAAGCCCAAAAGCTTGCCATAAAGTCTTACATAACCTTTAGAAAAAGTGATTGATACACCTTTTTCCACGCTATCGGTCTCTAGCGCTTGCACACTGCTAACGCGCAAGCGCAGTTTGCTAGCAACCTGTTGTTGCGTCATCCCTTGCTTTTCACGCGCTTCGCGCAACATATTACCAAGTGTAGGCTTTTCGGTTTTACCTTCAGCGATTGGTGGGCTTTCTTTATTTGTCATTATTATCCGGTGCCTTCACCCTTAATCTGGAACCTTTTTTGATGTCAGAAGCATCGGTTAAATTGTTCCATTCTAGTAGTGAGTTCATTTTTACATTATATTTCAGCGAAATACGATACAAATTTTCTTTCGGTAATACTACATGAAAACCGTCTTCGTTTGTTGAAGTATCCTCAGTTATTTCCTCAGCGACTTCACTGGGCATTTCATCAGAATCAGAGCTTGCGACCGTCGTCGAATCAACAGCACTTTCTAATGAAGCGAGCGCTTGGGAAAGCTGTGCATCCACGTCGCCCTCTTCGTCATTTTCAATCGCTTGCACTGGGTTACTGTTAAGGGCATTCGCCAATGCATCATCTGTTTGCTGCTCTAGCGCCGCCATGTCATCTGCAGCGTCTGAAACACTTGCTTCAACTAGTACTTCGGTTTGTGCAGTAGCCTCAATCACCTCCGATTCGACAGCATCAACTAATGACTCTGCATCCTCAGTCACTTCAGCGGCAACTTCTGAGGCTTCGTCTTCAAGGATAGTTGCTGAACTTGCTATCTCAGACGCACTTTGTTCAGCGCCTTCATTAATCTCGGCTAGCATCTCAGTTTCAGGCGCTTGCATTAGTGTGTCTGTTAGCTCTTGAGCGGCATCGTCAACTAGCGCGCTTGTATCTTCAATGGTCTCAGATGTAGCATCAGTCACTTCTGTAACACTTCTTTCAATTGTATTATCCGATGCATATGCATCAGGCAGTTCATCCACCACTGCAAGCGTTTCAGATTCACTGGGTGTAAACGTATCAACTGCCTCTTGAGGCGCAGCGTCATCCAAAACGTCTGTCTGTGCGATAACTTGTGAACCTGCTTCAGCGACTTGAGTATTTTCTTGCTCAACCGTAACAACGTCGTCAGCTATCGTTTGCACTTCATCCGTTAGCTCATCGGTTTGTGCAAGTATTTCAGACTCAGTGGCTTCGATAGCATCATCGCTTGCTTCAACAACCATGCTTACGTCATCATCCATTTTTGTCATATTCTGATTAGCGAGTTCTTCAATTTCTGCTGATGCATCGGGTGCAAGTGCTGGCGTGACGTCATCTGCCACTTCAGTTTTAGCAATATCCACTGACGTTTGTGCCTGTTCATTGTCTTGTGACGTCTGTTCAAGCTCTTCTGCGCCTTGCGTCGCTTGTGAAACCAACGCAGCGGTTGCCTCAGCAGCAGCGGCCAAGGTTGCATCGGTTGTTGTCTCAGCAATATCTGCTGCATTAGCGGTAGCAGTCGAGTTAGTTGCAACCACTCCGGTTGGCGCGGCTACTGGTAATTCTGGATTGCTTGATTCAACAGTATTCGGGGTTGTATCAATAAGCGTTATGCTGTTTTTAGCAACATTTTCTACCGGTTGCTCGGCTAAAGTTTGCACCGGCGGCGAAACTTGACGCGTTTTACGGGTAACATTTGCCGCTGGCTTAAACTTGCCCATTGAAGTCAAGTAAGCTTTTGTATTTGGATGGTCTGGATACATGGACTTAAGAATTTCACCATAACCAACTGCGGTTTTAGTGTCATTCATACCTTGAGCAATCTGATACTGAAAATATAAGGTCTCGGCCGAGATTGGCGAGGTACGCTCGTATTTAAACAGCGTCTTTTTCGCCTCTTCCCAATTTGCATCTTCAACGTAAAGTTGTGTCAGTAAAAACAGACTATCGGAGCGCGTTGGCTGATGGTTTAATGCGCTGTTGAAAAAGGCAATAGCTTCTTCTCGCTTCCCTTGGCTCGTGCTACAAATAGCTAAGTTTTCATAGGTCTCAGCGCTAGATACGTAGTTTCTATCATTCACAGCGCGTAAAAAATAGTCCTTCGCCTTGTCGTATTGGCCTAGCTGACACAAAAACGCGCCATAACTATTTAATACATCGGGGTCGTTATTAGAAAAGTCGAGCGCTTTTTCATAACTCTCTTCTGCGCGGGCTACTTCACCAACCTGTTGATAGTAAAATGCCATCGCGAAATGGGCTTGGCCATCGCGAGGTGCAAATTCTAATGCCCTATCTAAGTTAAATTTTGCTTGTGTAAAGTTGCCGTTCTGAAGATATGTTAGACCAAGGCTAACGCGAGTTTTGGCGGCTTCAACCGGGTCAAATGATCCAGGCCTTCCAAATGAAGGATCTCTAGGTTCTGACACACATGCTGACAAAGTGATTACCATTAGGCCGCAAATGAGGGCTCTTAACATTTAATATCGCTCCTTTTTCTTTTTTGCTATCAACAGGGCATTAATTGATGTTGATTAGCAAGCGATTAGCAACTGACTACTCATCGTTTAGCAATATTCGTTCCACTTATATGTATTACTGCGCCATCTTTACGGAGATAGCTTCACCGTGGATTTGTTTTTTCAGCAACCGTTTGGTTCTATCCACCACGTCTCCGACCAATTGACCGCAAGCGGCATCGATATCATCCCCACGTGTTTTTCTGACCACCACTGTAAAGCCATAGTTCATTAGCACTTTCGCAAATCGATCAATTCGAGAGTTGCTTGAGCAAGTATATGGAGAGCCTGGGTAAGGGTTAAAAGGAATCAAATTAATTTTGCTAGGGGTATCTTTTAGCACCTTTGCAAGCTCATGTGCTTGGTCAGTACTGTCATTTATATGACTTAACATCACATACTCAACGGTAACTTTGCCTTGATTGGCTTTTGATTTGGCAAGATATCTGCGTACACCCGCTAAAAACTCTTCTATTGGGTACTTTTTATTTACCGGTACAATCTCATCACGCAAAGTGTTGTCTGCTGCATGCAATGAAATTGCAAGAGCAACATCTATTTGATCACCTAGCATATCCAAGGCAGGCACAACGCCAGAGGTTGATAAGGTAACGCGACGTTTTGACAGCCCAAAACCAAAGTCATCCATCATAATATCCATTGCTGGCACAACGTTTTTGAGGTTTAGCAAAGGCTCGCCCATTCCCATCATCACTACATTGGTGATGGGGCGCTGTGAGGTATCTTTAGACAATCCGATGAAGGTAGCCACTCGCCACACTTGACCGATAATTTCGGCGACCGTGAGGTTGCGATTAAAACCTTGCTGCGCGGTCGAACAAAAAGTGCACTCTAATGCGCAGCCAACTTGAGAGGATACACAAAGGGTTGCTCTATCCGTTTCTGGGATCCACACCGTTTCTACTTCTTGACCACCATCGAGAATAATCGCGAACTTAATAGTGCCATCGGTTGCTTGTTGATACTCAGATATCTCAGGCGCTCGAATCTCGCAGTTTTCTTGGAGTTTTACACGAAGCGCTTTATTGATATTCGTCATTTTTTCAAAGTCAGATTCACCGGCTTGGTAAATCCACTTCATGAGTTGGTCAGCACGAAAAGGCTTCTCGCCAATAGAAGCAAAATAATCTCGTAAACCTGCGCGATTAAAGTTCAATAAATTGACCTTTTTACCTGAAGCCTTCGACGTCGCTTGAGCAGTATTTACCTGAGTCATTTTTTCGTGCCTATTTCTATTATTACAATGGGTTACTAATGCAAAAAAAGGGAGCTAATAGCTCCCTTAGTATAACAGTATTTATTGATTAACGAGTACGTGGGCAAATCTCTTCATCAGAGAAGAAGTATGCGATTTCACGTGCTGCTGATTCAGGAGCATCTGAACCGTGCACAGCGTTTTCATCAATAGATTCCGCGTAATCAGAACGTAAAGTACCAGCGGCCGCTTCAGCAGGGTTAGTTGCGCCCATGATTTCACGATTTTTTACTACCGCGTTGTCGCCTTCTAATACTTGTACCATTACCGGTCCAGAGGTCATAAAATCGACCAAGGCACCAAAGAAAGGACGCTCTTTATGCTCTGCATAAAAGCCTTCTGCCTTTTCTCTGCTTAAATGGACCATTTTAGAAGCAACGATGCGCAAGCCTGCGCTTTCGAAACGGTTGTAAATGGCACCGATTGCATTTTTCGCTACTGCATCAGGTTTGATAATTGAAAAAGTGCGTTCTAAAGCCATGATCAATTCCTATATTTATTAATGTTTAAAGATTGGTTTTACCCGAGCGCGCGATTATATGCACTTTCAACACAAAATCCCAATCAAATTTGTATTAATATTGCTCACAAGCGTAATTGATGGAAGATTTTAGGCGTTCAACCCACAAATCAGCATTATTTATACCGGTTTTAAAGCGATGCTATTAAACAGACGCTGCGTCTCGACCCTGTTGGTAACTTTGCCAACTTACAGATACTTCTCGCAGCTTTGTTATTGCACTTTGAATAACCGCTACTGCATATTCAATCTCTTCTTTGGTCGTAAAGCGACCAACACTGAAACGGATTGAGCTATGCGCAAGATCATCGCTAATACCTAACGCGCTTAGCACGTAAGATGGTTCCAGACTCGCAGATGTGCACGCAGACCCGGTTGATACCGCTAAATCTTTTAGCGCCATCATTAATGTCTCACCTTCCACATAGTTAAAACTAACATTAAGATTGTGCACAACACGCTGATTGAAGTCGCCGTTTAGGTACACTTCTTCCATATCTTTTATGCCACTCCAAAGAAGGTCGCGCAATATCCTGATGCGCTCATTTTCTTCGGCCATTTCTTCTTTGGCTAGGCGAAATGCCTCACCTAATCCTACAATTTGATGGGTAGCTAGGGTACCTGCTCGCATTCCTCGCTCATGACCACCACCGTGCATTTGAGCCTCGATACGAACACGTGGCTTACGACGCACGTAAAGCGCACCAATACCTTTAGGACCATAGGTTTTATGACCTGAAAACGACATCAAATCCACTTTCATTGTTTGCAGATCAATAGCGACTTTACCTGTGCTCTGGGCAGCATCGACATGAAAGATAATGTTGCGTTGGCGGCAGATCTCACCAATGCTTGCAATATCTTGGATCACGCCAATCTCGTTATTGACATGCATGATACTGACAACAATCGTATCATCCCGCATTTGTTCTTGTAATTTGTTTAAATCGACCAGACCATTAGGCTCTATCTGCATATACGTCACATCAAAACCTTCATGCTCAAGCTGACGCATAGTGTCTAACACAGCTTTGTGCTCAGTTTTAAGGGTAATAATGTGCTTACCGCGGTCTTTATATGAGTGTGCGGCACCTTTAATCGCAAGGTTATTTGACTCTGTAGCACCCGACGTGAAGACAATTTCACGAGGGTCGGCATTCACCAAATCTGCAATTTGATTACGGGCAACATCTACCGCCTCTTCAGCGACCCATCCAAACTTATGAGAACGAGAAGCAGGGTTACCAAAAACCCCTTCACGGGTTAAACACCTCATCATCTTCTCGGCCACACGCGGGTCTACGGGTGTAGTGGAGGAGTAATCGAGATATATAGGTAGTTGAGGTTTGCTCATCTATTGCTCTGCTTTAAGGTTTAGGCGATCTTACTAACTGAAGTCTAAGTTCTTGGCTGAATTTATCAAGCACTGCATCAATAACATCGTCGTAACTTAGTCGGTTAATGCACAATACATCCCTAAATATGCGGGTCGAATGCCTCGGCAGCCTCTTTTTTTAGAACTGGGGATATACCTGTTCCTTCAAAATCTTCAGCCTTTAATTTCGGCAAAGAGTCGGTACATACGTCTCCACCCAAACTTTGAATCACTTTGCACATCTCTTCTACTTTGGTATCCATTAAATGCACGTGCTCTAACATCAAACCAAGCGCATTGGCGACAGGATCTGGGTTATCGTCGGAGATTGCGTAGGCATCAAAGCCGTATTTTTTAGCAATAGCCTGCCTCTTACCGTTTTGCTGCGCACCAGAAGCGCCTTGTTTTGCAAGGATCACACGTCCAGGAATACCCACACACGTTGCGTTATCTGGCACGTTATTGACCACCACAGAGTTAGAGCCCACTCGCGCATTTTCACCAATCGTAATAGGCCCTAGAATTTTTGCACCAGCACCAATAACGGCGCCTTTTTGTAAGGTAGGATGCCTTTTCCCTGCATTCCAGCTTGTGCCGCCTAGGGTAACAGAATGATAAAGCGTCACGTCATCGCCCACAACTGCGGTTTCGCCGATAACTACGCCCATGCCATGATCGATAAAAACACGGCGTCCGAGTTTAGCGCCTGGGTGTATTTCGATACCCGTCAAAAAACGGCTTATGTTGGAAATTACGCGTGCAAGAAAGCCAAGCTTTAATGTCCAAAGCTTATGACTGAGTCGATGAATCCAGATAGCATGTAAACCCGGATAGTTGAATAGTACCTCAAACCCATTGCGCGCCGCAGGGTCGCGATGAAATACACTTTCAATATCTTCTTTCATTCTTGAAAACATAGTTTTCCTCGTGATGGTATCAAACAGGCTATTTATTAGATTGCTTATCGATAGACGCTAAAATGCCGCGTAAAATATTGAGTTCTTGAGATTCTAGACGCGCGCGATTGAACATTCTTTGCAGTTTAATCATCACCACACCTGGATGGTTTTTGCGAATGAAACCTGTATTTTCTAAGGTTGATTCAAGATGCTTATAAAATCGCCCAAGGTCTTCTGCTAAGGGGTATTCTTGCTCTGCCGGCTCAACATAAGGCGCATTCAGCTTTTCTAAATGACTCATGCGCACTTCATAACATAGTGTTTGCACCGCTGCCGCTAAATTTAATGAGCTGTACTCTGGGTTGGCATCGATACACACATGATAGTTGCACAACTGCAGCTCATGATTAGAAAGGCCGTTGTTTTCTCGCCCAAATACCAGTGCGACAGGATATTGCTTCGCCTCATCGGTAAGTTTATGACCGCACTCCCTTGCCGTTAACATCGGCCAAGACAAAGTTCTAGAACGTGCCGAAGTGCCCACCACTAAGCCACAGCCCTCAATCGCTTCTTCTAGCGTATTGACCGTGACAGCGTTTGCTAGAACATCACCAGCGCCAGCGGCTAATGCACTGGACTTGCCGTCAGGCGGCGATACTGGGTCGACCAAATATAACGATGAGAGCCCCATCGTTTTCATTGCTCGCGCAGCAGAGCCAATGTTGCCAGTATGTGAGGTGTTGACCAAGACGATGCGAATGGCATCAAGCATGCTTACCCTTCCTTTTTGATTCTGCCTTTATTCATGCGGCGGCAAGTAAAAATCGGCGCATAATATAGCATGTGATAACTAGGTCTGATACACTTCGCGCGTTTTTAACCGTTCTTTTTACAATTTGTCAATATTTGGTGGACTCTATGCATCATATGCTAAACATCGCCGTGCGCGCCGCGCGCTCTGCAGGCTCAGTTATTGCTCGTGGTTTTGAAAACCGCGACGAACTCAACATCGAACAAAAAGGAATAAATGATTTTGTTACGAAAATTGATAAGGAAGCCGAAGCCACAATTATTGACAAAATCCAGCAAGCCTATCCTGATCACTCGTTTATATGTGAAGAAGGTGGGAGCATTGAGAAAAACCCAGAATTTACCTGGGTAATCGACCCCCTCGACGGTACGACTAACTTTATTCAAGGCATTCCTCACTTTGCAGTCAGCATCGCGCTTTTGCACAAAGGCAAGCTCGACCAAGCGGTTGTGTTTGACCCTATTCGCGGTGAGCTTTTTGCTGCAAGCAAAGGCGGCGGTGCACAGTTAAACGGCTACCGCATTCGTACTTCAAAAACCAAAGACTTATCGGGCACCATTCTTGCGACGGCATTTCCATTTAGAGACAGAGCGCGCTACGACGAAGCCATTGGTCAATTTGGCCGTATATTCGCAAAAGCCGGTGACGTAAGACGCTCAGGCTCAGCAGCCCTTGATTTAGCGTATGTTGCGGCGGGTCGTTACGATGGCTATTGGGAAAAAGGCTTGCGCTCATGGGATATGGCCGCGGGCGAATTGCTCGTCAAAGAATCAGGTGGCTTAATTACCGACTATGCGGGTAACAACGACCCACTTTATGCAGAACTTAAAGCCCCTGGAAGCTCAAACGGCATTGTTGCTGGTGGACCAAGAGTGGTGCAGAATATTGTGAAAGAACTAAAAGGCTAACAGCATCCTAACCTTGGTTTAGGGTGTTTAGCCAGTCACTGGCTTCGCTTTTAAATATGATACACAACACGCTTCCATATCGACTAGGGCTGCCCGCTTGGGCCTTTTCAGGTTGGAAAAACAAGTACTTTAGCGATAAGCCTAGCAGTTTAGCGAGTTATGCAAGCGTGTTTAATATGGTAGAAGGTAACACCACCTTCTATCAACTTCCCACTGAAGAAAAAGTGGCGACTTGGCAAGAATCGCTGGCCCCATACGACTGTAAAATCTGTTTTAAGCTTCCGCAAACCATTACCCATGCAGCGCAACCAGATTGGGACCTATTAGACACTTTCATCAATCGCATTTCTCCACTCCAAGCGCATTTAGGTCCATTGCTGTTAGTCTTTCCAGCGAAGATTAGTCCAAGCAGCGTCGGTTTTATCGACGCCATCTTACAAAAGCTTCCCTCACATCTGAACGCTGCCGTAGAAGTTCGCCACCCCGACTTTTTTAACGAAAATGATAACCTGCAAGCAGTATTAGATACTTATCAAGCTAATCGCGTAGTATTAGACAGTCGCCCTTTATATCGTGGCGATCAAAGTCATCCAGATGTTGTGCAAGCCAAACATGAAAAGCCCAACGTGCCGGTTTCACCAAAAGTGTATAATAAACGTGCTTTTGTGAGGTTGGTGCTGCATCCAGACTCCCCTGATAACCAGCTGTTTATTGAGCAGCGGGGAAAAATGGTGGTGAATTACTTGCAGCATGACATCGAGCCATTCATTAGCATCCATTGCCCCAACAATTTTTACTGCCCATCTTATGCACTTGCCCTGCACCAATCAGTTCAGCGTCATGCAAACAATATGCATATCGCAGACTTACCGCCATTTCCTGTGCCCCAGCAGTCTAATTTGCTGTGAGCAAGTTTTATGGGTATTGCCGCGGGCATGAAAGATTAGCCAATACCTTAAGATTTGCGTTACAGTATTAAAGAATATGCCACATACCAATGATAAGAGGCCTACTATACCATGTTGAGTTTAACCAAATACTCGATACGCTCTCTCGCGATGCTGATGATGAGTGTTACGCTAATTGCAAACGCGCAGGAGTTTAACCGTCAGATTGAAGTTGAATCTGCGGTAGTCACAGAGCACAAAACACAGATAAACGGTGAGCGCGTAAGTTACTCTGCGACCACTGGCACACAGCCCGTATGGGACGAGCAAGGCGAAGCGGTAGCAACGTTGTTTTATACTTTCTACCAGCGCACTGATGTTAAGTCTGACGAAGTTCGGCCATTGCTCATTTCCTTTAATGGAGGTCCAGGTTCAGCGTCCGTTTGGATGCATGTAGCATACACCGGCCCGCGTATTTTAAACATTGATGATGAAGGCTACCCGGTTCAACCATATGGCGTTCAAACCAACCCTTATTCTGTCTTAGATGTCGCTGACATCGTATTTGTAAACCCGGTGAATACCGCATATAGCAGAGTCCTGAAAGACGCAGAAGGCAAGATGCCATCTAAAGAACAACAACAAGATATGTTTTTTGGTGTGAATGCCGATATTCGCTATCTCGCAGAGTGGTTAAATACCTTTGTAACGCGTTTTAACAAATGGCGCTCGCCAAAATATTTAATTGGCGAAAGTTATGGAACCAATCGCGTATCGGGCTTGGCCTTAGCGCTGCAAAACAATCAGTGGATGTATCTCAACGGCGTGGTATTAGTCTCTCCTACAGATATAGGCATTGACCGCCAAGGCCCTGTAAAAGCAGCCAATAGATTACCGTATTTCGCTGCAACCGCTTGGCATCACCAAAAGCTACCTGCCGACTTACAAGCCAAAGACCTATACGAGGTATTAGATGAAGTTGAGCGCTACACCATAGATAGTTACCTACCCGCTCTGGCTAAGGGCGCCTTTATCGACGCTGAAGAAAAACAATCGGTCATTGCGAATGTTGCGCGTTTTTCAGGCTTAAGTGAGCAGGCCGTTGCACAAAGCAACATGGATATTAGTACCCAGTTTTTCTGGAAAGAACTGTTAAGAGATGAAGGTAAGACCATTGGGCGACTCGATAGCCGTTATTTAGGCATAGACAAAAAAGAGACCGGTGATTCACCTGACTATTGGGCAGAGCTTACCTCTTGGTTACACTCATTTACCCCTGCGATTAACTACTACTTAAGAGAAGAGCTAAACTATAAAACCGATATTAAATACAATATGTTCGGACCGGTACGTCCTTGGGATCGCACCAATGATAATACTGGTGAAAACCTTCGTCTTGCGATGGCGCAAAACCCGTATTTAAACGTGCTGATACAGGCGGGTTATTATGATGGTGCGACTAATTACTTTGATGCAAAGTACACGATGTGGCAACTAGACCCAAGTGGAAAAATGAAGGAGCGTTTGAGTTTTAAAGGGTATAGAAGTGGTCATATGATGTACTTACGTCGCCAAGATTTAGAATTATCGAATCAAGACCTTCGAGAGTTCATCAAAAACACTACGGTAGCGCCAAGCGCCCCTGCTGAGTATCCGCGTTAGTTTAAACATTTTTATCAGCGCGCCCGCAATTCTGGGCGCGCATATTCAGTACGTAAAGCTACTGTTTTGGAATATCTAACGTTAGTTCAATGTATTTGCTGACCCAGTCTGCGTCAGGATCAGACTCAAAACCGATACCATAGCTCAAGCGGTCAATCTTAAATTGTGATGTTAATCGCCCGCCGTCTTCTTGTAGTAAGAAACTCACAGGTAGCGCTTTACCTCGCAACGACAATTTTCCAGAGACTTGATAGCCCTCACTTGTTTGTGTCACCTCTTCACTTACAAAGGTGCCTTGAGGATGATTATCCACATCAAACCAGTCGCCTTCGGGCAAGGTATCGTCGTATGTGCTGTCTCCGGTTTCTGCGCTGCGCAAATCAAACTCTGCATTGACATAAGCATTTGATGCAGGAGGTAATAACAGTTGCGCATTCCACTTAAGAAACTCACCTGAAAATGTCATACCTGCGTGTTTACCGCTAAACCCCACGGTTCCGTCTGCATTTGACACCTTAATCTGCGACAAAGTAATAAATGGAGCGACAAGTAGCGCAATCACAACGGCTGTTTTGTTTATATATTTCAAGAAGACTTACTCCACCACATTCTTTGGATAAGGGAAATACCTTGTTTTTTCTTGTGCATAACGACGGCGCCGATATGACCGATAATCATTAACACTAAGCCACTAGCAATAACCCAATGCATATTCCTAGCAATGCTTTCAATGGTTTTGTTGCGCTCCACAAAAGGGATATGAGGCCACTTAATTGCATCGGTAAATACAAAGGTTGGCAAACCAAACGGGCTTGCTGAGACCATTAACCAACCCGTGAGCGGCATAGCAATTAAGGCGGTGTATAATGCAATATGCCCTGCTTTTGCGAGGGCTTTTTCTTTAGCAGTAAAGGCCTCAGGCATAGGAGGTTGCTTGCTTAACCAGCGAGTAAGTATGCGCAACACAATGGCCCATAGCATGATCACGCCTGCCGCTTTGTGGGTTTGAAACAGCTGAAATTGATCTGCCTTTGGCATCTCAAAGTTCACCATGTACACGCCAGAGCCGACCATAAATATCAAGCCAAGTGCGATGGCCCAATGCAAAAATATGCTTAGCCCATGATATCGAGTATAAGGATACATTTTATTAATCAGCTTTAAAAAACTCACCTTCAATCATGACTTCGACATCGTCGCCAATATTAGGGACAAATTTCGTCATACCCCATTTAGAGCGCTCGATTGTCGTGGTTGCAGAGAAGCCCATCGTTGGCTTGCCGCTGAAAGGTTGTCTTTGCATTGCGCCATTAAATGTTACATCTAATGTGACAGGTAGCGTCGTCCCTAAAAATGTTAGGTTACCTTCCATGATGGCAGTGGTGTCAGACTGCATTTCAATATTGGTAGACACAAAGTCAATCGACGCAAACTTGCCCGCATTGAACCATCCTGACTCGGTTGCCAGAACCATATTGAAGTCTTTTTCTGCAGCGTTAGGGTACGCCGTTTGAATCGACATCGGATTAATGCTTGCTGTGATCTTGCTGTTTTCAACATTGGCTGGGTCAAAATCGATGCTAGCATCAAAATCTGCAAAACGCGCAACATAGTCTGAAAGACCGAGGTGAGAGACCTTCCATACAACGCTCGCATGAGTCAAATCGAGGGAATAGACACCCTCTGGCATATCGTTAAATGGGCTTTTTGCGAAGACCCAGGAGACGCAACTAGCGATAAATAGAGTCGCTGCAAGCATAGTCAGTTTGATTTTTTTCATAAAATTTCCGCCAAAGTAAAACAAGATGCTGCCGTTTACGCGCATCTTGTTCATTAAGATTAATCGAAAGGTTTAGTACTGCGCCAATTGCTGATGAATACTCTCTACTAACTCAGTAGGAATGCATAACTGCTGAGATAACGACTGTAAAAAAGCAACAGAGGTAGGGTCGTTGATATCGATAGCACTGGCACTTGCGGCATACACTTCAATGCCGGTTTGCGCGTTGGGCACTTGTTGGACAATCTCTGGCAAACTTAAAGGCTTACGCAGCTCATCAAACAACATGGCTTTTTCTTGAACAGATAAGTCCATGGTATCTACTTGTGCAAAAATCCTTTGGCGTTCAGCTTCATCAATATGCCCATCTGCATGCGCCGCTGCAATCATCGCCCTCATTAAGATTAACTGCCCTTGCTCATTTTCTTCTTCAACTACTTCTTCGAAGGCTTTTTGTGGCAGCGCCGCTGGTCTAAAATCAAATTGCGCCGCATGCGGTTGAGCGGTATATGTATTGCCTGAAGCCGGTTGCGCAGCATAACTGTTGCCGGTAGCCGCTTGTCCATGTCCTGGATGTGGCTGACCCGCCATTTGCGCGCCTTTATTAGCCGAATAGCTTTGATATGCTTTCCAAGCCAGCCCGCCGACAGCAGCTAGCGCCCCAACTTTTAACGCACTTTTGCCTACTTTTCTTCCTTTCTTGCTAGCCACCATGCTGGTAAGCCCGCCACCTGCAACACCGCCCATAAAGCCGCTAAGTGCACCAGATTTACTTAACCCACCCACTAACTTTGATAAATCCATTCTTGTTCTCCATCAAACACACACAAACCTTATACAGTTTATACAGACAATACGGCGAAAAGTTTGTTCCAAAACGCTATTATCAGGCGAAAAATCGCGACTTTAGCCCAAGCACTACTGTTCAAATTATCTGCTATACTGACCAAATAGCGCAGGTGTGCGCGTTTTGGAGGAAGAGTACATTTATGTTGGCATCTTGTATGGCAGGAGCTAGGTCTGTGACCAGTAGTAAAGATAAGTGGCTATTAATCGTTGTGTTCATTGCGTGCGCATTAGTGTCCACGCCTTCCAGTGCAATGCTTTATGTTGATGAAAAAACAGCTGTCAATATAGGTCTTACCATTTTCCCGCCCACGGTAGAAACAGACAGAGATGGTAATTGCTTTGGTGAAGGGGTGGATTTGTTTCGCGATATTTTTTCGCCGGATAAATACATTCTTAACATTTATTGTGCGACCCCTGCACGCGTCTACAGAGATTTTGCCAACGGGCAAATCGACATAACGGTCAATATCAAAAGTACTGAAAGTCTTAGCCAAAACGTTCTATTTTCCGACATTCCCTACATCAACTTACAAGTGATGCTGTATTCAAATAACTTGCAACCTAACGGTACTATCGCAGCCATCAGACAGTTTAACTACCACGGTGCTAAACAAAACCTGATTGATAAGGGTTATATGATGCTCAATCAAGCTAACAGCAAAGAGGCAGTTACTGTGTTTTGGCGCGGTGGAGCGCAAGGGTTAATTAGTTATAAAATGCCTTATGAGCATTATTATAAATTGCTCAAAGATGCGGCTAGGTTAGGTGCGTTTGAAGGGCAAACAACCGCTCAAGAGCTCGTCACCGTCCCGAGCTACTTCGTGGTAAACAAAGCCAATGCACAAGCCGAAAGTCTATTAAAACGAATCAATGAGTTTAACCAATCACGCATGGCGCCTTTGGAGGATGAAAATTTGTAAGGCATTGGGCTAGGATGACTTTGGTGCTGCCAATGTATCTCGATGTAAAACGGTTGCCCGATTTTTGTCAATCCATGCTGTTAATGTTTCGCCATCCATCGGCTTAGCAAAATAATAGCCCTGAAAGAAATCACACCCCATTTCACTGAGTATTTCTACCTGCTCGAGAGTTTCGGCACCTTCTGCAACTACCTCGACGTTCATATGGTGACTTAAAGAAATAATCGCTCTGGCGAGCTCAAGGGTATTCGATTTATGTAAATTCACCACAAACGACCTGTCGATTTTGATGGTATCTAAGGGCAACTCATTAATGTAGGACAGCGAGGAGTACCCCGTCCCAAAGTCGTCTAAAGCGATGCTTACGCCTATTTTTCTTAATTGCTTTAACTTGGATATACATGCATCAACATTGGTTAATAACGAAGTCTCCGTGATTTCAATTTCAATTGCTTTAGGACTAACTTCATAGTGTAAGAGCATCTCCATGAATTGCGTGACAAACTTGTCTTGGGCGAGCTGGTGCGGGCTCACGTTTATGGCAACCTTAAAATCAATTTCGACGCCTTGTCGTTTCCATATATTAATTTGTTTACATACCGCGGTCAGCATCCATAAACCCAACTGTTCTACCAGCGACGACTCCTCCGCTAAAGAAACAAATTCATCTGGCGATACCGAACCTACCGTTTTGTTGTTCCACCTGATCAGTGCTTCACACCCTTTAATCTCACCAAGAGCATTCACTTTTGGTTGAAACTCTGCATAAAGTTCATCATTACCATGGATTGCCGGCTCTAGAAGCTTTAACAATAGCTCTTTTCGGTCTACTAACTCTAATGAGTCTTGACTAAAAAAGACAAGCTGATTGGAGTGAATAGCCTTGGCATCAGACATTGCAATTTCAGCGCAGCGCAGCACTTCTTTGCTGCTATGTGTTTGCATAGGGAAGATAACGCCCCCCCCCCTGCAGCTTAAACGAATGATCAGCTCACCAACGGCTATGGGCTTTTTCACCAATAAACTAATTGCTTCCCAATGCAGCCTCATTACGCCCTGAGCATGAGGATTGATGTTTTCGATAATGCAAACAAACTCATCAGCGCCAAGCCTCGATATGCTTATGTCGTTGTCGCAGTACTTCGCTAAACGCTCTCCTAATGTTTGAATCGCAATTTCTGAATATTTAAAGCCAAACTGTCGATTTACCTCAGTAAACCTAGTCAGCTCAAACATAATCAAGCCAGAGTGGGTGTTATTTTTGGCATTATGAGCATATAAGGCTTGAATCTGTTGATTCGCCTTGCCGGCGTTTGGTAGCTTTGTTTGATAATCGTAATAGGCCATCATGTGCAGCTGTTGCGTCACTTTACTGCGCTGCAACTCAGCTCCTGCACGCGAAGAAAATATATTGAGAATTTGATTTAAGCTATCATCTCTTTCACATTCAATATCAAACATCAAAATCAAGTTACCTTCAAGCACACCATCGCTGTTAATCATTGGGAAGCTTAAATAACTCTCTGCACCTATACGTTTGAAAAAATCAATTTGGGGGTATCGATGATGTAAGTTACGCTCTATCCAAATTGGCTCATGCGTCGCCATAAACATTCGGCTTGTATCGCACACTTTATATTGCTTACTTTTAACTGACCGTGCTCGATATACGAGCGCTTGCGTCTTGACATAGTCAATGCCATCTTTTTGCTCAAGCGCGGCTATACAGCATACGTGTGCGCCGGTTAAATTTTGCAACTCCTTCATCATGTTAATGAAAAAGGTATTATCATCACTGCGAGATACCCCTCGGGCAAGCCCCGCAAGGGCTGATTCAAGTTTCTTTCTGACGCGCACCTGCACTTTGAGTAAATCCGATGTCTCATGCAAGGCTCCACTGATGGAGATACACACCAAGAGATTGAAAACGGTAAATGGCAAGCCCCCGAAGTAGATAGAGTTGTATGCCCCTTCTCCCAACATCAATCCGTTATAAACAACAAACACCTGAATCGCGAGCATAATCGATAAGGCTACAGCTACTTCTTTTTGACGTTTGACGACACACTGATACGCAACCTTGATAAGTGCTATTAAGATTAAAACTGCAAAGAGTTGAAACGCCATCATCACTGGGTTTGCTTCACCAGTAAGGCGTGTGACTGACTCCAATGAGAAAAGTCGATACTCTACGAGTGCAACGTTGCTAGAAAAGCGCAATGAATAATCTGAAAACAGATTCAGCATGAAAAAGGTGATAGCTAGCAGCGTGAAATAGAACAAATAGTGTGGTTTTAAATGTTCACCGGCCCAATCAAACACGATTTTTGCATAATATGGAGTACAGAAAATAATGATGCCCGTCTGAATTTTGAGCAAAAGGATGGATGTCTCTAATACTGTGGAGCCGTGATATAGCCACGTAATATATTGGTAACTCGCTGTTAGCAGGCATGCCACAAACAACGCTTTATGAAGCGGCTCTTTTCGTTTAATACCCGAGAAAAACAACAGCACCGCACACAAGACATTAATGCCTATGGTGCTAGCAAAGTAAAATGCTACAAGCTGTGTGTTATCTAGCATGTGAATGCGTTACCGTAATGAATATTAAGTGCGCCATTGACACGCTCTTGAACCTGCTCATTGCTCTTATAAGTCGTGTTTAACTGTCTCCATTAGTACTGTATCGGTAACATTGTACAATTATTGAACTTTTGTATAACAAATACAACGATTCGCATTATTAAGTCTGGTAGCGAATATAAAACGGAACGTGTATCACCTGATTTTGGCGTGAGGCTCTAACACCCAACAGCGCTCATTTTGTATGAAACCAATATGTTCGTAATATTGATTTGCTGCGGGCGCGGCAATTAGGATTAGTTTACATAAGGGGCCAAGTTGTTGCTGTGTAATGACTTGAAGTCGCTTCCCAATGCCGCATTTTTGATAGTCACAATGTACGGCAAGATCAGAGAGATAACACGCATAGTGGAAATCGGTAACGCTCCTAGCAATTCCGACAAGCTGAGCGCCATTCCATGCAGATACCATTAAGTTAGTGTTATCAATCATTCCTTGTATGCATGGTCCATTATCAACCGGACGGCGCGACCCTAATGTGGATGCATTGAGTAGGTCAATAAATTGCTTTGAAGTAATCGCTGCATTTATTTTGTATTCGATATCCATAATTCAAATTAACCTCTGTTCTTAGTGTGGCCTAAAGCATAAAAGCCCCGAGGAGACAATGTCTCTTCGAGGCTTTTATTCTGAGCATGCCTAAATGACATACTGGACTTATATTATAGCGGCTCTAGATCTTCACCTTCTTTTTCAATCTCTGGTGGCATCAAATCTTCTTTGCTAACACCAAGGAACAAGGCCACCGAAGAAGCAATGTAGACCGATGAATAAGTACCGATAAATACGCCAAACAATAGCGCCGTTGCAAACCCGTGTATGAGCGCACCGCCTTTGAAAAACAATGCTAACAATACCAATATCGTGGTTAATGAAGTGACGATGGTGCGGTTGAGCGTTTGCGTGAGTGAGATATTGATAATTTCAGCAGGCTCACTTTTTCGAACCTTACGGAAATTTTCACGAATTCTATCGCTCACCACAATCGTATCGTTAAGTGAATAACCAATAACCGCTAATAGTGCAGCCAAAACCGTTAGGTCAAACTCTAATTGCAAGAAGCTAAACAAGCCAAGGGTTAGAATCACGTCGTGCGCTAGCGCACCTACGGAGCCAAGTGCAAACCTATATTCAAATCGCATAGCAACGTATATAAGAATACAAATTAACGCTACTAGCATAGCTAACCCGCCTTGCTCAGTTAACTCTTCGCCCACGTTAGGACCAACGAACTCAATGCGCTGCATTTCTACGTTCGGTGTCACCGCTTTGAGTGCCGCCAACACCAAATCGCCTATCACCTCAGCTTGCACATCGTCACGAGGCGCCACTCTAATCAACACTTCTTGACTACTGCCAAAGTTTTGCACAACGGCGTCTGGAAAATCTGCCTGCGCTAAGTCTGCTCTTACCGCTTCTAAATTTGCACCGTCTGGGTAGCTTACTTGGATGACTGTGCCACCTGTGAAATCCAGCCCCCAATTTAGTTGATTCACTGCCAACGACGTTATTGATGCGAGTATCAACACCGTCGAAAATATCATCGCGGGGAAGCGAAACTTCATGAAGTCTATGGTTTTGTCGAGCTTTAATATTTGAAATTGCATATATCTACTCCCTATATCGCTAGTTTCTTCACGCGCTTGCCACCCCAGATGAGGTTAACAAGCACCCGCGTCACTATAATTGCGGTGAACATGGAAGTAACAATGCCTATCATCAATGTAATGGAGAATCCTTTGATGGGCCCAGTCCCCACAGCAAACAGGATCATGCCTGCGATGAAGGTGGTGATGTTGGCGTCCAAAATTGTTGAAAAGGCGTTATCATAGCCAAAATGAATGGCTTGTTGGGGACTTCGCCCTTCGCGAAGCTCCTCGCGTATCCTCTCAAATATCAGTACGTTGGCGTCTACCGCCATACCCACCGTCAAGACAATACCCGCCATACCCGGTAAGGTAAGCGTTGCGCCGGGGATCATAGACATAATACCAGCAATCATAATGACATTGGCAAGCAGTGCAAAATTAGCCACGACACCAAATGCTTGATAATAAACCAGCATAAACAGCAACACAGCGATTAAGCCGTAGGTAATCGCCTGCATGCCAAGTTCAATGTTTTCTTTTCCTAAGCTAGGACCGACGGTGCGCTCTTCAACAATTTGAATAGGTGCAATCAGTGCGCCTGCGCGAAGTAACAATGCCAAATCCCGTGCTTCACCGGCTGAATCAATACCCGTAATTCTAAACGAACTGCCTAACTGCGTTTGAATCGTTGCCACGTTGATAATTTCTTCATTCTTTTCGAAGATTAGCTTACCTTCTGCATCACGCTCATCGGTTGCCTTAAACTCTATAAAGACAGTGGCCATCGGCTTACCTACATTGTCTCTACTGACCTGCGACATTCTGCTGCCGCCTTGCGAGTCAAGGTTGATGTTTACTTGCGGGAAACCATTTTCATCCATGCTGTTACCAGCATCTATAATATGACTACCCTCTAGCATAATTTGGGACTTCAACAATATCGGCTGACCATCACGCGTATACAACAGCTCAGAACCTGCTGGAACTCGACCAGCGACTGCATCACGCACATCACCTGTTTCATCAACCAAGCGGAAGTTAAGCGTTGCAGTTGCATTCAAAATCTCTTTGGCCTTTGCCGTATCTTGTATTCCAGGGAGCTGCACCACGATGCGTTCAGCTCCTTGCTTTTGCACCAATGGCTCTGCTACACCGAGTTGGTTAACACGATTTCGGATGATAGTGATGTTTTGTTTGACCGCATAGTCGCGGATTTCTGCCAAACGGACTTCAGTAAAACTGGCACGTAACGTAAGGTCGTCACGCTCGTCGATTACCATATCTGGATAGTTGTTTCGCAAAAAGAATTGGGCACTTTCAAGTACGTCTGGAGCTCTAAAGACAACCTCTACAGAGTTGCCTGTTTTACGCACGGTACGATAGCGCAAACCCTCTTCTCTGAGTCTATCTCTAAACTCATCGACAATGCCACCAACGGCCGAATCAATTGCGCTGTTCATATCCACTTCCATTAAGAAGTGAACACCGCCGCGCAGGTCAAGACCAAGCTTCATTGGCGTGCCGCCCAGATTTTCTAACCAGTCTGGCGTGTCTGGTGCAAGGTTCATAGCTACAAAATACTCATCGCCTAGTTTTTTATCTAGGTTTTCACGTGCTACAAGCTGGGTGTCTGAATCAGGCAAGCGTACGAGAATTCGCTCATCGGCAAACTCGACCGCTTTAAAAGGAATATTAGCCGTTTCTAATGAATTTCTTACATCATCGACCATACTCAGGGTCACGGCGGTATCACGGCCAGAAGATATCTGTACCGCATGATCTTCGCCATACAAATTTGGCAGTGCATACAAGGCACATAAGCCAAGCATGAATATCACCGTTATATATTTCCATATAGGAGTTTGGTTTAACACAATCACATCCTAAAAAGCCGCTTTGCAAGCGGCTTTGTTAATTTACTATAAAGATTTCATGGTACCTTTTGGCAACACTGCACTAACGGCAGATTTTTGCACCATGATGCTGTTAGTTTCATTAAGCGAAATTTCTATAAAGTCCTTATCGTCCGCTACTTTTGTGATTTTACCCACAACACCGCCTTGCGTTAACACTTCATCACCTTTCGCCAATGAGCTCACAAGGTTTTTATGCTCTTTCACGCGTTTTGCCTGAGGGCGATATAATAAAAAGTAAAAAATTAGGCCAAAAACGGCCAACATAATTAGTGGTTCAAAACCGAACCCTGGCGCAGCGCCACCGGCATCTTGTGCATGTGCAGTTGAAATAAATAAGCTCATCTGGTTTCCTTCTTAATCAAAATTATATTTGTTGTTATTGTTAATCTTTTACAAAACTATTAATGCAATCTCTATAAACTCAAAATCCAACATCCTATAAGGGCGGTACTTCAAGTCCTTTTTTTGCGTAGAAATCATGGACGAAATCGTCTAAAGCATTTTCTTCAATAGCCTTTCGTAAGCCTTCCATTATCCGTTGATAATATCTTAAATTATGAATCGTATTTAAGCGTGCCCCGAGTATCTCGTTGCATTTGTCTAAGTGATGTAGATATGACCGAGAATAGTTTTTACAAGTATAACAGTCACAATTTTCATCCAAAGCTTGCGTATCGGTTTTGTGCTTCGCATTACGAATCTTTACGACCCCCTCGGTAACGAACAAATGTCCGTTGCGAGCATTACGCGTTGGCATAACACAATCAAACATATCAATGCCTCTGCGAACCGACTCGACGATATCTTCCGGTTTGCCCACACCCATCAAATAGCGCGGCTTGTGTGCAGGTATTTTAGGCGCGGTGTATTTCACAATGCGCAGCATATCTTCTTTTGGCTCGCCTACCGATAATCCGCCTATGGCGTAACCATCAAAATCAATGGCTTCAAGCCCTTCAAGAGAGACATCCCGCAGATGTTCATACATACCGCCTTGAATAATACCGAACAGCGCAGAGTCATTATCGCCGTGCGCATCTTTGCTACGCTGAGCCCAACGTAAAGATAGCTGCATCGAGGTCTCGGCTTCTTCTTCAGTGGCAGGGTAAGGTGTGCACTCATCAAAAATCATAACGATGTCTGAGCCTAGGTCACGCTGAACATACATCGATTTTTCGGGTGTGAGCAATATCTTTTCGCCGTTAATAGGTGATCGGAAGGTCACACCCTCTTCGGTTATTTTTCTCAAATCACCTAAAGAAAATACCTGAAAGCCACCCGAGTCGGTAAGTATTGGCTTTTGCCAATGCATGAAATCATTCAAATCGCCATGCTGTTTTATAATTTCAGTGCCTGGACGAAGCATGAGGTGGAAAGTGTTGCCTAGGCAAATATGTGCGCCGGAGTCATCAAGCTCCTCTGGCGTCATGCCCTTTACGGTACCGTAGGTGCCAACAGGCATAAATGCTGGAGTTTCTACCACTCCACGTTCAAACACTAGTTGACCACGTCGGGCCAAACCATCAGTGTTAAGAAGATTAAATTTCATTAATTACTCTGCGCTTTTTTGAGCCTGACAAAAAGTCAGAATGCCCCGCGTTAAAATCTGGGGCAGAGTATAGCAAAAAGTCGCCCCCAATAGCATCTTCAATCTTTGCTTTCACTGCATAAAATCAGGGGCTAAGCGTTTTTTGACTGACAATTATTTACTGCGTCTTTTTTTCAATAAACATTGCGTCGCCATAGCTAAAAAATCGATATTCTTGCTCTATCGCTTGCTGATAAGCATTCATGACCTCATCGCGACCCGCAAATGCGCTAATTAACATCATCAGCGTAGACTGGGGTAAATGGAAGTTTGTGATCATCGCATCGATAACTTTGAAGTTAAACCCTGGGTAGATAAAAATGCTCGTGTCGCTAAGAAAAGGAGCAATGAGCTTGTCATCTTGCTGATGTGCCGCCGATTCGATGGAGCGTACAGAAGTCGTGCCCACCGCAATCACTTTGTTACCTGCCGCTTTGGTCGCAAAGATTTTATCGACCACGCTTTGGTCTACCTCTGCATACTCTGCGTGCATTTGATGGTCTTCAATGTTTTCAACTCTTACTGGCTGAAAAGTACCTGCGCCAACATGCAGAGTGACAAAGGCAGTGTCTACGCCTTTATCTGATATCGCCGCAAGAATTTCGTCATCAAAGTGAAGACCCGCTGTTGGCGCGGCAACCGCGCCAGGTTTGGCGTTATATACGGTTTGATAACGTTCTTTATCACTGTCTTCGTCGGGTCTATCAATATAGGGAGGAAGCGGCATGTGGCCATGTTGCTCTAACAAATCGAAGACATTATCTTCAGCCTTGAAGCTAATATGATAAAGACTGTCTTTGCGCCCTAACACCTCTACCTCAAGACCCCCTTCCATCATTAGCACTGCACCGGCTTTAGGAGATTTACTTGCTTTTACATGCGCCAAAGCAGTGTTATCACTGAGCACACGTTCAAGCATGACCTCGACTTTTCCACCAGATGCCTTTTGTCCAAACAAGCGAGCTGGAATCACTCGCGTATTATTGAATATAAGTAAATCGCCTGGGGATAATATCTCTAAAATATCGGTAAATTGGCGATGAGTGACGCACGAAGTATTACCATTTAAACACAACATTCTGCTGGCGGTGCGCTCTGCAGCTGGATATTTAGCAATTAAATGCTCTGGTAAATCAAAATCAAAGTCGGTTATTTTCATGTTTCTCACTGCATTTTAAACGTCTGTTCTATACAAATTTGGTATCAATTAGAATACCTATGGTCAAGTTTCGATACCCTCAAAAGGGTGCGTATCATACCCGAATCGATTATGGTTAACGTTACAAATTTTAGACATCTCCCTATGTTTACAAGTTGTCCCTTTAGCCCAGCTAGATACGCTGGGCTTTCTTTTTTGGCTTAAAGCCCGTTTTTCTCTTTGTTTTCAATATAAAATTCATTACCCTACAAATATGTCGATTGTGCATACGACCTGCTAATGCATATACAAACGAGCACTTACTAACGCAATGACCCCATGGATTAAGGCAAAGCGTATTATGGTTAGATACCTAAGCGAAATGCGGTGGTATGTGATTGTTATGTTCACCATTGGGTACGCAGCTTCTTGTTACTTGCTGCTTTATGCGGCAGGCGAGCAAAGTCTGTTAGCGCCCGACGATTTCGTCTATTGGATGGTCGTTACTGGTTCGACGGTTGGTTATGGTGATATGTCACCGTCTACGGCTGCCGGTAAATGGGTGGTAGCCTTGTATGTTATACCAGCGGGATTAAGTATCTTTGCGTTAATACTAGGTCGAGTTGCAAGTTGGGTAGGTAGACAATGGCAAAAAGGGGCGAAAGGTTTGAATACACTTAATCTCGATAATCACGTAGTTTTAATCGGTTGGAATGGCAAGCGCACCATGCAATTGCTAAAGCTTCTGTTGATTGAAAAAGAAAACCTCGACCACAAGCCCGATATTGTGCTGTGCGTGCGAGCAGATATTGAAAACCCGATGCCCTCACAAATTGACTTTGTTAAGGTATCTTCTTTTAATAACGATGAAGAAATGGATCGGGCGTGCATTGCAAGCGCTTCTACCATTGTTATCGATAATCCGCATGACGACATGACGATGACAACTGCACTGTATTGCTCTCAGCGCAATAAAAAAGCTCACAAAGTCATCTATTTTGACGACGAATCATTGGTAGGGCTGATAAAACAACATTGTCCTGAAATTGAATGCACGCCCAGCGTGGCCGTTGAAATGCTCGCAAAATCGGCGTTTGACCCTGGTTCTAGCCTTCTGCATCATGATTTACTAGACGTTTATGAAGGGCAAGCACAGTTTTCCGCCACTATCAGCGAACAAGCCGATAACATCAAAGTGGAGTCGTTGTTTATTGCAATGAAGAAGCACTATAATGCGACTTTCATTGGTTTTGCTGCGCATCATGACATTCACAATATTATCGTTAACCCGCCGTTGGATGCGAACCTTAGCGCTGGAGATAAGATTTTCTATATAGCCGACAGACGAATTAGAAATATTAACTGGGAAATGCTATCAATATGACTCGACAAAAAGCGCCTTGCTTACAAATAGTTAAGCAAGCAATTGTGCCTTTTTATCGAATTTATCTATTATTTGAACAATTTTTTTGTAGAATAAGCGTCCGCTTATCATAGAAGTAGCTACATGACCGAAACCGCGAAAGTACCTCAAAAGCCTCATCAAACTGGCTTTTTCGGAAACCTTGTTTTTAATATTATCATTCCTGTGCTCGTGATGAGCTATCTTAGCTCCGACGAGTATTTAGGGCCGATGTACAGCGTGGTCGTCGCACTAGCTTTCCCTTTCTGCTTTGGCTTGTATGACTTAAAGAAAACTAAAAAAGTAAATGGCTTCTCTATACTCGGTATCATTAGCGTATTGTTAACGGGCGGGATTAGCTTGATGAAGTTACCGGCTGAATATATGGCAATCAAAGAAGCGACTATTCCTGGCGTGATTGGACTGGCAGTACTGGTGACGCAATTTACCAAAAAGCCTCTCGTGAAAATGTTGATATTAAATGACCAAATCATCAACTGGGATAAACTGAATGCCAGCCTGGATGAAAAAAGTGCTAACCTTACTTTTAATAAAAAGGTCGCCGTTAGCTCTTACATTGTTGCCAGCTCTTTTTTCTTGTCTGCCTCGCTCAATTACATGCTTGCGAAGTGGATTTTGGTATCTGAACCAGGCACTACCGCTTATACGGAAGAGCTCGGGCGTATGACCGCGTTGAGTTATCCTATTATCGTCATTCCTAGCATGATTTTGTTGATTACAGCCCTGATTTACCTTTTTAAACAAATATCAAACTGCACCGGCGAACCTATCGAGTCTTTTTTAAACCAATAAGGTTCGCTGCAAGGTTTAACTTGCATATGCTGGGGTGATCGGACAGACAAAATCTTTAGGTTTTAATGCAAGCACCGAACTTGAAAGTTGCAACAGGACCGACTCTGCGGTGTTGCCAATCAACATGCCCATTATTCCAGAACGTCCTACCGTCCCCATCACTACCAAATCCACCGCTAATTCATTCACTTTAGCGGGTATAGAATTCACCGGTTTTCCCTTAATCACATGTTGTTGAATATCTAATTGTTTGATGGCGTCGTCATCAGATTGCTTTTGCATTTGTTCAATCAGATACGCGCTGGCAAATCGGCGGCGGCGATCCTCTTCGAGCAAAAACTCACTCTCAAACTTATCAGGATCGTTTGCCCATAGACTTGCAAAACCCGCAACAGAGGAATCGTAAGCACTGATCACATGCATTTGAGCTGAATCCTCGGTACTAAAAAGTGCCGCGTGATGTGCAATTCTAAAATTGAGTTCTGCCTCAATATCGTCATCTGAGAAATCAATAGCAGCGGCAATATTCTGATATTCATCCTTTGCGTGTTCATGAATGAGCCAAACCGCACACGGGCATTTTCGGAGCAAATGCAAATCGCTACTACCAAAGATAGATTGAAGCCAAGAAGGGTTTTCGGCCTGTTTTATGACCACGTCATAGTCATGTATCAAAACTTGTCGAATTACCTCCACGTACTCCTTGCCAACAACGACTTTTACGTCACTTGAAAGCGTACTTGGATAAGGCGCAAGTTCACTTTTTATACGCTGCTGTGTGCCCTTTATAATGGTATCTCGCATATGTTTTAATTTGTCATCGGAGGTACTGTAATGAAGCGCCGACAAATCAGGAAGAACGCATACAAAATCGAGAGATGCGCCTTGATCACTTGCAAAGCGAAGCGCTTTGGTAAACGCCATGGATTGTGTTGTAAAACCGTTGTCGGTTATAAACAAAGCCTTTTTAAAGCCATACATAGTATCATTCCTTGCTAACATCGCTCGTGTTTGACTTGAGCGATTCAATGAGCATCTCTGACGTCCTTAAAGCAGCATCGTTATATGGGAGTAAAGCCATATCAATGCCAGCGTCAGTTAAATATTTTGCCTCTTTTTGAGTATGAGAAACAATCGCGAACTTGCCCTCAAAACCCGCTGCTTTACTCAGTTGCACTATGGTCTTGCGAGTATCGTCTATTACCAGACCCAAATGGTGAGTGGGTATGGTAGAAACCAACCATTTTGCTTTTGAAAAAGGCAATTCAGACACGAACTCGGCATCGGTAGCATCCCCATAAATGGTGTCTACGCCAATCTCTTTGGCTTCTTTCAGCACTTCTGGATTAAAGTCTACCGCTAATACTGACGCGCCTCGTTGTTGTAATTGCTTTGCGATAGCAGTGCCAAATCGGCCAAGCCCAAATAAAATAATATCGTGACCGGCAACTTCACCCTCGCCCTTTTGTGAAACCTCGCGAGGCGTTCCGGTCTTCTCAAAATGGTAAAGCATCGGCTCAAACATTTCATAAAGTTTGTGCGAGTATGTGATCATGTAAGTTGAAATCGCAATGGTCACAATGCCCACCAAGGTCACTAAGCCAAGAATGTCTGACTGAAGGTGACCAATAGTAACCCCCATCGCTACAAAAATAAGGGAGAACTCGCTGATTTGTGCAACTGTTAGCCCAGCGAGGAAGCCTGTGCGTTTTCTATACCCAAGTAAGCCCATGATAATGAGCACAATGAGTGGGTTACCAATGAGCACAAAGAGTGAGAAAATGATGGCGGCAAAAACATGGCCACCTAATAGCGTGAGGTCCAACGTTGAACCCAAGGCAATAAAGAAAAACAATAAAAGGAAGTCTCTTAACGGAGCAAGTCGAGATGAAATACTTTCCTTAATGGGGGTAGAAGCAAGCGCCACCCCAGCGAGTAAGCCACCTAGCTCCATTCCCAACCCTACAAGTTTCCCCACCGCTGCGAACAGCGTTGCCAGTGCGAGCGAAAAAATCACCAGTAATTCGGGTGTTTTCGACAACTGCTTGGTGAGGGGATTGGCGATAAAACGAATAAAAAACATCACGAAGGCAACTAGCGCTAAACCTGCGCCAAACACCTTTAAGATAATGCTCAGACCTGATGCCCCTTCGGTATCTGCAGCGCCCATACCAATGGCAGCTAACACGATCATCGAAAAGACCACCACTAAGTCTTGCACAATCAAAAAACCAAGCGCGATTTGACCATGTAAGGAGTCAATTTCACGCTTATCAGATAGCAACTTAACGATAATAATGGTAGAAGAAAAAGTCAGAGCGACAGCGACATAAACACTGGTGAGATAATCAAAACCAAGCAGCACACCAATGCCAAAACCAATGATTGAGGTGAAAGCCACTTGGCCTAAGCCGGTAAGTAACGACACCGGCCCAATAGAACGAATAAGCTTAATATCGAGCTTAATACCCACTAAAAACAACAGCAGCGCAATCCCTAGCTCAGCAAGTAGCTCTATTTTTTCTTCCGAATGGACGACATCTAACGCGGAGGGACCGACCACCAAACCGACTACGATAAAACTCACAATCAACGGTTGGCGCAAATAAGTGCCAATGAAACCAATGACTGCTGCCAGAACTAGCAGAGCGGTGATTTCAATAAACGCAGACTGCTGTATTAACTCCAACATAAATTCCCCGAAGGTTAGTCGCTAGTTTCATAAAAAACTTCGCAAAATCAACATCTCAACAAAAAGTATAATACCTTGAAACAACTTTGATAAATACGATTTAACAAGTCCTTTTCTTCGGTTTATTCGAGCATTGAACCTCGTATTATCAGAATTATGTCCTGGCTTTGCTAGCTACTAGGTAATAGGTGATACCGAGTGCCAAGATAACCGCGGCTATAGCAAATACATAGTCAGCAGAGATTGTGGTGAAATCTAACACAATTACCTTTCGAGCAATGGCCATCAGCGCTGTCGCTATGACCAAACGTATATGGATGACATCATCACGAAGGTACAAGGTAATATTAGCGAAAATTTCAATGGCGATAAGCACTGCCAAGAATGAGGCAAATACAGTGAAGATATCGCCGAACTCAAGCACTAAGAACGGCTCGGCGATGAGTTTTTCTTTAAGCACAAAGAATACATCTGCGATACAAAATAAGATAACCACCACCATTAATATCGCCAGCAAGCGAATCGAGTGACCTATCACCCAATTCAACTTGCCAATTAACCAGTCGTTATCCGTGCGAGAAAAATGATGCTCTTCTTTATCCACAATGCCACCCATCTAAGTCTTTTTATATTTCTATAACACTTTAATGAGCTTGTAAATTAATCTCGAGCTTCTAGTAGTTCAAAAATCCTATGCGCAACTTCAATGTTGTCTAAATTGCCTTTAAATTTATCGGCACCAGGTCCATAGCCATAGATATTGACATCAACCGCAGTATGGCCATTTGTCGTCCACCCAGTGTTAGTGCGCTCGTTAACAATGCCTTTGATCACGTTCTCGACATCTCGTGATGACATCTCAGTGGTGACAGCATCTAGCAATTGCCCTTCTTGTGCATTTAACTCAAAACCTAACAAGTCAGAAACGATTGCTGCTCTATCGTCTGCCTTCATCATTTGAGCAGCAATAGTAGGAACCGAGGCCTTTGCATTTTGAATCCATATTGGATCCCAACGATAGCCATCTTTTCCAGCAACAGTTAGACCACCCGTGCTATGGTCAGCGGTTATCAAGACTAATGTGTCAGGGTTATTTTTTCCAAATTCAGCCAACACCTCAAGCGTGACCGCTAAATCGTGCATTTCAGCCATAGCAGAGCCGATTTCATTAGCATGTCCGGCCCAATCTACCTGACTCGCTTCGACCAGCAAGAAAAAACCCTTGTCGTTCTTGTGATTTAAATGAGACAGCGCCGCTTTCGTTAAGGTGCTCAATCGGTAGGGATCAGAATCATCTAATGCCCATGGCAGACTTGAGCTACCAAACAATCCCAACAACGGTTTATCTAAATCTACATTGGTAAGCTGTTCATATGTATCCACATATTGAAAGCCACTATTTTGAAAGTCTTCAATCACATTGCGGTCTTCTCGCGCAAAATGCTCAACACCAGCGCCTAACATGACATCTGCTAAAAAACGACCATCTATACGATCATCAAAAAAGCTATCGGCAATTTCAAAGTAATTGCGGCGCTGTTCATTCGCAACCATATAAGATGCAGGGGTTGCATGCACAATCGTAGAAGTGACCGCCAGACCCGTACCCATGCCCATCTTACGTGCGCGATGCAACACAGTTTCTACCGGCTCTTTATCAACAGTGACGCCAACGGCACCGTTATAGGTTTTTACGCCAGCGGCAAGAGCAGTGGCGCTTGCCGCTGAGTCGGTCACAAAGCCAGACTGTTGATGAGGGTAGGTTTGTACGGTGCCTAAGAGCATGTCGTCAAATATGATCGGCTCAACAAGCGGTGTAGAACGGTCGTCTTTAAAATAACGATAAGCTGAAACATAGGCTGGACCCATACCATCAGCAACCACCATAATAATGTTTTTAGGTATGTCGGCATCTACTTGATTGACTGAATCAGTAGAAACGGCGCTAGCCGAACAAGCAAATAAAAAGGCACTCGAGAATGTCAGTCCAATTGCTGACAACAAAGCATTTCGTTTCATTATTACATCCATCGTAAAAAACTGAGCAAACACCGCTAATGGCAAGCCTGCAAAATTAAGACCTTAGTATATCGTTAAATCATTTCAAATGAGTGACAGAACGAAAAAAAAATACTGATATATGTCACGCATGATGTATGGAGCTTATGAATATAAAGCGCTAGAGCATGCCAACATATTATTCGCCAATAGAGAAAGCGCAGGCATCATTCAGCAAATAAATACTCAGGATGATAAATATATATTTTTTTTATCCTCCATTATCTTTTAGGATGACGTCAAGGTTGATTAACGAAGTGACCAAGCACGCTACAAGTCATCGCGACAATCAACATTCAGTTCACCCGTAAAACGGCAAAGTTACCAGAGGAAATGAACATGTCACAATATCAACAAGACATCCAAAGTATTGAGAACTTAAAAGCAGCTCAAGGCACTGCATGGAATGCGATTAGCCCAGAGTATGCGGCACGCATGAAAGCACAAAACAGATTTAAAACAGGGCTTGATATCGCAAAATATACAGCGGGCATCATGCGCCAAGATATGGCTGAATATGACGCTGACAGCTCTAAATACACTCAATCTCTGGGTTGCTGGCATGGCTTCATCGGACAACAAAAAATGTTGGCCGTTAAAAAACACCAGGGCACAACTAGCAAAAGCTACTTATATCTTTCAGGTTGGATGGTAGCAGCACTTCGCTCAGAGTTTGGCCCCCTTCCAGACCAATCTATGCATGAAAAAACGTCTGTACCTGCACTGATTGAAGAGCTTTATACCTTTCTTCGTCAAGCCGATGCTCGTGAACTAGGTACCTTGTTTGACCAACTTGATGCGGCAAAAGCAAACGGTGGTGATGTTGCCGCTATCCAAGCGCAAATCGACAACTTTGAAACGCACGTTGTTCCAATCGTTGCTGATATCGATGCTGGTTTTGGTAATGAAGAAGCCACTTACTTATTAGCTAAAAGAATGATTGAAGCGGGTGCTTGTTGTATACAGATTGAAAACCAAGTATCAGACGCTAAGCAATGTGGTCACCAAGACGGCAAAGTAACCGTGCCACATGAAGACTTCCTTGCCAAAATCAATGCGGTTCGTTATGCATTCTTAGAGCTTGGCGTAGATGACGGCGTGATCGTAGCGCGCACAGATTCATTGGGTGCTGGCCTGACGCAGAAAATCCCAGTATCACAAAGCGAAGGTGATTTGGCTGCACAATACAATGCTTTCCTAGAGACAAATGATGTTAACTCTGTGGATGATTTAGGTGAAGGCGATACCGTAATGAAGTTAGACGGTAAGCTTGTTAAACCAGTGCGTTTACCTAACGGCTTATACAAGTTTAAAGAAGACACCGGCGTTGACCGCGTTGTGCTTGACTGTATTACTAGCTTACAAAATGGCGCTGATTTGCTTTGGATTGAAACAGAAAAACCTCACGTTGGGCAAATAGCCGAAATGGTAAATGCGATCCGTGAAGTTGTGCCAAATGCAAAACTTGTATATAACAACAGCCCATCGTTCAACTGGACCTTAAACTTCCGTCAGCAAATCTTTGATGCATGGTCTGAGCAAGGTAAAGACACATCAGCTTACGACCGTAATGCACTTATGTCATCAAGCTACGATGATTCAGAGCTTGCTCTTGAAGCAGATAGCAAAATCAGAACCTTCCAGGCTGATGCTGCGCGTGAAGCAGGTATATTCCACCACTTGATTACACTGCCTACATATCATACAGCTGCGCTGTCTACCGACAACTTAGCGAAAGGTTACTTTGGCGATGATGGCATGCTTGCTTATGTTAAAGGTGTACAACGTCAAGAAATTCGTCAAGGCTTAGCCTGCGTGAAACACCAAGCAATGGCTGGTTCTGACTTAGGTGATACTCATAAAGAGTACTTCTCTGGGGAGCAAGCGCTTAAAGCCTCTGGTGACGATAACACTATGAATCAGTTTGATGTGGTAGCGTAAATTTAGTACGCAAAAACAAGCAAACGATAGAACTCTTGTTCAGCGCCCTTCGGGGCGTTTTTTTTTGCTTCGCATTCATCACATCTATGTTTAGAAAGTAATATTTCATCACGCCATTCACTCATAAAACCTACTTCTTTGATTTAATTAACATTTATGAAAATATCTTTATTCATGCTACTAATGGATTATCTAGTATTTATCTCAAATAATTATATAATTCCCGTAGCCGTATGAATGCAAGGAACTTGTCTTTGAACATCGCGAAAGTCGATCTCAATTTATTAGTGTATCTGGATGTTTTACTTCGTGAAGGAAGTGTCACCAAAGCAGCAAACCAACTAAGTATTACGCAACCTGCCATGAGTAATGGTTTAAAGCGTTTGCGTGATTTATTTAAAGACCCATTATTGGTGCGTACTAGCGATGGCATGACCCCAACAAAGCGCGCGTTAGAGCTGCGTCCTATTATTCGCGATGTGTTGAGTCGCTTAGAATCATCGATTCAACCTGAGATAGAGTTTGATCCGGCGTCAAGTGTGCGAACCTTTCGTATCATGACCAGCGACTATGCAGAATCTACACTGCTATTAGAGCTTATTGGCAAATTGTCAAAGCTCGCCCCAAACATTACTTTAGATCTTATTACCCCAAGTGATGTGACCTTTCACGATGTGGAACAGGGTAAAGTCGATATGGCGATTAATCGTTTTGACGAACTACCCCTATCGTTTCATCAAAAAGTGATTTGGTATGACACCTTTGCATGCGTAATTGGCTCAGACCACCCCGCAAAAGACAACTTTGATTTACAGGCCTACCTTCAGGGCCAACATATCTGGGTAAGTAAAACTGGATTTGGTGTCGGCGTTGGTATCGACCCTAACGAAGTACAAAAACTCGGATGGGTAGATGCAGAACTCATTAAAATTGGCAAACAGCGGGACATTCGTGTGTTTACGCGTCACTATCACGCGGCTTTGCAATTAGCTAAAACGCAAAACTTAATCGCAACCTTACCTAGCAAGGCGGCAAAAATATTTAAAGACGACCCAGCGATTACCGTCGTTCAACCCCCTTTCGATATTCCCCCCATTGCATTGAAGATGGCATGGAGCGCCTTACTGCATCATGATGCAGGACACATTTGGCTACGCAGACTGATCAACGAAGTTGCTGCGGAGATGACCGTTACCTAAACAAATTCAGCAGTATCTTTAGCCCGGCAACTGTGACGTGATAGTAACATTCATACAGGTTATGGTAAGAATACTTAGCATACACTCAACTTTACGCCGCGACTTGATACACTGAAGGCAAGATTGAAAAGTTGCTTTGGTTTAACGGGAGATAACAACAATGGCATATATCGAAAAAGGCCGGCTGAAAATAGCCCAAACACTATATTCGTTTATCACCAAAGAGGCGCTACCTGCCACAAATGTCGATGAAGAAGATTTTTGGCTAGGGTTTGAATCTATTTTAGACACATTTACCGACCCCAATACCGAGCTATTGCAAAGGCGTGATGAGTTACAAGGCGCAATTGATGAATTTCACACGCACAACAAGGATGCTGACTTTGCTCAATACAAAGCATTCTTAACCGAAATCGGTTACTTATGCCCAAGTGACGAAGATGTGAAAATATCTACCCGCAATGTCGATGTTGAAATAGCCCATATCGCTGGCCCACAATTAGTGGTCCCTATCAACAACGCCCGCTATGCTCTCAACGCAGTTAATGCAAGATGGGGTAGCCTGTATGATGCACTGTACGGGACCGATGCACTCCCCATCACAGACGAAACCCAACAAACCGGCTCATACAACCCAAAACGCGGGGCGGCCGTGGTTGCGAAAGCACGAGAGTATTTAGACATTATTGCGCCGCTCAGTCATGGCAGCCATGTGAACAGCACCGGTTATTTTATCGAAAACGGACAGCTAGTGGTGGTCCTTTCAGACAGCACAAAAGCTCAACTTGAGAAGCCTCTGCAGTTTGCAGGCTATCAAGGCAGTGTTGACGAACCCAGTGCATTACTTATAAAACACAATGGACTTCATGTAGAAATCCAAATTGATGCGCAACACCCCATCGGTAAAACCGACCCTGCGCATATAAAAGACTTACTCGTTGAATCTGCCATTACGACCATTATGGACTGCGAGGACTCAGTTGCTGCAGTCGATGCTGAAGATAAAACACTGGTATATCAAAATTGGCTTGGGCTAATGCGAGGCGATTTAAAAATCGAACTTGAGAAAGGCGGCAAAACGCATGTGCGTAAAATGCAGTCTGATCGCATGTATACCACAACCATCAGCGGAAGCTTGACCTTGTCGGGGCGCAGCTTAATGTTTGTGCGAAATGTTGGTCACCTTATGACTAACGACGCCATTTTGTTTGATGATGCACCCATTTATGAGGGTATTATGGACGGCGTTATCACCAGTTTGATTGGTAAACACGATTTGCTCAAAAACAGTCCTTTTGAAAATAGCCGAGCGGGCAGCATTTATATCGTTAAACCCAAAATGCATGGGCCTTATGAAGTTGCGTTTACCAATGCTCTGTTTGCCAGCATTGAAGATGTATTAGGACTCGAGCGTAACACCATAAAAATCGGCATAATGGATGAGGAGCGTCGCACTAGCTTACATCTAAAAGATTGTATCGGCGCAGCAAGAGAGCGTGTGGTATTTATCAATACTGGATTTTTAGACCGTACAGGTGATGAAATCCATACCTCCATGCTAAAAGGCCCATTTGCACCTAAGGCAGAACTCAAGGCGAGGCCATGGCTAAGCGCTTATGAAACGGCTAACGTGGCGACAGGCATTGAGGCGGGTTTAGCTGGCAGTGCACAAATTGGCAAAGGCATGTGGCCAATACCCGATCAAATGGCCGCCATGATGGAGGCCAAGATTGGACATCCACAGTCAGGCGCAAGCACCGCATGGGTGCCCTCTCCTACTGCTGCGACCTTGCATGCTTTACATTATCACATGGTCAATGTGGCAGATGTTCAACATAGTTTGAAACAACAGCACTTCGACGGCATCGATACCATTTTGGATATTCCGATGCTCGAAGAAGGCAGAGTACTCAGTGAACAAGAGATTCAGCGCGAAGTCGATAACAATGTACAGGGAATATTAGGCTACGTGGTTCGTTGGGTGCATCAAGGGATAGGTTGCTCTAAAGTACCAGATATCAATAATGTAGGCCTAATGGAAGACCGCGCCACCTTGCGCATCTCGAGTCAACACCTTGCAAACTGGTTAGAGCACGGCCTAATTAGCGACGAACAGGTAAATGACTCGCTACAGCGCATGGCAAAATTGGTTGATGAACAAAACCGTTCAGACAGCGAATATATTCCCATGATGCCTGATTTAGACAATAGCATTGGCTATCAAGCAGCCAAAGATCTTATCTTTTTAGGGAAGTCGCAACCAAGTGGTTATACCGAGCCGCTGTTACATCAGCGTCGCAAAGAAATGAAGGCCAAGCAATTAAGCGCAAATTAATTAGGGTTTACGGTTGACCCAATTGACAAACAAGATTACATTCACACTACTTTAAATAGGAGAATTAGCGCATGACGAAAAATCTATCATCAATTAATAGAATTTCTGCGTCTGCTATCCTACTTCTGCTCCCTTTGGCGAATTTGGCGCACGGGTAGCCTGAATCAATCAAACAAAACCCGTGTTTATCGCGGGTTTTTTTATGGCTGAAAATACAACACACCGTTAATCATACAAAACGCACAGCAAGCGAAAAAAGGTGACAACATGAATGACCGGGTAATAATCTTTGACACAACACTAAGAGATGGTGAGCAAGCGCTGCCAGCAAGTTTGAGTGAGCGCGAAAAACTGCAAATCGCACTGATGCTTGAACGTCTCGGTGTGGATGTGATTGAAGCCGGTTTCCCAGTGTCTTCTCCTGGTGATTTTAAATCTGTCCAGTTAATCGCAAGAGAGATTAAAAACGCCACTGTTTGCGGTCTCTCCCGCGCATTAGAAAAAGATATTGATGCATGTGGTGAAGCGCTTAGCGTCGCCGACAACTTCCGTATTCATACGTTTATAGCAACCTCCGACATTCATGTAGATACCAAACTTCGCAAGTCACAAGACGAAGTGGTAGAAATGGCCGTGCATGCTATCAAACATGCCCGTCGATATACCTCAGACGTTGAGTTTTCTTGTGAAGATGCCGGACGCACGCATATCGACTATTTGTGTCGCATGGTAGAGGCTGCGATTCATGCTGGCGCAACCACGGTCAATATCCCTGATACCGTCGGTTACACAATCCCTTCAGAGTTTGGCGGCATCGTTGATGCCCTTTTCAATCGCGTTCCCAATATCGACAAGGCAATTATTTCAGTGCATTGCCACAACGATTTAGGACTTGCTGTCGCCAATTCACTGGCTGCGGTTCAGGCGGGGGCACGGCAAGTAGAATGTACCGTTAACGGGGTTGGTGAGCGCGCAGGTAATTGCTCACTAGAAGAAATTGTGATGACGCTTAAGACCCGCGAACAGCTGTTAAAATTGCAAACGGGCATCAAAACAAACGAAATCAGTAAAGCCTCAAAGCTTGTGAGTCAGCTTTGCAATATGCCGGTTCAAGCAAACAAAGCCATTGTTGGTGCAAATGCCTTTAGTCACTCATCAGGCATACACCAAGACGGCGTGTTAAAAGGCCAAAATACTTACGAAATCATGACCCCTGAAAGTGTCGGCATAAACAAAAATGTATTAAACCTCACGTCTCGCTCCGGTCGCCACGTGATCAAACACAGACTTGGTGAACTCGGATATAAAGACGACGAGTTTGACTTAGATGCTGTATATGCCTCCTTTTTGCGCTTAGCCGATAAAAAAGGACAGGTGTTTGATTATGATCTTGAAGCGCTACTGTTTTTTAACCAACAAAAACACGAAGATGCGTTTTATTCACTGACTTACCTGCATGCCACTTCAGGACAAAACATCATTCCGAGCGCAACGGTTACCATACAAGCAGGTAATCGCAGTATTACACAAACATCCATCGGCAATGGTCCGGTAGACGCGGCTTATAACGCAATCATTGCGGCGATTGACGGCGATGATTTAGAAATTGTCGATTTTAAGCTCGACTCAAAAGGCGAAGGAGCAGATGCCCTTGCTCAAGTTAGTCTAATTGTTGAATACAAACATCGGCGTTTCAACGGTATTGGGCTTGCCACTGATATTGTAGAAGCCGGCGTTAAAGCTTTTATCTTTGTACTTAACAACATGTACTTAGCCGACCAAATTGATCAACAAAAACAAGAGAAGATAGCAGGAGTATAAAATGAAGTGCCATAAAATAGCCGTGTTAGCTGGAGACGGCATTGGACCAGAGGTCATGGTCGAAGCGAACAAAGTGTTGGATACTGTTGCTAATAAATTGGGTTTTGAACTACAACGAGAAGCCTATCCGGTAGGTGGTTATGCAATAGACCATCATGGCGAAGCACTTCCCAAGTCGACTCTAGCGGGCTGTGAACAAGCAGATGCTATTTTATTTGGCTCTATCGGCGGGCCTAAATGGGATTCGTTACCCCTTGAGCAGCGCCCGGAGCGCGCCGCCTTGTTAACCCTTCGCAGTCATTTTGATTTGTTTAGCAACCTACGCCCCGCTCGCATTTATCAAGGCTTAGAGGCGCTGTCTCCCCTTCGTAACGACATCGCAGCAAGCGGAGTTGATGTTCTTGTAGTGCGCGAACTAACATCGGGCATATACTTTGGACAGCCAAAAGGCTTAGAAGGTAGCGGTGAGCAAGAAAACGCTTTCGACACCATGCGCTACTCGCGCGCTGAAATTCGCAGAATTGCCCACTCGGCGTTTATTGCCGCTTCTAAACGCAACAACAAAGTTACCTCTGTAGATAAAGCTAATGTATTGGTAAGTAGCCGTTTATGGCGCGAAGTTGTTGAAGAGGTAGCAAAAGAATACCCCAATGTTACCTTGGAACATATTTACATCGACAATGCTACGATGCAGCTAATATGCAACCCCGCTCAGTTCGATGTACTGCTGTGTTCTAATTTGTTTGGTGACATACTGTCGGACGAATGCGCGATTATTACCGGCTCAATGGGTTTGCTGCCATCGGCGAGCATAAACTCCACTGGCTTTGGGCTTTATGAGCCAGCGGGCGGCTCTGCGCCTGACATCGCGGGAATGGGAATTGCCAACCCCATCGCACAAATACTCTCTGCAGCAATGATGTTACGTTTTTCGCTAGGAGAAGAACAAGGCGCCAATCTCATTGAACAAGCCGTTGTAAAAACATTGTCAGACGGTATCCTTACAGCAGAATTAATGCCTAAAGACGAACGCGTAAATACGAAATCAACCGCTGATGTGGGTGATTACATAGTCAAACTAATAGAGGGTAATTAAATGGGCAGTACGTTATATCAGAAAATTGTTGATGCACATCTTGTCGACAGTCTAGGTGAGGACCTCGTTTTATATATTGACCGACACCTTATTCACGAAGTGACCACGCCTCAAGCATTTGCCGGCTTAAATGAAAAAAATCGTAAAGTGCGCCGTCCTGATCTGACTTTTGGCACCATGGACCATAGTATTTCAACCCGTTCTCTTGCCATCGATGCATGCGGCCCGCAAAACGCGTTGCAACTAAAAACGTTGGCTGCCAATTGTGCACAGCATGGCATTGAGCTTTATCCTATGGGTCATAAAAACCAAGGGATTGTGCATGTCATTGGCCCGCAATTAGGGCTTATTCAACCCGGTATGACAGTGGTTTGTGGCGACTCTCACACCGCTACTCACGGTGCATTTGGTGCCCTAGCCTTCGGTATAGGCACCTCTCAAGTCGAGCATGTATTAGCCACTCAAACCCTCAAGCAATCTCGCGCAAAGAGTATGTTGGTCAAGGTAGACGGTAAACTCGGTCTAGGTGTTACGGCAAAAGATATTATCTTGGCCATCATTGGCAAAATAGGTCATGCGGGTGCAACGGGTCATGTGATTGAATATGCAGGGAGCGCGATAAGGGACTTGTCGATGGAACAGCGCATGACCATTTGTAATATGAGTATTGAAGCGGGCGCCAAAGCAGGCCTGATTGCACCAGATGAAAAAACATTTGCCTACATCGAGGGCAAAGAGCATGCACCGAAAGGCGAAAAATGGCAGCAAGCCCTTGCATATTGGAAGACACTTTACTCAGACGACGACGCGGTGTTCGACACTGTCGTTAACTTGGTTGCTGAAGATATCGTACCGCAGGTCACATGGGGAACTAATCCTGGCCAAGTAATAGGTGTGAACGACTCGGTGCCATCGCCAGATGATTTTGACGACCCAATTGTTAAAGCGTCAGCAAGTAAAGCCTTAAAATACATGGCACTGGAACCGGGCCAAAAGTTAACGGATGTTGCTATCTCTCATGTTTTCATCGGTTCATGTACCAACAGCCGAATTGAAGATCTGCGTGCGGCTGCAGCAATTGCTAAACATGGCAAAGTAAAGCCTTCCGTAACTGCGATTGTTGTACCAGGCTCTGTTGCTGTTAAGGCACAAGCCGAGCAAGAAGAGCTCGATAAAATCTTTATAGAAGCGGGTTTTGAGTGGCGTTTACCTGGCTGTTCAATGTGCTTGGGTATGAATGATGATGTACTGCAAGAAGGCGACCGCTGCGCCTCGACAAGTAATCGAAACTTTGAAGGAAGGCAAGGTAGAGGTGCTCGCACTCATCTTGTAAGCCCTGAAATGGCTGCTGCTGCCGCAATTTCTGGTACCTTTGCAGACGTTAGACGATTTGGAGCATAACATGGCCGCAATTAATATCTTAACAGGGCGCGCTGCGCCACTAGATCAAGCAAACATAGACACCGACCAAATCATCCCAAAGCAGTTTTTAACCGGCGTCACTCGCACCGGTTACGGCAAGCATTTGTTTCATGATTGGCGGTATTTAGATACCAACGAAAGTGTTCTAAACCCTGATTTCAGTTTGAATCATGAGCAATATCAGGGCGCCAACATTCTTCTGACTCGCGAAAATTTTGGCTGCGGTTCGAGCCGTGAGCATGCGCCATGGGCCCTAGCTGATTATGGTTTTAAAGCGATTATCGCGGTTAGCTACGCGGATATTTTTTATGGCAATTGCATCAACAATCAATTACTCCCTGTGGCGCTAAGTTCTGAGCAAGTGGACCAAATTTTTGCAATACTACAGCAAGACAGTAACACAGAGATTATGATTGATTTACCGGCTCAAACGGTAACCGTTAGCGGGCGTGTCTTCCCATTTGAGATTGCTGCGCATCATAAAGAAAACTTACTCAAAGGTCTTGATGCGATCGGTCAAACCTTAGAGCTAGAGCGTAAAATTGCAGATTTCGAGGCAACTCGGCAAATTTGGCTTTAAATTTGTCGTCTGGTGTCGATAACGTAATTAGCACAATACACAAAAATAATTACTTACAGGAGTAAACGTCCTCGGCGGTCCTTTACTCCTAGGAAGCAGCATCGACCATGACTCAAATCGTTTTAATAGAAGATGTCAAAATAGGCATGTACTTAACTCGCATACATGAAAGTAATGAGAACCTTCAGGTAAAAAGTCAGGGGGTCATAAAGTCGAGTAATACGATTGAAAATCTCAGGCGTCGTGGTGTCGTGTCAATTGAGATAGACGATGAAAAGTCTACGCACCTCGCTCATAAAAAGAAAGAGACGCCACCTAAAGTTCAAGCCGAGACTGCCAACACAGAAGCGGCTGTCGAAAAACAGCCTTTTCAAACACTCAGTATTGACCAACAATTAAAGCATTTGGCGTCGGCCGATAGGCTATATACCCAGGCCCGTGAGCAGCAAGCCCGTTTTGTAAAGCAACTAAGAAGCGGTGAGTCACCCGATTTTGATAAACTTAACAGCACTGTTCAAGACATTATTGACTCAGTATTTGAGAACCAAGAAGCCCTGAGCTGCTTAATTATGCTCAAAGAAACCAACGACTATCTCGTTGAACATTCTTTGAATTGCTCCATTTTGTTGAGCCTGTTTGCCACCCACCGAGGTTTTGCGCCATCAGAGGTTGAAGACATTACCCTTGCCGGTCTACTGATGGACATTGGCATGGCACTGTTGCCTGCGGAGTTAAACCAAAAAGAAGGGCAGTATACCAATGCCGATATTACGCTCATGCGCACGCATGTGGATATTGGCAGCGAAATCGTTGAACGATATGCAGACTTACCCGACATCGTTCAAGAAATCATTATGAATCATCATGAACGTATTGATGGTTCGGGATATCCTAAGCAAAAGACAGGAGACCAACTGTCTGAACAAGTCAAAATGGCTAACATCGTCGACGCATACGATGCATTAATCAGCAATAGGAACCATCGTAGCTCGAACTGTGCGCAAGACGCGTTGGAAAAAATGCTCGACGACCGTGGATTTGATACTGAACTTGTGCACTCTTTTATTGAAGCGATTGGCTTGTATCCAGTGGGCTCATTAGTGCATCTGCAAAGCGGGAAGCTCGCGATTGTGGTGCAAAAGAATCGAAGTCAACCGTTGAAACCAACCGTGATGGCGTTTTACAGCATCAGGGCTAAACATCATACGGAAACAAAAGTCATTAATTTAAACAAATCCAACGACAAGATTTTAGGCGCGGTGCGACCTGAAGAGTTCGAAATCAATCTACCGCGGTTTTTCCGCACAGTTTTACTGAATCACTAACGGATTTGATGCTGCGCTACCAATCCGATAGCGCATTCATCGTAAATACTTCCCCTTGAAAGGTTAACACTATTTTTTCGGGTGCTATTTCAACAATCGATAATCCATTGGCTATTTCGTTTCCCTCAGATAAACGTCGACCGTTTACCCTGACCCATCTATCTAACGGATTTGAAGCATAAATATGTACGCTAAAACTCATCGCGGGCATTTGTGTGAGAACCGACGCAGGCAGTTGATCGATTCTTACGGGCTCAGCACGCTCTTGTGATGCGCCCTCATCAAATTCATTGTTATCGATAGGCTCAACCACAGGGCGCGTAACGGGGATCAAGCCTTGTCGCTTAACTTCTTCAAGCATGTCGTTTAACAATGACTCATCACGAGTTTCATTTGAGGCGCGCGACTGCGCTTGCTGGTCTACTTGCGCAGCAACTTGGTTTACCCGTTGCAATAGCGCTTGTGATAGCCCCTCATCAGGCGTTGTATCATTATTGATCACGTCTTGTGACGCCGGCACAGAGTCTGCATTTTCTTGCTCACTTGAAGGGGCGTTGTAACCTAAAATGGTTTCTCCTTCATTTAAAATGATGCCGTTTATACTTTGTAGCTGTTGAGGGTTGTCTGATTCATTCGTGGTTTGAGCAACGCTCTGGGAGCTTGCCACCTGAGTTTGCTGGTCGTCTTCGTCTTCGTCTGGTTCAGGTTGTACCGCTTGCGTTTGGTTATTTACAGTAGCAGATTCATCTTCCACGGTATTATCCGCCGTAGGCACAACGGGAGGAGATGGCGTCTCTTCTAGCATCGCATTAACAGCGCCATCCATGACCTTCACACTTTGTACCGTCTCGCTAGCAGCAAACCACTTAGGTAGCTGCATGAGAGTAAAACCAGTAGCAAACCCTAGCAACGAAATGACCAATAACAATGCATAGGGCTGGGCATAAAGCTTCCATTTTGAAGGCATATCGTCAATTGCCGGCATAAACAAAGACCGATGAAATTGATGAGATAAATTTCGATCCGCTGTTGAAAGCTGCTTGTCCGATGCCATCATGCGCTGAGTTGGGCTTAGTGATTGACTTGGCGAAGGTTCCATTGTCGGCTCGTCGTCAATACTTACGCTTTGTGCTTGGTCGACTTCTAAGAGGATCACGCCCATTTCTGAGAGCCCCTTAACCATTGCGTCTGACTTCACCATTCCCACGCGCCTAATTTTTACCGGCCCGTTTTGTTCTAACACCTGAGTGACCATCATGCCAGGCTTTAGGTCAGCTATTGCGACTGCTTTAAGCATAAACGCCCCCAAACACCACTCCAATAAATAGCGCGCCAAGAAATGCGACGATATACCTTAGTTTCCACCGGCTTTGCTGGCGTTGCATGACAATATCTTCACCGAGCACTTGAAAGCTCGCCGAAATCATCACTTGATGGTCAATAATGGGGCGTTGGAGGGAATACGCTAAGCTCAGTGCGCGATCACACAATAAATTGATGACCCTTGGAATACCCCCTGAGATAGAAAAAAGTAGCTTTATCGCCGCACGCGAAAATGGGCTTTGATGCAAATTGGCAACCGTTAGCCTATGTTCAACATACTGCCCTACTTCCTCTTGAGTTAAAGGTAGCAAGTGATAGCGGGCAGTCACTCTTTGCGCTAATTGACGCAGCTCGTTACGCCTAAGCAATTGCTGCAACTCAGGTTGACCAATTAGCACCACTTTGAGTAATTTTTCACGGTTTGTTTCTAGATTGGTCAGTAGTCTTAACTGCTCTAATACTTCTGGAAGTAGATGCTGCGCTTCATCGATGATTAAGACGGTATTGATGCCGTTATCATGATTATTCGCAAGTTTATGCAGTATTTTGTCACTAAAGGTTTTTAACGAGGCATCGTTTTTGTCGTACTTAATCGCTAATTCATCACACACCGTTGCCAATAATTCTAAGGCCGACAGCGTAGGATTGAGAATGACCGCTGTTTGTGTATCAGATGATAGCTCCTGCATGAGCTTTCGGGATACCGTCGTTTTTCCCGTGCCAACTTCGCCGGTCAACATGACAAAACCACCTGACTCTTGTAAGCCAAAGTTCAAATGAGCTAAGGCCTGCTTATGACGTGTGCTCATAAACAAATAGTCAGGATTAGGGGCAATTGAAAATGGATTATCAGTTAATCCAAAGTAGCTTAAGTACACTGCTATTTCTTATACAAAAAAGAAGATGCCGTTACGGTATCATGAACGCGGCTCGAGTCAACAATTGTGCATGACAAAACAAAGGGAAAAGCCCAACCCTATTAGGCATTCACCGCTCAATCTAAGCACGCATAAAACAGGCAATGCCAAGCAAAGTAGTGTACACTCGGCGCCGTTGGTAGATATGCCGATTGTACTCCAATAAAATCGGCATTATCACAGCATACACGCACCATTATCACTTTGTTTTAGTTAGGATATTTTCATGTTTTCACAGTTAGAATTGGATGACGAGCTTTGTCGTGCAGTTGCCGAAATGGGATACGCCAACCCTACCAGTATTCAACAGCTGGTTATCCCCGACGCTATGGAAGGTTATGATATCTTAGCAAGTGCACCTACCGGTACCGGCAAAACTGCTGCGTTTCTCCTACCGGTTTGTCAGTATCTGCTAGACCACCCAAAACATACCGAAGGCAGCGCCAGAGCCTTAATCCTTGTGCCTACACGAGAGCTCGCCAATCAGGTCGCAGAGCAGGCCCAAGCCATTATTAAATACACCGACCTTAGTTGTGGCGTGATCACCGGCGGTATTAATTATGGTACTGATCGCGCCGTATTAGAACAGCGTCCCGATATTATGGTAGCTACCCCCGGTCGTTTATTCGAACACATTGAAAAAGAAACCTTTGACTGCAGAGACATAGAATCCTTGGTGCTTGACGAAGCTGATCGTATGCTCGATATGGGCTTCTCATCTGTTGTTTATCAAATTGCCGCCGAAGCAAGATGGCGCAAGCAGAGTATGTTGTTCTCAGCAACACTTGAGGGCAGAGGTGTGCGTGAGTTCTCAAGAGATTTACTCAATGAGCCAAAAACATTCGATGCAAACGCCTCGCGAAAAGAAAAAGCAAAAACACTGCAGTGGTATCATCTTTGTGATGATTTAGCGCATAAAGATGCGTTGTTAGAGCACCATCTGCAGCATAGCATTGAATCTTGTATCGTCTTTGTGAAAACCCGTGAGCGCTTGCATGCCCTAAAAGACAAGCTTATGAAGCAGTTCTCACTCGCCTATTTACAAGGGGATATGCCACAAGACAAACGCAATGCAGCGTTAGCAAGCTTTAAGTCGGGTGACGTAAAGATTTTAATCGCAACCGATGTTGCCGCCAGAGGCATTGATGTACCAAATGTTAGCCATGTTATTAACTATGATATGCCGCGCGGCGCTGATGTTTACGTGCACCGCATTGGCAGAACGGGTCGAGCAGGCGCAAAAGGGATTGCTATCTCTCTCATTGAAGCACATGACTATATTTGGGTAGGCAAGATACAGCGATACACTAGCGAGAGTTTCAAGCCTCGAGTCATTGATGGCTTAAAACCAAAGCACAAAGCGCCAAAGTTAGTAAAAAAGACCAAACCTAAAAGTAAAGCGAAGCGTAAGAGTAAGGCATCATCCACTAAAAAGCGCAACCGTTAATGAATCATAAGCTGGTCAACGATCAAATAGTGTTAGCGACTGGAAACAAGGGCAAAGTTGCCGAGTTTTCTTCACTATTTGAGCAATATCGTATAAGTGTATCTCCCCAATCTGAATTTTTGGTGAGTGATGTCGCAGAGACCGGTTCGACCTTTGTAGAAAACGCAATCATTAAAGCGCGCCACGCCTCTCGTGAAACCAACCTCCCCGCCATTGCAGATGACAGCGGCTTGGTAATAGATGCACTTAAAGGTGCCCCAGGCATATACAGCGCGCGATATTGCGGGCAGCACGGCAACGACGTAGGGAATTATGAAAAGGTTTTGCGCGAACTAGAGGGACAACACAACCGCAGCGCGCGTTTTTTATGCGTATTGGTATTTATGCGTTTTGCTAACGACCCTACCCCAATTATTTGCCAAGGCGAGTGGCATGGTAAGATAACCACGGCGCCTAGCGGTGATGGCGGCTTTGGATACGATCCTATTTTCTTTTTGCCGGAGCACAACTGCACAGCCGCAGAACTAGACAAAAGCGTGAAAAACACTGAAAGCCATCGTGCAAAGGCACTTAAACAATTAATGGCGTCTTTTTCTGACCATTTATAACACTAGCCGCAGTGAGCATCAGACATAAATGGTAACCCCTCGCATTCCTCTTTCACTCTACGTACATATTCCGTGGTGTGTACAAAAATGTCCGTATTGCGATTTCAACTCACACCAAATGAAAGGGCAAATTCCAGAAAACGAATACATCGGCCATGTACTTGACGATTTGGCAAACGATGTGGCGAGCATCACCCATAACGGTGAAATTCGTGATGTTGAAACCATTTTTATTGGTGGCGGTACCCCAAGCCTATTGAGCATTGAAGGCATGCACCGCTTAATGCAGGGTATTGCACAACGCGTTCCGCTAGCGAAAAATATTGAAGTCACTATGGAAGCGAACCCCGGCACAGTCGAGGCGGCACGTTTTACAGGATTCCAAGATGCCGGTATCAATCGAATTTCTATCGGGGTTCAAAGTTTTCAAAAGGCACATTTAAGCAAATTAGGCCGAATACATGATGATGAACAGGCTCGTAAAGCCATTGATTATGCCAAACAATTAGGGCTTCGTTCTTTTAACACCGATCTTATGCATGGTCTACCTGAACAAAGTATTGAAAATGCCTTAAGCGATCTCAAACAAAGTATTGGCCAAGAGGCGCCGCATATTTCTTGGTATCAGCTAACCATAGAACCCAATACATTGTTTTACTCAAAGCCACCCGTATTACCCACCGATGACGTTTTATGGGATATTCAGCTGCAAGGACAAGCGTTGTTAGCGCAAAGTGGCTACCAGCAGTATGAAATTTCTGCCTACTCAAAGCCCGGGCATCAGTGCCAACATAATTTAAATTACTGGCGCTTTGGCGACTACCTAGGGATTGGGTGTGGAGCACACGCTAAAATTACCGACTTAGACACCGGCATAATTACCCGTAGCGAAAAAGTGAAGCATCCGAAAGGGTACATGGACCTAGCAAAACCGTATTTGTACAAGCAACACCGTGTGCTCGATAGCGATATGGCCTTTGAGTTTTTTATGAATCGGTTTCGCCTCATTGAGCCATGCATAAAAGACGAGTTTGAATGGTTGTGTAGAAGGACTCTTAATGAGAGTGAACGTTATCAGTTAACAAGCGCGGTTGATCAAAACTTACTTGAGGAAACCCCACAAACCTGGCAAGTCACCGAATTAGGAAGACGCTACTTAAATACTTTATTATCAGAGTTTGTATAGCGCTTTGCAGGTTATGGGTTGCACTGCATACAATACATAGCAGGCGCAGTTTGCGAGGTCTGCGCTTCGGGCTCTACAAATCCACACTCATCACAACTGGGCATGACGGGCTTAAGCTTAGTTGTATCGCTACCACACCACTCACACGCTAGATAGGCTTTTTCTGAGCTCGGTTTTGCAACAAAATTCACCGCAGAGCACTTTGGGCAATGACTGGATAAACAACGAATCAAGTCCTTACAGGCCATCTCAATTGTTGTTTGACGCTCAATGCAGTACATAGCCCTAAAATCAGGTTCAATGATGCATGGCCAATGCTTAATACTAGCGAGCAACTCTCTAAAGCTGAGCCCCTTTAACCACTTGCCATCTTGCTTTAGCATCCACTTTTGCGCATCTGCATACTGCTCGATAAAGGGTTGCATTTGTTCACCTAACGCGACTTCATCCTGCGCTTCGATAGCACGCAAACTGATGTATTGCTGTGCAAACCCAATTACTTGTAAATCTCGCTCAGTATCGACAAACGCAAGCACCTCTTGGTTTAAGGTTGCCCCCGCAATAGTGCCATTGAACGAACCCTCACTGCCAAGCCCTTGCGTTTGCCCCGTTAATTCACAGGCTAAATAGGCTTTTTTTAAAGCGGTTTCTACCGGAGATAATACGCGTGGTACACGTTGGTCAAAGGTTCCGAGTTTATCGGTATCAAAAGCATCGGTTTGTAAAATAGCAGTGTCAAAAGCGGCCGCTAACAATGGATGAATAACCGATTGTTTTTCATGTTTTGTAAGCAGTGCAACCTGACGGTTCAGTGTAAAAGGCGTTGAGCCCATTGAGACTTTCCAAGCATAGCAATGTGGTTAAGAGTATAACGCGAAATAGCCTAAAAAGGCTTAATGAAGTTAATAGCTACTCGGTTGCAAGCTTTGTGCGCACGAGTCTAACAAAAAGGCTTCTGTCTTTTGCTCTTAGCGAGGTCGTAGCGTTAAAAAATCCCACCACCCATGCTCTTTGTGGATCTCTAACAGAGGGAGTCGATGTCCAAAAATCACCGGCCGGTGATTGAGGAAATGACGCAGTGTTAAGTGAGGGGTCAACACACGCTCGCTCGGTAATCACCGCTAATTCTTTGATGTTTGGTAAGCGCCAATTCTGCGAGCCTTCAAAGTCATATGCCACACTAACTTGCAATGCTTCTTGCCATGTCATTGCCCTTGCATCGCCAGAACAGCTTGTGCCGTCCCATACTTGGCCAATGGCACAACGCATAAACACCAAACCAGTAGGTAAATGTAAAATATCGCCCGATTCATCCGACTCAAATAAATCGCCGTTAGACGTCTCTGGTACCCCGTTTACACATTGCGCGTCTTGTGCGTAGCTTATCTCACTCATTAAAGCTAGTAGCGCCCAGCATGCCACTAAAAACCATCGCTTCACCTCAAACTGCTTCACTGTTGTTGCCTCCTTCCTGCTCTCACTAAACGGAGTCTGTACTCACCGGATTTGTTTAAAAAATTGTCCACACCACTTGCAAAATCAATGGCCCACGCGTTGCGTGCTACATCAGAAGACACCCCATCCGCTGATGACTGACGTGTCCAGTACCACAATTGACCGTCAACAGGCGTGCCAGGATTTATAAAATTATCGGTGTCGATTAATGGGCCTTGCAACTTGCCGTAGTGCAAAATCGACTGCATCTCATAGTGGGTGGGAATACGCCAATCAAAGAAACCGCATAACCCAACTTGATTTACCGTATCGACGAACTCAGTGGTATTGCATTGCTCACTGTCAAGATTGCAACTTTGACTCGCTTCATTGCGTGAGCCGGCAAAATTTCCGTTCTCTTCTTCTTGAAACCAAGTGAAAAACTGCTCGGTATAATGCAACGCATTGACGTCGTCTTGCGTTTTCACTTCCCATACTAGGCCGGTTATGTTGTCTCTTATACAGCTAAAAGAGAGGCTTTCATCATCAACAGGATCGCCGTTACTGTTCAAACGGGTAAAATCAAATCCAACATCACCACGACCCGTTTTATCAATGACCCCCGACGCGTTGATGCGATCCAGCCCATACTGTGCATCTTGGCCAGGATAGCTTGTTTGATATTCAGCGCTCACATTCTCTGACGTAGCGCTAAGTGTGACACCCGTGTCGTTAACTGTGGTCAAAGCTTGAGGGAGTACTAGCACGTCAACGGTATCAACGTCTTGATTGTCGAACCGGTCAATGATACCAAGCTCAAAGGTAATAACAGTGGGAGTCATGACTAATGGTGCTTGAGCAAAGGTCTCAAATACCGCGACATTATTTATCATCAGCGTATCTGTATAGGAATGACGCCATTGAGCAGTATACGGCGATGCATTCGGTGCAAGGCTCTGAGCACTTCCCATAAGCGCGATTTGCTCCCCTGAAAACACGGTCATAGGCATGCCTGCTATGGCATCTGGCTGTGTGCCCTGCTCGCCTAACAATGTAATAGATGCGCGCGCAATAGACTCTCCACCTTCTTGATCCGTGACGGTTAACATTAACTCAATATCAGATGTTTCGAGGGTAACCGGTGTGGTAAATGTGAGTACGGATAAGGTGGTGTCAACGCCAGATAAAACATCTTGCCCGGCGACTTGTTGCCACATATAAGCGGCAATATCGGCATCAGCTGTTTGTGGGTCGGAATCAAAGCTCGCGCTACCATCTAGCACTACTTGAGTATTTACCGGAAAACTTAACGCGGGATAATCGTCGACTTGGCTTACTGCAATCGACGCAACAGGCAGTGCATTAATAGGTAGGACGGTGAGAATGAATGTGTCTCGTCCTTGCTTGCCGTCTTCGTCGGTGGCAATTAGGGTAACTTCAAAACTGACGGATTCTGTCGTAACAGGCGCAGTGAGAGTGGCGTCTGGCGAGCTTGAAGAGCCTTGCTCAATCGCAATACCGTCAGGCGCGCTCCAAGAGAACGTATATACCCCCGAACCACCACTGGCAGCGCCTGTAAGAGAGGCTTGTTCCAGTTCATTTACCGTGATACTCGCCCCTGCGGTAACTAAAACAGGCTCCGTGGGTAAGCGAGGCTCACTAGCGCTATCGCCTCCACCACATGCACTTAGGCAGGTTATCATGAGCAAAGTAAACGAGATTCTAATCAACATCATAATTCGATTTTATATGCCACAACGAATACACCGTTGCAGAAATAGGTTAAGGAACACAATCTGTTAAAGCAAAACACAGACCAAGTTGAATATTATGAGAATTTATTTGGCGCGCTGCTCGTTTTGCTCGGCTTCTTTAACTTGCAGTGAAAGCAGCTGTTTTTTGGCCGATGCGGCATCTGTCATGTCGTAAACCATCATGCAAATATGCTCTACCTGACCTGTTGCTGAAACTAAAGGCGAAAAGACGATGTTTTGGTACATATAGGGCGCGGTGCTTGTGATCGGACGATAGTTTCTAAATTTGAATAGATAAGGACGCTGTTCCCATACGATAAATGCACGTGTACGCAAGTCAAAAACACTTTTTACCTTTTGTTCAAACCACGGTCTGGAGATGTCTGGATATAGAGAGAACAATGATTTATCGCGCACGTCTGAGGGTAAAAAGCCAGAATGCGCTTCCATAAAGCCATTCCATACCTTGATTTCAAACTGTCGATTAAACACTACAATACCAACGTCCACTGTTTGGATCATATCCATCATCCAGTGCATTTCTAGCAATTCATCTAAGGCTTCATTTCGCGTTGAATTCGTCATAATCAATCCTCTAACAGATGCGCTAGCTTAGCGTTCATCATTTCCATGGAGTCTTCTGTGAATAGCAACACTAGGTCGCATTGCACATTGAAGTTTTCTAAACCATAGCTCAGTTCAATTGCCAGAGTTTTACGCCACATACTCTTGTTCGCGCTGATCAATTCTTGCACGCTTTGATGTTGGCCAAGCACCACCGGATGACCTTGTCGAAATTGCATGTCTAACTGACCTGCAATGCCGCGAAGGCATGTTCCAATTAGGATGCTGGCAACATCCATTAACAGCTCAAGCTGCATTTGGTCGTCTATTGTGCCCTTTATTTGCATGATCTCAGCCATGTCAGTAAAGCTTGAGTCGCTCAATACACAAAGTGCCTCCCCGCTAATCCCATCACCTAAAAATCCTTGGCACACACCAGAGGTTGTTTCGTGAGTGTCTATATCAGATAGCATCATGTGCAGTTCCGATACTTCAATTAGGTTAACGTTTGGAATAGGCAGTTTTACGAAAACATTCATTGTTTGAGCAAGATGCGCACCTGCTTGCCCCATGGCAACATTTGCCACCTCTTGATAACAATCTCTGATCCCTTCTTCAATTTCTGGTTCTGGTCCTTGGCTTTCTTGTACTTTTTGCAGCATGTTGTGCTTTTCAAGCAACGCGCGCAGCTCGTCAGCATTCACTGGTTTTTGAATAAAATCTACTGCGCCAAGTTTTAGCACGCGCTCACGAGCCTCTGGCTGAATGTCGCCAGAAATAACGATAGTCGTGGTATTAAGCTGCTGATCTTGTATGTGTTTTAAGGTTTCGTATCCATCCATTACCGGCATGTTCAAATCTAGCAGCAATAAGTCGCCCTTATTGTCACAGATTGCATCTAGCGCCTCTTCGCCATGTTTGGCAAAGTGAATATTGCGTTCAAAATCTTGCGGCAAGCATTTAGCCACTTGCTTACGCGCAACCATTGAGTCATCGCAAATTAATATTGATAGCATACAAACCTTTATGTCGTTATCGAATTGCAGAAAGAAGGGTTCTCATAAAAGCGTATCGGCATTTACAGATGTTTCTTTACTGTAAAACGCAGGAATATTGGTGTGCCGAAAGGGGCTAGCTCAGTAAACGTAAAAGCGTTTAAGATGAAAAAAGTAAAGGAAGGACGATAGCAGTCACAATGCCATTAAGGCAAACAGCTAATGTGGCAAACGCAGCGCATACTTCTGAGGTAGTCACTGCGCGAGAGGTTCCCACAGCATGAGCAACCGTGCCTAAGGCAACCCCTTGAGCCATATGTGATTGATTAGACGTTAATTTAAATACCCACGGAGCAAAAATTGCACCGATAATACCGGTTACGATGACAAAAACAGCGGCCAAGGAGGCGCTCCCGCCAATCGATTCAGCGGTTCCCATCGCAAGAGGAGTGGTAATGGATTTTACTAACATGGTCATTTGCAAATTCAAGGGGGTTTCAAACGCATAAATAGATAACCAAGCCAGCAACGGAGCGATAGTACCCCCTACCAAAATGGGCACAATTACGCGCCAGCCCATGCGCAGCAAAACGTGCAATTGGTTATAAAGCGGAACCGCAAGGGCAACCGTTACTGGCCCAAGCATAAATGCTATAAACGATACATGTTGCTGATAAACTTGATAATCCAAATCAACTAAGAACAATAAAGCGATTATGCCAATGGTGCTGCCCACAAGAGGATGTAAGAGCGGGTGATAATGACATTTTTGATAAAGTTTCAGACTTAAGATATACGCCCCCACCGAGACGCCTATCCAGATCAAAGCGAGCAAAATATCACTTACGCTATCAGTCATGGGATTGCCCACCGAGTAACTTATTGCTTAACCATGACGTGATGAATAAACTCAAAACCGTTGTGCCTATAATGGCGCAAAATAGAGCGACTGGAAACGCAAGAATAAGTGAGAAATAACCAATAATCCCCACCATTGCCGGTATAAAGAATACCACCATGTGCCTAAGTAAGGGGGCAGTGCTAGCGGCTACCACTTTAGGGACCCGTCTTAATACTAATAAAACGAGCAATAACATACCTATGCCTAACAGCGCGGGCGGGAAAGACAGCTCAAAGTATTTGATTATAAAGTCTGATAATAAAAAGATGCTAACGAGAATGACAAGGCCCAGGAGAAACTGAGCCGTAATAATGAGTTTAGAACGTACTCTCTTGGTGAACGGTAATGAAGTAATCGGTTCCTTGCTTGGAATAGTCAACTTTATACTCTTTGTTATTCAGGGTTTGTACAAATAGCAATCTGCGATAATCACCAAACACCTCTGGAGAGCCAATATCAACTTTTGCTACATCCATACGTTTGGCTTCTAATTTGTTTTCAGGCACAACCCCATTGTATAGCTCGATGCCATTATGTACTACCATTAATACAGGGTCTTGGCGACTATTTACAATTAGTAAGTCTACCTTACGTTGCTTGTGGATAATGGTGTTTCGTCCACTCAACAAATATGGGTCTTCTCTCATTCGCACTCTCCAATAATGCGCAATGCCATGGATAAAACATAGCAAAAAAATAGATATCTTGCATATTATGACGGCAGGAGTTCCGCAAACTTTAGTATTTGCAAAGAGTTAGGATTATTTTTTAAAAAAAATATGGCGCCAAGGTGACATAAATGCAAAAAATCATTATACTGCGCACCGCTTCACTTAGTGGCCCGATAGCTCAGTTGGTTAGAGCATCCGACTCATAATCGGCAGGTCCCCTGTTCAAGTCAGGGTCGGGCCACCATTTTTCTTATACCTTTCATCGAGTTATTTCAGACCGGCCGATTTTATGGATTTGGGTCTTGATTCATTTTTTCTGAAAAAATTGTTGTGCACATTCCCGCTCCTCTGCACAATTAATGAATGGTTGTCAGCTGTTCAATATGGGGCGTCATTGCATCTACGCAAAGAATTATAAATCTTGAGGAATAGAGCTTTTGCGCCTTGGAAGCGCAACAATAGTGTAAATTGGTATTCGACTCTTCAATCTGAGGCAGCTAACTTGTCCATTCCTGCTAATGTCACTCCAACAAAAAAAGCCAGTGACTTTGTCACTGGCTTCAAAAACTGATTTTAGAGAGCCTTAGATTAGAACTCGTTCATATTGCTATCTACTTTGTAGCTTTTCTGCGAACTCTGCAAGCAATGCATGCCGCAGCTAAAAGTAGAAGGGCGTTTGGCGCTGGAACGTCAGTAGGCGGTGGCGGAGGTGGTGGATTTACAACAGTGCTTCCGCTTGTCACAATAGTCAACGTCCAAGGTTGCGCTGGAGAAACAACTCCTGCCGATAACTGAAAATCCCAAATCGCTCCAGAAGTTGTTTTACTAAGTGCGCCGGTTTCAGGACCAAAACTATCAAAAAACGAAGCTACAATATTGGCGCCACTGGTGATTTGATTGAAATTGTCGTCAAACAGATTTGCAGCGTTATTAAACAACGCTGCTGTCATTCTCTGACCAATATTTGCATCGTCAAACGTTCCGGCGAACGATAAAGTAATGCTCTCGACTGTCAATCCATCAACTTGAGTAAATCTAATTCTATCAGTTTCAGCTGGAGGAGTTTGGTTGATACTTCCTGAAATTTGATTTATCCCACTAACCAAATCAACGTTGGTTGAGCCAATTGCGTCTAAATCACCATCACTACTTTCATCATAGATAATGGTAGCCGATGCAATATGCGTAAACATGATTACCGATGTAAATAACAATGCTTTAGAACATTTGCTTACTAGATTGTTTTTCATATTACTCTCTTTTGTATTTATAGTCACAATAGCCGATGCATAAATCACACCTAATAATAATAGCGTTTAGAAACAGTGCGTTAAAAAATGAAAAGCAAGGATTGAAAAAAACATGTAAATAAAGCTGACGCTTTATATCAATAAAATGTAAGTAAAGCCTGTATATTTGGTCTCTTTTCACTAGAATCTACTTCACAAATCACCAACTCTGAATCTCGAAGTAACGGTAAACTATAGCAATCTACCTAAGGAGATTAACAGCAGCCGCTTTATGCTCAGGCGCTAAATGCGCATACCGCCTTGTCATATCTAAATTCCCATGCCCCATCAGCTCTCGTACTATGTTTAGATCAACGCCTGCCATCGCTAACTTACTAGCCAAGTGATGCCTCAAATCATGAAATCGAAAGCTCTTAATCCCAGCACTTTCAATCAGATTTCCCCAGCTTTTTTGATATCAGCTAAATGCTTACCAGCGTCACCTTCAAACACGCATACTGAAAAGGTTTTAAATACTTTTTCAACATCAAATCGCCATTGAGAAAGAGCTCGTTTTGCATTTTGATTGAGTGGGATATGTCGAGACTTGCCAGACTTTGCGTCTGCCCCTCTTATAGTTATGTGGTCGTTAACCAAATCCACATTTTCCCATCGAAGCGAGAGATGCTCGCCTTTTCTTAAACCATTATTCATTGCGAGAATCACGATTGGCTCCAAGTGATCTGCGTAGTAAAAATCTCTTAATTTAGGCAAAAGTGGGTATTTTCTTTGCTGCCAAAATAGATTAGCGATGTCCCTTTCTACTTTTATGCGCTTATCGCGCGCCCTGAGAGCCTCTAACAGGCTCTTTTCTTCTTTTTGGTCCAAGTATCTTGCTACAGCGTTATCCACTCTTAGAGATTTAACTTTGTTCAAATAGTGACTTTTTATCAATCCCCATTCCACAGCTCTACTCATAGCGCCTTTTAATGGGTTAACATAGCTATTAGTCGTCGCGGCTTAAACATTTATGTTTAAAGTTTAATGTTGACTGTACAAGCACCTACCAAAACCGTAGAGGTCGAGCCTTATTTTCTGACGCTAGACTTGGCTTGGGTGGATTGGGTTTATTAAAAGGTTGCGCCATTGATATGCTAACTGCGTGGATAATATTCGTTTGAGTTTAGCCATATTTGGCATTAACACAAATATATATACTATTTTTAAAGAGAGCTAGGCTACTAACCAAGTTAGCACCTAGTAATAATGGCTGGTTAATTTTTAGTATATTTACGACGCATAACGAGCGTTACTAATCCTATTATAAACAAACCAAAAGCCGCAGGAGAGGATGCTGCGACCGGAAAATCACTATATGTAAATTCGAGTGTATACCGCCCCGAAAATTCTGAAGTTGACCGCACCCTACATAAATCTTCATCATCATCACAACGGCTAATACGTGCGGAGGCATAGTTTGTACTTCTGAGTACAATAGAGGTATCAATGAAACCTTGTAGCAGAGATCCGTTGGTGATGTTTAGAAGGATACCATCAAGATATCTTGTGTTGCTGCCAAAATCAGTGCAATTCCCATCACCATCGCTACACCTTAGGTACTCTGAAGCAAAATTCGCTGGCGAACTACCTAAGTTCGGTGATAACAAGTCAATTGAGTGCCTAGCGGCAGCATAACCATCGCCACTTACGTTGTCTTCTGCAAAAAATCCAGTTGAAGGATCGTAGATATCTAACCAACCCTCGACTGACGCAGTGGTGTCATATGATATTTTTACCGATTCCAATATACCTATCGATGAATCGAAGCCAGCGAATGTATTTTGCGCGTATATCTCTCGATCGTTAAAGCGTGGCGTCGTCTGGTAACCGACAGAAACGGAATTTGTACCTGTAGAGAAATTTTGACTAGACGTAATTAACGATGCAGAAGCGTCATCAATAAACAGCAGGCTACCAAGTAGCATGATTGCTAAGGTTGCATTTTTATTTTGTATTTTCATTTTTTTTCCTGGTGGTATAAATATACTGTGGCTAGTGTTATCGCCGCTTAGCACTGTCACTTGACATACCTAATCATCAATACAATAAACATGCGCTTGAGGTGTGTTAAGCATTAATTAAGCCAGAGTTTAAGTGTTTACAATACATGGAGTTATGGGGCAGGTGTTTACAGATTTTAAAAACATGTAAATAAAGCTGACGCTTTATATCAATAAACATGTAAATAAACCACCTGTATGAAACCAGATTAATACAACTGACTATGCTATATGACAATTGCACAAATTGCTCGACTCCCTATTAAATGAGTTGAGTGAATTGAGAGTCTAATGCTCGCAAAATGAAAGCAGAAATTTTATAACAAGTGCTGTAGTAGGATCTAAATGAAGATAGCCAACTGTCCCAGTTACAGGAGCCACTCGAAATGACAATTATCATTCACAAAAAACTCGTAGACGTTTTTATAATTAGCCCCCCTATTCTAGTCAGAGCATGACCACCATTTTCTTACTATCCATACTTACACAAAATTGTCTAAATTCGAGTAGTCGTTTACACTCGCGCTTCTGATTTTATTCGGAAGTAAACTTATCGACATGAATCATCGCCGTTCGCCATTCAATAAATTTCGCATATTAACGTGTTGCTTCTTAACTCTTTGGATATTGCTCTTAACCATCATACCAGTGCGTGCCGAGCAAGATACAACATCAGATACCACCATCAGTTACTCTCAAGACTATTTTGCCCAGTTTCAGGTGGTTACCCTTGTCGATATGATTCGAGTAGTGCCCGGCGGGACAGCTATTTTTAATAGCTTAGACGATGGCCAGCAGTCTCGCGGACTAGGCGCAACCGGCGCGCAAATACTGATTGACGGTAAGCGCATGTCGGGTAAGGCAAATGATATGTCGACGCGACTTAGCCGTATTCAAGCCGAGCAAGTTCAGCGCATAGACCTTATCAGAGGTAACGCAGAGGGATTAGACGTTCGTAGCCAAGGCGTTTTAATCAATGTTATTTTAAAATCTGATGCTAGTGATGATGTCATTTACTTTTCAGAGTTGGGGCTTATTTTCAATAACCAGCAACACGCAAGACCCCAAGGACTTCTTAATGCTTCAGCTCGAGGCGAACAATTTGAATTCGATGTTGGCCTCAATCACGACCTCTTTTTGCGAGTGACTGATTTCACCGAAGATTTGATGGATGCCGCCAGGAATATTCAGCAGATTAGAACAATTCATCGTGAGTTTTTACGCACAACCAATAGCATTACCACAAATATGCAATACACGTTTGATGATGGCGATGTTCTTCGATTTAACGGGCTGTATAGTGAGGTCAACAGCAACGAGCTAAACATCGAAGACCAGTTTGCGCTTAGCAGCGAAATACCCTTTGCAGAAGAGCTGCTAGATATCAGCCGAGAAGATGATATTTGGGAAATTGGCGGGGACTATGAGACCGACTTAGGCGCTATGGGCACCTTAAAAACGATTATTGTGAGCACCAAACAAACCAATACAGACCAAATTACGCAGTCACGAATCAACAATAGCCAAGCAACCCGCCTTTTTGGCTTTCGCGAAAATTCAGATGAGACGGAGCAAATTATTCGCTCTAATTTAACCAATCAGATATTCAATGACCAAACACTAGAGTTAGGTGTTGAAGCTGCGTTTAATGAACTTAATGCCCTGCAATCATTTAATTTAGGGCCGTTTGAATCATCTCTTATAAAAGAAGACCGCTACGAGCTATTTGCTACGCATTCGCTTAACCTTACTGAATCAATGCATTTTCAAACGGCGCTTATCAGAGAGAGCTCAACCATTTCGCAAGACGCAATTGGCATTGAAAATGAGCGTACGTTTAACTTTTGGAAACCCCGGCTAGAGCTTCGTTATGATGTCGATGCAAAAAATCAACTGCGCTTAGTGGCAGACCGCTCCGTTTCGCAGCTCAACCTGCGTAACTTTATTGCCACAAGAAACACCGACGACGATACCATTAACTTTGGCAACCCCGACCTTGCCCCAGAAAAAGTGTGGCAATATCTTATTGCCTACGAGCACCGTCTCGCGGACGACGCTGGCACCATCGAAATTGAAATTTTTAAAGATGAAATTTCAGATTTTATTACCGATACGCGCAATGCAGATGGCAGCTCTGGCACAGGGAATATAGGCGATGCAAAGCGTTTAGGTCTCAATTTCGAAGCAAGTGGAACACTAGATTTCATTGGTATTTCGGGAGTGCAATTGACCTTTACCTATCAACTTCGCGATACCGAAATGATCGACCCCTTTTTAAACATTGAAAGACGTTTAAACGGTATACCCAAAGAAACATTTTTGCTCGATTTTAGACACGATTTAAAAGACTTAGGCATTGTGTATGGTTTTGACTTGAACAGGCGCACGTATCGCTTTGACCAAAACAGAACTCGATCAGAGATCCGCACTAACATCGTAGACGCCGATGTGGCTTATGTTGAGTACAGCATTAGCTCGGCTATGCGTCTTAGGCTTGAAGTATTGCGACCTTTTGGAGACCGAGAAAGTTATGATCGCACGTTTTTTAATGGCGACATTTCTCAAGGAATTATTGACCGTATTGAATACAGGCAACGAGATGTGAGACCGACGTATATACTCACTTTGCAGTCTACGTTTTAACAAATACTCAAAAGCTACAAAGACAAGGTCACTATTTGTATTAAATCACCATTAAACTGAGCTTTGTCAGCAAATTAAAGTAAAAATACTGTGGGTCAAACAATGAAATCTTTTTAAAACGACCCAGCGACAATGTAAACAAATAGCTTAATCAATAGGTAAACGATGACTTTTATTCATTTTGGATTATTCACGCTCCCAATCTCGCCAGTATTATTGCTTATCAGTATCTTTATTGGCGTCATCGTGACCTTTATTGCCGCAAGAAAACATGAGACCCGTGCGACAGCCAGGCTATTAGTATCGCTGCTCGTTGCATTAGTTGCAGGGAGAGTCACTTTCATATGGCAGTTCTCAGGACAGTTTGAAGGTATTGGCAATATGTTTGATGTATTCGATGGTGGTATCAACTACACGGCTGCATTGATTGCCTTTGCTATCATGTTAGCGGTTCAAATTGTGCGCATTAAGCAGCGTAAAGCATTGATTTCGGGGTTAAGTACTATGGCGGGCATTTATGCCGCTTTTAGCATTGTTATTATCGCCGCGCGCTCTCACGCAATCTTGCCAGATAGCGATTTTTTTACCATAGACGGTCAAAGCGTTAAAATCACCGAGCTTAGTCCACAACAGCCCACCGTTGTTTATTTGTGGGCCAGTGGTTGCGGTCCGTGCATGCAAGACCTTCCGGTGATAGATACGGTCGAAGATAACCATGACGAGGTCACTTTTGTGTCTCTCAATCAAAGTGAGTCTGGGGAGATTGTGCAGCGATTTGTGGAGCGTGAGGGTTTACGCTTTAAGAATTTGCTCATTGATAGCAAAGGTGAAATTGCTGAAAACAAGGGAATATTCACCCTACCCGTCACTTTGTTTTTCGACGTGGACGGGCAGTTAGTGTATCGCCATAGTGGTCCAATTACAGACGACGTATTACAACAACGAATCGCGCAATTATTTTAAATCTTACGAGCGTATTTCTTTATTTCGCTTTTTTGATGGTTGATGAGAATTTACCCACATCGACTTTTACCTTGCGACGCACCCCACCCATATTTTTTAGTTTGTAATACGCTTTTCTACATTCATCAATTAAGCGCTTTAGGCGCAATAAGATAAAATGACGCATTTTTACACCACTTTTCTTTCCGCTGGTATTGAGTGTGGTTTCGGTTTGCCTCATATCGTGCTGTATACCAAAGTGATCGCATACCATCGCTTGCATGGCCACCACCGGCTCTAATTGATAGGTAACCATAAATGGCATTTTAAGGGCAACATCTGCAAGGGTCGCACGCTTGTTGTAGTGTGCGAGCAGTTTTTTCGCACCGCTTGGCCATAATATATAGGCAGCAGCGCCAGCACGCTCTTCTAACAACTGCGTCAATTGGTAACCATTGAGGGCAACGGTATTTTTACCAAAGGTCTTATTTTGTGGGAAGTAACCTTCGAGGTTGACTCTATCTATCCCTTTTACATTGTATGCTTGTTCAGCGGCTGCCATAAACTCTGGCGAGAGAATGACGTCATCTTCAAATATTATGACCGCTTGGTTCATGTCAGCACACTTTTGCCAAAGCGCTTTGTGACTTAAAAAACAGCCTACCTCCCCTCTCGACATAGGTCGAAGATAGGTATAGCGCAACGCCTCGTATTCGCCATCATCGAGGGCCATGCCATTTACTGCATCAAAATACTCGAAATTAATCCCGTATTTTTCTGCTTGCTCTGAGTGAAAGGTTTTGCGAATGCTAGAGCTGGGCATGCAAATGGTAAATATATTCATAAAATCTAGTAAAATGCTCCTACTCGCAGTATAGGATAAATTAGTATTACGGACTAGCCACCGTGACAGCTGTCTTTACCAGTAGCTTTTGTGTTTATTCATGTGCGCTTTTGGCAACCATACTTACTATACCTGTGCCATTAAGCTTGAGTCAGTATTTCTTTGAACTGTCTAAGCACTCTAGGGTTCAATGCAAAAATGACGACCGTGTACGTTATCACGGCAACGCAAATTTGAGCCGCTATATGATACGTCAACACATCAATTGAAATGACCTTAGTGAAAGCGCTTGTTACGGCCCACATGATACAGCAAGCAACGATTTGCTTGTACACGCCTTGAATAAAAACCATCAAACTAATATTTGCAGCACGCAAGCAAGCATTAAGATTAACTAGAAAGTACAATACAACTCTGATCAACAGGGCATAAATTATGGCATACAGTTGGTACTCATCTACCAATACATAAAATACCAACAACGCCACAACGCTCGCAAACGCTTGCCCTTTTAAGCCAAACGCACCCTTAGCGTAAGCTATAAGCAAGCTCGGCAGAAACATAAAAAGAATATTTATGGATGTGAGCAATGCGATGGCGATAAATAAAGGGATAGAGTCGTTCCATTTATCACCAAACAACAAGGTAATGAGATCAGGACCCACTAACGATAAACCAACGAATACTGGTAACACGACGATAGTGCTGACATTGGTGCATTTAACAAACAATACTCCTATATCACTACCGCTGTTATTGCGGTTAGAAAAGACCGTATGAGCATAGCCCATTAACGCATTCTCAATCGCCGCCCGCGGAAGCTCAACGAGTCTATTGGCAAAATTGTAAAACCCAACGGCCGCTGTGCCTAATGTAAGCTCTATAAGCAACACCATGCCTTTGTTATAAATATTGGTGTTCAGAGATTTAAGGGTTACTGGGAGCCCCACGGCAATTTGTTGTTTAAGCCAATCACGCTCTAATGCAAAGGGGAAACGCCGCTTTTCAGTAGCGAGGATAATAAGCATCGTCACAAGCGACATACTGACCGCTTGGACGACTAACACAAACTCTCCAAACGCGTTGAGCGCCAAAGAGATACCTAACGCCATGCCGATGAGCTTTGAGATGAGGGTAATAACGGCAAGTTTACGGAATGCTTTTCTGCGGCGCATATGCACAATATGAACACGTGACATAGACTGCAAAGGTATATAACAAACCGCGATTAAGGCAGCAAAAAATAAGGTTTGTGAACTCACAATAAAAAGATAATAAGCAACAAACACCGCACACGATAACAAGGCGCTCAACAACATCAAAAACCAAAATGCCGTACCATCTTGATTTTGTGTGATATGTTTTTGCCGAATCATGGCGCTTTCTGTTGTCACAACCAACAAAATGGAACAAAGCTCAACAATCGCTAGTAGCAAAACCCCTATGCCGAGCTCGGCAGGCGTTAAGTAAAATGCATAAATAAAAAATGAGATAATCGACAGGCCAACAATGCCTATCTTTTCAAAAAACACCCAAAAAAGTTTGGCGATACGTGAGCTAGCAACGCTCATTAAGTTGCCTCCCCTTTACCAAAACGTTGACTGTGTTTATTCATTTACTTTTCAATATCTGTTTAATAAGGAGATGGACATTGCTGTTCACGCATCTGCTCAATGGCGCGGTCGTATTGTTCAATAATGCTCTGCCAGCTAAATTTTTTGGCTTGTTGCAAGGCTTGCTCACTCAAATCTAGTTCCAAAGCCTGCGCGATCGCATTTGCATATTCGTCAATATTAGTCACGTCACATAAAATACCCGCATCACCGATAATGGTTTTTCTAGATGCATCATTTGGGGCGACAACGCCTAAACCCGATGCCATTGCTTCTATGTAAACCTTGCCAAAAGGCTCATTTAAAGACGGTAACGAAAAAATATCATGACGCCTATAGACCAAAGGCATATTGTCAAAATCGCTCGAAATAATCTCAAACCGTTCAGGTATCAGCTGCTCACACAAGCGCTGGTAATAGTCTTGATCTCGACCACGACCACAAATAGTCAGATGCACACGTTTATCGAGCTTAGATACCGCTTTTATGAGTAACTCTATACGCTTTTGCCCATCTTGATTTAACCGCGTGACTGTTAACACTTTCAATGGGGCATTTTGCTCTGTTGGCTTATCTCTTTGTGGAGAGAATTTATAAGTATCTACGCCGTTTGCAATCAACTTAACGTTTTGACTAGGAGAGTGATGCCTTACAAAGGCCAAACTCTCTTCATTTAATACAATGAGCAAATCAGGTTGTAGCGCCAAGTTCTTCTTTAAAATTGCTTGGTCGTACAACACACCAGAATGTTCGGTGTAAATTATGCTTAACTTACGCCACTTCCTATATAAATAGCATAAATAATGGCCCCAATAGCCGTTGTTAGGGTAGACATAATCAGGTTTAAAGCGATGTATTTGATAAAATAGTGAAAGTGCACAGCTTATTGCTTCTAGAAACAAAGATAGCCTACGCATAATCGTTACCTGTTTATCCCCAAATGGAAAGATGCTAAACAGTTTAAGGAAGCGACTTCTAGAAATGCCGACTAGCTTGCGACTTTCGACTTGCGCAACGTCATAGCAGGAAAGAAACCTCACGTGGTACTTTTGTGCAAGATGGGAGGCAATCTCGATGGCGTTAATTTGTGAGCCGCCATGTGATGTCTTACTTGCGTCGGGATGTATCACGAGCATTCTCTTATTGCTATGCGTCATCGTATATCTTCAATCAAAAATATTTCCTAAACTACCTACCAAACCAACTGTATCAGTCTACTACATCCACGATGATTATGAGAGAAAATGCAGGCTGACGTATAAATGGGCTAGTTACAGTCACGTGTTATAGGAATTTAAAACGTTATACTTATTTATCAATTTCACTTAGTACTTTAGAAATTTTATGCTCAAAGGATAAACCCACAACTTACCGTCATTGGCCTTAAACGTAGCGATCACTGCAAAAATAAAGTTTAAGAGCATCACCAAAATAAACGCTATAACGCTAAGAATTATGCCCAACACATGCACGTATGCGAAAAGCAAAATAACAATAACTGCTAAGTAAATTGTGAAGCTGATAATCCAGTTAATGGTTACCTTACCGTGTTTATCAATTTCATGGTGTCTATCTTTTTGTGCAATCCAAAGTACGATGGGCGCGATAAAGCCCAATCCTGGGGCGATAATGCTGAAAAACTGGCTAAGATGGATTAGCGTACAATACGATTTTAGCTGCATACCCCAATAGTTTTGTGATGATTCCACTTTTTTATTCCTTCCTTTTCTTATTGCCATCAACGAGGTACTTGCTAACCTAACGATACTTTTTCATTGCCATAAACAAACAAGGCAGGGGTAAAAAAGATACGACTGTTAAACCTAGCGCAAATGCGACAAGTCCTATTATTTCAAAGCCAAGCAAAGCAGCGATAATAAAAAACAACAGGCCAGTCACCATGATGCTATTGCCCACATATCTGCCAAAGCCTTCTGGATCAGAAAGTTTTGACTGATCTACCCCATTTATCCAATGCCTTTTGTTTTTTACCGAAATACAATACCCAATGCCCACCAAAGGTAAAGCCGCGGTAAACGTGACGGCTAAAAAGGCGATAAATGATTCTGACATAAAACTTCCCCAAAGATAACAAGTGCAGAAAATACTGCACAATTCTTTTAACGCTTAGAACGCGATCCCCTTGCGCCAGCAGTCTTTATATAGCCAATACACTATCTTACCCGATTTTTGATATTCAAACGCACCAAGATCAACGTGAGTGACGCCAACACTTTGTGTTTTGCCCAGTAAACTCTCGACTTATTTACAAGGTTTTAAAAAATCTTTAAAAAAATACGACCTTAGTATGCAGCACATTGCTTTTATGAGCCCCTCTACTATGCTTTTGATAACTACAATAAGGATTTAGCAATGAACAATTTAAACTCAACATGCTCGCTCTCTAAAATTGCCAAGGCACTCTCTATCGGGCTTTTGCTAGCAAGTATAAATGTCTCTATGACTTACGCAGAAGAAACTAGTGTAGAAGGCAAGTTGCACACTCATCATCATGGCGCAGATGGTCATGCGACCGAACACGAACATCATCATGGCGATGACGGACATAGCAACGAGCATGAACATCACCACGGTGACGACGGACACGCTAACGAGCACGCACACCATCATGGTGACGACGGGCATGCGAATGAGTACGAGCATCATCACAGTGCGTCTAAGCATTTAGATGACGAAGCACATCATCACGAAGATCATGTGCATGATACCGAACATTCACACCACCATGGAATTGATGATGGCCACGCCAATGAGCATGAGCATCACCACGGCGATGATGGCCACGCCAATGAGCACGAGCACCATCATGGTGACGACGGACATGCCAATGAGCATGAACATCATCACGGAGACGATGGGCATGACAGCGAGCATCAGCATCATCACGAAGATGCATCAATGAATGACGCTCATCATCATCACGAAAAGTAAAACTGACGTATAGAAAAACAGCGCTAATAAATATTAGCGCCGTTTTTATGTTCAATGATTGATGCGTTTACTAAAACTCAAATACTGCACCAGTTAACTAAAGTACCTCACTTCGCGCCAGGCTCAGCAAAATGAGTCATCCAATCTTTTACTTCGTTGTACCAATAAATAGAATTATTCGGCTTCAATATCCAATGATTTTCATCTGGGAAGTAAATCATTCTAGATTCAATACCTTTTGTCTGTAGGGTTCTAAATAGCTCAAAGCCTTGTCCAACCGGCACTCGGTAATCAAGTTGCCCGTGAGTAACTAAGGTAGGTGTGGCAAATTTATCGGCAAAGTAATGGGGTGAAATTGACTTGTAAATGTCTGGATTTTCCCAATAACTACCAAAGCGAGTTGAATGAACAGAGAAATCTGCAGCCATTTGAGAATACATATTATAAACCGCTGCATGGATAAGTAGTGCCTTAAATGGATGCTCTGTACCCAACAATATTGAACTTAAGTAACCGCCATAACTGGCACCACCGGCTACCATTCTGTCGGTATCAATCCACTCTTGTTGCATAAACCAATCGGTTGCCGCGCGCACATCTTCGAGCGGTTTTGTTTTCCAATCGGGGTTGATAGCGTCAGCAAAGGCTTGCCCATAACCGCTAGAACCGTGGAAGTTTGGCCATGCCGTAACATATCCCCAAGATGCAAAGGTTTGGGCATTCCAACGGTAGTGAAAACCATCGGTTATCGCGTTGTGAGGGCCACCGTGGATAAGTAAAAACAAAGGGTATTTTTTGTTCTTGTCAAAGCCAGGAGGATAATGCACCCACATTTGAATATCTTTACCATCTGCCCCTTGATAAGTAACAGACTCATAACTTCCAAGCTCCACATTACTTAAGATGTCATCGTTAAAACTATCTAAACGCATAACATCACCATCACTAATGGCCACCTTGACCAGTTGCGCTGGGTGCAAAAAGCTTTCATTAGTCGCGACTAAGTAGTTGCTTGATAAAATTTGCGGGGTTGAAAAGTTTGTGGCTTTGGTAATGGCTTCAAATTTTCCATTTCGAGCATTAATGTAATACAAACGGCGTGTACCCGCATCGTCAACCGAGCTATAGAACCCTCTTCCGTTAGCGGCCCAGACGATATTGCTCATAGAACGATCCCAAGTATCGTTTACGACAGTCGTGGTTGATTTAGCAATATCATAAAGCTTAATACGAGCCGTATCTGCGTAAAAACCGGCAATTTGACGACTTAAATAAGCAAGGGTTTTGCCGTCTGGGCTGAAGGTCGGTGAAAAATCAGGGGCTACATTGTCAGAAGTAATGTTGGTTGCTTCTGATTCACCAATTTTGCCTATAAATAGGTCGGTTTTTGGGTCAACTTGGTTCTCCCAACCGTTCGCATTAAAGGCAATATATGTTTCAGTCGGGTCGATATCGTAACTACTGGCACTGTGCGAGGAGCGCGGAAGTTCTATTCCCATCGCCTGAGTAATACCTTGAATGTCGCCGCCCGTAGATGGGACGCGAAACACGTGAGCTTGGCGTTCTTCATCTATCCAACGGTCAAAAGATGAATACGGTAATGCATTCCACTGCCACGCTGACACCTTTTTGTCTTTCAGGTGTTTGAGCGCATCGGTCATTTCTTCCCAGCTCTTATCTGGCCAGACCGAACTAGTAAAATAAAGATGTTGCCCTACCCATTTAAGCGAGGAGGCACCAGTTGGCACCTCGGTAAGTCGCGTAGCCTCTCCAGCTTTTGTCATGGGCAAAATATAAATTTGGCCGGCATCGTCATCATTGCGTTTGCTCACAAATGCAAGATATTCAGAGTTAGGTGAAAATACTGCCTGACTTACGCTCAAACCTTTTGCGGTAAGCGCTCTAGCGCCTTTGCCATCAACATCAAACAGAAAAAGTTGAGTAGCACCTTTATCTTCAGGTACATCATAATGGGTAACCGGCGCAACAATAAAGTTTCCGTCAGGCGATACAACGGGTTGACCTATGCGGCTCAATTGCCATAGGGTTTCTACGCTTAAGGTGTTGTCACTCTGCTTGCCTGCTTCACTTTGCGTATCAACAGACGTTGCCGAAACAGACGCAAAAGAGAACATCATCAAGCCAATGAAGGTGAGTAATTTGTTCAATGGAATATCCTTAATCAAAGTGGTTTTTTGAGAAATCTATACTAATTCATTGTGCTATTAAAGCGCCAATCGAGAGAGAATGTAAACAGATTTAACATACAACTGAGGCTCAGATATTTCGACTAATCAGAGCCTTTAGCAGATGTGTGTTTGGTCATTTTTATATTTGCGGTAAAGCCTTCGTCATCTTTTAGGACTCGAACCTCACGCTGCGGGAATGGAATATCAATATTGTTAGCCTTGAGTGTTTCAAAAATCGTCAGCAGTAAATCGCCGCCAACTCGGTTTTTGCCATCATCAATCCCTTCAATCCAAAACTCGACAAACATATTGATGCCAGAGTCTCCAAAGCTGTCGATTTCACAGTCGGGGCGCTCTTCAAATGGCACATCTAAGCCACTTATCACTTGCGGATGCTCTGCAACCGCTTCCTTAATCACTTCTACCATCGCTCGAATATCGGTTGAATATGGCACCGAAAAATCCACGCGATAACGCTGCTTAGGATCTTTATGGGTCCAGTTAATCATCAGCGACGAAATAAACTTTTCATTAGGTACAAGTATATCTTTGCCGTCGTAGGTTTCGAGGACGGTATAGCGCATGCGAAACTCACGAACAAACCCTTTTTGGCCGTCATCCATTTCAACAAAATCACCCACTGTAAGTGACTTATCGAGCAGAATAATGATCCCCGATATAAAGTTCGACGCAATTGTCTGCAAACCTAAGCCTAGGCCTACGCCAAGCGCACCGCCAAAAACCGCCAGCGTTGTCAAATTGATACCCATCACGTTGAGTAGCAGCAAGGCTATAATACAAAAAATCGTCACCTCAAAGAGCTTGGAAAAAACCTCACGAGTGGGCACATCTAAAGATTCTTGGCGCTTTATGACTGATTTTCCGAAGTTGTTCGATGCTCTTCCTAACCAGAATAAGAAACTACCAAATATGACAACTCTAACAATGCCATAGGCCGTGATATTAATATTGCCGACTTCTATAGACGCTTCTTGCAGCACGCCAATTAGTGCGGGCAGCAGTCCAACGAGTTTGAGAAAAATAATGGGCAGGCCAATCCACTTAAACAGCGACGCAACCATTTCATTGACAACAAACGCGTTTACCAATGCCATAAAAAACAGAATGACCGCAAGCGCATAGGCCGATTTTATCAGCCATGGAGAATATGCTAGCGCCTCTGAGAAACCAGAAGACATCATCAATAGCACGAGGGCCAACAGCGGAAAAATGACCTCACCAACGCGATAAATCAAATGCACGATAGGGTGCGTTGCTTCGGTAGGCTTATCTTGCATGAACTTAACCGATGAACGTACTTTTCTGGAAAACAAAAAGGCAAGTAAATAGATAAAGCCAACAATGGCGAGCTGAAAATATGTATGCGGCATGCTGAGCGCCGTTTCAGCTAGACTCAAAAACGTTTTTACGTTGGCGATGATCTCATCAAAATTCATAGGTATTCAACTTAGGGCAGTAGAACAGCATTATTAATATTGGTCTTACCACTATCACATCTAAAAATAGACGATAGTAGACCGTTTATGTGCGTTTCGAACTATGCATACTAATTCAATGTTTAAATAAAAGGCAATCACTTCCCTACTTCGATGAAATTTGAAGGTGGGTTAGTAGTGGTGCTTTTCACCTTCTTTGTGCGAATGTTGTCGGCAAGCATCAGTAGGCTAGGCGTCACAAATAACGTCAGCACTGTAGCAAAGGTTAACCCTCCTGCGATAGTGCTGGCCAGCATTGTCCACCATTGCGCTGAAGGCGCACCTATAGAGATATCACGCTCCAATATATTGATGGTGAGTGCAAAAACCATCGGCATCAAGCCCAAGATTGTGGTGACGGATGTAAGAAGCACCGGCCTTATACGCTGTGCGCAGGTGCGTAAAATGGCATCTTTACCTAATACACCCTGTGACACAAGGTCGTTGTAAGTATCAATCAATACTATGTTGTTATTGACCACAATTCCCGCTAAGGCAATAACGCCTATCCCGCCCATGACAATACCAAACGCTTGACCGGTTGCAAGAAGCCCTAAAAGCACCCCTGCGGTAGAAAATACAATTGCACTTAGTACGATAAATGCTTGATAAAAGCTATTAAACTGCGTCACCAATATGACTAGCATCAAAAAGATAGAGGCGATAAACGCATTGGTTAAGAAGCCCATCGCTTCTTGTGAGTCTTCATCTTGCCCCTTGAATTTTAAAGTAACGCCTCTAGGTAGCGGATTTTCCATCAATGCTGCACGTAACTCTTTTACTTGCGCATCTGGTAATAGGTCATCGGCAACGTTCGATTTGATAGACATAGCTCGCTGTCCATCGGTACGCGAGACTCGCCCCATTTTCTGCGCGGGTTCAAAACTCACAAAGTTACGAATAGGCACAAGCCCGTTATTCGTCGGTATCGTTAAGGCATATAGCTGTTCAAGATTACGGCTTTCTAACGGGAATCGTAAGCGAATTTCAACTTCGTCTTCAACGTCATCTGGACGATACTCAGCTAACAAAGCGCCGTTAGTGATGAGCGTTACCGCATTACCAAGCAAGGTCACATCCACATTATACTTGGCCGCAAGCTCGCGATTTACCTTTAAGCGCCACTCAATGCTCGGCAAAGGTCTAGAATCTTCAACATCTTCAAAACCGCCAATTTCTTCCATAAGCTTGCGCACATGCATAACTGCCGGTTCAAGTGCTGATGGATTTTGCGCATTGATGTCTAGCTGAATAGGTTTGCCTGCTGAAGGACCAGACTCTTGCTTACGAATTTGCACGTTTATTCCGGCAATATTGGCGACCTTGTCTCTCATCCCTTCAATTAATTGGTCAGCTGGGGGACGCGTTTGCCAATCGCTTAACTCTAATTGAATCACGCCAACAACATCTTCTGGCATATCAGATTGCGACTGCATGCCGGCCCCCATGGTTTTGGTATACACAGAGTCTAAGTGCGGCTGACTGAGCATGATATTCTCAACCTGAGCGACAAGCGCGTCTCGCTCAACAATCGACAAATCACCGCGAGCTTGCACTTGAACCTGAATAAACTCTGGCTCAATTTCTGGGAAAAACTCCACGCCTTTACCAAAGGTAAAATACGCGATGTAAGCAATTAATAGAGCAACAACGGCTGTCGACACCGACTTTCCGGGATGTCTTAAAATGTGATTTAAGATATTGAGATACCGACCTACCCAGCCCTTAATACTCTCTAAATCACCTTTTTGGGCCGCTCGGATGTCTGCACTAGTGGTGGAGTCATCGTGCTTATCCTTTGTAAAATCTTTGCTCCGAGTTATCACGCTACCGAGCACTGGAATGAAAATCAGCGCCATAAATAACGATGCAATCAATGTGATGATCACAGTAATGGGTAAGAACTTCATAAACTCACCGACTAATCCCGGCCAGACTAGCAAGGGCGCGAAAACGACCAATGTTGTGACGGTAGATGCAATGATCGGCCAAGACATTCTTTTTGAAGCAGAGGCAAATGCAGTTTTTGGCGACTCCCCGTCCTGCATGTAGCGATCTGCAAGCTCTATCGTGACAATTGCCCCATCAACAAGCATGCCCACCACAAGAATAAGCGCGAATAGCACCACGATATTTAAGGTAAACCCAAAAAAGTTAATCACAACCATTGCCGCTAAAAATGAACCCGGAATGGCGAGACCAACAAGTATTGATGGGCGCACACCAAGCGCTGCCACAATCACAATCATCACCAGCACAATCGCCGTCATGACGTTGTTTTCTAAATCGCCTAACATGGTTTTTATTTGGTCGGATTTATCTTGCAGGTACCGCACACTCACGGTGCTAGGCCACGCTTGTTGAGCAGCGGTTACAACCGCCCTTACTTGGTCAACTGTTTCAATAATATTGGCACCGGAACGCTTTGATATTTCAAGTACTAAGGCCTGCTCGCCTTGAATACGAGCGAAGGTTGTTGGGTCTTTAAATGTGCGCCGAATACTAGCCACATCAGCAAACGTCACGATGGTGTCACCGACACGCTTAACTGGTAAGGTCGATAAGTCTTCCATGGTTTCGATCACGCCTGGCACCTTAAACACCATTCTGCCAGCACCGGTGTCAAGCGCACCCGCTGCTACTAAGCGATTGTTTGAACTAACAAAATTGAAAACATCGGTAAATGACAGTTGATAGGTTTCAAGCGCAATGGGGTCGACCACTACTTCAAGTAATTCCTCTCTATCACCACCCACATTTACTTCTAACACGCCCGAAAGTGCTTCAATTTCATCTTTGAGGCTTTGCGCGATGTTAAGTAGCGAGCGCTCCGGCAAGTCACCAGATAGCACCACGGTTAATACAGGAAATAGCGACACGTTTACTTCTGTCACTCTAGGCTCATCGCTTCCCGGCGGAAGCTCTGCCTTCGCTCTGTCGACTTTCTCTCGCACATCTAGCAGGGCTTGGTCGGCATCAAAGCCTGCATCAAACTCTAGCGTAACGGAGGCAAAGCCTTGTGATCCAGTTGCTTTCATTTCTCGCAAACCAGCGATACTTTGCAGTTCTTTTTCTAGAGGACGAATCAGCAGTCTTTCCCCATCTTCCGGTGAAATGCCGTCATACCCTACTGACACATAGACAATAGGAATTGTCACATCAGGCTCGGCTTCTTTTGGAATAGAAAAGTACGAGCTAGCACCTGCAATAAGCAGCATGATAAAGATGATTGCTATGGAGCGTGCGCGGGTGAATGCTGCATCGATTATTGTATACATATTACTGGCTCGCACCAACTAGTTCTGTTGAGCCTAACATGGTATTAGACTGCTCAACACGCACCTCACTGCCAGCGATGACAAAGCCCTGACCACTGACAATAACATCAGCTTGTTTTGGCAATCCAGATACCCAAGCGCCGTTAGAGTCACTTTGCAATATATCGACACTGTAGAATTCTACTCGGTTATCGCTGCTGACCGTTTTCACCCCAATTTCGCCCTTCTCATTGAGAGAAAACAATGCAGGAGACACAAAATGCGCATCGACTATTTCAGTGGCGATTTTGGCCTTCGCACTCATGCCGCTTTTAAGACTCCCATCGGTATTGTCGATTTCAATCTCTACCAAAAACGTACGGGTTTGTTCATTTGCTCTTGGCGATATGTAACGCACCTCGCCTACTGCAGATTGACCAGTAGATAGCTCAATATCTGCCTGAGTACCCACACGCAAGCGGTTTATATTTTGCTGTGCGACATTCACGCTGACGACTAATGGGTTCTGTTCTAGTAATACGGCGACAGGGGTATTCACCTGCACGAAGTCACCTTGTTCTAATAACATCGTCTCAAGCACCCCACTAAATGGCGCTACTATATTCGTTCTAGCGATATCAACTCTAATCCTTTCAATGGCAGCTTCAGAGGCCTTTACCATCGCTAAGGCTTGGTCGAGCTCACTTTGAGACTGATAGTTTTGTTGCGCCAAACGTTGCAAACGCTCATATGTACGCTGACGAGATTGCAAAAGCGCTTCTTGCTCTGCCAATAATAATTGTCGCTCGTCAATTTCAATGCGCGCAATAGAGTCACCTTTTTCAATTGCCATACCCTCTTTTGCATTTACGCTCGCTAATAATCCTTCGGTTTGCGCTCGAACTTGTAACACACGATTTGGCTCAACCTGACCATTTGACGTCACATATAGTGGTGTTTGTTGCGCGGTCATGGTTTGCACTGCCACTTTAAACAACGGAGCACTAGATGTATCAACACCATCACCACCAGTGCTTTGGGCATCGTTTTTAAAGTTACCCGACAGCATCCACATGCAAAGTGCAAGGGTGATAAAGAGGGCAAGTATGTTTGATTTTTTCATGTAATCTCTCAAAAAAGGGAGTCAGCGGGTTCTTTTAAACTCAAGACGTAAGGTCTTGGATGGCGCTTTTAAAGCTTTGATAAAACGTTTTCATTTCTGTCAATCGCTGCTGTGCGCCGCTAATACTTGGGTCATTAGCAAGCAATTGATTTTGTGTCTGCTCAATTACATCTGTTGCGTGCGTGGTGCGCGCTTCGATGCCTTGCATCAAGCTCAAATAGGGGTTTTCTTTCAACTTAAAGTAATCTTGTCGTTCACCACGCTTGGTAACGCGTTCTATCATTCCTAAATGGACTAGCAGACGCGTATTAGTCGAAACACTGCCTCGACTCACGGCTAAACGCTCGCTTAACTGAGAAAAACTATAGGGTTCGTCATACATAATTAAAACCGCAAGTATGCGACCTGCAATGCGAGGCAGCCCGTCTGACTGGGACATCAACCCCATCTTCTCGATAAATTCGTCGATTACGTTTTCGTTACTGTCATTCATAAAATGTTTTGGCCTTCTTTGCAGTTTGTTTAGTATAAACTAAACAAACTATACAAACCATATAATTTATACGACTAACTCATCTTTCGTATTATCAGCAATAATCATTAGGAAAATTTTCATTTAACTGATGTTTTTTGGTAAACCTTTAATGAAACGCGCATATATAAGCGATACCTAGAAGTAAAAAGGAGGCAATGGCCCTTATACAAGCTAAACATTTATTGTTATTATCGCTCAGTACTTAATTACCATCATGGAAGCAGTTTAAATGATTAAACCTATTGTTCTGGCAGGCGGGACTGGAAGCCGCTTATGGCCAAAGTCGCGTGCGGCGCTCCCCAAGCAGTTTTTATCCCTCACCTCTGAACGAACGATGTTACAAGACACCATTTTGCGATTGCATCAAGACATGGTCGAAAACCCAATGGTGATTTGTAATGAAGATCATCGCTTCTTAGCTGCTGAACAACTGCACAGAGCAAACATTGAGCATGATGGTATTTTGCTTGAACCGGCAGGGCGAAATACAGCACCAGCCATTGCGCTTGCCGCTATGCTTAGTCAAAAAAGCGATGATGATCCGATTCTATTGGTACTTGCCGCTGATCATCTAATTGACGATGATGCGGCTTTTGCCAAGGCCATCGAGCAAGCACAGGCCCTTGCACAAAACGACAAGCTCGTGACATTTGGCATTGTTCCAACCGAGGCTCACACCGGTTACGGATACATCAAAGCCGGTGAAGCGGTAGGAGAAGGCAATTCAGTTGAGGAGTTTGTTGAAAAGCCAGATACACAAACTGCCCAGCGCTATGTAGATTCTGGGCAATATTTTTGGAACAGCGGAATGTTTATGTTTAAAGCAAGTGTCTACTTGCGTGAACTAGAACAGCATCGCCCGGATATTTACGCTGCATGCAAGGCGGCCGTTAGCGCGCCACAAAGAGACCTATCTTTTGTCAGAATTGATGCCGAAGCATTCAAAAAGTGTCCTGATGAATCCGTTGACTATGCAGTAATGGAGAAAACCAAAGCCGCATGCATGGTCAGCCTCGATGCAGGTTGGAATGATGTAGGCAGTTGGAGTTCACTTTGGGAGACCAGCAATAAAAAAGACGCGTCGGGCAATGTCGCCATTGGTGATGTGATGCTAGAGGGCGTAAATAACAGTTATATCAATTCTGAACAGCGTCTGGTGTCGGTCATCGGTCTAGATGATGTTGTTGTGGTGGAAACCAAAGATGCTGTGTTGGTGGCTAACCGCAATAAAGTACAAGATATCAAGAAAGTGGTGAACGCCCTAAAATCAGAGCAGCGCCCAGAGTTTGAGTTTCATCGCGAGGTGTTTAGACCTTGGGGAAGCTATGACTCCATTGACAGCGGTGAACGTCATCAAGTTAAGCGCATTACTGTAAAGCCTGGAGAAAAGCTCTCTGTGCAAATGCATCATCATCGCGCTGAGCACTGGATTGTGGTCAGTGGCACTGCTAGCGTGACCATTGGTGAAGAAACCCATCTGGTCACTGAGAACGAGTCTGTTTATATTCCGGTGGGCGAAGTCCACGCGCTTGAAAACCCAGGCAAGATTCCGCTGCACTTAATAGAAGTACAATCAGGTAGTTATCTTGGCGAAGACGACATTGTTAGGTTTTCTGACAGATACGGGCGCACTGACTAGGGCGCCCTCCTCACTCACTCTTTAATGTTCTTGCGGTTGCGTTTAAAGGCAATCACCATTAATTTTTGACTGTATACAGAGATGGAATGGTCAGATAGCAGTTTTGACCAAATCACCGACTTATAAATCATTGCTTTTATTCGGTAGAAAAAACTTACTGTATACAGCACTTTTACATCTTCAAAGTCACCTGGGTTACAGTTAGTTAAATAGCGCATGTTGCCCGCATGCATATACCCACCGAACTTTTCTTGTAGCCACGTTGCGAGGCGCTCACCAGCCCCTGGAATGAGTTTTGCCACGAGTGAAAATAGTGTCACGGTAACATCACCAGGCGGTAACATGGTGACGCAGTCAGCTGCATTCACCAAACGATGAATAGGCGTTTTGATATTGTTTATCCAATCGTCGTTACCTACTCTTGGAGAACCAAAAGTATAGCATGCTGCAAGCCCTCCTTTGTGATGGGTAAACTTTGTTGCCACAGTAGCCAGTGCACCACCAAGAGAATGACCGGTAATATAAAGCGGCTTATCTTGTAGCTCTGGCATCGATAAAGTCTCTTCAATATCCTTTCTTACGCACTGGTATGCATCATAAAAGCCAGAGTGAATCATGCCTTGCGTTTCGCATTTGCGTATATTGGCGCGCGCATCTGCTTTTATGTCTCGTAAACTGTCGGTTTCAGTGCCTCTAAATACCAACACCATATAGTCTTCGTTTTGCACAAGCATGGCTTGTGTGCCGCCCGCGTCAAAGGTTTTGATTGTCGTAAACGCAAATTCACTCAGCTGTTTATCAAGGCGCTCGCGCTCTTGCTCATTATCATAAGCAACACGCTCAATTAGTGCGCCAAGGGTTGCCGCGCGATCCTCATCAACCATAGTTGCAACGCGTTGAATAAAATATGATTTGATATACTCAGGGCTTTGGCCATTCTGTTGTGCGGCAAAAAGCGGATTAAAACGTATATAAACAAGTTCAGATAACACCGACATCACCCAAGCAGTGCGATCGCTATACGCTTGACGATATGTTGGTAATGATAACTTTAAAATGCTTTGTGCGTTTTGTTGCTGTTCTAAGGATTTAAAGTAACTATCGGTCATGCTGCACCTCCTTTTGTGTTATCACACACATTCGTTTCTTTTTTTTGATTTACGCGCTTATATCGTGCGCCTATGACTAAGTTACGCCTGTTGTGATTTCACATCAACATAAATGCATTTTCATCCACATCTCACACGATGCCGAGTAAAAGGATAGGCACAAGATGTTACAAATTAGAGCTTTTACGGTCGATAAGTATCATGGCGCAAAGTGTTTTTTTTCAACGCCGAGGCAGCCACAAAGAAAGCAACTGAGAAAATAAACATATCAAAACTATTATGATTGAGAACAATGAAGCCAATATAGTTAATGACCGCTTGTGCCGCGCACATCGCTAATACCAGCTCAGCACAGTCGTATTTATTTTCACCGTTGACGTAATTCTTTAATGCATACTTGATAAAGACAACCAATAAGGTAACCAGCAGGGCAAAACCGATTACTCCGCCATTAAGCATCGCCTCCAAATACCCACTGTGAGCATTCCCGATAAACCCCCACCTTTCTACAAAATCAGCAACATATCCACTTGCCCAAAAGGAACCAAATCCATATCCAAATATCGGTTTATCTTCGATATATGGCAAAATCAACTCCCATATGATCGTCCGGTCCGTTAAATTTGCATCTCGTCCTAACAGACTAAGCAAGTACTCATAAAGTATGCTGACGATGACAGTTGCTACGGCCAGCAGTATGAAAACAAGCATAAGACGTCTGAAGTTATAATGCTTATTATTGCTCCTAAAGATTCGAAACAGGATGACTAAGCCACACCCCATCGTTGCTAATATAATCGCCGAGGCGGATTGTGATACGGTCAAAGCAAAAACAAGTATAGATAGCCCTACAATGTCGGTCTTTGTTCGATACTTTTGCAAGCCAACAAATAGAATTAGGCCATATGCGTACACTCGCGCTGCCGCGTTTTTATCTTGAAAAATTCCTCGTAAGCCAGCGTCGCGGTCACCTAATCCAAATGCAATTTGTTGCCCCGACAAAACTTGATACATGAATCCGAAGATAACTGCTGCAACAATGGCATTGGAAATCACATTGAACAACGACTTCGCGGTAAATGTGTTGGCAAGTACAAAGCACACCAACACAAGGGTAGAAAAGCCAACAATCCGCCTAAAGCTTACGAAAGGTGTTGCCGACCACATGAGTGAAAGGCTAAAAAAACCTATCAGAGCAATCCAAATCCACCCTTGTGACAAAAACTGCCTTATGTTTAATCTCGCGCTCTTTAAAAGGAAAAATAGAGACATAAGTAAAAGAGATAATGCCACTAATTGATTTACAAGATTCCCAGCCGCAGCCCCTTCAAAATCACCTTGAGCACCGCCGAACCCCATCAACGTGCCCAAAAACCGTATAAATCCTGCGTAAAAGCCGATTGATAATAGAAGATAAACCCACAAAAGCTGTTTGTTTTGAATAATCATGATGCGCGAGTCAGTAAAGATTTGTAGGTTTGTGCGGATTTTTGAGCTGTAAAGCGCAACACATCAGGCGCATAGTCTGGCGGGTTTGTAGCATTGGTATGTTCGTTAAGGCATTTGATAAGCGCATGGAGCAAGCTATCTGTATTTAAATGTTCAACAAGATAACCCACTTTGCCGTTTTGTAAAATCTCCCTTGCACCACTTGGGCAGTCAAACGCAACTACGGGCGTGTTGACCGACATAGCCTCAACCAGTGCATTAGGACTGCCTTCAAAACGCGAAGATAGCACATATACATCGGCACTTTTGAGCTCAGCAATGGGGTTGCTCGTGTAACCTGCTAAAGACACATCATCACAAATACCAAGAGAATCGATTTGCGATTGAAGGCTTGCTCTTAGTTCACCTTCACCAAAAATAATCAAACGACTAGGCACTTGTTTGTTTAACTGCGAAAAGACGTCAATCAATAAATCAAAGCCTTTTTGATGACTTAATCTACCCACCGCAACGAGCACAGGTTTATCCTTTTTCTGCAACCAAGGATGATAAGCAGGTTGCTCAGCGGCCTGTTTGGTTTCATTCGTAATAACAGGGTTGGGAGCAATCACTACGTCGCGCCCCCTGACAGCGGTCGTTGACACTAAGTCATCTGCAACCCCTTTTGATACGCAAATCACCGGGTTAGGAAGAAAACGATAAACCCAAGGAGCAATCTTGTATGCAAATCGCATAAAACGATTGCTGTTGACTCGCTTATCCAACGAAAACGTGTTGCGCTCGCTCACACTTAGCTTTTTAGACCAGCCAAGGCTAGCACAACAAAAAGCGGTAATGACGTTTATATGCGTAAGCGCAGATAGCACTGCATCTGGCTTAAGCGCCTTTAACATTTTGCGTAGCGGAAAAAAAGCGTGCAAAGTACGATGACAATTCAGCTCAACCAACGTCACGCTATCATCTACAAAAGCAAGGTTTTCACCACCAGATGAAATCAATATGATGCTTATATCGTCTCCCTCTAGCGCCATCTGATTAGCAAGGCGAACCATCATCTTTTCAGCCCCCCCTCCCCTCAGATCGTGAACCACTATGCATATTTTTGTCATTATCGAATACCGCTCACGCGCAAATATTCTTTCACTACGCTGTCAAATTCAAATGGCTTTACATACTTGGCCAGTGACGTTTGTGGAAGCTGTGAGTATTTGCTGATCGCAAGCGCTAACTCATCCGTGTTTAAGTACTCAACAAGCTCACCATTTTCCCCCGATACGATTATTTCAGAAGGACCTGTCGGACAATCAAAGGCAATGACCGGAACATCTAATGCTAAAGATTCGATGAGCACAGTCGGCATCCCTTCATATCTAGAAGAAAGCACCAGGCTCGTGGCGCCCTTAATCAATGGATAAGGATTATTAACAAACCCTGCCAGCACTACATTATTTTCGAGCCCAGATTGGATGACTTGCGCTTGAAGTGCACCTTTGTCTTCACCATCACCTACAATGAGCAAGGTGGGTATAGTGCTATCAATTTCGAGTGCTTTTGCATACGCATCGACTAACAAATCAAAGCCTTTTTGCGTTGCTAAACGACCCACCGCAATTAGGTAGGGCTTCTCAATAACGATACTAGGCTGTTCTTTTGAGAGTGAGTACATGCTTTCGCTTACCACCGCATTAGGGATGTAATGTGCGCTGCGAGAGGCAAATAATAGACTGGCGTTTATTTGAGACTGTAAGCACTTAGAAACCGCAACAATTTCGCCATTTAGCGCATACAAAGAATAGAGGGCTCTTAAAATACGAGCAGGGACACGTTGTTCTTCTACTTCAAAAGCACAGTGTCGCGTGTAAACGACCTTGAGCTTAGGAGAGGTAAGCTTGATCAAAAATGCTAAAAAGTTTGCTTGCTCAGTGGCTGAAATGATCACTTTGATGTCTTGTTGGATAATCAGTCTTTTAATGTCGCGCTTCCAACGCACAAAACCGCTACCCTCAGGACAGCTGGTCGCATTGAAATGCATCTTTAAGTTAACAAAGCCACATTCATCTTCGCCACTGCTTTTCATAACGTAAAAATAACTCTCTACGCCATGCTGCGCAAATGAGGTCGCCAAATTTTTATGTACTCTCTCAATACCCCCACTCTGATGGAAGTATTTGTGTAAAAACAGTACGTTTGATTTCATTGACACAATTACCTTAAAAACTTGTGCTTCAAAACACAGTAGATGCTGTGTGGGTTACTTATCAGGTAGCGCCAAAACAACCTTTTAGGGTCGCTATACAGCCGATGTAGCCACTCTAACCCAGCCCGCTGCATCCATAATGGTGCTCGAGGGTAATCGCCAGTGATGTAGTTGTAGCATCCCCCGCAGGAAATGATCACTGCCACGTTAAGCTTGTCTTTATTGGCTATGACCCATTCTTGTTCAAGGGGCTTTCCTAAACCTACCCATAATATATCGGGCTTTGAAGCATTGATACTTGCGATAACCTCGTCAGAATACGCTTTGTCAAAATAGCCGTGATGTGTACCAACAACATTCACATTTTTATATTGCTTAGTGAGAATATCAGCACACTTTTCAACAACCTCGGTGCTACCGCCTAATAAATAGTGTTTTTTGACCAACTCACTGTGTTGCGGGATATCATGAATTAGATCCGTCGTCGCGCTACGCTCAGGAATATTTCTACCGCGCACCCATTTTGACATCGCCACAACGCTTTGACCGTCTGCATGAATAATATCGGCTTGCGACAGCGTTTGCATGAAACCGCTATCGGTATTAGCAAGAGAAATACCATGCCCGTTGGAGTCAAAAATCACACATGGGGTGTCGGCGTTTGAAGCGAAATTACTAATATACGCTTCAATTATCGCAACTAATTGCTGTCTCGTAACACATGCTGTTTTCAGGCCACCCACATCAGTATGCACTACATCGTTCAATTTCATAGAAAGCGTTTTACCCTAATTCACACGTACGCTATGTGCATAAATAGTATGCGCTAGATGATAACAAATTTCTCACGGTGAAGATGCAAAATCATTGGCTTATGAACTTAGTATGTTCAGGCACCTGTCTACAAAATTAGCTTCACTAATGTAAATCAATAAATTAAGGTTTAACGCTAAAAGCGCGATGATATAGATCAGGTTTTTTGTTTTTTGGTAGTAATCGTAAGTGTTGTCGCGTCAGCAATTTTTGTTGAGCTTAACTATATTGAGTCTATTATTTTCGCAAGCTATTGTATTTGCTGATATAAAATTTAATGACCAAGTATTTAAAGCTGTTTCTATGCGCTATAATGAAAGCGCAGAGGCACGAGTGCGTGAATGGCAACAAGTACTAATCGAACATCAAAATGCTAAAGTTGATGAGCAACTTTATGAAATTAATCGATTTTTTAACGAAATTGAGTTTGTTGACGATATAAAGCATTGGGGGGTGGCTGATTATTGGGCGACGCCTTTAGAGTTTTTAGGAACAAATGGGGGTGATTGCGAGGACTTTACCATTGCAAAGTATTTTTCTCTGAGAGAATTAGGCATTCCAGCAGAAAAACTTCGTTTAATGTATGTTACCGCAACAAGGCCAAGGCAAGCGCATATGGTTTTGGCCTATTACGAAACGCCCGATTCGGTACCGCTGGTACTAGATAATCTCGACAAGCGCATATTACCAGCATCTCAGCGCCGTGATTTGATTCCCATATATAGCTTTAACGGGAATGGATTGTGGCTAGCAAGAGAACAAGGCAGAGGAAGACAGATGCAAAGCAAAAGCAACAACGCCTTGTGGCAAGATGTGAATGAGCGTATGCGCAAAGGCTATTAATGAGCAGACAAATGTTATGTAAGATCAACGGATCACGGAGGAACAAACAAGATGTCGCTATCTAAACAACTCGGTTTAGGGTTTTTCTTTGTGTTGACATTGGTGTTTATTGGCACCTTATGGATGAATACACAAAACACTCGAAGCTTTTTAGAAAGTCAACTCACCTCGCACGCACAAGATACCGCGACGTCATTGGGCTTATCCATCACTCCCTATATCGGAAATGAAGACGACCTAGCCATTATCGAAACGATGATTAATGCTATTTACGATCGCGGCTTTTACGCATCGATTGAACTGCACGACACTCAGGGAAATGTGCTGATAGAACGCTCGCAATCGACACGAGAAAGCAATATTCCAGAATGGTTTGTACAGGCATTTCGTATTGTGGCGCCAGTGACAACATCAGAAGTAAACGATGGATGGACAATAAAAGGCAGCCTTAAAGTTATTGGCAATCCAAGCGCTGGATATGAGCAGCTATGGCAAAATGCAGTGCAGAGCCTATTAGTCACCGCGGTCGCGTTTATCATTGCACTATTTTTTACCTGGTTTTTGGTCAAAAAAGTTATTTCACAGCCCATCAACCGGGTTATTGCGCAGGCCGATGCTATCAGTCGCAAGCAATTTGAAAAAATTGAAGACATCCCGACCACAAAAGAGCTTTATGATTTTGTGAGAGCCATCAATGGCATGTCAGAAAAACTGTTTCTCATGTTTAGAAAGCTCAGCAACCAATCAGAAGAATATCGACGCTTTGCATACGCTGATTTAGTCACCGGTGTGGGTAATAGACGCGCATTTGAACTTGCCATCACCCAGCTTCTCAATGATAAAAACAATAATGCCGAGGGGTTTTTGTTTCTCGTGCGGGCGGCTAGCTTAAAACACATTCATACAGAACTAGGCGGTGATGCTGGCGACAGGTATTTGAAATCGGTTTGCCAAGCGATGAAAGAAGCAGCCTCAGCGGAATATGATCATTTCTCTATATTTCGTGTCAACGGCGGCGATTTTGCCCTGATCATCGAAAACTTAAAAACAAGTCATGCCAAAGCGATGGCGAAATTACTCGCAATTTACACAAAACGTTTAGAAAAAACCGAGCATCAATCTGGTGTAGCCTTCATTGCCGGCACTCAGTTCAATACTAATGATGAATTCAAATCGTTGATGGAACGCGCGGATGCGGCTTTACTGCTAGCAACGCAATCTCAACAGCGCTGGGCAGTGTCTGACCATGAAGAGCAGGGCCAGTCCAACGAAATGTGGCGTGAACGTATATCGCAAATTTTAAAGTTAGGTAATGCTGACTTTGTGGCGCAATCCATTTTAGGTCAAGACGGCAGGCTGATATACAACGAGTGGTTTGCGCGTATTCATGATGTCACCACCAATGAAACCGTACCGATGGCGCAACTTATACCAGCTTCAATTAGGCTCGACAATGCCCAAGATATTGATAAGTTGATCATTCAGAACGTATTGATGAACGCTTCCGACACCAAACAAAAAGTAGGATTAAATATCAGCAGAATATCGCTGTTTGATGCCAATTTTGTTGCTTGGTTTTTGGATAAATTAAGCGTGTATCGCTCGACCTGCCCCTATTTAGTGCTCGAAATCCCTGAGCGCGCACTCGTGCACGATATCGAATCGCTTGTAGAATTGACCAAAACGCTCAAATCCTATGGTGTAGAGATTTGTGTGGAACATTTTGGGGCTCAACTTGCAGGTGTAACTCATATGAGACGCCTGATGCCCGACTACCTTAAAATAGATGGGCGCTTCACTAGAGGTATTGAAGACCACCCTGACAATCAACTGTTCGTGAAGTCACTTATTCACATTGCAAACGGTCTTGATATCAAGGTGCTTGCTGAAATGATTGAAACCCAGTACGAGCAGGCATGGCTAATGCAGGCGGGTGTTGACGGCTTACAAGGCTATTTCATTTCAGGTCCAAAAAACCTGCTTACCCTAAGCGAAGACTAGCGTGTATTGGCGTTTCTTTGTTTGACTAAATGATAAGTTGATTAACGATTGAACAGAACGTAAAATACTAAACAATCGCGACGAAGTTTTGCTCGCGGAAAATTAGGAACGTTGATGAAAATCTTACGCATTGTTTATTCGATATCAATTATGTTGTTTTGCTTTAACGCTACTGTGGCGGCGCAAACGGCAACTTTATACGGCGACGAAACTCAGCCGGGCAATCGACTCCATGACCAAGTTGTGATTTTAATGGCACAAGGCATGGATGAGCGCAGCGCAATTGCGCAAGCCATCGATGATGCACTTCAAGAGGAATCAACTATCTTAGGCGGCGAAGCAAAATCCGCAGTCGCTTTTGATGAACCTCACGCTAACTTTTTCTATGACGAGATGGTGCAGGCAAACAGCCTAATAGAAGTCATTAAGATACTGACCGAAGCAAACAATGATAAAGCCGTGCATACGGTAACTTTGGGTACTGTACTCTATCCAGATTACGCGCAGGATGTGTTTGATGGCGCAGCACTTGCCGGCGTGATGTCTCCTGAAGATATTTTAGTAGCAGTAATTCAAGCCGGTGCAGACCCATCAACAGTGTCTGATGCGCCAGCAGGTGGTATCACACCGACAATTACAATTCCTCCGCTAGGCCCTGGTGTTGGTGGCGGCGGCGGCGGTGGTGGCGACACAACTGCATCCACTAACTAATTAATGAAAAGCTCCTCTCAAGGAGCTTTTTTACAATCACCGATGCATGGACGCGTTGGACAACCTTGAAAAAGAAATGGCCAGTGACTTCTACCTCTCACAATCAGTTTACTGAGCACAACACCTCGTTTTACTTGTTTTTAAGTATCTTATTTTTATTACCCATCCCGTTGGGGGCCAACCGACCTTGGGCATGGAGCTTGTTTGAGCTTGCGATATTCGGCTTAACTTTATACACCACTTTTCGCATGCGCGGCCACAAAGACTTAGGCGCCAGTCACTACATGAACATGCTGGTTTTGTGGATTGGATTCATTCTTGTTTCATGCCTGCAAATCATTCCCTTACCTTTGGACATTGTCAGTCAACTTTCTCCGCACTCTGCCCAACTCTATTCACTTGCCAATGCCTCGCAGTTTTACCTCTCTACGGATGTTGGGCAAAGCATTATCAGCTTAATAAAACTGCTAAGCCTGCTGTGTTTAATGATATTGACTTTCCAACTGGTCAATACCGAACAGCGAATACGTCAGTTGTTAATGGTAATGGTCGCTAGTGGCACCTTTCAGGCCTTATATGGCTCTGTTGAGGTTCTGCTTGGATTAGAGACAAGCATTATATTTGGTTTTGAAGTAGACCAAAGAGCCACCGGTAGCTTTGTATATCACAATCATTATGCGAACTTTTTAATGCTTTGTTTAGCGGCAGGCGTAGGACTGATTGTTACCTCATTAGAAAAAGATAAACACCTTTCTCCAAAAGACCGTTTTCGCTCTATTGCAACAGGGTTACTGGGCAGTAAAACTATCATACGCATCTGCTTGGCGGTAATGGTAATCGGCTTAGTGATGTCTAGATCACGCATGGGAAATGCCGCATTTTTTATATCAGTTGCCGTAGTTGGGTTCATCGCTGTACTACTAATAAAAAACCGCTCTCGAGGTCTTCTAGTGTTTGTTGCGAGCATGTTTGTTATCGACTTGTTTATTGTAAGCGCCTATTTTGGGCTCGAACAAGTGAAAGAGCGGTTAACACAGACGAGTTTAACTAGCGAGACGCGCGACGAAGTCGTTCAAGATGCGGCGAGAATCCTTCAGGACTTCCCTCTTTTTGGCTCTGGCGGTGGTAGCTTCTACAGTATATTCCCGCAGTATCAGCGCCAAGATGTTTTTGCATTTTATGACCATGCGCATAATGATTATTTGCAGTTTGCTATTGAGTACGGACTGATTGGCTTCTTTATCTTGGTATTAATATTTTCGTTTGCGTTATACAAAGCATTGCGAGCTATGTATCGCCGTCGAAACTCTATTTTCAAAGGAACCGCATTTGCTGTTGCCATGGCGCTGCTAGGCATGGGGATTCATATGACGGTAGACTTTCCGCTACAAGCGTATGCCAACGCAGCCTACTTTACTGTATTTATAGCATTAGCCATGATCATAAATAGTTTAAAATTGAGGACGGTTAAGAAGTCTTCATCGCGCACAAGTAGCCCGCGACGTTAATAAGCCATTCGCGCCTAGGCTACTGGCAGTCCAACACATTATTGTAAACAAAGGTCTCTTTTACTTGCGCCCACATGCACGCTGTGCGCATAGTATCGGTTCGCTCAATTGTCGCTAGCACTGTATCGCGACTGTTGGGATTGCGTAAACCGCTTAATACTCGAGTCTGCGTTTTATCTCGAATCTTTCTGTAAAACGGGTGATTTGCTTGGTAAAGAGTCAGGCCAAGTTGTGAAAACAATATGTGTACTTCATGTTTTTGCGGGCCTAACTGGTGTGCGTGTTGCAGATACTCGAGCATTTGTTCGTCAAATTCATTTAGACGCCACTTAATCATCGCCAGCGACGCCCACGTTACTGGCCATGCAGGGCGCATGCGTGTCGCTCTTAAGTAATCCTCTTTGGCTATTTGTAAATGTGCCGGTGCCTCAAAACCAGTAACCACTCCCCACTCTGCGACTTGGCCCGAAAGGTCGGCATATAATGGGTGTGTTGGGTGAAAATATTCAGCGGAAGCAATCGAGCTTCTAGCGCTTTTGTACCGTTGTTCCGTTTGGTTAGTGCCCTTTGCTTGCCATTCTTCTAGAGTGTTTCTCACCGAATAATAATCTAAAGAAGCATAGCCAAAACGAAATGCATGAAAGGCCCCAATTGTCGCAATTAGGAGGACAAACAATGTTAGCATCTGCTTTTTTGTTGCATGCTTTTTTAGCCACTGAAACAGGTTTATACGAGTCATCAGCATTAGCGCCACTGCGTATTTTCAGTAATCTGAGCGGGTACTGTGTGCAATAAAGTGTTGGCAACCACCTCGCCTTTGTCTTTACTGATGCAATCAAAAGCGGCTTTCATTTCGTTTGGGCGCTTGTGCAGATTATGCATATCTGAGGCTACATAGGAGATAAGTTTATCCTCAAGCATTTGCCAAACACATTGCTTAACAGATTCAGAAAAAGTGCCCGAAAATGCGCCGGCTGTAGCCTGAAACATTACGCCTAAACGCTTTAACCAAATAGCCTTTTCATAATGCGCCAATACATCTCGGTTGCGTTCAGGATGGGGAATAACAACCTGAATATCACGTTTTGTCAGCCAGCGAACCAAACTATCTACGCCTACTGGAATATGGCTGTGAGGTAGCTCTAACAACAATACCCTTTTACCTTGAAAATGCCCTAAAAAAGGCAATGCGTTACTGGTGATTTTTTCTGGAACTTCGATGCCTAAACGCACTTCACATGCGTAGCTTAGTTTCAAAGGGATATCGTGTTGGTGCACCGCATTAACGGTAGCCACAAAGCTTTTTTCAATGGTGGTTAGGGTATTGTCGAAGGTGCCAGGGTGAATGTGCGGTGTGCAAACCATGTGCGTTACGCCCTGCTCGCTAGCCTGTTTGGCGAGCGCTATGCTTTCTTCTAATGTACGCGCACCATCATCAATACCGGCAAGAATATGGCTGTGTAAATCTATCAACTGGTTTTATCATCAGCTTGGTAGCTATTATACCCATATTGGTCGTAGTAACCGGAGTATTCACCCGTACGCTGCGCCTTTTTAAGGTCAACCTGATTAAGGACCACACCATCTATGCGATGGCCTATTTCAACAAAACGGCTTAAGCCATTGTTGATAATTTTATCACTCGTGCTATCAGCCTTAACCACATAAATTAAAGAGTCACATTGCTTTGACACAACAATGGCATCGCTGACCGCTTGGGTCGGCGCGCTGTCAACCACTATATAATCGTATTTATCTCTTAAGGTCTGCATCAGCTCTGCAAACTTTTGCGACGCAAGCAACTCTTGAGGATTAGGGGGAAGCGTACCTGCACTTAATATATCAACCTTAGACTGTTGGTCACAAACAATGCATTCTTCAAGGCTGTGACTGCCCGATATCACATTCGCCAATCCTGGCTGGAAGCCGGGCAATTCGAACAATCTTCCAAGGGAGGGCTTACGTAAATCAGTATCTAACAGCAAGACTTTACTCAATTGGCCAAGGGCAAATGCCAAATTCACCGAGACCGTGCTTTTTCCCTCTTTCGGCACGCTAGATGTCACTAAAATGGTTTGCGATGGTTTATCGATATTTAGTAGTTGCAGGCTCGTTCTTAGCGTCCTTACAGACTCACTAAAAATATGATGATTCGGGTCAAAGAAATGTCGCAAAGAAAGGTTTTCATGCTTTTTGTGCGCCTGCCACGGTATTAATCCAAGCATGCGCTGAGATAGCTTGCGTTCAACGTCATCTGTTGACCTAATCCCACGACTTAACGCCTCTAGCGAAAGGGCTAAGAATACGCCTAAGCCAGTGCTTAAAAACATTGCCGCTGCGATGATTAACAATTTGTTCGGCTTCGCCGGTGCAATGGGTGGAACAGCCGAATCAAGCACGCGTGCATTTGCAGACTCAAAACCACCAAGTTGGTCTGTTTCCTTTAGTCGGGTGAAAAAGCTATCATACAATTGCTGATTAATATCCACATCACGCTGCAACGTTCTCCTTGTGCTTTCGAGGCTAGACAGCTTCCTAAATTCTGCTTTTGCTTCCTCGACTTCTCGACGTAAGGCTCGCACTTTAGTTTGTGTGGTGCGGTACTCATTGGTGATACCGGATACTAGATTTGCGATCTGCTGACTTAAGCTACCCTGAATAGAGCTAAGCTCTGCATTTGCAGCAATCATCACCGGATGCTTAGGGCCATATACCTCACGAAGTTCAGACACTTTACTCTGCGCAATGACCTCCTCTCGTTTCACCGATTGGATAGATGGATGATTCAGCACCTCTGGTACGCTAGAAAGCTCATTTATGCTGGCGCCCTGACGATTTACCTGGTCATAAATTGATTGGCTGCGCTGCAAGGCCACTTCCGCATCTAAAAGTTGGTCGCTTAATTGCTGTAACTCTTCTGAGGCCAAACCAACCACACCGTCAATGTCGACCAGTTGTTCTTGCTCATAAAAATCCGCTAGTTTACCTTCGGCTTCGCTGAGTTTCGTGCGCAAGCCTTGTAAACTGTTGTTTAGCCACGCGGTAGCTTTCTCCGTCATTTCAAGCTTTGCTTCTAGATAGCTCTCAATGTAAATGTCGGCAACGGTGTTTGCGATATCAGCACTCAGTTTGGCATCAGGGGTTTCGATAAACACCTCAACGACTTGTGTATTTTTAACCGGAACAACCCTTGTGTTTTGCAGAAGTAAGGTGGTCGCGAAAGCTTTATTTGCCAACAAAATATCGTCTTCACTTGGAGAGATTGTGGGCGTTTGAGGCAAAAAGGGTAGCGCTGATTTAAGCGTGAGTTTAAGCTCGTCCATAAAGGAGTCAAATGCACCTTTATTAGCCTCAAACACATCCCTATTGAACATCGGGTGCTCATGCAACTGCATGCGCTCTACAACACGCTGCGCAATTTGCCTGGAGCGCAAAATCTCGTACTGAGTTTCAAAGTATTCTTTGCGGCTAGAGTCAATCCCGTAAACCTCTTCAATTGACAATACGTTGGCTTGTTCTGACTCTATAAGTAAAGTGACTTTAGCACTATAAATGGGCGTCAACGATAAAACGATTAAGCTCACAAGAAGCGTTAAAAATATAGCAAGTCCAGCAATGCGCCAAAAATAACGTTTGATGGTTTGCAGATACTGCCCAAAATCAATGATATCGGAATCAAACAGCTTTGCTTCTAGTTTATCGTTTTGTGTATTTACCATTTATGTGTAAGGTTCCAATTAGAAAAAGCGCTGTTTAATCGTAACTATATCGCCGGGCATAACAATCTCACCAGCTTCCACTTCTAAGGTGACTTCTTCTCCGGTCAAATTGCGCCGTATTGATACCACACTCTTAGAAGCGCGTTCGGTATATCCGCCTGCCAGTGCTGCGGCACGCTCTACAGTCAAACCGGGCTGATATGGATAACCCCCAGGCCTATTAACCTCACCATCAATGAAAAAGGGGCGGTACTCGATAACGGTCACCGAAACAGAAGGGTCAATTAAATAGTCACCACGAAGACCCTTATCTATGAGTAACTCAACCTCATTGACTGATTGACCTATGAGGCGTATATCTCCTAAAAAAGGGTATCTGATGACGCCGATATTAGATAAACGCGTTTCTACCGTGAGGTCTTCTTGTCCGAAAACAGTGATACGAATAATGTCGCCGGCGCCTAAGGTATATTCGCCGGCTATAGGTGCTGGGGTCGGGGTTTGCGCCGTTACTGAGTTAACTAAACCTAATGTAAGCAGTACAAAACTCATCAATAAACATTTCGAGCTACGTCTCATTTATGCTCCTGTTCGAATTATCTGACTATAGCGTGATCAATGCGTTTAAGAACAACTGATTACGTCCATAGTTGATGCGGTTTCGATTACTATCACGCTCGTCATATATGTAAGCCAATTCGAAGTTTAGCCAACGCCTGAACTGATAATACGCCGTTGCTTGAAAGCGCTGGTAGTCATCTTCTCGAATCGCTAAATCATCAGCGATTTGCCCTTCGTATACATCGTTTGCCAAACTAAATCGCACCGATGTACGAAAACGCTCTAACCATTCATGGCGCCACTCGATAGAGTAATTTTCGCCACGGATGAAGTCTCCTTCTCCGTTGGTCTCATTCGAATCAGCACTAGTGGTGATTTCGACACTAGAATAAGCAACCGGTTCCCATAATACACCTAAGGTCCAATCAATCCCGCTGAAATCAGTGCGCTGTGAAGAGGTGAAATTTTTCTGCTCGTAGCCAATTTTAGCGAATCCTGAGGTTTTCGAAGTCGCTTCCCAATCTAAACCAACCAAGTAGGACAACTCTCGGCTATCTAGTGGATTGCCCTGTTCTAAGTCAAATTTATAAGAAATATTGGTATAGATTACATCAAATGTTGCATCCGTCGCCGGGCTGATGCGGTAGAAAAACGTGCCGCCAACGGTAGTAGAAACTCTGTCGCGAGCGCGATATACAGGAATATCGCGGTCGTAATTCAGTTCAGTGATATTGAAATTAAGGTCGAGTCTGCCGCTTGCATTGAATGCGCCATAGGAATACAAAAGATCAAAATCCGACTCTTTAAACTTATCTGTTTCCGTTAGTTGTTCGCCCAGACCAATTGAAAAGTTACTGCCTCGGCGGTCATGACCATCTTCAAAATTAAGGGAGGCGATTAAGCGGTTTCTTGAGTCAAATTCTACGTTGGATTGAGCAAATAAAAAATGGTCCGTCGCATCATCTGCGCTGGTGCTAAAAAAATCTTCATTTACAATTCTATATCCAAAAGTGACGTCACTCGCACCCAAGCTGCTGCTCATAGTGATTTGCGGGGCTATAATCCGAGACCAACTCTCAATAGCATTAATATCCGAGCGGATAACGTTATCATCATAGCGAAGAGCAAGGTCTACAACGGGAGTAACATCAAAGCTTCCAAATGGAAAGCTCGCAGAATCATCAAACTTCTGGGCATTTGCAGATAACGCAAAAAGCATTATCACCGCTGCGCTAGCCATTTTTATTGTTTTCATTAGCATCCCTGTATCGAGAAAGTTTGCGCGGTTTAACCGTTATTTCCACGCTTTAATGGTGGAATGGTTGAATACCACAACTTGAGTGTATTTATCGAATGTTTTACCTCAACGATTATACATGACAGAACACGTAATAAACAATTCTGATATCGCTTTGTACTGCCTCTTTTCGCTAAAAATCAATATTTTGGCCATATCCAAGCTCTTAAAATGGAACCGCTGCGTGAAAAGTAAAGCAAACCAGGCGCTTTTATACCTAACAGGGCATATAAAGACTTGCTTTCGCGCCCCAATTTAGTGAACATACGCGGTTCAAATACCATGTAACCATGCGCAGGTGAGCCCGTTCGAAGGAATGACGATCAGTTTTTATATTAAGCGAGTATGTCATTGAACAAACAACCAACACCCTCTAACAAACGTGGCGGGATTATACAGTCTAATAAGAGCAGCTTTTCGACGCTCTATCGCTTGGTTGATTTGGTTATCCTCACGCTCTTATATTTCAGCGTATTGTATTTTAAAGATATCGCCATTGAGCCTGCCAACACCATTTTGTTGCTCTTAGGTATTATCACATTCAACATTTGTGCCGAAGGTTTAGACGTTTACCGCTCTTGGAGAACGCAGTCTACTTCGGCTATGTTGAAAATGACTGTATTGGCTTGGACTGCCACTTGTTTAGTCATTATCGTTTGCGGATATTTTGTACCCAGCCTAATAAGTGTTAGTAATGAAAACGTCTTGCTGTGGTTCGGTATCGCTTATCCATCGCTTACAGCTTGGCGTATCATCTTCAGAAAAATCTTGTTTATTCAGCGCAAACGCGGCAGAAATAGTCGAACTGCAGCCATTATTGGGGCAACTTCCGCAGGCTACAATCTATCTCAGCAAATCATAGAGAATGATCAGCTTGGCATAAGACTTTTCGGTTTGTTTGATGATAGAGCTCTGGCACGTTTACCTCACGAGTTCCAAAATCAGGTAAGTGGTAACATTGATGACGCGCTGCAAGCCGCTAAAGAGGGCAAGGTAGACTACATTTATATCGCCATGCCGATGAGCGCTGAAACACGGATTATGGACATTCTCAACCAGTGTAGCGACACTACGTGTAGCGTTTATATTATTCCCAATTTCTTTATTTATAATCTGCTTAATTCACGCTGGCAGAGCGTGGGCTCGGTGCAGACCTTGAGCGTTTTTGACACACCTTTCCAAGGCGCGAGTAACGTACTCAAGCGCGCTGAAGATTTGGTGTTTGCAACCCTCATTTTAGCGATTGTCGTCATCCCTATGGCCTTTATTGCGCTGGGCATCAAGCTAACGTCACCGGGCCCTATTATATTTAAGCAAAAACGATATGGTTTAGACGGTAGAGAAATAAAAGTCTACAAGTTTAGAACGATGAACGTACTAGAAGACAATGAAGTAAAACAAGCCAAGAAAAACGACGAGCGCGTTACCGGTTTTGGTGCCTTTTTAAGACGCACGTCTCTAGATGAGTTGCCACAGTTTTTCAACGTGTTACAAGGCAGAATGTCTATAGTAGGCCCACGGCCACATGCTGTGGCGCATAATGAAGAATATCGCAAACTAATCGAAGGTTACATGCTTCGCCATAAAGTAAAGCCTGGCATCACGGGGTGGGCGCAGATAAATGGATTTAGAGGCGAAACCGAAACCATCAATAAAATGGTGGAGCGTGTTGAATACGATTTAGATTATATTCATCGCTGGTCGGTTTGGTTAGACGTAAAAATCATTGTAGTAACGGCTTTTAAAGGCTTTTTTGGAAAAAATGCCTACTAGTTTGATAAAAAATTTACTGTGCGATACGCGAGCAATTTGCACCCGAGTTAATCCATAACCACACTGCCTTAGTAAAAATCGGATGCCTTTTATGCTTATCGCCTTGTGACCTTTATATGACTGCTGTTCCATTAGTATTTCATCCCATCTATAGTCAACTGTCACTACCAGTGCGTCACCGCTTTCCAATTGAAAAATATCAGGGAATTAAAGACCGTTTGCTGTCACTAGGTGTAGGTGAGGCACAATTTAGCGAACCGTCTCCGCTCAACACTTTGCAGTTGAAATCCGTATATGATCCTGAATATATAGAACAGTTAACCACCGGCACACTTGACCCAAAAGCCATGAGACGAATAGGCTTTCCCTGGTCGCAACAACTAATTGAGCGCACATTAACAGCGGCGGCAGGCACGGTTCTTTGCGGAGAGCTTGCATTACAACATGGTCGAGCGCTTAATCTGACCGGCGGATATCATCATGCGTTCGCTAACTTTGGTTCGGGCTTCTGCATGGTGAATGACCTCTACTTAACGGCTCTACGTATGCTGCAAGAACCGCATATTGACCGTGTGCTGATTTTTGATTGTGATGTACACCAAGGTGATGGTACCGCGAAATTAGCGGCGAATAATGCGAGCATTTATACCGTCTCCATCCATGGCGAAAAAAACTTCCCATATCGAAAGCAGGTTTCGGATCTCGATTTTGGCTTGGCTAAAGGGACTGGGGACGATGAATATCTAAGCACGGTGGAACAAGCGTTGTCGATGGCACTTACCTACTCTCAAGCTGATGCGGTCATTTATGACGCCGGCGTTGATATTCACGTAGATGATGACTTGGGCCATTTAGACATTTCCACAGAAGGCGTTTACACGCGAGACAAAATGGTTTTTGATGCCTGCGATGAACATGGGTTACCTGTGGCCGCGGTCATTGGCGGTGGCTATCAACGAGATATTGACGCGCTGGTTGATGTGCATATCCAGTTATTTAAAGCTGCGGGCGCATATTAACGCCACCTTAATAGATGCCATCAAATTGATTGCGTACTGATTATTTATCCAGTACAATTCAGGGCAATATTAATCTAGGTATGAAGCACCATGACTCTTGCTGCAACCCATTCTCTTATCGAGCAGAAACTTGCTGAGGTCTCTCTATCACAGCGAGAGCGCCTCGCTTTTATTGACTTTAACCTGCAGTTTTTTGGGAATATAGCGCGCAATGACCTGATCGCGCGGTTTAAAACTGGGCTTGCAGCAAGCACCAGAGACTTTGCCGCTTATCGAGAGTTAGCAGAGCATAACTTGGCACTCGACCATTCTACGAAACAGTATTATCGCACGCAGCATTTCAAGCCTTTATTCGATTTTTCAGCCGACACCATTTTACAATCCGTTAGCAAAGGATTCAGCGACGGCATCACCAGCGATGTGCAGCCTTCCGAGCACTGCTTTGAAGCGGTGCAATTGATACATCCAGAAGTTGAAATCATTGCCACGCTAATGCGAGCGATTCATAATCAACAAGCGTGTATTGTTAAGTATGTATCTATTACTTCCGGCGAGAGCCAGCGCCGTTTAGTGCCACACGCTATTATTAATAATGGTCACCGTTGGCATGTTCGTGGTTTTGATGGAAAATCTAAATCCTTCCGCGACTTTGTATGCACACGCTTTACTGCGGTTGATGAGTTAGGAGCGCCAAGCGAAAAGCATGAACTTGCAAATGCAGACAAACAGTTCAATACTTTTGTAGAGTTGGTGTTGGTACCTCATCCAAGCATTAAAAACCCGCGGGCCATTGAAATGGACTATGCCATGCGCAATGGCACCAAGACTATGCGTGTTAGGGCTGCACTAGCGGCTTATGTGCTAAGGCAGTGGCAAGTGGATTGCTCATCGGATGCGCGGATTTCAAACCAAGGGTGTCAACTCGCCCTCAGCAATACGCAAGTTCTTGAAATTATTGAGAACCCACAATTAGCCCCTGGGTTTCGTACAAAAAACTGAACCTCAAGCATGGAATATAGTCTTACACACCCATCATCCACAAAGGTATTCGCATGACGACACCAGATGAGCAACCTCTTAACCATCGCCAACTATTTAATGAAGCCCTCGTAAGAATGTCGGTTTTGCTGTATCAGATTGATGGCAAAGTGACATTAACCGAGCAAGACTACTTTGAAGAGCTGACCGAACAACTCGAGTGGACGAGCGGCACAGTGTTACCCGCGTTTATCAGTCAGGTGATTCATGAAGCAAGAGTGGCAATAGATCAAAATGCCGCACGCGAATACTTGCGCGACCTAGGTAATGACTTAAATATCGACCCAGCCAAAGCGTTTGAAGTTGCCATGGAAATTACCGCAGCAGACGGTAAACGAAGTGACGAAGAGTTAGAGTTGCTCTCTTTATTATCGAACCGAGTACTTGCAAAAGGGTTGGTAGCATAGTCAGTTAAACGTGACTTTTTACCTATATGCCCAACGCCTCTTTATTGCTAATCTAGCATTCTGTTGTTTAATTTGGATGCTAGGTTGCGTAAATTTTTATCCCAAAACATTTTTAGGCTAGATAAAGCCTCAGGCATCGTGACATGGCTGGTTGTCTCAACGCTGTGCGTCGTTATTATGCACAACAACGACTTCCCTCTTAGTCAGATTGCTTTAGCAATAGTACTTTATCTAAGCTACATAACCGTTTGGCTTATCATCGTTAATGAAAACACCATCGAAGGCGCGCAAGGCTGGCGCGTTGGGTTAATTGCGTTCGCGTTTTGCATAGTTGTCGGGATTTATTTTGTAGTCCCCCTATCCTTCAACAGCATTTTGATGGGTATACTTAGTGGCGGCCTGCCTTACTTTCTCACTATTCGATTAGCACTTGTCGTTGGTTCGCTGTTGTCTGTTCCACTATTTTTAATCTTCCAATACTACTGGGGACATGAGCAAACCTATATTAGTGCGTTACTCTTTTGGACCTTTAACATGTTTGCAATCATCATGGTAAATACGGCAAAAAAAGAGACCGAAGCCAGAGAGCAAGCGCAAGAAGTAAGCCGCCGTCTGATAAGTACTCAAGCGCTTTTAAATGAAGCCAACAAACAAAGTGAGAGAGTGCGTATCGCGCGTAACATCCACGACCTATTGGGCCATCACCTTACAGCTTTGACTATTAATTTGCAGGTTGCAGGCATCAAATCTGAAGGTGAGGTGAAACAAAACATTGAGCAATGTCATAAACTTGCAAAGCTCCTGCTAAGCGACGTGCGAGAAGCGGTAAGTGAAATTCGTGACAAAGGCCAAGTAGATTTAAAAAAAGCCCTGTCGGAGATTACTGAGCAAATCCCACATATTAACTTTAAACTGGATGTGGGCGAGCATCTTGAAGTCGATAGCATTGATATGGCAGATGCATTAATTAAATGCGTTCAAGAATCCATTACCAATACCCTTAAACATGCAAAAGGGCATCAAATGGAAGTGACGTTGCATCAGCATGAGAACGAATTGAAAATGCAAATCAAGAATGACGGTAATATCCCGCAGGTATTGCGCATCGGAAACGGTTTAAAAGGGATGCAGGAACGTATTGAGGCGTTAATGGGCCGCGTAGCATTTGCATTAAATACCACCCATTTTGTGACTACCGTCACCATTCCTCTTGCAAAGGTGACGCCTTGATAAAAGTCTTTCTTGTAGATGATCAAACCCTCGTTCGAGAAGGCATAAAAAGCCTATTATCGCTCTCTGACAAAGTCCGCGTAGTAGGGGAAGCGGCTAATGGTAGAGACGCTGTCGACGCCATAAGCGCGTCATCCAACGACGTCGATGTGGTGCTTATGGACATACGAATGCCCATCTTAGACGGCATTGATGCTTTACGTGAACTGGTGAGCGCAGAGATTCAAATCCCTATCATTATGCTTACCACCTTTGATGATCATGAGTCAGTTATGCGAGCAATCAAAGCAGGCGCAAAGGGATATTTACTCAAAGATGTATCCCTAGACACATTAGTCGAAAGTATTGAGGCGGTGAATGCTGGTAATACCCTTATTCAGCCAGCGATTACTGAGCGACTCATTGAAGGCTTACGAGGCAAAACGTCGGATTTTGATGCTGCTGATTATCCTGAAGCACTCAGCAAACGCGAGACCGAAATACTACGCTTGATGGCGGCAGGCTGTTCAAACAAAGAGATGGCACAAAGCCTATTTCGTTCAGAAGGGACGATAAAAAACCAAGTATCTAGCATTTTAGCCAAGCTCGGTGTGCGAGACCGCACCCGAGCAGTATTAAAGGCAATCGAACAAGGATTAATATAGGGAGATTACTTCTCCCCAATCCACTGAACGCGGTATAGATCTCGTCTTTTATCCAAGTAGTTTCTTACCGAGCCCTCGTTTTGCAGCTTTTCTAGTTTATCTAAATCTAAATCGACAATGAGCATCATTTCGGTGTTAGGAGTTGTCTCCGAGACAATCGCATCATGCGGGAAAGCAAAGTCAGACGGAGAGAATACAGCGGTTTGGCCATATTGAATATCCACATTATCTACTTTCGGTAAGTTACCCACACTGCCAGCAATAGCCACGTAACACTCATTTTCAATAGCGCGTGCCTGGGCGCATCTGCGCACGCGTAAATAGCCGTTTTTAGTGTCGGTCCAAAAAGGTACGCATAGGATCTGGATTTCTTCTTCAGACAACAGACGCGATAGTTCAGGAAACTCAACATCGTAACAAATGAGAATACCAATTTTGCCAAAGTCGGTATCAAATGCAGTCAGCTTGTCTCCACCTTTCATTAACCAGCCATTCTTCTCATATGGTGTAGGATGAAGCTTGTATTGACTGTCGATGCGACCATCACGATGACAAAGGTAGGCGACGTTGTATAAATCGTTCTCTTCGACAACAGGCAAAGAACCCGCAATAATATTAATGTTGTAACTGATTGCCAGCTCAGAAATCGCGCTTAAAATTTCAGACGTATATTCGGCCAGATGCCATATGGCATCAATGGGCGCTTCAGACTCACTTAAGCCCATTAACGGGGCGTTAAAAAACTCCGGTAATACCGCTAAGTCGCACTTATAGTCTGACAGCGCATCTACAAAATATTCAACCTGCTGGAGCATATCGTCAACACTGTCGAAGTAGCGCATTTGCCATTGCACCAAGCCAATTCGAGCGCTTGAAAATTTACTGTGAAGGAGTGATGGCTTTTCTGCATCATAATACATATTGTGCCATTGCAACAAAGTAGCAAAGCCCATAGACGGGTTGTCTTCAGGCAAATACGCCTTAAGTACCTGTTTCACCTCAAAGCCATTGTTCATTTGAAATGACAAAGTAGGATCGTGAATCTCTTTATCTTTAACCTGCTCGATGTATTCAAACGGGGTCATCTTGTCGGCATACTTCGAGTAGTTAGGGATCCTGCCACCGGCCATAATGCTCTTTAAATTCAAATTGCGACAAAGCTCTTTGCGTGCTTCGTATAGTCGCCGCCCTAATCGCAAACCTCGGTATTCGGGGTCGACAAAAAAATCAACGCCGTATAAGACATCCCCTTTAGGATCGTGTGTGGTTAAATACGCATCACCAGTGATTTCTTCGTAGGTATGTTTATCACCAAACTTTTCATAATCAACAATGACTGAAAAGGCAGCGGCAACAATACGTCCCTTATCTTCAATACAGATTTGTCCATCTGCAAAGGTATTAATTTGAGCTTGATAACGTTTTTTTGAAAATGCGCCACCGATGTTTCGATATACAACATCCATCAAGGATTTTATCCCTTCAAAATCAGCTAAAGTTAAATGGCGTAGCTCGAGGTGGTATTCTTGCTCGCTCGCTGGATTTGGGGCTTTGGGGTCGCTCACGGATATCTCCTGAATATGAAGCGGACAATCACAATTGATTGTTAGAATATCGCGTAAAATAGGTGCATTTGACGTATTTAGCAATACCGTGTGAAAAATAAACTTTTAGCGGGAGTAAATAGCCAAAAGCCACTTTAATAATGAAGTGGCTTTTGTAAAAAACACCCTTTTAGGCAGCCGTTAAAAGCGCATAATGTTGAGCGCTTTTGTATCAGCCGTTCCATTGAGTGTTTGCAAATATAACCCTACAATCTCATCCGTACCATTAACATCTACCTCATGCATGGTATCTTTGAGCGCAAGCGCCACATGTGCCCATGCTTTTGCGTAACGCGTTAAAAACTCACCCTGCCCCCATTCTTGATTTAGAGATTTCACTAACGAGGGTGCAAAAAAGATTTCTGCTTGAAGCGCTTTCTTACTGGGCTTTTGCTCAGCCTTCCAATCGGTAGCACCAATCAGTGTGACTTTGGTGAGGTTGTCACCAATCGCGGCTTTCACACTATCAATTACGGCACCGTTGGCAGCAAAATCGAGCAACCACGCACTGTGATTTGGCAACGAATCGACCTCATCATAACAAAGTACTTTGTCATAACACCCTAGTGACTCTACCAGAGCCTTGTTTGAAGCGGAGGTAAGACCGATGACTTCATAATTTGCATTGCGTTTTTGTTTATTTGCCTGTAACAAAAAGGCTGTTCCAAAAGCCGTTTTGCTAGACGCACTGGTCAGTATTAATGAGTCATGAGATAGATGCTGACCAACAAACTCGTCCAATACAAAAGAGGTCATAAATAAGGGGCGGAAATTTAGCTGCCAAGACTCACGCGCTGGGTTATAACCAGGGTCTTTGTCACAATAAATATAGTTATCGTACACGGGACTAATACTCTTGCGCTGAGGGTGGCCATCAGAGAAGCCAAAAGGATTGAGTTTATGCGCCCGAACAAGCACATGTGAAGCCATTGGTAGATAACCAAAGACTTTTTGCCCTACCTGAATATCGGGGTGATTGGAGTGAGATACCTTCGCAAAGCCCCAAACCGGAACTATGCCATAGCCCTCATCAGCTGGGAAAAATCCCCAGTATCCCATGCCGTGCCCCAATGCCGCATAGGTAATATTATTCGCAGAGAACCCAAAGGATTCGGTAGCCAGTATCACCTCCCCCTCTTTAAGAGAGTTTTCATCAATCTCAATATGCTTGAGCTTGGTAGATGCAAGATCATCTTGTTTGACTTGTATCTGAGTTACCGTTGTCATAGAAGCTCCTGTAAAACATTCACACCATAAACTTTGGCGTATTCCGGCATGTATTGCGACTTATCTCTAGCTATAGATAACTATTAAAGTCACTAAGATATACTGCAACTATAAGCTATCAGTAATATACGCCTCTTTCGCTTTTATTTTTTCTCGTTGATTGGCTTTAGGGGTTCAAATATAGGCAGCCTGCGACTTTTTTGTGCCTCCATCGCTTCAAATACATCAGGCATTTGTAACATTCCTGCTTGCCATGTGGCCATATAATCCAAACTGTCGGAAACACTGTGGTCTCTAGTGTAGTTAATCATTTGCTTGCATCCTGTCACGGCCATTGGGGAGTTTATGGCAATGTTGCGTGCTATTTTCATAACAGCATCAAGCATTGCTTCCTGACTAGGGTAAATTTGATTTACAAAACCTTGAGCAAGAGCTTCGTGTGCGCTCCAGTTGCGACCTGTATATGCAAGCTCTCTTATTAGTCCTTGCGGAATCAAATGCGGTAAGCGCTGCAAGGTACCTACATCAGCTGTCATGCCAATCTGCGTTTCTTTGATGGTAAAGAAAGTATCTTCTGTGCAATATCTGCAGTCAGCAGCGCAGACCATATCTACCGCACCACCAATTGCACCGCCATGAATGGCCACTAAAACGGGCATTCGCGCTTCTTCTAAGGCATTAAATGCATCTTGTAATGCAAGAATCGAACGGCGCATGTTTTCAGCTCGTCGAGCAGGTTCGCCCTTAAAATCCTCTGCCATGTTTGTGAACACCGACAAATCCATTCCTGCACTAAAGTGCTTTCCAGTGCTGCTGATCACAATTACGCGCACATCACCTCGTGCATCTAATGCTCGCACTAATGAAGGAAGCTCAGTCCAAAAGGCAGGTATCATCGAATTCAGTTGCTCAGGTCGAGATAAGGTAATGTGCGCGATGTGCTCATTTACCTCGCAAGTGAAACAAGAGGGTTCGTTGCTACTTTGGATTGTTTTTTCTACATTCATCGTTTATCTCGCTAAAACACAATGTGTACATATTAGGTTGAATTGACGTCATGTGGAAGAGAGTATTAAACACTGATGCATTCGTGAATACTTCAACAAACAAAGAAGAAGAAATTACGAGTGTAAATCTATTAGGAGATTGAGGCAGTTGGAGCTTGTTTTAAAACAAACTCATCGCCTCACTGTGATATGAATTGAGTGATTTCATATATGTGTGGAAGTAAAAAAGAGTCAGCCGATAAGCCGGGTTCTGTATTCTTTTTGCAAAGAATGACAATCATTCCTCTAGGCCAATAATCGCTCATTGGCTCAAGCAACCTACCCGTCCCCAACGCGGGTCGCGCCGTTCGGGGACCTATTTGGTCTTGCTCCGAGTGGAGTTTACCTCGCCGTTTACTGTTACCAGAAACGCGGTGCGCTCTTACCGCACCCTTTCACCCTTACCAGCTTAACAAGTAAGCTGGCGGTCTTCTCTCTGCTGCACTTGTCGTCGGCTCACGCCGCCCAGACGTTATCTGGCACCCTACCCTATGGAGCCCGGACTTTCCTCCCCCCTACTTTACCGAAATAAAGCAGAGCAGCGACTGTCTGGCTGACTCTCAGGCGCAGTATAAAGCATTTGCCTGAGAATGCGACTAAAGCGTTAAAGTTTACGCGTTTGCGTTGTGATAGACATTTTGCACATCATCACAGTCATTTAGCATGTCCATGAACTTTTCAAACATGGGCATATCATCTTCACTGATATCTTTGCTCTCTTGAGGTAACCAAGTGATTTCCTCAACATCAAACTCGATGCCATCAAACCTTTCTTGTAATGAGGTTTTCGCTTTGAAGAACTCAGTATGCGGCACTAATACCGTTACCTGACCGTCTTCGACTTCCACGTCATGGACGTCTACATCATCCTCCATAAGCGCCTCTAAGATAACTTCGTCATCATCCCCAGCAAAGGTGAACACCGCCAAGTGATCAAACATAAACGCGGCGGAGTTTTGTGCGCCTAACTTACTGTCGGTCTTAGTGAAGCAGTTACGAACGTCGGTGATGGTGCGATTCACATTGTCGGTCAAACAATCAACAATGACCATGCACCCACCGGGTCCAAAGCCCTCGTAGCGAGCCGGCGCAAAATCTTCGCCTCCACCACCAGCGGCTTTGTCGATGGCTTTGTCAATTACGTGGGCGGGAACTTGGTCTTTTTTTGCTTTTTCAATCAAGCGTTTTAAGGATAAGTTCGCAACCGGATCGGTGCCGCCATTTTTTGCAACGACGTATATTTCTTTACCATACTTTGAGTAAACTTTGGTTTTTGCCGTCGCGGTTTTTGCCATCGCGACCTTTCTTACTTCAAACTTTCTTCCCATAAGGCTCTCATTATTATTTTAGTGTGTTGCTAAGTTATCGGTCCGTAGGTCAAGCGCCCGCAGACAAACATCAATAGTATAATTGTACTTTAATTTACGACTTTTTAAACCGCGAGAATCTCTAGCTATGCAAGATGCGCCTGGGCTAAATAGCTGCGCGACTGCATTTCTTGTAGACGACTCAGACAACGCTGAAACTCGAAACTCAAGCGCCCTTGGTTATATAGCTTTTCTAAGGGTACTTCGGATGACATTATCAACTTTACTTTGCGTTCATAAAACTCATCTACCATCGCAATGAATCTGCGTGCAATATCATCCATGCTCGCATTCATCTGCTCAACGTTTGCTAAAAGTACCGTATTGTACTCTCGACTAATTTCAATGTAATCACTTTGACTACGTGGCCCGTCACACAGCGCTCTAAATTCAAACATAATCACACTTTCAGCCTTTCTTTTAGCCGGAATGTTACGACCTTCTATTTCTACCATGGTATTATCAACGCCTTTTTCTGCTGCTAATTGATCGAAATATAAGTTTAGATTGCGCTGTGCGTCATCATCTAATGGGTAGTGATAAATTTCTGCCTTTTCAAGGGTGCGTAGACGATAGTCATTGCCGCTATCGACATTTATTACACGCGTATTTTCATTAATTAATTCAATAGCAGGAAGAAAACGAGCTCGTTGTAAGCCATTTTTGTACAGTTCATCAGGTACAATGTTCGATGTGGCCACCAGCACGACGCCTTGGGAAAAAAGCTGTTCCATCAAAGTACCTAAAATCATTGCATCGGTAATATCAGAAACAAAAAACTCATCAAAGCATATGATGCGAGTCTCACTGGCAATTTTCTTTGCAATAATTTTAAGGGGGTCGGATTTACCGCCGAGTAATTTGAGCTCTTTGTGCACTCGCTGCATGAACCGATGAAAATGCACGCGCATCTTATCTTCAAAAGGCAGGCAATCATAAAAAGTATCTACCAAGTATGTTTTACCGCGGCCAACACCTCCGTAAAAATAAATACCTTGTACACCAGGCTTCACCATAGCCTTACCAAACTTCGCTGCTAGCTTGACTCGCCATGCCTTTTTCTTTTTCGGTTGCGTTAACTCATCAAAGAGTCTTTGTAGCTCTTTGACCGCGTTTTCTTGCGCGCTATCATATTGGAATTCTATGAGCGTTAGGTCTTCTTGATACTTTTCCCACGGTGTCATAACACTACTTTTACCTTTGAAAAATCCGAATAAATGCAAAATCACGCGGGATTATACAAGGCTCTTACAATTTTTGCTGTGGATTTTGTTGAATAAACACTTGCATGACGTCGTTGAATGTTCAATGATTTATCTAAATCTTTGCCAGACGCAGGAATAGTAATGGAAATAGTAAGCGTGATCTTCGGGGTTGTTGTTGGCGTCGTTATAGGCGTTGCCGTAGCATGGCAATGGGCAAACATAAAGGCGAAGCAAAAGGGTGCTGATTTAGTGCGCTCCGAGCAAGAGCTAAAGACAATTTTAGCCCAACAAGCACATCATCATATTGAATCAAGTAAAGAGTCTATAGATGCAATTCGCCTGCGTTTAGAGCAGCTCACAAACAATCTGCAAACGTATGAAGCATCACTCAGTATTGCCAATGAGGAAACCGATAAAGCAAGTTTCTTTGGCGAGCATGCGCGGATGTATTTGCGTAATCATACGCCAGTATCAAGTTCGTCGGATTCTGCGAATCAAGGCGACGCTCCACCAAGAGATTTTGCGAATAATGGATCTGGCTTGTTTGTTGGCAACATCTCTAACCAAAAATCTGCAAATAAATAACTTGTAATATGAACTATTGCCCCTAAATTTGAGTCTGTAGGTTACTTAAATTTAGGAGTAATAAGTTTGATGAAGCAATTGATACGCCAAAGCCTTGTTGGCTTGACAGCGGCCCTGATGGTCGTTGGCATTTCTACGTCCGCAACTGCCGGCATTCCATTTTTTTCAGACGATGAGCTACCTTCTTTAGCACCAATGCTAGAAGAAACAACGCCCGCTATTGTTAGTATTTCCGTTGAAGGTACACAAACATCCCGTCAACAAGTACCTGAAATGTTCCGGTATTTCTTTGGCACCCCACAACAAAGTCCCCAAGAACGTCCTTTTAGAGGCTTGGGCTCAGGTGTCATTATTGATGCCGAGCAGGGTTATGTGGTTACCAACAATCACGTGGTTGCCAACGCCGACAAAATTCTCGTCAAGCTTACCGATGGCAGAGAATTTGAAGCTGAAAAGCTTGGCGCAGATGCACAAAGTGATATTGCGCTTTTAAAAATTGACCCAGAAAATCTCCAAGATGTAACCTTAGCTGACTCTGATGCCTTAAGAGTCGGAGACTTCGTGGTAGCCATTGGTAACCCATTTGGACTGAGTCAAACGGTAACCTCCGGCATCGTCAGTGCCCTTGGAAGATCTGGCTTAAATATTGGTGGTTATGAAGATTACATTCAAACTGACGCTGCTATTAACCGGGGCAATTCTGGAGGAGCTTTAGTTAATTTAAGAGGCGAGCTAGTGGGTATTAACACGGCTATTTTCGGTCCTAACGGCGGTAACGTCGGGATTGGTTTTGCCATTCCTAGCAATATGATGAAAAGCTTAGTTGACCAAATCGTCGAGTTTGGTGAAGTGCGCCGCGGTCTGCTGGGTATTTTAGGTGAAGATGTTGATGCAGGTCTTGCTGAAGCCTTAAATTCTCCTGCAAACAAAGGTGCTTTCGTTAATGAAGTGCAAGAAGGTTCAGCGGCTAACAAGGCTGGCATTCAATCAGGTGACATCATTACGGCCATCAATGGTAATGAACTCAATAGCTTTAACGAGCTACGCGCTAAAATAGCAAGTCTAGGTGCAGGCGCGAAGGTTACCTTGACGATTATTCGTAATGGTGAGCGACAAGACATCAATGTCGTGTTAGATGCCGCTGAAGCACTTATGGCAGAAGCGAAAGACATGCATCCAGCACTGGAGGGTGCAAGTTTTGCCACAGGCGTCGATAGAAACAACAATGCAGCGGTGCAAGTCACCGACGTGGCTGATGGCTCACCGGCCGCTCGCATAGGCCTTCGTGAGAACGACGTCATAGTGGGTGTTAACCGCCAGCGCATTAACAGCATCACGGCGTTGAGTGAGACCATAGAAGAGGCAAACGGCATCATTGCGCTAAACGTGCAACGTGGCGGCAGCAATCTGTACGTTATTATCCGCTAACAATTCTTTGTAAATACATTAAAACCTCTCAAAGCTTGCGCTTTGAGAGGTTTTTTATGTTAACTTCTAGAAAAAATAGTTTTGAGCAATGACATCTTTGATGAATTTGCTATGATCTATAGCTTGAAATTTAATTCTAGGAACGAATGTCGTTATTTAGCCGTGTACTCATCGCTCTACTAAAGCCTATCATGCTCGGCGTGGTGGTAGCTGCGCTATTGCTATTGTTCTTTCCTGAATTTAGACAAGGCGAAGGCCTCAACCTCAATCTTTTCAAGACAAGCGAAAATATTCCGCCGCGAGTCAGTTACTACAGTGCGTTAGAGCGAAGTGCGCCAGCCGTAGTCAACATTTATAGCATCAGCCTTGATAATGGAAATCGGCTATTTCGAAATCGTCTTAATGAAAGAACGTCGCTAGGTTCTGGTGTCATTATGACTGAAGACGGGTATTTATTAACCTGTTACCACGTTATACAGAATGCCGACAGCATATACGTTGCCCTGCAAGACAGTCGATTACTGCAAGCACAACTCGTTGGTTTTGACGAAATAACAGATTTAGCCGTACTTAGAGTTTTTGCCGAAGATTTGCATGTGATCCCACAGATGGAATCACCTGATTTGCGTGTTGGCGATGTGGTAATGGCGGTAGGCAACCCATTTGATTTAGGACAAACCATCACCTCGGGCGTGGTCAGTCGTACTGGGCAGAATGGTTTTGCCAACTTCTTTGACTTTATTCAGACTGATGCGGTACTCAATCAAGGTAATTCTGGCGGTGCGCTCGTTGATAGCAACGGTTATTTGATGGGAATTACCAACGCCAATTTTAAAACCTTGGATAATCGCCGTAGAGTCACATCTGTTGATGGCGTTAACTTTGCTGTGCCGTATACGCTAGCGCGACGTGTGATGGATGAAATTATCTTAAATGGCAAGGTCACTCGGGGTCAGCTTGGTTTCTCAGGTTCAGAATTACGCAGTAGCCAAGGAATAGTAGTTGATTCGGTGAGCAGAAATGGCCCAGCAGCCACCGCAGGATTGCAAGTAAACGATATCGTATTATCGATTAACGGTATACAGGTAGAAAGCGCAGCTAAAACGCTAGATATGATTGCTGAGACCGAGCCTGGCTCTGAGATTGTGTTAACGGTGAGTAGAGACGATCGCATGATCACCATGACGGTAATCGTTGGCGAGCTTATCCCACAAATGGTCGTGCGCAGTTAGCCATTCACTAACGGCGCCCTCTTAACAAATCAAATTTCCTGTTACGAAACCCGCTCGATGTTTGCGCCTAAATTTCTCAATTTGTGTTCAATTTGTTCGTAGCCACGATCTAAGTGATAAATTCTATTTACCGTAGTTTCACCCTCTGCCACTAGCCCTGCAATTACAAGGCTTGCCGATGCTCGTAAATCAGTGGCCATGACTTGAGCACCTCGTAATTCACTATCTCCTGGCGTCAGTGCGCTGTTTCCTTCTAGATCAATATCAGCGCCCATTCTTTGCAGTTCTGGAACATGCATGAAGCGATTTTCAAAAATCGTTTCTGTAATGACACCAGAGCCTTGCGCCAATACATTTAGTGTCACAAACTGCGCTTGCATATCAGTAGGGAAGCCAGGATGGGGCATCGTTTTTAGAGATACTGCTTTTGCTTGTTTGCCGTGCATATCAAGCTCAATCCAATCATCACCGGTTTTAATTTCTGCGCCGGCTTGTTCGAGCTTGCTGATGACCGCATCTAGTGTGTCTGGCGCGGCGTTTTCACACCGAATACTTCCGCGCGTAATGGCAGCTGCAACCAAAAATGTGCCAGTTTCAATTCGGTCTGGTAGTACGCTGTAATGGCAGCCATGAAGCTTTTCTACCCCAACAATAGTGACCTTGTCTGTCCCCGCACCCTGCACTTTCGCACCCATGGCATTTAAGCAATTGGCTAAATCCACAATTTCTGGCTCACGCGCAGCGTTTTCAATGATCGTCGTGCCTTCGGCGAGAGCAGCGGCCATCATCAAGTTTTCAGTTGCCCCTACGCTTACCATGTCCATGAAGATGCGTGCACCAGTCAGGCGACCGCTTACAGACGCTCTTATATATCCTTCTTCTACATCAATTTTAGCGCCCATCTTTTCTAAACCAGACAAGTGCAGATTCACAGGACGTGCGCCAATTGCGCAACCGCCTGGCAGAGATACATTGGCTCGTCCATGTTTAGCAAGCAAAGGACCGAGCACCAAAATAGAGGCCCGCATCGTTCTAACTAATTCATAAGACGCCGTTACGCTTTCAAGTTGGCTCGCATCGATTTCAACCGTATCGCTATTAGTTTGGTTTGTCGTTGCACCTAAGTCTTTTAGCAACAACAACGTAGTGTTGATGTCTCTTAGGTTAGGCACATTCGTAAATGTGCAGGCTGAGTCCGCTAACAGACTGGAAATTAGAACAGGAAGTGCCGCGTTCTTTGCGCCAGATATACGAACAGAGCCCTTTAATGCAGGGCTCTTTTTAATGACCAGTTTGTCCACAGGTAACCTTAATGGGTTGTATTAGTTGAAAAGTTTTTCTCTTTGCCACTGTGCTGTTGAGAAGGTTTTTATTGATACCGCATGAATGGTACCATCTGAAATCTTTTCAGATAAGGGGGCATAAATCATTTGTTGCCTTTTTACACGCGAGATAGAGTCAAACATATCATCAATTGCAATCACTTGATAATGTGTCCCTTCACTTTTTACGATCACTTCTTGCGCGTTTATCGCATCTTTTACTAATGCCGCGACTTCTTCATTGGTCATGAGCTTTCTCTTTTGGACTTAATAATTCATCTGCATTACTGAGTTTTGCTAGGTCGAGTAACTTCTGAGGTATATTGCAAACACTGATTTTTTCATTTTCTAGTGGGATATCACGTATTGCATTGAGCAGCCATGCTAAACCTGAGGTATCAGCATGCTCAATCTTATTAAGATCGATCTCAACCCTTAATGCCCCAGCGATACTTTTCTTTTGCTGGGCATCGCAACCATCCCAAAAATTTTTGGTTAATGTGGTTCTATTGAGTTCACCCACTACATCCACGTGAACCTCTTGGTCCACCGTTTTAATGACTACTTTCATTATTGAGCAGCAGTCTGGCTGTCGTTGTTCAATTGGATCGGCTGATTGATACTTGCGCGCATTTGCTTGATCACTTCCTGAATGCCGTCTTTACGAAGAATGCTTTCGAACTCGCTTTGCTTACTAGATAACAAACTAATTCCTTCAGCAATCATATCATATGCTTCCCATTCTCCGCTGCGACGGTCCTTTCTGACTTTAAACGCCACTTTTATATCTGGGCGTACGTCATCTTTGATGACCGCTCGAACCGTCACATCATTGCGGTCTGTAAAGTCTCTTTCGGGCTCAAACTCCACTATTTGGTTATCGTAATATCCCATAGCGACTGCGTAGCTTGTAATAAGATACTGTCTGAACACGGTAATGAATTCTAATAAATCTTTCTTATCAGCACCGCGAGAATACTTACCTAGCACTTTATATGCTGAAAAACGATAATCAATGTAGGGCATTAACTCCTCTTCCATGATTAACCGCAGGACTTCAGGGTCTTGGGAAATAAGTTGTTGTTGCGCTTTGATTCTATCAAAGGTCTTTGAAGCAACATTTTGCACCATATCATAAGGGTCTTCTTTACTGACGAGCTGCGCTGCTTCTTGAGCATTCACCGTCGCACTAGTGAGCACAAATAAAGTGATCATCCCTACATATTTAACAAGGGTATTTTTCATTGTTGAATGCCTCATCATTTATTCCTCACCTTGATTGAATAAAAATTGTCCAATTAAGTCCTCGAGCACTAGAGCAGACTTGGTATCGAGTACTTCTTCACCGTCCGTTAAATAAGGACAATCAAGCAGCGTATCGGTCTCACATACTTTATCTTCCTCAATCATGACAAGATCTTCTGGGAATATAAAACCCGGTTGTAAGCCAATAAACTGCTCGCCTAACAAACCAGAAGTTAAGATTGATAAACTACTGGTATCAGGGAACGTCAGTCCATATTCCTCTGATATCTCAAGTTCGACCATCGGAATCAATTCTTGTTCATCTAAATATATTCTTGATACTCGACCAACTACCACACCACCGACTTTCACTGACGAGCGTGGTTTTAAGCCACCAATATTGTCAAAGCGCGCAGTCAGTTTGTATACCTCCCCACTGCCCGCCATCCCCTGATTAGCAACCTGTAACGCGAGTAACAACGCTGCTGCTATGGCTAAGGCTACAAACAAGCCGACTAAAAGTTCTGTACGTTTGTTGATCATTCTTTTTCCTAACTGATGCCAAACATTAAAGCGGTTAATATGAAATCAAGACCCAAAATTGATAATGATGAGAACACGACCGTCTCGGTGGTCGCCTTACTAATACCTTCAGACGTTGGAATACATGAGTAGCCTTTATAAAGCGCTATCCATACAACAACCAACGCAAATACGATGCTTTTGATAACGCCATTAACAACGTCCTTTTCCCACTCGACTGTAGCTTGCATGATTGACCAATAGCTGCCGGCATCAACGCCAAGCCAATCGACCCCTACAAGGTGGCCACCCAATATGCCAATAGCGGAAAAGATAAGGGCTAACATGGGCATGCTTATCACACCAGCCCAAAACCTTGGAGAAATAACTCGTCTAAGAGGGTCTACCGCCATCATCTCTAGCGAACTCAGCTGCTCGGTAGCTTTCATTAGTCCGATTTCAGCGGTAAGTGCACTGCCTGCTCGACCCGCAAATAGTAAAGCGGTAACGACTGGCCCGAGCTCCCTTAGGATGGATAAAGCAACCATAGGACCTAAACTTCCTTCAGCGCCATAGTTAACCAGTATCGTATATCCCTGAAGGGCCATTACCATCCCGATGAAAAGACCAGACACCATGATAATTAATAGGGATTGCACCCCCACCACGTACATTTGCTGAATAGTAAGGCGAACATTTTTCCAGATAGGAAAGGCAAACAACGCGCCAAACAACATGATGCTCGAAGCACCCACTGCGGTGACTTTGTTTATTGTGCTTCGGCCGAGATTTTGAAGAAAATTCACTTGGCTGTCCCTAAAAAGCTATCCGCAATGTTTTGCGCTGGAAAATGAAATGGGACCGGGCCATCTGCGGTGCCTTGTAAAAACTGCTGTACCAGCTCCGAGTCTGACTGCTTAATTTCTGCTGGGGTACCTTGTCCAATAATGCGTTTGTTCGCCAATATATATACATAATCAGCAATACTTAGAACCTCAGTTACATCATGGGTGACGACGATGGATGTGAGATTTAGTGCTTTGCTCAGTGCTTTTATGAGCTTTACTAACACCCCCATTGAGATTGGGTCTTGGCCAGCGAAAGGCTCATCGTACATGATAAGCTCTGGGTCTAGCGCAATCGCTCTCGCTAGGGCTGCTCTGCGTGCCATGCCGCCGGATAATTCACTTGGCTGAAGCTCAGCTGCTCCGCGCAAACCTACCGCTTCTAATTTTAATAACACTATCGTGCGAATAATATCTTCGTCTAGCTCGGTATGCTCGCGTAGCGGAAAAGCGACATTGTCGTACACCGACATATTGGTAAACAACGCGCCGCTTTGAAACAACATGCTCATCTTTCTGCGCAACTCATAGAGTTTGGTACGTGAAATCGTATGAACATTGGTTCCCTGAAATAGCACGCTACCGCTGCTAGGGGTTAATTGGGCGCCAATCAGTTTTAACAGGGTCGTTTTGCCAATACCACTAGGACCCATTATAGCAGTAAGTTTACCCGTCTCGACATTCAGCGATATATCTTCATATATCACTCTGTCTCCGCGACTAAACTGCATATTTTCAATTTGTATAATGGGTTTTGACATTTGTTTCTTATTTATTTATCACGTTCTAAAGACGCAACAACTCCTGATTAAGTTCCGTTAAATACAAAGACTACACTGCTATTGATCATTAATTTTGCTTCATGCAAATGAGATTTGCGCACTTAAACCCTAACCTTTTATGCATAATTTTAGCCAAATTTGGAGGCGTAAAAATATCATGAGCGGGATATCGTATTATTTTAACTTTTTTCAAGCCGTAATGCTGAATAAAAACGTAAGAAATAATGTATTTTATAGTTATAGCTTATTTCTGATGAAATTCATTATGATTGAGGCACGCAATTTGAGACAATATGAACGTTATTAATAGAAGAAGAACCTCGTGGTAATAAACTTAGTCATTTTTATAATCGGTCTCGTGGCGCTTAGCTGGAGTGCGGATCGCTTTGTTTATGGCGCATCTGCTTTAGCAAAAAACATAGGCGTATCGCCTATGATGATTGGATTGACCATTGTTGCGATGGGCTCTTCTGCCCCCGAAATTGTCGTTTCAGCAACTGCCTCGTTTGACGGCAACCCTGATACGGCCGTGGGTAACGCAATTGGTTCAAACATCACCAACATTGCCTTGGTACTTGGCATAACGGCTTTAATCAAGCCTTTAATTGTATCCTCTACAACACTTAAACGAGAGTTACCAGTACTGTTGCTGATTACGCTTTTAGCTGTGTATTTCATTGATGATAGCTTTTTGTCACGTGTAGAAGGCATCGTGCTAATCACGCTTTTTGTTCTCGTCATTGCCGGAATGGCACTGTTATCGTTTAAAGTAGACAAAAACGATCCGCTCATTGCTGAAACTGAAACCGAGTTGCCCGATGGGGTAGCCACGTCTACTGCCGTTTTTTGGGTAATCGCGGGCCTAATCATGTTGCCTTTAAGCGCGCATTTTCTTGTTGAGTCTGCGGTGAAAATTGCCGTCGACCTAGGTATCAGCGAATTGGTCATTGGACTTACCATTATCGCGATTGGTACAAGCTTACCTGAACTTGCAGCAAGTATCGCAGGTGTAATGAAGGGCGAAGACGATTTAGCCTTAGGTAATATTATTGGCTCTAACATATTTAACTTACTAGCAGTGCTAGCCATGCCCGGTCTTATTGCGCCAGGGATGATAGATATTAATGCCGCTGGGCGAGACTCTCTGGTCATGCTAGGCCTAACAGTGTTATTGTTTGTGTTCTGCTTTAATCTTAGCGGCTCAAGAAATATCTCCCGAATAGAAGGGGGTATCTTTGTCGCGATATTCTTGGCCTATCAGGTAGTAATTTTTACATAGTTATGACGTATTTAGATTCTGCAAATCGGACCTTCAGCAACCAAATTAATGCGCTGAGCCACCTACAATCGTCCTTGGATGCTAATTTTTCCAAGGCATGTGATGTACTCATTAGTTGCAAGGGCAAGGTGGTTGTATCTGGCATGGGTAAATCAGGCCATATCGGCAATAAAATAGCCGCCACCCTCGCTAGTACCGGCACCCCGTCGTTCTTCATGCATCCTGGGGAAGCTAATCATGGCGACTTCGGCATGCTCAGCAAAGACGATGTGCTCATCGCCATTTCAAATTCTGGCGAAACATCGGAACTTGTCGGCCTGATGCCGGCGGTAAAAAGGCTCGGCATCCCAATCATTGCAGTAACCAATAAAGCACAAAGTAGTTTATCAGCATTTGCAGACATTAATTTGTGGCTCAACGTTTCAAAAGAAGCTTGCTCGTTGGGGCTTGCGCCGACAACAAGTACCACAGCCACCTTGGTGCTAGGGGACGCTATTGCGATAGCCTTGTTAGAAGCAAAAGGTTTTACGGCACAAGACTTTGCTTTTTCTCACCCCGGCGGAGCACTTGGCAAGCGCCTGCTGTTAAAAGTTGAAGATATTATGGTCGGTGGTGATGAGATTCCCATTGTCGATGCCCTTGCGACGCTAAGTAGCGCGCTAATGGAAATGTCGAGCAAAGGATTAGGAATGACGGCCATTGTTGATCAGGGCGTGATGATAGGGATATATACCGACGGTGATTTACGACGCACGTTTGATAAGAAAATAGATGTACATCAAACATCTGTTCGAGACGTTATGACCCCAGGAGGTATCAGTCTTCGTGCAGATAGCCTCGCTATTGATGCATTAAACCTAATGCAAGAAAAACGCATCAATGCATTGATTGTGACTGACCAAAAGAATATTCCAGTAGGTGCATTAAGCATGCACATGCTTCTTCGTGCAGGGGTTGTCTGATGAGCACAATCGAAAGCTTGTATGGCCCTGTCTCTCAAGATATCTATGAGGCGTGCAAGCATCTCAAACTGCTCGTTTTAGACGTAGATGGTGTGTTGTCAGACGGCCTCATCTATTTAGGCAACAATAACGAAGAGTTTAAAGCGTTTAACACAAAAGATGGCTATGGCATCAAGGCCGTTGCCGCATGCGGTGTAGATGTCGCTGTAATCACAGGGCGCACCTCATCCATCGTACAAAACCGCATGCAAGCTCTCAATGCCAAGTTCATTATCCAAGGCGAAGAAGACAAGCAACAAGCACTTCAAACACTCATGAAAGAATGCGGCCTCTCGCCCAAAGAAGTGGCAAGCGTTGGTGATGATATGCCCGACGCAGGCCTCTTTGCGTTAAGTGCTGTTAAAGTCGCGGTTCAAGATGCGCACCCACAGTTACTTCAGCAGGCAAATTTTGTTACCAAGAACAAAGGCGGGCGCGGAGCGGTCAGAGAGTTCTGTGATTTGATATTGCAATCAAAAGGCCAGCTTGAATATATCCATGGTGCAAGCCTTTGAGCCGCACCAGCTACAGCTTAACCTTCATATTCACCGCGGTAGTGTTACTATATTTGTCGATATTGTTTAGTGGGGACGACGAGCAAAGCAGCGCGCCTTCCACATCTCCATTAATTCCAAACTACAAGGCAATAAAACTCAACAGTAAACTGTATGATAAATCGGGCAAATTGAGTCACGAAGTGGCTGCCGACAAAATGGAGCATTATGAAGAACTCGGGTTCGCTGTATTCGACATGCCCGTTTATACGCTTTATTTAGATGATGGTGAACCTTGGCGACTAACCGCAAGTGAAGGCACCCTTTATAACAATAATCGTATACAATTAGAAAAAAATGTCAGAATTGTGAATCTTCGTACACAAGACTTTGTCACAGAGATAACAACTGAATATATAGAAATTAATTTGCAAAACAAAACACTGCAATCTGACCAATTAGTAACGATAGCCGGGCCAGATTATCTTGTGACAAGCTTAGGTTTAATTGGCAACCTAACCACACAACAATACGAGTTTAAAGAACATGTACAAACGATTTTTTATCCCGCTGTTGAGCGCTAGCACTTTATTGATGCTAACAAGCGATGCATGGGCACACATGAGCCCGACCTTATTGCAGGCTCCATCGCAGTCGAGTAGCGCTTCAGAGATGGTTTCTGAGCAAGGCGCTCAAAATGCGCAACCTGTTGTGCAAGCCTCTACAGCCGAACAAGCATCAACAAATCCGGCAGATGCATCTACCTCGACCATCAGCACGGATTTTACTTTGCCCGTCACCTTGCGTTCTAGAGACCAGGCTTTAGATGGCATAAACAAAACATCTATATTTACCGAGAACGTGACAATCCGCCAGGGCAGCCTTGAGCTTTTAGCTGACCGCGTAGAAATAGATGCAGCAAATGGTCCTGGCAGAGAAATTATTATGGCATCTGGCCAACCGTCAAGTTACCAGCAACGTAAAGACGACGGCACCATGGTGCAAGCGAGTGCCAATCAGATTACGTATGACGTGTCGACCCGTACAATATCGTTAAAAGGAAATGCCTTAATCACCCAAGATGGTGTGCGCGTAACCGGTGATGCCATTGTCTTTGACATGAGTAAAGAACAAATTTTAGCATCTACCAGCGATGACAGTGATAATTCAGTCACAACGGTAATAAGCCCAGGCTCATTTTCAACGCCAGAGAAGAGCGAGCAAGAAAAGCAGCAAGAGCAACCTCCAGAGGTTCAACCGTGAGCAGTACATTAACTGCAAAGCACCTTGCCAAATCCTACAAGTCTAGGCAGGTTGTACGCGATGTAAGCATTGAGGTATCCACTGGCCAAATCGTTGGCCTGCTTGGCCCTAATGGGGCTGGTAAAACCACGACTTTTTACATGATTGTAGGTTTGGTTCCGCTGGATAAAGGCGAAATACAAATTGATCAGCTCGACATAACGATTCAACCAATGCATGAGCGAGCAAGGCATGGTATCGGCTATTTGCCACAAGAGGCGTCTATTTTTAGAAAGCTGACGGTGTATGAAAATTTAATGGCTATCTTGCAAACCCGCAAAGAATTAAGTAAGAATCAACAAGAACAGCAAGCAGATGAACTACTTGATGATTTCAATATTAATCATATTAGAAATAATCTTGGCATGAGCTTGTCAGGTGGCGAGCGCCGACGTGTTGAAATCGCCAGAGCGCTAGCGGCAAATCCAAAATTTATTTTGCTCGATGAACCCTTTGCAGGTGTTGACCCAATTTCTGTGAATGATATAAAGAAGATAGTGTATCAATTGAAAGAACGCGGTATCGGAATTTTGATTACAGACCATAATGTAAAAGAAACGCTAGATGTCTGCGAAGTTGCCTACATTGTTAGCCATGGTGAACTCATCGCATCAGGCAGCGCCGAAGAGGTACTTGCTAATCAAACCGTTCGCGATGTTTATTTAGGTGAACAATTTTCGCTTTAGGCATACAATCAAGATGTGAGATTGCCTAGTGTTAGCCAAAGGAAGTGAATGAAACCCTCGTTACAGCTTAAGTTTAGTCAACAGCTTACCATGACGCCTCAATTGCAGCAGGCGATTAAGCTATTGCAACTTTCAACCATTGACCTTCAGCAGGAAATTCAAGAAGCCCTTGAATCCAATCCGTTGCTAGAAATGTTGGAACAAGATTTTTCAGATAATGAACAAGGGCAAAACGAGCAAAGCAAAGGCGAAAAAGATACAGATGCTTCTAGACTAAGTAATTCTGATAACGACACAGATTTATCGAGCTCAGATAATGTAGACAGTCACGATGCCCTCGAAAAGAACGATATTCCGGACGACCTTCCGCTAGATAGCTCATGGGAAGAATATCTTGGTTCGAGTTCTGCCCCCATTCGCATGGTCGGCAGCAATCCTGACGATGATTACGTATTTCAAGGAGAAACCAGCGACTCCATTCAAGACCATTTAATGTGGCAAATGGAACTGACTCACTTCTCTGACAATGACCGCTCCATAGCAATTGCCATTATTGACTCTATCGATGACTCAGGCTACCTAACAACCACATGTGAAGACATTCTTGATAGTCTCGACAATGAAGATATTGAGCTTGACGAAGTTGAGTGTGTGCTCAAACGCATCCAAATGTTCGACCCCGTGGGTGCCGGCGCTCGCTCAGTGCAAGAATGCTTGCTCGTGCAGCTAAAGCAATTTGATGAAAATACACCATGGATAGAAGAAGCTCGAGCGCTGATAAAAGAGCATTCCGATTTACTCAGCAGCAAAGACTATCGAACGTTGATGCGCAAAACTCGGCTCAAAGAAGACCAGCTTCGTGAAGTTATGCGACTGTTGAAAACGCTCAATCCGCGTCCCGGCAGCGCTATTTCCACAAAAGAACCTGAGTATGTCATTCCCGATGTTAACGTATATAAAAAGAATGGCGTATGGACGGTGGAACTGAACAACGATGCGTTACCGGCTTTGTCTGTTAACGAAACGTATGCAAGCTTAGGAAAAACCTCTAAAAATCCGAACGATTCTCAATTTATAAAGTCTCATTTACAAGAGGCGAAATGGTTTATTAAAAGCTTAGAGAGTCGTAACGAAACCTTACTGAAGGTATCGCATTGCATCGTATCAAAGCAAAGAGAGTTTTTTGAAAAAGGCCCAGAGAAAATGATTCCTATGGTGCTCAACGATGTAGCTGAAATGGTAGACATGCATGAATCAACCATCTCACGTGTGACGACACAAAAATATATGCATACGCCACGAGGCATTTTTGAACTGAAGTATTTCTTTTCAAGCCATGTTGCCACCGAATCAGGTGAAAACTGTTCGTCTACGGCGATACGAGCTTTTATCAAGAAAATGGTATCAGCGGAGCCAGCGCATAAACCACTAAGCGATAGCAAAATTGCGCAAGTGCTCGCCGAGCAAGGTATTCAAGTTGCTCGACGGACAATTGCAAAATACCGGGAATCCTTGAATATTCCCCCTTCTAATCAACGAAAAAGTCTACTTTAGACGCAACAAGAGGACTACGCACTATGCAAATTAACCTTACTGGTCATCATGTAGAAATCACCGATTCATTGCGCAGTTATGTCGACACCAAATTTGAGAAACTCGAGAGACACTTCGATCACATCAATAATGTCCACGTTATTTTAAATATCGAAAAACTTAATCAAAAAGCCGAAGCGACACTGCATCTAAACGGTGGTGAAGTATTCGCAAATGCTGAGCATACCGATATGTATGCGGCAATTGACTCGCTTATCGACAAACTTGATCGCCAAGTGATTAAGCACAAAGAAAAGCTCAGAAGGCACTAACGTAAAATACTATGATAATTTCTGACATCATTTCACTCGACCGCACGCAATGTTCGGTTGAGTGTTACAGCAAAAAAAGAATCTTTGAAGTTATTACCGAAATTGCGCTTAAGCAAAACCCACGACTCAACCAAGATGAGGTGTTAAGTAGTCTGATCAACAGAGAGAAATTGGGTAGCACCGGCATTGGTAACGGAATTGCGATACCACACGGGCGGATTAAAGGCTTAGAGCATATTATGGCGGTGATAGTAACAAGTGACGAGCCAATTGAGTTTGATGCAATAGATGGCAAACCAGTTGATATCTTTTTTGCGATTTTGGTGCCCAATGACGAAGCGGATACGCATTTAAAGGCATTAGCCGGCATTGCACGTAAATTAAGTGATAAAGAAATTGTAAAAGCTATAAGAAGCGCAGAAAATAAAAAAGAAATTGTTGCCGCACTCGCATAATTGTTCAATACCATCGTAACCAAATAGGAACCAAGGATGAAGCTGTTGATTATTAGTGGCCGTTCGGGCTCAGGAAAGTCGATTGCGCTGCGCTCACTAGAAGATTTAGGTTACTACTGCGTTGATAATATTCCCGTAAACTTACTCCCTACACTCACCCACGCTGTTGCTGATGAAAACGATTTGGTCGCAGTGAGCATCGATGTCAGGAATATGCCTAAAGCCGAGCAAGAAATTTCCGAAATATTGGAGTATTTGCCACGAGTATGGGACATCACCATTATATACCTAGATGCTAGTGATGATGTGTTGATTAAGCGCTATAGTGAAACCCGTCGCCTGCACCCTTTGTTTAAGCAGTCAAACTCTTTGATTGATGCGATTGCTTCAGAACGAGAAATTCTTGTCCCGGTTGCTGAGCGCGCCGACCTAACCATTAACACCGACCAACTATCAGTGCATGACCTAGCAGAGTTAATCAGAGAGCGCGTGCTAGGGAAAAAGAGTACCGATCTAGTCATATTGTTTGAGTCATTCGGATTTAAATATGGTATTCCAAAAGATGCTGACTATGTATTTGATGTGCGCTTTTTACCTAATCCACATTGGGATCCAGATTTAAGACCGCTTAACGGCTTGGACGGACCAGTGGAAATATTCCTAGCCGGCCAACCGCTGGTCATGAAATTTATTTGGCAAGTACAAAACTTAATCACTACTTGGCTTCCTCACCTGGAAAGAAACAATCGCAGTTATGTCACCATCGCCATTGGATGCACAGGAGGACAACACCGCAGTGTGTTTGTTGCGCAAAGTTTGGCAGAAAGCTTTAAAGCAACACATGGCGACGTGCAGGTCAAACATCGTGAATTAAAACGCATCAGCAAAAACGCTGAGCCAACCTAGGGTAAAATGTATGGCCCAAGCGAATCAAATTCATCGGTCACTGACGATAATCAACAAGCTTGGCTTACATGCGAGAGCCGCCACTAAACTAGTGCAGTTGGCAAACCAATTTGACGCTGAAATTATGCTCACACAAGGCGAGAATTCGGCCCCTGCTAACAGTGTACTAGCGCTAATGATGCTAGAAAGCGGTCAGGGAAAAACCGTGGATGTCCATTGTTCTGGGGACGACGCCACAGCTGCGATGGACGCTATCACAGAACTCATCCAAAACAAATTTGATGAAAGTGAATAACTTACCAGGCACAAGGCTAACATAAGTAGTTTATAATAAATTCAATAAAATCAAGCTATCACATAATTGTCACGCACTAAGTGATATAATCAAAGCATGTGGTAGTTAACGCCTTTATCTTTATAGCGTGCTACGGAGTGTCCATGTCTGAAGCAATAGAGTTAAGTAATACGACCGAACGCCTCGAATCAATAAACCGATTCTTGAATGCAGGTGCGTTCGTGCGCGTAAGAAGATTGCTACTCGATTTGCCCGCAAGTGACGTGGCGCTGCTGCTTGAATCCTCCCCCACCAAAACCCGTGATGAACTATGGCGTCTTCTCGATGCAGATTTTCATGGTGATGTTCTAGAGGAGTTATCTGAAGATGTTCGTAACGGGATTATTACCAAAATGGTGCCCGCGAATGTCGTTGATGCCCTTGAAGACATGGACACAGATGACTTGGCGGAGACTCTCAGCAGTCTCCCCGATGATGTGTTGCAAAGTATCCTTAAATCTATGGACACTCAAGACAGGGTAAGAGCAGAAAAAGCATTATCGTATGGTGAAGAAACAGCCGGTTTCATAATGAACACCGACACCATCACCTTGCGTCCGGATGTCAGTATAGATGTGGTCATCCGTTATTTGCGACTTAAGACAGAATTGCCCGAAAACACCGACACCCTCTATGTTGTCAATCGCCAAGACATTCTCATCGGCACAGTATCGTTGGCTAGTTTGTTGACTTCAAACCCAGAAGTCTCCGTCGCTGAAATCATGGATGATGAGCCAGAAGCGATTCCAGCAAATGCGCCAGATGATGAAGTGGCGAGCATGTTTGAACGCTACAATTGGCTTTCTGCACCGGTCGTTGACGAAGAACACAAGTTAGTAGGCCGTATCACCATTGATGATGTGGTTGATATCATCCGCGAAGATGCTGAGCACTCGATGATGAGCATGGCCGGTCTAGATGATGAAGAGGATACCTTCGCGCCTATTGGTCAGAGTACTAAGCGCCGCTCAGTATGGCTGGGCGTTAATCTTGTTACGGCATTGTTGGCAGCAGCAGTAAGTGATTTATTTGAATCTACGCTCAGCCAACTAGCGGTGCTTGCCATCCTCAATACGATTGTGCCAAGCATGGGCGGCGTTGCAGGCAATCAAACCTTAACCTTAGTGATTCGAGGCATGGCGCTAGGTCATGTTACCGGCAGTAATGCCGTATGGCTAGTACGCAAAGAATTAGCCGTTGGCTTTTTGAATGGCATTATTTGGGCCGTGTTAATAGCATCTGTCATTGCCATCTGGAAGCAAGACTATATGCTTGGTGCTGTGATTGCTTTTGCCATGATGATGAACATGATAGCAGCAGGACTCGCCGGCGCGACCTTACCCATCATTATGAAGCGACTTAAAATTGACCCAGCCCTTGCGGGCAGTGTTATCTTGACTACCATTACAGATGTAGTCGGTATTTTCGCCTTTTTAGGCACCGCTACCTTATTCTTAATTTAATAGTAACGAGATGGGCTAGTCGTCTATCTCATTATCGCTTAGCCATTGCACAAGCTCAGGCACGTCTTGCTCTAAGGCCATATCTAACTGCTCCATCCAATCGTGCACATTTTCCCACCATGCTGGGTGGTCGCCTTGCTGAATATGATTGGCGGCACTTTGCACCCTCGATAGTCCCACTGAACCAGCCGCGCCCTTAATTTTGTGAGCTTGAGAGCAGACTTCGTCTTTATCTTGCGCCGCTAATGCCACCTTCATGATTTCCATATACTCAGGAATTTTGTCTTTGAATACTGCTAAACTCGCTTCAACCATCGACGTCCCAATGGTTTCAATCAACATGGTCAAAAGCTCTGAATCTAAGACCGTTGGTGCTTGCTTGTGTATTTTGACTGCCTCATTATGCTCTGGTGCAGCGATGCTAGCGGGCTGACCTTCGGCGCTGGCAAATAACTCGTTGAATACTTGAATAACGCGACTTTTCTTAATTGGCTTTGCAATAATGTCATCCATACCGTTTTGCAGATATTCCTCTCGCTTTTTGATCACATTTGCGGTGAGCGCAACTATCGGCGTTTGCAATACCAAGTCCTCATCAAGCAGCGTGCGAGCAACATCAAACCCTGTCATATCTGGTAGCTGGATATCAAGCAATATAAGGTCAAAGGTTTCTTTGCGTACCATATCGATAGCCTGCTGACCCGTCATCGCTACACTGACATGCTGGCCCAATTTTTCTAACAAGGCTTTAGCAACCATGACATTCAACTCAATATCTTCTACCAACAAAATATTCAAGTTAGATACTTTAAGCTCTTCAAGATTGACCCGGTCTTCAGAGATTTGCACCGGCAGCGTAATTTCAAAACACGTTCCTTGGTTGAGCTCGCTGTTTACCTGAATATCGCCTCCCATCTTATCTACCATCTGTTTACAGATAGCGAGGCCGATGCCTGTGCCCGTTGCAGACTGAAAATCATCCCTCTGGACTTGATAATACATGGCAAAAATTTTGTCCAATTCAGACTTTTGAATACCAATACCGGTGTCTTGAATGGTAAAGCGAATATCGGCAGTCGTTTTACTGGTTTGCGTTGATGACATGGTTAAAGATACCGAGCCTTTAGGTGTGAATTTGACAGCGTTAAACAGCATGTTCCATAGCACCTGGCGAAGGCGTGTGCCATCGGCCTCAAACGCCGCTGGAACCGGCTCAATAATTTGGGAGTGGAAACGCAGGTTTTTGTCTGCAGCAAGCAATTTAATGATGCTTGCTATCTCATTCACAAAGGCGGTGGTAGTGACGGTTTTAAGTTGAATTTCAACCTTGTCTCTATCCAACTTATCAAGGTCGATAATGTCGTTAAAGATATTTCCTAGCGTGATTGCGCTTGCATAAATAGTGCTCACCCACTCAAACTGCTCAGAAGACAGAGAGGTATCGCGCAGCATACGGCTTAAGCCAACAATCCCGTTAAGCGGCGTGCGTAGCTCATGGGAGATTGTGGCGATAAATTGCGTTTTGTCTTTACTTGCCTGCTCAATGGCCACTTGCGACTGCTTACGCTCGGTCATATCACGGCCAAAGGCCAACAAGCCTAGACGATGACCATCATTATCGTAAAATGGTACTTTCTGCATCTCAAAAAAACGACGGCGCCCGTCAGCAAAACGTAACCATAACTCTTCGGTAATTGCCGCATTACGCTCTAGTACTTCATGATCTGAGGCCGCCACTTGACGGGCAAGCTCCTCATCGTACACCTCGTGTGGGGTTAACCCGAGCAACTCTTCTTCTGACTTTCCGGTCAGCTCTTCTGCCACTTTGTTGCATCCTGCAAATTTACCCTCTTCATTTCGATAATAAATCAGGTCAGGTGATGCATCGATAATAGATCGGGTCAGCGTTGATAGTCTTCTTGCTTGCAACTCCTGTTCGGATTTTTCCTTAATTTGTTGCTCAAGTTCAGAGAACATCGTCTCACGCTCTAGCTGAGCGTTTTTTCGCTGTTCAATCTCGTAATTAAGCTGTCGAATATTGTTTTGAAGTTCACGGTTTAAGATTACGTCGTGACGCCTTAAACGCTCTAATTGTGAAACCGCTTCTTCTAGATTAATTCGAGAATGCTCTAACTCCTGAACCAACTCACTGAAAAAGTACACCAAAAATGGGGCGCTGATCAAAGTAAGTATAAGTGGGCTTATGATGTCTGCCAATTCAATCTCGCTTCCAAGGCCAAGACGTATGACGTATGAACCGAATACTGTAAACAACAATGTAAAAACAACAAAAAGGATACTGACTTTAAGCGTACCGACTTTATCCACAAATTGAGCAAACTTGATTGCCCAAGAGCCAGAGAGAGTTTTGATTGGCATTAATTAAACGCATCTTAAGAAGTGAAATTGTGGGTATGCTACCAAGAATTGACAAAACAAGGTGGTAACGACAATAGATTACTCACATCAGCATATTTGCTGTTGTCAGCGGTCTAATTACCTGCCTCAGCCCCTTGCACTGCCACCGGGAACCCTGGCTCTGATACAAACACCTTAATAAAAACAAAAATGTGGCGCAAAATTTACACCTTTTGTCGTATTTTCTTGCCGTAATAAATACATTATATTTCAGATGTTTAATGTTTATTTATTTTATGAATACTAACATTAATGCTGGTGATAATTGCTTTTCGCCATAGAAATAGGTAACGTCAGCGACCCGCGATGAAAAAAACAAAAAAATTGATGGTTAAAGCGCATCCATAGCGCCCCTAAAAAAACCATCAGCACACAGCAAACGAAAGTGGCATACAACGCGGCATAAAATTATAGGTTTGCGCAATCGCACAGACTCGTCAGTGGCGGGCTTTACAGTATTTAGGAGTGCAAAATGGGTCTATATCATGAAAGTGATTCTAAGGATAATTGTGGATTTGGCTTAATTGCTAACATTCAGGGTGAATCCAGTCACAAGCTTGTGCTAACCGCTATCGAAGGACTCGATAGGATGCAACACCGAGGTGGTGTCGCATCAGACGGAAAGACCGGTGACGGTTGTGGACTCTTGCTGCAAAAGCCTGACACCTTTTTTAGAAAAATTGCGCTTCAGCAGCAATGGTCACTTAATCAAAACTATGCCGTGGGCATGGTTTTTCTTAATCAAGACCCAATAAAAGCAAGCGCCGCTAGGAAAGTACTTAATCAAGAACTTGAGCGTGAGATGCTCATTGTTGTCGGGTGGCGTGAAGTCCCTACTGACCAGAGCATCTTAGGTGATCTGGCTAAAACCGGCGTCCCTCAAATTGAGCAAATATTTGTAAACGCACCGAGTGGTTGGTCACTACCAGATGTTGAACGTCGTTTATATATGGCCCGTCGTCGCGCTGAAAAGCTCCTTGCTGAAGATGAAGATTTTTATATTGCATGTTTATCTACATTCGTCACTGTGTATAAAGGCTTGGTTATGCCGCGCGACTTAGCGGCGTTTTATCTTGACCTTGCCGACCCAGATTTACAATCTTCAATATGCGTTTTTCATCAACGCTTTTCTACCAATACATTACCTAAATGGCCCCTGGCACAGCCATTTAGATTCTTGGCGCACAACGGTGAAATCAATACTATTAAAGGCAACCGCGACTGGGCGATTGCTCGCACCTGTAAATTTGCCACACCATTAATACCAGACTTGAAAGATGCCGCACCATTTGTTAATACGAGTGGGTCAGACTCAAGCTCACTCGATAACATGCTAGAGCTGTTTTTAGCAGGTGGTATGGATCTCTTCAGAGCCATGAGATTGTTAGTGCCACCCGCGTATCAAAACAACTCCACTATGGATCCTAACTTACGAGCATTTTACGAGTTTAACTCTATGCATATGGAGCCATGGGATGGTCCCGCAGGTATTGTAATGACCAACGGAAGACACGTAGCCTGTAACTTGGACCGAAATGGTCTGCGGCCAGCTCGTTACGTGATCACCAATGACGGACTCATTACCCTTGCATCTGAAATTGGCATTTGGGATTACAAGCAAGAAGATGTCATCGAAAAAGGCCGCGTAGGTCCTGGAGAAATGCTTGCTGTTGACACTCATACCGGGAAGATTTGGCGCTCAAATGAAATTGATGAAGACCTCAAAGCTCGCCACCCCTACTCAGACTGGTTGAAGTCACACATCAAACGTCTTGCGCCTATTGAGCAATGCGATGCCTCACTGATTGGTACTCGTGCGTTCGACGATAATTTAATGGCCACCTACCATAAACTGTTTAACTACAGTTATGAAGAAATACAGCAAATCATTAAAGTACTTGCAAAAGATGGGCAAGAAGCAGTTGGCTCTATGGGAGACGACACTCCGATGGCGGTCATGTCATCGAAAAATAGGACGCTTTATGACTATTTCCGCCAACAGTTTGCGCAAGTCACAAATCCTCCAATTGATTCGCTTCGCGAAAACCATGTTATGTCTTTGGCAACCTGTATCGGTAGAGAGCAAAACGTATTTAACGAAACGAGTGGTTATGCACATCGTGTTTTGTTTGATTCACCCGTGCTTGTCTATACCGATTTAAAGCAGCTTAAAGAGTATAATTCTGAGCACTATCATAATGTGCAAATTGAACTGAACTATCATCTCGATGAAGGCCTTGAAGCCGCGGTCATACGAATTTGTAACGAAGCAGAAGCTGCCGTTAGAGAACAAAATGCAGCCTTTGTTATTTTAAGTGACCGAAATATTCAAAAGGACGCGCTTCCCATACCTGCTGCTATGGCGGTAGGCGCGGTGCAAAAACGCTTAGTAGAGTCTCAGCTTAGATGTGATGCGAACATTGTTGTGGAGACGGCATCAGCCCGTGATCCTCACCATTTCGCAGTGTTAATCGGCTTAGGTGCGACCGCCGTTTATCCATTTTTAGCTTACGAGACCATTGAACAATTGGTTTCGCAAAACGACTTAGATGTTGCGCCCATTGACGCCATCTTGAATTATCGCAAAGGGATCAATAAAGGCCTCTACAAAATCATGTCCAAAATGGGCATCAGCACCGTCGCAAGTTATCGAAGCTCAAAACTGTTTGAAGCGGTTGGCATAAATTCCGATGTCGTCGAACTCTGCTTTAAGGGCGTTCCGAGTCGGATACAAGGTGCCGGCTTTGAAGATTTTGAGCAAGATATTGTCAACTCTTCACGTGTTGCATGGCTTAAACGCAAAACGATTACGCACGGCGGTCTTTTAAAGTTTGTGCATGGGGGTGAATATCACGCCTATAACCCAGACGTTGTAACGACCTTACAAAAGGCAGTTGTCAGCGGTAATTATGACGATTATCAAGTTTTCGCTGAACTGGTAAACAAACGTTCTCCTAGTCACTTGCGTGATTTAATGCAAATCCAAAGTGACCTTGCACCTATCGATATCGAAGAAGTAGAAACCGCAGAGAGCTTGTATCCTCGTTTCGACACCGCTGCGATGTCTATTGGTGCACTTAGCCCTGAAGCGCATGAAGCACTCGCCATTGCTATGAATCGCTTAGGTGGTCAATCAAATTCAGGGGAAGGTGGCGAAGACCCTAAACGTTTTAACACTGAGAAAAACTCAAAAATAAAACAAGTCGCTTCTGGCCGATTTGGCGTTACCCCGCATTATTTAACTAATGCTAACGTTATTCAAATAAAGGTAGCACAAGGTGCAAAGCCGGGCGAAGGTGGACAGCTGCCGGGTGATAAAGTGAATAAATATATCGCCGAACTTCGCTTTTCAGTGCCTGGGGTGACATTGATTTCGCCTCCACCGCATCACGACATCTACTCTATTGAAGATTTAGCCCAACTGATTTTTGACTTAAAGCAGGTCAATCCAGACGCGTTGATTTCTGTGAAGTTAGTCTCTGAACCTGGTGTTGGCACAATCGCAACGGGTGTGGCTAAAGCCTATGCCGACTTGATTACGATATCTGGCTACGATGGCGGTACGGGAGCCAGTCCACTCACATCTGTTAAATACGCTGGAAGCCCGTTCGAACTTGGTTTGGCCGAAACCCAACAAGCGCTCGTTGAGAACGGCTTACGGCACAAAGTGCGTGTGCAAACCGACGGTGGCTTGAAAACTGGCTTAGATGTCGTTAAAGCCGGTATTTTAGGTGCAGAAAGCTTTGGCTTTGGCACTGGCCCGATGGTCGCCCTTGGATGCAAATATTTACGCATTTGTCATTTAAATAATTGCGCTACAGGCGTTGCAACACAAGACAGTAAGCTTCGTGAGGACTACTTCATTGGCTTGCCAGAAATGGTCATGAATTATTTCAAATTCGTTGCTCAGGAAGTGAGAGAGATCATGGCAACGATGGGTATTAAGCGCTTTGAAGATTTAGTAGGCCGCACTGAGTTATTAACACTGTTAGACGGACAGACCGCCAAGCAAGCAAAACTCGACTTATCTCCTTTGCTGGAAAAACCGCAAGCTGGCACACATACCAAGCTATTTTGCTCGCAAACAACCAATTCGCCGATAGATAAAGGCGAATTAAATACTCGTATGCTTGAGGATGCTAAAACAGCCGTAACATCTCAAAAACGCATAAGACTGGCCTATTCAGTGCGCAATACAGACCGCTCTGTAGGTGCTACGCTATCTGGCTTTATTGCAAGAAAGTATGGTAACACTGGCGTTGACGATACACCGGTGCAAGTAACGCTTACAGGCACCATTGGTCAAAGCTTCGGTGTTTGGAATGCCGGTGGTCTTGAGATGCGTCTAATTGGTGATGCGAATGATTATGTAGGTAAAGGCATGGCGGGCGGAAAGCTCATCTTGCATTCTCCCGCAAAAGTAACCTTTGATGTTCACAACAGCGCGATTATGGGCAACACCTGCTTATACGGCGCGACCGGCGGTAAACTCTATGCCGCAGGCAGAGCCGGTGAACGCTTTGCTGTCAGAAACTCTGGTGCGATTGCGGTTGTTGAAGGGGTCGGTGACAATGGTTGTGAATATATGACTGGCGGCATCGTTGCCATTTTAGGCAGTATAGGCGTTAACTTTGGTGCAGGTATGACCGGTGGGTTTGCTTACTTATACGATGAGTTTGACGATATACATCGCCGTGTCAATCATGAGTTAGTCGATATCCAAGGCATTGAAGATAAAGTCATTTTGTCAGAGCATTTGCGCGGACTTATCAACGAGCACTACGAAGCGACCGGCAGTGCACATGCACTTAGAATGCTAACGGACTTTGGCCACGAGATTAAACGCTTTAGGCTAGTAAAACCAAAAACCAGCGACGTGAAAAATCTGTTAGGCCACATTAGCCGTTCAAGCGCTGAATTGCGCATTCAAGCGCAATAATGGGAGAGACGTAAATATGGCTAAAAATGTATATCAATTCGTAGATGTTGCACGTATCGACCCTCCGAAAAAACCGATTATTATGCGTACCGAAGAGTTTGGTGAAATTTATCAACCGATGACGCCTTCGCAAGCCGCTGGGCAAGCAGACAGATGCCTTGACTGCGGCAACCCCTATTGCGAATGGAAGTGTCCGGTACATAATTATATTCCGCAGTGGTTACAACTTGCTAATGAAGGCAAAATCATTGAGGCGGCCGAACTATCACACAAAACCAATAGCTTGCCAGAAGTGTGCGGGCGGGTTTGTCCCCAAGATAGACTTTGTGAAGGTGCATGTACCCTAAACGATGATTTTGGCGCAGTTACCATCGGCAGTATCGAAAAGTATATTACTGATACCGCCTTTAAAATGGGCTGGCGTCCTGATATGTCAGGGGTGGATTGGACAGACAAAAAAGTCGCCATTATTGGCGCGGGTCCCGCCGGTCTAGCGTGTGCTGATGTACTTGTTAGAAATGGTGTTAAGCCAGTCGTGTTCGACAAATACGAGGAAATAGGCGGGCTATTAACGTTTGGTATACCGTCATTCAAACTCGAAAAAGAAGTGATTCAATTGCGCCGAAAAATCTTTACCGATATGGGCATTGAATTCAAATTAAACGTAGAAGTGGGTAAAGACATTAGCTATCAAACCCTACTTGCAGATTACGAAGCCGTTTTCTTAGGCATGGGAACATATAAAGCCATGCAAGGCGGCTTTGCCAACGAGCAAGCAAACGGTGTGTATGAGGCCCTCCCCTTCCTTATTGCCAACACAAATCGCGTAATGGGCATCGAAAAGCGCCCTGAAGACTTCATCGATATGAAGGGGAAAAAAGTGGTCGTACTCGGCGGTGGCGACACCACTATGGACTGCGTCCGCACTTCTATCCGACAAGGCGCATCCTCTGTAATTTGTGCTTATCGTAGAGATGAAGAAAGCATGCCTGGCTCGCGCAGAGAAGTCGTAAATGCAAGAGAGGAAGGTGTTGAATTCCAGTTTAACATGCAACCTGTTGATATTGCTGTTGACGACAATGGCAACGCAATTGGGGTCCGTATGGTCCGCACCGAAATGGGTGCACCTGACGCAGCAGGTAGAAGAACACCTGTCGAAATACCTGGTTCTGCTCATGTATTAGAAGCTGATGCCGTTATTATAGCATTCGGGTTTTCTCCAAGTCCCGCCAGTTGGTTTGGCGATGTAGGGATTATTTTGGATGAAAAGGGAAGAGTTCGCGCACCTGCTGCGGGTCGTTTTGCCTTTCAAACGTCCAATCCAAAAATCTTTGCAGGTGGCGATATGGTAAGAGGCTCGGATCTCGTTGTAACGGCAATTGACGAGGGCAGAAAAGCGGCTGAAGGAATACTCGATTATCTTGAAGTGTGACTGTAAACGCGTGGTGCGCTTGTAAGTAATAGTTATTTTTATTAATACTTATTAGCCTCTTTGCACACCTGCTTTCGCTGTTTTTGCCTTGTAAGCAGCACTACTGACAAGTAGGCTGTTTTAAGCAGTCAGTTTTTGAGCAAGGACTGAAGCGCCCATGTTGAAGGCTCACATTTAAGACAGGATCGAATCCATGAACAGTTGGTATGTAATCTCTAAAAAATTACTTGTCATCACAGCGATTTTTTTAACTAGCTCGGCATACGCTGACAATGCAGCCGAGAATGCTACTGAGGCTACAAAAGCTGATGATAGTGCCGTGCTAGCGCAAGCCACACTCCCTGAAATAACCGAACCTAAACAGAGCATCTCATCTGAGCGAGCGCAGGAAATGATGGCAACTGATATGCCGGAATCCCTTAAAGCGCTCGCGACGCTGACTGAAGATGCTGAGTTAATTATGGCATCTGAAACACCTGACCTGATTGCAGCATTAACGTCTGTTCCCCCTGCGGTCCCTGAACAACAAGAGGTCGCAGCGCCTGAGCCAGTCATCACCGAAAGCTCTGATATTAATGAAATGATGGCACCTCAAGGGCCAGAAGCACCTGGTCCGGTGATAGCCGAAAGCTCTGACATTAACGAAATGATGGCGCCTCAAGCGCCAGAAGCACCTGAGCCGGTCATCGCCGAAAGCTCTGATATTAA
>NZ_JAHEOJ010000028.1:248752-280115 GCF_018595715.1 Glaciecola sp. XM2
TGACATTAACGAAATGATGGCGCCTCAAGCGCCAGAAGCACCTGAGCCGGTCATCGCCGAAAGCTCTGATATTAATGAAATGATGGCACCTCAAGCGCCAGAAGCGCCTGAGCCAGTCATCACCGAAAGCTCTGATATTAATGAAATGATGGCACCTCAAGCGCCAGAAGCACCTGAGCCAGTCATCGCCGAAAGCTCTGACATTAACGAAATGATGGCACCCGAAGCACCGCCGTCACCTCAAGCCGTTACTGAACAAGAAGCGCAATACGCAGCAACACCATCACAAAGCATGGGCATGCCAAGTGTGAGTTGTCCCGAGCGCTTTAATGACGTTGAGATCCCAAAAACCGGCAAACTTTGCCAGATTTTTGCCGCTGATTTTCCGGCAACGATGGTATTTCATGTAACGCAGCCCCCTCAGGAAGTAGTGCAGTTTTATCAGAACACACAAGCATATGGTGCTAGTACAGCAGTTAAAAAGCGCTTTATGTTGCAATCTGACGACAAAAACACCACCATCATTATCTCTGCAGACGGCGAAGGCTCTCAGGTTGACGTATTGGTTAAAAGTAGTTCTGTAGGTTAATCGATTTGCTCTGCGACTGCCCATAGTTGCAGAGCGTCAATATTTTATGGCTCCGTAATTTTTTTGGCATACCCTTTGCTATCACTCCAATAGATTAGTTTCACTGCCGCATAAAGTGGCAGTTTTCTGTAATTTTGGAGTCATCATGGAAATCGCAATCTTATTGCTCGCTGTTTTAATTTGCATCTCGGTATTAGCCGTTAAAGTAAATGACAATAAAGTAGAGTTCCCATTTGCCGTAAAGAAACAACTATTTACATCTGCTGAACGACAATTTTTAGCGCTTATAGAACAGGCTGCAGGCGACGAATTTAGAGTCCTGTGTCGCGTCAAACTTATCGACTTGCTCGCGCTGCGCAGCAATACCGATAAAAAAATAGCAAACAGTGCACTGCTGCGTGCGGGCGGCAAGCAAGTAGACTTCGTTTTATGCGACCGCAAAGACATGACGCCTGTAATGGCCATCGATTTAGTCTATGGTCAAGGAAAAGCCGGCCACAATACACAGCGAGATTTTTTTGTCAGCGGCGCCCTCGACACGGCATCCATTCCACATGCAAGAATTAAAGCGAAAAATGGATATACCTTGGCGGAAATTAAAGAGTGCATTGAAACCAAGCTCATTCCTTTACGACGCCGTCAGGGCAAAATTCCGTTTAATGTGGTGCAAGACAAGCCTAGCATTGTCTCTGCCAATAAACGCCCTACTCGTCCACTTAGTCCTAGCCGCAGAGTAGCTGCTTAAAAACTTGAATTTAAGAACTGAGTGACTATGATGTCGCTCAGTTTTTTACTTCAATAGGACCTGAACATGAAGATCGCGATCATTGGCGCAATGGAAGAGGAAATCACCCTCCTTAAAAGCCACATTTCCAACTGCCAGAACTCAAGCATTTCTCATTTAGAAGTATTTCACGGTTCTATTTTCGAACATGAAATTTACTTAGTACAAAGCGGCATTGGTAAAGTCGCTTCGGCACTCGCCACCTCACTGCTTATTCATCAATTTTCGCCCGACTTAGTCATAAATACCGGCTCGGCAGGCGGCTTTGACCCTGACCTAAACATTGGCGATATAGTGATAGCAGATGCATTGATGTATCACGACGTGGATGTAAGGCATTTTGGTTATGAATATGGTCAGGTGCCGGCGATGCCCAAGCAGTATGTTGCCGATAGCCATGCTAGTGCAATTGCTTTTTCTGCTGCAAATAGCCTTGATAATCTTCAAGTCAAAACCGGGTTAATTTGTAGCGGTGACAGTTTTATTGGTAGCGATGAAGCCGCGGCTAAAATACGCGAAATATTTCCCCAAATGAAAGCAGTTGAAATGGAAGGTGCCTCAATTGCACAAACCTGTCATATGATGGATACTCCTTGTGTCGTAATCCGCAGCCTATCTGATATCGCGGGGAAAACTTCCACTGTATCGTTTGAGCAATATCTCGAAAAGGCGGCTAAAAACTCTGCACTTTTAGTTCACAGGACGCTAGAAGGCTTATAATCTATTGATTGAGAATGCTTTAGACACGGTCCCTGAGTTTTTTCAGATTTGGGGAATCGTCGTTGTTGCTTGGCTTGCAGAGCGGCGTTTTGTGCTCTCACGCTCCTTCGACCCCATTGCGTTATTCCGCTTTGTTTGCGACCAAATGGCACTTAAGGTGCTTCCAAGTGCACAGCAAACTCAGCAACATTACATCTCTGGAGCATTGGCGCTTTTGGTGCTGCTGGCGCCAACCATAACTATCATTTACATCTTGTATGCCATTGCCTCATTTCCTCAAGTTTTTAGTTTTTTATTTCTCTACCTTGCCTTACAGTTCAGCACAACACGAAAATCAATGCTGACTGTACACGACGCCCTAAAACATCAAAAACGGCAGTTGGCCAAAGATAGCCTAAAACCATGGGTACTTAGAGACACCCAAGCGCTTTCTGACATTGGCATTATCAAAGCGGCGATTGAATCGTTCACCTTGAGGCTTTGTCATCAACAAATCACCGTTATGTTCTGGTTTATTATATTTGGTCCGGTGTTTGCCTTAACCTACAGGCTGATTTATGAAGTGGCACAAAGTTGGAACATTAAGTTATCCAAATTTCAGCGCTTTGGCTGGATAGCCGCTCAGTTATCGATGTTATTGCAATATGCGCCCATTCGTTTATATGCATTAATACTTGCTCTACTGGGCCTCATGCAAATGCAAAAAGACAAGGTAAAGCGCTTATTTTCGTTACCAGAGCTTTTATATTTAGGCTCGGGATACGTACTGTTGTGCGCATCCTTATCGCTCAACAGGCATATGAGCGGGGCTGTTATGTATGAATCCTCAAAGCAAAGACGTACCAAATATCTGGGGGATATGGAGCCTAAGCTTAGTGACATCAAAAAATCGAATGAAATAAATACCTACGCGAGTATTATTATCCTTGCGATATTGCTTTTAGTGTCTTGGGGAATACATGCGCCTTAACATTCAAAACCACCTCCTTTTTTCATTATGGGTAGTGTGTTTATTTTTTAACGGCCTTTCATCAGCGCTCGCAAACACGAATCCAACCAATAATATGCGCATTGTGACAATGTCACCTCATTTGACCGAATTGGTTTTTGCGCTGGGTCTTGGCGACTCGTTAGTCGCTGTAAGCGATCATAGTGACTACCCAGTGCAAGCAACATCCTTACCTTCGGTGGTTGGTTATCAAGGCGCCAACCTCGAAGCTATATTGCGCTTGCGCCCCACACATATACTTGCATGGAAAGGTGGCAATAAAGACAGTGATATAGATAAGTTGGTATCGAGCGGCGTGTCGCTATATTCGTCAGAGATTACTGATATAAGCTCCCTGATGGATGAAACGCGCAATATCGCGAAGTTTTTAAACATTGATAGCATAGGCGCGGCACAAGCACACGAAATGGAGTTGGTAATCAAAGCATTACAAAACCGCTTTAAGGGACGTTCACGCAGTATCATTTATTTAATTGGGCTTAACCCGTTAAGGGCGCTAGGCAATGATCCTTGGCTTAATAATCTTTTATCGCTTTGTGGCCTTACAAACGCAATGCAAGACAGCGTAGCGCCCTACCCTCAAATCAGCATGGCTCAAATACTAAGAGCACAACCAAACATTGTGATTGTAGGGACCAAACTCAGCCAACACGAAGTCCAAAATACGTTAGCACCACCTATAATTGATTTAGACACCCAAATTTTAGTAGCAAACCCAGATAAACTTCATCGTTTCACGCCCCGTGCTTTAGATGAGCTAGCGCAATTATGCACAGCCACTTACACGACTAATTAACTGCCTGCGTGCGGTGCATATATTGTCCCCCTTAACGCTTAAAGAGTAAGCTAAACGTCGTGTGACTATGATATTCTTACCAAGTGACGCTAACCCAGGGTTACCTATTGTTTGCAGATAACAGGTTAGTGACATTTTCAAAATATAATTTATTGTTGGCGCTGGTTATTGCATGACTCAGACAGGAGCAACATAAGCGTTTAGTTGGCAACAGGCTAGGCTTTAGATAAGTCTTGTTCAATTTAGGAAAACAAAGAAATGAAACTTCTAAAGCCATTACCAAATGGCCGTAGCTATGAACAAGTAAAAAATCATTATATGGTAGAAAAGGCGCTCGCTGAAAAGCTAAAGAGTTCTGATCGAGAGCAAAGAACCCAAATTTTTTCTACGATGTATGATGAGCTCTTTAGTAAAGTCCCAGACCATCCTCGATTAACAAGGCGCTCGTCCAAACAACTAACCGACCAAGCAAATAAACGTAAATTTGCTTTGCTTGGGCGTTACCTATCACCGGAGTCGGTCGTACTTGAATTTGCTCCAGGCGATTGCAAATTTGCTAAACAAGCATCACAAAAAGTGCACTCTTATATTGGCGTTGATATATCAGCGCAATGCGATAACACAGACAATATGCCAAATAATTTTAAGCTCATCATATACGATGGTTACCGTCTTGATGAGGTAGCTGATAACTCCATTGATGTGATATTTAGTGACCAACTAATAGAGCATTTGCATGAACAAGACGCTCACAGTCATTTAAAGTTAGCTCATAGAATTTTAAAGCCAGGTGGAAAGTACGTTTTTCGGACACCGCATTTATTTTCCGGACCTCACGATGTATCGCAATATTTTTCGTACGAACCTGAAGGCTTTCATTTGAAAGAGTGGACCTTTACGCAAATGAAAGCGGCGCTCAAAACGCATGAGTTCTCAACATTTGACACATTTTGGAGTGCAAAAGGGTTTAGCGTACAACTTCCCAACGCATATTTTGAAATATGTGAATCAATTCTAGGTAAAATGCATAAAAAGCATTTCCGCCCTCTTGCTAAGTACTTAATTCCAACGCTTTATGGTGTTGCCGTTAAATAAGGGCGAATGTATTTAGAAGCCGTTTGTAATTTGAGCTATGAAAGTCGCTGTTGATGCAGGAAAACTGTTTTTTGCAACATAGCAGGTGATGGCTCGCACTCAATCTCATCCTTTCGCAGTATCTCATATCTGACCTAAAATAGGTTGGAGCTTTATCTGATATGCAACTGACCTATCCCCCGATATTAGGTCCACTTGCTAGATGAATTCGCAATGTTCAACGACGCTAACTTTACCAAGTTAGAGTTCGGAGCTCACGACACTAATTGTGTGATTAACTTATAGCAGCCTAAAAAAAGCACGTAATATCAGATACATGAGCAATCAATATACTGTTTTATCATCTGATCTAAACTTTGCTAGCCCACGCTTTAAAACTATACTAAAGTATAGAATATTAGAGCCAGATTTTGTAAATAGTTTAGGTTATTTACGTTAGGAGTTAAAAATATGAGGTTTTTAGTATCTTTGGTCTTGTTTAGTCAGATTATTCTATTTGTGCCAGCCGTGTATGCAACTTTCACACCTCCATCGTATTGTATAGAGGGGAGAACAATATCAAATTTAAAAACAGAAAGTCCAACGTACATTGCGGTTAATATGCCTACGAGGATAAAAGCTGATTTTCACTTTAATCCGTTGGATAATGATAAGGAAGTTTTGTTTTACAATAGTTACGATGGGTATGTAGACCAGCGACTCACTGATTCTTGGGACAACGCTTACACCGATATGTTATTTCCGTTAGCGAGTCAGGGGCAGCAGACGATCTGGATAAATGATGTGACAGACTTTAACAATAGTTACTGTTCTATGACGACAGCATACATCCAATCGATGCCGACAGCATCTGTGCTATCTGCGTCAGGTGGCGGGCAGATCACAATCAGTCTTCAAGCCTCAATTAGCATGTATTCAAAGCGACAAGTTGAAAATAATACTTTTTTACCACTAATAACGTATCGTTTTCAAAATACCGATTACACTTATGTTGAAACGATGCAGACGACATCACAAACAGTATCATTCGCTCCAAAATACCAAGGTTTTCATTGGGTGACTGCTTCTGTTTCTGATGGAACCTTCACTCGTGCGATTAATGTCGGTTCATTATATTTTAGTGGCGGGATTGTTCCTGCCGGTCCAATTAATTAACAGGTGAAGTATGAAAAAATTTAACTTTATTATAATTTGCACATTGGGTTTTCTCTTTGTCCCGTCGTCGCTCGCTCAAGTATCTGCTGGCATCAGATATTCTTCTTATGATTTTGGTGAGGGTGTTTTTGATGATCCGGCAGTAATCGAATTGGCATTTGGGTATAGGTTTAAAATTACGAATGACTTTAAAGCTACACCCGAATTTGTGTATGGGAGGGGTGTTTCAAACATCGACAGCGTTTTTGGTAAAATTAAAATTGAAGATTACATCTCATTGCGAGCCCGCCTTAAATATGATCTCACAGAGACGATAGGAATATTTTATTTGCCCTCTCTCGGTAAGTTGGATCGCTCTCCCTTTGTTGGAGAGGATGATTGGCAATTTTCACATGGAGTTGGGATCGAGTATCAAATTACAGATAATTTATCAACTGACCTTTCCTATGAGTCAATCGATAATATCGGTACTTGGAGTATTGGGCTGAGAAAGCTTTTTTAAGACACTCAAACTGTCATTGTGTTTCTCACGGCATGTATCATGCGCCAAAGCCAAGATCTTTTTAGATCGTGAAATTATCAAACTTAGAGTACACGACGGATTAAAGCTATTTACTCCCCCCTGTGACAGCTGTCTTTTTGACTAGATTAGTTTGTTGAAATATCGAATTATGGAAGTGTTGTATGGCGTGTTAGTTTCCAACTTCATGCGTAGATAGGGCCTTTGTACAGGAAATGAATAATTAAAGCGCAAATGGCCCCACCATTTACTAGCGTTTTTCTTTACTCTTGCAGCAGTAAATGGAGCCTAGGCCCCAAAATTGAAGTCACGTTGAACAGTGAAATCGTTTCCGTATTGTTCATTAGGTGGCGCACGCAAAGGTGGCAATAGTCTTGTTGTATACGTTTTTCGGACACCGCATTTATTTACCGGACCTCATGATGTCTCTCAATATTTTTCTTACGAGCCTGAAGGCTTTCATTTGAAAGAGTGGACCTATACACAAATGAAAGCGGTGCTTAAAACGCATCACTTCTCAAGGTTTGACACATTTTGGAGTGCAAAAGGGTTTAGCGTACAACTTCCCAACGCATATTTTGAAATATGTGAATCAATTCTAGGTAAAATGCATAAAAAGCATTTCCGCCCTCTTGCTAAGTACTTAATTCCAACGCTTTATGGTGTTGCTATCAAGTAATGGCGCGTGTATTTAGATAATGCTAGTTTTGTACCGATAGCTCGCATTAGGTTTACGCATTATATTTTCAACGAAAAAACGTCATCTCCGCGAAGGCGATTACCTTCCACAATCACCAATGATGCGAGTTATTAATTGTTGAGAGTTTACTTTTTGCCAGCGATGCTATCTAGAGAAGCAAACAATATGTGAGAATCGACACCAAGCTTTTTCAATCTAAACGGCTTTTTTCTGCCACTACACCAGATACCCACACTTGCACTTCGGGCAATCGATTCCCCTTATGGAATTCATCTGTTAGGTCAACAGACGTGATGGTTCTTAGTGGTAGTTGATGTTTTTTGTATGGATAACTTATTACCACTCTCGATTCATTAATAGTTACCTTAAATGGTGTTTTAAGGTATTCATAAATAACAGCAAATACCAAAAAACTCATTATCCCGTAGCCCAAGAGAATATTGCCATTGCCCCCCAAAACTGTACCTAACCAAGCAAATAAAACGATACCTAAAATATGCAGTGCATGATACCAATAGCTCTTGGAAAATTCATTCTGCAGTTTGTTATTACAGGACTGATAACCCTCAATCAAATGCTTAGTCAGTCTTTCTCTGAGTTGATTAAAACCATCTAATTTATAATTTACTTGGAGGACTTTGTTACCCTCAGCGTCAAATAAATCTAGGCATTGCCAAAGTGAACGCTCTTTGAATGATGCGATATCCTTCCACTTAACAAGACCTTCCTTTCTCGTTTTATGGCTTGGCCATAAACCTAGGCTATCAGCGCTTAAATCTGCAATGAGGTAGGCTTTTAATGTTCTCCACGTTACAATTGAGAAGAAACCAAAAACAATGGTACAGAACACTGTCGTAACAATCGTTTCCCTAAAAGAATCACCGCTATCAGGTATAAACGGTAATGAAAGGCCCAATAATAGAAACCCTATAAACACCACTAGACAGAGTTTTAAGGTGGTCACATAGCTTTTTCTTAATTTATATTCCTGAATTTCGATTCCGTTCTTTATTTCCACTAAAAGTAGCCTTGTTCACTTGTTTCGCTAAACTGAAGCGGTTATTTAGCAATGTAACTATCCCTTAAAAAACCTGTCTACTAGTAGACCTCATTTTAACTAGAAATGAAGTGTTTAACGATGCCTCAGTTTTCACAAATTTATACTATTTTCACTAAAGCAAAACGTATAAATTTTTATATTTCTATATGGTGTATTTTTTTAATGATGGACCTCGACAAAATAGATATAGCATATGGAGCCTTTCTATGGCGCATTTGCGCCTGATACGCATACTGGTTTGGTTCTTTATTCTGGCAGAAAATAGGCTTCGTAATAGCTCTTTTCGTTTTTAACAGGCATAAGTAGGAATGCTAGTTCTTCTATGAACATGAGGCTTCTTGTTCACTGGCTCAGAGTCATAGTCTATTTGTTGAGAAAACGCGTTCAATTTAAGTCACATCTGGGTTGACCCATTTCTTCAAACTGAAAGTTGTCATAGTCTTGTTTGTACCGTTTATAAATCTTTTCACGGGTTTCGTTTGATATATCCATTAAATCCTGATTATTTGTCCTAAGTCTATTAGCGTTTAACTTAGTATTTTTGGACAATCCATGGCGCTCTACAAACCTATTAACTACCTCGTCTAGGGCGGTGACGTTGATGTGTTCTATATCTTTAAAATCCGGATTGGTGCAATTTAATAATGCGCTTTGTGACATCCAGTGGCGGTCAGAATGTTTGTCGCTGCCCTCTTCTGTGCATAACCAGTCAACAAACTTATCAAAAGACATATCTGGGTAAAGTCCTTTGAATCTGGTTAATATGAAAATATCAGCTGAGCGCTTCTGATTGCTAACTTTATCTAACCAACATGAATATATTCTATCAACTGGATCCCTCACAAATGTAAATTTAGCATAGTGGCGTGTGTCTGGATGCTCTTGAGTAAATGCTTCATATGAAAGGTTTAAACATAATTTACTCTCGGGCAGTGTGTTAGCAAACACGTTCTGCATAGTGCTTGATGCTACCTTGGGATTGCCTATGTAAATCAATTTATATGTATCGTTTAAAAATACCCCTCCTACGCAGTCAGGAGCCGATTTCTCGAATCTTCTTGCCGCAAAACGAGCAAACCAAACGAGAAAGACAAAGAAGCGCAGCGCAATGGGAGATATAGCCAATTTGGAAAACAACAGATTCACTTTACGTTTGAACGTTGAAATCGAACCAAATATCACGTACTCCTCCTAAACTTTTTATACGAAATCAACCCGATTTCTATATTATCAATTGCAAGTCGACTGTGTTTATTGCTTTCTCGCGTTTCGGGCATGACTTAGCACAATCTCCGTAACTTTTTTTCTGTTGTATTTTAACTTCTGTCTATCTTATTAATAATGATTTTTTGTGTTTTATGACGAATAAGTTTTGGGCTCCCTGAGAATTATAAACACTCTGAACCTATGCCGACAGGCTTGATGCTTTGAACAAAGTAAGATGGTATATTAAAATTTAATACATTAATGAGTTAATTTTAATAACCTTATCTTAGAATAACGAGTTAGCGGGACGATCTATGTTCCACAATTGAAGTAATAACTAGTAGCACTTACTCATTATCAAACTTAGAAGGTAAATTAACCAATGAAAGTCTATACATCTAAAATTCTCGCTCTTATCGCGACCTTAACTATTAGCTTAGGTAGTTCCGCATTTGCCAATACAGGGGTAATCACTGAACTTAGTCATGATGCATTCGACGCGCTGACCGCTCAGCAAGAAACCATGATCATAGACGTTAGAACCCCTGAAGAATATGCAGATGGACATGTGCCAGGTGCGATTAACGTGCCAGTGGCAACAGTGATTGATAATCTGTCTGTATTTGGTGAAAAAAACACCCCAATCGTTGTATATTGCCGCTCAGGCTACCGCGCGGGTAAAGCATTGGAAGTATTGGCGAATGCCGGTTTTGGTAACTTGCATCATTTAGAAGGTGATATCACGGCTTGGAAAGAAGCCAATAAGCCTATGGAAATGCCTGAAACAGACGAATAATCTGATTGATTGCACGGGGCACTTTACACAAGTAAAGTGCCTGTTTTTATAAGGTTAGTTGACAATTACCTTTGCGAATTTTCGCTTACCTACCTGATAAACCGCTTCACCCGCTTTATCAATAACGAGTCGGGTGTCTTGCACCTTTTCACTATTAATTTTTACCGCACCTTGTTTGATCATTCGCATGGCTTCAGACGTCGAACCAACTAAACCGGCTTCTTTTAATAGGTTTGCGATCGCCATCCCTTCTGCAGGCAAAGATACTGCCACTTCTGGCATGTCATCTGGGATAGCATTTTTCTGAAAACGCTGAATGAAATCATCGTGCGCGGCTTGTGCAGATGCCTCATCATGAAACCGAGCGATGAGCTCTTTCGCTAAATCAATTTTCACATCTCTGGGGTTTTTACCGTCATTTACGAGTTGCTTCAACTGGTCTATTTCAGAAATTGGCTTAAAGCTGAGTAAATCAAAATAACGCCACATTAGATCGTCAGAGATAGACATTATCTTCCCAAACATCTCATTGGGTGCATCTGTAATACCAATATAATTATTGAGTGATTTCGACATTTTTTGAACGCCATCTAAGCCCTCTAATAATGGCATCATCAAAACCGTTTGTTGCGACTGACCTTGAGACTTTTGAAGCTCCCTACCCATCAACAAATTGAAGCGTTGATCTGTTCCACCTAACTCTACATCCGACTCTAAGGCAACCGAATCCCAGCCCTGAACAAGCGGATACAAAAACTCATGAATAGCAATTGGCTGACCATTGGCATAACGCTTTTTAAAATCATCACGCTCCAACATGCGCGCCACGGTCTGGCTCGCTGCCAGTTTAATCATGCCTGCTGCACCGAGTTTATTCATCCACTCAGAGTTAAAACGAATCGTAGTTTTCGCAGGGTCGAGTATTTTAAAAACCTGATCTTGATATGTCTTGGCGTTTTCTAGGATTTGGGCTTCAGAAAGCGGCTTACGCGTGACGTTTTTACCTGTAGGATCACCAATAAGACCGGTAAAGTCACCAATCAAAAAGATAACTTCGTGCCCGAGTTGCTGAAAAGTACGAAGTTTATTGATCAAAACAGTATGACCTAAATGCAAATCTGGCGCGGTAGGATCAAAGCCGGCTTTAATTTTTAAGGGTTTACCGGTTTTTAGTCGCTCAATAAGCTCTTCTTCTATTAAAATTTCGTCTGAACCTCGTTTTATCTCAGCGAAATCTGCTTCCCAACTTGCCATTTGTTATTTCCTAAATTTTTGAATTTGCGCACTCTATGCTTGTTTGAGCCGCTGAATTTAAAGAGTATTAAAGGCTGTCTCAGTCAGGCATGAAGAAACCATGGTTTAAGCCGATATAGCTATATATGGTAAAGTGAACCTTTAAACTGGAAACGAGACTAAAATCGTTATATTCTTAAATTGAAATTACCGATATTTTACGAGCGTATGATACACAATACAATAAAACATCTACCGAAAGTTCATAGACTCACCTTGTTAGGCGTCTGTGCGCTGCTGGTTATCATTTTATTGAGCCCTACTGATGACGCTAAAGCGTCAAAATTGGCTAACGCTGTCGTATTAGAACCCGGTGTTGCCTATGAGCTGCCGATGCCTGCGTTTCACAACGCGTCTTCATCTGACGCTCAAGCATTCGAACCTGATGACTACATTACCCATAAAGTTGCTCGCGGTGATACGCTAGCCAAAATTTTATCTAAACACGGGCAATCAGCAAGAGTCACGTACAACATAACGCAAGCAGGTGATGACGCCAAACGCCTTAGAAAAATTAAGACTGGCGACAATTTGTATTTACAAATAAATGAAGCTGGCCAGCTAACATCCTTACAGTACCCACTAAACAACACACAAACCTTAGTCATTAAGCAAAGTGATGAAGGTTTTTTGAGTAAAATTGATACCAAACAGGTCGAAACATCATTAGCCTTTGCACAAGGCACTATCGACAGCAGCTTTTGGAATGCGGGCATAGAAGCCGGGCTGACAGATAACAAAATCATGCAACTGGCCGGAATTTTTGGCTGGGATATCGATTTCGCGCAAGAAATTAGAGAAGGCGACTCATTCAACATGGCCTATGAGGCACATTATGTTGACGGTGAATTTGTAGGTTATGGTGACATTGTTGCAGCTGAATTCATCAATCAGGGCGATGTATTCACCGCCATTCAATATACAGATGGCAACTATTACACACCAGACGGGCGCTCCATGCGCAAAAGCTTTTTACGAGCACCTGTTAGTTTTACTCATGTAAGTTCTAACTTTAACCCTCGACGCTTTCACCCTGTGCAAAAACGCATTAAACCACATCGTGGTGTGGATTACGTTGCGCCAGTAGGCACTCCCGTCATGGCAGCAGGCGATGGCAAAGTAGTACGTGCAGCTTATGATAGATTTAATGGCCACCATGTGTTTATTCAACACGGCGAGCGCTATCAAACAAAGTACCTGCACTTTAAAAGTCGTGCGGTAAAAGTCGGTGAATGGGTGAAACAAGGACAAGTGATTGGCTACTTAGGCTCAACGGGGATGGTAACTGGAGCGCATTTACATTATGAGTTTTTAGTGAATGGTGTGCATCGCAATCCTCGCACCGTCGAACTGCCTGAAGCTCGACCTATCGATAAGGCAGAAAAAGATAAATTTATGCTTATCGCTGACCAACAGGTTGCCTTGCTCAACAACAACAAACGCATCATGCTAGCAATGAACTAGTTGAGGTTCGTTGCTCTTCTTATCAGTTTTTCAATAACGTCGTTACGGTGAAAGTGTGGGAGTTTGCTCTACATACTGTTGATGCAACTCACCTACATAATTGGTAGCCGACTCTCTTGTGACCATAGCGAGCTTTTCAAAACACGCTAACCAGCTGAATTGTTGCTGGAGCATGTCTTGTTCGCGCTTAAACCCACGTTGGGTAAGTTGAATACTCACATCCTTGCTAGGGCGAGCAGAGAAGCAGATCTCAACCTTGGTGATATCGTTGGTATCTTCCCAACGCCAAGTAAAGCTTATAAATTGGTTGGGTTTAATATCTTGGTAAGTGCCGACAACGGTTTGCTGAAAACCATCTGGAGACTGCAACACCATTTGAAAATTGCCACCGGTAGAAAATTGCGAGTGAAATTGAGAGACTGACAGGTTGCCCGGCGCACACCACCTCATTATCAACTCAGGACGACAAAAGGCATTAAATACATTCCCAAGACTTGCGTTTAAAATGCCATTTATAGTGAAATCGAACATAAAATATGCGAACCTCATTCAGTCTTCGGTTGAATTAGTTTTATCGGCTTTTACCGTAAATCCTGTACTACTAAATCCCAATAAAAATGAAGGAAATGCACTTGCATAATCTTGCTATCGTAAGTCGCGATCACGCTATTTACCAATCTCTGTATGAACAATACAAAGATAGTTTACCCAGCTACCAGCTGATATATTGCGGTCCTGCGCCTAGTGAAGACGTGCTCAAACATGCCAATATTGTTTTATCAGAGCCAGACGTTGCCGCAAAATTTATCGACCAATGCAAAGCGATGATGTGGTTACAATCCACTTGGGCTGGCAATAACAAACTTCAGCAACACGCAAAGCGTGATTATCTTCTGACAGGTGTAAAAGGGATCTTCTCAGCACAAATGCGTGAATATGTAATGGCTTACATACTTCATTTTCAAAGACGCATACCCGACTTTTTAGAGCTTCAGTCTCGCCGGCAGTGGCATACCTTAGATGTTACAACACTAGAGGCAAAAACATTGGGGATCATGGGGCTTGGTAGTATTGGCATGCCGTTGGCTCACATAGCGCAGTCCTTTGGTATGCATATAAATGCCATTAGCAGAAGCTCACGGGACCTTTCCTCTGCGACTTATTACAGCACTGATGACATCTTAAGATTTGCCCAAACCAGTGACTATATCGTTAACTTATTGCCCGAAACCGAGAATAGCATAGGCTTATGTGACGAGCAGTTTTTTGCCCATATGAAAAACACTGCTGTTTTTATTAACGCCGGTCGCGGTAGCATATTACGTAGTGACCAAGTGCTTGTTAATGCACTTGCAAACAAGCAAATTAAGGCAGCTGTGTTAGATGTATTTCCTGAAGAACCACTTGATTCAAACAGTGCGCTTTATGACGCTCCAAACTGCATGATCACCAACCATAGCGCTGCGGTGTCTAAACCAGAAAAAGTATTTGAAGTCTTTTTAGACAACTTGGACCGTCTCGCACGTCAAGAAGAGTTGCGCTACGTGCATGATTTTACGCGGGGCTACTAGATAGCGCGTGGCGCCCTATTGTTTCAAGTATTTGGTCATGCCTTGATTGAACAAGCGAAGCCACTTTTGACTAAGCTGCCCCTTATAGTTCTTATTTACCGCAATAACTGCCTCGGCTTGGCTTAGCGGCTGTGCGCCATCTTGAGAAACATGCGTTAAATTATCAAATCGGTCTAAAATGGCGAGTAACTTAGCCCCCTCACATATTTGATCGCCAGTAAGGCCCAATGGATAGCCACTTCCGTCGATATTCTCGTGATGTTGCATAACGATCTTTCTAGCCTCATCCCATGCGTTTAAATGCTCAATGAGACGTGTACTTTTATACACATGTGAACGCAGCAAATTTGATTCCATAGCACTTAACGCTTCGGTTTTCGTTACCAAGTTATTTGGCATAAACGCCAATCCAAAATCATGCACATAACAGGCAACAGCAAGCTGGTCTTCTTCAAGAGGTTCGTCACAGAGGCCATTAATGTAAAAGGCCAAAACTGCTAATCTATCTCCACGCCCTTCTTTATATCCAGCTCGCTTTTCAATAGGCTTCATTAATTCTCTAAAGAAAAGCAAGTCATCTTGTTTTTCAGGGGAAAGTGATTTTGGAACGCCTGTTTTTGCCAGTTCAATTTTGGCGCTCTCAGCATCCTTATCTCCCGATGATGCGCTTTCAGTCAAACAATTTACCGCTTTTTGTAATAGCCGTTCATGGTCTGCTTGATTGTTCGCTGAAATCGTTTTTATTACGGCAATTGTGTTGTCTAGTGCAACTTTGTCATACTCGGTCTTGCCGTGCTTAATGCAATCGCTCACAAAGCCAGAGACTCTATCCATTAACTTGAGCACTAAATCACTAAGTAAGCTTGTATACGTTGCTTCGCCTTTTCGCAATAAATCCAGAATATCCTCTAGATATTGCAAAACTTCAATCATAGGCATAAAGCCAACCAGGCCTAAATCACCTTTAATGGTATGCACAGAGCGAAACAACGCACGTTGTAGTTCATTATCAAGAGGCGTTAACTCAAGTTCGATAAGCGTTTGCTCGCTTGCTTCGTGCAATTCATGAATCTCTTCGCTTAAATCCGAAAGGATGTCTTGTTCTAGTTCTTCAGGAATAAATGTAGCCATATACCAAACGTGTCGCCGCTCTCTATCAATTATGCTTAATATATCGGCCAATATGCTTATATATTTACTGATCAGCTTTGCTCTATATTAAAACTGCGTATAATCGACGCATCTTAATTTTCTAGGACCAATTGTGCTTGGAGTTTTACGAGCAATCGTACTGTTTGTCTATTTTATTCTTGCTAATTTATTCTTGATCATCGCTTTTCTTGTTAGGCCTATGCATCGCAATAATGTGCACCTTGCGGGAATCGTTTATAGCTCTATGGCGAGAATTTTGGGAGTGAAGCTCGATTTTCGGGTATCAGAAAAATTTCAAGAAGACACCTCTTATGTGTTCATCGCCAATCATCAAAACACGTGGGATTTGGTTACGGTAAGCCATGCAGCAATGCCTGGCGTGGTCACTATTGGTAAAAAAAGCCTTAAATGGATCCCCATTTTTGGCCTTATCTATTGGCTCTCTGGCAATATCATGATTGACCGCAATGACTCAGGTAAAGCGAGAAACACACTAGCCAAGGCTGGACGCAAAGCACGCAAGCGAGGATTATCTATCTGGATGTTTCCAGAAGGTACGCGTAGCCGCGGGAAAGGAGTACTGCCCTTTAAGACTGGCGCATTTAGATTAGCAATTGATGCGGGACTTAAAATTGTCCCGGTCTGTGCCAGTGATAATCACAACACAATCAAATTTAACCGCTGGAATAACGGCACGGTGATTGTTGAAGTAATGGATCCTGTCACACTCGATGAAAACGACAATGCCAAGCAAGTGGCACAGAAGTTTGAACAGATCATTACAGAAAAATATAAAGCATTAACTGAAGAAGCAGCCGCTATGAGTAAAAAGGTTACTAGGAGAGAAAAATAATGAATGATGATGACAAGCAAGCGTGGTATGAGTTTAACGAAGAAACTATCGAAGCGCTAACTCTCGACGGCAGCGATATTTCTCAGCCGCACATCATAGAGCATCATTTTGCGAGCAAAGATTTTGATATATTGGAAAAAGCTGCGGTGGAAGTATTCAAAGCTGGGTTTGAAGTGACGGATGCAGAAGAGCTAGTACTTGATGATGGCGGCACAGTCTTTTGCTTCGATGCTATTGTTGAAAAACACTTAAATCTAGAGGCGTTTAATAAAGACACCGATACACTGCTTGCCTTGGCAGATAAAAATAAGGTGCATTATGACGGTTGGGGAACTTACTATGTCGGTGACGACGCTATTGATTATGAAGATGGTGAGTTTGACGAGGATGCTTATGAGGGCGAATAAATCGCATCTACTTTATTATTTGGGTAACCGGTCCGCTTAGGCAGTTACGTCGATTCTGTCGATATTTTTCTCGTAGCGTCGGTCACGCCCAGAGCGAGTATCTAACAGCACTTTTGTCTTTCGCTTTCGCCTATCTTCCCCCTCTCGCTTATCATAAAGCAAGACCCCAGAGCTAGCCGGTTGCTGGGCGCTATTTGGGTTGCTTTCTGCTTTATCAAAGCTTACCGCCTTGCGTTGAACAGGTTTTGGTTTACGGGTGTTGATCGGGAGAAACTGGGCGGGTAAATACATATTGCTTCTCCTTCAATGTTGAAAGTTTGAAAAATACACTGCGCGGCGACCATCAAGCTTTACGCAGTTCAAATTTTGTGAACGCATGGTCGCGTCAAACAGTTCATATAGTAGGGCTTCCATCTACGAATTTCAATGAAAAAGTCACATTGAAATTGATGGGTGGGCGCCCGTAAACGCCCTATCTAAATGCCGCAATATCGCGAACCACTGAGGCATATATGTTTGCCTCAGCGAATCGTATCATTACCTACCTATAGCTTAGCAATTGCCGCTTGTTGTTCCTGTATTTTTGACAGTTGCATTTGCGCGTCTGCAAGCTTTGCTTTTTCCTTATCAATGACTTGTGCAGGAGCTTTACCCACAAAGTTTTGATTGTTTAGTTTACCCTCTGTACGCTGCACTTCAGCAACAAGCTTATCCGCCGCTTTTTTCAAGCGCGCCAATTCTGCTTCTTTATCAATTAAGCCAGCCATGGGGATCATGATTTCCATTTCTCCCACTAAAGCAGTTGCGCATGCAGGTGCTTCATCCGTCTTTTCTAATATCTCGATAGACTCGAGTTTTGCGAGCATCGTCAAATACTGCTGAGTATTTTCTAAGCGTTGACGATCAACATCATTCAAATTGTTTAGCAACACGGGTAAACGTTTAGATGGCGCAATATCCATCTCGCCACGAATGTTTCTAATACCCACCACAAATGATTTGACCCACTCAATCTCTTGTTCAGCGCTTTCATCAAGCATAGATGCTTCAAACGACACGAATCTGTCTAACATAATGCTAGGCACCTGCGTTGTGTTTGCGGAAAGGGGCTTAATCTTTTTCCAGATTTCATCGGTGATAAATGGCATGAATGGATGCATCACCCGCATAAGCTGCTCTAAGACATTAATGAGAGTGTAACGGGTGCCTCGCTTTTGTGCTTCGGAAGTTGCGTCGCTATTGACGACTGGTTTGCTTAGTTCCAAATACCAATCGCAAAACTGATTCCAAGTAAACTCATAAAGCGTATTGGCAGCTAAATCGAATCGGTAATCGGCGACGTGCGCTTCAAACTGCGCTACGGTTCTTTCAAAGCGAGACCATATCCATCTATCAAATGGGCTAAACGCAAGTTCACCACCTTTGTTGCCGGTATCGAAATCTTCGGTGTTCATTAAAACAAAGCGCGTTGCGTTCCAAATTTTATTACAAAAATTCCGATAGCCTTCCACTCGACTCATATCAAAGTTGATATCGCGACTTGTGGATGCCATGGCAGCAAAATTAAATCTTAGGGCGTCTGTTCCATACGCATCGATGCCATTTGGAAATTGCTGCTTAGTTTGTTTAGTCACCTTAGCCGCGAGCTTGGGTTGCATCATGCCAGTTGTACGTTTTTCAATGAGAGCGTCTAAGCCAATGCCGTCAATAACATCAATTGGGTCGAGTACGTTGCCTTTTGACTTTGACATTTTGTCGCCGTTTTCATCTCTTACCAAACCGGTAATGTAGATTTCTTTAAACGGGATTTTACCGGTAAACTTTTTCGTCATCATAATCATTCTGGCGACCCAGAAGAAAATGATATCAAAGCCGGTAACAAGCACAGAAGAAGGCAAAAAGGTATCAAGCTCTTTGGTATTTTCAGGCCAACCCATAGTTGCAAATGGCCAAAGAGCTGAAGAAAACCATGTATCTAACACATCTTCATCTTGTTTTAATGCGACGTTATCAGCAAGACCATATTTGGTGCGAATCTCTGCTTCTGACTTACCGACATACTCCTTACCATCTTCGTCAAACCACGCTGGGATTCTGTGGCCCCACCAAAGTTGTCGAGAAATGCACCAGTCTTGAATGTTATTCATCCACTGATAGTAAGTCTTACTCCAGTTTTCAGGTACAAATTTGATCTCGCCAGATTCTACTGCTGCGATGGCAGGTTTAGCCAACGATTCAACGGCCACATACCATTGGTTGGTTAAATAAGGCTCTATGATCACACCGGTACGATCACCACGCGGTACTTTCAGCTTGTGAGGTTTAGTCTCAACCAATATACCTGCAGCTTCGAGATCTTTGACTATTTTATCACGCGCATCAAAACGATCGAGTCCTTGATATTCAGCCGGCGCATTTTGGTTAATGCGTGCTTCATCATCAAGAATATTAATCATGGGCAAATCATGTCGCTTGCCCATATCATAGTCGTTGAAATCATGAGCAGGGGTAATTTTCACGCACCCGGTGCCAAATTCAGGGTCGACATAGTCATCAGCAATAATAGGGATTTCTCGACCCGTTAATGGCAAAGTAATGGTCTTACCAATAAAATCTTGATAACGTTCGTCATCTGGATGCACCGCTACCGCTGTATCGCCTAGCATCGTTTCTGGTCGTGTAGTAGCCACGGTTAAAGAAGCAGAGCCGTCACTTAATGGATAGCGCATGTACCACATATGACCATCTTCTTCGTCGTTAACCACTTCCAGATCTGAAACCGCAGTGAGTAGCACAGGATCCCAGTTGACCAATCGTTTGCCGCGGTAAATTAAGCCTTCATCATACAGTTGAACAAACACTTCACGAACCGCTTCAGAGAGATTGTCGTCCATGGTAAATACTTCACGGTTCCAGTCAGCAGAGGCACCTAGCCTTCTCATTTGCTGCGTTATGTTGCCGCCAGATTCTTCTTTCCATTCCCAAATACGCTCAACGAATTTATCTCTACCTAAATCATGGCGAGTTTTGCCCTGTGCATTGAGCTGGCGTTCAACGACCATTTGTGTCGCGATCCCAGCATGATCCGTTCCGCATTGCCAAAGCGTGTTATCGCCTTTCATTCTGCGATATCTGATCAATGCGTCCATGATGGTATGCTGAAATGCATGGCCCATATGCAAACTGCCCGTCACATTTGGTGGCGGTAATAAAATACAATATGGCTCACCATGGCCAGAAGGGCTAAACATACCCTTTGATTCCCAATGCTGGTAACAGGCTTGTTCAATCTGGCTTGGGTTAAATGTTTTATCCATTGAGATTTGTCTCTTTAATTTGCATTCACAAACGCCATGCTACAGCCGGCTTGTTTGTATTGTTTATAACGTTCTCGGGCACTCGCCTTTTCTTCACTATCACTTGGTACAAAATCCACCAAGTGCTGCCACGCGGCATATTGGGGCAGAAAAGTCTGTGAGAGGTTTATGACAAGTTTTTTGTTGCGCACCACAGATGTGTCTATTGCATCCTTCCAAGTAATTTCAACCGGAGAGCCATTTGCAGGGCCCTCACCCAGTAGGTTATGGGCGATAAAGTGCTCAGCCGGTTGTTGCCAGATGTATTCATCCACTGCTTCTGCTTGCGCTTTATCTTTGCAAATCAACGTTAAATATTGCTTGCGTTGATAGTGTGAAAGTAATAGCTCGCCCACATGAGAAATCAGAGCCTCATAATCTGAGCCAACGCTGCTGGGTAACTCGTAAAAACTAACTCGCATCGATAACGCTAACTATTCGTCTAGCGCAATATTGGCTTTGTTCATAAGATACTGCGTTAGCATCGGCACAGGTCGACCTGTAGCACCTTTTCTTGCTCCGCCTACCCATGCTGTACCGGCAATATCTAAATGCGCCCAGTTGTACTTTTTAGTAAACCGAGACAAAAAGCATGCCGCGGTAATGGTGCCCGCTGGTCTACCGCCTATATTTGCCATATCAGCAAAGGGACTCTCAATTTGCTCTTGATATTCATCCCACAACGGAAGTCTCCAAGCTTTATCAGAGCTCTGTTCTGATGCATTGATAATTTCATGGGCCAACGGGTTGTGTGAGCTCAATACTGCGGTAGCATGCTTACCTAAAGCGATGACGCAAGCGCCCGTAAGGGTTGCCACGTCAATCACCGTATCAGGTTCATAACGCTCTACGTAGGTTAATGCGTCGCATAACACCATGCGTCCTTCTGCATCAGTATTCAGCACTTCGACGGTTTGACCAGACATGGTCGTTATAATGTCTCCTGGACGATAAGCATCAGCATCTGGCATATTCTCGCAACCTGCGAGTATGCCAATCACGTTTAAGGGTAAGTTTAGCGCTGCGACAGAATGCATCAGACCTAATACAGCGGCTGCGCCACCCATATCATATTTCATTTCATCCATAGCCTCACTTGGCTTAATGGAAATACCGCCAGAGTCAAAGGTAATGCCCTTGCCCACAATCACAATGGGCGCTTGGTCATCGGCCGCGCCCTTATGCGAAATAATGGTCATTATGGATTCGTTTGCTGAGCCTCTCCCGACGGCTAAATATGAGTTCATGCCCAACTCAGCCATTTTAGCTTCACCAATAGTTTCTAATGACAGGGTATCGTATTGCTCAACAAGCGATGCTGCCTGTTCATTTAAATACTTGGGATTGCAGATATTCGGGGGCATATTCGCCACGTCTTTGGCAACTTTCACACCTACGCTAATTGCTTGAGCATGCTCAATGGCACGCTCGCCTAACGTTAAGTCTCTTCGTGTAGGCACGTTGAAGACCATTTTACGTAGTGGACGACGAGGTTCACCTTTTTTCGTTTTAAGCTGCAAAAAGGTATAAACAGAGTTGTTTGCTGCTTCTACTGCCTGGCGCACTTTCCAATATGTGTCACGTCCTCTAACATGCAACTCGGTTAAGAAGCTTACCGCTTCCATCGAACCGGTTTCGTTAAGGGTTTGAATCGTCTTCGCAACAATTTGTTTGTACTGGCGCTCATTTAACTCGCGCTCCTTTCCGCAGCCGACCAATAGCACTCGTTCACTTAGCACATTCGGAACATGGTGGAGCAACAACATCTGTCCAGCTTTACCCTCTAAATCGCCGCGCCTAATTAGATTACTAATATAACCTTCGCTGACTTCATCGAGCTGCTCTGCAACGGGTGTAAGACGTCGAGGCTCAAATACACCTACGACGATACATGCACTGCGCTGTTTTTCCGGACTGCCGCTTTTTACGCCAAATTCCATGTTATCCCCTTTTCATTATGATGTTGCCCAAACTAGAAACTTTGTTCATGAACCTCAGCAACTCGCATACTTAAGCGCTGTTTGCCTATATGTAGCGGATTTTTATGTGCTACACTTCACAAACCAAAGGGCAATAATTAACTAAAACATATACAAATGCTAAGTTTACTGAAATATTGCCGCCTTGCCACCAAAAACGACTATTTTATAAAAAAAGAAAGACGCCAGAATGCTTATTTTTAGATATCTCCTGCGAGAAACCTTTAAATCACAGATCGCCGTATTTTTCATACTAATGACTATTTTCATTACTTTGAGATTTGTGCGTGTTTTGGGCGACGCAACCGACGGTAATGTCCCAGCAGACCTCATCGTGGGCTTTATTACCTTATATAGCCCCGTACTAGCATCCTTAGTATTGCCTATCAGCTTGTTTTTAGGCGTGATGTTAGCTCATGGACGGATGTATGTTGAAAGTGAAATGACCGTGTTAAGGGCGTGCGGTGTAAGCGAATGGTACGTGACTCGTGTCACACTTTTCTTTTCGCTAGTAATTGCAGCTATTACCGCTGTTGTGACCCTATACTTAGCCCCCCTCGCGTTAGAAAAAGAATACCAATTGAAAGAAGATGCTGCTGCTAGCTCTGGTATTGCAGCAGTAGTGCCAGGCAGATTTCAGCAAACGGGCGATAGTAAAGCGGTGATTTTTGTTCACGACACTCAATCAGATAACCTACAAAAAGTCTTTTTATCTCAGCGCACAAAAGATAACGATGGCGTACATCTTATTTATGCAGAGCAAGGCCGCATTCAAGAAAGTGCGTTTGGAGAGCAAACCTTAGTGCTTTCGGCCGGTAACCAATATGATGGAAAACGCAATGAAAACAATTATCAAATCGTCAACTTTGATGAGTATACGGTAACAATCACACCACCGAACCGAGAGCAAGAAGGCCGTAAACTCGTTGCAGCTTCTACTGCTGAGCTTTGGAAAATGGACACTATTGAGGCATCAGCTGAGTTGCAATGGCGAATAGCGATACCGCTATCTTTACCTTTTTTAGTGCTAATTGCCGTGCCATTAAGTGCTGTTGACCCTAGACAGGGCCGATTCGGCAAAATGTTCCCGGCACTACTGCTTTATCTTGGCTATTTTTTGCTGTTACTTGCCTCTCGTCGCATCATGGAAGATGGGAATTTACCTAGTTTTCTTGGGTTGTGGTGGGTACACGTTGTAATGCTCTTGGTTGGAATAGGGCTAATTGCTCGAGATCGCAAAACCGGAGTCGTATTACGGCAAATGTTCTTGAGGCAAAAACATGTTTAAAATTATAGACTTGTACATTGCACGCACATTGCTAAGCACGATTGCCGTTACCTTAAGCGTGTTGGTGGGCTTAAGCGCTCTTATTAAGTTTGTGGAGCAATTACGTCGTATCGGTCAAGGCGATTACGATATGACCATTGCCGCGCTGTACGTATTTTTGAGTCTTCCGAGAGAAATTGAGCTGTTTTTACCCATGGCAACGCTGTTAGGGGCGCTCATCGGCATGGGGCTATTGGCACAAAGTAGTGAACTTGTTGTTATGCAGGCCTCTGGTTTAAGCAGAACTAACATCACCCTCTCATCAATGAAATCGGTTGTGCTTATCATTATAGCGATGATGGCAATTGGTGAGTTTATTACGCCACCAAGCGAGACAAAAGCGAAAGAACTTCGAACCCAAGCGCTGTCGGGAGGAAGTGTACTCTCGTCAGATAATGTCACTTGGGCGAAAGATGGCAATGACTTTGTGAGTATTTCACAAGTGATAGACCAAGACAGTTTAAGAGATATTGAAGTCTACAAATTTGATGACAGCCTCAATCTTACGCAAATCATGACAGCGCAATCTGCCGACTTCACCCAGCGGAACTGGATCCTCACCGATGTCACGATTATGGATTTTGGTGAAAGGCAAATAGACCGAATATCATTGCCAGAACTTCAATGGGACAGTAGTTTAACACCTGACAAATTAGGCATAGTCGCAATAAAACCTGAGGCGCTATCGATACGCGGATTGTTAGATTACGTAGGTTACCTTGAAAACAACGGACAAGATGCCTCACGATATGAGCTTGCACTGTGGCGGAAAATATTCCAACCCTTTTCAGTCGCGGTAATGCTGTTGCTAGCAATGTCTTTTATTTTTGGCCCGTTAAGAAGCGTCACTATGGGCGCAAGAACTATTATGGGTGTGCTTGCGGGTTTCGGGTTCTTCATTTCAAATGAGGTCTTTGGACAAGTTAGCTTAGTATTTCAGTTGCCACCGATATTAGGTGCGGTTATTCCCAGTATACTGTTCGCGATGATTTCAGCGATATTACTCAAACGTCAGTAACTACCAAGCTCTATGGTGATTTTCTTCTTTAGTTAACACGAGCACTTCGGTGTTAGTCAGTCTGTCTTGTAAGGCTAGCTTATTTTTAAAGTCTAACAACACAAGCAACGTTCCTAAGCCGCCCAAAGAGCCTATGAGTCTTATAAAGAGGCGCTTGTACCCTACAGGCTCATGCTCTTTTAAATTGAAGATACGAATACGCCACGCGCGCATGCCCAAGGTTTGCCCCCCATTCTTCCAAAACCAAAGGAAAAACGTGCTCACCCAACATACAACCCAAACCTGAATAACGGTTTTGTACACCCAGTTTTGTTGCACTAGGTCACTTACATGTTCAAATCCTAGCTTGGGCAACACTCCTGTTTCCAATAATGCTGTTAAAATCGCAATAAAGACTAGGGCAGACAACATACCAATTGCAACAGCGATTAACGTATCGTATACCATAGCCGCTAAACGTCGAAAAAAGCCAGCCCGCGATGAAACGTTTGAATTCATTCATTTACCTTTTTACTAGGAGATTAATCAAAACGATAGTGTATCATTATTTTAATTCAGCGAAGCAACAGAGCGCTCAGCATGTCTACAAATAAACCATTGAGTTGTAAATAATGCTTGATACACAGATGCATATAGCTATAATGCCCAACTTCGAAAGAAGCACTTCCCACGATGCCAGAGTGGCGAAATTGGTAGACGCAGCGGATTCAAAATCCGCCGGTAGTAATACTGTGCCGGTTCAAGTCCGGCCTCTGGTACCATTCTATAATAAACGATTCCAAAAATTGTGTTCCGGCTCATAGGCGAGTCCCACCAGGTCTAGCTCTGCTGCCAAATACATAAACCTGCACTAAACAGTTTTTTGCACTAAAATCAGTGCTTATCGGCTATTGGCATACCAACTGATTTTCTGTTTTAACATGAGAACATAAGAACCGTAATATCACTGAAACAAAAACGATATAGTTTCTTTGTATTAATATAAAAATTTGTGGTTTCGTTTTGTTCGAAAGGCGGCACAAAGTTAGTTGCTACAATTTGCCATGAAAAAGCTGAAACGCTATCAATATGAGCGATATGCCATTCTATGCCAACTCGCCTACCCAGACGCTGATGCAAAATACAATCTTGCACTAAAACCATTTCACGAACGTCAATTAGTCGACAAATATGGCCAGATGAGCGTAAGAATTCTGTGGATGGAGAATAAAAAAGAGGCCATCGTAGTATTTAGAGGTTCATTGAGTATTAGAGACTGGTTGGCAAACTTGGTATTTCTACCCACAAAGATCCAACAAATGGATCAGCAATTCTATGTTCACTGGGGATTTAGCAGACTAATCAGTCAACCAATGTATTCAAGCACAAAGAATATTGACCAAGCACTGCCATTGCGAGAACTACTCGTAAAAGTGTTAGAGCCTCTGCGACAAGAAGGAAAACGTTTCACATTTATCGGACATTCGACAGGCGGTGCAGTAGCTGTGTTAATGGCCGATTATTTTGAAAGAAAAAATGCCAAAGCTGTTAAACGCGTGGTGACCTTTGGCCAACCTGCTGTGGGCAGTCGCTCATGGTACAAAAACTATCTTTTACACCACAAGACCTACCGTATTTGCTGTGATTTGGACATAGTGACCTTTATGCCGCCATTTCCCTATTATTTTTGGCATGTTGGCAAAATGCTGTGGCTGCATGACGATCAGATATATGAAAACACACCTACCCACGAGCGCTTTTTTAAATCTTTACACAGTTGGATACTCAGGCCAATCACTTACCATTACATGCGAAAGTACATCAGAAATAAGTCATTATTTGATGAGCATTGACACATGTTCAGGTAATGCATTTACAAAATGTCTTCTTTCACATATGAGTCATTGGTTTAATTAACCAAAGTAGGCGCCCGCTTTTCAAAATCCATAGCCAGCAATCGTTTGCCGGTTGAAATCCAGCCTTTATCTCAACCAAACAAATAGTTTGAAGACCCATTTTACTCGTAACTAAGACTAACCTGATACCCAGCGTACTTGCGCATATTGATCACGCGATCGCCGTCGAGCATCCAATATTGGCCTTTAATCCCCAACAGTGTGCCACTAAACTCTGGCGTCTTGTCTAAGTTAATGGATTTAATTTTTTCAGGGTATTGAGTTACTGGGTAGGAGATATCGAGTTGCTCTGACTCCATAGCCGATATCGCTTGCAAACCATAAGTCTGCTCGAGCTCAAGGAGTTCTGAAGATGCCTTTTCAAGTAACTCTTGCTTCACTTGTGCTAAATCGATAGTGGGTATTTCGCCTTTTAACATTACTCGCCAATTCGTTTTATCACTGATATGTTTAGCAAGAGCCGTTTCAACCAAGCCGCTCAGCTTACGTTCAGAGACTCTAAAAATAGGCAATGCCGCCGATGCTCCTTGGTCTATCCATCGCGAAGAAATACCAACGCCTGCATGACGCGTAATGCCCACTTTAGCAGCACCCGTATTTGCTAGGTAGACAAAGTGTGACTGTAAACAGTGCGCTTCCCCCCACTCAGGCTCCCTACAAGTGCCTTCATGATAATGACATTGTTCTGGTTTAATTATGCAACTGTCGCATTGCGCGAGGCTAATTAAACATGGATAACAATATCCCTGATTAAAACTCTTTTTTGTGACTCTGTCGCAGTGAACGCACTTGATCACGCCGGTGCTCTCAAGCTTTACAAGCCTGCCTATTAGCGGATTCATTTCCACATCGTTGTCACCCACAGGTAAAACATAGCTAACACGACCCTGTTCATCGGCCTTTACTCGCATTTTGCTTAAACCACCTTGCACCATCACTACAACCTTATTTTCATGAGTTTGAATCTGCAACGAGAGTTTAGCCTATGTAGGAAAGCTTCGTAAGCAAACTAATTAATATATCTAGAATAAAATAATCAATTTTTTTCGAATTAAAAGCTCAGCATTTGCGAAATTGACTGATTTTAAATTTTAAAAAAAAGCGTAATTTAGCGACTATAGGAGAACGTATGAAACATATAGACAATAAGTTGCACGAGTTAAGAGCTGAGGTCAGTGAGCTCGCCGAGCATTGCAAAGAACTCGGTGACGAGAAAACCCGCCAATTACTGCTGGAAGTTGATGAACTGTTAGAGGTAACTCATAGCACCTTACTAGGCAAGACATTAAAAACACTGTCCTCAATGGCTATGTCAAAACACCGCAGTCACTAGGCTGTCGTCGCTGAGGTTTTTAGCACTTTGTATATTTCTCGCCAATTTGATTGTCATAACTATCATGTAAGTTAATCCTAAAGGCATTTTGCATGCTTTCTACAGCGTGCAAATATCGAAAAAACAGCTATGTTTAAATTACGAAATCGGTTTTTATCCGGATTTTTATGACCTTTAAACGAGCAAGGCCCCTAACACTTAAACAAGTAGCAGAAAAAATAGGTGTATCCAGTGCTACTATTTCAAATGCCTTTAATCGCCCATCGCAGCTATCAATGGAGCTACGGGAAGATATTCTATTGGCATGCAAAAGCATGGGGTACAGTGGGCCGCAAGCTGAGTTTCGCCAAAGACGCACCGCCAAAACAAAGCTTATTGGCGTGATCACGCCACATCCTACTAACTTTTTACTATCTGATCCGGTCAGTCACTACATGTTACAAGGTCTATCAAATGTGTTTGATAAGCATCATTACAATCTGCTTTTTTTATCATCAGATCAAACATTAAGACATATTGTAAACTTTGTGGAAGGTTTCATTGTTTACCAATGGATTCCACAAGATAGAATTGATGAACTTGCTCATTATAAAAAAGCAGTTATAGCGATAGATTGTCTATTGAAACGCTCTACCACTATCAATATCGATAACCGCAAAGCGGCATATGATTGCGCTCACCACGCATTGACCATGTTCTCTGGGAAGGTTGTCATTCTGGGTCTGAATATCGCTGATGCTTCAACCACTGTTAGCCTCAAAGACGCTGCTATGAAAACGGACCCAACAAACATTATGCTTGAACGACTCAAAGGCTATCGAAGTGCTTTTAAACAAAAACGTGTAGCGCTACCACACTCAAACATTTGGAGCATTCCTAATAATAATAGCTTTCTCGCTTATGAAACGGCTAAGTACATCTTGAAGCAAAATGACAAAGCTGATGTTTTACTTTGCATGACAGATTGTTTAGCGCTCAATGCTATAAGAGCGGCGAAGGATTTAGGGATACCGGTCCCTGATAAGTTAAAGGTGATAGGGTTTGACAATACCATCGAAGGACAAGACGCTACACCGGCATTGACTAGCCCTACACAGTCTAGTTTTGATCGCGGAAAAGCCGCTGCCAAAATGTTTTTAGGCATCCGAGAAGAAAAAAGCCTGCTGCAACACTGTCCCTTAGAGGTAAGAGGATCGAGTGCGTCTTAAGAAGGCTTTATTAGCGCTGATTTCAGACTATTTGGACCCATTTAAACTAAGGGACAACAACATGTCATCTAACACGGTGTCGAGATCGTGAAAGTTGTCATTTGATATATATATACTCATGCTAGAACGAATACTAATATCCACACCGTGCTGGCCATCTAAAAACGTATTTTCTAATGCAGTCTGAACACGTTCAAAAAAGGATTTTGCAGAGTCTTCTTCAATGTCACATAAACATAAAATAAATTGCTCTGGTGCAAACCGACCTAAGACATCTGAGTCTCGCGTTACCTTCGATAGGGTTTCAGCAATCTTTCTAAGGACATAGTCACCTTTTGTAGAACCCACCTGGCGATTAACTTCTCTAAAGTTACCAAGATCAAAAATGGCTAAGGCATTTGTTTTATCTTGGCTAGGCTTGTCTACGTTCATTATGCGGTTTATAGCGGTCTTACTATTTAATACTTGAGTGACTGGATCTAAAGCCATCGTCGCTAAATGACGTTTTCGCCAAAAAAACGCAGCGATTGATAGCATGATGATTGAAATCACTATCAACGTGTATATGATTTGCTTTCGTCTTCGTTCTGCGGCCTCAACTTCAGTTTCCAGCACATAGATTTGACTGTATAAATTGGCAATGCCCAAAACTCTCGTGAACTGTTCATTGTTTTGTCTAATAGTATCTAATCTATCTACGATCAGCTCAAACGCTTCCTTTGCGGCCTCAGTATCTCCCAGCAATAAATAACTTCGCATCATAAATTTATAGTATTCATAATTTGCATACGGCTTCTGGGGCCGTACCAAACTACCCTCATTTTCAACAAACGCTTTTAAACAAACAAGGTCTTCTCTTACTAAACATGGCACAGCGCTATACCAACCATGAATACCATTATAGAAAGCGTTATTGAATCTTTTTACAAGTGCACCAAATGGTACGAGTGCTTCCTCCAATTCTGCAATCTCGCCTACTCGGTAGTGATAACCGGTTTTAGCCAAGTAATACCAAAAGTTGGTTAGCGTTGTGTCTACCTCTTGATTGACCCTTTCGAACTCTTCTAGCGCTTCTTTGACCCGATCATACTGACCGCTAGCAAGTAACGCTGACAAGGCACTAATCAGAATAGATAGGCGGTTAGAGCTGGTATAAACATTTGAGCCTATCTCATAAGCTTTTAGAAACTGCTCAGCGGCTAATACCTGTTGATATTGCCTACCAAAATACAAACCAATATTATTGTGTATATGTGCTAAGGCGCGGTGATTTTCGGAACCTGAATATTCCTCGACTGTAGCAAATAGCGCAGCTAGTTTCTCTCCTTCCGTTTTATAGCCAGTATTTGGACAAGCATTTACAATCAAGCCTAGTTTCGCACTGAGTTCGATATCAGGAAATTTATTAACTGCCAATCGTAGCGCTTCAGCATAATATTCGCAGCGCTCTGGCATTTCTTTGACATCGTAGGTGAACCCAATTTGATAATATGCCGATGCGTAATATTGAGCGTCTTTTGTTGCTCGAGAATCCTCTATCAATTGCGTTAATACTTCATATGCTTGAGTACCTTGACCGTTACAATTTTGATAATGAGAAAGAAGTGTTGTTAATTGGAAACGCTGTTGCGTCGTAATGGCATCAGATGCCAAATATTGATCGAGCTGCTCCCTATATTCATCAGCAGGGCAATCATATACAACCACGCCGACTTGCTCGATAAATTGATTCACATCATCATTTGCATAGCCAACGGTTGGAAAAATGTATATACCTGCCAATAAAGCAAAACGCAAGACACTAGGTAAGTTCATTAAAAACCCTTACTCTTATAAATACATGTTTTTAAATTATATGAAAGAGTACCATTGAATCCCTAAGTTTTTCTATCTTTCGTTACTCGAACGCGAAAATTTAATGAACGGGTCGCTCAGCTTGTATGTAGGACTTTTTATGATAATCAAACCGACTACTAAGAAAAAATATTACAGGCAATAAAAAAGCCCCAGCATAATGCTAGGGCTTGGTATGGGAGTCTGGCGATGTGCTACTCTCACATGGGGAATCCCCACACTA
>NZ_JAHEOJ010000002.1 GCF_018595715.1 Glaciecola sp. XM2
AACTTAGATAAGGTTTTTTCAACCGCTACTCTATCTGACAATGTGTTGCTTGGCTAAGTCTTAGGACTTAGAAAAGTAAGACGAAATATGATTAGCAAAACTTGTCATGCATGCAGTGCAAATTTTTAGCTGGCGTTAGCCAGATGACAATCTTGCGCAAGGTGAGGTAGGTCTTTTGACGGCGTTAAGAGAAGCTACATTGCCTTACCCAATAATATCCGAATTCAAAAGGCGGGTGTTTAAAATGGCTTAGGCTATTTAGGGTTGTATGGTTAAGTGACTAAGCGTATACGGTGGATGCCTAGGCAGTTAGAGGCGATGAAGGACGTGTAAGTCTGCGAAAAGCTGTGGTGAGCTGACAAAACGCATTTGAGCCACAGATGTCCGAATGGGGAAACCCACCGCTTCGGCGGTATCTGCAAGTGAATACATAGCTTGTAGAGGCAAACGAGGGGAACTGAAACATCTAAGTACCCTTAGGAAAAGAAATCAACCGAGATTCTCCTAGTAGCGGCGAGCGAACGGGGAGCAGCCGAGTAATTATGTGTTAGTGGAATGTGTTGGGAAGCACAGCGATACAGGGTGATAGCCCCGTACACGAAGAGACATAGTTGCCATATTAAGTAGGTCGGGACACGTGTTATCTTGACTGAAGATGGGGGGACCATCCTCCAAGGCTAAATACTCCTAACTGACCGATAGTGAACTAGTACCGTGAGGGAAAGGCGAAAAGAACCCCTGTGAGGGGAGTGAAATAGAACCTGAAACCGTATACGTACAAGCAGTGAGAGCCCACTTGTTGGGTGATTGCGTACCTTTTGTATAATGGGTCAGCGACTTATATTTAGTAGCGAGGTTAACCGATTAGGGGAGCCGTAGCGAAAGCGAGTGTTAACTGCGCGTTGAGTTGCTAGGTATAGACCCGAAACCCGGTGATCTAGCCATGGGCAGGTTGAAGGTTGAGTAACATCAACTGGAGGACCGAACCCACTGACGTTGAAAAGTCAGGGGATGACTTGTGGCTGGGGGTGAAAGGCCAATCAAACCGGGAGATAGCTGGTTCTCCCCGAAATCTATTTAGGTAGAGCCTCGGACGAACACCATTGGGGGTAGAGCACTGTTAAGGCTAGGGGGTCATCCCGACTTACCAACCCTTTGCAAACTCCGAATACCGATGAGTGCTATCCGGGAGACACACGGCGGGTGCTAACGTCCGTCGTGAAGAGGGAAACAACCCAGACCGCCAGCTAAGGTCCCAAAATATTGCTAAGTGGGAAACGATGTGGGAAGGCTAAGACAGCTAGGAGGTTGGCTTAGAAGCAGCCACCCTTTAAAGAAAGCGTAATAGCTCACTAGTCGAGTCGGCCTGCGCGGAAGATGTAACGGGGCTAAGCAATATACCGAAGCTGCGGATTCATACTATGTATGAGTGGTAGGGGAGCGTTGTGTAAGTGGATGAAGGTGTGCCGGGAGGCATGCTGGACATATCACAAGTGCGAATGCTGACATGAGTAACGATAATGGGGGTGAAAAACCCCCACGCCGGAAGACCAAGGTTTCCTGTCCCATGCTAATCAGGGCAGGGTAAGTCGGCCCCTAAGGCGAGGCAGAAATGCGTAGTCGATGGGAAACGGATTAATATTTCCGTACTTGTTATATCAGTTATGGGGGGACGGAGAAGGTTATGCTAGCTTGGCGTTGGTAGTCCAAGTGAAAGTGCGTAGGGTTGTTGATTAGGAAAATCCGGTCAACTACATGCCTGAGACACGAGACGAGACTCTAAGGAGTTGAAGTAGCAAATACCCTGCTTCCAGGAAAAGCCTCTAAACTTATGATATAGCGAACCGTACCCCAAACCGACACAGGTGGTCAGGTAGAGAATACTAAGGCGCTTGAGAGAACTCGGGTGAAGGAACTCGGCAAAATTGTACCGTAACTTCGGGAGAAGGTACGCCCTTGGACGTGATGGAACTTGCTTCCTAAGCGTTTGAGGGCCGCAGTGACCAGGTGGCTGGGACTGTTTATTAAAAACACAGCACTGTGCTAAATCGAAAGATGACGTATACGGTGTGACACCTGCCCGGTGCCGGAAGGTTAATTGATGGGGTTAGCGTAAGCGAAGCTCTTGATCGAAGCCCCGGTAAACGGCGGCCGTAACTATAACGGTCCTAAGGTAGCGAAATTCCTTGTCGGGTAAGTTCCGACCTGCACGAATGGTGTAACCATGGCCACGCTGTCTCCACCCGAGACTCAGTGAAATTGAAATTGCAGTGAAGATGCTGTGTACCCGCACCTAGACGGAAAGACCCCGTGAACCTTTACTACAGCTTGGCACTGAACATTGACCCTACATGTGTAGGATAGGTGGGAGGCTATGAAGCGTTGTCGCCAGATGACGTGGAGCTGCCCTTGAAATACCACCCTTGTATGTTTGATGTTCTAACATTGGTCCCTTATCGGGATTGTGGACAGTGTCTGGTGGGTAGTTTGACTGGGGCGGTCTCCTCCCAAAGCGTAACGGAGGAGCACGAAGGTTGGCTAATCCTGGTCGGACATCAGGAGGTTAGTGCAATGGCATAAGCCAGCTTAACTGCGAGACAGACACGTCGAGCAGGTACGAAAGTAGGTCATAGTGATCCGGTGGTTCTGAATGGAAGGGCCATCGCTCAACGGATAAAAGGTACTCCGGGGATAACAGGCTGATACCGCCCAAGAGTTCATATCGACGGCGGTGTTTGGCACCTCGATGTCGGCTCATCACATCCTGGGGCTGAAGTCGGTCCCAAGGGTATGGCTGTTCGCCATTTAAAGTGGTACGCGAGCTGGGTTTAGAACGTCGTGAGACAGTTCGGTCCCTATCTGGTGTGGGCGTTGGATGATTGATGGGAGCTGCTCCTAGTACGAGAGGACCGGAGTGGACGAACCGCTGGTGTTTGGGTTGTGATGCCAATTGCATTGCCCAGTAGCTACGTTCGGAACGGATAACCGCTGAAAGCATCTAAGCGGGAAGCCGGCCCAAAGATGAGTCATCCCTAGAGATTTAATCTCTTTGAAGGGTTGTTGAAGACGACGACGTTGATAGGCAGGGTGTGGAAGCGTTGTAAGGCGTTAAGCTAACCTGTACTAATTGCCCGTAAGGCTTAACCATACAACACCTAAGTGGC
>NZ_JAHEOJ010000003.1 GCF_018595715.1 Glaciecola sp. XM2
AAAAACCTTATCTAAGTTACCTTAGATACTATTTAATCAGTTACTCTTTCGTTAAATATTGATTACTAATTATCAGCTTTCCAAATTGTTAAAGAACATTGCCCTTAAGTATCTTCTTACGAAGACATTTAATAACAAGAAAATCTGTGTGAGCACGTCGTCAAAAACATCTACTAACTTTGTGGTAAGGAGGTGATCCAACCCCAGGTTCCCCTAGGGTTACCTTGTTACGACTT
>NZ_JAHEOJ010000004.1 GCF_018595715.1 Glaciecola sp. XM2
TTCGAGCAAGGCAACCGCGGTGGTGCTGCTTAGAATATCGTCGCTTGTATGGTAGCTTATGGTCATGCTTGCTCTCTTTTTATGTTGAACAACACCGAATATAAAACAGGTACTACGCCCAGTGTCAAAACGGTGCCAATGGCCAAACCAAATGCAATGTTAAGCAAGTTGTGAGTAGCAATGGCAGTACAAAAATCAAGTATTCTGTTTACAGTCAGGGTGGTACACTGCTACATCGCCACAACGTAAGTGACAATAAGAAAACCGATTATATCCCGCTAGGCGGCTCAAGTACCGGCAGTATAAGGCTTGAAGATGGCGCACCTCGTTATGTGCATGTAG
>NZ_JAHEOJ010000005.1 GCF_018595715.1 Glaciecola sp. XM2
TTAATATCAGAGCTTTCGGCGATGACCGGCTCAGGTGCTTCTGGCGCTTGAGGCGCCATCATTTCGTTAATGTCAGAGCTTTCGGCTATCACCGGCTCAGGTGCTTCTGGCCCTTGAGGTGCCATCATTTCATTAATATCAGAGCTTTCGGCGATGACCGGCTCAGGTGCTTCTGGCGCTTGAGGCGCCATCATTTCGTTAATGTCA
>NZ_JAHEOJ010000006.1 GCF_018595715.1 Glaciecola sp. XM2
GTTTCTGCTACTGGACTGCCTAAATGGTCTACATGCACATAACGAGGTGCGCCATCTTCAAGCCTTATACTGCCGGTACTTGAGCCGCCTAGCGGAATATAATCGGTTTTGTTATTGTCACTTACGTTGTGGCGATGTAGCAGTGTACCACCCTGACTGTAAACAGAATACGTGATTTTTGTACTGCCATTGCTACTCACAACTTGCTTAACGCGGCGT
>NZ_JAHEOJ010000007.1 GCF_018595715.1 Glaciecola sp. XM2
GACCAGACAGGGAATATTGTTTGGAAAGAGCGTTACACGCCGTTTGGTGAAACCTTAGATAACCCAAATGGCAATAAGGATGACCAAGGCTATACAGGGCATATCAGCGACAGTGATACGGGGCTGGTTTATATGCAGGCTCGGTATTATGATCCAGTGATTGGGCGGTTTTACTCAAATGATCCTGTTGGTGTACTGGGGCA
>NZ_JAHEOJ010000008.1 GCF_018595715.1 Glaciecola sp. XM2
CCTTAGATACTATTTAATCAGTTACTCTTTCGTTAAATATTGATTACTAATTATCAGCTTTCCAAATTGTTAAAGAGCCATGTCGCGATAAACGCCACATGTTAAGGCTTAAAAAAACCCTAATGAATAATCTCTACTACAGACCTCATTCATTAAGGTTTTACCGACCACACCACCGTTTGACTACCGCGCGTTTGACTATCACGTATTGGTAGGCTTGGGCAGACTTGAACTGCCGACCTCACCCTTATCAGGGGTGCGCTCTAACCAGCTGAGCTACAAGCCTGCTTTCTAAGCAAGTGGTGGAGCTAAGCAGGATCGAACTGCTGACCTCCTGCGTGCAAGGCAGGCGCTCTCCCAGCTGAGCTATAGCCCCATCTTACCTCGCGGTGTAGGGTGGTTCTCTTTACTATCTATAACAAAACAATCTGTGTGAGCACGTCGTCAAAAACATCTACTAACTTTGTGGTAAGGAGGTGATCCAACCCCAGGTTCCCCTAGGGTTACCTTGTTACGACTT
>NZ_JAHEOJ010000001.1 GCF_018595715.1 Glaciecola sp. XM2
GTAAATAAAAATAGTACCTATAAGGACAAAACATGAGCGTCTTAATAATCTTAATTTTGTCGATGAACATAAATGGGGAAACAAATCAATTATATGGTGCTGGGGAGGTTTCAGAGGGCAAATGGCTTTGTCAGAGTGAATTGGAAGTCACAAATGTGAATTATTCGTTTTTTCTTACAATTGAGTTTATAAAAAACAAAAAGGCATATGTACAAGAGGATGAGATAATAGCAAAAAGCGAAGGATCTGATGCTTTTAACGAAAGCTTAAAATATAGGATACTCTCTGATTATATAACAAAGGATAATGCGGTTAGGTTCATCCTGCACCTTTGCGCGATCTGCTGATGAGACAAGCCGTTACTGATATTGCCATACGCATTACGTTGTTGGGAGACTCGATGGCGTTAGTCGTACAATTGGCTCTGCGAATTGTCCTAAGGGTAGTTAAATAATTTGTTTAGGTTCTTACCAG
>NZ_JAHEOJ010000009.1 GCF_018595715.1 Glaciecola sp. XM2
CTGGTAAGAACCTAAACAAATTATTTAACTACCCTTAGGACAATTCGCAGAGCCAATTGTACGACTAACGCCATCGAGTCTCCCAACAACGTAATACGTATGGCAATACCAGTAACGGCTTGTCTCATCAGCAGATCGCGCAAAGGTGCAGGATGAACCTAACCGCTTGATCCCCATTTAATTAGCAATTTTTTCACAGTTATAAATCGAACCGTCGTTTCCGACGCTTTTAAAAGTTGTTTCAGTTATATCTTCAAGAGTTGACGTACTTTTTGTTCCAACGATTTTCATTTGATCGATGAGTTCTGAAGGAAAAAATTTAGTATTTTTAGACACTTGCAACAATTCAAATGACTTTAACGTAGATAAAACCATATTATCTTTTGTTATATAATCAGAGAGTATCCTATATTTTAAGCTTTCGTTAAAAGCATCAGATCCTTCGCTTTTTGCTATTATCTCACCCTCTTGTACATATGCCTTTTTGTTTTTTATAAACTCAATTGTAAGAAAAAACGAATAATTCACATTTGTGACTTCAAATTCAGTCTGACAAAACCATTTGCCCTCTGAAACCTCCCCAGCACTATATAATTGATTTGTTTCCCCATTTATGTTCATCGACAAAATTAAGATTATTAAGACGCTCATGTTTTGTCCTTATAGGTACTATTTTTATTTAC
>NZ_JAHEOJ010000010.1 GCF_018595715.1 Glaciecola sp. XM2
GCTTGGTATGGGAGTCTGGCGATGTGCTACTCTCACATGGGGAATCCCCACACTACCATCGCCGCTAATACGTTTCACTTCTGAGTTCGGAATGGCTCGCCCTGTTACAGGTCAGGTGGTACCGTATCGCTATTGTCGCCAGACATTAACACTGCGAAAGACTCTCAACTGCGTTGAGGCGCTTCGTCTTAATACACCGCTGTTG